>NZ_JBFPNL010000001.1:0-1384000 GCF_040815625.1 Microbacterium sp. LMI13-1-1.1 | reverse complement strand
GTTTCGGCGGCCATAGCGTGAGGGAAACGCCCGGTTACATTCCGAACCCGGAAGCTAAGCCTCACAGCGCCGATGGTACTGCAGGGGGGACCCTGTGGGAGAGTAGGACACCGCCGGACTTCTTTTAAGCAAATGGCCACCCATCGTTGGGTGGCCATTTTGCGTTAACAACATCTAGAACAGGGAGCATCATGCCGGAAGAGGAAGAGCGCCGTCCGCGTCGCAACGACGACAATGGATCGCGCGGTCACCGATCTTCCGGAGGGCGCTCGGATCAGAACCGCAGCAGCGGTCCGCGTCGTGATGACGCGCCCCGACGCGAGGGCGGATACAACCGTGATGGTGGTGCCCCGCGTTCGGGTGGGTATAGCCGTGATGGTGGCGCTCCCCGTTCGGGTGGCTACAACCGCGATGGTGGTGCCCCTCGTTCGGGTGGGTACAGCCGCGACGGTGGTGCCCCGCGCCGCGACAACGACGCTCCTCGTTCCGGTGGTTACAACCGTGACGGTGGCGCACCGCGTTCCGGTGGTTACAACCGCGACGGTGGTGCGCCTCGTTCTGGTGGGTACAACCGTGACGGTGGTGCCCCGCGCCGCGACAATGACGCTCCTCGTTCCGGTGGCTACAACCGCGACGCTGGCGCCCCGCGCCGCGACAATGACGGTCCTCGTTCGGGCGGTTACAACCGCGATGGGGGCGCACCGCGCTCTGGTGGCTACGACCGTGATGGTGGCGCGCCTCGTTCGGGCGGGTATAACCGTGATGGTGGCTCGCCTCGTTCTGGTGGGTACAACCGCGACGGTGGCACGCCTCGTTCGGGTGGATACAGCCGTGACGGTGGTGCCCCGCGCCGGGACAATGACGCTCCTCGTTCCGGTGGCTACAACCGTGATGGTGGTGCTCCTCGTTCGGGCGGGTACAACCGTGACGGTGGCGCCCCGCGCCGCGACAATGACGCTCCTCGTTCGGGCGGGTACAACCGCGATGGTGGCGCACCGCGCTCTGGTGGCTACAACCGTGATGGTGGTGCTCCTCGTTCGGGCGGGTACAACCGTGACGGTGCTGCCCCGCGCCGCGACAATGACGCTCCTCGTTCGGGCGGGTACAACCGCGACGGTGGCGCCCCGCGCCGCGACAACGACGCACCTCGTTCCGGTGGTTACAACCGCGACGGTGGCGCCCCTCGCTCGGGCGGTTACAACCGCGACGGTGGTGCGCCTCGTTCGGGCGGGTACAACCGTGACGGTGGTGCCCCGCGTTCCGGTGGATACAACCGTGACGGTGGTGCCCAGCGCCGCGACAACGACGCGCCTCGTTCCGGTGGCTACAACCGTGACGGTGGTGCGCCTCGCTCCGGCGGTTACAACCGTGATGGTGGTGCGGCTCGTTCGGGCGGTTACAACCGCGATGGTGGTGCCCCTCGGTCGGGCGGCTACAACCGCGACGGCGGCGCACCGCGCCGCGACAACGACGCACCTCGCTCCGGTGGCTACAGCCGTGACGGTGGCGCACCGCGCTCCGGTGGCTACAACCGCGATGGTGGCGCCCCCCGTTCGGGTGGATACAACCGCGACGCCGGACAGGAACGTGACTCGTCGCGTTCCTACCCGCAGCGTGGGGGAGCGGGCCGCGAACGTCCGATTCAGGCAGACGGAGATCGGCCGCGTTTCAACGACCCGCACATCCCGGATGAGGTCACGGCCCGCGACCTGCACACCTCGGCCCGCAACGAGCTGAAGACTCTCAGCAAGGAGAACGCCGAACTGGTCGCGCGTCACCTCGCCATGGCATCTCAGCTCATCGACGAGGATCCGGCCCGTGCGCACGAGCACGCTCTCGCCGCGTCTCGCCGCGCCGGCCGTATCGCGATCGTCCGCGAAACGCTCGGTATCACTGCGTACGCCACTGAGGACTTCGCTCTGGCTCTTCGCGAGCTGCGGACGTATCGTCGCATCTCCGGCAAGGACGACCAGATCGCGCTGATGGTCGACAGCGAGAGGGGCATCGGACGCCCCGACCGCGCTCTCGAGACCGGTCGCGCCGTCGACCGGGCTGCCCTCAGCACGCCCGTTCGCGTCTCTCTGGCGATCGCGATGTCGGGTGCACGCCTGGATCAGGGAGATCTCGAGCTCGCGCTCGGCGAACTCGAGATTCCCGAGCTCGACCCCGACCGTGCGTTCGAGTGGAGCCCTGCGCTGTTCGCCGCTCGTGCAGCAGTGCTCGAGGACCTCGGACGAACTGACGAAGCCGAGTTCTGGGCCCACCGCGCAGAGGTTGCCGCCCAGGCGCTCGGCGTCGACGAGGCCGGCGACGAGGAGATCATCATCGAGGACGGCCTGATCGAAGGCGAGTTCGACGACGACCACGCTGACGCTGACGCTGAGGCTGAGGCTGAGGCTGAGGCTGAGGCTGAGGCTGACGCTGACCCTGACGCTGACGCTGACGCTGACGCTGACGCTGACGAGGCTGACGAGGCTGACGACGCTCAGGCTGACGACGCTGACGTCGAGCCCGAGCCGTCCATCGACGACGAGGTGCGCGAGCTCCTCGGCGAAGACGACGCGGCTGCCGGCACTGACGATGGCGCCGACGAGACCGACGAGGGCCTCACAGCATCCGATTCGTCGAAGGAGGCGTAGTGGGGCTGTTCTCCAAGAAGCCTGCGCTGCGGACCCCGCTTGACGGCGTGGACGCCGTGCTCGCGGATCTGGATGGCGTCGTCTACGCGGGTCCGGGCGCTCTGCCGCATGCGGTGGAGAGCCTCAACGCCGCCGCGACGACTGCTCGGCTCGGGTACATCACGAACAACGCATCTCGCACAGACGCGTCGGTCGCCGAGCACCTGAGCAGCCTGGGCCTCGACGTCGCGCCCGCTGATGTGATCACCAGCCCGCAGGCTGCGATGCGGCTCCTCGCCGGAATCGTCCCGCCACCCGCCACGCTTCTGATCGTGGGCGGAGCGGGACTCGTCGACGAGGCGGAGAAGGCGGGCTACACCGTCACTCGCAGCGCCGAGGATGCTCCGGATGCGGTCGTGCAGGGCTTCGCCCCCGAGGTCGCGTGGACGGATCTCGCCGAGGCGGCCTTCGCGCTGAAGGTTCCCGAGGAGGATGGCGGCATCCCGTGGATCGCCACGAACACCGACTGGACGATCCCGCGCGAGCGCGGCGTCGCCCCGGGCAACGGCACGCTCGTGTCTGCCGTGCACACGGCGATCGGTCGGCTCGCGACCGTCGCCGGCAAGCCTGAGACGCCGATCTTCGAAGAGGCCACAGAGCGCTTCGGTGCGAAGAAGCCGCTGTTCATCGGCGACCGTCTCGACACGGACATCCTCGGAGCCGTCCGCGCGGGCATCGACTCCGCGCTCGTGCTCACCGGCATCGACCGACCGAAGCACGTACTCGCCGCGCCGGAGGGGTCGCGTCCGACGTACATCCTCAGTGACCTGCGCGAACTGCACCAGCCGTACCCGGAGGTCACGTCGAAAGACGGCGTCCACTCGGTCAACGGCGCATCCGTGCGGGTCGTCGGTGCCGACGTCGAGATCGTCGCCGAGGGCGAGTCGCAGATCGATCTGCTTCGGGCAGGCGCATCTGCGATCTGGGCCTCCGGAACACCGGTATTCGTGCTGCGAGTGCCCGAGCGTCTCTACGACGACCCGTTCCACCGGCCCTGATCGACGCCTCGCGCCGCCGTGGCTCCGCCGACGTGTCGGCGCCGCCGCGTACAGTAGAGGCGTGAGTGATGAGACGACGAATGCACCGGCCGACGGTCTGTGGAGTCGCCTGCGCCTGATCGAGGGGCAGCCTCTCGCTGCCAGAGCAGACGCGTACTCCGGGCTTCACGAAGAGCTGTCGCGCCGCCTCGACAGCGGCGCGAAGCTCGACCAGCGCGACGCGCCGGGCTCCCGATGACGCGACTCGATGCCGCCCTCGCCGCACGAGGACTCGCTCGTTCGCGCACGCATGCTGCCACGCTCATCGCCGGCGGTCTCGTGAGCATCGACGGCCGCCCCGTGGTGAAGGCCTCGACACCTGTCGCAGACACGGCGGAGATCACTGTCGCCGGCGCCGATCATTACGTCGGTCGTGGGGCGCACAAGCTGATCGCCGCTCTCGACGGATTCGGCATCTCTGCCGACGGCCGCCTCGCGCTCGATATGGGCGCGTCCACCGGCGGCTTCACCCAGGTGCTTCGTGAGCGCGGAGCGCGGCGCGTGCTCGCCGTCGACGTGGGCCACGACCAGATGGCCGCGGCCGTGGCATCCGACACCGGCGTCGTGGTCGTCGAGGGCTACAACGTCCGTCACATGACTCCCGAGAATCTCCAGGAGGTCACGGGCGAAGCGGACGCTCCCGACCTCATCGTCGGCGACCTGTCCTTCATCTCCCTCGAGCATGTGCTGCCCTCTGTCGCGGGGGTCGCCGCTGACGGCGCAGACATCGTCCTGCTCGTGAAGCCGCAGTTCGAAGTCGGTCGCACCGCGGTGCGCGGCGGACTCGTCACCGACCCGGCCACGCGCGCGGATGCCGTCGCACGAACGGCTTGGAGCGCCTGGGATGCCGGCCTGGGCATGCTCGGCATCCTGCCCTCGCCGATCCTCGGAACGCACGGCAACTCGGAGTATCTCCTGCACCTCGCGCCGGCGCGCGGCAGCGATCCGTCAGAATGGTCAGACCGCATCAACGCACTGGCAGGGAGACGATGAACGAGCGCAACATCCTGGTCGTCGCCCACGCCGGCCGGGAGGCCACTGTCGAGGCGGCCCGCAAGGTGATCGACGAACTCCGCGGTGCCGGTGCGCGTCCTGTGCTCCCGCCCGATGAGAGCGGTGACCTGAGAGCGGTCGACCCGCACTTCGCTGACGTCGACATCCTCGGCGAGACCGTGCAGCAGGACGAGCTCGAACTCGCGATCGTCCTCGGGGGAGACGGCACGATCCTGCGCGCCGCCGAACTGGTGCGCGGCTGCTCGGCACCCGTGCTCGGCATCAACATGGGACACGTCGGATTCCTCGCCGAGATCGATCGAGACGACATGGATGCCGCTGTGCGACGCGTCATCGATCGCGACTACGAGGTCGAAGAGCGCCTGGCGCTGTCGGTGCGCGTCAAAGACGTCGATGGCGCCGTCGTGTACGAGACCTTCGCGCTCAACGAGGCCACGGTCGAGAAGGCCAGCCGCGAGCGCATGATCGAGGTCGTGCTCGAGATCGACGGTCTGCCCCTGTCGAGCTTCGGCTGCGACGGCATGGTCGTGTCCACGCCGACCGGGTCGACGGCCTACAACTTCTCGGCGGGTGGGCCGGTCATCTGGCCCAGCGTCGAAGCCATAGCGGTCGTGCCCCTGTCGGCTCACGCTCTGTTCGCCAAGCCTCTCGTCGTCAGCCCCGACGCTGCCGTGGCCATCGAGATGCTCGAGGGCACCTCTGGTGCCGGCATCCTCTGGTGCGACGGCCGCCGCTCCCACGACCTGCCTCCTGGCGCACGGGTCGTGGTGCGCAAGTCCTCGCGTCCGGTGCGCCTCGCGCGCCTGCATCCCACCGAGTTCACCAACCGTCTGGTGCGCAAGTTCCAGCTGCCGGTCGCCGGATGGCGCGGACAGGGGGCGGCTTCGTGATCGAGGAGATGCGGATGCAGGGGCTCGGCGTGATCGCCGACGCCGTGCTGCCCCTCGGTGCCGGATTCACCGCGATCACGGGTGAGACCGGTGCGGGCAAGACGATGGTCGTGACCGGCCTCGGCCTGCTGCTCGGGCAGCGCGCCGACTCCGGAGCCGTTCGAGCGGGTGCAGCCCAGGCATCCGTCGCCGGCGTGTGGATCGTGCCTGAGACGGGCGACGTCGCCGACATCGTCACGGATGCCGGTGGAGAGCTGGAGCCTGCGGGGTCCGGTGTCGCCGAGCTGTACGTCTCCCGCACGCTGAGTGCCGAGGGCCGCAGTCGCGCGAGCGTCGGCGGACGCGCGGCGCCGGCGGGAGTGCTGTCGGCTCTGGCCGAGGAGCTGGTCGTCGTGCACGGCCAGTCCGAGCAGCTGAGGTTGCGCTCCTCCGCGGCGCAGCGCGATGCCCTCGACCGCTTCGGAGGTGCGCCGATCGCCGAGGCGCTGGACGCCTACGCGTCGTCGTTCGCCCGGTGGCGCGAGCTGGACGCCGAGATCGCCGACATCACCGAGAACCGCGACCGCCGTGCCGAAGAGGCATCGCGTCTCCGTGAAGCGCTGGCACTCATCGAAGCCGCTGCCCCCGAACCCGGGGAGGACGTCGAGCTGTCCGCACGGGCAGAACGTCTGGCGAACGCCGAGGAGCTGCGCCTCGCCGCGTCACTCGCGCACAGCGCGCTCTCGAGCGAAGAAGGCGAACCGGATGCATCGGCTCTGATCGCCGAAGCGCGTCGCGCGCTCGAGCGCGTCTCCGACGCCGCGCTCACCGACATCTCGGCCGCCCTCGCCGATATCGGCTACCGAATCGCCGATGTCGCGGGGCAGCTCTCGGCATACCTCGCCGACCTCGATGAGACAGGACCGCACGAGCTGGCAGCTGTCGAAGAGCGCCGCGCAGCTCTGGGCACGCTCATTCGTGCGCACGGTTCGCTGGACGAGGCTCTCGAGCTCTGGCAGACGGGGTCGACGCGGCTCGCTGAGCTCGACGACGACGGCGAGCGGCTCGATCGCCTCGAAGCCGAGCGCGATGCCGCCCGCGCAGATCTCGATGCACGCGCTGAGGCCCTGACGGCGGAGCGCACCGAGGCCGCCGCGCGTCTCGGAGTCGCCGTGAGCGAGGAGCTGCATGCCCTCGCGATGCCCGACGCGACCCTCGAGGTCGCGGTGACACCGGGCACGGAGAGCGCTCACGGTCGTGACGATGTCGCGATCCTGCTCGCCCCGCACCCGGGAGCCGAACCTCGATCCGTCGGCAAGGGGGCGTCGGGTGGTGAGCTCTCGCGGGTCATGCTCGCGATCGAGGTCGTCATCGCCGGAACAGACCCCGTGCCCACCTTCGTGTTCGACGAGGTCGATGCCGGCATCGGCGGTGCCGCAGCCATCGAGGTCGGCCGCCGACTCGCCCGACTTGCAGAGAAGTCGCAGGTGATCGCAGTCACTCATCTGGCTCAGGTCGCCGCGTTCGCCACCAACCATCTCTCGGTCGTCAAATCCAACGACGGAGCAGTCACCGCATCGAGTGTCCGTCGTCTCGAGGGTCAGGAGCGCGAGGCCGAGATGGCTCGACTGCTGTCCGGATTGACCGATTCGGATGCCGCGATCACCCACGCCCGAGAACTTCTCAGCCTCGGCACCCCCACCTCCTGATAGGATCGAAGCCCGTGATGAACTCTTCTTCTGCGGGGCCCAAGAACGACACAACCAAGCACATCTTTGTGACGGGTGGTGTCGTTTCGTCTTTGGGTAAAGGGCTCACTGCCGCAAGCCTAGGCAACCTCCTCACGGCCCGCGGACTCCGCGTCGTGATGCAGAAGCTCGACCCGTATCTGAACGTCGATCCGGGCACCATGAACCCGTTCCAGCACGGCGAGGTCTTCGTCACGGACGACGGCGCCGAGACAGACCTCGACATCGGGCACTACGAGCGCTTCCTCGACATCAACCTGTCTGAGGCCGCCAACGTCACGACCGGCCAGATCTACTCGCAGGTGATCGCCCGCGAGCGCCGCGGCGAGTACCTCGGCGACACCGTGCAGGTCATCCCGCACATCACCGACGAGATCAAGCGCCGCATGCGTCTGCAGGCAACCGAGGACCCGCGTCCTGACGTGATCATCACCGAGGTCGGCGGCACGGTCGGCGACATCGAATCGCAGCCGTTCCTCGAGTCGGCACGCCAGCTGCGTCACGAGCTCGGCCGCGACAGCGTCTTCTTCGTGCACGTGTCGCTCGTTCCGTTCATGGGGGCGTCCGGCGAGCAGAAGACCAAGCCGACGCAGCACTCCGTCGCCGCCCTCCGCCAGGTCGGCATCCAGCCCGACGCGCTCGTGCTGCGCAGCGATCGTCCGGTCAGCGAGAGCAACCGCAACAAGATCGCTCTCATGTGCGACGTCGACGCCGAGGGTGTCATCAACACGGTCGACCTGCCGAGCATCTACGACATCCCGTCGACGCTCAACGACCAGGGCCTCGACTCGTACATCGTGCGCCGCCTCGGTCTCGACCAGAAGGCCGCAGAAGAGGTCGACTGGACGCGCTGGAGCAAGGTGCTGCACGCCGTGCACAACCCCAAGCACGAGGTGACCATCGGTCTGGTCGGCAAGTACATCGACCTGCCCGACGCCTACCTCTCCGTGACGGAGGCGCTCAAGGCCGGCGGCTTCGCGCAGGAGACCAAGGTCAACATCCGCTGGATCCCGTCCGACCGCTGTGAGACCCCTGAGGGTGCGAAGGAGCAACTCGGCGAGCTCGACGGCATCTGCGTTCCCGGTGGCTTCGGCATCCGCGGCATCGAGGGCAAGCTGGGCGCGCTGAAGTTCGCGCGGGAGCAGGGCATCCCGACCCTCGGCCTCTGCCTCGGCCTGCAGTGCATGGTCATCGAGTACGCCCGCGATGTCGCCGGCATCACCGAGGCATCATCGAGCGAGTTCGACCCGCAGACCACCGAGCCCGTCATCGCCACGATGGCCGAGCAGGTCGAGATCCTCGACGGTGGCGACCTCGGCGGCACCATGCGTCTGGGGCTGTACCAGGCAGCACTCGCCGAGGGATCCCTGGCGCGCGAGCTGTACGGCGCGCCCGAGGCATCGGAGCGCCACCGTCACCGCTACGAGGTCAACAACGCCTACCGTGCTCGGCTCTCCGAGGCCGGTCTCGTGTTCTCGGGCCTGAACCCCGAGCTCGATCTGGTCGAGTACGTCGAGCTGCCGCGCGATGTGCACCCGTACTACATCGCGACGCAGGCGCACCCGGAACTCCGCTCGCGTCCGACCGCCCCGCACCCGCTGTTCCGCGGACTGGTCGGAGCCGCGATCGAGCGTCACCGCTCGAGTGAGCTGTTCGACGTCGAAGCCGATGCCTGAGTTCCTCGAAGCCGATGCCTGAATTCGACGACCTGCGCGACGAGCCCTTCGAACCGGAAGTGCTCCGCAGCGATCTCGCGTACGAGGGCGCCGTCTGGAACGTCCGCGACGACCGGGTGCGCTACGGCGACGGAGAGATCCGCCGTCAGTATGTCGCGCACACGGGCGCCGTCGCGATCGTCGCCCTGGATGACGCGGGGCGGGTGCTGCTGATCCAGCAGTACCGGCATCCGATCCGTCACCGTGACTGGGAGCTTCCCGCCGGTCTGCTCGATGTCGCAGGGGAGGAGCCGCTCGAGGCCGCTCGACGCGAGCTCGCCGAAGAGGCCGACCTGGTCGCTGCGCACTGGGAGCCGCTCGTCTCGTCGTGGACGACCCCTGGCGGAAACGACGAGCTCATCCACGTCTTCCTCGCGAGCGGCGTCTCGGCGGCGCAGGACGCGCATGCGCGCGAGGACGAAGAGGCCGACATCCGCGTCGAGTGGGTTCCGCTCGACGCGGCGGTCGCGGCGGTTCTCGACGGGCGGATGCGCAACGGCATCCTCGGCATCGGCGTGCTCGCCGCCGCCCAGAGGCTGCGCGACCGGAGCTGAGGATGCAGCTCGACCGTGCGCTGGACACGTATCTGCGCCACGTCACGATCGAGCGCGGTCTCAGCGAGCATACGATCGCCGCCTATCGCCGCGATCTCGGTGGCTATCTCGAGTGGCTGGAAGCCGACGGGGTCACCGACACGGCGCAGATCAGCGCGGCCGTCGTCGGGCGGTTCATCGCCGATCGATCGGGTGCCGATCCCGCCCCCGCTGCGACCAGTCTCGCGCGACTGCAGTCGTCGGTGCGCGGGTGGCACCGCTTCCTGGCGCGCGAAGGCATCGAACAGGATGATCCGAGCGGGCGTCTTCGTCCACCGAAGGCCCCTCGTCGCCTCCCCAAGGCACTGACGATCGACCAGGTCGAGCGCCTGCTCGGCGCGCCCAGCGCCGAAGAGCCGATAGGGATCCGCGACAGGGCTCTGCTCGAACTGCTCTATGCGACCGGCGCCCGGGTGTCCGAGGCGGTCGGACTCGACGTCGACGACCTCGCTCACGGCGACGTGCTGCGCCTTCGGGGCAAGGGGTCGAAGGAGCGCATCGTGCCGATCGGCTCGTTCGCCCGCGACGCGGTGGATGCCTATCTCACCCGCGTCCGCCCAGGTCTCGCGGCGAAGGGGCGGGCATCGGCCCGGCTCTTCCTCGGTGCTCGCGGTGCCCCGCTGTCACGGCAGAGCGCATGGCTCGTCATCCGCTCGGCCGCGGAGCACGCACACATCACCGCGGAGGTGTCGCCGCACACGCTGAGGCACTCGTTCGCGACGCACCTGCTGCAGGGCGGTGCCGACGTGCGCGTCGTGCAGGAGCTGCTCGGACACGCCTCGGTCGCGACGACGCAGATCTACACGCACGTATCGGTCGACACCCTGCGGGACATCTACGCCACTTCTCATCCGCGCGCCCGCTGAGATCGCGACGCCCGCGGCGAAATCGCGGGATCGCCGGGGCTGAGGCAGTGATCCCGCCAGGCGATCGGTAGACTCGACCGAGCACGAAAGAGCAGGAGAATCGGTGGCTGAGAACGCGGCGAAGTCCAGGGCGAAAACGTCGAAGAACGACGACACCCCCATGGGACCCACCGGGCGTCCCTATCACGGCTTCGCGACCCCTGAACCGCTCGCCTCGCACGGGCCCGCACGCATCATCGCGCTGTGCAACCAGAAGGGCGGCGTCGGCAAGACGACGACCGCGATCAACCTCGCTGCGGCCCTCGCTGAATACGGCCGCAAGGTGCTGGCCGTCGACTTCGACCCCCAGGGCGCGCTGTCGGCCGGCCTCGGCATCCAGACACATGACGTGCCGACCGTGTACGACCTGCTGCTCGACACCAAACGCGACGCGCATGAGGCGATCGTCCCCTCAGGGGTCGACGGTCTCGACGTGATGCCCGCGAACATCGACCTGTCCGCCGCCGAGGTGCACCTCGTGAACGAGGTCGCCCGCGAGACGATCCTCGCCCGTGTTCTCCGTCAGGTGGCGGGGGAGTACGACGTCATCCTGATCGACTGCCAGCCCTCGCTCGGCCTGCTCACGGTGAACGCACTGACTGCGGCTCATGGCGTCATCATCCCGCTCGAGTGCGAGTTCTTCGCGCTTCGCGGCGTGGCCCTCCTGATCGAGACCATCGACAAGGTGCGAGACCGGCTGAACCCGTCGATCACGATGGACGGCCTTCTCGCCACCATGTACGACCCGCGCACGCTGCACTCGCGCGAGGTTCTCGAGCGTGTGGTCGAGGCGTTCGGCGACGATGTCCTGGAGACCGTGATCGGTCGCACGGTCAAGTTCCCCGACGCCTCGGTCTCCGGCGTGCCGATCACCGAGTTCGCTCCGGAGCACGCTGCCGCGCAGGCCTACCTGCGGCTGGCGCGGGAGCTGGTCACCCGTGGCGCTGTCGCCTGAGCTCGAGCCGTCAGACACACCGGCAGAGTCCGTCTCGCCAGCTCAGTCCGTCTCACCCGCAGAGTCCATCGGGCCTGTCGACGCCGCCGAGGAGCGCGATCCCGAGGTCACGGGAGAAGCTCCCGTCTCGGATGTCGGATTCCGCGTCTCACTGTCGAACTTCGACGGCCCGTTCGATCTGCTGCTGAACCTCATCTCGAAGCACGAGATGGACATCACCGAGGTCTCCCTGAGCGCAGTCACGAACGAGTTCATCGCGTACCTCAAGGAGCTCGACGACGACGAGGAACTCGACCAGGCGTCGGAGTTCCTGGTGGTCGCGGCGACGCTGCTCGACATGAAGGTGGCAGGGCTCCTGCCGCAGGGTGAGCTGGTGGATGCCGAGGCCGTCGCGCTGCTCGAGGCCCGAGACCTTCTCTTCGCGCGCCTCCTGCAGTATCGCGCCTTCAAGGAGGTGTCCGCCTGGTTCGCCCGGTGCCTGCAGCGCGAGGACCGACGTCATGTGCGCGCGGCCAGGCTTGACGAGAAGCACCGGCGGAAGACGCCAGAGCTCGTCTGGTCCCTCAGCGTCGACGATTTCGCCGCCCTCGCACTTCTGGCCTTCGCGCCGAGAGAGATCCCGCATGTCGGCCTCGATCATCTGCACGCGCCGCTCGTCAGCATCCGCGAACAGGCCGCGATCGTCGTCACCCTGCTTCGCGCCGCGGAGTCGGTGAGCTTCCGCGAGCTCGTCGCGGGTGTGAGCGAGCCGGGGATCGTCGTCGCTCGGTTCATCTCCGTGCTGGAGCTCTACCGGCACTCCGCCCTCTCATTCGAACAACTGGAACCGCTCGGCGAGCTGACGCTGCGCTGGGCAGCCGACTCCTGGTCGGACGAGACACTCGCATCGCTGGGAGCCGACTATGACCGATGACGTGACCGAATCCGCGACCGATGCAGCCGTGCGCGAGTCTCCGCTGTCCGAGCGCATCGAGGCGATCCTGCTGATCATCGACGAGCCGATCGGTCTCGTCGCCCTCGCCGCGGCAGTCGGCTCGCCGGTGGCGGCAGTACGGCAGACGATCGAGACTCTGGTCGACGACTACGACGGCAAGGGGCATGGCCCGCGTCGTGGTTTCGAACTGCGCGAGGTCGGAGGCGGATGGCGCCTCTACGTGCGCGAGGATCACGACGATGTCGTCGCGGAGTTCGTCGGCGGACAGGCACCTGCGCGACTCTCTCAGGCGGCGCTCGAGACGCTCGCCGTGATCGCATACAAGCAGCCGGTCACACGCAGCCAGGTGGCGTCTATCCGCGCGGTGAACGTCGACTCGGTCGTGCGCACTCTTCTCGCTCGAGGTCTCATCACCGAGCTGTTCGCGGACTCCGAGACCGGCGCGATCAACTACGGCACCACCGACGCGCTCCTGCAGCACTTGGGCATCAACTCGCTCGACGATCTGCCGCCGATCTCTCCTCTGCTCGACGACGGCGCAGACGGTTTCGACGAAGGGACCATCCGATGACCTCGGTGGAACCCGCTCGTCCGAAGTCGTCCGGTCGCCCGGGCGCGATGCACAGATTCAGTTTCGACGAAGGGACCATCCGATGAGCGGCTTCGAGACACCAGAGGGCATCCGCCTGCAGAAGGTGCTGTCGGCGGCGGGCGTGGCCTCACGACGCGTGATCGAGCAGTACATCGTCGAGGGACGGATCCGGGTGAACGGAGAGACCGTCACCGAGCTCGGTCGCCGCGTGGACCCGGAGACCGACCTCATCGACGTGGACGGCACCGCGGTTCAGCTCGACGTGACGAAGCGGTATGTGATGCTGAACAAGCCGACCGGAGTGGTCAGCAGCCTTCGCGACGAGAACGGCCGGCCCGATCTGCGCGTCTTCACCGACGACTACGAGGAGCGCCTCTACAACGTCGGGCGACTCGATGCCGAGACCAGCGGTCTGCTCGTCCTGACGAACGACGGCGACCTCGCGCACGTGCTCGCTCACCCGTCTTTCGGTGTCACCAAGGTGTACATCGCGAAGGTCGAGGGCGAGGTGACAGCCCAGACGATCTCGAAGCTCACCAAGGGCATCGATCTGGACGACGGCCCGATCGCGGCAGACAAGGCGCGGCTGCTCGACACCTCGCGCGGGTCCAGTCTCGTCGAGCTGACACTGCACTCCGGTCGCAACAGGATCGTCAGAAGGATGCTGGCTGCCGTCGGCCACCCGGTGACCGAACTCGTGCGCCGTCAGTTCGGTCCGCTGCACCTGGGAACCCTCCCGGTTGGGAAGACCCGCGAACTGACTAAAATCGAACTCGGCGCACTCTTGACTCTGTCGCGCCGTGATTCCGGTGTCGCCGAGGCGCCAGGCGAGCAACAGGAGAACGAGTGACCGATACGACGAGTGCGCCCACGGGGGCTCGGAGTTCTGTCGCGCCGCGAATCGCCGCCAGGCTCTCGGGCACCGTTCGTGTTGTCGGCGCCGGTCTGCTCGGTGCGAGCATCGGTCATGCGCTCCGCGCCAAGGGCGTCGATGTGGTGCTCGCCGATACGTCGCCGGCTCAACTGCGCCTCGCGATCGACTACGGAGCCGGTCGCTCGGCTGCCGACGACGACTCGCCGGTGCTGATCGTGGTCGCCGTGCCGCCGGACGTCACTGCAGACGTCATCGAGTCCGAACTGGCTCGTTTTCCGCACGCCGTCGTCACTGACGTGGCGAGCGTCAAGCTCGAGCCCTTCCACAGTCTGCAGAGGCGCGGAGTCGACCTGACGCGCTACATCGGCTCGCACCCGCTCGCCGGACGAGAGCGCGGCGGGGCGATCTCCGCTCGCGCAGACCTGTTCATCGGACGCCCGTGGGTCGTGTGCCGTGATGCCGACACCAAGGCAGCGGATCTCGCGCTCGTCGAGGCGCTGGCTCTCGATGTCGGAGCGATGCCCCTCGAGATGACTCCGGAGGAGCACGACCGCTCCGTTGCCCTGACCTCGCACGTTCCGCAGGTGATCGCCAGCCTTCTTGCCGGACGGCTCGCCGAGGCGGATGAGGGCGCGCTGCGTCTCTCCGGCCAGGGCGTGCGCGACACGACGCGCATCGCCGCATCGGCCCCTGAGCTCTGGGTGCAGATCCTCGGAGCGAACGCCGCGCCCGTGGTCGAGATCCTCGACGCCCTGGCATCCGATCTCCGTCAGGTGTCCGACGCGTTGCGCGAGCCCGAAGCTCCCGGCGCTCGGCGCGTGGTCGCCGAGACGATCCGACAGGGAAACGACGGCGTCGAGCGGCTCCCGGGAAAGCACGGACAGAACCAGCGGTTCGAGTCGCTCGTCGTGATGATCGACGACACCGCCGGCCAGCTCGGCCGTCTGTTCGGCGAGCTCGGAGAGCTCGGCGTCAACGTCGAGGATCTTCGTCTCGAACACTCACCGGGTGCACAGTTCGGCCTCGCCGAGATCAGTGTCGAGCCCGCAGCGCTGCACGGCGCGATCACCGGACTCCAGGAACGCGGCTGGCGGATTGCAGGTACCACCAATGACTGATTTCATCGCGATCGATGGGCCCGCCGGTTCCGGCAAGTCCAGTGTGTCGAAGGCGGTCGCCCGTGCTCTGGGCTTCGGCTACCTCGACACGGGGTCGGCCTATCGCGCTCTCGCCTGGCACGTGCTCGATCGAGGGGCCGACACGGCGGATGCTGCCGCGGTGCTCGACGCGGTCGCGGATTTCCCTGTGCGCCTCGGTCTCGACCCCGACGATCGCACGGTGCGGGTCGGCGACGTGGACATCACGGACGCGATCCGCGAACCCACCGTCTCGGGCGCCGTCAGCGGCGTCGCCCGCGTCCCCGAGGTGCGCGACCAGGTGAACCGCCTGTTCCGCACCCTCGTGGCCGAGGCGCCCTACCCGGCTGTCGTGGTCGAGGGGCGCGACATCACCACTGTGGTGGCACCGGACGCCCCGGTGCGCATCCTTCTCACGGCTGCGCCCGAGGTGCGCGCCGCACGACGCGCCGGCGAACTCGCCGGCGAGAACGCCGAGACCGTCGCGGCCGCGCTGCACAAGCGCGACGCTTCAGACAGCGCCGTCGTCGACTTCCTGAACGCCGCCGAAGGCGTCGAGGTCGTCGATTCGACGGAGCTCGATTTCACACAGACCATCGACGCCGTCCTCGCGGTGATCGAACGAACCCGAGGAGTACACCATGGCTGACGACGAATACGAAGGCGGCCCCGACCAGCTCGCCGAGAAGATGGCGCAGCTCGACGAGCAGCTCGCCGAAGCGCGTGCCGAGACGCTGCGCGCGGGCCTCGCCGACTACGACCTCGACGATGAAGATGCCGCGCTGCTCGCCGGCATCACGATGGGCGAGGACGGCATCCAGTTCTTCCCCGCACTGCCGGTCGTCGCGATCGTCGGTCGTCCGAACGTCGGCAAATCGGCGCTCGTGAACCGCATCCTCGGACGCCGTGAGGCCGTCGTCGAGGACACCCCCGGTGTGACCCGCGACCGCGTGACGTACAAGGCCGAGTGGGCCGACCGTCGCTTCTCGCTCGTCGACACCGGAGGCTGGGAGCCCGACGCGCGAGGCATCGACCGCTCGGTCGCCGCGCAGGCAGAGGTCGCGATCGACCTCGCCGACGTCGTGCTGTTCGTCGTCGATGCGATGGTCGGCGCCACGTCGACCGACGAGCATGTCGTGAAGATGCTGCGCAAGAGCGGCAAGCCCGTCTTCCTCGTCGCGAACAAGATCGATGACGCCCGTCAGGAGCCCGAAGCGGCAGCCCTGTGGAACCTCGGTCTCGGCGAGCCGCACCCCGTCTCGGCCATCCACGGTCGTGGTGTGGCCGACCTGCTCGATGAGCTGTTGAAGACGCTCCCCGATGTCTCGGCCGTCGCGAAGGCGGAGATCGGCGGACCGCGTCGCGTCGCGATCCTCGGTCGCCCGAACGTCGGCAAGTCGTCGCTGCTCAACAAGGCCGCCGGCGAAGAGCGCGTGGTCGTCAACGACCTCGCAGGAACCACCCGCGATCCGGTCGATGAGATCGTCGAGCTCGGCGGCAAGCTGTGGCGTCTGGTCGACACCGCCGGCATCCGTCGCCGCGTGCACATGGCGCAGGGTGCCGACTTCTACGCCTCGCTGCGTACGTCAGCCGCGCTCGAGAAGGCCGAGGTCGGTGTCGTCGTCCTCGACGTGTCCGAGTCGATCAGCGAGCAGGATGTCCGCATCATCGACCTGGTGCTCGAGTCCGGTCGTGCGCTCGTGCTCGCGTTCAACAAGTGGGATCGTCTGAACGACGACGATCTCGAGAATGCCGATCGTCGCCGCTACCTCGAGCGCGAGATCGAGCAGGACCTGGCGCACGTCGCCTGGGCTCCGCGCGTGAACATCTCGGCGAAGACCGGCCGTCACCTCGACAAGCTGGTGCCCGCGCTCGAGACCGCGCTCACGAACTGGGACCGTCGCATTCCCACGGGCAAGTTCAACGCGTTCCTCGCCGAGCTGGTCGCCGAGCACCCGCACCCGCTGCGCGGAGGCAAGCAGCCGCGCATCCTGTTCGGCACGCAGGCATCGACTCGTCCGCCGACGTTCGTGCTGTTCACGACCGGGTTCCTCGACCCCGGGTACCGTCGATTCATCCAGCGTCGTCTGCGCGAGCTGTACGAGTTCGACGGAACGCCCATCGTCATCAACATGCGGGTGCGCGAGAAGCGTCAGCGCTGATCCGCAGCCGGGTCGCACGAGTGGATCGCTGTTCCCTCGTGTGACCCGGATGCATGCCGATGCCCGGATGCTGTGACAGGCTGAAGGAGTGACTGTCGTACCTCCTGCCCCAGGTGAGCCCCGCCGCCCCGATGGGCCCCGGAACCCGGGTGACGCCTGGGTGGTCGCCGCGTCGGGGGAGAAGTACTGGGGACGTTTCGGCGCCGCCGGTCTGCTCGCCTTCGACCCCGCGCGCGGAATCCTGCTGCAGCACCGCGTCTCATGGAGCCACTTCGGGGGTACGTGGGGCCTGCCCGGTGGCGCGATGCACGAGGGTGAGAGCGCGATCGTGGGTGCTGTGCGTGAGGCACAGGAGGAGGCGGGGGTGCCCGATGGCTCCGTGCGGCCACGGTTCACCAGTGTGCTCGACCTCGACGTGTGGTCATACACGACCGTCATCGCCGATGTGGTGCGCCCGTTCGAACCTGTGATCAGTGACCCTGAGAGCGTGGCGCTCGAGTGGGTGCCGGTCGACGAGGTCGATTCGCGACCGTTGCACCCCGGTTTCGGCAACGCATGGCCTGCTCTTCGCGCCCTGCTCGAGGTTCGCCCGGCGCTCGTCGTCGATGCCGCGAACGTGGTCGGCTCGGTGCCCGACGGCTGGTGGAAGGATCGCGCGGGCGCGGCGACTCGTCTCGCTTCGCGCCTGGACGGGGTCGCCGTGCCGGCGTCTGATCTCGGGATCGATGGGACGCTCTGGTTCCCGGAGGTCGCACTCGTCGTCGAAGGGAAGGCGCGCGGGATCTCCGCGCCGTCGCCGTCATCGTCTGCTGGTGCTGGTGCTGGTGCTGGTGCTGGTGCTGGTGCTGGTGCTGGTGCAGATGCGATGGCCCCCGAGCTGCTCCCCGCCGGGGGCGTCTCGGTTGTGCGCGCTGAGGCCGCGGGTGACGACACGATCGTCGCAGAGGTCGAGCGTCGATCGCGGGCGGGACAGTATGTCGTCGCCGTCACGAGCGACCGCGAGCTGCAGAACCGCGTCGTCGCGGCGGGCGCCGCGCAGGTGCTCTCGGCCGGCTGGCTGTTGGGCGTGCTGCCGCAACAGGCCTGATGGATACAGCGCGTCGCTGCGTTCAGACGAACATCACCCGACGACGAGGTGGGTCGACGTAATCTCGGCCGAGCGGACTGGTCCAGGTGATACTCCCATCGGGAGTCTGGCGGGCCTTCCACCGATGCAATTCATCGATGTCGGGGTGTTTGAGCGAATGATGCGTCGTGCAGAAGTGACTGAGGTTGTCGATGCGTGTTCGGCCACCGCGAGCGTGGTCGTGGTTGTGGTCGATCTCGCAGCGGTGCACCGGCATCCGGCATCCAGGGAATCTGCAGTGCTGATCTCGTGCTCGAAGGAAGCGCCGCATCTGCTCCGTGGGGGAGTATGCGTCGGTCTCTGTCACCAGGCCGGTGCTGTCGAGGAACAGGCGTGACCATCCGGTGCAGCGCCCCGCGAGTCCGCGCGCGACATCGGGATCGAGTGGGCCGTGTCCGTCGAGTTCGGCGGGTCGATCGTCATCTCCGGCGAGGGTGCTCGCAGCGACCGTGACCTGAATGCGGGCCGAGACGTTCTCGAGCCCTGCGCCGTTCGCCTCGCTCGGATCAGAGGAGAGCAGCAGATCGGACAGCAGATCGGCGCGGATCTGATCGAACGTGCGGGTATCGCCGGAAAAGTGCTCGAGGTCGGGACTCGCCGGATCGGTCAGCGGGTCGATCAGGCCGGCGAGCGGATCGGTGACGAAGGTGCCGTCGGCAGCGATCACTCCGGCCTCGAAGTAGGCGTCGTACCGGGGGTCTTCGGGGGAGAGATCGGAGAGGTGGAGCGCGTTCTCGCAGTCGTCGTCGAGTGACTCGAGGATCGGCTCCCGTTCGCCGCGAGTGCGCGCGATGTGACGTGCCATTCGCGTGAGACGATCGGAGATCGCTACGGCGACCCACTCGGGAAGAACCGCTGTGAGCACCGCCAGGCCGTCGTCGACCGACTTGACCGTCACACAGCGCTCGGCCGCGAAGCGGCGCTGCCGTTCGACAACGGTCTCGCCGACGAGAGCCGCCGCCACCTGGCGGGCATGGATCTTCGTGCGCTGCGCCGTGTCCTGCTCGGCGACGACCAGCACGGCCGTCTCGTAGAGGCTCATGGTGGCGGGCTCCACGCGACCGTCGCGGATGGCATCGTCGACAATCTCGCTTGCTCGCACGATCTCTCGGACGTGCCGCGCGGTGATGGCCCCCGCAGCGAACGTGGCATGCACGGCGGGAAGCGCTCGTGTCAGTGTGCGCGCATCCGTGAAGGCGTACTCGACAGAGCCCTTCGGGATGTGCCCTGCCGCGGAGTACTCCGCAATCATCGATCTGTAGATCGCATCGCGGTGGTGGGGGCTCTCGGAGACGTCGGCGTCGTGCACCCTGATGCGCTCGACGAGGAGCGCGTAAGACTTGGCTTCGAGAGCAGCGATCTGGCGCCGTGTGGCGACCCACTCGTCGAGGAGCCTGCGGCGCTCCTCGAGATCGAGGTCGAGATCGGTGCGCTGAGCCATGCTCTCAGTTTAGAAGATATGTTCGACTCAACACCGTGTCAGCCAGGGAATATGCCGTCATCCTCATATCCTCGGCCCCGCAGCTTGTCGATGTCGCGTCGCTCCCGCTTGGTGGGGCGCCCCGCTCCCCGATCGCGCAATCCCAGAGCGGCCTGAGGCTCGCGCTCCGGTGTGCGATCCTCGTAGGCGAGGGCCGCGACCGGCGCGCCGACGCGCTTGACGAGCAGCTGGCGGACAATCAGAATCCGATCGAAACCGGCGATCCGCACACGCAGTTCGTCGCCGATGCGCACGTGCTGAGCGGCCTTCACCTTGTCGCCGTTCACACGCACATGCCCTGCGCGGCATGCGGTGGTCGCCGCCGAGCGCGTCTTGTACACGCGGATCGCCCAGAGCCAGCTGTCGACCCTCGCGGCATCGGCCATCAGGCACCTCGCTTTCTCAGCGCGATCAGGGCGCCGGCGATGATCAGGCCCTGTCCTATCGTGTACGTGGCCATGATGGCAGGGCTGCTCCAGGCAGGGAGCGAGCCGGGAAGGAAAAGCCGGAGGGCCAGGAGGGTGTCGCTCGCGAGGAAGAAAGCACCGCCGATCGCGACGAGCGGATGGCATCGTGTCGACAGGGCCGCTGTAGCACCGAGAACGACGCCGTAGATCGCGACCGCGATCAGCAGCCCACCGGCATGGGGCCCCACGAGAGTCACCATCGCCACCCACCATCCGGCGTAGACGAGCGCCCACCACTGCATCCGACGCACAGCGAGATGACGGACGAAAAGAGCGATGTATGCGAGATGCGCGATGCCGAAGAACATCAGCATCAGCGGTACCTCCGGCGCTGCAGGGAAGACCGCGCCCGCGCTGTCACCGAGCCATGAGAACGCGAGCGCCACGAGAATCAATGCCTGCGCGGCACGCTCCCGGATCCGGGGCAGCGATACCAGCACCGGCACGGCGAGCAGGGGCATCAGGAGCAGCTTGGTCGGCCCGGCCGCAGGGCTGTCGAGGCCCAGCAGCACCACGTGGGTCACCGAGACCGCGATGTAAGGCAGGAATGCCCACTGGAGCGGATCAAGCTGACGGCGGCGCTGCATCTCCCCATCGTAGGGCGGGATCGAACGGCGCCAGACGCGGTCAGGACTCGACGGTGACCTGGGTGATCTGACCGTCGGTCCCGAGGTGCACAGCGGGCCAGTATCCCTCGGGGAAGTGCTGGCCGCAGGTATCGATGAGGTGGAGCACGACGGTGCCGTCGGCTGAAGCCTCGAGCGTCTCGAGGCTGAGGTCGGATGCCGCGTCGTCGAGCTCGTGCTGCTCGGGGGTGACGTTGCTGAAGGCGGCCACGACGGCATCCGTAGCCAGACGTCGAAGAACGCCGAGGGCTGCGATCGTCTCATGCACGTGGGGGAGCAGAGCGGCCGCCTCATCGGCGTCGGTTCCTTCGATCATGAGGTCGAGGGGTTCACCGTTGATGACCGTGCCGCCGGCGTACCAGTCGTGGGTCAGCATTGTTCCATCAGTCAGCTCCGTCGTAGCGCGCGTGAGGGTGCCCAGCTCGGGGTCTTCGATGGTCGGGTTCTCGTCGCTCATGTCACCCACGGTAGCGGTCGCTCACGGTCTGAGAGCCGAGCCGCGGGATTCGAGATGCTCGCGCAGGATGCGGAGGGCCTTCGGGCCCACTCCGTGAATCGCGAGCAGTGCGCTCTCGGACATTCCGTCGAACTGCTCGAGACGGGTGAGTCCCTGCAGAGCCAGCTCTCTGCGTGCGACCTTGCCCATGGATGCGGGCAGCTCTGTCTCCTCCGTCACCCGGAGAGCTCCAGTGCCACGAGGGTGCGTCCCGGCTTCAGCTCGGCCTTCTCTTCGAAGCCTGCAGCCAGGAATGTGGTGAGCATGCCGTGGAACAGGTCATTCGCGCGCTTCTTCTCGCCGCGGGTGTCGACGGGGTACCCCTCGATGAGTCGAGCTCCAGAGCTTCGCGCGAAGTCGACCGCGGCGCGCAGCAGTTCGAGGTTGAGGCCCGAGCCTCGGTGTTCGCGGCGCACCACGAAGCAGGTGACTGCCCACACCGATTCGTCGTCGAAGGGCTCGGCTGATGCTGCGGCGATCATGCGCGTGCGCGGCACCCGCTGCTGCCTCGCGCGCGGCCCGATCCGGATCCATCCCGCGGCGTCACCGTCGACATAGGCGATCAGGCCAGGGGGAGGGCCTGCGTCGATCTCATCGCGCAGCATCTCGGTGCGCTGCGGCGTGGTCGTCTCATTCCACTCCTTGTTGCTCAGCATCGGCCAGATGCACTGACAGCTGGCACCATCGCCGCCCCCGGTCAGCGCATGCTGAACGTCATCCCACCGGGCGGTCGTCGCCACCTCTGTCGTGATCGTCGCCATGCAGGTGACGGTACGCCGTGCCTCCGACACCACGCAACGCCCGGCACTCACCCGGTTCGCGAAGGGCGGGAGAGTGGGGCTAAGATAGGGGAGTTGCCTGCGCGAGAGTGCAGAACAACGGGCTGTGGCGCAGCTTGGTAGCGCACTTGACTGGGGGTCAAGGGGTCGCAGGTTCAAATCCTGTCAGCCCGACCACAAAGCCCCGGAGAACCGCAGAACTACGCGGAACTCCGGGGCTTTTCTCATGCCCGGCCCAGCAGCCAGGAACGCACTACCGTGCGATGTCGACGCGTCAACCCCCTCTCCGGCAACGCACGAACGGCATACCGTCGCCTCATCACCGACAGAGGAGATGCAATGAGCGATCTGCAGAACACGCACGGAACCACCGACGCCCACGAGGAGCCCGACACCGCCTCGGGTGGTGCGCCCGATGACTCGACGTCCCAGAGCACGTCCAAGAGCACGGACGAGATCCTCGAAGACGAGACCACCGACGAAGACGGCGCGCCTCTCGAGAACCCGTCGGGCGGCTGAATCGGCCACGCCCTGAAGAGCGAAGACCCCCACCCGGCGCTGAGCCGGTGGGGGTCTTCTTCGCTGTCCGCTGGTCTCTCGACCTAGGCGTTGCGCACCGTCAGCATCCGCCATCCTTCTGGCACCTTCGCCTCGAGCGATGCCATGTCGTCAGCCTCGATCTCCTGCACGCCGTCGACGCGGGTGAACGTGCCGGTCGCCTCCATCTTGGCCACACCTTTCAGCATCCGCACCGGTGCCGAGGCCAGCTCGAAACCCGGCTTGCGGTGCTGTTCGAGCTCGACGAGCACCTCGGCGAGTGTCGTTCCGATGACGTCAGCAGTGCTGGACTCGACGGGACGGATCAGAGCGATGAGCATGAGGCCAGCCTATGGCGCGGCGGTCGCCTGGCCGGGGTACCGCTCCGCAGGGGTGTCAACTGGGCGTCGCCGCAAGCGGAGGAAGGTGCGGGATCGTGATCGGCGCTGTGGACCGGCTCGGTGGGTTGTGGAACCGCTGCAGATCGCTGAGCACCTCATCGGCCGACATGTACGAGTTCGCCAGGGGAAGATTGCGCAACCAGAGTACGTCGACCTCGACGGCATCCACCTGGTAGATGCAGGCCACGGTCTGGCGTGCGTCATGCGGCTCGTACTTGTGGTCGACGATCAGCCACTCGGTCTCAGTCACCCTGCGGAGCTCGAACCTCGGATCGGGCATCGCGGGCATCTCAACACTCCAATCAGTCGTATTCGCCATCGGCTGACAGGGGGAGCGCTCCGCGAACGGGCGATGACATCACCGCCTGATCGACGGGCGCCCTCTGCCCGCCAGAGTTCACCAGAATTATACGAATCGACCGGTATATCGCTCAAGGGGACAGTGAGCGGACGTTGTGCTCGGGCGCCTCAGGCCTCGTATGCGGTACGTCCACCGATCACCGTGCGCAGAACACGGCCCGTGAGCAGCGACCCGCTGCCCTCCGAGAACGGATCGACGTCGAGCACGGCGAAGTCCGCCGCCTGGCCCACCGCGATGCGGCCACGCCACGCGCCGTCGCCGATCGACGCCGCGGCGTCACGAGTCGCATGGGCGATCGCGCGTGCGAGGGGAAGGGCGAACTGCGGATGCACCGCGGGCACATCGGGGTTCAGCGCCGATGCCCGTGTCGTGGCCACGTACATGTTCGCGAGTGCCGCATGCGGCGCGGTAGGAGCGTCCGTCGAGAAGGCGAGCAGCGCACCGGCATCCTCATATTCCGGCCACGCGAAGGCCCGATCCGCTCGATCATCGCCGAGTTGGGCCGCCCAGTTCGCGAATATCGCCGGGTCAGCGTGCACCGGCTGCATGGACGCCGTCACACCCAGGCGCGCCATCCGCTCGGCCGTGCCGGGAGCTGCGTACTCGAGATGCTCGATGCGATGCCGACGCGGACGATCGCCGTTGACGGTGATCGCGTGCTCGATCGCGTCCAGCGCGAGCGTGCTCGCCTCATCGCCGATCGCGTGCAGCGCGACCTGGAGCCCCGCGGCATCCGCAGCTGCCACGACGGGGAACAGGCGTTCGGCCGGCCAGATCGGCGCCGCGTTGGAGCCATCCGCATACGGTGCGCGCATCGCGGCGGTGCACGCGTCGATCGTGCCGTCGAGTACGAGTTTGATGCCGATCACCCGGACAGCGCTCGAGGCGGTCTCGGCACGCTCGGCCGCCTCGGCGACCTGAGCCAGGTTCAGGGCGTCATCGCCGGTGTTCGCGACGAACCAGTGCGCGGCTATCCGCAACGGCAGCGCGTCGCGCCCCTCCGCCCGTTCGAGCGCCGCAAGGGCGAGGCCGTCGAACGCCATGTCGACGGCGCCGGTGACACCCGCCGCGAGATACGCCTCCACGACGCGCTGCACCGCTGCATCCCGCTGCTCGTCGGTGGTCGTGGCATCCCGGTGCGCCCACGCGTGCTGCTGCGCGGCCGTCTCGTAGAGCATCCCGGTCGGTTCGCCGTCGGCATCCCTCTCGATACGGCCGCCGATCGGGTCAGGCGTCTCGCGGGTGATCCCGAGCTCCTCGAGCGCCGCCGAGTTGACCCAGCAGGAGTGGTAGTCATTGGCATCGAGATAGACGGGGATGTCGGCGACGACGGCGTCGATCATCGCTGCCGTCGGCGATCCGCCCGGGATCGCGTCGAAGAGCCATCCGCGCCCACGCACCGCACCGGTGGAGGTCTCACGCGCCTCTTGCACTCTGCGCTGGATCTCGTCGAGAGAGCCTGCATCGGTGAGCCCGATCTGGCCCAGCGCCGCGCCCATCATCAGCAGATGGGTGTGTGCGTCGGTGAATCCGGGAAGAACGACCCGTCCGCCGAGATCGACCACATCATCGGTCGGCGGTGCGTCGGCCTCGGCTCCGACGAAGGCGAAGTCCGCGCCGTCTACGACGACGGCTTCGGCCCAGGCGGCGTCGTCGGCGGTGAAGAAACGCGCATTGCGATAGAGCGTGGCGGGCATCAGAGTGTCTCCTCGGTGGTGGCTGCGCGCTCGAGGCGTGTCGAGAGCAGGGCGATGGCGCTTGCGGGCACGGCGAGCACGAAGCTCGCGATTCCCAGCGCGACGGCGAAACCTTGGAACCCGAGCATGCCGACGAGCGCAGCGCCGATCACGGGGGTCAGTGCCGATCCGACGAGGTAGACCGCGAGCAGGGGTCCAGACCAGCGGCCGTCGGCATCGAGAGCCGCCGAGGTCGACACGAAGTACATGAAGGCGATCGCGTAGACGGTGTTCCAGGCGATGAACACCACGATGAACGCGGTCGGATCAGAGGTGAACCCCTCAACGATCTTCAGCACTCCTCCGGCCAGCAGCAGCACCGCGAGGGGCACTGCTCGGCCCAGCCGGGATCCGACGATCATCAGCAGCACAGACCCGATGAGGCCGCCCGCCGTCGCGCCGCTGAGCGCGAGGCCCAGCCCCTCGGGTGTCAGACCCGTCTGCTCCGCGCCCATGATGCCGGCCATGGCCCAGAGCGAGTCCTCGCTCACCGCCCACAGCGCGAACACGACGAGAAGGCTGAATCCGGCGATCGTGACGGTTCGCGAGCGTGCGGGAGACAGGCGCACCGCGCCTGTGGGCGGCACGTCGATCGGCATCGCCTCGGCGACGGCGGCCCCGGCCTGAGGATCGATCACGGGAGCCGCAGGCAACCACGCCGAGACGAGCAGCCCCAGGATGCTGAACAGCGCGAGAGCGCCGAAGACATCGATCGGCGCGAGCCCGATGAGAGGGATCACCGCCAGCACGATCGTGATCACGCCACGGTTCGCGAGACCGTTGAAGCCCGCGACCCTGTCGGGATTCCGGAAGGCGGCGAGTGCGGCTCCGGATGCGGCGACGGCACCGCCGGCTCCCGCCCCGCCGACCAGCAGAGCGGGAAGGATGAGCGCAGGCACCAGCGCTGCGGTGGTGAAACCGAGGGCCGCGATGGCGAGTCCGGTGCGGGCCACCATGCGCCTGTGACCGCCGGCGCAGAGCGGGGCGATCGCGAGTCCCGTGACCGCGGTGAGCAGCAGGGTCGCGGTGACGAGCCAGCTCGCGGCGAGCACGTCGATGTCGAGGCCCGTCTGCGCCGCGGTGATCATGTAGGGCGACAGGTTGACGCCCAGATAGCCCGCGATTCCGATCGCGAAGGTGGCTGTGGCGGTCGGCAGCCGGAGCGGAACCCGGGTGCTGAGGTCGATGGCGGTCATGGTTCTCCCACTGAGAGGGCACGGCGATGTGCGCGAAAGTCCTGCCGATGCGCGTCGGGTGGGGCGCGGATTCCAAAACGAATGGTGTTCGTCAACGAATGGTGTTCACTATTATGCACAGGAGGGATGCCGGAGGGAAGAGATTTCTCGACGGGCCCGCCGACAGAGAGTGAGCGTGCTATGCCCCGACCCTCGAGCCCATTGCTCTCACCCGAGATCATCGGGGCGGCAGGCCTCGAACTGTCGAGAGCCGGAGAGCCGTTCGGGGTGAACGCGATCGCCCGCAGGCTCGGAGTCAGGCCGTCTTCGCTCTACAACCACGTGGACGGCATGGACGGCATCATCGAGCTGATGCGCGGCCGGCTGGTCGAGGACTACCGGGTCAGGCCGGGGGAGAGCGCGTGGGACGACTTCCTCGTCGAGCTTCTGCGACAGCAACGCCAGATGTATGCCGATCACCCGCAGCTCGTGCCGCTCCTCATCGGAAAGACCATCACTCATCCGGCGGTCATCACCGCGTATGACGACCTGGCGACCGTTCTCGTCGACGGGGGTTTTCCCGAAGACGAGGTGCTCACGTTGATCGCGATCATCGATGCCTTCGCGATCGGCTTCGGCCTCGACCTGGCATCGCCGGACGAGGTCTGGGAGCCGGGGGAGGGAACTCGCACACTCGGTCGCGTGCTCGAGGGCGCGGAGCGCGGCACCGCGCGAGCGGATCGGACGTTCGAACTCGGTGTCGGACTGTTGATCGACTCGCTTCGGGCTCGCCTCGACAGGTGAGTTCGGAGTGGTTGCCCCCTCGAGTCATCCAACCCCATTTGGATCACTCGAGAGGGCTCACCGTCCGTCCCGGACGGTAGGGGAGGCGGCGAAGATTTTCGCTGCTCTCTCGACTGATATATCCCCAGATGTTCAGTCGGTAGCCCCCGCTACTCGTAGCAGAATATCGCTTAATCGTCTTGTCCGCCATTTGGGGGACAAAGAAATCTACGAATGTTTCTTCCAGGACTGGGGCTTGCCGTGAGAACGTCCACTCATAGAGTGGTTTCATGGACAGAAAGCTCGTGCTGAACGCGCACCTCGCCATCGCCCACGGGCACCGAGTCGAGGTGACGGAGCGCATCGACGAGCTGACCGGTGAGTCCGTGGTCCTGTCTGTCAGAGACCTCGACACCGGCATCCGATATCGCCGCGTCGAAGAGCCCCGGGGCGAGCTCCTCCGGTGGCTGGGTCGTGTCATCGACTGCACGGTGACGATCGGCGGCCACTCGTCGCTGACGACTCTCACCGTCGATGCCGAGGGGAGCGGATCGGGAGCGACGAGCGCTACGGCCGCCCTGCACGGCGCGGATGCGGCGGTCGACGCCGCGAAGGCCGAAGCGGACCGCTGGGGCGGTGGCGACCGCGTGCCTGAGCCGGAGCCCGAACGCTTCTGGTGAACCGCTCAGCGGAAGTCCCTCGATCGATGCGTCACTCCGGTGCGGAGGTCTTCGAATGCGTCGGCGAGGACGTTCACGACCCCCTCTGCTGAGCGCTCGAGAATGCCGCGGATGATCAGCGCAGGGGAATCCCGCGCCACCCGGTGGTACCGACCCCACACCCCGGTCGAGCAGATGACGTTGACGAGGCCGGTCTCGTCTTCGAGATTGAGGAACGTGACACCCGCTGCGGTCGCCGGGCGCTGACGGTGGGTCACGAGGCCGGCGACCTCGATGCGTCTGCCCGTCTCGTGGCTCTGGAGATCGGCGGAGGTGAGCACGCCTCGCTCGCGCAGAAGTCCGCGGAAGTGCGCCATCGGATGGTCGTCGGTCGAGACACCTGTCGCCCAGAGATCTGCGGAGAGCCGTTCATAGCTGGACTGATCGCTGAACAGCGGGGGCTGCACGGCGATCGTCGTGCCGGGAAGGAATCGCGAACGATCCTCAGCGGCTGCCCCCGACAGCCAGATCGCCTCTCTGCGCTGCAGCCCGAGGCACTCGAACGCGCCGGCGGTCGCCAGGGACTCGAGCTGCGCGGCGGTGGCATCGGTGCGCCTCACCAGATCGTTCAGATCGCGGAACGGACCGGCGGCCTCGCGCTCGGCGACGATCCTCTCTGCCAGCGGTGTGCCGATGCCGCGCACACCGCTGAGCCCCATGCGCACCGCATAGGCGCCATCCCGGCGGTGCGCCGCCGACTCGTCGGGCTTCGACCGGTCGAAGCGTGGCACTCGAGGCTGCAGAGGATCGCCGCAGGCGTCCAGCCCCGTCGGCATCCGCAGCGGTGCGCCCTCGAGGGGTTCGAGAGTCTCGGTGACGCCTGAGGCGTGCAGATCGGGTCGACGCACCTCCACGCCATGCCGACGCGCGTCTGCGGTGAGCGTCGAGGCGGAGTAGAAGCCCATCGGCTGCGACCGGAGCAGTCCGGCGAGGAACGCCGCAGGATAGTGCAGCTTGAGCCAGGAGCTCGCATAGACGAGGAGAGCGAAGGACAACGAGTGCGACTCCGCGAATCCGAAATTGGAGAACGCCTGGATCTGCGCGTAGATGCGATCCGACTGCTCGGCGGAGAGTCCGCGCCGGGTCATTCCCGCGTAGAGCTTGTCGCGCACCTTCTCGATCTTCTCGAGCCCGCGCTTGGATCCCATCGCGCGTCTGAGCAGATCGGCCTCGTCGGCGGTGCAGTCGCCGATGGCCGTCGCCATCTGGATCAGCTGCTCCTGGAAGATCGGGATGCCCAGCGTCCGCTCGAGGATCGGCTTGAGGTCATCATGCGGATACGGGATGTCGAGCACCACAGGCTCTTCTCCGCGAGCGGCTCTGGCGCGGTTCTCTTCGTCGAGCGCATCCTTGGCCATCTTGCGGCGGACGAACGGATGCACGGCGCCGCCCTGGATGGGCCCGGGGCGGATGAGCGCGATCTGGATGGCGAGGTCGTAGAAGGCGCGCGGCTGCAGGCGGGGGAGCAGGCCGATCTGTGCGCGGGATTCGACCTGGAACACCCCGATCGAATCAGCGCGGCAGAGCATGTCGTAGACGGCCGGCTCTTCTTTCGGAAGCGTCTCGAGCGTCCACCGCTCACCCGTGGCGTCGTCGATGAGATCGAAGCAGTGCTGGAGCGCTGCCAGCATCCCCAGTCCGAGGAGGTCGAACTTCACCAACCCCATCCATGCGGCGTCGTCTTTGTCCCACTGGATCACGGTGCGGTTCTCCATGCGAGCATGCTCGACGGGGACGACCTCGCCGACGGGGCGTGCAGTGAGCACCATGCCACCGGAGTGGATGCCGAGGTGTCGGGGAGCCTTCAGGAGCTCACCCGCGTAGTCGAGCACATTCGCGGGAATGTCGTGCTCGTCTGCAACCTCGAGCCCGGCGCTCCACCCGTCGACCTGCCTGGACCAGGCGTCCTGCTGCCCCGGGGAGAATCCCAGAGCCCTCGCCATGTCGCGCACGGCGTTCTTCGGACGGTACTGGATGACGTTCGCCACCTGTGCCGCACGCTCTCTTCCGTACTCGCGGTACACCCACTGGATGATCTCCTCCCGGCGATCGGAGTCGAAATCCACATCGATGTCCGGTTCTTCCTGACGGGTCGTCGCGAGGAACCGCTCGAAGGGCAGTCGGTAGAGGATCGGGTCGACGGCTGTGATGCCGAGGAGATAGCAGACGGCGCTCGCCGCGGCAGAACCACGTCCCTGACACAGGATGCCGCGACGGCGTGCCTCTGCGACGATGCCGTGCACGATGAGGAAGTAGCCGGGGAAATCCTTCTCCTCGATCACGTCGAGCTCGCGCCCGATCCTGCGGCGACCGTCGTCATCGAGCTGCGGGTATTTCGTCGGCACGGCCTCCCATACCAGGTGACGCAGCCAGCTCATGGGGGTATGACCGTCTGGCACTTCCTGCTTCGGCAGGGCCGGTCGTGCTCGGCGGAGGGAGAAGGCCGACGCAGCGGCGAGCTCGAGCCCATAGGAGATCGCGCCGGGGTGGCGCCGGAAGCGCGCGGACATCTCCGCACCGCTGCGCAGATGTGCTCCTCCGTGGGTCGGAAGCCAGCCGTCGAGCTCGTCCATGCTGCGCACGGCACGCACAGCGGCGACCGCCTCGGCGAGTGATGCGCGTTCGGGGGCGGCGTAGTGCACGTTGTTCGTCGCCACCACAGGCAACCGCAACCGCCGGGCGAGATCGGCGAGAGCGTCGTTGCGACGTGTGTCCTGCGGGTCGCCGTGGTCGAAGAGCTCGACGGCGACGTGATCCTGGCCGAACAGATCGACCAGACGGCGCAGCGGCGTCTGCGCGTCTCCGGCTTCGAGCCCACGGCGGACGCCGCCCTTGCGGCATCCGGTGAGGATCGTCCAGTGCCCGTCGGCGGCGGCCGCCAGCTCATCGAGGTCGTACACGGGGCGGCCCTTCTCTCCGCCGCGCAAGTGAGCAGCCGTCATGGCGCCGGAGAGACGGTGATAGCCCTCCAGACCGTCGGCGAGCACCAGAAGATGGTCGCCGACCGGATCGGGGGTGCCCCGCTGCGGGGCGTCGAGACCGAGCGAGAGCTCGGCACCGTAGACCGTCTGGACGCTCACATCCATCAGCTCTGCGACCTCGGCGAAGCGGGCCGCTCCGTAGAAACCGTCGTGGTCGGTGAGTGCCAGCGCGGTGAGCCCCAGACGCTCGGCCTCGGCGAGCAGGTCTTCCGGTGAGGAGGCGCCGTCGAGGAACGAGTACGACGAATGCGCGTGCAGCTCGGCATAGGGGACGGCATCCTCAGGCCGGTGCACGGAGGTCGGGGGATTTCGCTTGCGCTTGGTGCTGACGGGGCCCGGGTCGGGGCGGCTGCCGGGTGGCATGCCTCCGGTCGGATAGGGCGATTCCTCGCCGCTGAGAGTGCGCTCCAGTTCGTTCCAGGACAGGGGAGGGTTGTGCCAGCCCATCAGCGGTACCTCCCCTCGGCCCACCAGCGATCTCCCGTGCAGAAGACGAGCCAGGCCCGATCATGGTCATCGATGATCTGCAGGCGATGCCCCTTCTTGCCGCCGGAGGCCTCCCACCGGCGTTCATGGATCGGCCACGGGCCAGCCCAGGCCTGCACATCGTCGCCGTCGATGCGAGCGGGTGCCGCCGAGAGCGAACCCCGGTCGTCGACGAGGACGGTCTCCCCGTCGGGTGCGAGCACTCCGATGGGGCGAGGGGGACGGAACACCTCGGCGGGAAGAGGATCGGGAAGGCTTCCCGGCCAGGGTTGCCCGGGGTCTCTGGGGGCGACGGGGCGTTCGCCCCACGGAGTGAGCACCTGTCGATCGGCGAGCCAGCGTCCGCCGGAGAGAGCGGCGGTGACGACGCCCTCGTGGCCGAGCATCGTCTGCACGCGGGAGATGGCGTGGTGCAGGCGCTCATCCGTGCCGGACCCGAAGAGTCCGGGCTGGTGATGGGCGGCATCATCGACCGCCACGGGGACGATCCGCACCAGGGCGATCCCGCCGAACGCGCGAGCCTCATCGATCGGCTCTTTCGCTGACTCCGCCCCCAGCGCCTCGAGCTGCCAGCGCACCCGGTCGACGAGGTCAGCGGCATCGAAGCAGGTCGGATGCAGCCAGGGACGGGAGAACACCTTGCCGTCGTCGTCGATCAGGTCGATGCGGATCTCTGTGCACACCACCGAGGCTTCTCCGAGAGCGAGCATGACCGCATCGGCCGTCTGCCGCACCGCGAAGGCCACCTGATCGGCTCCGGCGAGCGGGGGTTCGAACTCGACGGAGCGCACGAGTTCGGGGTCGGGCGGTCGTGCCACCACGGCGCGGGAATCGGCACCGGCGGCGAGGGAGTGCAGGCGGGCGCCGCGCTCGCCGAAGCGATCGCGCACCTCGATCTCGTCGAGGGCGGCGAAGTCGCCGAGCGTGCGCACGCCGAGCCGGATGAGCAGACCGGTGAACTGTTCGTCTCGCAGCACCCCCACGGGGAGCGGGGCGAGGAAGTCCTTCGCGATGCCTGCAGGAACGACGGTGCACGGGGCGCTTCCTCTGGCGGCGAGCTCTGCCGTGAACGGGCCGTCGGCGATGCCGACGCGCACCTCGGGGAAGCCCGCCTCGGTGAGTACATCGATGAGGGCCCGCCCTGCTTCGGCCTCGCCGTCGTGGTAGCGGGAGATGCCCCGTGCCCGCACCGCCGCGAGTCCTGGACGCAGCAGCGCGGCGCCGGGGGCGTGCTTCTCGATGAGCTGCAGCACCGGAAGGAAGGCCCTCTCGTCGCGGGCGGTGTCGTGCGGCAGCACGCGCAGCGACGAGATGTGCCCCTGCGCGACGCGGCGGCGCTGACCGGCGCGCACACCGTGCTCCCTCGCCGAAGCGGTGCATGCGACGACGGTGTTCGCATGCACCAGCGCCGTCGGCGGATGAGGCGGTGGCCCGCCCAGGGCGGCGCGCAACGGCCAATCGGGAAGCCACAGGACGAGGACCCGCAGCGGAGCAGCGGTCATCCGGCCACCGCCAGACGCGGGTATTCGAGCGGAGTGGCCTCGTGACCGCGCAGGCCGGGCAGCGTCGTCATCTCGGCCATGGTCTCGACGGCGGTGTGCTCGGCGGGCAGCTCTTCGACCGCGCCATGGGCGCCGGGAAGGCGTACGCGCACGCTCGACGACAGCGGACTGTGCCGCGTCCGGGCTGACACCGTCGCCGTGGAACCTTCGATCAGCCCCCACCCCTCACCGACACCGAGCCAGTGCTGGTCGTGCAGTCGGATGGAGCCCTCGCTCTGCGGCCAGGCGCCGGACGCTGTCGACTCGGTGATGAGCAGGGTGCTCTCGCGGTCTCGCAGGCGTGCGCTCAGTCGTGACACATCGGCATCGCGTGCTCTGCCTCCCGGCTGCACGGCGATCAGCGGAACCACCTCGGCGAGCGCAGAGGTCACGGCGAGCCAGCGGTCTCCGGGCTCGGGGACGAGGATCAGTCGAGGCAGCTCGATTCCGAACGCCGCTGCGGCTTCCACGCCCAGCGTGGGCATGCCCACCACCGCACACCAGTGGCCCTTGCGCGACGCCGCCGCGAGCAGCGCGAGGACGAGACTGGGCGAGGGGGAGACGGTGTATGTCGTCCCCGTCTGCAGTCCTTCTTCAGGGAGCAGGGAGGAGAAGGCGGGTTCGAGGGGGAGCAGCGGATGCTCGCTGCGTCTGCGCTGCATGCGGCTGATCTCCCGGCGCAGCCGAAGAACCTCTCCGGCGCGGGAGTCGCCAGCCGGAGAGAGCGCGGTCACCGCATCGAGCCCGATCCCCATGAATCCATCCTCGAAGATATGTACTAATAAAGCAACTGGAGTAGATGACGATAGTTCGAACCTCCGACATCGGCAGGGGAGGTTATCCACACGCCGTCCTCGCCGGCATCCGCCTTCTCCTAGCCTTCCCGCATGGATCTCCGCACCGTGGCCGTCGTGACCGTCCATCTGATGCTGTTCGTGGTCGCCTGCATGCTCGTCACCATCGACATCCGCACACATCGACTGCCGAACCGGATCGTGCTCCCCACCCTCGCGGCGCTCATCCTCCTCGGGGTCGCCGACGCCATCACCTCCGGTGAGAGCACGGCGATGGTCAGAGCAGCATTCGGCATGCTGATCCTCGGCGGCTTCTATGCGGCGCTCCGTCTGCTCAGCCGCGAGGGAATGGGCGGAGGAGACGTCAAGCTCGCCGCCGTCATCGGCCTGATCCTCGGTTGGCACAGCTGGCAGGCGCTCGCCGCGGGAGCAGCATCCGCCTTCGTCCTCGGTGCTCTGTTCTCCCTGTCGCTGATGATGCTCCGCAGGGCGGACGGCTCGACGCGCATCGCCTTCGGACCGTGGATGATCCTCGGCGCGATCCTCGGCATCCTCGTGCAGTGAGGCGTCTTGCAGCGTGTCGGCGCTAGGGTGAGCACATGGCACTTGCGCGACTTCACGGCGGCCCGCTCGACGGGCAGATCATTCCTCTCGGCGATGCGGACGACAAGCTGATCGTCCCCTACAGCGAGACCCAGGTGGTGTACAACCGACGCGGTGACGCGCAGAACACCGGCGACACCGACGGTCCCACCGAGATCGACTACTGGTACGACGAATCCCTCGAGGACATCAGTCCGTCGGATGACTGAGCACCGCACCGCTCCGCAGTCCGGCCTCGAACCCTCCAGGGTCGTCGAGGTCGAGCGCAAGTACGACGTCGACGACGCCACCCCTCTTCCGGAGTGGGTGGGGGTTCCCGGAGTGGATGCCGTGTCGTCGGGCGAGGTGCGCGAACTCGACGCACGCTACTTCGACACCGCGGATGCCGGACTCTCCCGCTCAGGGGTGGCTCTTCGTCGTCGCACCGGCGGCCCCGATGCCGGTTGGCATATCAAGGGACCGCGTGAGGGCGACGGCCGTCTGGAGATCGGCTGGCCGCTGGGTGACGACGACAGGATCCCCGAGGCGGTGACCGAGACCATCTCGCGATGGGCGACGGGCCCCCTGACGCCCCTCGCCCGGATCGAGAACACCCGAACGGCCTATCTGCTCACCGGAACCGCCGGAGTGGTCGCCGAGTTCGTCGACGATCACGTTCGCGCGACCGACCTCCGACACCACGTGCAGCGTGAATGGCGCGAGTGGGAATTCGAGCTCGGCCCCGCTGCGCCCGCCGACCCGGCGGGGAGAGCGGCCCTGTTCGAGGCCGTCGAGAGGGTGATCTTCGCCGTCGGGGGTCGCGATGCGTCATCCGGCTCCAAGCTCGCCCGTGCTCTGGGTTTCTGACTCACGGCGCAAGCCCCTTCCGCGCGTGAGCGGGGCCATGCTTGAGTGGCAGACATGACCCGCTCCGCCGTACTCCGCTCGCTGCGGACGATCGTTCCAGACACCGTCATCGAGCAGCACGAGGTGCGCGACATCTTCGCCTCGCAGCCCGACGTCGGGCGCCTCGCGCAGAGGATCATCGGAGCATCCTTCAACGGATCGGGCATCGACACCCGTCACACGGTCATCGAAGAGCTCTCCTCCACGGCGAGCACCGACGCGACGCTCTTCTTCGATCGGGAGTCCGGCCTTCTGCAGTCTCCGGGAACGGCCGCACGCAACGACGTCTACATACGCGAGGCGTCTCGTCTCTTCGTCGAGGTGGCTCGCAGCGCGCTGGACGCAGACCCCGACATCGTCGCCGCCGACGTCACGCACGTCATCACCGCATCGTGCACGGGCTTCCATGCGCCGGGCCCGGAGTACGAGATCGTGCGGGGGCTGGGTCTCTCAGACAGCGTGCAGCGCTATCACCTCGGATTCATGGGCTGCTACGCCTCACTGCCTGCGCTCCGAGCGGCGAGCCAGTTCTGCGCGGCCGATCCCGCTGCCGTGGTGCTCGTGGTCAGCGTCGAGCTGTGCACCGTGCACCTTCGATCGTCGGAGGACCCGGATCTCATCGTGGCCAACTCCCTCTTCGCGGACGGGGCGGCCGCCGGCATCGTCACAGCGCGCGATCTCCCGACACCGGTGCCTGCCGTCCGCCTCGACGGCTTCCACACGGCCATCGCCGCCGAGGGCGAGAAGGACATGGCCTGGACGATCGGCGACCACGGCTTCGAGATGATCCTGTCGACCAAGGTGCCGCAGATCATCGGCGAGACCATCATCGGCGCCATCCGTCCGCTCTACGCCCGCGAGGGCGAGCTCGCGGCCGCGTTCGACGAGGGGAAGGTGGGGGAGCGCGTGGAGCACTGGGCGATCCACCCCGGCGGACGCAGCATCCTCGACCGCGTGCAGGAGCGACTGCAGCTGAGCGACGCGCAGCTGCACCCGGCTCGGGAGACGCTGCGCGAGAACGGCAACATGTCGAGCGCGACGGTGCTCTTCGTGATCAAGCGGATCCTCGACGACGGCGCCGCCGACGGGTCGCGGGTCGCGGCGATGGCCTTCGGACCGGGGTTGACGGCCGAGAGCGCATTGATGACGGTCACCACCGGCGTCCTGTGAGACACGACCTCTCGATGCGCGCCACCGAGGTGCGCGAGCTCATGGACGATCCGGATGCGGACATCGGGATGCTGGAACAGACCTACAGACGCTTCCGGCTCGTGAACGCGCTCGTCTCACGGCCGGGGCTGCTCTATCGTCGCGAGATCCGGCCGCGCGCCCGCCGCGGTCCCATCCGCATCCTGGACATCGGCGCGGGCGGCGGAGACGTGTGCCGGATGATCGCGGCGCGGTTGCGGCGCGCAGGTCTCGACGCCGAGATCACGGCACTCGACGCCGACGAGCGGGCGATTCGCTGGGCTGCCGATAACGACCACGGAGCCGGCATCCGATATCGCTGCGCCTTCGCCGCAGACCTCGTGGCGGAGGGGGAGCAGTACGACGTGGTCTTCTCGAATCACGTGCTGCACCACCTCACTTCGACAGAGCTCGACGGCCTGCTGCGCGACTCCGAGGCGCTCGTCGGCGGCGGTGGCGTCGTGGTGCACCGGGACATCGCCCGCACCCGATTCGCCTATGCCCTGTACGACGCCGCGACCTGGGTCCTCTCGGGAACGCTCTTCCGCGGCTCGTTCATCCGGGAGGACGGCCTCATCAGCATCCGCCGCTCATACGCGCGGAGAGAGCTCGCCTCTCTCGTGCCCTCAGGGTGGGCTGTGCGCTTCGGCCTCCCCTCACGGCTGGAGTTGAGCTGGAAGGCCGGGGCGGCGTCATAGACGCACGAAGGCCCGACACGCGTGAGCGTGTCGGGCCTTCGACGATCTGATCTTCGGATCAGAAGTTGATCATGTGACCCGCGAGGCCGTGGAAGCCCTCCTGCAGCGCCTCCGACAGCGTCGGGTGGGTGTGCACGTTGCGGGCCAGCTCGAGAGCCGTGAGGTCCCACTTCTGGGCCAGCGTCAGCTCGGGCAGGAGCTCGGAGACGTCGGGGCCGATCATGTGGGCGCCGATGAGCTCGAGGTGCTCGGCGTCGGCGATGAGCTTCACGAAGCCGACGGGCTCGCCGAGTCCGTGCGCCTTGCCGTTCGCCATGAACGGGAACGTCGCGACCTTGATCTCGCGCCCTTCGTCCTTGGCCTGCTGCTCGGTGAGGCCGAACGAGGCGACCTGCGGCGAGCAGAACGTCGCGCGGGGCATCATGCGGTAGTCGCCGAGCGTCTGGGTCTCCGCGCCGCCGATGGTCTCGGCCGCGACGACACCCTGCGCCTCGGCCACGTGGGCGAGCTGCAGCTTGGCGGTGACGTCGCCGATCGCGTAGATGCCCTCGACGTTCGTGCGCATGTGGTCGTCGATGTCGATCGCGCCGCGCTCGGTGAGCTTGACGCCGGTGGCCTCGAGACCGAAGCCCTCGATGTTGGGGGCGAAGCCGACCGACATGAGCACCTTGTCGGCTTCGATCGAGCTCTGCTGGCCGTCCTTGCCGGTGTACGACACGGTGACGGACGAGCCGTTGTCGACGACGGACTCGACCTTGGTGGAGGTGAGGATGTCGACGCCGTAGTTCTTGTACTGCTTCGCGATCTCCTTCGACACGTCGGCGTCCTCGTTGGGAAGCGCGCGGTCGAGGAACTCGATGATCGTGACCTTGACGCCGTAGTTGGTCATCACGTACGCGAATTCCATGCCGATGGCGCCGGCTCCGACGATGACGATCGACTTCGGGAGCTCGCGGCTGAGGATCTGCTCCTCGTAGGTCACGACGTTGTCGCTGAGCTGGACGCCCGGAAGCAGACGAACTTTCGAGCCGGTCGCGATGATCGCGTTGTCGAAGGTGACCTCTTCGGTCGAGCCGTCGGCCTTGGCGACCGAGATCGCCTTCGGGCCGGTGAAGGTGCCGCGACCGTCGTACTCGGTCACCTTGTTCTTCTTCATCAGGAAGTGGATGCCCTTGACGCGGCCGTCGGCGACGACACGGCTGCGGTCGAACGCCTTGCCGTAGTCGATCGTGAACTCACCCGAGATGCCGAAGAAGTCGGCCTTGTGGTTGAGCGTGTGCGCGAGCTCCGCGTTCTTCAGGAGAGCCTTGGAGGGGATGCAGCCCACGTTGAGGCAGACACCACCCCAGTACTTCTCTTCGATGATGGCGGTGGACAGACCGAGCTGCGCGCTGCGAACCGCAGCGACGTATCCGCCAGGACCTGCACCGAGGATGACGACATCGTAATGTGGCATGCCTTAAGCCTATCGCTCCGAGGGAAGGTCGGAATCGGTCGAAGCCGGGTCGCGGCGCCCGCGGACCACGAGCCAGACGACGATGCCGAGGATCACGAGCACTCCGACGATCGCGAGCACCCAGATCAGCGTCGTGGAGGCGGATGATTCGTCGCTCTCGGGGGCGGGAGTGACGTCGGTGCCGGGGCCCGCGGTCGCGACCGGAGCGGGAGCGGCCGTGGCCGTCTCCGTGGGCTCGGCGCTCGGCTGGGCGGTCGGGGCGGTCTCGGTGCTGTTCGCGACCGTGAAGTCGAACTCTCCCGAGGTCGGGTGGCCGTCGCTCGAGACGACCTTCCAGATCACGTGATAGGCACCCTCAGGGGCCTCCGTGGCGAGCTGCTGCGTCACGATCGCACCCTCGACGGTGGCATCGCCCTCGGTGACCGAGTTGCCGGAGGGGTCCGTCACGACCACCTCGGTCGCGCCGGTCTCGTCGATGAGCTTCGCGCTGAAGGTGAGCGTCAACTCGGCGGGGAGCGTGTCGACCGTGCTGTCGGCCTCGGGGGATGACGCGAGCAGACTGTCGTGGGCCGAGGCGGAGAGAGGCGCGAACAGCACGAGGAACGCGGTCAGAAGGGCGGCGGCGAGTGCGACCGGAGCTGCAGGGAGGCGGCGGGCTGTGGTTTTCACATCCTCAGCCTATGAAGTGTCCGTATGCGATGCCTGAGTGTGAAGCGAGCTCCCGCGAGCGGCATCGGATCAGTTAGTCTGGAGGACTAGGAGGGCATAGTGACAGACAGCCAGAATCGATCGGGCGGAGACGCCGCGATCCACCGTCCCGGCGAGCAGAGGCACGACGTGACGCAGACGTTCGGGCACGACTCGGACCTCTCCTTCGTGCCTTTCGGCGTGGAGCTCACCGACGTGGAGCAGGGCGCCATCGCAGCGCTTCCCTCCGGTTCCGCACTGCTTCTGGTGCGCTCCGGAGCTCTCGCGGGGGCCCGCTACCTGCTCGACACCGATGTGACGACCATCGGTCGCCACCCCGAAGCCGACATCTTCTTCGATGACGTGACCGTCTCGCGCCGCCATGCAGAGGTGACTCGCAACGGCTCGACGTTCGAGATCATCGACCAGCGCTCGCTCAACGGAACCTACGTCAACGGCGAGCGTGTCGATCGCAGCGCTCTGGTCGACGGCACCGAGCTTCGTGTCGGCAAGTTCCGGTTGAACTTCTTCGCCTCTCCCGTCGATCGCGTCGCGGCGATCGACTGATGGCGGCTTCTCCCGCCCGCGAACGCTCTGCGTCCGCGGGCCTTCTGAGCATCGGTCAGGTGCTTGCTCGGCTCACACCAGAGTTTCCGGAGCTCACCTCCAGCAAGCTCCGCTTCCTGGAGGTGCAGGGGATCGTCAGCCCGTCGCGCACGGAGTCGGGCTACCGCAAGTTCTCGCAGGCCGATATCGAGCGACTGCGCCTCGGCCTCACGCTGCAGCGTGACCACTACCTCCCTCTCAGCATCATCCGAGAGCAGCTCGACGACGCTGAGGCGAACGGCGACTCAGCCGCCCTCGCTCCGCCGCCGTCGATCACGCCGACGCCTCGTCGCTACCGCCGCAGCGAGCTCCTGTCGGCAGCCGGTGCCGGCCCGCAGCTCCTCAACGATGCGATCAGCACCGGTGTCATCGTGGCGCAGGAGAGCTACCCCGAGTCGACCGTCACGCTGCTGCGCGGTCTGGTCGCGCTCGACCGCCATGGCATCGAGCCGCGCCACCTGCGGTCGCTGCGTCAGGGCGCCGAGCGCGAGGTCGCGCTGATCGAGTCCGCCATGTCGTCTCTGCTCCGTCGCACGGACGCCGCATCGCGGGCGAAGGCGAGCGACATGGCGCCCAACCTCGCCGCGAAGATCGACGAAGTGCGCTCGCTCTTCGTCAAGGACGCACTCACCAGGTTGCTTTCGTAACGAACTGATTGCGACACACCTTCGGCGTCCCACGGATGTCATTGCCGGTGCCGGAGGGCTGCTCTAGCGTGGAGGTAACAGCTCCAGGGAGGATTTCAAATGAATGCGGATGAGCGTGCAGGCGACCCGCGGTTCGTGCCGGAACTCCTCTTCACCGATGGCCTGCCGGCCATGGACGACGAGGTCGGCTACCGGGGTGCGGTGGCGGCGCGTGCAGCGGGCATCACCTACCGTCAGCTGGACTACTGGGCACGCACCGAGCTCGTAGAGCCCACTGTGCGAGGCGCCAGCGGGTCGGGCTCTCAGCGCCTCTACGGCTTCCGCGACATCCTCGTGCTCAAGCTGGTGAAGAGCCTGCTCGACACCGGTATCTCCCTGCAGCAGATCCGTACCGCGGTCGACGAGCTCCGCCGCGCGGGCATCCGCGATCTCGCGGGCACGACCCTCATGAGCGACGGTGCGTCCGTCTACCTCTGCACGTCGAACGACGAGGTCATCGACCTGGTCAGCCGCGGTCAGGGCGTGTTTGGCATCGCCGTGGGCAAGGTGCTTCGCGAGGTCGAGTCGACCCTCGTCGAATTCGACGCGACATCACCCGACCCGGTCGACGAGCTGTCGGCGCGTCGCACCAAGCGCTCCGCCTGAGCATCCGCGGCTCCGAGCCGCGCCCCGCACGAAGAAACGGCCACCCTCGCGAGAGGATGGCCGTTCTGCTGTCTGCGGTGGATCAGGCCTGCGGGCCGGAATCCGCGACCTGGATGCGCCCGGTGCGGATGATCCGATCGAGCAGCTGGTCGAAGTCGGCAGCGAGTTCCTGAGCCGAGTCGCCGGGCCAGATGTGCAGCGGCTTGGCCGCACCCTGGGCCTGCTGCAGCGACGTTCGCTCCGGAAGCTGCGGGGAGAGCACGAGGGGGCCGAACATGTCGCGCAGTTCCTTGATGCGGAACTGGTGCTCGATCGACTGGGGCCGCACGCGGTTGACGACGATGCCCAGCGGCTGGAGACGAGGGGAGAGGCCCCGACGGATCTCCTCGATCGCGCGCAGCGCGCGATCGGCCGCGGCGACGGAGAAGAGGCCGGGCTCAGTGACGACCATCACGCGGTCGCTCGCCGCCCAGGCCGTGCGGGTGAGGGCGTTCAGCGACGGGGCGCAGTCGACGAGGACCAGGTCGTAGTCGGCTTCGACGGAGGCCAGCGCCTCTTCGAGCTTCCACACGTCACGCACGCTCGGGTGCGGTCCGTCGAAGTTGATCGCTGACGGGCTGCCGATCAGCACGTCGATGGTTCCGGGGTGCACCTTCGCCCAGCCGCTGGAGGTGATCGCCTGACGGACGACCTTCTCCTTCGGGTTGGCCAGGACATCGGCGATGTTGAGCCGACCGGCCACCTGGATGTCCATTCCGGTGGACACATCGGACTGAGGGTCGAGGTCGACGACGAGCGTTCGGACACCACGGGCGAAGGCCGCTGAGGCCAGGCCGAGGGTCACTGTCGTCTTGCCGACGCCTCCCTTGAGAGAGCTGACGCTGAGTACGTGCACGAACACCACGTTACCTTCCCCTAGGCTGGGTGCACACTCAGCCCCGCCCCATGCGCGCCGATTAGAAGTGCGCATCGAGCTTCCAGAGGTGTGCATGTTCCAGAAGATCCTTGTGGCGAACCGCGGCGAGATCGCGATCCGTGCCTTCCGTGCGGCATTCGAGGTCGGGGCGAGAACAGTCGCCGTCTTCCCGCATGAGGACCGCGGCTCCGTCCACCGGCTCAAGGCGGACGAGGCCTACGAGATCGGCGAGCGCGGTCATCCCGTCCGCGCATACCTGAACGTCGACGAGATCATCCGCGTCGCGAAGGATGCGGGTGCGGACGCGATCTACCCCGGATACGGCTTCCTGTCCGAGAATCCCGAACTGGCCGAGAAGGCTGCCGCGAACGGCATCGTCTTCATCGGCCCGCCCTCGAAGGTGCTCGAGATGGCAGGCAACAAGGTCGAGGCCAAGCGCCACGCGATCGAGGCCGGGGTTCCCGTGCTCCGCTCGACCGAGGCCTCCGATGACGTCGACGCGCTCGTGGCCCAGGCATCGGACATCGGCTTCCCGCTGTTCGCCAAGGCCGTCGCCGGCGGTGGCGGTCGTGGCATGCGCCGGGTCGAGTCTGCGGCGGAGCTCGCGCCGGCACTGGCAGAGGCGATGCGCGAAGCGGAGAGCGCCTTCGGCGACCCGCGGATGTTCCTGGAGCAGGCCGTCATCCGTCCCCGGCACATCGAGGTGCAGATCCTCGCGGACAAGACCGGCGAGACCGTCCACCTCTTCGAACGCGACTGCTCGGTGCAGCGACGTCATCAGAAGGTCGTCGAGATCGCCCCGGCCCCGAATCTCGACGATGACATCCGCACCGCGCTGCACGGGTACGCGGTCGCGTTCGCGCGATCCATCGGATACGAGAACGCGGGAACGGTCGAGTTCCTGCTCGAGACCGCGGGGGAGCGCACCGGCGAGGTCGTCTTCATCGAGATGAACCCGCGCATCCAGGTCGAGCACACCGTCACCGAGGAGGTGACCGACGTCGATCTCGTGCAGAGCCAGATGCGCATCGCCGCAGGCCAGACCCTCGCCGAACTCGGACTCGAACAGCACAGTCTGCAGGTGCGCGGAGCGGCGCTGCAGTGCCGCATCACCACGGAGGACCCGACTCAGGGGTTCCGGCCCGACACGGGCAAGATCACCACCTACCGCTCCCCGGGAGGTGCGGGCATCCGTCTCGACGGCGGCACCGTGCATCAGGGTGCGCAGATCAGCCCGCACTTCGATTCGATGCTCGCCAAGCTGACCTGCCGCGGGCGGGACTACCCGGCGGCGGTGGCACGCGCTCGGCGGGCGCTGGCGGAGTTCCGCATTCGCGGCGTCTCGACCAACATCCCGTTCCTGCAGGCCCTGCTCGAGGATGAGGCGTTCATCGCCGGCGACGTGAGCACGTCGTTCATCGACGAGCGCCCGGATCTCCTCCGCGGCCGCGAGTCGAAGGACCGCGGCACTCGGATTCTGAACTGGCTGGTCGACGTCACGGTCAACAAGCCCCACGGGGTCCACCCGGGTTCGCTGGACCCGGCTGCCAAGCTCCCGGCCGTCGACCTCGACTCGACCCCGGTCGCCGGTTCGCGACAGCGTCTGCTCGAGCTGGGCCCGGAAGGCTTCGCCCAGAGCCTGCGCGCGCAGAGCGCTCTCGCGATCACCGACACGACCTTCCGCGATGCGCACCAGTCGCTGCTCGCGACGCGCGTGCGCACGAAGGATCTCGTCGCAGCCGCACCGCACATCGCCCGGTTGACGCCTGAGCTGCTCTCGGTCGAGGCCTGGGGAGGGGCGACGTACGACGTCGCACTGCGCTTCCTCGGGGAAGACCCCTGGGAGCGTCTCGACAAGCTGCGGGCGGCGCTTCCCAACGTCGCGATCCAGATGCTTCTGCGTGGACGCAACACCGTGGGTTACACGCCCTACCCGACGGCCGTCACCGAGGCGTTCGTGCGGGAGGCGGCGGCAAGCGGCGTCGACATCTTCAGGATCTTCGATGCGCTCAACGACGTCGAGCAGATGCGACCGGCGATCGAGGCTGTTCGCAACACAGGCACGGCGGTCGCCGAGGTGGCGCTCTGCTACACCGGTGACCTTCTGAACCCGGCCGAGGATCTCTACACGCTCGATTACTACCTGAACCTCGCGGCCCAGATCGTCGATGCGGGGGCGCACATCATCGCGATCAAGGACATGGCGGGACTGCTGCGACCCGCGGCGGCCGCGAAGCTCGTCGCGGCGCTGCGCGAGCGCTTCGCCCTGCCCGTGCACCTGCACACGCACGACACCCCCGGCGGCCAGCTCGCCACACTGCTCGCTGCGAGCGACGCAGGGGTGGATGCGGTCGACGCGGCATCCGCTCCGCTCTCCGGCACGACCAGCCAGCCTTCTCTCTCATCGCTCGTCGCTGCGCTCGCGCATACGGATCGCGACAGCGGCATCTCCCTCGACAGCGTCTCGGATCTCGAGCCGTACTGGGAGGCGGTCCGCCGGATGTACGCGCCGTTCGAGTCCGGACTTCCCGGCCCCACCGGGCGGGTCTACCACCACGAGATCCCGGGCGGTCAGCTGTCGAACCTCCGTCAGCAGGCGAAGGCGCTCGGGCTCGCAGACGACTTCGAGCTGATCGAGGACATGTACGCTGCGGCCGATCGAATCCTCGGTCGTGTTCCGAAGGTGACGCCGTCGTCGAAGGTGGTCGGCGATCTTGCTCTGCACCTGGCCGCGGTCAAGGCCGATCCTGCTGACTTCGAGGCGAACCCCGAGAAGTACGACGTGCCCGACTCCGTCGTCGGTTTCATGGCGGGCGAACTCGGCGATCTGCCGGGCGGATGGCCGGAGCCCTTCCGCACGAAGGTGTTGGCGGGGCGTGCCGTGCGCATCGGCATGACGGAGATCTCCGCCGACGACGAGGCAGCGCTGGCGGGCGACAGTGCGACCCGTCGTGCGCGGCTGAACACGCTGCTGTTTCCTGCACCCATGCGCGAGTTCACCGAGAGACGGGAACTGTTCGGTGATCTCTCGGTGCTCGACACCGCTGACTACCTCTACGGTCTCGTGCAAGGCCAGGAGCACGTCGTCGAGATCGATCGCGGCGTCCAGCTGTACGTGGGTCTCGAAGCCATCGGAGATGCAGACGACAAGGGCATGCGCACCGTCATGACGACCCTCAACGGTCAGCTGCGGCCCGTGTTCGTGCGCGACAGATCGGTGGCGGTCGACGTCCACGAGATCGAGAAGGCTGACACATCGGTGCCCGGTCAGGTGGCCGCGCCGTTCTCGGGAGTCGTGACCCTGAAAGCGGACGTCGGTGACTCGGTGCGCGCCGGTGAACCGGTCGCATCCATCGAAGCCATGAAGATGGAAGCGGCCATCACCGCCCCCGTCGACGGCGTGGTGGAGAGACTCGCGATCGGCGCGACGCAGCAGGTCGAAGCCGGAGATCTTTTGGTCGTCATCCGCCCGGCGCACTAATCTTGTGCGGGCGAGGCCGCGTTCGACGCAACGCACCCGAGGCCCGCACAAGCTTGGAGTGACACAGTGACCCCGAAGAACGTGGCAGACAACCCGGACGACGAGTCCAGAGGGGTGCTGGACGACGCTACGTCTCTGGATACCTCGGCCATCGGCATACTCGGCAACACGGCGCAGGTGAGCGTCGTGCTCCCGAAGGACGACGATGACGACCTGGAGGACGATGGCGTCGTCGAGGGCGAGGTCGTCGCCGACCTGATCATCGACGAGCCGGTCGCCGCGGCGAAGGCCGCTGCAGAGATCTCACCGGCACCGCTCGGCGCTGCTCCGATGATCATCGAGCTGCCGCCGGAGCCCGTTGCGGACGAGGATCGGACCGGGGTGACCGAACCCGAGTCCGACGCGGTTCAGGAGCCCGAACCCGAGCCCGAGCCTGAGCCCGAATTCGAGCCGGAGTCGGAGCCGGACCCTGACTTCGAGGCGGAGCCTGAGGCCGACCTCGACTTCGAGCTCGAGCCGGCTCTGGAAGCCGAACCGGATCTGGAAGCCGAGCCCGAACCGGAAGCATCCTCCGAGCCTGACCTCGCGATGGAGCCGGAGCCGGCCCTCGAGGCGGACGCGTCTTCCGAGCCCGACCTCGTGATCGAGTCTGAGCCGGAAGCATCCTCCGAGCCTGACCTCGCGATGGAGCCGGAGCCGGCCCCCGAGGCGGAAGCGTTCTCCGAGCCCGACCTCGCGATTGAGCCTGAGCCTGAGCCTGAGCCTGAGCCTGAGCCTGAGCCTGAGCCTGAGCCTGAGCCTGAGCCTGAGCCTGAGCCTGAGCCTGAGCCGGAGCCTGAGCCTGAGCCTGAGCCGGAGCCGGAACCGGAACCTGAGCCGGCGCGCACCCGCGAACGTGCTCCGAGGACGGCACCCGTGACAGCCGTCGGCGCCACCGCTTCCGCTGCCACAGCTTCGGCAGCGCCCGGTGACGCGGTCGCAGCGGAGGCCGCCGCGGCCGCGGCGTTCATCGCCAGGGCGAAAGCCGATATCGACGCCGCGCCCAGCTCACGGAGATCGTCGGCAGCAGCATCACTCGCCAAGAAGGAGAGCTCGGTCATGAACGCTGAGAAGCCCCGACGGGCCGCGACCCCGGCGACCCGATCGGGCCGCACCGACGTGCAGCTGTCCGCGAAGCGTCTGGACGCTCTCGGCGACTCCTCTCGCGAGAGCGCCGACCTGCTCACCGCAGATCGTCTTCTCGACCCGCACCGCATCACCAAGCCAGAGCCCGAGGGCGCCTGGAGCCACTTCCTCTATACGATTTCCGGACGTCGGATCAACATCGGAGACGGACGCCGCGCCCGTGAGCGCAAAGCGCTGAGCGCCAGGATCGCCGCACCGATCGTCGGCGGCGCGCGATTCGTTCCGGTGCTGTCCCGCAAGGGCGGGGTCGGCAAGACGACCATCACCGCTCTGCTGGGTATGGCTCTCGCCGACGCCCGTGACGATCGCGTGATCGCGGTCGATGCCAACCCCGATCGCGGCACCCTCGCAGAGCGTGTGGTCCGCCCGCACCACAACAAGTCCGTGCGCGATCTCGTCCGGATCCATGACGAGGTCAGGGGATATCACGACATCTCCGCGATCGTCGCGCGAGACGCCACCCGCCTCGACGTGCTCGCGTCGGATTCCGACCCGCGGATCGCAGAGGCCTTCAGCGACAGCGACTACCGGGATGTGGCCGGTGTCGCCGCGCACTACTACTCGCTCGTGCTCACAGACACAGGCACGGGCATCGTGCACTCGGTGATGTCGGCCACGCTCGATCTCGCCGATCAGATCGTGATCGTCTCGGGGTTGAGTGTCGACGAGGCGCGCCTGGCGTCGGAGACGCTCACCTGGCTCGAGAGCAACGGATACGCAGAGCAGGCGCGTGAGGCCGTCGTGGTGCTGAACCAGTCGACCCCCGGTGCTCCGCTCGTGCGTCTCAACGAACTCGAGGCTCATTTCCGCACGCGCGCCAAGCATGTCGTGCGGATGCCGTACGACGCGCAGATCGCGGGAGGCGGGACCATCGTCTTCGCCAACCTGCAGCCGGAGACCCGAGTGGCAGCGCGCGAGCTCGCTGCGCTGCTCGTCGAGGGCCTGCGAGCGAAGGTCGACTGATGGCGGTGCGTGAGATCCGGGTCTTCGGAGACCCCGTGCTTCGTACGGTCTGCGCACCGATCGACGCCGTCGACGACGGCGTTCGAGCGCTCGTCGCCGACCTGATCGACACTGTCGAGCTGCCGGGGCGTGCCGGCGTCGCCGCTCCGCAGATCGGTGTCGCGCTCCGCGCCTTCAGCTACAACATCGACGGCGACATCGGCTATGTGCTCAATCCCGTCCTGACCGAGGTTCGTGGAGAGGCTGTGCCGACGGGGGAAGGCTGTCTGTCCGTGCCCGGACTCTGGCATGACGCGCTGCGTCACCCGTGGGCCAGGGTCGAGGGCATCGACCTCGATGGCGAGCCTGTGGTGCTGGAAGGAAGCGGCCTGATGGCGCAGGCGCTCCAGCACGAGACGGATCACCTCGACGGCAAGCTCTACCTCACGAGACTCGATGCCGAGACGCGCAAGCGTGCGATGCGCGAGATCCGAGAGAGCGCCTGGTTCTGAACTTCGGACGGATACGAGAAAGGCCCCGCCGCGGCGGGGCCTTTCTCGTATCTCGGTGGGTCAGCCGCCGAGGGCGACGTTCGTGGTGGTGACGGGCTCGTCGTAGATGGCGGCGATCTCGTCGGCGAAGTCGCTCATGATCACATTGCGCTTGATCGACATCTTGGGCGTGAGATGACCCGACGCCTCGGTCCACTCGCTGTCGAGCACCGTGAACTTGCGGATGGACTCGGCGCGGGACACCCGGGCGTTGGCGGCATCCACAGCCTTCTGGATCTCTGCTCGGACCGCGTCGTTCTTCGAGGCCTCCACGAGTGACATCTCCTTGGGGAGCCCGGCATTGGCGAGCCAGGTCGGCAGCATCTCGGGGTCGAGGGTGATGAGAGCCGAGATGAAGGGACGCTGGTCTCCGACGACGACGACCTGTCCGATGATCGGGTTCGCACGGATCGGGTCTTCGAGGGCGGCGGGTGCGACGTTCTTGCCGCCGGCCGTCACGATGATCTCCTTCTTGCGACCGGTGATGGTGAGGAACCCCTCGGAGTCGAAGCTGCCGATGTCGCCGGTGCGGAACCAGCCGCCCTCGCTGAACGCGTCGGCGGTGGCCGCAGGGTTGTTCCAGTACTCCTTGAAGACGTTGACGCCTCGCACCTCGATCTCGCCATCGTCAGCGAGCCGCACGCCCACTCCGGGGAGCGCCGGGCCGACGGTGCCGATCTTCGACTTGTCCGCGAGGTTCACGGTCGCGGGAGCGGTCGTCTCGGTGAGGCCGTAGCCCTCGAGGATCACCACGCCGAGGCTGTGGAAGAAGTGGCCGAGTCGCGCACCGAGGGGAGCCGAACCCGACACGGCGTAGACGACGTTGCCGCCCATCGCTTCGCGCAGCTTGCTGTACACGAGCTTGTTGAACAGTGCGAACTTGAGCCGCGTCCCGAACGGGACGCTCTTTCCCTCTTCGAGCAGCTTCGAGTGCTGGATCGCGACGTCGGCGGCAGCGCGGAAGATCTTGCCCTTGCCACCGGCTTCGGCCTTCTGCTCCGCCGAGTTGTAGACCTTCTCGAACACGCGGGGGACAGCCAGCAGGAAGGTCGGCTTGAACGATCCGAGGGCCGGCAGAAGCTGCCGGGTGTCGGGCTGGTGTCCGGTGCGGACTCCGGCGTGGATGTTGAGGATCGAGATGAACCGGGCGAAGACATGCGCGGTGGTGATGAACAGCAGTGTGGACGCACCGGGGGTCTGCACGACGGCATCCAGCGCCTTGGCGGAGTTGCGGCACAGCTCTACGAAGTTGCTGTGCGTGAGAACGCAGCCCTTCGGGCGACCGGTGGAGCCTGAGGTGTAGATGAGAGTGGCGATGTCGGAGCCGACAGCGATGCTGCGCAGGCGCTCGATCTCGGCGTCAGGCACGGACGCTCCTTGAGCGGTCAGCGAGTCGATCGCCCCGAGGTGCAGCTGCCAGACTTCGCGGAGCAGCGGGAGGTCGCCGCGCACCTCATCGAGGCGTGCGAAGTGCTCGGGCGACTCGAGCACGAGTGCGATGGCGCCGGAGTCCTCGAGGATCCACTGGATCTGCGAGGGCGAGCTGGTCTCGTAGATCGGCACCATGACGGCGCCCGCATAGAACAGGGCGAAGTCGACGAGGGTCCAGTCATAGGTCGTGCGGGCGAGGAAGCCCACCTTCTCACCCGGCTGGATGCCGGCGGCGACGAAGCCCTTGGCCAGTGCGATCACGGCGGTCTCGAAGTCGGCTGCGGTGATGTCGCGCCAGCCCTCGCCTTCGGGCACGGAGAACAGAGGGCGATCCGGCGTCGCCTTCACGCGCTTCGCCAGGAGGTCTGAGATGTTCCCCTCGGGATCGGCGGGGACGACGGCGGGGACTTCAAACTGGACCACGGCAGCTCCTTCGGTACCGGTCGGGCACTGGTTGCACACGAGTCTAGAGCATGGGACTCGGTCGCACCGCTAGTGGGACTCAGTCGCCAATCGCAGGTCATCGGGACATGGCGCTGGCGGATGCCGATCGCGGCGCTAGACTTCACCTCGATGTTCTACTGGCTGATGAAGTACGTGGCGATCGGCCCTGTGGTCAAAGCGATATTCCGACCATGGGTGGTCGGGCGCGCGAACATTCCGGCCAACGGTGCCGCGATCCTCGCCAGCAACCACCTGTCGTTCGCCGACTCGATCTTCCTTCCGCTGATGATCGATCGTCCCATGTCGTTCCTCGCGAAGAGCGACTACTTCACCGGACGCGGGCTCAAGGGCTGGGCCACCAAGTTCTTCATGAAGGCCACAGGGCAGATCCCGATCGACCGTTCGGGTGGCAAGGCCTCGGAGGCCTCTCTGAACACCGGTCTGCAGGTGCTCGGCCGCGGGGACCTGCTCGGCATCTATCCCGAAGGAACGCGAAGCCCTGACGGAAGGCTCTATCGAGGTCGCACCGGGATCGCGCGGATGGCCATGGAGGCGAAGGTCCCCGTGGTTCCCGTGATCATGGTCGACACCGACACCGCGATGCCGATCGGGCAGCGTCTGCCGCGAGTGGTGAGGGTCGGGATCGTCATCGGCGAACCCCTGGACTTCTCCCGGTACGCGGGTATGGAGAACGACCGCTACATCCTGCGGTCCGTCACAGACGAGATCATGGTGGCACTCCAGCGACTGGGTGAGCAGCAGTACGACGATGTGTACGCGTCGAGCGTGAAGGACAGGCTTCCCGCCCGCGTCACACAGCGCTCCTGAGGCATCCCGACTTCGCAGCGAGCACTAGGCTGGACACCATGCTCCAGCACCACATCGACGCGCTTGATGCGTGGCGTTCGCTCCCGATCAAGCAGCAGCCCCAGTGGCTCGACGCCGAGCGTGTCTCCGAGGTCTCCGCGCAGATCTCCACGCTTCCGCCCCTGGTGTTCGCAGGTGAGGTCGACAACCTCCGCGATCGTCTCGCGCGCGCAGCGTCCGGCAAGGCGTTCCTCCTGCAGGGCGGCGACTGCGCAGAGACGTTCGCGGGCGCCACCGCCGATCAGATCCGCAACCGCATCAAGACCGTCCTGCAGATGGCGGTCGTGCTGACGTATGGCGCGTCGATGCCCATCGTGAAGATGGGTCGCATGGCAGGCCAGTTCGCCAAGCCGCGGTCGAGCGACACCGAGACCCGCGGCGACGTGACGCTTCCCGCATACCGTGGCGACATCGTGAACGGCTACGACTTCACCGAGGCGTCTCGGCGAGCCGATCCGGGTCGTCTGCTTCAGGGCTACCACACCGCTGCGTCGACGCTGAACCTGATCCGCGCGTTCACCCAGGGTGGCTTCGCCGACCTGCGCGAGGTGCACTCGTGGAACAAGGGCTTCGCGCAGAACCCGGCCAACCAGCGCTACGAGCGCATGGCAGCCGAGATCGACCGGGCCATCAAGTTCATGGAGGCGGCCGGAGCCGACTTCGACGAGCTCACCCGCGTCGAGTTCTTCACGGGCCACGAAGGCCTGCTGATGGACTACGAGCGCCCGATGACCCGCATCGACTCGCGCACGGACACCCCGTTCAACACCTCGGCGCACTTCCTGTGGATCGGTGAGCGCACGCGCGAGCTCGACGGTGCGCACGTCGACTACTTCTCCAAGATCCGCAACCCCATCGGCGTCAAGCTCGGTCCGACCACGACGCCGGAGACCGCTCTCGCACTGATCGACAAGCTCGACCCGAACCGCGAACCGGGGCGTCTGACGTTCATCACGCGCATGGGTGCGGGCAAGATCCGCGACGCCCTTCCGCCGCTGCTCGAGGCCGTCCGCGATTCGGGCGCGCAGCCGCTATGGGTCACCGACCCGATGCACGGCAACGGGATCACGACCCCCACCGGCTACAAGACGCGTCGCTTCGACGACGTGGTCGATGAGGTGCGTGGCTTCTTCGAGGCGCACCGCGCGGTCGGGACGTTCCCCGGCGGAATCCATGTCGAGCTCACCGGCGACGACGTCACCGAGTGCCTCGGAGGCTCCGAGCACATCGACGAGGCTGCACTGGCGACCCGCTACGAGAGCCTCTGCGATCCTCGCCTCAACCACATGCAGTCGCTGGAACTGGCGTTCCTCGTGGCAGAAGAGCTCGAGAAGCGCTGACCGACGAGCCTCACAGAGAGACGGCCCCCTCCGCACACGGAGAGGGCCGTCTCTCTGTCAGCGGCGAGCACGCACCACGGGGAGCGGACGAGTGGGGGTCGGACGGGTTTCGCCCTAGAACGCGCTGCTGCGGATCTGCAGGGTGATCTCCGTGCCCTTGGCGCGCTGAGAACCTGCCCCTGGATCCGACCCGGTGACCTCTGTGAAATCGTTGGGGAACGCGTTCCAGATGCCGTTCCACGTCGGTTCGAAGCCGGCATCGCGGATCGTCCTGGCCGCCTCATCCCGGCTCATTCCCTCGACATCCGGCACCGGGAACAGCTCGGGTCCTTTGGAGACGATCAGCTGGACGGTCTCGCCCGGGCGCCGATTGCCCTCCTCGGCACGGTCGGTGACCCCGATGACGATGTCCTTCGCGACAGAATCGCTGAAGACGAACTGCGAATCGGGGTTGACCTCGACGCCCTTGTCGCGGAGCGTGTTGGTCGCCTGGTCCACGCTCATCCCCGCGACATCCGGGAAGGCGCCGGCCGAGACGTAGAGTTCGACGGTGTCGTCCTCGAGCAGCTCGCAGCCCTCGGCGCACGCGTACACCTCGCCACCTGCGCGAGGCGTCACGAAGGCGTTGATCACGCGACCCGCTTCGGCATCGGAGAAGAGCAGCAGGGGAGTCTCGGTGACGTTGACCTTGATGTCCGCGAGGTAATCGCGGGCCTCCTGCTCGGTCTTGCCGTTGAGGGTCTCCGCCGTGTGCGACGCGGGACCCGAGGAGACGAAGACGGTGACCTCGGTGCCCTTGTCGAGTCGCTCGCCCTCATCGGGGTCTGACCGGATGGTCTCGCCGGCTGGGACATCTATGGAGCTCTCCTCGCCGCGCACGGGCACGAAGCCCTCGGCGGTCAACGCCGAGGCGGCATCGTCGTACGACAGCCCGGCGACTCCGGGGACGGCGACGAGGGACCCTGGGCCGGATCCGAACCACCACCCGACACCGCCGGCCACCGTCGCGAGAAGCAGCACCAGCGTCAGCAGAAACGCGCCACGGGCGCGGCGTCGAGACGAACGACGCCGCAGGAGGGTCGCGTTGTCGACGGCGGCCTGCACCGGGGCGGTGGGGTCGGCGATGACCATCGTGCTCGGCATGACCTTGGTGAGGTCAGCGGAGTCCGCCTGCGAGCGCTGAGAGGCCGTTGCAGCGGCGACCGCGGGAGCGATGCCCAGACCACGCTCGATCTCACGCAGACGCTCCAGCATCTGACCGGCGTCGTCAGGACGCTCGTCCGGCGACTTCTCCGTCGCCCAGAGCACGAGCTCATCGAGCTGCTCGGGCACGCCGGGGTTTCGAACGCTCGGACGAGGCACCGACTCGGTGGCGTGCTGGAACGCGATCTGCATGGGCTGCTCGCCCTTGTAGGGCTGTTCGCCGACGAGCATCTCGTAGAGCATGATGCCGAGCGCGTAGATGTCGCTCCTGGCGTCTGCCGTGCCGCGGGTGACGAGCTCGGGTGCCAGGTAGGCGATGGTGCCGAGCAGCTGCTGGCCGGTGGCCGTGTTCGCGGTCGTCGCACGGGCGAGACCGAAGTCGCCGATCTTGATGCGGCCGTCTTCGGCCAGCAGCACATTCTCGGGCTTCACATCGCGGTGGACGATCCCGGCCCGATGCGCTGCCGAGAGTCCGGCGAGGACGGCATCCATGATCGTGATCGTCTGCGGGATCGTGAGCCGCTTCTGCTCGCGCAGCAGCTCGCGCAGCGTGATGCCCGGGAGGTACTCCATCACCAGGTAGGCGAGTTCGCCGTCCTGGCCCTGATCGAACACGTTGACGACATGCGGGTCGGCCAGCCGTGCCGCTGCGCGCGCCTCTTGGATGAACCTGCTCTGGAAGGCGGAATCGTCGCTGAGATGCGCATGCATGACCTTCAGAGCGATGCGTCGCTCGAGTCGGAGATCGGTGGCGACATAGACAGTGGCCATGCCTCCACGCGCGATCCGGGCCCGCACACGGTATCGACCGTCGACAAGCCGCCCGATGAGGGGGTCGGCCTGCTGATTGGTCGTCACGTCAAGATTCTATGGAGAACTGCCTGAAAGCCCGGGGAGCGGCTCGCCCCTTGCACCTGCGGGTTTGCTCAGAGGGCGGTCAGCCGTGGATGCCGAGCCACTGATATGCCTGGGTCTCCCACTGGCCGTATCGCTCGGGATATGCCGAGATCTGCACGGTCTGTGCGGCATCCGTGAAGCGCAGGGCTTCCCAGCCGGGGATGTCGAGAAGTCCGCGGGAGGCCTGTCCGTTCGGGTCTGCGGAGCCGCCGTAGAACACCCGCGTGCTGCGGTCGGGGTCGACCGCCTGCTCGGGGGTGCCCCAGCCCATGCTGGGGCGCTGCTGGAAGAGGCCGAGCGAGTCGCGGTCTCCCGACGGCAGATTTCGCATGCTCGACTCGACCATCGCAGTGGCGAGGGCGATCGCGATGGCACGGTCGGGCACGCCGAGCTCGCGCCCGATGCGGATGATGGTCGAGGCGTTGCCGGCCTGTTCGGCATCGAGGGTCGCGAACAGCTGCGCCGGTGGCGTGGTGGCGACCGCAGCCGGCGCGGGGGACGGAGCGGCGACCGGCGCGGCGGCGACGGTCAGGCTCTGACCGGGGTAGATGATCGCCCCAGAGCTCAAGCCGTTCAGCGCATAGAGCTGTGCAACGGTCGTGCCGTACTTCTTCGCGATCGCGAACAGCGTGTCGCCTGCCGCAACGGCGTGCGTCTGGCCGCCGGCCGCCACGGGAGCGGGTGCGGTCGTCGGGACCGCGGCCGGAGCGCCGGTGAGCGCAAGCTGCTGGCCGGGATAGATGACGGATGCCCTGGTGAGGCCGTTCGCGGCGAGCACGGCGTCGACGCTCGTGCCGTGCCGCTGCGCGATGCTGAACACGGTGTCGCCGGCAGCGACGGTGTGGGTGGCAGTCGAGCTCGTCTGGGCGGGCGCCGTGGGCGCGGTGGGCGCCGCGGGGCTGGCTCCCGCGGTCAACGACAGGGTCTGCCCCGGGTAGATGACCGAGCGCCAGCCGAGTCCGTTCCAGCCGAGCACGTCGACTGTCCGCAGCCCGAAGCGGTTCGCGATGGAGGAGATCGTGTCACCCGGCTGCACGGTGTACGAGGCGGGCGGCGCTTCGGCCGACGCGATGCGCGTCGGTGCTGACTGGAGCCGTTCGATCGGCGAGGAGACGGCATCCGCAGAGACGGGTGTGGCGGCGATCGCCGCCGAAAGGGTGCCCAGCACGGCTGCAGGTACCCCGAGCTGGATATAGCGCGTCCGTCGCGCGACAGCATGCGTTGTCAAGGTGCTCTCCCTTGTTCGACGTCCGCCCACGGTGGCACGTATGTATACGGAAGTCAACAGAAGTGACGGATGATGCTGGCGATGCGAATGTGACTCGAGGCCGCGATCCTGCCGGAAATGCGGTCGGCTCTCAGAGGTGAGATAGTTGCAAGGTGTCTGTGTCGTCTGAAAGCAACCCCTCCGAAACCCCGCAGTCCGGGGCCGCGTCCGAGAACGCTGTGAACACCTCCGGCGTCACCGCCACCGAGTGGCTGACCATGCCGGACCTCGTCGACGTGCTCGATGAGACGCTGGGCCGCGTGCGTCGGCTGATCGACGAGCATTACCTCATCGGATCGCGTCGCTCCGGCGTGTTCGCGGTTCCGTCGGTGTTCATCGTCGACGACCACCCGCTGTCTTCGCTGCGCGGCACCATCATCGTCCTGCAGGACGCAGGCTTCACCGATGACGAGGTCATCGACTGGCTTCTCGCTCCCGACGACGAACTGGGTCGCTCGCCGATCGACGCGCTTCTCGCCGGGCACAAGAGCGCCGTCCGCAGGGTCGCCCGAACCCTCGCCTGAACCGAGCGGACGCCACCGCTCGCAGCCGGCGCCCGACCTCAGGCCGATCGCACCGTCGCCGCGCGTGCGAGATCCCGCAGGTCGCCGACAGCCGCATTGTCGAGTCGCGCTCCGGAGAGCGCCCGATCGGCTTCCCGTGCGTAATCCTCGATCATCCGCTCCACGCGCTCGAGAGCGCCGGATGCCGTGATGGTCGCCTGTAGGAACGCGACCTGCTCTGCCGTGAGCTCGGGATCGCCGAGCATCTCATCGAACAGGTTGCGGGCCGACGTGTCGAGCGTCTGCCTCGTGAGGGCGACGAGCACCGTCCGCTTGCCCTCGCGCAGGTCGTCGCCCGCAGGCTTGCCTGTGACCGCGGCATCGCCGTAGACGCCGAGCAGGTCGTCGCGAAGCTGAAACGCCATCCCGACCGGATGACCGAACCGGCGGAGGGCCAGGAGCTGATCGTTGTCGGCATCTGCGATCGCCGCGCCGAGCACCAGCGGCTGCTCGATGCTGTACCGCGCGGACTTGAACGAGACCACCCGCAGGGCGCGCTCGACATGCGAGTCGGTGGCATGAACGCTCCAGGCGGACTCCTCGGCGATGTCGAGGAACTGGCCGACGGTGACATCTCGGCGCATGCGGCCGTACTCTCGTCGAACCGCCGCGGCATGGGGGAGCGGTTCGATCGCGTCCTCGAGAAGGTCGTCGCTCCAGGCCACCAGCAGGTCGCCGAGGAGGATCGCCGACGAGCGACCGAACGCCGCCGGGTCCCCGCGCCATCCTGCGCCGACATGGGCGCTCTCCAGGGCGCGGTGAGCGGCCGGCCGGCCGCGCCGAGTATCGGAGTTGTCGATCAGGTCGTCGTGCACAAGTGCCGCGGACTGGAAGATCTCCAGAGCTGCGCAGACATCCCAGAGGGCCGCGGACTCCTCGGCGTCGCGATCGCCGAAGCGTGCGACGGCCTGCCAGCCTGCATGACAGAAACGGGCGCGCAGTCGCTTGCCGCCCACGAGAGTGTCGGCGGCCGAATCGATCAGACCCTCGGCATCAGCGCCGTAGTCGGCGGACTCGCCCCGCATCCGGTCGAGGAACAGCCGCAGGCGTGCGGCGACGGCGTCGGAGACGAAGGAGGGGGTCGGCACGACTCCCAGCATACGTAAAGCCAACGGAGGCCCTTACTGCTAGCCCGCAGCGGCATACCGCGCGTAGAATGGACGGACGAATACCCGAGGGGGACGAAATGCCACTCTCCGAACAGGAGCAGCGTCTGCTCGATGAGATGGAACGCCATCTCCTCCACAACGACGCCGATGTCGTCAGTGCGCCGTCAGGCGATCGAGCTCTCAGCTACCGCAACCTCGTCTATGGAGCACTTCTGCTCCTCGCCGGGGTAGGCGGACTGATCGTCGGAGTCGTGCTCGGTGACGTCTGGGGCGTCGTGGTCGGCGTCATCGGATTCGCCGCCATGCTCGGGGGCGTCATGATCGCCGTGACCCCCGTTCGCAAGCCCCTCTCTGCAGTCCCGCGCGAGCGCGCACCCAAGCAGCGCAGTTCGGCATCCTTCATGGATCGCATGAACGATCGATGGGACCGCCGCCAAGACGGCAACTAACCCCACCACTTCCTCGAAGGCCCGGATGCTCTGAGCATCCGGGCCTTCGTCGTGTTCGGGCGCTGAATCCACGGTGAGCTGTGGGGGTGGACACCGGCGTACCGACCCCGCGCTGGTCCTCCACTGGCGCTCCACCTCCCTCCACTCTGAGAAGCCGCGTGATCTCGCGGTTTTTTTGCGCGCACTGACGCTCTCGCAGCCCCTGGTTGCGGATTGACCGTAGGTTTGTGGAGGAAAGTGGAGTAAAGTGGGGCGCACCTCGAGTTGGCCGGACGGAGAGGGGGTGATGGCTGATGTTGCTGGGAACGCATTCTCCGAAGTTGGACGACAAGGGACGGGTCATCCTTCCCGCGAAGTTCCGCGAAGACCTCGGTGGCGGCATCGTCGTCACCAGAGGGCAGGAACGCTGCCTCTACGTCTTCAGCACGGCCGAGTTCGAGGCGATGCACGAACGGATCCGTCAGGCGCCGCTCGCGAACAAGCAGGCGCGTGACTTCATGCGCCTGTTCCTCTCCGGTGCGAGTGCGGAGATGCCAGACAGCCAGAACCGCATCACCATCCCCGTGCACCTCCGTCAGTACGCGGGCTTGCAGAAGGAACTCATCGTCACCGGAGTCGGCGCCCACGCCGAGATTTGGGATGCCGAGAGCTGGAACAACTACCTCGCAGCCGGCGAGGAGACCTACTCCGATCTCGAGCAGGAGGTGATTCCGGGACTCTTCTGACCACGGCTGTGATGCCCCGCCGCTCCTGCCCCGACACACTTCCCCGGTGCCGGGTCGTGAAGCGGAGGGGGATCAGGGCCCTGGTCACCGACATACAGAGGTCACCCGAGAGAGATCATGAACCTCCGCGACATCCACACCCCCGTTCTGCTCGACCGCTGCGTCGAGCTCCTCGCTCCCGCCCTTCAGGCCGACGGAGCGGTGCTCGTCGATGCCACCCTCGGGATGGGTGGTCACTCCGAGGCGCTGCTCGAGCGGTTCCCCCACATCCGTCTCGTCGGACTCGACCGTGACACCGACGCCCTGCGCATCGCGGGGGAGCGGCTCGCCCGCTTCAAGGACCGGATCACACTCGTGCACACCGTCTACGACGAGATCGGGCTTCACGCCCAGGGCGCGGCCGGCATCCTCTTCGATCTCGGCGTCTCGTCTCTGCAGCTCGACGAGGCGGAGCGCGGCTTCGCGTACTCCAAGGACGCCCCGCTCGACATGCGCATGGATCAGACGAAGGGCGTCACGGCCGCCGAGGTCATCGCGACCTACAACGAGGGCAACCTGCGTCGCATCTTCGAGCGCTACGGCGAGGAGAAGCTCGCGGGCCGGTACGCGCGGTTCATCATCGCCGCACGCGAGAAGCAGCCGATCACCCGATCCGGTGAACTCGTCGAGATCCTCCAAGCGGCCACGCCTGCGGCGGCTCAGCGTGCCGGGCACCCTGCCAAGCGCGTCTTCCAGGCCCTGCGCATCGAGGTGAACGCCGAGCTCAACGTGCTGGCGGACGCGATCCCGTCTGCCATGGACGCTCTCGCCGTCGGCGGGCGCATCGTGGTCATGTCGTACCAGTCTCTCGAGGATCGACTCGTGAAGCAGGCCTTCGCCGCCGGCGCCGCCTCCACAGCACCCCGGGGTCTGCCCGTCGAACTGCCGGAGCATGCGCCCCGCTTCCGCATCATCACCAAGGGAGCGGAGCTCGCCGACGACGACGAGCGCGCGCGCAACCCCCGCGCGATTCCGGTCAGACTGCGTGCCGCAGAGAAAGTGCGGGAGAGCTCATGAGCCTGAACGTCGCAGTACGGAAGCCCAGCGCACTGCCCGGAGCCCCCGAGCGCGCTCCTCGCCGACGCCTCGAGCCGGTGACCGACACCCCGGTCCGCCGCAAGCCGAAGCTCGCCTACGCGCTCGCGGCACTGGCCGGGGCCATGATCATCGGAGCCGTGCAGATCGGACTCTCACTTGCGATCACGCAGGACTCGTTCGTGCTGGCAGGTCTGTCGGCGCAGCAGCACGAGCTGGACCTGCACGCCAGCGCCCTGCAGGAGGACCTCACCGGGATGAGCTCGCCTCAGTCGCTCGCCACCAGCGCCGCATCCCTCGGCATGGTCGTGGCAGGGGCTCCGTCCTACCTGCGACTGAGCGACGGCGCCGTGTTCGGTCAGGGAACCGGTGCGACGGGCTCATCGACGATCGATCCGAACGGCGCGGGCGCAGTGAGCAACTCCCTGCTGAACGACGTGCCGGTCAACGCCTCGACGGCAGACGACGCCGTCCCAGAAGGGACGACGGGTCACCCCGCGCAGGAGCTTCCGCCCGCGATCACCGATGGGCTTCCGAGCCCGAGCACCCGCTAGCCGAATCCGCCCACCACCGAGACCTGACGGAGAGAGTCCATGACGACACGAGCAACCCGCACGCCGCGGCGACGCACGGTCGTCGCGCTCGCGGTGATCCTGGCGATCCTGGCTGCGTTCGTCGTGCGTCTCGTCGACATCCAGGTGGTCAAGGCCGACGAGCACGTCGCCCAGTCGCTCGAGTTCATCGCCCACCGCACCTCGATCCCGGGCGAGCGGGGATCAGTGGTCGACAGCGACGGATCGGTGCTCGCCGAGAGCGTCCTGGTCTACGACGCGCAGCTCAGCCCTCAGGTCATCCGGCTGCTGGAGGAGGACGACAAGAACCCTCCGAAGCTGCCGTGGGCCGAGGCGTCGACCCGCATCGCCGAGATCATGGGCCTGGACGCAGACGAGCTGCGGGCAGAGGTCGCGGCGAAGCTCGCGCAGGACCCCGACTCGCAGTACCTGCCGCTGGTCAAGGGCCTCAGCACCGAGAAGTACATCGAACTGCGGGAACTCAAGGTGTCGTCGTACCTCGTCATGAAGCCGCGCGAGGTCAGGGTCTACCCGAACGGAGCGGTCGCAGGAAACCTCCTCGGGTACCTCGACGGCACCGGTACCGCGCAGGCCGGCGTCGAGAAGATGGACGAGAAGTGCCTCGCTCCCACAGACGGCGAGGAGTCGTACCGCACCGGCAAGAACAACGTCGTCATCCCCGGCAGCGAGAGCAGGGTGGATGCCGTCGACGGCGGCACCGTGCAGCTGACGATCAACAGCGATCTGCAGTGGTACATGCAGCAGATGATCGCCGAGGAGGCGCAGGCCCAGGGCGCCAAGGGCGGCACGGTCACCGTGGTCGAGGTCGGCACCGGAAAGATCCGCGCGGCCGCAGAATGGCCGACCATGGACCCCAACGATCTCGACGCCTCGTCGCCGGAGACCTGGACCAGCAAGCTCTTCACCTACCCGTTCGAGCCGGGGTCGACCTTCAAGGCGGTGACCGCTGCAGCCGTCATGGAGAACGCCGGCGTGACCATGACGAGTCCGACCGTCTCGGCGTCCTCGCACGAGAAGTTCGAGAACGGCGCCGTGATCAACGACGCGTTCGTCCACCCCACCTTCCAGTACACCCTCGCCGGCGCGCTCATCGACTCCTCGAACGTCGCGCTGTCGAAGTTCGGCACGATGGTGAGCCCGGACGTCCGGCACGACTATCTCGAGCGTTTCGGAGTGGGAGAGACCACGGTCGGTTTCCCCAGCGAGACGTCCGGTGAGATCCACCCCACGAGCGAGTGGGACAACCAGTCGCTGTACACGACCACCTTCGGTCAGTACTTCACGGTGACCGCTCCCCAGCTCGCCGGCGCCTACCAGGCGATCGCCAACGGCGGCCAGAAGATCGGCCTCTCACTGGTCGAGTCCTGCACGGCACCCGACGGCACGGTGGTCACCCCCCAGGCGCCCGAGCCGGAGCAGATCGTCAAGCCCGAGACCGCCGCCGACCTGACGCGGATGCTCGAGAACGTCGCCGTCCAGGGCGGCAACGCCGACCGGATCCAGGTCCCCGGCTACCGCGTGACGAGCAAGACCGGTACCGCACAGATCCCCGACGGCAAGGGCGGATACAAGTCCGGCGTGTACTACACGAGCATGGTGGGCTTCGCTCCGGTCGACGATCCGCAGTACGTCGTGGTGGTGACTCTCGATGAGCCGACTAGAGTTACATCGTCTGCTGCTACCGCCTCGGCCTTCCAGAAGGCGATGACCCAGACCATGAAGACCTACCGCGTGATGCCGTCCTCCAGCCCGATGGACGCACTGCTTCCGAAGTTCGAATAGACGGCGCCCTGCCGCGCCTGGAGACGTCATGATCGCCCTGTCGCTTGCCGAGATCGCCGCTGTCGTCGGGGGTGATCTCCGCCTCGCCGGTTCTTCGACCGCCGACACCGTCGTCGACGGTGTGGTCGACACCGACTCGCGAAACATGGTGCCCGGATCCGTCTTCGTCGCGAAGCCGGGAGCAGAGACCGACGGACATCGATTCGTCGGCTCGGCGCTGGCCGCCGGTGCTGCGCTCGCGATCGTCGAGCACGCAGTCGATGACGAGATCACGCAGATCATCGTTCCCGACGTCATCGTCGCCCTCGCCGACCTCGCACGGGAGGTCGTCGCGCGCGTGCGCGCAGCGGGCGACCTCAAGATCGTCGGGATCACCGGGTCGAACGGCAAGACGACGACCAAGAACTTCCTCGCCCGCATCCTCGCCGACGAGGGCGAGACCGTCGCGCCCATCAACTCGTACAACAACGAGGTCGGCGCGCCGGTCACCATGCTGCGCGTCACATACGACACACGCTTCCTCGTCAGCGAGTTCGGTGCGGATGCGCCGGGGAGCATCGCCCGCCTCGCCGGACTCGTCGAGCCCGACATCGCGGTGGTGCTGATGGTCGGTATGGCTCACGCCGGCGGTTTCGGCGGCATCGAGGCGACGGCCAAGGCCAAGTCCGAGCTCGTGGCCGCTGCGAGGCCCGAAGGCACCGCTGTGCTCAACATCGACGACTCCCGTGTGGCCGCCATGGGCGAGCTCGCGCGGTCGCGGGGAATGCAGGTCGTCAGCTTCGGGCAGAGCACCGCGGCGGACGTGCAGGCCCACGACCTCGAGGTCACCGCGTCCGGCACCTCGTGCATCATCGAAGCGGCGGGGCAGAGCCTGCCCCTTCGCCTGCGGGTGCTCGGCGCGCACCACATCGGCAACGCGCTTGCGGCCATCGCAGCAGCGGGGGTTCTGGGCGTGTCGGCGTCTGACGCCATCGCGCGTCTCGAGACGGTCGAGATCGCGGAGCGCTGGCGGATGCAGCCCATGGGCAGCGACCGGGTGCGAATCATCAACGATGCCTACAACGCCAGCCCCGACTCCATGTCGGCGGCGCTGCGCACTCTCGCCCAGATCACCGGCCCGGGGGAGCGGACGGTCGCGGTGCTCGGCGCCATGAGCGAGCTCGGTGAGACCGCCGGCGAGGAGCACGACCGGATCGGACTGCTGGCCGTCCGGCTGAACATCCAGCGGATCGTCGTCGTGGGCCCCGAGGCCCGCAGGCTCTACATCTCGGCCATCGGCGAAGGCTCCTGGGACAGCGAGGCCATCTTCTTCCCCGACCAGGACGCAGCGTTCGACTACCTGCGCACCGAACTCCGAGACGGCGACCGCGTGCTCGTGAAGTCCTCCAATTCCGTGGGCCTCCGGCACCTCGGCGATCGTCTGGGAGAATTGTTCTCGTGAGATCTCTCATCATGGCGGCTGCCATCTCGCTCGCCTTCACACTCTTTCTGACTCCCGTCTTCCTCCGGCTCTTCCGGAAGTGGGGCTGGGGCCAGGTCATCCGCACGCCCGAGGCGATCGAGAACCCGAACCACGAGGCGAAGCGCGGAACGCCCACCATGGGCGGCGTCATCTTCATCGTCGGCACCATGGTCGGCTACTTCACCGGCACGTACGTCGGCGGGGGCACCCCCGCGCTGTCCGCGCTTCTCGTCATCTGGCTGATGGTGGGCTTCGGAGCCGTCGGCTTCATCGACGACTACATGAAGGTGCGCAGCCAGCGCAGCCTCGGACTCTCGGGCTGGCGCAAGATCATCGGTCAGCTCGTCGTGATCATCCCGTTCGGCATCGTCGCCCTGAACTTCCCGAACGCGTTCGATCAGACCCCGGCATCCGGTTCGATCTCGCTCTTCCGCGACATCCCCTGGTTGAACCTCTTCGCCTTCACCGCGATCCTCGGGTGGGCGCTGTATCTGCTGTGGATCTCCGTCATCGGCGTCGCGACGTCGAACAGCGTCAACCTCACGGATGGACTCGACGGTCTCGCCGCGGGCGCCGGGGTCATCGTCGTCGGTGCCTACAGCCTGATCGCGTTCTGGCAGTTCAAGCAGTCGTGCGTCGGCGAGGGAGTCGAGACCGCGGCGCTGGGCGGATGCTACGAGGTCCGCGATCCGTTCAGCCTGGCGATCATCGCCGCGTCGTTCGCCGCGAGCCTGATCGGCTTCCTCTGGTGGAACGCTCCCAAGGCGAAGGTGTTCATGGGCGATGTCGGCTCCATGGCGATCGGAGGCGTCATCACCGCGATGGCGATCCTCACCCGCACCGAGCTTCTGCTTCTCGTGATCGCCGGCGTCTTCGTCCTCGCCTCCGGGTCTGTGATCCTCCAGCGCGCGTACTTCAAGATCACCCGCGGAAAGCGACTGTTCCTGATGAGTCCGTTCCACCATCATCTCGAGATGCGTGGATGGTCAGAGGTGACGATCGTGGTCCGCATGTGGATCATCGCCGGACTCCTCGCCATCTCGGCGGTCGGTCTGTTCTACGTGGAGTGGCTGACGCGTGTCGACTGAGACGAGGCTCGCGACGCTCACGAGCTGGAACGCCGACTGGTCTGACCTGCGCGTCGCCGTGCTCGGGCTCTCGATGACCGGGTTCTCGGTGGCCGACACGCTCACCGAACTCGGCGCGGACGTGCTCGTGCTGGCCGAATCGGCCGAGGAGGAGTACGCCAAGCTCCTGCCGGTGATCGGTGCCCGACTCGAGCTCGGTCCTCTCGATCAGGTTCCCGAGGCGCTGACGGAATTCGCACCGGAGGTCGTCATCGCGTCTCCCGGGTTCGCTCCGTCGCACCCCGTGATCCGCTGGGCACAGGAATCCGGCATCGCGCTCTGGGGCGACGTCGAGCTCGCCTGGCGCGTGCGTGACAAGGTGCCGCGCCCGGATGGCACTCCGGCCGACTGGGTGCTCATCACGGGCACCAACGGGAAGACCACCACGACGCAACTGACCGCCTCGCTGCTGGTCGAAGGGGGGCTGCGTGCAGCACCCTGCGGCAACATCGGAGTGCCGGTGCTCGATGCGGTGCGCGATCCGGCGGGCTTCGATGCTCTCGTCGTCGAACTCTCGAGTCATCAACTCTGGTACCTCGGGCTGTCCCAGGCGGAAGGCGAGCTGTATCCGCATGCCTCGGTGTGCCTGAACCTCGCGGACGACCACCTGGTGTGGCACGGGAGCGCGCAGGCGTACCGCGACGCGAAAGCACTCGTCTACCGCAACACCCGCGTCGCCTGCGTCTACAACAAGGCGGACGAAGCGACCAGGATCATGGTCGAGGAGGCCGAGGTCGTCGATGGGGCGCGCGCGATCGGCTTCGATCTCGGCATCCCCGGTCCGAGCGACATCGGTGTGGTGGAGGGGCTGATCGTCGATCGCGCATTCCTGGACGACCGGGCACGAAGCGCGCTCGAGATCACGACCGTCGCGGACCTCCAGGAAGCAGGTCTCGCCGCGCCGCACATCGTGCAGAACATCCTGGCGGCGAGTGCACTCGCCCGCTCGTTGGGAGTCGAGCCCGAGGCCATCCACTCCGCTCTGCAGTCCTTCCGACTCGACGAGCATCGGATTCAGATCATCGCCCGGCACCGCGGCGTCACCTGGGTGGACGACTCCAAGGCGACCAACCCTCATGCGGCCGCTTCGTCGCTCCGCGCCTACCCCGGTGCGGTCTGGGTCGTCGGTGGTGACCTCAAGGGCGTCGACATCGCCGACCTGGTCGCGACGGCCGGGGCGACCGCCCGTGCAGCCGTGGTCATCGGAGTGGAGCGTGCCGCCGTCGTCGCGGCATTCGAGCGACACGCGCCGCAGGTTCCGGTGTTCGAGGTGGATGCTGGCGAGACTGGTCAGGTCATGAGTCGCGTGGTGGAGATCGCCGCGGGGATCGTCGAAGACGAGGGCACAGTCCTGCTGGCCCCCGCAGCGGCCTCCTTCGATCAGTTCTCCAGCTATGCGGATCGAGGACACCGCTTCGCCGAAGCGGTGCAGGACTGGATAGACCGGGGGAGCGCCGATGACACAGGTCGAACGCCCCCACCGCTCTGACCCGAGCAGCACCGGCTCGGGCGGCCTCGCCGCCAGAGTGTCGCTCGGTCGTCGTTTCACTCCGGTCTCGACCGAATTCCTGATGATCGCATCGGCCGCGCTGATGCTGACCATCTTCGGTCTCGTGATGGTGCTCTCGGCGACGAGCGCAACCGCCGTGTCCAACGGGGAGAACCCGATGGACGGCGCTCTGCGTCAGGGGATCTTCGCCGTGCTCGGCGTGCCGCTGATGTTCCTGATCTCACGACTTCCGATCGCTTTCCTCAAGCGCATGGCGTGGCCGGCACTGTTCGGCGCCATCGCACTGCAGCTCCTCGTCTTCACGCCGCTCGGCATCGAGGACGGTGGAAACCGCAACTGGATCATGATCGCAGGGTTCACCCTGCAGCCCTCCGAGTTCCTCAAGCTCGCCCTCGCGCTGTGGATCGGCTACGTCCTGCTGCGCAAGCAGACCATGCTCGGCACCTGGCACCAGGTCTTCATCCCGGTGGTGCCCGTCGGTGCGCTGGCGATCGGAACGGTCATCGCGGGCAAGGACCTCGGCACCGCGATGGTGCTCGTCATCATCCTGCTCGGCTGCCTCTTCTTCTCCGGCGTGAAGCTCCGGCTGTTCATTCTGCCGGTGCTTCTCGGAGTCGTCGCCGTCGTCGCCCTCGCCGTCACCAGTCCCGACCGCATGCGGCGCATCACCGCGACATGCTCCGACATGACGGCCTACACGGGCGACTGCTATCAGTCGATCCACGGGATCTGGGGCATGGCCTCGGGCGGCATCTTCGGGGTGGGCCTCGGCAACTCGCAGGAGAAGTACGGCTGGCTCCCCGCCGCCGGCAACGACTTCATCTTCGCGATCGTCGGTGAGGAACTGGGCCTGATCGGCTGCATCGTCGTGCTGGCCCTGTTCACACTCTTCACCGTCGGCGCCTTCCACATCATCCGCAAGACGGCAGACCCGTTCATCCGCGTCGCGGCCGGCGGTATCACCGTGTGGATCACCGGTCAGGCCGTCTTCAACATCGGTGTCGTGATCGGGCTGTTCCCCGTCATGGGCGTTCCGCTGCCCTTCATGTCGCAGGGCGGCACGGCGCTGCTGGCTGTTCTCATCGCCTGCGGAGTGCTGCTTTCCTTCGCGCGCACCATCCCCGTCGCCGAGGCACGTTCGGCTGGACGAGCCGCTTCAGCAGGGCGGGGTAAGGTCACACGGTGACCACGTACCTTCTCGCCGGCGGTGGAACCGCCGGTCATGTGAACCCCCTGCTCGCCGTCGCTGACGCGCTGCGCGCCCGCGACGCGGAGGCCGCCGTCCTGGTGCTGGGAACGGCCGAGGGGCTCGAGTCCCGTCTCGTCCCGGCCAGGGGCTATGAGCTGCTCGTCGTGGACAAGGTCCCGTTCCCTCGGCGTCCCGACAGGCAGGCCGCCATGTTCCCGGCCCGGTTCCGCCGAGCGATCGCTCAGGTGCGCGATCACATCCGCGCTCATGGCGTCGACGTCGTCGTCGGATTCGGGGGCTACGCCTCCGCCCCCGCCTACGTCGCGGCGCGCCGTGAGGGCGTGCCCTTCGTCGTGCATGAGGCCAACGCGAAGCCGGGCCTCGCGAACGTGCTCGGTGCGCGTCGGGCCGCTGCCACGGGAGTGGCCTTCGCGGGCACACCCCTGCGAGGCGGCGAGGTGGTGGGCATGCCGCTGCGACGAGAGGTCATCGAGCTCGACCGCGCGGCTCTTCGCGACGAAGCCGCCGCGAGCTTCGGGCTCGACCCTGCTCGCCCAGTTCTTCTCGTCTTCGGCGGCTCGCTCGGCGCTCAACGGCTGAACGAGGCCATCGCCGACTCGTGGGGCGACATCCTGGCCGCCGGGTGGCAGCTGCTGCACGTCACGGGCGAGCGAAGCGATCTCGCAGACCCCGAGGTGCCCGGTTACGCGATGCGTCGCTATGTCGACCGGATGGATCTCGCGTTCGCCCTGGCCGACCTCATCGTCTCGAGATCCGGCGCCGCCACCGTGAGCGAGATCAGCGCGCTGGGGATTCCTGCGTTGTACGTGCCGTACTCGGTGGGCAACGGCGAGCAGCGACTGAACGCGGCATCGGCCGTGGCCGCCGGGGCTGCCCGTCTCCTCGACGACGCCACCTTCGACGGCGATGCGGTGCGCCGCCTCGTGCTGCCGGTCATGAAGGATCAGCAGCAACTCGCGGTCATGCAGGCTGCCGCGGGGCAGGTCGGCACCCGCAGCGGCACAGAGAATCTCATCGCCCTGGTTGATCGCGCGCTCAGGGCGTCCTGACATCGCCCTGGACACGGCTCCGCGACGCCGCAACGTCATCACCGAAAAGTAGACTGAACCCGACATGATCAGACCTGACCTCTCCCTCCCGATTCCCGAGTCGATCTCCTCTGCGCACTTCATCGGCATCGGCGGGTCCGGCATGAGCGGACTCGCCAAGATGTTCCTCGATGCCGGCATCCGCGTCTCAGGCAGCGACCGCGCCGACAGCGACAACCTCCGCGCACTCGAGGCAGCAGGAGCCGTCGTGCACGTCGGGCACGACGCCGCCCACCTCGGCGACGCGGACACCGTGGTCCACACCGGGGCGATCTGGCCCGAGAACCCCGAGTTCGTCACCGCCAAGGAGCGCGGGCTGCACGTCATCCACCGCTCGCAGGCGCTGCACTGGCTGATCGGCTCGCGGCGGCTCGTCTCCGTCGCCGGCGCCCATGGCAAGACGACGTCGACCGGCATGATCGTGACCGCGCTGCAGGGGCTCGGCGCCGACCCGAACTTCGTCAACGGCGGCGTGATCGAACAGCTCGGCGTGTCCAGCGCGACGGGGTCGGGTGAGCTCTTCGTGATCGAGGCCGACGAGTCCGACGGCACCTTCCTGCTCTACGACACCGCCGTCGCTCTCATCACGAACGTCGACCCCGATCACCTGGACCACTACGGGTCGGACGAGGCGTTCCACGATGCATTCGTGCGCTTCGCCGACGCAGCGACGGAGGCCGTCGTCATCTCGAGTGACGACCCCGGTGCGCTGCGCGTGGGAGCGGGCCTCTCGCACCCGAACGTCATGACCTTCGGGCAGGCGGAGGGTGCGGATGTCCGAGTGACCGACATCGTGACGGACGGGCCCGTCGCGGCTACGGTGAGTCGGGGATCGGAGAGCGTGCGCCTGCAGCTCGCCGTGCCGGGCGTGCACAACGCGATCAACGCGGCAGGCGCCATCGCCGTCCTCCTCTCGGTGGGCTTCGGTCTGGCTGAGTCCGCGCGCGCCGTCGAGGGGTTCGCCGGCACGGTCCGTCGCCTCGAGCAGCACGGCGTCGAGCGCGGTGTCACGGTCTACGACGACTACTCGCACCACCCGACGGAGGTGCGCGCGGCACTCGAGGCGATGCGATCGATCGCCGGCTCAGGCAGGATCATCGCCATCCAGCAGCCGCACACCTACTCGCGCACGCAGCACATGTTCCGCGAGTTCGCAGACGTGCTCGAGACGTACGCCGACCATACGGTCGTGCTCGACGTCTACGGCGCCCGGGAGGATCCTGTCCCCGGTGTCACCGGCGAGCTGGTGAGCGGCGCGTTCCGCGACCCCTCGCACGTGCACTTCGTGGCCGACTGGCAACAGGCGGCTGACTACACGGCGACGGTGGCCCGCGAGGGCGACTTCGTCGTCACGCTCGGCTGCGGCAATGTCTACCAGATCATCCCGCAGGTGCTCGAGTCGCTGCGGACCACCGAGGTCTGACAGGTGCGTCGTCCGCCTCCGCTTCCGACGCCTCCCGCGGGTCTCGCGGAGGGCGCGCCTCGGCGACGGGCGCAGGCAGGAACGAAGGGGCGCGCGAGAGACGTCGATCATGACGAACGGGCCGACGGACGAATCGCACCCCTGAGGCCGGCACCCGGGGCCGGGGCGGAGGCGCCTGAGGAGGTCGGGGAGCGGCCGACGTCCACGCGTGACGTATGGCGAGCTGCGAGAGCGCGCCGCAGGGCGCTGCGGGCGGAGATCCGGCGGTTCACGCAGCGGTCGCGTCGGCGACGCATCATCTGGCTGAGCGCCCTCGGCGCCGTCGTGCTCCTGATCGGCGGAACGACCGCGGCCGCGTACAGTCCGCTCTTCGCCGTCGAGAAGATCACGGTGCTGGGCGCGACGACGCTGGACGCCGCCGCAGTTGAGGCGGCGCTGGGGGAGCAGGTCGGCACTCCGCTGGCCCTGGTCGACTCGAGCGAGGTCAAGGCCGCTCTGCTGGCGTTCCCCCTGATCGAGACCTATGCGCTCGAGGCGAAGCCGCCTCACGACCTCACGGTGCGGATCGTCGAGCGCACGCCGGTCGGCGTCATCCGCTCGGACGCCGGCTACACCCTCGTAGACGCCGCGGGCGTCGCTCTCGCCACGACCTCCGATCAGCCGGCAGGGCAGCCTCTGCTCGAGATCGACGGGGGCACGGACTCGGCGGCCTTCGAGAGCGCGGGTCTCGTGGTGCGGTCCGTCCCCGCCGACCTGCGCGCCCTGCTCACCGGGGTGAGTGCGACGACGGCCGATGACGTGACTTTGACGTTGAGCAGCGGCCTGACGGTCGTCTGGGGCAGCTCCGAGGACTCTCCGATGAAGAGCGAAGTGCTCACGAAGACCCTGCTCAGCAACCCTGAGGCGTCGACGATCGACGTCACTTCGCCGCATGCGGTGGTCGTCGGCTGAGGTTTCGACGGCAAACGGGCGACACGCCCGTGTCGCTGCGAGTGCAGGGGTGCGTGACGCTTACCTTCGAACAAGAGAAACCAATACCGGGAAATACTTTACACCTCTAGTTGAGGTTTAAGGTTCAACCCGGCGGAATCTCCCCTAAGACAGGTTCGACTATTCGGAGGCCGGCCATGAGCCAGAACCAGAACTACCTCGCCGTGATCAAGGTCGTCGGCGTCGGCGGTGGCGGCGTCAACGCCGTCAACCGCATGATCGATCTCGGTCTCCGCGGAGTCGAGTTCATCGCCGTGAATACCGACGCCCAGGCGCTGCTGATGAGCGACGCCGACGTCAAGCTCGACGTGGGCCGCGAGCTCACCCGCGGACTCGGCGCCGGTGCAGACCCCGAGGTGGGTCGTCGCGCAGCCGAGGACCACGCCGAAGAGATCGAGCAGGCGCTCACGGGCGCCGACATGGTCTTCGTGACGGCAGGTGAGGGAGGCGGAACCGGAACCGGTGGAGCCCCCGTGGTCGCTCGCATCGCGAAGTCGATCGGCGCGCTGACCATCGGTGTCGTCACCAAGCCGTTCTCGTTCGAGGGTCGTCGTCGTCAGAGCCAGGCCGAAGCCGGTGTGGTGAAGCTCAAGGAAGAGGTCGACACCCTCATCGTGGTGCCGAACGACCGCCTCCTCGAGATCAGCGATCGCGGCATCTCGATGATCGAGGCATTCGCTACCGCAGACCAGGTGCTCCTCGCGGGTGTCCAGGGCATCACCGACCTCATCACCACCCCGGGTCTCATCAACCTCGACTTCGCCGACGTGAAGTCGGTGATGCAGGGCGCGGGTTCCGCTCTCATGGGAATCGGATCCGCCCGCGGCGCCGACCGCGCGATCAAGGCCGCCGAGCTGGCCGTCGAGTCGCCGCTCCTCGAAGCCAGCATCGAAGGCGCTCATGGAGTCCTGCTCTCGATCCAGGGTGGTTCGAACCTCGGGATCTTCGAGATCCACGATGCGGCTGATCTCGTCAAGGAGGCCGCGCACCCCGAGGCGAACATCATCTTCGGTACGGTCATCGACGACACGCTCGGCGACGAGGTGCGCGTCACCGTGATCGCCGCCGGCTTCGACAGCGGCGAGCCCTCGTTGCGTCTGGACCCGATGGTCGTCTCACGTCCGGCCGCGGCCAGCACGCTGCCTGAGGTGGCTCTCTCGAACGACGAGGAGAGCAAGCCCGCAGCCGAGACGCCCGCGCCCGAGAAGGCGCAGCAGCGCGTCGCGGCGACGAGCATCGAGCCGGCTTTCGCGGATGATGACATCGACATCCCCGAATTCCTGAAGTGACTCAGGCGCAGGGCCAGGCCGAGTCCGGTCTGGCGGCGCGGCTGTCGGCGATCGATCACCGGATCGCCGACGCCGCGCGCCTGGCCGGCAGGGATCCGGGGGAGATCACCCGGATCGTCGTGACGAAGTTCCACCCCTCGTCGCTCGTCCGCGAACTGCATTCGCTCGGCGTCCGCGACGTGGGGGAGAACCGTCAGCAGGAGCTCTCCTCGAAGACAGCCGAGCTGGACGACCTCGATCTTCGCTGGCACTTCATCGGCCAGGCGCAGACCAACAAGGCGTCCGCGATCCGCCGTAGCGCGGACGCCGTCCACTCGGTCGACCGCGACCGGCTGGCGGATGCCCTGCACAGGGCTGCAGAGGGCGACGACATCCTCGACGTCCTCGTCCAGGTGAACCTCACCGATGACGCGGGCAGGGGCGGAGTCGAGCCCGACGACGCCCGGTCGCTCGCCGAGCACATCCTCGCGCTTCCCTCGCTGCGCCTGCGTGGCGTCATGGCGGTCGCGCCACTCGACGAGGAGCCAGCCTCGGCATTCGCGCGCCTGCGCACGATCGCCGAGAGAGTGCGCGAGGTCGAGCCGACCGCCGACTGGATATCCGCAGGAATGACCGGGGACTTCGTCGCGGCCATCGATGCGGGCGCGACACACCTGCGGATCGGGTCCGCAATCACGGGACCCCGCCCCGACCGGGGTTAACCTCTAAAAAGACCACCCGACACGTTCGAACCGGAGGACACGATGGGTAACCCGCTGAAGAAGACCATGGTGTATCTCGGCCTCGCTGACGAGGAAGAGGTCTACGAGGAGGAGCCGGCCCCGGCCCGCTCCCACCGAGAGCGTGATCGCGACCGCGAACGCGAGGAGCCCGCTCCGGCGCCCGTGACCCCGCTACGGCGCCCCGTCGCCGTGCGCCAGCCCGCAGGAGGGGCAGTGAACGAGATCCTCACCGTGCACCCGAAGCAGTACCGCGATGCTCAGCTCATCGCGGAGAGCTTCCGTGAAGGTGTGCCGGTCATCATCAACCTGTCGCAGATGAGCGATGCAGACGCTCGCCGTCTGATCGACTTCGCCTCCGGGCTCTCGCTCGGCCTCTACGGCCGCATCGAGCGGGTCACCTCGAAGGTCTTCCTGCTGTCGCCGGAGAACATCGCGGTCTCTGGACACGGGGGAATCGCGCACGCGGACGCAGAGTCCGCGGGCTTCGACCAGTCGTAGACCGTGGGGTTCGTCGTCTCCATCGTCGCCAGCATCGTGCATCTGGCACTTCTGCTGTACCTGCTGGTGCTGTTCGCACGTCTCATTCTGAGCTACATCCCGCTGTTCAATCGGGAATGGCGACCCAAGGGCGCCGGACTCGTCGCTGCCGAGCTCGTCTACACGGTGACCGATCCGCCCGTCCGGTTCTTCCGGCGGATCATCCCGCCTCTGCGAATCGGCTCGCTGTCCCTGGATTTCGGGTTCTCGATCACCATCCTGATCGTCCTGATCCTGATGAGCATCGTCCGAAGCTTCATCTGAGTCCTGTGCGACTTCGACACCCTGGGGTGTCGCGGCGTCGCGACTGACAGGCTCGGGGACTATGCTTGGCTCCCAGGTGCGCGCCCCGGGTTCGCGCCGAATCTCGACCACGCCATTCTCCAAAACTGGCAACCGAACTCATCGAAGGAGCCACCATGGCACTTACCCCGGATGACGTCGTCACCAAGCAGTTCCAGCACGTCCGCTTCAAGGACGGCTTCGACCCGGACGAGGTCGACGACTTCCTCGACGAGATCGTCATCGAGTGGCGCAAGGCCCTCGAAGAGAACGTCGAACTCAAGGCCAAGCTGGCCGCGTACGAGTCCGGCGACGCGCCGGCCGCTCCCGCAGCCGCTGCAGAGGCGCCCGCTGCGGTCGTCGAAGAGGCTCCGGCTCCGGCCCAGACGCCGGCTGAGCCCGCTCCGTCGGGTTCCGCCACCGCGACCGCCGGCATCATCGAGCTCGCGCAGCGTCTGCACGACGAGCACGTCGCCGAGGGTGAGGCCAAGCGCGCTCAGCTCATCGCCGAAGCCGAGGGCGAAGTCAACCGCATCCGCACCGAGGCCGAGGCCAAGCAGCGCGAAGAGTCGGCCCGTCTCGAGCGCGAGCGCAATGCACTCGAGGCCCGGATCACCGAGCTCCGCAACTTCGAGCGCGACTACCGCTCGCAGCTGCGCGGCTACATCGAGGGTCAGCTCCGCGATCTCGACGAGAAGTCGGCATCGACGGACTCGACTCCGGTCTCCGCGATCGGACTGTAGGTCGTCCTTTTGCCAGGACGCCGTCCCCTTCGTCGGTCGGCGGCCGGCGCGATCGTCGCGATTCTCGCGGCGATCGTGCTGGCCGCCGATCAGTTTGTGAAGTACCTCACCACGGAGAACCTGCCACTGCAGGAGCCGGTCCCGGTGCTCGGTGAGTTCCTTCAGCTGTACTACGTGCGCAACCCCGGTGCGGCGTTCTCGCTCGGATCCGACGTCACGTGGATCTTCACCATCGCTCTGGCGGTCGTCGCCGGGGTTATCGTGTGGAAGGCCTTCGGACTCCACTCGCGGCTCTGGGCCGTGGTCCTCGGCTGCCTGCTCGGCGGAGTCCTCGGCAATCTCACCGATCGTCTCTTCCGCGATCCTGGATTCCCCATGGGGCATGTGGTCGACATGATCTCGATGCCGTGGATGATGCCCGCGATCTTCAACGTCGCCGACATCTTCATCGTCACCGGAATGATCTCGGTCGCACTGCTCGTCGTGCTCGGGCTTCGTTTCGACGGCACCCGCGAACGCGACCATGTGCTCGTCGAGACCGACGAGGAAGCCGAGGCTGCAGCGTTGGCCGAAGAGGCCGGCGCGGATCCGCACCCCGACGTGGCCCGCCCGGACGGGGCATCTCCCGATGCGCCGGCTCCGGCGTCGGACGGACGCTGAGCGTGGAGTCCCGCTCCCTGCCGGTTCCTGACGGATTGGAGGGCGCACGCGTCGACGCGGCGCTCGCGAAGCTCATGGGCTTCTCGCGCACCTTCGCCGCCGATGTCGCCTCCGCCGGCGGCGTGCGCCTCGACGGAGTCACTCTCGACAAGTCCGATCGTCTGCGTGGTGGAGGATGGCTCGAGGTGGAGTGGCAGCCGAAGGAGGAGCCGCGGATCGTCCCGATCGCGGTTCCCGAACTCGGAATCGTCTATGACGATGACGACATCGTCGTGGTCGACAAGCCCACGGGCGTCGCTGCCCACCCTTCGCTCGGGTGGGAGGGGCCGACGGTCGTCGGTGCTCTCGCCGCGGCAGGGTTCCGGGTGGCCACCAGTGGGGCTCCGGAGCGTCAGGGCGTCGTGCATCGTCTGGATGTCGGCACCAGCGGACTCATGGTGGTGGCCAAGAGCGAGACGGCCTACTCGACCTTGAAGCACGCGTTCAAGGAGCGCACGGTCGAGAAGATCTACCACGCGGTCGTTCAAGGGCATCCTGACCCGCTGACGGGAACGATCGATGCCCCGATCGGCCGTCATCCGAACCACTCCTGGAAGTTCGCAGTGGTGCCGGACGGCAAGCCGTCGGTGACTCACTACGAGACTCTCGAGGCCTTTCCGGGGGCGTCGCTGCTCGAGATCCACCTCGAGACCGGGCGCACGCACCAGATCCGCGTGCACATGGCGGCTCTCCGGCATCCGTGTGCAGGCGATCCGCTCTACGGCGCGGATCCGACGATGTCGGCGCGACTCGGCCTGACGCGTCAATGGCTGCACGCGCACAAGCTGGCGTTCGCGCACCCGGCGACAGAGGACTGGGTGCAGTTCGAATCGCCCTACCCCGCGGATTTCGAGCACGCCCTGGAGATCCTGCGCGGCGAGTGAATCGCCTGCGGCGGATGTCGGCGGACTGAGCCAGACTGAGCGCATGAGCATCGAGGTGCGACCAGCGACCGACTTCGACGATGTGGCGACTCTCGTCGGCCCGAAGAAGCCGACATCGAACGTATGCTTCTGCCTGAGCTACCGCATAGGCAGCAAGGAGAACAACGCGCTTCGGGGCGCACAGCGTGCCGACCGCGTGCGCGAGCTCTGCCATCAGGACCCGCCGCCCGGAGTCATCGCCTATCTCGACGACGAGCCGGTGGGCTGGGCAGCGGTGCACCCCCGCAGCGCGACGAGTTTCGCGCGCAATCGGTTGATCCCGCACGTCGATGACCTCGAGGTGTGGTCGTTGTGGTGCATCCGGGTCCGCCCCGGCTATCGGAAGCAGGGAATCTCGCACGCACTGATCGAGGGTGCCGTCGCGCATGCGAAGCAGCAAGGTGCACCGGCGATCGAGGGCTATCCGGTCGACAATCACGGCGAGAAGGTGAATCCGACCATGGCCTACGTCGGAACCAGACGACTGTTCGAGGACGCGGGGTTCGAGAGGGCCGCTGACACCGGATCCACTCTCGACGGGTTTCCGCGGGTGCTGATGCGCCTCGATCTGCGGGGATCGCGCAGACGGTCGAAGAAAGCGTGAACCCGAAGGCGCCGCAGGGGCAATACATAGTGTGAGCACAGACAGTGAGATCATCCGGCGGTCGCTGGGTCGGCCGGAGGCGTTCGCCGAGCTGTTCGACCGCCATGCACGCGCGGTCAACGCGTTCGCGGCTTACCGCGTCGGTTCCGATGATGCCGAGGACGTGCTCAGCGAGACGTTCCTCGTCGCCTTCCGGCGCAGGGCCGATTTCGACCTGAGCAAGGAGTCGGCCGCACCGTGGCTGCTCGGCATCGCCTCGCGATTGATCCGCCGGCACCGGGCGGTCGAGGCGCGGCACTGGCGTTCTTTCGCTGCGGCAGTCAGTGAGAACGTGACGTCGCTCGGAGGCCTTGACGACGCGATGCGACGCGTGGATGCCGAGCGCGAGGTGCGCGCGCTCAGAGAGAGGATCGCGGGCCTTCCCGCGAAGGATCGAGAGACGCTGCTGCTGTACGCCTGGCAGGGCTTGAGCTACGACGACATCGCAGAGGCACTCGGGGTTCCCGTGGGCACCGTGCGATCGCGGCTGAATCGCGTTCGCAGGCGATTGGATCCCGCGCGAAGGATCCAGGCATTCGAGAAGCAGCAGGAAGGAGAACTCCGTGGACGTGTTTGAGAGGGTTCAGGAGACCAAGCCGGACCTCGACGATGCAGAATCGCATGTCGACGCGGCTCGTGCTCGGCTGATGAGCGAGATCACGGCAGGCACGAGTCCGGCCGCCATGCGCTCCGCCAGGCCGAGATGGGTCCTTGCCGGCTCGTTGGCGGGAGCCGCGGCCGCGGTCGTCGTCGGCGTTCTGGTCGTCACCGGAATCACACAGCCGACGACACCTGCGATCGAAGCAGTCCCGACACGTGAGCCGGGGCAGACTCTGTCGTCGCCAGAGCCAGAGCCAGAGCCAGAGCCAGAGCCCCCGACACAGGCCCCGATGACGTCGGCACAGGCATTCGGCGCCGCCGCGACCGCGGCGCGAACATTCACGGGGCTGACGCTGGCACCAGGACAGTACCTGCGGCTGCACACGCAATCGGAGCAGGTCGTCTATCACCAGCCCGATCCGGAAGGCGGGCAGTATCAGACTGACAGATCGAACGCCCAGAACGCCTGGCGCGGGACGTCGTCCTGGAGCAGCTACGCCCCGACCGATCTGTCGCAGCAGTGGCTGTATGCGACAGACCAGGCCTGGACCGTGACCGATACGTTCGGACCCGACGCGGCGCAACTGGCACAGGCGCACCAGGAGTCGATGTCGTCGAGTGGCGCGCCCTATTTCTCAGACGGGCCGGCAGCTCCCTGGGGCACGCCTGAAGGCTACGGTCTCGGGGCGTTCTTCGCGGCGATGCCGACGGATCCGGCGGGACTCATCCAGTGGATCCGCGAGAACCAGGGAGCCAGCACCGGCGACCAGGACTACAAGGTCGGCTGGGTTCTCATCGACCTGTTGTCCTACAATCTGGGGTCGAGCACGCAGCGCGCGACGATGTACGAGGCTCTCAGCATGCTCCCCGGCTCCGAGATCGTCTCCACCGACGGAAACCTCGCGACGCTGCGCTTCTCGGCGGCGACCGAGGCGCTCTCCGGAGAGCCAGCCATCCAGAATCGCGCTGTCACGATCGACACGACCACGGGCATCGTGCATGAGAAGACGGCGACTCTCGACACTCCCTCGGCCCTGGTCCCCGCCACCATGGCGGACGAGCGGTACGTGTACACCGTGAGCGTGGTGGATTCGCTTCCCTGATGTGGACGACGGGCGGGCGCGGGAGGTCGCGCCGACCTTCGATGTCGCACGCCGAAAGTAGACTCGAACCATGGCATCCGACTCCTTCGTCCACCTGCACGTGCACAGCGAGTACTCGATGCTCGACGGGGCGGCGAAGATCGCGGCGATGACCCAGGCGGCGGCCGACTACGAGATGCCGGCCATCGCGGTGACCGACCACGGGAACACCTTCGCGGCCTTCGAGTTCTACAAGGCGGCCAACGCGGCAGGGGTCAAGCCGATCATCGGACTCGAGGCATACGTCACGCCCGGCACGCATCGCAGTGACAAGACCCGGGTGCAGTGGGGATCCCCGGATCAGAAGAGCGACGACGTCTCGGGGTCCGGTGCTTACACGCACATGACGATGTGGAGCGAGACCACGCAGGGCATGCACAACCTGTTCCGCCTCAGCTCGCTGTCGAGCATGGAGGGCTACTACTTCAAACCCCGCATGGACCGCGAACTTCTGCAGACCTACGGCAAGGGTCTGATCGCCACCACAGGCTGCCCCTCGGGCGAGATCCAGACACGGCTGCGCCTCGGTCAGTACGACGCCGCCCGCGCCGCGGCCGCAGAGTTCCAAGACCTGTTCGGCAAGGAGAACTACTTCGCCGAGATCATGGATCACGGTCTCTCCATCGAGCGCAGGGTCATGACCGATCTGATCCGGCTCGCGAAGGATCTCAGCATCCCGCTCGTCGGCACGAACGATTCGCACTACACGCACCAGCACGAGGCAGACGCGCACGAGGCCCTGCTGTGCGTGCAGTCGGGCTCGACACTCGACGACCCCAACCGCTTCAAGTTCGACGGCGACGGCTACTACATCAAGACCGCCGCCGAGATGCGCCAGCTCTTCCGCGATCACCCCGAGGCGTGCGACAACACGCTGCTCATCGCCGAACGCTGCGAAGTCGAGTTCAACACGGCGGCCAACTACATGCCGCGCTTCCCGGTGCCGGACGGAGAGACCGAAGACAGCTGGCTCGTCAAGGAGGTCGAGGCCGGCCTCCACTACCGGTATCCGAACGGGATCCCCGACAAGGTGCGCAAGCAGGCCGAGTACGAGACCGGCATCATCCTGCAGATGGGGTTCCCCGGCTACTTCCTCGTCGTCGCCGACTTCATCAACTGGGCCAAGGACAACGGCATCCGTGTGGGGCCGGGCCGTGGGTCCGGTGCCGGTTCCATGGTCGCCTACGCCATGAAGATCACCGATCTCGATCCGCTCGAGCACGGCCTCATCTTCGAGCGGTTCCTGAACCCCGACCGCGTCTCGATGCCCGACTTCGACGTCGACTTCGATGACCGGCGCCGCGGCGAGGTCATCGACTACGTGACCAGGAAGTACGGATCCGAGCGGGTCGCCCAGATCGTCACGTACGGCACGATCAAGTCCAAGCAGGCGCTGAAGGATGCCGGCCGCGTGCTCGGCTTCCCGTTCAGCATGGGGGAGCGGCTGACCAAGGCGATGCCGCCGCCCGTGATGGGCAAGGACATGCCCCTCGACGGAATGTTCGACTCGGCGCACCCCCGCTACAAAGAGGCGAGCGAGTTCCGCGCTCTCATCGAGACCGACCCGGAGGCGAAGACGGTCTTCGACCGCGCACTCGGCCTCGAGGGTCTGAAGCGCCAGTGGGGCGTGCACGCCGCGGGCGTGATCATGTCGTCCGAGCCGTTGATCGACATCATCCCGATCATGCGCCGCGAGCAGGACGGCCAGATCGTCACGCAGTTCGACTACCCCTCGTGCGAGTCGCTCGGCCTGATCAAGATGGACTTCCTCGGGCTCCGCAACCTGACGATCATCTCGGACGCGCTCGACAACATCCGCACCAACCGCGGTGAAGAGCTCGACCTCGAACACCTCGCGCTCGACGACCGCGGGGCCTACGATCTGCTCGGCCGCGGCGAATCGCTCGGAGTCTTCCAGCTCGACGGCGGTCCGATGCGATCGCTCATGCGACTGATGCGCCCGGACAACTTCGGTGACATCTCGGCACTCATCGCGCTCTACCGTCCAGGGCCCATGGGCGCGAACTCGCACACGAACTATGCGCTGCGAAAGAACGGTCAGCAGCCCATCACGCCGATCCATCCGGAGTTCACCGAGTCGCTCGCCGACATCCTCGACGAGTCCTACGGCCTGATCATCTACCAGGAGCAGGTGATGGCCATCGCACAGCGTGTGGCCGGGTTCTCGCTCGGACAGGCCGACATCCTCCGCCGAGCGATGGGCAAGAAGAAGAAGTCAGAGCTCGACAAGCAGTTCGCGGGCTTCCAGGCGGGTATGCACGCGAACGGGTACTCCGACGGAGCCGTCAACGCGATCTGGGAGATCCTGCTTCCGTTCTCGGACTACGCCTTCAACAAAGCGCACTCGGCGGCCTACGGCGTCGTCTCGTACTGGACCGCCTATCTCAAGGCCCACTATCCCGCCGAGTACATGGCCGCGCTGCTCACCAGTGTCGGCGACTCGAAGGACAAGATGGCGCTGTACCTCAACGAGTGCCGTCGAATGGGCATCAAGGTGCTCCCACCCGATGTCTCGGAGTCGATCAAGTACTTCGCCGCCGTCGGCGACGACATCCGCTTCGGGTTGGGTGCCGTCCGCAACGTCGGCAGCAACGTGGTCGAGGGCATCATCGCGGCGCGCAAGGACGAGCGATTCACCTCGTTCCATCACTTCCTCGAGAAGGTGCCGCTGCATGTCTCGAACAAGCGCACGGTCGAATCGCTGATCAAGGCCGGTGCATTCGACTCGATGGGGGACTCCCGCCGAGCCCTTCTCGAGATCCACGAGGATGCCGTCGAGGCGGCTGTGGATCGCAAGCGGAACGAGGCGCAGGGCGCGATCGGCTTCGACTTCGACAGCCTGTACGACGACATGGAAGAGGCGGCGCCTGCCAAGGTCCCGGCGCGACCGGAGTGGATCAAGAAGGACAAACTCGCGTTCGAGCGAGAGATGCTCGGGCTCTACGTCTCCGACCACCCCCTGGCGGGGCTCGAAGTGCCGCTCGCCAAGCACGCGTCGATCTCGATCCACAACCTCATCAACTCCGACGACATGCAGGACGGCGAGCAGGTCACGGTCGCCGGTCTCGTGACGAGCGTCCAGCACCGTGTCGCGAAGGCCAGCGGAAACCCGTACGGCATGATCACGGTCGAGGACTTCAACGGCGAGGTGACGGTCATGTTCATGGGCAAGACCTACACCGAGTTCCAGCACATCCTGCAGCAGGACTCCATCCTCGCGGTGCGCGGACGGGTGTCGAAGCGCGATGACGGACTCAACCTGCATGCGCAGTCGGCCTTCGCGCCGGATGTCGGCTCCTTCGACGCCGCGGGCCCCCTCTCGCTCGTCCTGGCGGAGCAGAGGGCGACCGAGCGGGTGATGACCGAGCTCGCAGAGGTGCTGCGACGCCACAACGGCGACACCGAAGTGGTGTTGCGCGTGCATCGCGGCGGCACGGCGAAGGTCTTCGACGTGCCGATGCCGGTCAAGGTCTCCGCCGATCTGTTCGGCGATCTCAAATCTCTGCTCGGCCCGACCTGCCTGGGCTGAGCATCAGCGAAGCGCTGCTGCCCGAGGGGTCCTCACGGATGCACCGGGTAGTATCGGGACGCGTTCGGGTGCATGACGCAGAGGCTCTGCACCGTGGCGAAAGGACCCTCCCATGAGCACGGAATCACCCTTCCTGAACAACGACGAGTCGGATGCAGACCGTTCCTCGGCCGCACCCGAAGTGGCCTTCGAGGAGGACTTCTCCGATGATGACGGCGTTCTCTACGATGACGAGGTGACGCCGGAGTACGGCATCCTCGGTTTCACTCTGAGGGAGCTGCTCATCGTCGGCGTGTGGCTCATCGCCTTCATCGCCTCGTTCTTCCCCTACGTCGGCGACGCCTCGATCTGGGGCGCCGGAATCCAGTGGATCCTGCCCATCGGCGTGCCGACGGTCGCCGTGTTCCTGGTGATCCTCCGCCGCTTCTCGCCGGACGGCATCCGCCGCGTCGGATCGCTGGGAATCGACCAGTTCGCATCGGTCGCGTTCTCCGTCTCGGCCGTCTTCTGGCTGGGAGCCCTCTGGAACGCGGTCGCCTTCGTGATCGAGTTCGGCGTCTTCGGGCTGCCCTGGAACGGCGTGGTCCAGCTTCTCGCGGCGCTCGCGCTCGTCGTCCTCACCGTGTTCGCTCCGCTGGTGCCCGGCCTCAAGGAGGACTTCCAGGGCCGCCTCGTCACGCTCGCGCACCGCAATGCCAATCCGGTCCGACCGGTCATCGCGCGCCCGCGCCCCGAGCCCGCCCCCGAGGCGAGCGACACGCCCGCCGGCCCAGAGGCAGCCGCTGCGCCGCACGCGGCGGCTGCTGCTCCCCACCTCGCGGCCGATCCGTCGTTCGACGCCGCTCCCGAGCCCCAGGTCGCCCCGGCGTACTCGACAGACCCTGCCCCGGCGTACTCGACAGACTCTGCTCCGACGCACACGACAGACGACACCCCTGCGCCGCACACGACCGAGACTGCCCCTCCGGCGTATACGACCGCGGCCGCTCCGGCTGCCGGTCTCGACGTTGAGCTGTCCGAAGCCCAGGCGACCGACGAGGTCGCCCGTCTCGATCTCGCCGAGCAGGTGCCGCTCTCCTCGCACGCCTCCGGCGGGGGGACAGGTACCGAGGAGACGACTTCCGATGAGGACTACGTCCCCGCCTACTCGCGTCGATCGCGCGGTCAGGAGCCCGAGATCGTATCCGACACCGGCAGCATCGAGTCTCTTCTGGGAACGACCGCTCGTGACGTCTCGTCGGCCGAGACGACCGCATTCCCCGCCGTCGACGACGAGACCGACTTCACCGCGACGAACCCGCAGCACGACTTCGCGGCGCCGCAGCCTTTCTGGATCCTCGCGCCGACCGAGCGTGACGTGCACGACGAGCGCGGCGAGAGCATCTTCCGAGTCGGTCCGAGCGCCTGGGCTCTCGTCATCGAGGACCGCGGTGGTGCATTCGTCATCAGACACGACGACGGTCGCATCGGCTACCTGCACGACATCTCAGACATCACGAGAGGCTGACCTTGCGCACGATCGATCTGCGGGGGCGCACGCTCTCGCCGGCTGACATGCTCGCGGCTGTGCCGCGCGCCACCCAGGCACGAGCCGAGGCTCTCGACACCGCGGCTCGAATCGTCGACGATGTGCGCGAGCGGGGCGAAGAGGCTCTGCGCGAGCAGGCCGAACGTTTCGATCGTGTCTCCGGACACGAGATCCGTGTGCCCGCGCAGCACATCGCCGAGGCCCTCGAGAGCCTCGCGCCCGACGTCCGCCTCGCTCTCGAGGAGGCGATCCGCCGAGTGCGCATCGCCTCGGCGGCGCAGGTCCCCGAGCGTCAGATCACGCGGATCGGAGCCGGCGCGACGATCACCCAGCGCTGGCAGCCCGTCCACCGTGCGGGGGTGTACATCCCCGGAGGCAAAGCGGTCTATCCCTCCAGTGTCATCATGAACGTCGTCCCGGCGCAGGTCGCGGGCGTGCAGCAGATCGCACTCGCCTCACCGCCGCAGGAGGACCAGGGTGGCCGCGTGCACCCCACGATCCTCGCCGCGGCGGGCCTGCTCGGCATCACGGAGGTGTACGCGATCGGCGGAGCAGGCGCGATCGGATCCTTCGCGCACGGCGTCGAGGGAATCGGGCTCGACCCGGTCGACGTCCTGTCGGGGCCGGGGAACAACTACGTCGCCTCCGCCAAGCGGGCTGTGGCGGGCGTCGTCGGCACCGACTCCGAGGCGGGGGCAACCGAGATCCTCGTCGTGGCAGATGCGGCAGCTGACCCACGACTTATCGCGGCCGACCTCGTCAGCCAGGCGGAGCACGATGAGCAGGCATCGGCCGTGCTCGTCACAGACTCCCCGGAGTTGGCCGATCGCGTCGCCGCGGAGGTCGAGCGGCACGCGGGCGCCACGCGTCACGCGACGCGAGTGGCGGCAGCGCTGGACGGGCCGCAGTCGGCCATCGTCCTGGTCGATGACCGTGCGATGGCGACGGCGTTCAGCAACGCGTATGCTCCCGAGCACCTCGAGCTGCACCTCCAAGACGCCGAGGCCGCGGCCGACAGCTTCACCAGCGCGGGTGCCGTGTTCGTCGGAGATCACACCCCCGTGAGTCTCGGCGACTACATGGCCGGCAGCAACCACGTCCTGCCGACCGGGGGACAGGCGCGCTACGCGCCCGGACTCGGTGCATACACGTTCCTGCGTCCGCAGCAGGTCATCTCCTACGATCGCGCCGCACTCGCAGACGTGCGCGCGGGAGTCGTCGCCCTCGCCGAGACCGAGGCGCTTCCCGCACACGGTGAGGCGATCGAGGCGCGTTTCACCGCGTAGGATCGGTCAGATGCACTGCCCCTTCTGCCGTCACTCGGACTCTCGGGTCATCGATTCGCGCACCAGTGATGACGGTCTCTCGATCCGTCGTCGACGTCAGTGCCCTGAGTGCGGCGGTCGTTTCACGACGACGGAGACGGCGAGCCTCAACGTGATCAAGAGATCCGGTGTCATGGAGCCGTTCAGCCGAGAGAAGGTGATCTCGGGCGTGCGCAAGGCCTGTCAGGGGCGGCCCGTCACCGAAGCCGATCTGGCGATCCTCGCTCAGCGGGTGGAGGAGGCCGTCCGACAGACGGGTGTCTCCCAGCTCGACACGAACGAGATCGGCTTGGCGATCCTCGGACCTCTCCGCGACCTGGACGAGGTCGCATACCTGCGCTTCGCGAGCGTGTATCAGGCCTTCGACTCGCTCGAGGACTTCGAGAGCGCGATCACCGATCTTCGCGCCGACCACGTCGAGCCGGAGTCGGTCGACCGGTAATCTGGCAGGGATGTATCCGCTGCTCTTTCGCGCTGTCCTGTCGCGCTTCGACCCTGAGTTCGCCCACCACGCCGGTATGGCGGTGATTCGCGTGCTCGGGGCGCCGCCCTTCTCCTGGGCGACGCGTGCTCTGACGAAGCCCGACCCGTCGCTGCAGGTGCAGGCCCTCGGATTGACGTTCTCCTCGCCCTTCGGGATCGCGGCCGGTTTCGACAAGAACGCGGTCGGCGTGCGCGGTCTCGCTGCGCTCGGCTTCGGGCATGTCGAGGTCGGCACCGTCACTGCGATCCCTCAGGACGGAAACCCGAAGCCCCGGCTGTTCCGCCTCATCGCCGATCGAGCGGTCATCAACCGCATGGGGTTCAACAACGAGGGTGCAGATGCCGCAGCCCGGCGTCTCGCGCGACTGCGGCGTGGAGCACCCGACACGGTCATCGGCGTGAACATCGGCAAGAGCCGGGTCGTCGATGTCGAGAACGCCACCGCCGACTATGTGGCGTCGGCGACGAGGCTCGCGCCACTCGCGGACTATCTGGCCGTCAACGTCTCCTCTCCGAACACCCCCGGTCTTCGGGGGCTTCAGGCCGTCGAGACACTGGCTCCGCTGCTCAGAGCGGTGCGCGCAGCATCCGGTGAGACTCCGCTGCTCGTCAAGATCGCCCCCGATCTCTCCGACGAGGAGATCGTCGCCATCGCGAACCTCGCAGTCGACGAAGGGCTGGCCGGCATCATCGCTCACAACACCACCGTGAGCCGGGACGGCCTCACGACGGATGCGGACACGGTCGCGCAGATCGGAGCGGGCGGACTCTCCGGCGCGCCGCTCAAGGAGCGTTCCCTGCAGGTGCTGCGGCTCGTGCGCTCAGCTGTGCCCGAGGAGTTCTGCGTGATCGCCGTCGGGGGAGTGGAGACGCCGTCCGACGTGCAGGAGCGGCTCGAAGCCGGAGCGACGCTCGTGCAGGGCTATACGGCCTTCCTGTACCGCGGTCCCTTCTGGGGGCGCGAGATCAACCGGGGCCTCGTCGCGCGCTGAGTCGCCGCATGCACGAAGGCGAGAGGCGCCTCGTGCTCTGGGAGCAGGAGACGCCTCTCGGGGAGATCTGAGGATCAGGCGGGGTAGTCGCCGCGCTTCACCTGGGGCTTGGGCAGACGCATGAACCGCATCTGCAGCGACCGCATCGCGGCGTACCAGCCGAGGCCACGCTCCATGCGCTCCTTGCCGAACTTCGCGGCGATCTTGCGCTTGACGCGCATCCCCAGCAGCACCATGCCGCCGATCGCGAGGATCAGGTACGCCATCATGACCAGGTATGCCCAGCCGGCGATGGCGAATCCGCCGATGGCGAGGTTCGCGGGCAGAAGCGAGATCAGGATGACGAGCACCATGACACCCATGACGAATTCGGCCGCGTGCCAGCCGGCGTCGACGTAGTCGCGGACCCACCGGCGCTGTGGCCCCTTGTCGCGAGCCGGGAGGTACTTCTCCTCGCCGGCAGCCAGACCGGCCTGTGCGCGGTTGCGTCGTTCGTTGAGCTCTGCGCGTGCGGCGGCCTTCGCCTCTTTGGTGTTCGCGACCAGAGGCCGACGGCGCGCCGCCTCCTGCTCGGCCCGGGTCGGCGTCGCGCGTCCCTTGCCCGACGCAGTCGTCTCGGGGGCGTCGTCATTCGTCGAAGGGGGGACAGGGGTAGTGGCCACGAGGTTCCTCGGTTCAGTGAAGGCGGATCACCTTAAGATTACTCGCATGACATCTCCTGCCCAGCCCGGCGACCAGAATCTGTCCAGCGAACGCGAGCCCGCCGTCCTCGAGGCGGTCTCGACGGGGTTTCCCGCGGCGCTGAGCGACCTGGGCGCGCTCGTCCGCATCCCCGGCATGGCATGGCCTGCGTTCGATCAGACGCAGCTCGAACGCAGCTCCGAAGCAGTCGCGGCACTGGCCACGGCAACCGGGGTCTTCGACGACGTGCGCGTTCTCCGTGCCGCGATCCCCGGCACCGACGAGCACGGGCAGCCGGCGGTGCTCGCGACGCGCGCAGCGCGCAACGGCAAGCCGACGATCCTGCTCTACGCGCACCACGACGTACAGCCTCCGGGTGACGCCGCGCTGTGGGAGACGCCGCCGTTCGAGCCCACCGTCCGCGGCGGACGTCTCTACGGTCGAGGCGCTGCGGACGACAAGGCGGGCATCATGGCGCACATCGCTTCGATCCGTGCGGTCGCCGAGGTCGTCGGCGACGATCTGGAACTGGGCATTGCGATGTTCATCGAGGGCGAAGAGGAGTACGGTTCCCGTTCCTTCGCGCAGTTCCTCTCCGACAACAAGGAGGCGCTGCGTGCGGATGCCATCGTGGTCGCGGACTCGGGAAACTGGGACTCGGTGACTCCCGGCCTCACGGTCTCGCTCCGCGGCAACGCACGATTCACCGTGCGCGTGCGCACGCTCGACCACGCATCGCACTCGGGGATGTTCGGGGGAGCCGTCGCCGACGCGATGATGGCCACGGTCAAGATGCTCTCCACGCTCTGGAACGAAGACGGCTCTGTCGCGGTCGAGGGGATGACCGAGCGCGATGCGCCCACTCCCGAATACACCGAGGAGACGCTTCGGGACGAAGCGGGCCTTCTGCCCGGCACCTCGCCGATCGGCGGCGGCAGCATCCTCAGCCGGATCTGGAACAAGCCCGCGGTGACCGTCATCGGAATCGATGCGACCAGTGTCGCGGCGGCGTCGAACACCCTTCTTCCCGAGGTGACGGTCGTCGTGAGCGCGCGCGTCGCGCCTGGTCAGACCGGTGAGGACGCGTATGCCGCTCTCGAGGCGCATCTGCGAGCGAACGCGCCGTACGGCGCGGAGCTGACGTTCTCGGACGTCGATCTCGGCAACGGCTTCCTCGTCGACACCAGTGGCTGGGCCGTCGCGCTCACCCGCGACGCCATGCGGGACGGCTACGGCGTCGCCCCTGTCGATCTCGGCGTCGGCGGATCGATCCCGTTCATCGCCGACCTCGTGCGGGAGTTCCCCGATGCGCAGATCCTCGTGACCGGCGTCGAGGACCCGCACTCGCGGGCCCACAGCCCCAACGAATCCCTGCATCTCGACACGTTCCGCCACGCCGTGGCGACCGAGGCCCTGCTGCTCTCGCGGATGAACGACATCATCATCTGAGCCCGATCGTCGAGGCTGAGGGTAAAATCGAGTTACCAGCCGTGCGAGCACGGCCCGTCCGAAGGAGAGACATGAGCGACACCACACTGACCTCAGCAGAGACCACCCAGGCGCACGGCGTGAAGCTGACCGACGCCGCGGCGATCAAGGTGAAGAACCTCCTCGAGCAGGAAGGCCGTGACGACCTGCGTCTGCGCGTCGCCGTCCAGCCCGGCGGATGCTCCGGCCTGATCTACCAGCTGTACTTCGACGAGCGGTTCCTCGAGGGGGACGAGACCGTCGACTTCGACGGCGTCGAGGTCATCATCGACAACATGAGCGTCCCGTACCTCGATGGCGCATCCATCGATTTCAAGGACACGATCTCCGAGCAGGGCTTCACGATCGACAACCCCAACGCCGCGGGCAGCTGCGCCTGCGGAGACAGCTTCCACTGACCCGGACCCCTCCGCCAACCTGCGTGGTTGGCATGAATCAGGTGTGAGGTTGCCCTAGACTTGGGTGTGCCCTGTCCGCAATCTGAAAGGTGCATCGTGCCCTCGAAACGCCGCCTTCGTTGGGCCGCTCTCCCCCTGGGAGTAGCGGCAGCCGTGGCCCTGGCGGGATGTACTGCCACTGAGCTGAACGGTTACCTCCCGGGCTTCGTGGAGGGTGAGCCTGCGGCCACCAACCAGACCGAGCGCGTGTCGTCGCTCTGGGTCAACTCGTGGATCGTCCTGCTCGCCGTCGGCGTGATCACCTGGGGCCTGATGGCCTGGGCCGCGATCGCCTACCGCCGCCGCAAGGGCCAGACGGGTCTGCCCGTGCAGATGCGCTACAACATGCCGATCGAGATCTTCTACACGGTCGTGCCGCTGATCCTCGTGCTGGGAATGTTCTTCTTCACGGCCCGTGACCAGTCGGCGATCGAGGCGAAGTGGGACGAGCCCGACGTCGAGATCACGGCGATCGCCAAGCAGTGGGCGTGGGACTTCCAGTACGACGGCGAAGAGGAAGACAACTCCGACGCCGTCTGGACCATGGGAATCCAGGCTCAGCCCGATGCGGACGGCAACATCGACCAGGCGCAGCTGCCCACCCTGGTGCTGCCGGTCGACCAGAAGGTCACGATCAACCTCCAGTCTCGCGACGTCATCCACTCCTTCTGGATCATCGACTTCCTCTACAAGAAGGACATGTACATCGGGAAGGACAACTCCTGGTCCTTCATCCCGACCCGTGTCGGCGAGTACGCAGGCAAGTGCGCCGAACTGTGCGGCGAGTACCACTCGATGATGCTCTTCAACGTCAAGGTCGTCGAGCAGGACGAGTACGACGCCTACCTCCAGACTCTCGAGGAGGAAGGCAACACCGGAGACATCACGGACGCCTACGACCGTCTGTCGAACTACCCCGGGACCACCGCCCCGACCTCCGAGGAAGGAGAGGAGTAAGCCATGTCGACCACTGAAGCCCCCCGCACCGACGAGGCCCCTCGCTCTCGACCCACCACTCTGCCCGCACGCCAGGCTGCTCTCATGAGCACGTCGCGCGTCGAGCAGAAGGGCAACATCGTCGTCAAGTGGATCACCTCCACCGACCACAAGACGATCGGGTACATGTACCTCATCGCCTCGGTGCTGTTCTTCCTCCTCGGCGGCGTGATGGCCCTCGTCATCCGCGCAGAGCTGTTCGCTCCCGGGATGCAGATCATCCCGACCAAGGAGCAGTACAACCAGCTCTTCACGATGCACGGCACGATCATGCTCCTCATGTTCGCGACGCCGCTCTTCGCCGGCTTCGCGAACGCGATCCTGCCGCTTCAGCTCGGTGCACCGGATGTGGCGTTCCCGCGTCTGAACGCCTTCGCCTTCTGGCTCTTCCTGTTCGGCTCGACCATCGCGGTCGCCGGCTTCCTCACCCCGCAGGGCGCAGCGTCGTTCGGCTGGTTCGCCTACCAGCCGCTCGCCAGCGCGTCGTTCTCGCCGGGTGCAGGTGGAAACCTCTGGATGGTCGGACTCGGAATCTCCGGTTTCGGAACGATCCTCGGCGCGGTGAACTTCATCACCACCGTGATCACGATGCGTGCTCCCGGAATGACGATGTGGCGTATGCCGATCTTCTCGTGGAACACGCTCATCACGAGCCTTCTGATCCTCATGGCGTTCCCCGTCCTCGCAGCGGCGATCTTCGCTGCAGCCGCGGACCGCATCCTCGGCGCTCACATCTACGACCCGGCGAACGGCGGTGTTCTGCTCTGGCAGCACCTCTTCTGGTTCTTCGGTCACCCTGAGGTGTACATCATCGCCCTGCCGTTCTTCGGAATCGTGTCGGAGATCTTCCCGGTCTTCAGCCGCAAGCCGATCTTCGGGTACAAGACGCTCGTCTACGCGACGATCGCCATCGCCGCGCTGTCCGTCGCCGTGTGGGCGCACCACATGTACGTGACCGGCTCGGTCCTGCTGCCGTTCTTCGCCCTGATGACCATGCTCATCGCGGTGCCGACGGGTGTGAAGATCTTCAACTGGATCGGCACCCTCTGGCGTGGGTCCGTGACGTTCGAGACGCCGATGGTGTTCGCGCTCGGCTTCCTGGTGTCGTTCGTCTTCGGTGGTCTGACCGGCGTGATCCTCGCGGCTCCGCCCCTCGACTTCGCACTGTCCGACTCCTACTTCGTCGTCGCGCACTTCCACTACGTCGTCTTCGGCACCGTGGTGTTCGCGATGTTCGCCGGCTTCTACTTCTGGTGGCCGAAGTGGACAGGACGCATGCTCAACGAGCGTCTCGGCTACGTGCACTTCTGGATGCTGTTCATCGGCTTCCACATGACGTTCCTCATCCAGCACTGGCTGGGTGTCGACGGCATGGTGCGTCGCTACGCCGACTACTCGGCGGCTGACGGCTGGACCTGGCAGAACCAGGTCTCGACGATCGGTGCGATCATCCTCGGCGCGTCCATGCTGCCGTTCTTCCTGAACGTCTGGATCACGGCTCGCAAGGCGCCCAAGGTCACGGTCAACGACCCGTGGGGCTATGGAGCTTCGCTCGAGTGGGCGACCTCCTGCCCGCCGCCGCGCCACAACTTCACGTCGATCCCGCGCATCCGCAGCGAGCGTCCTGCATTCGACCTGAACCACCCGGAGGCGGCGGAGTTCACACCGGCCGCACCCGGCGAGCGAGAGGGCCACTGAGCCATGCGCGACAACGTCATCCTCTGGTGGGTCCTGACCGCCTTCTTCGCACTGGTCGGAGTCGTCTACACCGGCTGGCACATCCTTGCCACGCCGTCGGACAACTTCGCCGAGCGCATCGAGTGGGTCGGCACCGTGGCACTGTTCTTCGCCGCGTTCATGGGCGCGATGATCGCCTTCTACCTCGACCGCACGCACAAGGCTCAGAACGGCGAGCTGCCTGAGGACATCCTCACGAGCGACATCGACGACGGCGACCCCGAACTGGGCGAGTTCAGCCCCTGGTCCTGGTGGCCGATCGTGCTCGCCGGATCCGCCGGAGTCTTCGTGGTGGGTCTCGCCGTCGGGCACTTCCTGCTCCCGATCGGCCTGGCGATCTTCGTGGTCGCGATCGTCGGCTGGGTCTACGAGTACTACCGCGGGAACTTCGCCCGCTGACATACAGCGAGAAGGCCCCTGGGATTCCCTCCCGGGGGCCTTCTGCATGTCGGGGCTATGCTCGCGAGCGGATCCGGGCGATGCCGGTCAGGGGGTCGACAGGGCGGCGGTGAACGCCGTCGGCATCCTCCACGGGATAGCCTTCCCTGACCCAGTACTCGAACCCGCCGATCATCTCCCGAACGGCATATCCGAGCTTCGCGAACTCGAGAGCGCCCTTCGCACCCGCGTTGCACCCCGGACTCCAGCAGTAGACCACGACGGCGGAGCCGGCCGGTATCTCAGCCGGCGCGCGATCCGCGATCTCGCTGTAGTGCATATGCGTGGCCCCTGCGACGCGTCCCTGAGCCCAGGCCTCGTCGGAACGGACATCGATGATGACGATGCCGTCCTCGGCCCGGAGAGCGGCGTACACGTCACTCGCGTCGGTCTCGTAGGCGAGTTTGGCGGCGTAATACTCAGTGCGATCGATCATCTCCCCAGCCTAGGAAGACGCGCGGGCACCTGCCGTCGTCTTCCCGACGACGACAGACCGGATTCCGCCAATGTCGACGTGGCGTCTCAGAGCTCGACCGTCATCTGCACCCGGCGTCCGTATCGATCTAGACCGAGAGAGGTCTCGGTGTCCACGAGGCCGCGCTGGAACGGAGTCTCGGGGATGCTCTCGAGAAACCCGCACGACGAGTAGAACGGAGCGTTCCAGGGGATCTCCGCGTACGTCCGCAGAGTCATGCGGGTATAGCCATGCTCGCGTGCAGCCTCCAGAGCGGCGCTGACGAGTCGGCGCCCGAACCCCTGGCGTCCGGAGGTCGGAAGCACGGAGAGCTGCTCGAGGTGCGCGTGGCCGTCGGCATCGAGGACGTGCACGAAGCCGACGGGGGAGCCGCTCGAGTCTTCCAACACGAGGACGAACCCCGGAGCTGCGAGTCGTTCAGCGCCATCGCCTGCGGGCGGCCACTCCGGCGCCCCCAGGCGGTCGATCAGGAGCGCGTCGGCCTGCATCTCGATGGCGTGCAGGATCTCCGCGTCCTCAACGACGGCCGACCGGATGACATCGCTCACCGTGCATCCTCCGCGACTGCCGCGATCGCTTCGATCTCCACCAGCTGGTGGTCGTACCCGAGCACGGTGACGCCCAGAAGTGTGCTCGGTGTGTCATGGTCGCCGAAGGCCTCGTGGATGACATCCCAGGCAGTGACCAGATCAGCCTGGGACGACGATGCGACGAGTACGCGCGTGCTGATGATGTCCGAAAGCGTGGCGCCGCTGGCACGCAGGGCGATGTCGAGGGTCTCTACGCAGCGCGCAGCCTGTGCGGCATAGTCGCCGGGGGCGGTCGTCGAGCCGTCGTCTTCGAGAGGGCATGCACCTGCGAGGAAGATGAGCCGGGAGCCGGCTGGGGCGGTCGCCGCATATGCATAGGGTGCTGCGGCGAGGTCGGCGGAACGGATGAGTTGGACTGCTGAGCTCATGTCACGATCCTGCCATGTGCACATGAACGGCGACCGGATGCGAAAAGGCCCTGTCCGAGATCGAACAGGGCCTCTTCGGGCGAGAACCGGCGGTCTTACTCGCTGTCCTCGGACTTCTTCTTGCGCGGCTTCTTCACCGGCTCGGTCGAGATGACCGTGCTGGGGGTGTTCGCCGTCTCGTCGACGTGGGTCTCGCTGACGGTGATCGGGGCATCCGGGACGCCTGCGCGCTCGTGAGCGCCCTGGATCTCGGCCGCTTCGGTCTCGTCGTTCTGGGCGGTCACGTGATGCTGGTGCGCATCTGCAGCCTCGATCTCGGCCTGCGTCAGCGGAGCGAGACGATCTTCGAAGAACCAACGCGAGATGGAGGAGCGCAGGTTCTCAGTCCACGAGATGCGTCCCTTCGCATTCGGACGCACGACCAGCGGCTCGTAGCCGTCGACATCGATGAGCTTCCAGCGGTCGTACTTGTCGACGGGCTGGTGGACCTCGATGAACTCGCCGCCCGGAAGGCGGACGATGCGGCCGGACTCGAAGCCGTGCAGGACGATCTCGCGGTCCTTCTTCTGCAGAGCGATCGCGATGCGCTTGGCGATGAAGTAGCCGAGAACCGGTCCGACGAACAGCAGCGCCTGAAGTGCGTGGATCACGCCCTCCATCGTGAGCATGAAGTGCGTCGCGATGAGGTCGGACGATGCTGCAGCCCACAGGACGGCGTAGAAGACGACTCCGGCCACGCCGATGGCGGTGCGGGTCGCCGCGTTGCGCGGGCGCTGAGCGATGTGGTGCTCGCGCTTGTCGCCCGTGACCCAGGCCTCGATGAACGGGTAGATCGCGACGAGCACGATGAACAGACCGAGGACGACCAGCGGCAGCAGGATGCCGAACGACCAGGTGTGGTCGAGGAAGACCACATCGAGGTTCGACGGAGCGAGTCGCAGAGCGCCGTCGGCGAATCCGATGTACCAGTCAGGCTGCGTGCCGGCCGAGACGGGGGAGGGGTCGTACGGGCCGTAGTTCCAGATCGGGTTGATCTGGAAGAACGTCGCGATCAGCACGATCGTGCCGAAGACGATGAACAGGTAGCCGCCCATCTTCGACATGTACACGGGCATCATCGGGTAGCCGACGACGTTGTCGTTCGTGCGGCCGGGGCCGGCGAACTGCGTGTGCTTGTTGACGATCATCAGCATCAGGTGCACGGCGATGAGGCCGATCACCAGCAGCGGAAGCAGCAGGATGTGCAGCGTGTACAGGCGTCCGACGATGTCGGTGCCGGGGAACTCGCCGCCGAAGAGGAGGAACGAGGTCCAGGTGCCGATCAGCGGGATGCCCTTGATCATTCCGTCGATGATGCGCAGACCGTTGCCCGAGAGCAGGTCGTCGGGAAGGGAGTATCCCGTGAAGCCCTCGGCCATGGCGAGGACGAACAGCACGAAGCCGATCACCCAGTTGAGCTCACGGGGCTTGCGGAACGCACCGGTGAAGAAGACGCGCAGCATGTGCACGCCGATGCCGGCCACGAAGACGAGTGCGGCCCAGTGGTGGATCTGGCGCACCAGAAGGCCACCACGGAGGTCGAACGAGATGTGCAGCGACGACTCGAGCGCCGCCGACATCTCGATTCCGCGCATCGGGGCGTAGGCGCCCGTGTAGTGCGTCTCGACCATGGAGGCCTGGAAGAAGAAGGTCAGGAAGGTTCCGGAGAGGAACACGACGACGAAGCTCCACAGCGCGATCTCACCCAGCATGAACGACCAGTGGTCGGGGAAGATCTTGCGGCCGAGCTCCTTGACGAAGCCGGAGATGCTGGTGCGCTCATCGATGTAGTTCGACGCGGCGCCGACGAATCGACCGCCGAGAGGCGCCTTGTTGTCCTTGTCCTCTTTGGACAGCGTTGCGGTGCTCAATGGCGCTCCCAGAAGCTCGGGCCGACGGGCTCGGTGAAGTCACTGCGTGCGACGAGGTAGCCCTCGTCGTCGACGGTGATGGGCAGCTGCGGCAGCGGACGTGCGGCCGGTCCGAAGATGACCTTGGCGTGATCCGTGACGTCGAACTGCGACTGGTGACAGGGGCAGAGGAGGTGGTGGGTCTGCTGCTCGTACAGTGCCACGGGGCATCCGACGTGCGTGCAGACCTTCGAGTACGCGACGATGCCGTCGTACGACCAGTCCTTGCGGTCCTCGGCCTCGATGAGCTGCTCGGGGCGCAGGCGCATCATCAGCACGATGGCCTTCGCCTTCTCCTCGAGGTAGCCGTCGTGGTGGCTGAGCTCGGCGAGGTCCTCCGGGATCACGTGGAACGCGGATCCGAGGGTGACATCGGCCGCGCGGATCGGCGTGCCGTCGGGGTCGCGGACGAGGCGCTGACCCTTCTCCCACATGGTGTGCTTCAGCAGCGTCACCGGGTCGCCCGCGGTGGGGTCGTCCGGCGTGCTGTGCGGAGCGAGACCGCGGAAGAGCGTGACTCCGGGGATGATCGAGGCCACGATCGCCGCGAACAGCGAGTTGCGGATCATCGTGCGTCGTCCGAATCCGGACTCCTCGTTCGCCGTGGCGAAGGCCTCGACGACCGCCTCTCGCGTCGAGTCCTTGCCCCGGGTGGGGTGGCGGTGCTCGATGTGCTCCTTGTCGCTCATCAGCGCCTTGGACCAGTGGATCGCGCCGATGCCGATCGAGAGCAGCGCCAGTGCGATGCCCAGACCGATGAAGAGATTGTTCTGACGGATGTCGATGAGCGCGCCGCTCTCGATGGGGAAGAGCATGTAGGCGGCGACCGCCCAGATGCTTCCTGCCAGCGAGAGATAGAACAGCGTGTAGACCGTGCGCTCTGCAGCCTTCTCAGCGCGCGGGTCCTTGTCGGTCATCCGCGCGCGGTGCGGCGGCAGCCCCGGGTTCTGCACGGGATCGCTGACTGCGACACCCAGCCCTGGAGAGGGCTGGTAGGCCCTGTCAAGAGCCTGCGAGTCGTCGTCGTGTGCCATGGTGCTCCTCGTACGTTCCTCTTCGATGAATAAGCGTCAGTTGGACTTCGCCGTGATCCACACGGTGATGGCGACGAGCGCGCCGATTCCGAAGATCCAGACGAACAGGCCCTCGGAGACGGGACCGAGCGAACCGAGCGAGAAACCGCCGATCTGCACGGACTGCTGCTGGTAGAGCAGAGCCGAGATGATGTCGCGCTTGTCTTCGTCCGACAGGTTCATGTCGCCGAAGACGGGCATGTTCTGGGGGCCCGTGACCATGGCGGCGTACATGTGCAGCGCGCTGGTCTCGGTCAGTGCCGGGGCGTACTTGCCCTCGGTGAGTGCTCCACCGGCTGCCGCCACGTTGTGGCACATCGCGCAGTTCACGCGGAACAGCTCTGCGCCGTTGGCGACATCTCCGCCGCCGTCGAGGATGTGGTCCTCGGGGAAGGTCGGACCAGGAGCAGATGCCTGCACGAAGGAGGAGATCGCGAGGATCTGCTCCTCGGTGAACTGCGGCTCCTTCTGGGGTGCCTGCGGTCCCTGCATCTGCAGGGGCATGCGACCCGTCGACATCTGGAACTCGACTGCGAGCTCGCCGACGCCGTAGAGGCTCGGTCCGTTCGCCGTGCCCTGCATGTCGAGACCGTGGCAGGTGGCGCAGTTCGCCGTGAACAGCTTCTCGCCGTCCTCGACCGTGAGCGTGGTCGCAGCAGTGGTCTGGGTGTCGGTCGCAGCGAAGGCTGCGGATGTGCCGGCGTATACCGCGCCGGTGATCATGAGGCCTGCTCCGATGAGGGCTGCCGCAGCCAGTGGGCTGCGACGGCCATTCGAACGGCGCTTCTTCTCTCGTGCCATCTCGGGGATCAGCTCCGCTCTTATTTCAGGAAGTAGATAACGACGAACAGCACGATCCAGACGACGTCGACGAAGTGCCAGTAGTAGGACACCACGATCGAGGACGTCGCCTCTTTGTGCCGGAAATTCTTGACGGCGTATGCACGCCCGATGACGAGGAGGAACGCGATCAGACCGCCGGTGACGTGCAGGGCGTGGAAGCCGGTGGTGATGTAGAACGCGGACGCGTACGAGTCGGCGCTGATCGGCAGGCCCTCTGCGACGAGCTGTGCGTACTCCCACACCTGCCCGGAGACGAAGATCGCGCCGAGTGCGAAGGTGAGGAAGAACCACTCGACCATGCCCCACCCGAACAGGCGGCGACGGCCTGCGCCGTTCTTCTGCCCCTTGGCGATGCGGTACGGCTGCAGGTCCTCCGCCGCGAACACGCCCATCTGGCAGGTGAACGAGGAGAGCACGAGGATCGCCGTGTTCACGAACGCGAACGGCACGTTCAGCAGTTCGGTGCGGTCGGCCCAGAGCTCGGGGGAGGTGCTGCGGAGCGTGAAGTAGATCGCGAAGAGTCCCGCGAAGAACATCACCTCACTGCCGAGCCACACAATGGTGCCGACAGCTACCGGGTTGGGGCGCTTGATCGTTCTTGCCGCCGGGGCATACGTCGCTGAGGTCGTCACCCTTCCATTATGGCCGATCCGCGGGGATGATTCTCGCACCGGAGGCCCCGGTTTCACCCTCAGGCGACTTAGGCAACCCTAAGAAAACGCTGCGAATCCTCGGTGAATACGCGGGAAACGAGGGATGGTCGAACTTCGAGTCGTGGTTCGGAAGAGTCTGCACGTTTTCCCGGCGCCGATAGGATCGCACACATGGCTGATTCCCTGACCTGGTCCGACGTGCTCACCACTCTTCTGGAGCGTCGTGATCTCAGCGTCTGGGAGTCCACCTGGGCCATGCGCCAGATCATGCGCGGCGACGTCACTCAGGCTCAGCTCGCCGGCTTCCTCGTCGCTCTCCGGGCCAAGGGGGAGACGATCGACGAGATCGTCGGCTTCCGCGACGCCATCCTCGAGGCGGCGGTCCCGCTGCCCGTGTCGCCCGACGTCCTCGACATCGTCGGCACCGGCGGCGACCGTGTCGGCACGGTCAACGTCTCGACGACCGCCGCGGTCATCATCGGCGCCACCGGCATCCCGGTCGTCAAGCACGGGAACCGTGCTGCCAGCTCGGCCTCGGGGTCGTCCGACGTGCTGAGCGCACTCGGGCTGGAACTCACCCTCGATCCCGCAGCCGTCTCGTCGATCCTCGACCGCACAGGCATCACGTTCGCGTGGGCCGGTGCCTTCCACCCGGGGTTCAAGCACGCAGGGGCTGTCCGGGCCGAACTCGGCGTCCCCACGGTCTTCAACATGCTCGGCCCGCTGTGCAACCCGGCTCGCGCGGAGGCGAACGCCGTCGGCGTGGCTCAGCTCGAGCGTGTCCCCCTCATCACGGGTGTGTTCCGCACGCGAGGCGCGACGGCGCTGGTGTTCCGCGGAGACGACGGGCTCGACGAGTTGACCACCACGGGGCACAGTCGCATCTGGGAGGTCACGCGCGGTGACATCCACGAGCACGACCTCGACCCGCGCGACCTCGGCATCCCGATCGCGGACCTCGCGGATCTGATCGGCGGAACCCCCGATCACAACGCCGCCGTGCTGCGCAGGACGCTCGACGGCGAGACGGGAGCCGTGCGAGACATCGTCCTGCTCAACGCCGCTGCGGGGATCGTCGCGTTCGAGCTCTCGCAGGATGCGACGCAGGTGCAGCGCCCTATCCTCGAGCGTCTGCGCGAGGGATACGAGCGAGCGGCTGCCGCGGTCGACGACGGCCGCGCGATCGCCAAGCTCGATGAGTGGATCGGCGTGAGCCGCGAGCTCGCGTCGGCGTAGACACCACGATGGATCCCGTCGCCGCTCTGCTCGAGATCGCCTCGCTGCTCGAGCGCGAACGGGCATCTCGATATCGGGCGAAGGCGTTCCGCCAGGCCGCGGCGACCTTGCAGCAGCTGCCGGAGGACGTGCGCGCAGATCCTACGAGGCTGCGCGCGGCGAAGGGGATCGGCGAGTCGACGTTCGCGGTCATCCGGCAGGCACAGAGCGGAGAAGTGCCCGGCTATCTCGTCGAGCTGCGCGGCGATGTCGAGCCGGAGCGGGTCTCGGAGCTGAGAGCGAAGCTGCGGGGCGATCTGCACGCGCATACGGATTGGTCGGACGGGACGACGCCCATCCCCGTCATGGCGGCGGCTGCGCGAGCGCTCGGACACGAGTACCAGGCGATCACCGACCACTCACCGCGCCTCAGGGTCGCCCGAGGGCTCTCACCCGAACGGCTGCGCGAGCAGATCCCGCTGGTGCGTGCCGAGACGGGGGACGGATTCACGCTCCTCGCCGGCATCGAGGTCGACATCCTCGAAGACGGCGCCCTCGACCAGGACGACGCGCTGCTGGGCGAGCTCGACATCGTCGTCGCGTCCGTGCATTCCAAACTGCGCATGCACGCGAGGCCGATGACGGCTCGCATGATCGCGGCTGTCTCGCACCCGCGGGTCAACGTCCTCGGCCATTGCACGGGCCGCCTCGTGCAGGGCGAACGCGGCACTCGCCCTGAATCGCAGTTCGATGCAGCAGCGGTCTTCGCGGCGTGCGCGGAGAACGGAGTGGCTGTCGAGATCAACTCCCGGCCCGAACGTCAGGATCCGCCCGACGAGCTGATCGCGATCGCGTTGCAGGCGGGCTGCCTGTTCTCGATCGATTCGGACGCGCACGCACCGGGTCAGCTCTCGCTGCTCGATCACGGTGCGGAACGGGCGGAGCGAGCCGGCGTCCCCGCATCGAGGATCGTCACCACCTGGGGACTCGACCGGCTGCTCGCCTGGGCGAGCTGAGTCAGCCCTCGATCGTCGCGATCGCGGCCACGGCGCGGGTCATCGAGCCTCCGAGGTTCCACTTCTCCGCGAGCGCGGTCGCAGCATCGACCTCGGACGGGTCGAGCGGACGGAGTGCGTCGCTCGGCACCGCGATGTCGAGGTCGGGCGCCACGGCTACCACGGTCGGGGCGACATCGAGGTAGTCCGCCGCGGCGAGGATCTTCGCGCGGACGCCGGCGCTCATGCCCTCGCCGGCTGCGGCCGCCTCTCGGATGCCCACCAGATCGCCATGGGCCTGGAGGAGAGTGGCTGCGGTCTTCTCTCCGACGCCTGCGACGCCGGGCAGTCCGTCGGAGGCGTCGCCGCGCATCGTCGCGAAGTCGGCGTACTGGCTGGGCAGCACGCCGTACTTCGCCACCACGACGGCATCCGTGACGATCTCGAGGTTGCTCATGCCCCGAGCCGTGTAGATGACGCGGATGTTCCTCGAGTCGTCGACGAGCTGGAACAGATCCCGATCGCCTGTGACGATGTCGACAGGCATGGTCGCGTGCGTCGCGAGGGTGCCGATGACGTCATCGGCCTCGTGCTCGGCGACACCGATGATCGGGATGCCGAGCGCTCCGAGCGTCTGACGGATCAGAGGGATCTGCGCCTCGAGGGGATCCGGGACCTCTTCGACGTCGGGACCGGCGGTGACGACCTCGACGACTCGATGCTCCTTGTAGCTGGGGATCAGGTCGACGCGCCACTGGGGCCGCCAGTCGTCGTCCCAGCATGCGACCACGTGGGTCGGCTCGTACAGGGTGACCAGCTTCGCGATGATGTCGAGCAGCCCTCGCGCGGCGTTGATGGGAGACCCGTCGGGGGCCGTGACCTTGTCGGGCACTCCGTAGAAGGCGCGGAAGTAGAGGCTTGCGGTGTCGAGCAGAAGAAGCTTGTCGGCGCGGGGCATGGAGACAGTCTGTCAGCGCGCCGAGCGAGGATGCCATCGAGTCCGTCATATCGCCCCGTGATCTGATAGCCTTGATTGTCACTCGTGGCATGTCTATGCATGCCCTGGTGTCGAAAACCAAATCAATCGCTGCAGAGCTCATCATCGGCCGTGCGCGGCCGGAGCGCTCAGCCCGAGTCTCCATTCACAAGGACAACCCACTACATGACTACCGCAACGACCGCCCCGGCCACCAAGCAGGTCGCGATCAATGACATCGGATCTGCTGAAGACTTCCTGGCCGCGGTCGAGAAGACCCTGAAGTTCTTCAACGACGGCGACATCATCGAGGGAACGATCGTCAAGATCGACCGCGATGAGGTCCTCCTCGACGTCGGATACAAGACCGAGGGTGTCATCCCCTCGCGCGAGCTCTCGATCAAGCACGACGTCGACCCCAACGAGGTCGTCAAGGTCGGCGACGAGGTCGAGGCCCTGGTTCTCCAGAAGGAGGACAAGGAAGGCCGTCTGATCCTCTCCAAGAAGCGTGCGCAGTACGAGCGCGCCTGGGGAGACGTCGAGAAGATCAAGGAGAACGACGGCGTCGTCACCGGAACGGTCATCGAGGTCGTCAAGGGTGGACTCATCGTCGACATCGGTCTCCGTGGCTTCCTGCCGGCCTCGCTCATCGAGCTGCGCCGCGTCCGCGACCTCACGCCGTACCTCGGCCAGGAGATCGAGGCCAAGATCCTCGAGCTCGACAAGAACCGCAACAACGTCGTGCTCAGCCGCCGTGCGCTGCTCGAGCAGACGCAGTCGGAGTCGCGCACCACGTTCCTGAACAACCTCCACAAGGGTCAGGTCCGCAAGGGTGTCGTGTCGTCGATCGTCAACTTCGGTGCGTTCGTCGACCTGGGCGGCGTGGACGGCCTCGTGCACGTCTCCGAGCTGTCCTGGAAGCACATCGAGCACGCCTCCGAGGTCGTCGAGGTCGGCCAGGAGGTCACCGTCGAGATCCTCGAGGTCGACCTCGACCGCGAGCGCGTCTCCCTGTCGCTGAAGGCGACGCAGGAGGACCCGTGGCAGGTCTTCGCCCGCACCCACGCGATCGGTCAGGTCACGCCGGGTAAGGTCACCAAGCTCGTTCCGTTCGGTGCGTTCGTTCGCGTCGCAGACGGCATCGAGGGCCTCGTCCACATCTCCGAGCTCTCCAGCAAGCACGTCGAGCTGGCCGAGCAGGTCGTGTCGGTCGGCGAAGAGGTCTTCGTCAAGGTCATCGACATCGACCTCGAGCGTCGCCGCATCTCGCTCTCGCTGAAGCAGGCGAACGAGGCCGTCGACGTCAACGGCACCGAGTTCGACCCGGCGCTCTACGGCATGCTCGCCGAGTACGACGAGGCCGGCGAGTACAAGTACCCGGAGGGCTTCGACCCCGAGACCGGTGCGTGGAAGGAAGGCTTCGACACCCAGCGCGAGGCATGGGAGCAGGAGTACGCTGCAGCCCAGGCTCGCTGGGAGGCCCACAAGGCTCAGGTTGCCAAGGCAGCCGAGGCCGAGGCGGCCGCTGGCGACGACTTCGGTGGCCAGGTCTTCTCGAGCGAGGTCGCAGGCGCGGGCACGCTCGCGGACGACGAGGCTCTCGCCGCTCTGCGCGAGAAGCTCTCGGGCGGCAACGCTTAAGCATCACGCTCTGAACGGGCCGTCATCCTTCGGGATGGCGGCCCGTTCTGCGTCGTCGTCGCCTGTGGCGGCTACGTGACCGAACATTACGGCGGCATTCGTAACATTGCGCGGGCCCCGCCAGCATGGGGATATGACATCCCTGCTCGCACACCCGCGCGTCGACGCGTCGGTCGACGACCGCACGGCGCAGCCCGTGCGGTTGCGAGAGGTCGGGCGGAGCTTTCCGCTCGGGCGAGGACGCCGCGATGTTCTCCGCGGAGTGGACATCGAGGTGGCGGCCGGCGAGATCATCGCCGTCGTCGGACCCTCGGGATGCGGCAAATCGACTCTCCTGCGCCTCATCGGCGGACTGGACGCGCCCTCCAGCGGCAGCATCCTGCTCGATGACTCGGGTGTCGCGGACGTCGATGAGCGCACCGCTGTCGCTTTCCAGGAGCCACGGCTTCTGCCCTGGAGGACGATCTCGCAGAACGTCGAGCTCGGCCTTCCGCGGGGCACAGCACGCCGAGACGGCCGCGAACGCGTGCGCGAGCTGCTCGAACTGGTCGGCCTCGAACAGGCAGCTGATCAGCGCCCGCGCGAAGTGTCAGGCGGTATGGCGCAGCGTGCCTCGCTCGCACGCGCCCTCGCTCGGAACCCCGGAGTGCTGCTGCTGGATGAGCCGTTCGGCGCGCTCGACGCCCTCACCCGCCTGCGGATGCACGATCTGCTGCTGAAGATCCACGCGGCAGAACCCACCACCGTCCTCCTCGTCACGCACGATGTCGAAGAGGCCCTCTACTTGGCTGACCGCGTGCTGCTGCTGCGCACACTCGACGCCGACGCCGGCACGGATGCGCGCTCGATCGTGCGCACGATCACCGTGCCGGGCATCCGCCCCCGCGACCGCGCCGATCGCGGTCTCGCGGACCTCCGCGCCGAGCTCCTCGAAGGACTCGGCGTCGACACCCACCACCGCACTGCCACCGAGGAGACCCGATGAGCACCATCACCCGCCGAATCATCCCTGCGATCGCTGTCGCCGGGACGATGATGCTCGTCGCCACCGGGTGCGTCGCCGGTGAGAACGCCACGGCCTCCGACGCGTCGAAGGATGACGCCGCCGCGGCCGGCGACTGGTCTTCCGACACCCTGTCGATCGACTTCGCCACCTACAACCCCCTGAGCCTCGTGATCCGCGACCAGGGCATCCTCGAGGAGATCCTGGGTGACGACGTCGACGTCGAGTGGGTGCAGTCCGCCGGCTCCAACAAGGCCAACGAGCTGCTGCGCTCCGGCTCGATCGATGTGGGATCGACCGCGGGTTCCGCCGCGCTCCTCGCCCGTGCGAACGGATCGCCCATTCAGGTCATCGACATCTTCTCGCAGCCGGAGTGGTCGGCGATCGTCGTCGGACCCGACAGCGACATCACCTCGGTCGAGGATCTCGCGGGCAAGTCGGTCGCTGCGACGAAGGGCACGGACCCCTACTTCTTCCTGCTGCAGTCGCTCGAGGAAGCAGGACTCTCGGTCGACGACGTCGAGGTGCAGAACCTCCAGCACGCCGACGGACGTGCAGCGCTCGACGGCGGTTCGGTCGATGCTTGGGCCGGACTCGACCCGATCATGGCCGCAGCCGAGGTGGAGTCGGGAGACCAGCTCATCTATCGCAACGTCGACTTCAACACCTACGGATTCCTGAACGCCACCGAGGACTTCATCGAGAACCACGCCGACCTCGCCCAGGCCGTCGTCGACGCGTACGAGCAGGCGCGCGAGTGGGCGCTCGAGAATCCCGACGAGACGGCCGCGCTGCTGGCCGAGGTCGCGGGCATCGACATCGAGGTCGCGAAGACCGTCATCACCGAGCGCTCGAACCTCGATGTGAGCGGCATCCCAGGAGACGACCAGGTCGCGGTGCTCGAGAAGATCGCTCCCGTGCTCGTCGACTCCGGTGATGTCCAGGGCGGCGAGGACTCGGTCGACAAGGCGCTGGACTCGATCGTGAACGCCACCTTCGCAGAGAAGGCGGTCGGAGGCGAGTGACCGACCAGACGGTGGTGGTCCCCGCCGACGCGCGTGAGGCGCTCGACGCCGCTCGAGGTGTCCGTCGGCGGCCCGAGGTGGGCGCGCGGCATGCGTGGGACCGTCCGGCGGTGCGGATCGCCGGCGGGTTCCTGCTGCCTGTCCTCATCCTCATCGCGTGGCAGGTCGTGACGACCACCGGAGTCGTCGCGCCCTACCTGCTGCCGTCTCCGGAATCCGTCTTCGCTGCCGGTGTCGAGCTGGCCGAGCGGGGGCTGCTGTGGACGCACATCGCGATCTCGGTGCAGCGCGTGCTGCTCGGCTTCGCGATCGGATCAGTGATCGGACTCGCGATCGCGGGGATCGTCGGGCTCTCGAGGATAGGCGACGTGCTGCTCAGCCCGACGCTCTCGGCAGTCCGTGCGGTCCCGTCCCTGGCCTGGGTGCCGCTGCTCATCCTCTGGATGCAGATCGGTGAGGAGTCGAAGGTGACGCTGATCGCGATCGGCGCCTTCTTCCCCGTCTACACCACGGTCGCGTCGGCGCTCCGCCATGTCGATCCACTCCTGGTCGAGGCCGGGCGCTCGTTCAGCCTCCGCGGATGGTCGCTGTTCCGCACCGTGCAGCTGCCCGCTGTCGTGCCGTCGGTCGTCGCAGGTCTCCGACTCGCTCTCGCGCAGGCCTGGCTGTTCCTCGTCGCCGCCGAGCTGATCGCCTCGTCGATGGGGCTCGGGTTCCTGCTCACGGACTCGCAGAACAGCGGACGCGTCGACAGGATCATCCTGTCGATCGTCCTGCTCGCGCTTCTCGGCACGATCACGAACGCTCTTCTCGTGCTGGTCGAGAAGTATCTGCTCAGACGGTGGGTGTGACCGTGACGGAAGCTCGTCTGCATGAGACCCGCACCTACTCGGCGCCTGCCGGGTTCGCTGCGACTGCGAACGTGACTGCTGAGGCGTACGCGCGGGCGGCGTCCGACCCGACACTGTTCTGGGAGCAGGCGGCCGAGCGGCTCGACTGGGCCGAGCCCTGGCACACGGCTCACGAATGGGATCCGCCCGTGGGGGATGCGGTTCCCGCCGCACGATGGTTCGTCGGCGGACAGCTCAACGTCGCGTACAACTGCGTCGACCGCCACGTCGAGGCCGGGCGCGGCGACAAGGTCGCGCTGCACTTCGAGGGCGAGCCGGGCGACCGCATCGCCGTGACGTACTCCGACCTCCAGGACAGGGTCTCGCGTGCGGCCAACGCGCTCATCGCACTCGGCATCCGACCGGGCGACCGCGTCGTCATCTACCTCCCGGTGCTGATCGAGACGGTCGTGATCACCCTCGCCTGCGCGCGCGTCGGAGCCGTGCACTCACTGGTGTTCGGCGGGTTCTCCGCCGAGGCGGTGCGGTTCCGGCTCGCGGACACCGGCGCAAAGCTGCTCGTGACGAGCGACGGCCAGTTCCGCCGGGGCACCGCCACCGAGGTCAAGTCGACGGCCGACACCGCTGCCGCGGATCTTCCCGATCTCGAGCACGTCCTCGTGCTCCGGCGTACCGGACAGGACGTCCCGTGGACGGAAGGGCGCGACGTGTGGTGGCACGACGTCGTCGACACCGCCTCCTCACGGCATGAGCCCGACGCATTCGATGCCGAGCATCCGCTCTTCATCATCTACACGTCAGGCACCACGGGGAAGCCGAAGGGGCTCGTCCACACCTCGGGCGGGTACCTCACGCACGCGAGTTGGGCGCACTGGGCGCACTTCGACGCGAAACCCGACGACGTGCACTGGTGCACGGCGGATCTCGCGTGGGTGACGGCCCACACATACGAGATCTACGCCCCGCTCTCGAACGGGCTGACGCAGGTCATCTACGAGGGGACGCCGGACGCGCCGAACCGCGAACGCCATCTCGAGATCATCGAGCGCTACGGCGTGACCGTCTACTACACCGCACCCACGCTCATCCGCACCTTCATGACGTGGTTCGGCGCAGAGCTGCCGCAGGGGCACGACCTCTCGACGCTGCGTCTGCTCGGAACGGTCGGGGAAGCGATCAACCCCGAAGCCTGGATCTGGTTCCGCCGCAACTTCGGGCGCGATGAGCTCCCGGTGGTCGACACCTGGTGGCAGTCCGAGACCGGAGCAGCGATGATCGCGCCTCTTCCGGGAGTGACGACGCTCAAGCCCGGCTCTGCATCCGTGCCGCTGCCCGGGATCGACGCGACCGTCGTCGACGCGAACGGCGATGAGGTCGCGCCCGGAAGATCCGGAACGCTCGTGGTGCGGCGCCCGTGGCCGGGAATGGCGCGGACCGTGTGGGGCGATCCGCAGCGCTACCGCGATGCGTACTGGTCGGCGTATGCCGGACACGGCGAGCACGGCGGATACTATGTCGCCGGTGACGGGGCGACGCGCGATGCCGACGGCTACATCTGGATCCTCGGCCGCCTCGACGACGTCGTGAACGTGTCCGGCCACAGGCTCTCGACGATCGAGATCGAATCCGCGCTCGTGGCCCACGACACGGTGGGGGAGGCCGGTACCGCAGGCGTCTCCGATCCCGTCACCGGGCAGGCCGTGGTCGCGTTCGTCACCGCATCAGGACGCGCGGAGGTCTCGACCTCGCAGCTGCGCGGCCAGGTCGCCACGGCGATCGGCCCCGTCGCCAAGCCGAAGCACATCGTCGTGGTCCCCGACCTCCCCAAGACACGCTCCGGCAAGATCATGCGACGGCTGCTCGCACAGCTGTGGGAAGCCGAGCAGGATCGCCGCGCCGGACGAGCACCCGCCCCGCTCGGGGACACGACATCTCTCCAGAACCCGTGGGCCGTCGACGACATCGCCGCCGTGCTCGAGACCGCTGAACTGAGGACATGATGACGGAAGAACACCGCTTCGGCTTTCGCACGAGGGCTCTCCACGCCGGCGGCACTCCCGATGCTGCGACGGGTGCCCGCGCCGTGCCGATCTACCAGACGACCTCCTTCGTCTTCGAGGATGCGACGGATGCCGGCAACCTCTTCGCGCTGCAGAAGTACGGCAACATCTACTCGCGCATCGGCAACCCCACCGTCGCTGCGCTCGAAGAACGGCTGGCATCGCTCGAGGGCGGGATCGGCGCGGTCGCGACGGCATCCGGCATGAGCGCGGAGTTCATCACGTTCGCCGCGCTCGTCGGAGCCGGTGACCACGTGGTGGCCTCCGCCCAGCTGTACGGAGGCACGGTGACGCAGCTCGACGTGACGCTGCGCCGGTTCGGCGTGCAGACGACCTTCGTCGCATCCACCGACCCCGCCGACTACGCCGCCGCGATCCGCCCCGAGACCAAGGTGGTCTACGTGGAGATGATCGGCAACCCGTCGGGTGAGATCGCCGACATCGAAGGCCTCGCGGAGGTCGCGCATGCCGCCGGTGTGCCGCTCGTCGTCGACGCGACCCTCGCCACTCCGTACCTCGCACGGCCGCTCGAGCACGGCGCCGACATCGTCATCCACTCGGTGACGAAGTTCCTCGGGGGCCACGGCACCACACTCGGCGGCGTCGTGATCGAGAAGGGCACCTTCGACTGGGGCAACGGACGGTTCCCGCAGATGACAGAGCCCGTCGAGTCCTACGGTGGCATCAAATGGTGGGACAACTTCGGCGAGTACGGGTTCCTCACCAAGCTCCGCACCGAGCAGCTTCGTGACATCGGTCCGGCACTCAGCCCGCAGTCGGCGTTCAACCTCCTGCAGGGAGTCGAGACGCTGCCGCAGCGCATCGACGCGCACCTCGCGAACGCGCGGGTCGTCGCCGAGTGGCTCGACTCGGACCCCCGGGTCGAGTACGTGACCTGGGCGGGCCTGGCTCATCACCCGCACCATGAGCGCGCTGCGAAGTACCTGCCGCTCGGCCCTGGGTCGGTGTTCGCCTTCGGAGTGAAGGCCGATGACGGCCGTGCCGCGGGGGAGACCCTCATCGAGAACCTCCAGCTCGCGTCCCATCTCGCGAACATCGGCGATGCGCGCACGCTCGTGATCCATCCGGCATCCACCACCCATCGTCAGCTCACGGAACAGCAGCTCGTCGCCGCGGGCGTGCGCCCTGACCTCATCCGCATCTCGGTGGGTCTCGAGGACGCCGAAGACATCATCTGGGATCTCGATCAGGCCCTCACGACAGCGACAGGAGCGACCCGATGAGCGGAATCGAGACCACGGGCGCCGAGGCCTGCGCGCTTCCGACTGCGCAGGACATCGTATCCTGCGCGCTCCCCGGGTCCTCGCCGGCGCAGCCCGACCGCACCTGGATCGGACCCGGCCAGCAGGAGCGCTTCAGCATCCTCCGGCGCGCGAGATCCGTCGCCATCGTCGGTGCATCGAACAACCCTGCGCGGGCGTCGTACTTCGTGGCGACCTATCTGCTCTCCAGCACCGCGTATGACGTGTACCTCGTCAACCCGCGGGAGGCGGAGATCCTCGGACAGCCGGTCTACGCCTCACTTGCAGACCTGCCTGTGGTGCCCGACATCGTCGACGTGTTCCGCCGGCACGACGACCTGCCGGGGGTGGCCCAGGAGGCGATCGAGGCCGGCGCGCACACGCTCTGGCTGCAGCTGGGTTCATGGAACGAGGATGCCGCAGCGATCGCCGAGGGGGCGGGGCTCTCGGTGGTGATGGATCGGTGCATCAAGATCGAGCATGCCCGGTTCCATGGAGGGCTCCACCTCGCCGGATTCGACACCGGGGTCATCAGCTCGCGTCGGCAGCTGCTGGCGCGATGACCCGAGCTCGCGGTCGAGCCTAGACTGGCGAGATGCCTCTCATCGCTCTCACCGGCGGCATCGCCTCGGGCAAGTCGACCATCGCGCGACGACTCGCAGAACTCGGAGCGGTCGTCGTCGACGCCGATCAGATCGTGCGCGACGTGCAGGCGCCAGGCTCTGCGGTGCTGGCACGGATCGAGGACGTCTTCGGCGCCGATGTCATCGACGCGGACGGCGCACTCGACCGGGCTGCCCTGGGCGCCAAGGTGTTCGGCGATCCTGAGCAGCTGGCGCGGCTGAACGCGATCGTCCACCCCGCGGTGCGTGCCGAGTCGCAGCGTCGATTCGAGGAGGCCGCCTCCGCCGGTCCCGAGACCGTCGTCGTGTACGACGTCCCGCTCCTGGTCGAGGCGCGGGTCGATGACCCGTGGGATCTGATCGTCGTGGCCCATGCGCCGGCGGACGAGCGCAGGCGGCGGCTCGTCGAGCTGCGCGGCATGGCGGAGCAGGCGGCCCAGGAACGGATCGACGCGCAGGTGTCCGACGAGCGTCGGCTCGCGATCGCCGACGAGGTCATCGAGACCTCAGGTTCACTGGAGGAGACGATCCGACAGACCGACGCCCTGTGGGAGCGGATCCGCTCGTCGTGACCTTCACCGGTCACACACCCGGGTCTCCCGCCTATCGGCGTCTCATCGTCGGGCTGTTCTTCGCCGGCATAGCGACGTTCGCGCAGCTGTACTCGCCGCAGGCCGTGCTTCCGCAACTCTCGTCGAACCTGGGGATCACGCCTGCCACCGCGGCGCTCGCGGTGTCGGCTGCGACGCTCGGTCTGGCGGCGGCCGTCGTTCCGTGATCGATGGTCGCAGACCGCATCGGGCGGGTTCCCGCCATGGGGATCGGCATCCTCACAGCGACGGCGCTGGGGTTTCTCGCGCCCTTCAGCACCGGCATGGAGATGCTGCTGGCACTGCGGCTGCTCGAGGGCGTGGCGCTGGGCGCCGTGCCCGCGGTGGCGCTCGCCTATCTCAGCGAGGAGGTGAGCGCACGCGATGCCGCGGCTGCAGCGGGGAGCTACATAGCCGGGACGACTGTGGGCGGCCTGCTCGGTCGTGTCCTGTCGGGATTGGCCGGCGAGCCATGGGGATGGCGCGCGGGCATCTGGACCGTCGCCGGTGTGTGCGCGGTGGCAGCGGTCCTGTTCCTCTGGCTCACTCCGAAGGCTCAGGGGTTCGTGCCCGGTCGATTTCGACACGACGCGTCGCCGCGGATGCTTGCGCGCCTGGCGATGCCGCTGCGCTCCGCGACGCAGCTCGCGCTCTACATGCAGGGCTTTCTTCTCATGGGCGCCTTCGTCGCGGTGTACAACTACCTCGGGTTCCACCTGATCGACGCGCCGTTCGCCCTTCCGGGGTGGGTGGTCACGCTGCTGTTCCTGGCCTATCTCGCAGGCACCGTCTCGTCGCCGACAGCAGGTGCGCTCGCATCCCGCTTCGGCCGGTATCCGGTGCTGCTCGCCTCGATCGCCGTGATGGCCGTCGGCGCCCTCGCCATGTTGAGCCAGGTGCTCTTCGCGGTGATCGTCGGGCTGCTGCTCTTCACCGCCGGCTTCTTCGGCGCGCAGGCCGTCGCCTCGGGGTGGGCTCCCGCCGCAGCCGCCTCCGACAGCAAGGCGCAGGCATCGTCGCTCTACTATTTCGGCTACTACGCGGGGTCGAGCCTCTTCGGCTGGGCGCTGGGGATCGTGTTCGGCAGGGCTGACTGGGCGTGGTTCGTGGCGGTGATCGTGGCGATGTGCGCGGTGTCCGCGGCGCTGGCGGCACGCGCCCTGCGGCAGGCGTCGACCGGCCGCGTATGATCACGAAGCGGCACCTCATCGCCGTCGCTCACTGCCACTGTCGACCGGGAGGATCGCCTCATGCGCCTGACCTATCTCGCCGCCTACGATCGTGAGCTGCGCACGGACGCCGAGGTGACGCACGCGCTCAGCGTGGCGATGCACGGACCGCTGCGACTCGCCGTCTTCCCCGGCGGGCGCGGGTTCGTGTCGTACTCGGACCTCGATGACCACGACTCCGGCGGAATCGAAGAGCTCATCGACGTCGCGCTCGCGCACTTCACGACCCTCAGCGGCATCGATTCGATCGAGTGGAAGACGCGAGGGCATGATCGTGCGCCTGGGCTCGGCCGGGCTCTGGAGAGCCGTGGGTTCGTGCCTGAGGACGAGGAGTCGGTGATGATCGGCGAGGCGGCGGCGCTCGCCCAGCCCGTCGACCTTCCCTCTGAGGTGGAGCTCCGGCGGGCGCGCACCGAGGCCGAGGTGTTCGCGATGGAGGAGATGCAGGGGAGGGTCTTCGGCGATCCGCAGTGGCGCGTGCGCGTCGAGACGACGCTGCAGCGCATCCGGGAAGATGACACCGTGGAGCTCTGGACGGCTGTGGCTGATGGAGCGGTGATCAGCGCTGGACGCCTGGAGCCCGTGGCCGGCACCCGCTTCGCCGGTCTGTGGGGCGGAGCGACGCTGCCCGAATGGCGGGGTCGAGGGATCTACAGAGCGCTGACGGCGGAGCGCGCGCGATCCGCCCTCGCGCTCGGCAAGCGGTACCTGCAGTCGGATTGCACCGAGTTCTCGCGGCCGATCCTCGAGCGCGCGGGACTCGTCAAGGTCTCGACCACCACGCCCTACGTGTGGACGCGGCCGGCTGACTGACCGGCACCGCCCTCTCGACGCCTGCGCGCCAGGCGGCGCGCGCCCACGACGACGACGATGACGAGGCCCACCAGCAGCAGGGCGGCCACGACGGGGATGACGATCGCCGTGATCGCGAGCATGAACGATGCCCCGTCCTCAGCCGTGCTCAGGACAGGAGCAGCAAGGCCGCCGGTCACGGTGTTGGCGGCGACACGCGCCGTGGCCTTCGCGATGTGCACGACCAGGGCGATCGCGATGCCGGAGACCACCGGCACCCAGGCGTTGTCGGTGAAGAACGCGGCAGGGTCGTCGACCGCGATCGTCTGAGCGCCCGAGCCGGCGCCGAAGGCGATGCCACCGGATGCCGGACGCAGAATGCTCTGGATCACGTCGTTCAGAGAGTCGAGCGCAGGGATCTTGTCGGCCACGACCTCCAACAGCAGCAGCCCGCCGAGGATCCAGAGCGCGAGATCGCTCGACAGCCACGACCACGAGGCCGGCAGCACCACGGAGGGAAGCAGCCGATCGGCGAGGCCCAGCAGGAACAGCGGCATCCAGGCATTGAGGCCCGCAGACGCGGCGAGACTGGTGCCGATGATGAACTCGATCACGCCCCCACTCTAGGCGGAGGCCGCTCGTGGCCCCGATGTCGGTGGCCCGGCATACGCTGGAGGTATGCAACCCACGCGCAGTGTTCGTCCCTTCGAGGTCATCAGCGAATATGCGCCTGCCGGCGACCAGCCGAAGGCGATCGCCGAACTCGCATCGCGTATCAACGCCGGCGAGACCGACATCGTGCTGCTCGGCGCCACCGGTACCGGAAAGTCGGCGACGACCGCCTGGCTGGTAGAGCAGGTGCAGCGTCCGACGCTCGTCCTCGCGCACAACAAGACGCTCGCCGCGCAGCTGGCCAACGAGTTCCGCGAGCTGATGCCGAACAACGCCGTCGAGTACTTCGTCTCCTACTACGACTACTACCAGCCAGAGGCGTACGTGCCTCAGACCGACACCTTCATCGAGAAGGACTCCTCGATCAACTCCGAGGTCGAGCGTCTGCGTCACTCGACCACGAACTCGCTGCTCAGCCGCCGCGACGTGATCGTCGTCTCCACCGTCTCCTGCATCTACGGCCTCGGTGCGCCAGAAGAGTACCTCCGCGCCATGGTCGCCCTCCAGGTGGGGGAGCGGTACGACCGCGACGCGCTGATCAGGCAGTTCATCTCGATGCAGTACAACCGCAACGACGTCGACTTCTCCCGGGGCAACTTCCGGGTGCGAGGCGACACCATCGAGATCATCCCGGTGTACGAGGAGCATGCGATCCGCATCGAGCTGTTCGGTGACGAGATCGAAGCACTTTATTCGTTGCATCCGCTCACCGGAGAGGTCATCGAGAAGCTCGATTCCGTGCCGATCTTCCCCGCCTCGCACTACGTGGCGGGAACCGACGTGATCCAGCGCTCGATCGGCACCATCGAGCACGAGCTCGAGGAGCGGCTCAAGGAGTTCGAGCGTCAGGGGAAGCTGCTCGAGGCCCAGCGGCTGCGGATGCGCACGACCTTCGACCTGGAGATGCTGCAGCAGCTCGGCTTCTGCTCGGGAATCGAGAACTATTCCCGGCACATGGACGGGCGTCAGCCCGGCGAGCCGCCGCACACGCTGCTCGACTTCTTCCCCGACGACTTCATGCTCGTGATCGACGAGTCGCACGTCACGGTGCCGCAGATCGGCGCGATGTACGAGGGAGACGCATCCCGCAAGCGCACGCTCGTCGACCATGGCTTCCGGCTCCCGAGCGCGATGGACAACAGGCCGCTGCGGTGGGACGAGTTCAAGAACAGGATCGGGCAGACCGTGTATCTGTCGGCCACTCCCGGCAAGTACGAGATGGGCATCGCCGACGGCGTGGTGGAGCAGATCATCCGCCCGACGGGTCTGGTGGACCCGCACATCATCGTGAAGCCGTCGAAGGGCCAGATCGACGACCTTCTCGAGGAGATCAGGCAGCGTGTCGGGCGTGACGAGCGTGTGCTCGTGACGACGCTCACCAAGAAGATGTCCGAAGAGCTGACGGACTTCCTCGGCGAGCACGGCGTGCGCGTGCGCTACCTCCACTCCGACGTCGACACGCTGCGACGGGTCGAGCTGCTCAGCGAGCTGCGGGCGGGCGTCTACGACGTCCTGGTGGGAATCAACCTGCTGCGTGAAGGACTCGATCTGCCCGAGGTGTCGCTGGTCGCGATCCTCGACGCCGACAAAGAGGGCTTCCTGCGATCGGGCACGTCGCTGATCCAGACGATCGGCCGCGCGGCGCGCAACGTCTCGGGCGAAGTGCACATGTACGCCGACAGGATCACCGACTCGATGGCCAAGGCGATCGAAGAGACGGATCGACGTCGCGAGAAGCAGGTCGCCTACAACCTGGAGCACGGGATCGACCCGCAGCCGCTGCGCAAGCGGATCGCCGACATCACCGAGGTGCTCGCCCGTGAAGGCGCCGACACCGCTGCGATGATGTCCGGCCGCGGTCGCGCGACCGGCAAGGGCAAGTCTCCGACGCCCAACCTCCGGCGCACCGGGATCGCCGCTGAAGGCGCTCAGCAGCTCGAAGCCGTGATCCAGGACCTCTCCGACCAGATGCTCGCGGCGGCCGCGGAGCTCAAGTTCGAGCTCGCCGGACGACTGCGTGACGAGGTGCAGGACATGAAGAAGGAGTTGCGTGCCATGGAGAAGGCCGGCCACGCCTGACGATACGGGAGCGACCAGGATGGACGCATCAGGAGAAGAGCTCGCCGATCGCGTGAGAGCGCTTCTCACCCTTGACGGGAACGTCGAGGAGAAGCGGATGTTCGGCACGCGCGCGTTCCTCCTCGACGGTCACATCCTCGTCGGTGCGCGCACCGGCGGGGTGCTGCTCGTGCGCGTCGACGAAGAGCACGGCGCGTCGCTGATCACCCGGCCAGGGGTCGCGTCCGCGGTCATGGGTCCGCGGACCATGGGCACCGGTTGGCTCGACGTATCGCCGAGCGCGCTCATCGACGACGACGACCTCGCGGCCTGGCTCGACATCGCGCGTGAAGACGCGAAGCGAGACGGCTGAGAGCGAGCCTCAGGGGCAGTGGACGAGCGTCTTGGGGCCCGACCGGTCGATCTCATGCTCGCTCATCGGGGAGCCGCACAGCGGACAGGCGCGTTCGGCACGTTCGGACGGGCTCGGCGGGGGCGTCTTCTCGTAGGGGCCGACCGAGGCCGGGCCGGCGAAGCGGATCAGATTCGAGTTGAACCAGGCATACAGGCCTCCGGCTTCGCGGATCCGAGTGCGGAGCGAAGGGCGATCATCAGAACTGGCCATGTTGCTTAGTGTACTAACTATTAGGGTCAATGTATATTCGAATCCGTGACCGCATCGGATGACCTGCTCAAGCTCGACAACCAGCTCTGCTTCGCTCTGGTGACCGCAGCACGCAACGTCGTGGCGATCTACAGGCCGATTCTGGAGCCCCTCGGGCTCACGCATCCGCAGTATCTTGTGATGCTGGCGCTCTGGGAACGTGCTCCGCGCCCACTGAACGATCTCGCGGCCGACCTCGCGCTCGAGCCTGCGACGGCGTCGCCGCTGGTGAAGCGGCTGGAGGCAGACGGTCTGGTGGCGAGGCAGCGCAGCGTCGAGGACGAGCGGCGTCTCGACATCACGCTCACGGACGCCGGTCGGGCTCTGCGTGGCCGAGCCCTCGATGTTCCGCGCCAGGTGATGACCGCTGTGGGAATGGACCTGCAGCAGATCGCGACACTGCGCGATGGTTTGTCGGCATTCGCGGGGCGCCGTTCAGCCCAGGAGTGACCGCGTCATAGGGTGTGGGCATGCCGATCGAACACCAGACGCGTCCTGCGCGCCGGAGTGTCGATCGGATGGTCCTTCCCGTCGTCGTCGTCGTTCTGTTCGGCGCGGCGATGATCGCGTCGGCGATCCAGGGTCAGCCGACGTTCCGCCCCACCGAGCCGATTCCCGAGGGGACGGCAGAGCCGCTGCCCACCGTGTCGCCGGGTGGAACCGGGCTCCCCGAGCCGGTGGAGGTCGAACCCACGAACGCCGCGCTCGCGCAGACTCTCACGGTGATCCTGATGGTCCTGGTCGCGGCCGGGATCGTCGCGCTCCTCGTGATCGCCGCCAGAGCCCTGCTTCGAGCATGGCGAGATCGCCCGCTCCGGCGTCGTGACGCAGCCGTCGTCGCATCCGAGGTCGATCAGCTCGCATCGACCCAGACAGCGGACGTCGCGGTCGGGGTGCTGCAACGCGGGATCGCCGGCGCACTGGCGACGATCGATGAGCGTGCCACGGCCTCGGATGCCATCGTCGCCGCGTGGATCGGTCTCGAAGAGAGCGCGGCGGACGCGGGGGTGAAGCGTGCGGCGAGCGAGACTCCGGGGGAGTTCGTGGTGCGGATCATCACTCTGCGGCCGGGCGCCGCCGACGACGCTGCGGCATTGCTGCGCCTCTATGAGAGCGTCCGCTTCGGCACGCGGGTGGCCGACGAACATGATCGGGCCTCGGCGCGACAGGCCCTGCGGCGCATCGAGGGGGTGTGGCGATGAGCGCGCGGAGAACACTTCTCGCGATCGGTGCGGCGGTCGTCGCTGCTCTCGCCCTCCTCGGCTTCGGCTTCACCTGGCCGTTCGTGATCGGCTGGAGTCTGCTGATCTGCGCGGTCGGTCTGCTCGGACAACTCGTGATGCCGCTCGAGCCCGGCTTCGACGCCCCGCGTATCGACACGGAACGCCATCGTCGGCCGACCGAGATCTCTCGGATGGCGTGGGCCCTGAACACTCACACCGGTATCGCCGGACAGCAGATCACCCGACGCGTCAGCGCGATCCTCCGTCATCGGCTGGTGCGCCAGGGAATCGACCCGGACAACCCGGAGGACAGGGCACGACTCACCGCGGTGATCGGACCCGGGCTCTGGGAACAGCTGACGGGTCCCGCCCCGACGATCGTCGACATCGAACGGGCCCTGGATGCCGTCGATCGACTGAACCCTTCCTCACCCGGCGAGCCGTCGCTCGCGTCGCACGCCCCGGCCACCGGCCAGGCGCGGCCCTCGCTGTTCCGTCGATCAAGGAGATGACATGACGAGCCCCGCAGAGATCGCCGACACCGGAGCCAGGATCCTCGCCGCGGTGAGGACGGTCGTGGTGGGCATGGACGACCCCGTCGAGATCGCGCTCGCGACGATTCTCGCGGGTGGTCACGTGCTGTTCGAGGACGTGCCAGGGCTGGGAAAGACCCTCGCCGCTCGCAGTCTCGCGTCGGCCCTGGGGCTGTCGTTCCGTCGGTTGCAGTGCACCCCCGACATGCTCCCGGGCGACGTGACCGGATCGTACGTGTACGCACCGGACTCGGGCGACTTCGTCTTCCGTCCCGGGCCGATCTTCACCGGTCTGCTGCTCGCCGACGAGGTCAACAGAACCACCCCGAAGACGCAGTCGGCGATGCTCGAGGCGATGGCGGAGCGACAGGTGACGGTCGAGGGCAACAGCTTCGCGCTGCCGGCGCCGTTCCATGTGATCGCGACGTCGAATCCGATCGAGTACGAGGGCACCTACGCGCTTCCCGAGGCGCAGCTCGACAGATTCATGGTGCGGCTGTCCGTGGGCTATCCGGACGCGGACAACGAGGCTCGGATCCTGGAGAACCGGGTGAGCCGGCGACAGGAGGCGACCCACGTCGCCCCGGTGATCGATGCCGACCAGCTCGTCGCCCTGCAGAACGCGGTCGAAGCCATCCACGTCGATCAGGACATCACCCGCTACTGCGTCGAGATCACCCGCGCCACGCGGAATGCGCCGAACGTCGAGGTCGGGGCCTCGCCGCGAGGTTCGCTCGGTCTGCTGCTGCTCGGACGAGCGCTGGCGGCGATGGACGGTCGCGACTACGTGCGCCCGGACGACATCAAGCGCATCGCCGTGCCTGTTCTGGCCCATCGACTCACCCTCACTCCGCAGGCATGGGCTCAGGGTGCGTCGGCGTCCGATGTGGTTCGATCGGTCGTCGGTCAGGTGGCGGTGCCGCCGACTGTCGGGGCGCTCGGATGACGGATGATCCCGACGCGGGGCGTCGTGGGCCGGTGCTGTCGGTGGCGATCGGCGGCGCGGTGATCCTCGCCGTCGTCGGCCTTCTGTCGTCCCGACCGGACGTCGCGGCCATGGGCCTGCCTCTGGCCCTCTGGAGCGGGTTCGCGATCGCACGAGGCACCGCCGGGGGCGAGGCGAAGGTCACGATCGATGCGCTGCCGGGACAGGATGGAGAACTGCTCACCGCGATCGCCGTCGAGAGCGACGCGGAAGCCGTCGAGATGGTGATCGTGCAGTCGGAGCGCCGCACCAGGCGAGTGATCGTGCCTGGGGGCGGATCATCCGTCACCGCCCGCAGCACCGTCCTGCATTCCGGGCCGGCGATTCCTGTGCAAGCCGCGGCGAGAGGGTTCTCTCTCGAGGGCGCGGCGCTCTCGAAGACAGCGGGGCGCGTCGCGGCCGGACGCCAGGTGGCACCGCCCCGCCGACCGATCGATGCGCTGCCGTTGCCGCGACGACTGATCGGGTCGCACGGTGCTCACGAGGGGCGCCGTCAGGGCCAGGGCGGTGACTTCAGGGACATCCACGCCTTCGCTCCGGGGGACGAGCTCCGCCGCGTGGACTGGCGGGCCACGGCGCGGATGGCACGCAGGCCGGGGGATCTGCTGGTTCGACGGACGAACACCCTGAGCGACTCCTCCGTCGTGATCGCGATGGACACGTCGGAAGACCTCGGAGAGGTCGTTTCGTCATGGGGGAGCGGCGATCTCGAACGCAGTGGCGTGACGTCGCTCGACCTCGCGCGGGAGGCCGCCCGCGCGATCGCCGACTCGGCCATCGGCGCGGGCGACCGCGTCGCTCTGCACGTGCTCGTGCACGGGGGCCGGTCGCTGCGCAGCGGCAGCGGATCGAGGCACCTCGCGCGCGTGGTGGCGGCCATCGCCGCGACAGGTCAGGCACGAGAGGATGCGTCCTTCCGCCGCACGCCTCCCGTGCCGCACGGCTCGGTCATCTTCGTGCTGTCGACGTTCTTCGAGGGCGCGGCGGCACAGACGGCGCTGATGTGGAGGGTGAGCGGTCATCGAGTCGTCGCCGTCGACGTGCTTCCGCCGCTCGATCGCACGCGTCTCACCCGGGCACAGCTCATCGGCCTTCGCACCGTGCTCGCCGAGCGGGAGAACGTGTTCGCCGATCTGCACGGCGCCGGAGTCGATGTGGTCACCTGGGCCGATGATCCGTCATCGGCGCTGCTCTCGATCGCGAGGGCGCGCCGATGAGGGGGAACGACTCGCTGCAGACCGGGCCGGCCGTCTCCTGGCTCGTCGTGCGGGGCGCGCTCGTCGCCGTCGTCGCCGCCGGGGCCGTCGCCCTGTGCCCGCTGATCGGGTGGCAGGTGGCCGCTGTCGTGCTGGCGATCGTCGCCGCCGCCCTCCCGCAGACGTTCGCGGCGTGGGGATCGGTCGGCTGCCTCGTGATCGGGATGCTGATCTCGGAGCCCGATCTCGGGCGCGCGATGATCGCGGTGCTCGTCGTGCAGCTCATCCACGTGCTGATGTCGCTCTCGCTCGTGATCCCCGCGGGTTCCCGAGTGGTGATCGCCGCGCTCCGGCCCAGCGCACTGCGGCTGCTCGTCGTCCAGGCGATCGCCCAGCCGGTGACCGTCGCGGTGATGGTCGTCGGCGGAGCCGCGGCGCAGGGATCGGCGCAGACGGTGCCGTGGGCCGCCATCGCGGGAGCCGGAGCCGTCGTGGCGCTCGCGGTGACCCTGGTCGTGAGGGCGAACCGCCGAGCACCGTGAGGCGATGCCTTCCCTGTGAGCCCTCACGGAGCCAATGTCTGTGGCCCCTCGTAGACTTGATCAGTGCCTATCGTCCCGGTTGCAACCCCAGGAAAACTCAGCGTTCGCGGTGCCCGCGTACACAATCTGAAGAACGTCGACATCGACATCCCACGCGACTCCCTCGTCGTGTTCACCGGCCTGTCCGGTTCGGGAAAGTCCAGTCTCGCGTTCGACACGATCTTCGCCGAAGGGCAGCGTCGCTACGTCGAGTCGCTGAGCGCGTACGCGCGCCAGTTCCTCGGCCAGGTCGACCGGCCAGACGTCGACTTCATCGAGGGGCTCAGCCCCGCGGTGTCGATCGATCAGAAGTCGACCAACCGCAACCCGCGGTCGACGGTCGGCACGATCACCGAGATCTACGACTACATGCGTCTGCTCTGGGCGCGCATCGGCATTCCGCACTGCCCCGAGTGCGGTGAGCGCATCCAGCGACAGACCGTGCAGCAGATCGCCGACCAGCTGATGGAGCTGCCCGAGCGGACGCGCTACCAGATCGTCGCGCCCATCGTCTCTCAGAAGAAGGGCGAGTTCGTCGATCTGTTCCGCGAGCTGGGCGCCAAGGGATACTCCCGCGCGATCGTCGACGGAGACCTGATCCAGCTCGCCGAGCCGCCCACGCTGAAGAAGAGCTACAAGCACGACATCGCCGTGGTCGTCGATCGTCTGGTCGCGGCCGACGACATCCTCGGTCGTGTCACCGACTCGGTCGAGACCGCACTCGGACTCGCCGGCGGCGTCGTGCAGGTGAACTTCGTCGACGAAGAGGGCGACGACGCCTGGCAGTCGTTCTCCGAGAAGCTCGCGTGCCCGAACGGGCACGCGCTGTCCCTCACCGAGATCGAGCCGCGCACCTTCTCCTTCAACGCGCCGTTCGGCGCATGCCCCGCCTGCTCGGGGCTCGGCACCCGCATGTCGGTGGACATCGACCTGATGCTCGGTGACGAGGAGCTCTCCATCCGCGAGGGCGCGATCGTCCCCTGGACCACCCAGGGCAAGGGCCTCTTCCAGTACTACGAGCGCCTGCTCGAGGGCCTGGCCGACGACCTCAACTTCTCGCTCGACACCCCGTGGCAGGACCTCAGGGTCGACGTGCAGGACGCGATCCTCCGCGGAGACAACTACAAGGTCACGGTCAAGTTCAAGAATCGGTACGGGCGCGAGATGCGTTACGCGTCCGGCTTCGAGGGTGTCGTCCCCTACATCGAGCGGCAGTACGCGCAGGCCGAGTCCGATACGCAGCGCTCTCGCTGGGGCGAGTACCTCCGCGAGGTGCCGTGCCCCGTGTGCGACGGCAACCGTCTCAAGCCCGAGGTGCTCGCGGTGCAGGTGCACGGTCACTCGATCGCCGAGGTGTCGCACCTGAGCCTCGCCGATGCGCGCTCGTTCATGGAGACCCTCACTCTCACCGACCGCGAGGCGAAGATCGCGGCGCAGGTGCTGCGTGAGATCCGCTTGCGACTCGACTTCCTGCTGCAGGTCGGGCTCTCGTATCTCAACCTCAGCCGCTCGGCCGGATCGCTCTCGGGCGGCGAAGCACAGCGCATCCGCCTCGCGACGCAGATCGGGTCGGGCCTCACCGGTGTGCTCTACGTGCTCGACGAGCCGTCGATCGGTCTGCACCAGCGCGACAACCGTCGACTGATCGACACCCTTCTGAAGCTCCGTGACCTCGGCAACACGCTCATCGTCGTCGAGCACGACGAAGAGACCATCGAGTCGGCTGACTGGGTCGTCGACATCGGTCCGGGCGCGGGAGTGAACGGCGGTGAGGTGGTGCATTCCGGTTCGTACGAGGCACTACTGAACGAGCCGGACTCGATGACGGGACAGTACCTCTCCGGTCGTCGCGAGATCCCGACCCCTGCGAAGCGCCGCAAGCTCGACAAGAAGCGGATGCTCAGCGTCGTCGGTGCCCGCGAGAACAACCTGAAGAACGTCAGCGTGAACTTCCCGCTGGGTGTTCTGACGGCGGTCACCGGAGTGTCGGGATCGGGCAAGTCGTCGCTCGTCAACGACATCCTCTACCAGGTGCTCGCCTCGCGGCTCAACGGCGCCCGCACGGTTCCCGGAAAGCACACCCGAGTCTCGGGACTCGACAACCTCGACAAGGTCGTGCACGTCGACCAGGCGCCGATCGGCCGCACGCCGCGCTCGAACCCGGCCACCTACACCGGCGTCTTCGATCGCATCCGCTCGCTCTTCAGCGAGACGCCGGAGGCGAAGGTCCGCGGCTACCAGCCGGGGCGCTTCAGCTTCAACGTCAAGGGCGGCCGCTGCGAGGCGTGCTCGGGCGACGGCACGATCAAGATCGAGATGAACTTCCTGCCAGACGTCTACGTCGACTGCGAGGTCTGCCACGGCAAGCGCTACAACCGCGACACGCTGTCGGTGCACTACAAGGGCAAGAACATCGCCGAGGTCCTCGAGATGCCGATCGCCGAGGCGGCGGAGTTCTTCGAGCCCATCCAGGCGATCCACCGTTACATGAAGACCCTCGTCGACGTGGGCCTCGGCTACGTGCGTCTCGGTCAGTCGGCGACGACACTGTCGGGCGGCGAGGCGCAGCGCGTCAAGCTCGCCACGGAGCTCCAGCGTCGCAGCAACGGCCGCAGCATCTATGTGCTCGACGAGCCGACCACGGGGTTGCACTTCGAAGACGTGCGCAAGCTCCTCGAGGTGCTGAACGGGCTCGTCGACAAGGGCAACACGGTGATCGTCATCGAGCACAACCTCGATGTGATCAAGTCCGCCGACTGGGTGATCGACCTCGGACCGGAGGGTGGTTCCGGTGGTGGTGAGATCCTGGCGACGGGCACCCCCGAGCAGATCGCGCGAGTCGAGGACAGTCACACGGGCCAGTTCCTCGCCGAGATCCTGGGTGAGGGGCGCTCTGCGCGGAAGGCCAGCTGATGGCCGACGTCCTGCCGTACAAGCCGCGGGCTGGTGAGATCCCCACCAACCCCGGCGTGTACCGATTCCGCGACGCCGATGGACGCGTGCTCTATGTCGGCAAGGCGAAGAACCTGCGTCAACGTCTGTCGAACTATTTCGCGCCGTTGCGCACGCTCCACGAGCGCACCAGACGGATGGTCACCACGGCGTCCTCCGTCGAATGGACGGTCGTCTCGACCGACGTGGACTCATTGCAGCTCGAGTACATGTGGATCAAGGAGTTCGATCCGCCCTTCAACGTGCGCTACAAGGACGACAAGTCCTACCCGTTCATGGCCGTGACGCTGGGCGATGAGGCGCCGCGAGTGATCGTCACCCGCAACCGCAAGATCCCCGGTGCGCGCTACTTCGGTCCCTATCCGAAGGTCTGGGCGGTTCACGAGACGATCGACCTGATGGTCAAGGCGTTCCCGATCCGCACCTGCAGCGACTCCAGCTACAAGCGCGCGATGCAGACGGGGCGTCCGTGCTTTCCGGGGCAGATCGGCAAGTGCGGCGGGCCGTGCTCGATGACGGTCACCATCGAGGAGCACCGTGCGATGGTCGACGACTTCGTCGCGTTCATGGCCGGAGGCGACGAGCGCTTCACCCGAGAGCTGACGAAGAGGATGCTGGCCGCCTCCGCTGCGATGGACTATGAGGCCGCCGCCAGATTCCGCGACAAGCTGACGGCGATCGAGGCGGTGCTGGGCAAGAGCGCGCTGGTGCTCGCGACCGACGAGGATGCCGACCTGTTCGGAATCGCGGAGGACGAGCTCGCCGCAGCGGTGCAGCACTTCGTGATCCGCGGCGGACGCGTCCGAGGCGTCCGCGCGATGACGATCGAGAAGGAGATCGACATCTCGACGGCCGACCTGGTCGACCAGGTGCTGCAGCGCGCGTACGGAGATGCCCAGGACGTGCCGCGGCGAATCATCGTGCCGACGCTGCCGGACGACGCGGCCGAGCTCGAGGTGTGGCTGCGCGAGCGGCGAGGCAAGAAGGTCGAGATCGCCGTCGCCCAGCGCGGTCAGCGCGCCGACCTCATGCGCACCGCGACACTCAACGCGCAGCAGGCGTTGATCCGCTACAAGACCCGTCGCACGAGCGACTACATCGCGCGCACGCAGGCTCTCACAGATCTCCAGGAGGCGCTGGGGATGTCGGAGGCGCCGTTGCGCATCGAGTGCTTCGACATCTCGCACCTCGGCGGCACGAACGTGGTGGCGTCGATGGTGGTCTTCGAAGACGGGCTGCCGCGAAAAGATCAGTATCGTTCGTTCAACATCGCCGAGACCACGGACGACACCGACTCGATGTACCAGGTGCTTCGACGTCGTCTCGCCTACCTCGATCGTCCCGAGGAGGCCGAAGAGCCCGCAGCAGCCGTGGGCGTCCCTGGAGAGTCGGAGGACGACCTCGACGAGGTCGTCGTCGAGGTCAAGCGCAAGCCCCGCTTCGCCTACCCGCCGCAGCTGCTGCTCGTCGACGGCGGGCAGCCCCAGGTCGAGGCGGCCGCGCGGGCACTCCGAGACGCCGGTCACACCGAGATCGCCGTGTGCGGCATCGCCAAGAGGCTCGAGGAGATCTGGCTCCCCGGGGATGACTTCCCGGTGATCCTGCCTCGGACCAGTGAGTCGCTCTACCTGCTCCAGCGACTGAGGGACGAAGCACACCGATTCGCGATCACGCACCAGCGCAAACGACGCAGGAACGACATCACGTCGATCCTCGCCGAGGTTCCCGGGCTCGGTGCGGCGCGGATAAAGGTCCTGCTCAAGCACTTCGGATCCGTCACCGCACTGCGGTCTGCGCCGCCCGAGGCGATTCAGGAGGTGCAGGGGATCGGGCCTGTGCTCGCCGAGAACATCCATACGCATCTCTCTTCTCGCTAGGCTGGGGGAGCGGGGGAGAAGGAGTAACCATGACTGACGGGGACAAAGGCGAGTTCCTCATCGTCACGGGCATGTCGGGCGCTGGACGCACGACGGTCGCGAACGCACTCGAGGACCTCGGCTGGTATGTCGTGGACAACCTGCCGCCGCAGATTCTCCGTCCATTGCTGGACCTCACCGACATGGGTGGCAACGCCTTGCCCAAGGTCGCCGCCGTGGTGGACGTCCGAGGACGCAACCTCTTCGACGATTTCCCCGGCGTGGCGCGGGCGTTGCGGTCGCGCGGTTCGGTGCGCGTGCTGTTCCTGGATGCGTCCGACGACGTCCTCGTGCGTCGATTCGAGGCCGTCCGCAGGCCGCATCCGCTCCAGGGCGACGGCACCCTGCTCGACGGCATTCGCATCGAGCGCCTCCGCCTCGCGCCGATCCGCGAGTCGGCCGACCTCGTGGTCGACACCTCAGCGCTCAACATCCATCAGCTCGCCACGCAGGTGTCCGACCTGTTCTCCGAAGAGGGTGCAGCGCGGCACCGTGTGACGCTCATGAGCTTCGGGTTCAAGTACGGTCTTCCGACCGATGTCGACATCGTCGCGGACATGCGCTTCCTGCCCAATCCCTTCTGGAACGAAGAGCTCCGCGGCCTGACGGGTCAAGACGAAGCGGTGAAGAACTACGTGCTCTCCCGTGAAGGCGCCGCAGAGTTCCTCGATTCCTACACGTCGGCGCTCACCCCGGTGCTCGAGGGGTATCAGCGCGAGAACAAGAGCCACTCGACGATCGCTATCGGCTGCACAGGCGGCAAGCACCGCTCGGTCGCCATGGTGGAGGAGCTTGCTCGTCGGCTCGCGTCCGTGCCCGGAGTGGCCGTCAACGTGCGTCATCGGGACCTCGGCAGGGAATAGCAGGAGCCTCCGTCAGAGTAGGCTGGAGGTTTGCGCCGCGATCCGGCGCGTGAGCGTAGAGGAGTGTCGTGGCACTAACCACCGACGTCAAGGCTGAGCTTGTCAGCATCCGTAATGCACCCCCGACGGTGCGTGTCGCGGAGGTCACCTCTATCCTCCGGTTCGCCGGCGGACTGCACTCCATCGCCGGGCGGGTCGCCGTCGAGGCGGAGGTGGATGCCGAGATCCTCGCGCAGCGTGTCGCGCGCGACCTCGCGGAGATCTACGGTGTTCGGCCAGAGATCGCTCAGGTGCAGTCGAGCACGGCGAACGACGGAGCGCGGTGGGCTGTCAGGGTGATCGCGTCGGGGGAGACCCTCGCACGCCAGACCGGTCTGCTCGACCAGCGCCGTCGCCCGGTCCGCGGACTTCCCAACCGTCTCACCACGGGATCCCGCGCAGAGGTCGCCGGGCTGTGGCGTGGAGCGTTCCTCGCCGCGGGAACCCTGAGTGAACCGGGCCGCTCTGCCATGCTCGAGGTCGCCTGCCCGTCGTCTGAGGCAGCCATGGCGCTCGTCGGCGCCGCGCACCGCCTCGGAGTGGCTGCGAAGGCACGCGAGGTGCGCGGCATGCCCCGCGTCGTCGTCCGCGAGGGCGAGGCCATCCGCACGATCCTCAGCGAGATGGGTGCACAGAAGACCGCTGTCGCCTGGGAGGAGATGCGCCAGCGCCGCGAGGTGCGAGCGGGTGTGAACCGTCTCGTGAACTTCGATGACGCCAACCTGCGTCGTTCCGCGCAGGCCGCTGTCGCCGCCTGCGCCCGTGTGGAGCGCGCTCTCGAGATCCTCGCCGACGAGGTGCCCGACCATCTCAAGGTCGCCGGTGAGCTGCGCCTCGCGCACCGAGACGCGAGCCTCGACGAGCTGGGCCACCACGCCGACCCGCCGATGACGAAGGATGCCGTCGCCGGCCGCATCCGCCGTCTTCTGGCCATGGCCGACAAGCGTGCGCAGCAGGAGGGCATCCCGGGTACCGAGGCCGCCGTGCCCGCCGGACTCGACGTCTGAGCCCGTCCATCGACATCAGCGAGGCGATCCCTGTCAAGGGGTCGCCTCGCTTCGTCATATGGGGGAAGGATCAGGGTCGGCGACACGTTGTCGTCACTAGGATGAGTTAAGTCCGCTCTACGCCGCACCTCGGCGGCGCAGAGGATCGGCAAGCGCCGCGGCGCGGCGCGGATTGGATGAAAGCGACATGGCGATTTACACGCTCCCCGACCTTCCCTACGACTTCGCAGCCCTCGAGCCGCACATCAGCGGCAAGATCATGGAGCTGCACCATGACAAGCACCACGCGACCTACGTCGCCGGCGCGAACACCGCCCTCGAGCAGCTCGCCGAGGCCCGCGACAGCGGCAACCTCGCCAACGTCAACAAGCTCGAGAAGGACCTCGCGTTCAACCTCGGCGGTCACGTCAACCACTCGATCTTCTGGACCAACCTGTCGCCGACCGGCGGCGGACAGCCCGAGGGCGAGCTCAAGGCAGCCATCGACGAGTTCTTCGGCTCGTTCGAGAAGTTCCAGGCGCACTTCACCGCGAACGCCCTCGGAATCCAGGGCTCCGGCTGGTCGGTGCTCAGCTGGGACTCGATCGGCCAGCGTCTGATCATCCAGCAGCTGTTCGACCAGCAGTCGAACACGGCGCAGGGCACCGTGCCGCTGTTCCAGCTCGACATGTGGGAGCACGCCTTCTACCTCGACTACCTCAACGTCAAGGCCGACTACGTCAAGGCCGCGTGGAACATCGCCAACTGGGAGAACGTCGCTCAGCGCTTCGAGGTCGCCCGCGAGAAGACGAACGGCCTGCTGGTACTGTCGTAATCGGGTCGCGTCCCGACGGGCCCAGTCTCGTCGGGACGCCATCTCAGCCAAAAACCCCCGCGCATCGCGTAAGCACTTTTGCTGCGCACAGCGCACGAGAAACAGGGAGACCTGAGTGTCTGTCAAGATCGGTATCAACGGCTTCGGCCGCATCGGACGCAACTACTTCCGCGCGGCTCTCGCGCAGGGAGCGGACATCGAGATCGTCGCGGTCAACGACCTCACCGACAACAAGACCCTTGCCCACCTTCTGAAGTACGACTCTGTGGGCGGCGTCCTCGACGCTGACATCAGCTTCGACGACGAGAGCATCACGGTCAACGGCAAGGCGATCAAGGCGTTCGCAGAGCGCGATCCCGCCAACCTTCCGTGGGGTGAGCTGGGCGTCGACATCGTCATCGAGTCGACCGGCTTCTTCACCAAGGCCGAGGCTGCCAAGAAGCACATCGATGCGGGCGCCAAGAAGGTGCTCATCTCAGCTCCCGGCACCGGTGTCGACGGCACCTTCGTCATGGGCGTGAACGAGGACACGTACAACCCGGAGACCGATCACATCATCTCCAACGCCTCCTGCACGACCAACTGCCTCGCGCCGCTGGCCCAGGTCTTCAACGACGCGTTCGGCATCGACCGCGGCTTCATGATGACCGCTCACGCCTACACCGCAGATCAGAACCTGCAGGACGGCCCGCACAGCGACCTGCGTCGTGCACGCGCCGCTGCGATCAACATCACCCCGGCCTCCACCGGTGCAGCCAAGGCGATCGGCGAGGTTCTGCCCGAGCTCCAGGGCAAGCTGAGCGGCTCGTCGTACCGCGTTCCGGTTCCCACCGGCTCGATCGTCGACCTGACGCTGATCACCGACCGCGAGAACCTCACGGTCGAAGAGGTCAACGAGGCCTACAAGAAGGCTGCTGCCGATGGTCGCCTCGCCGGCTTCCTGCAGTACAACGAAGACCAGATCGTCTCGAGCGACATCGTGCACAACCCGCACTCGTCGATCTTCGACGCGACCCTGACCAACGTCAGCGGCAACCTGGTCAAGGTCTCCAGCTGGTACGACAACGAGTGGGGCTACTCCAACCGTCTCGTCGACCTGACCGAGTACGTGGCCGAGCGTCTCTGAGACACCTCCCATGACTCTGCGCACCCTGGATTCACTGGGTTCGCTCGAGGGCAAGCGCGTCATCGTCCGTTGTGATCTCAACGTCCCCCTCCGGGACGGGATCATCACGGACGATGGCCGTGTCCGCGCCTCGTTGCCTACCCTCAACGCACTGATCAACGCGGGCGCCCGCGTCATCGTGTGCTCGCACCTCGGACGCCCCGACGGTGCGCCCGACCCGCAGTACAGCCTCGCGCCGGTCGCCCAGCGACTGTCCGAGCTGCTCGGCAAGCCGGTCGCGTTCGCACGCGACACCGTCGGCGAGTCGGCCCAGGAGGCCGTGGCCTCGCTCGAGGACGGCGACATCGTCGTCATCGAGAACCTGCGGTTCAACCCGGGGGAGACCTCGAAGGACGATGCCGAGCGCGGCGCCTTCGCGGCTCAGCTCGCAGAGCTCGGTGACGTGCTCGTCTCCGATGGTTTCGGTGTCGTGCATCGCAAGCAGGCGAGCGTCTACGACCTCGCCGAGCTGCTGCCCTCCGCTGCCGGTCTGCTGATCGCGACAGAGCTCGACGTGCTCGACCGTCTCACCGAGAACCCCGAGCGCCCGTACGCGGTCGTGCTCGGCGGGTCGAAGGTGAGCGACAAGCTCGGCGTCATCTCGCACCTGCTGCCTCGCGTGGATCGCATCCTCGTCGGCGGCGGCATGCTGTTCACCTTCCTGAAGGCGCAGGGCCACGCCGTGGCCTCCAGCCTCCTCGAAGAGGATCAGCTCGAGACGGTGCGCGGCTACATCGCCGAGGCCGAGAAGCGCGGCGTGGAGCTCGTGCTCCCGACCGACGTGGTCGTCGCCTCCTCGTTCTCGGCGGATGCCGACCACGAGGTGACGGCTGCGGACGCGATCGAGGACACGGCGTTCGGCGCTGCCGGAATCGGCCTGGACATCGGTCCCGAGACTGCGGCGCGATTCGCGGAGGTCATCCGCGAATCGAAGACGGTGTTCTGGAACGGTCCGATGGGCGTGTTCGAGTTCCCGGCGTTCGCCGGCGGCACCAAGACCGTCGCGCAGGCGCTCACCGAGGTAGACGGCCTCAGCGTCGTCGGCGGCGGTGACTCGGCCGCGGCCGTGCGTCAGCTCGGCTTCGCCGACGACCAGTTCGGTCACATCTCGACCGGCGGCGGCGCCAGCCTCGAGTTCCTCGAGGGCAAGAAACTACCCGGCCTGGAGGTGCTCGGATGGGCCTGAACGCCCGTACCCCGCTGATCGCGGGAAACTGGAAGATGAACCTCGACCACCTGCAGGCGGTCGCGTTCGTGCAGAAGCTGCACTGGACTCTCAAGGATGCCAAGCACGAGGACGGATCGGTCGAGGTCGCGGTCTTCCCGCCCTTCACCGACATCCGCAGCGTGCAGACGCTGATCGACGCAGACAAGATCCCGTTCGCGCTGGGTGCGCAGGACCTCTCGGCACACGACTCCGGTGCGTACACCGGTGAGGTGTCGGGAGCGTTCCTGGCGAAGCTCGACGCGAAGTACGTCATCATCGGTCACTCCGAGCGCCGCGAATACCACGCGGAGTCGGACGACGTCGTGGCGGCCAAGACGAAGGCAGCGCTCAAGCACGGCCTCTCGCCGGTCATCTGCGTCGGCGAGACGGCCGAAGACCTGGAGAAGTTCGGCGCGAGCGCGGTTCCGGCCGGTCAGCTCGAGGTCGCTCTTCAGGGGCTCTCGAAGGATGCCGACATCGTTGTGGCGTACGAGCCCGTCTGGGCCATCGGCTCCGGACAGGCGGCCACGCCGCAGCAGGCACAGGATGTCTGTGCCGCGCTGCGCGCGGTGATCGCCAAGGTCCTCGGTGACGACGCTGCCGCGCGCACCCGGATCCTGTACGGCGGATCGGTCAAGGCGGCCAACATCGCCAGCTTCATGCGTGAGCCCGATGTCGACGGCGCACTGGTCGGAGGCGCGAGCCTCGTGGTCGACGAGTTCGCTGCGATCATCCGCTTCGAGAAGCACGTAGGCGTGTGAGTGTGGCGGGGCTCCGGCCCCGCCGCACCGTATACTTGACCGTTACCGGGGCAATCCTGCCCCAGCGAAAGGCTCTTCCTCGTGGAAATTCTCGAGTTCGTCCTGCAGGTGGTGCTGGGCATAACCAGCGTCCTGCTGACTCTCCTCATCCTCCTCCACAAGGGTCGCGGTGGCGGCCTCTCCGACATGTTCGGTGGCGGAATGACGTCGGCTGTCGGCTCGTCGGGTCTCGCTGAGCGCAATCTCAACCGCTTCACCGTGGTCCTCGCCCTGGCGTGGTTCGTGGCGATCGTGGCGCTCGGTCTCATCACGAAGTTCGAGGTGATCTGATGGCTACCGGCGGCAATGCGATCCGAGGAACCCGTGTCGGTTCCGGCCCCATGGGCGAGCAGGACCACGGCTACCACGCCGACCGCATCGCGGTCTCGTACTGGGACGGCCTCGGCAACGAGACGGTCCGCTACTTCGCCGCGGGACTCCCGGAAGAGGAGATCCCCGAGACGATCGACCACCCCCAGTCAGGTCTGCCGGCCGGACGAGACAAGGCGAACCCGCCCGCACTCGCGAAGCCGGAGCCGTACAAGACCCACCTCGCGTATGTGAAGGAGCGTCGCACCGACGCAGAAGCCGTCCAGCTTCTCGAAGACGCGCTCACCCAGCTCCGTGAGCGTCGAGGTCAGTGACCTCGATCTGAACTCATGACAGAAGCCGCCGCGATCCGATCGCGGCGGCTTCTCTCGTATCGAGCGGGCGTGCTCACCGGCATCCATACGCGGCGTCGATGTAGGGCTGGGGCGGGTACCCGTAGGCCCAGACGCCGTTGGCGTCGTCGGTGAAGCCCATGCTGATCGCCCAGGCGGTGGCCCACTTCTCGATGCTGTCCTGGGTCGACGAGTCGTACATGTCCTCGCACTTCACGCTGATCGCGTGACCGACCTCGTGGGCGACGAGCGCTTTGCTGCGGTCGGCAGGCCACTGCTCCGCGACCGAGTTCGACAGTTCGATGGCCGCGCGATCGGGGTCGTCCCACCACCAGGTGGTGAGGCCTCCCATGCTGCCGTTGTAGCCGGCGTTGTTGACGATCTGATTCCAGTCGAACTCGAGCAGCACGCCGGGCGCGAGTGAGCGAGCGAAAGCCTCGATCTCCGTCCGTGCGGTCTGCAGGGGCCCGGCCTTCTCGGCGAGCTCGGCCTGTTCGGTCGCAACGACCTGCGCCGCTGCATCCTGCAGTGACACGAGTGTCTCGACGGCTGACGCGTCGAGGCGTTCTGTGCCGGATGCTCGCGATGCCGCGTCGCGCAGTGCGATCACTGCATCGTTCTTCGCCGAGAGATGCGCGGACTCGAATGCCGGTGCGGAATCGGCCGCAGAATGGAGGACGGCCGCGCCGGCGTCGGTCACGGACGTGTCGGCGGTGGTCAGCGGGGGCATCATGCTGTCGAGGTCGGCTGCCAGATCGTCGAGATCGCGTGTCTGCGCGGCCAGTTCGCCGGACGCTGCGAAGAGCTGCCAGAAGATGCCGGGTTTCTCATCTGCGGTCGGCAGGTCGTGGTCGAGAAGATCCTCCGCGGGAGTCACGACCTCGCGGGCATCGGTCGCGGCGGTCGACAGTGTTTCGCGGGCCGCTGGAGCGACGAGCACGCCGGAGTCGGTCTGCACGAGCAGGTCGGCGACGCCGAGGGTCGACGCGAGCGCGTCGAGCTCCTGCTGAAGTGCCTCTCCGGTGCTCGCGGTCGTGGCCAGGCTGGCGTCGAACTCGGTGCGAGCCTCGTCATAGCCGAGGCTGGCGGTGATCTGGAGAAGCCCCACCGTCACTGCGGCGACCGTCGCCGCGACCGCGCCCAGGATCAGCGTGGGGCGTCGCCTCCGCCTTCTCGGTGCCGCTTCCGGCACGCTGGCGAAGCGCGCAGGGAGCGCGTGGCCTCCGATCGCGGAGGAGGCCACATCGACGGGAGCAGGCATTCTGTGGAGACCTCCGTGGGGAACCGGCGTACCACGACTCTAATGAGTGCGCCGCCTGAGAGGAGAAATCCCGGGGAAGAACGAAGGCCCCCTCTGATCGCGGGGGCCTTCGTGGAATGAGGGGCTGACGAGAATCGAACTCGCATCATCTGTTTGGAAGACAGAGGCTTTACCACTAAGCTACAGCCCCGATGTCGGCGAGGTCCGGGAGGACTGTGCCGACTCATCGATCATAGCGGACTCATGTGGGTGCTCGTGTCCGTTAGACTCGGTGGGGCTGAATCTGCAAGCGGATTCCCCGGGGCGTAGCTCAGTTTGGTAGAGCGCCCGCTTTGGGAGCGGGAGGTCGCAGGTTCAACTCCTGTCGCCCCGACATGGCTTCAACGGCCTGACAGCCGCGATTCAGCGCGGAAATCACAAGGAGAGCACACCAGAATGGCGAACAGCACCGTCGAGAAGCTGACCCCGACCCGGGTCAAGCTCAGCATCACGGTCACCCCCGACGACCTCAAGCCCAGCATCGCGCACGCCTATGAGCACATCGCTCAGGACGTGCAGATCCCCGGCTTCCGCAAGGGCAAGGTCCCCGCTCCGATCATCGATCAGCGCATCGGGCGCGGTGCGGTCATCGAGCACGCGGTCAACGAGGGCCTCGACAAGTTCTTCCGCGACGCGACCGTCGAGCACAAGCTCCGCGTCGTCGGGCGTCCGGCCGCCGACATCACGCAGTGGCCGAACGAGAAGGACTTCTCGGGCGACCTGCTCGTCGACATCGAGGTGGACGTCCGTCCCGAGATCGAGCTTCCGTCGTACGACGGCATCACTGTCACCGTCGACGCCGTCGAGGCTGACGACGCGGCGCTCGACGCCGAGCTCGAGAACCTGCGCGCCCGTTTCGGCACGCTCGTTCCCGTCGACCGCCCGGCAGCGAAGGGTGACTTCGTCGAGCTGGACCTCGTCGCGACGATCGACGGCGCCGAGATCGACCGCGCAGAGGGCGTGTCGTACGAGGTCGGCTCGGGCGAGCTGCTCGAGGGCATCGACGACGCGATCGAGTCGCTCACCGCGGGTGAGGACACCACGTTCCGCTCCGCGCTCGTCGGCGGCGACCACGCCGGCTCCGAGGCCGAGGTCGCCGTGACCGTGAAGGCTGTCAAGGAGCGCGAGCTTCCCGAGGCCGACGACGACTTCGCGCAGATCGCCAGCGAGTTCGACACGATCGCCGAGCTCCGTGCGAGCCTCGCCGAGCGGGTCTCGCAGCAGGGCGTGTTCGCGCAGGGCTCCGCAGCGCGCGACAAGCTCGTCGAGACGCTCCTCGAGCAGATCGACATCCCGGTGCCGCCGAAGCTCATCGAGGACGAGGTGCACAACCACCTCGAGGGCGAGAACCGCCTCGAAGACGACGTGCACCGCGCCGAGGTGACCGAGGCCAGCGAGAAGCAGTTCCGCACGCAGGTGCTGCTCGACACGATCGCCGAGCAGGCCGACGTGCAGGTCTCGCAGGAGGAGCTCTCGCAGTACCTCATCCAGTCCGCATCGCAGTACGGCATGGCTCCGCAGGAGTTCGTCGAGGCTCTGCAGTCGTCCAACCAGCTTCCCGCGCTCGTCGGTGAGGTCGCCCGCAACAAGGCCCTCGCCATCGCGCTCGGCAAGGTCAAGGTCGTCGACACCAACGGCAAGCCTGTCGACCTTTCCGACTTCGTCGTGACCGACGACGAGGCCGAGGCTGAGGCCGACGCCACTGCTGACGAGAAGCCGGCCAAGAAGGCTCCTGCGAAGAAGGCCGCTGCGAAGAAGGCAGACGACGCCGACGCCGCTGAGAAGCCTGCTGCGAAGAAGCCCGCTGCGAAGAAGGCTCCCGCGAAGAAGGCCGACGACGCAGAGGCCGCTGAGAAGCCGGCTGCGAAGAAGCCCGCCGCCAAGAAGGCTCCGGCCAAGAAGGCGGCCGACAAGGCTGAGTGATCGAACACGATCTCGATGAAAGGGGCGGATGCTGCGGCATCCGCCCCTTTCTCGTGGAAGACGACACCCCGAGAGCGAGGACATGATGAAGACCTGGGACGAACGCATCGATGAGGTGTGGGACGACGCATCGGGTGAAGAAGTCGGCGAGGAGACGATCGCGCGGATCGACGCGCTGGCCGCCGAACGCGGGCTCGATGACGCGCGAGCGCAGTTCGAACGTGCGGGCGCGAGGGACTCCGCTGGGCGTCCCGCCGAGGCCGTGGAGCTCTACAGGCATGCTCTCGCTCTCGGACTCGACGACGAGCATCGCCCGCAGTGCGTCATCCAGCTCGCGAGCTCGCTGCGCAACCTCGGCGCCTACGACGACGCTCTCGCCGTGATCCTCGCGGAGCAGGAGCGGTCTGCCGACGGGCCCTACCGGGATGCCGTGGCGACAGTGCATGCGCTGATCCTGGCGAGTTCGGGAAAGCCGGCGCAGGGACTTTCGGTGGCGCTGCTGGCACTCGTGCCGCACCTCCCGCGCTACCACCGCTCGATGACCGCGTACGCACACGAGATCGCGGAACTCGACGCCTGATATGCCGACGGCGAACACGGCCTGAGCGCTGCGTTGTCGCCGGTAGATTCGAATCACTGAAACACGGAATCAGGAGCTGACATGGCTGCAGAACCCCTCCTCGCTACGAGCGTCTTCGACCGACTGTTGAAGGACCGCATCATCTGGCTGGGATCGGAGGTGCGCGACGACAATGCGAACGAGATCTGCGCGAAGATCCTCCTTCTCGCCGCAGAGGACTCCGAGAAGGACATCTACCTCTACATCAACTCGCCCGGCGGATCGATCACCGCGGGCATGGCGATCTACGACACGATGCAGTTCGTTCCGAACGACATCGTCACCGTCGGAATCGGCATGGCCGCATCGATGGGTCAGCTGCTGCTGACGGCAGGAACGAAGGGCAAGCGGTACATCACGCCCAATGCCCGCGTGCTGCTGCACCAGCCGCACGGTGGCTTCGGCGGCACGTCGAGCGACATCCAGACGCAGGCGCAGCTCATCACCTCGATGAAGAACCGCCTCGCCGAGATCACGGCGGCACAGACCGGCAAGTCGGTCGAGCAGATCAACGAAGACGGTGACCGCGACCGCTGGTTCACCGCCGATGAGGCGCTCGAATACGGATTCGTCGACCACATCCGCGACTCGGCCACCGACGTCGTCGGTGGCGGCGGAACCGACCAGGACATCAAGTAACGGAAAGCGAAAGGACTCCCATGTACGCACCCACCTTCCGCTCTGCCGGCGACCTGCCCTCCAGCCGCTACGTGCTCCCTCAGTTCGAGGAGCGCACGGCTTACGGCTTCAAGCGCCAGGATCCCTACAACAAGCTGTTCGAAGATCGCGTGATCTTCCTCGGCGTGCAGGTCGACGACGCGTCGGCCGACGACGTGATGGCCCAGCTTCTCGTTCTCGAGAGCCAGGACTCCGAGCGTGACATCACGATGTACATCAACTCGCCCGGTGGTTCCTTCACCGCGATGACGGCCATCTACGACACGATGCAGTACGTCGCGCCGCAGATCCAGACAGTGGTGCTCGGTCAGGCCGCTTCGGCCGCCTCGGTTCTGCTCGCAGGCGGGCACCCGGGCAAGCGTCTCGCCCTGCCCAACGCCCGCGTGCTCATGCACCAGCCGGCGATGGGCGAGGCCGGACACGGCCAGGCATCCGACATCGAGATCCAGGCGGCGGAGATCCTCCGCATGCGTACCTGGCTCGAAGAGACGATGGCTCGCCACACCGGCAAGTCCGTCGAGCAGGTCAACCGCGACATCGATCGCGACAAGATCCTGTCCGCCGCCGAGGCGCTGGACTACGGCATCGTCGACCAGGTGCTCACTTCGCGCAAGCGCATGTAGGCATCCGGCATGGAGAAGGACGTCGACCCCTCGGGGTCGGCGTCCTTTCGTCGTCTCCGGCGAAAGTGCGACGATCGCGTCGAAACTGCTCATATGAGCAGATGGGTGCGCGAACGGTGATGCCGTCGTAAGCTGGGGGAGGAAGGAGGATGCCATGGAAGAGGAACTGATCATGGTCCGCGTCGCCGAGCTGTACTACGACGAGGACAAGACACAGGACGAGATCGGCGCCCTCCTCAAGCTCTCCCGCTGGAAGGTGGGACGGCTTCTCACGCAGGCTCGGGAGCGTGGCATCGTCCGGATCGAGATCGTGCACCCGCGTGCGCGCCGGCTCGGACTCGAACGCCAGCTCGTCGAACGTCACGGGCTCACCGCCGCGGTGGTCGTTCCCTCTCCGGACGGCGATGACGGAACACTCGAGCGCGTCGCTCAGGCCGCAGCCGACTACCTCACCGCGATGCGGCCGGTGCCGCGCACTCTCGGCGTCAGCTGGGGGCGCACTCTGCGTGCCGTGGCCGAATCGCTGCCGGACGGCTGGGCGACAGGCGTGACGGTCGTGCAGCTCAACGGGGGAGTGAGCCTCAACCGGCGCTCCGGCGGAGCCGCGGGCCTCGCCGTCACGATCGCCCAGCGGGCATCCGGACACGTGTCCCTCCTGCCGAGCCCGGCGATCCTCGAGCGCGTCGAGACCAAGCAGGCGATCGAAGCCGACCGCACCGTCGCGGCCGTTCTCGTCGAGGCAGCCGAAGCGCAGGCGTTCCTGTTCACCGCGGGCCCGTGCGATGCGTCTTCCGCGCACGTCGAGAACGGCTACCTGTCGGCATCCGATGTCGAGGAGCTCGCACGTCGAGGTGCCGTGGGCGATGTCCTGGGGCGCTACATCGACGCCGACGGCAACATCGTCGACCCGCAGCTCGACGCCCGCACGGTCGGAGTCGACCTCGGGCGCCTGCGCGCAGCGAAGCGCTCGATCTTCGTCACCGCCGGTGACGCGAAACATGACATCGCGCGCACAGTCGTCACCAGCGGCCTGTGCAGCGTTCTGGTGACAGATGAGACCACAGCACGAGCATTGTTGGAGGAACGATGACGACCCAAGAACTCAGCCGCAGGACGGCGGTGGACGTTCTCGGCGGTGAGCCGGATGACGCCACGCTCCGCCGGTTCCTGCACGGACTGCCCGGTGTCGACGCCGTCGGCCTGGAGCAGCGCGCTGCCGGGCTCGGCACGCGGTCGATCAAGACCACCTCGAAGGCCTGGGCTCTCGACACGATCATCAAGCTGATCGACCTCACGACCCTCGAAGGCTCGGACACCCCGGGCAAGGTGCGGTCCCTCGTGGCCAAGGCCAAGAACCCGGATGCCGCAGATCCATCGACTCCGAAGGTCGCCGCCGTGTGCGTGTACGGCGACATGGTGGGCGACGCGGTCGAAGCGCTCGGTGCGCTGCACGGTGACCCCGATGACGGACTGATCTCGGTCGCAGCCGTCGCCACAGCCTTCCCGAGCGGTCGTTCGTCGCTCGCGATCAAGCTCGCCGACACCGCAGAGGCAGTCGCGGCAGGCGCGGACGAGATCGACATGGTGATCGACCGAGGCGCTTTCCTCTCGGGCCGATACGGGCTCGTCTACGACCAGATCGCCCACGTGAAGGAAGCCTGCCGTCGCGCGGACGGCTCGTATGCCTCGCTCAAGGTGATCCTCGAGACCGGCGAGCTCAACACCTACGACAACATCAAGCGCGCCTCGTGGCTCGGCATCCTCGCGGGTGGCGACTTCATCAAGACGTCCACAGGCAAGGTGCAGCCGGCGGCGACGCTTCCGACCACGCTGCTCATGCTCGAGACGGTGCGCGACTGGCACCGCGGCACGGGCGAGCGCATCGGCGTGAAGCCCGCGGGCGGCATCCGCGCGTCCAAGGACGCGGTGAAGTATCTCGTCACGGTCGCCGAGACCGTGGGCGAGGAGTGGCTCCAGCCACACCTCTTCCGCTTCGGCGCCTCGAGCCTTCTGAACGACGTGCTTCTGCAGCGTCAGAAGCTCACCACCGGCCACTACTCCGGCCCCGACTACGTCACGATCGACTAGGAGCCCCACATATGTCATTCCTGGAATACGCTCCGGCCCCGGAGTCGAAGGCGGTCCTGAACCTCAAGGACAGCTACGGCCTGTTCATCGATGGCGAGTTCGTCGACGGATCAGGAGCGAGCTTCACGACCATCTCTCCCGCCGATGAGAGCCGCATCGCCGAGATCGCCACGGCGAACGATGCGGACATCGACCGTGCGGTCGCCGCCGCGCGTCGTGCCTACGACAAGACCTGGTCGAAGATGAGCGGTCGCGATCGGGGCAAGTACCTGTTCCGCATCGCACGCCTCGTGCAGGAGCGCGCCCGCGAGCTCGCCGTCGCCGAGAGCCTCGACAACGGCAAGCCGATCAAGGAGAGTCGCGACGTCGACGTTCCCCTGGTCGCATCCTGGTTCTTCTACTACGCGGGCTGGGCCGACAAGCTCGACCACGCGGGCCTCGGCGCGAACCCCCGTGCGCTCGGCGTCGCGGGGCAGATCATCCCCTGGAACTTCCCGCTGCTGATGCTCGCGTGGAAGCTCGCTCCCGCTCTGGCAGCCGGCAACACCATCGTGCTCAAGCCCGCCGAGACCACGCCGCTGACGGCGCTGATCTTCGCGGAGATCCTCCAGCAGGCCGACCTTCCAGCCGGCGTCGTCAACATCGTGACGGGCGCAGGTGCGACCGGTGCGACTCTCGTGCGCCACCCCGATGTCGACAAGGTCGCGTTCACCGGTTCGACCGGAGTCGGACGCGACATCGCCCGAGCGGTCGCAGGAACCGACAAGAGGGTCACGCTCGAGCTGGGCGGCAAGGCGGCGAACATCGTGTTCGACGACGCGCCGATCGATCAGGCCATCGAGGGCATCGTCAACGGCATCTTCTTCAACCAGGGCCACGTCTGCTGTGCCGGAAGCCGCCTGCTCGTGCAGGAGTCGATCCACGACGAGGTCATCGACCGACTGAAGAACCGTCTGTCGACGCTGCGGCTCGGCGACCCTCTCGACAAGAACACCGACATCGGCGCGATCAACTCGGCGGCGCAGCTCGCGCGCATCCGTGAGCTCAGCGACATCGGCGAGGCCGAGGGAGCGAAGCGCTGGACCGCTGATTGCGCGATCCCCGACAAGGGGTTCTGGTTCGCCCCGACGATCTTCACCGGCGTCGAGGCGTCGCACCGGATCGCCCGTGACGAGGTGTTCGGACCCGTTCTCTCGGTGCTCACGTTCCGCACTCCGGCGGAGGCGATCGCGAAGGCGAACAACACCCCATACGGCCTGTCCGCGGGCATCTGGTCGGACAAGGGATCCCGCATCCTGGCCGTGGCCGACCGCCTTCGGGCGGGCGTCATCTGGGCGAACACCTTCAACCGATTCGACCCGTCGAGCCCGTTCGGCGGATACAAGGAGTCCGGATACGGCCGCGAAGGCGGACGCCAGGGTCTCACCGCATACCTGAAGGGGGCATCCGCATGAGCAAGCGATTGACCGTTCCGAAGACCTACAAGCTCGCCATCGGCGGGGCTTTCCCCCGCAGCGAGTCCGGCCGCACCTACGAGGTGCTCTCCGCCAAGGGCGCGTTCCTCGCGAACGCGGCGAAGGGCTCTCGCAAGGATGCGCGGGATGCCGTCGTCGCGGCGCGGGCCGCGGTCAAGGGCTGGTCGGGTGCGACCGCGTACAACCGCGGTCAGGTGCTCTACCGGGTCGCCGAGGTGCTGGAAGGGCGCCGAGCGCAGTTCATCGACGAGATCGCCGCGCAGGAGGGCGTCTCGTCATCCGCTGCCGCTGCGCAGGTCGACGAGGCGATCGACCTCTGGGTCTGGTACGCCGGCTGGTGCGACAAGTACTCGCAGGTCGCGGGCAACGCCAACCCCGTGTCAGGGCCGTACTTCAACATCTCGGTGCCGGAGCCGACCGGTGTGGTCGCGATCGTCGCGCCTCAGGACTCCGCACTCCTCGGTCTCGTGTCGGTCGTCGCACCCGCACTGGTGGCGGGCAACGCGGTCGTCGTGATCGCGAGCGAGCGGTTCCCGCTCTCTGCCATCAGCCTCGCCGAGGTGCTCGCCACGAGCGATGTGCCCGGAGGGGTCGTCAACGTGCTCACCGGGTCTCCGGCAGAGATGGCGCCGTGGCTCGCCTCGCATCAGGACGTCAACGCGCTCGATCTGGCAGGCGCTGGAGACCTCGAGTGGATCGACATGCAGATCGCCGCGGCCGAGACGCTCAAGCGAGTGCTGGCACCTGGCGCGGTCATCGCATCGCCCGAGCGCATCGGAGCCTTCACCGAGATCAAGACGGTCTGGCACACCAAGAGCATGGTCTGACTCGCTTCCGCACAACGAGGCCCGTCATCTGCGAGAGCAGGCGGCGGGCTTCGGTGCATTCAGGGCGATGCGGACTCGTGATGCGCGACCCCGCGCCAATGCGTCCCGGTGTCGGATGCAGCGGTTAGGCTCAGTAGACGATCTCAGGATCCCCCTAGGAGGACGCGCATGGCCCGTATCGGCGAAAGCGCTGACCTGTTCAAGTGCTCATTCTGCGGAAAGAGTCAGAAGCAGGTGCAGCAGCTCATCGCAGGACCCGGTGTGTACATCTGCGACGAGTGCGTCGAGCTGTGCAACGAGATCATCGAGGAGCGGATGGCGGAGTCCTCCGCCGACGGCACGGCGGACTTCGAACTGCCCAAGCCGCGTGAGATCTTCTCCTTCCTCGAGGAGTACGTCGTCGGGCAGGAGCCCGCGAAGAAGGCTCTGGCCGTCGCGGTGTACAACCACTACAAGCGAATCCGTGCGCACGGGACCCTTCAGACGGCCGAGCAGAAGGCCGAGAGCGTCGAGATCGCGAAGAGCAACATCCTGCTCATCGGCCCGACGGGCTGCGGCAAGACCTACCTGGCGCAGACGCTCGCGAAGCGACTGAACGTGCCCTTCGCCGTCGCAGACGCCACAGCGCTCACCGAAGCCGGCTACGTCGGTGAAGACGTCGAGAACATCCTCCTCAAGCTCATCCAGGCCGCCGACTACGACGTCAAGCGCGCGGAGCAGGGAATCATCTACATCGACGAGGTCGACAAGATCGCCCGCAAGGCCGAGAACCCGTCGATCACCCGCGACGTCTCTGGCGAGGGCGTGCAACAGGCTCTTCTGAAGATCATCGAGGGCACTGTGGCATCGGTGCCTCCTCAGGGCGGGCGTAAGCACCCCCACCAGGAGTTCCTCCAGATCGACACGTCGAACGTGCTGTTCATCGTCGCGGGCGCGTTCGCCGGCCTCGAGGACATCGTGTCGGCACGCGTCGGCAAGCACGGCATCGGCTTCGGCGCCCCGCTGCACGACAAGGGCAAGGATCTCGATCTCTTCAGCGAGGTACTGCCGGAGGACCTGCACAAGTTCGGTCTGATCCCCGAGTTCATCGGTCGTCTTCCCGTCGTGACCTCGGTCTCGCCGCTCGACCAGAGTGCGCTCATCGACATTCTCACGGGACCTCGCAACGCACTCGTCAAGCAGTACCAGCGCATGTTCGAGCTCGACGGCGTTCAGCTCGAGTTCGAAACAGAGGCGCTGCGCTCGATCGCCGACCTCGCCGTCGAACGCAAGACCGGCGCTCGCGGACTCCGTGCGATCCTCGAAGATGTGCTCGGGCCGATCATGTTCGAGATCCCCTCGGCCGAAGACGTGGCGAAGGTCATCGTCACCCAGGCGGCCGTCGACGAAGGCGCTGCGCCGACGATCGTGATGGAGCGCAAGCGCAAGAGCGCGTGAGTTCGGTTCCCTCGCCCTGGCGAGTGGTCGGCAGCGAGCTGGTGCATGCCGATCGCTGGATCCGCGTGCGCGCGGACGACTGCGTCGATGAGCGTCAGCGGACCATCGCGCCGTATTACGTGCTCGAGTACGGGGACTGGATCTCGGTGCTGGCCCTCGACCGAGAGGGCCACGCGATCGTCGTCGAAGAGTACCGACACGGAGCCGGGATCGTCGCGGTCGGCACGATCGGCGGCGGCGTGGAGGCTGGCGAATCGCCGGACGCAGCCGCGGTCAGAGAGCTGCGCGAGGAGACCGGGTACGAGGCCGAGGAGATGATCGGTCTCGGAGCCACCTGGGCCAACTTCGGCAACCACACCAACCGGGTGCATCACTTCCTCGCCCGAGGCTGCGTGCGCGTCGCCGAGCAGTCGCTCGATGACAGCGAGGCGATCGCCGTGCACACAGTCCCTCTCGACACCCTCGGCGAGCTTCTCTCGCAGAGCTACCATCAGCTCACCTGGTACAAGGCGATGGAGCATCTCGACCGCTGACGTCAGGAGGCGGCGCGCGACTCTCTCATGCTTCGAGGCCGCGGCGCTTCAGCAGCGGCGCGATCTCGGCATCCCGGCCGCGGAACTCGCGGTATGCGTCGAGCGGATCCTTGGAGCCACCCACGCCGAGGAGACGGGCGCGGAACCGGTCGCCGTTCTCGCGCGTGAGTCCGCCGTTCTCGCGGAACCAGTCGACCGTGTCGGCGTCGAGCACCTCGCTCCAGATGTAGGAGTAGTAGCCGGCGCTGTATCCGCCCGAGAAGACATGCGCGAAGTAGGTCGACGAGTAGCGGGTCGGCACGACGGGATCGTCGAGTCCGATGTCGGCGAGCGCGGCCGCCTCGAACTCGGCCACGTCGTCGACGACGGCCTTCGTGTCCATGCGATGCCACGCCTGATCGAGCCACGCCGCCGCGAGGTACTCGCTCGTCGCGTGCCCCTGATCGAACGTCTCGGTGGCGCGGAGGCGTTCGACGATCGCAGGCTCGAGCGGTTCGCCGGTCTCGTAGTGACGCGCGTAGTTGTCGAGGACCTCGGGCCAGAGGATCCACATCTCATTGACCTGGCTCGGGAACTCGACGAAGTCGCGGAAGACGTTCGTGCCGGCGAAGTGCGGGTAGGTGACGACGGCGAACAGACCGTGCAGTGCGTGCCCGAACTCGTGGAACAGCGTCGTCACCTCGTCGAGAGTGAGCAGGGTCGGCTCGCCGTCACCGGGAAGCGGGACATTGAGGTTGTTGACGACGACGGGCAGCGTCCCTCGGAGGCGCGACTGGCTGACGATGGGGTTCATCCACGCGCCACCGCGCTTCGAGTCGCGCGTGTAGAGGTCGAGCACGTACAGGCCCACCGCGCTGCCGTCGGCATCGCTGACCTCGAACACGCGAGCACCCGGGTGGTAGGCCCGGAGGTCGTGCCGCTCTGCGAACGTCACCCCGTAGAGCTGTGTGGCCGCGAAGAACACCCCGTCCTGCAGCACCCGTTCGGCCTCGAACCACGGGCGCAGCGCGCTCGTGTCGATCGCATAGCGGGCAGTGCGCACCTTCTCGGTGTAGAACGCCCAGTCGTGCGCCTCGACCGTGAAGGATGCGGCCTCCGTCTCGTCGACGATCGACTGCAGGGTTTCGCGCTCTGCACGGGCGTTCCGCGCAGACGGCGCGGCGAGCTCGCGCAGCATCCGCTCTACAGCCGCAGGGCTGCCGGCCGTCTCGTCTGCGGTGACGTAGCCGGCATGCGAGTCGTAGCCCAGCAGCGCTGCGCGCTCGGCGCGCAGGCGGACGATCTCCGTGAGCACCGGCCGGTTGTCGTTCGCGTTGGGGCGGGTCGCCCGCGACCGTGAGGCCGCCATGATGCGGCGGCGGGACTCGCGGTCGCGGAGCTGAGCGAGATACGGATGCCCGGTGAACAACGGGAGAGTGATGACGAACCGTCCGTCGAGGCCTCGATCGCTCGCCGCACGAGCTGCGGCGGAGAGCTCCCCACTGCTGAGACCGTCGAGTTCGTCGGAGGAGTCGAACACCACGGCGAGATCGTTCGTGTCGTTGAGCAGGTTGCGCTCGAAGGTGTTGCTCAGCGTCGACAGCTGCTGATTCAGTGCGGTGAGCCGGCTCTTCGCGTCGTCGTCGAGGGCCGCACCTGCGTGGGTCATCTCGCGATGGTGCCGCTCGACGAGGTACCGCTGCTCATCGTCGAGCTCGAGGTCATCCAGGCGCGCATGCACCTGCTGGACGCGCCAGTACAGCGCCCCGTCGAGAGTGATGGCATCCTGATGCGCCGCCATGAGCGGAGCGAGCTGCTCGTCGATCTTCTGGATCTCGGGCGTCGCGTCGGCCGATGTGACGGTGTAGAAGGTGTGTGCGACGCGGTCGAGCAGTTCTCCGGAGCGCTCCAGCGCCTCGATCGTGTTCTCGAAGGTGGGCATCGATCGCACCATGGTGATCCGAGAGATCTCCTGGAGATGCTCGTCGAACGCCGCCTGGAACGCGGGCAGGTAGTGCTCGGGCGTGATCGCCGCGAAATCGGGGAGCCCGTAGGGGAGTGCAGACGGCTGAAGCAGAGGGTTCGAGGCGTCGGTCATCCTCTGAGCCTAGCCATCACCCGCTGCAGGGCGTCGACGACGACGCGCACGGATTGTCGTCTCAGGTTCTCCGGCCTGGCGAGCACGTCGATCATCCGGTGGGTGCTGACTCCCCGCAGCGGAAGCCGCACGATGTCACGGTCGTCGACGGTGCGGGACGTATAGCGCGGCAGCATCCCGAGGACCCCGCCCGCAGCGATGACCGCGGCGACCGCACCGTAGTCGTTGATCCGGTGGCGGATCTCGACGGGACGCCCGGCGACGGCTGAGACGGCGCGCAGCACATCGTCGGGCGAGTATCCGATGCGACTCGTGACCCAGGGGCTGTCGATGACGTCGAAGGACGTCACCTGTGCGCGGGTGGCGAGAGGGTGGGAAGACGAGACGGCGACGTCCAGCGGTTCTCGAACGAGCGCCAGGCTGCGCACCCCGTCTGTCGGCCACGGCGGCGAATGCTCCATGCGGTGCGCGAGCACGAGGTCGTACCGGGCTGCGAGAGCGGGGAACTCGCTCTGCGCCACATCCTCGTCGGTGAGCTGCACGGTCGGCGGCGCGGGGGAGTCGTCGAGTTCACGGATCAGCGACCCGAAGAGCGCCTGCCCGACGCTGTGGAATCCGCTGATCGTGACCACGCCGGTGCTGTCGTTCTCGAAGTCGTCCAGCGCGCTGCGCGCTGCGGCCATCGCGTCTATCGCCTCGGCGCCCGCTGCCGCAAGCGCCTGCCCGGCTGCGGTCAACGTGAGGCGACGGCCGTCTTTGCGCGTGAGCGGTGTGCGGAAGCTCCGTTGCAGGGCTGCCAGATGCTGTGACACGGCAGACGGGGTGACGTTGAGCGTCTCGGCGACGGCGGTGACGCTCCCCAGAGCGCCGAGCTCTCTCAGGATCTGCAGCTGATGGAGTTCCATCCCTTCAGATTAGTATTTGCTACAGGGTCTATGCAGAACTTGCCGATTGTTCTACATGGTCGAATGCGATCAGATCGACACATGAAGGCATTGTTCAAAGCCGAACGCGCCGCCGGACTCGAGCTCGTGGATCGTCCCGAGCCCACTGCGGCGCCCGACGAGGTCGTGATCCGCGTGCTGCGCACGGGGATCTGCGGCACCGACCTGCATATCCGTCGCTGGGACGACTGGGCTGCATCCGCCATCGATGCCCCACTCATCCCCGGTCACGAGTTCTACGGCGAGGTCGTCGAGGTCGGTCCGCTCGTCCACGACATCGCTGTGGGCGATCGAGTGTCGGGCGAGGGGCATATCGTGTGCGGCACGTGCCGCAATTGCCGCGCAGGACGCCGCCAGATGTGCATCCGCACGATCGGCCTCGGACTGCAACGCGACGGCGCCTTCGCCGAGTTCCTGGCGTTGCCCGCCGTGAACGTCTGGGTGCATCACGCCGACGTGGCGCCGGAGCTCGGCGCGATCTTCGATCCTCTCGGCAACGCCGTGCACACGGCGCTCACGTTCCCGCTCGTGGGCGAGGATGTGCTCGTGACAGGGTGCGGTCCGATCGGCCTCATGGCGATCGCCGTCGCTCGGCACGCCGGAGCCCGCTTCATCGCGGCGACGGATGTGAGCGCGCCTCGCCTCGAGATGGCGCGTCTCATGGGCGCGGACGAGGTCGTCGACGTCTCGGCCCGCGAGATCCGAGATGCCCAGCAGGCGCTCGGTCTGCGCGAGGGATTCGACATCGGCTTCGAGATGAGCGGCGCGGCGTCGGCGCTCCCGGCGATGATCGACAACATGAACCATGGCGGCCGGATCGCGATGCTCGGACTGCCCAGCACCGGATTCGAGATCGACTGGGGCAAGCTCGTCACGCACATGCTCACGATCAAGGGGATCTACGGACGCGAGATGTTCGAGACGTGGAACGCGATGGGTGCCATGCTGCAGACGAGTGCGACGCTGCGCGACTCGATCGGACGGGTGATCGCGGATGTGATCCCCGCCAGGGACTGGGAACAGGGCTTTGCCGCGGCCGAGTCCGCCGGCACGGGAAAGATCATCCTCGATTGGACGGAGCTGTGATGTACGGGACATTCCAGAAGCATGTGGCTGACGAGCTCGCCGGGATCGAGGCTGCGGGCCTCACGAAGCACGAACGAGGCATCCGCGGGCCGCAGAACGCCGAGATCACCGCCGACGGCGCAGAGGTGCTCAATTTCTGCGCGAACAACTACCTCGGTCTCGCCGACGACCCGCGGATCCTGGATGCCGCCACTGCGGCACTGCAGGAGTGGGGCTACGGGCTCGCCAGCGTCCGCTTCATCTGCGGTACGCAGGAACAGCATCTGGAGCTCGAGCGACGACTCGCGGGGTTCCTCGGCACCGACGACTCGATCCTCTACTCGTCATGCTTCGACGCGAACGGAGGAGTGTTCGAGACGCTCTTCAGTGCTGAGGACGCGATCATCTCGGACGAACTCAATCACGCGTCGATCATCGACGGGATCCGTCTCTCGAAGGCGCGTCGGCTTCGCTACCGCAATCGTGACATGGCGGATCTCGAAGCGCAGCTGCAGGCGGCATCCGATGCACGCTTCCGGGTGATCGTCACCGACGGTGTGTTCTCGATGGACGGCTACATCGCGCCGCTCGCCGAGATCTGCGACCTCGCGGATCGCCACGACGCCCTGGTGTTCGTCGACGACTCGCACGCGGTCGGCTTCGTAGGGGAGAACGGACGAGGAACGCCGGAACTCTGCGGTGTCGCCGATCGCGTCGACATCTATACGGGCACGTTCGGGAAGGCGCTGGGTGGAGCATCCGGTGGCTATGTCGCCTCGCATGCCGACATCGTCGCCCTGCTGCGTCAGCGTTCGCGTCCGTATCTGTTCTCGAACACGCTCGCCCCCGCCATCGTCGCCGGAACCCTCACCGCGCTCGATCTCGTCGAGGGTTCGGCCGATCTCCGTGCGCGTCTGCGCGACAACGCGGCACTGTTCCGTGAGCGGATGACCGCGGAGGGTTTCGATCTGCTGCCGGGAGAGCATCCGATCGTCCCCGTGATGTTCGGTGATGCGGCTCTCACGGCACGCATCGCGACCGAGATGCAGGCGCAGGGGATCTACGTGACGGCGTTCAGCTTCCCTGTAGTCCCCAGAGGACTGGCGAGGATCCGAGTGCAGCTGTCGGCCGCGCATACGACTGCGCACATCGAGCGGTGTGTGGCGGCGTTCGTCTCAGCGCGGGCCGCCGTGAACTGACACCCTCCGTCAGCAAAGAGTCCTTTGCAAAAGTTTGCTTGCAAAGAACTCTTTGCAAGAGTATCTTCGCAGGTATGGAAGAAGAACAGCAGTTGCGGCGGCTCGACGCGGGGGCACTCAAAGCCCTCGCGCACCCGCTGCGTGTGAGGATCTTCGATCTCCTCAGCGCTCACGGGCCGCAGACGGCGAGTTCGCTCGCCTCGATGCTGGGGGAGACCTCGGGGTCGACCAGCTACCACCTGCGCACCCTCTCGGCGCATGATCTGATCCACGAGGTCGAGGGACGCGGCACGGCTCGGGAGCGATGGTGGGAGCTGCCGCAGGGGCGCATCGACATCCCCGGTCCGAGCCAGAGCATGTCGCCGGCGAACCGCGCTGCTGCTCAGATCGTCTCGTCCGAGTTCTTCCGCCTCCGTCACGAGACCCTGATGGCCTATGTGAACCGTCCGGACACGGAAGTCCCCGAGGGATGGAAGGATGCGGGCCTGATCGCGACGACGCTTCTCGAGATGACCCCCGCGCAGATGGAGGATCTCAAAGACGAGCTCATGGCCGTCATCGACGGAGCGGTGGAGCGCTATCGCGGCCAGACAGGACCGGACGTACGTCGCGTGTCTCTGCGCACTGAGCTGTTCGACCTCGCGGCGTCGGGTCCGGTGCTCTCCGATGCCGCTGACCAGAGCACGGAGGAGTCATGACCAGCGCGACCATCCACCTCGTCGTCCCGACGCGTGCCGAGCGCAAGCTGCTCGGCCTCGCGGGAAGACTCACGGCCTTCGTCGAGCATCGCATCGAGCGACGTGCCGAGAAGAGGGCGCTCGATCTGCGCCTCCTCCGCCAACGCCAGGCCGGACGGCAGGATCCCCACGCCGCCGACCATCTGCTCGCACAGATGGGGATATCGCGGCGCTGACAGCCTCAGGCACGGCGAAGCCCCCTGCCGCAGACGCGGACAGGGGGCTTCGTCAGCAGAGACCGCTCAGTCCTCGAAGGGCCGGGCGACCACATCGCCGGACCCGGTCTGGAAGACCTCCCAGCCCGCATCGAGCTCTGCGATCGCGCGGCCTTCGAGCCACGTGAGCGTCCAGTGCCCGGAGAGACCGCGCGATTCGACCTCGGCGATCGCCGGCCGGAGCGCGGCGGGAACGGATGCCGGTGGCTCGGAACCGGTGGCCCACCTCGTGCCCAGCTGCATCAGGCGCCCTCGACCGGCGCGAGCTCGATCGCGGTGACCGCGAACTCGTCGGCCTCGGTGAACTCGAGTTCGGCGATGCGTCCCACTGCCCGGAGGTCGTCGGCCGCGGCGCGGAGCGCCTCGAGCTTGACGGCGGGAGCGGCGATCGCGGCGCGGGAGACCGGAGTCTTCTGCGATGCCTTGGCCTCGGTCTTGGCGCGGCGGATGCCGATCAGCGCCTCGCTCGCGGCCGACAGCACGGCCGTATCGCCCTCGATGCCGAGTGCTTCAGGCCACGCCGCGGTGTGCACCGAGCCTTCTTCGAACCACGACCACACTTCTTCGGTCGCGAACGAGATGATCGGGGCGAGCAGGCGCAGGAGCGTCGACAGTGCCAGACGCAGCGCGAGAGCGGCGGATGCCTGACCCACGTCGTTCTGGTTGTAGGCGCGCTCCTTGACGAGCTCGAGGTAGTCGTCGCAGAACGTCCAGAAAAACGCCTCGGTCACTTCGAGCGCCTTGGCCTGGTCGTAGTTCTCGAACGCCTTCGTCGCCTCCTCGATCACGGCGTCCAGGCCGGTGAGCATCGATGCATCGAGCGCGTGGGTGACCTGAGCGCCCTCCGGTACGGGGAACGACAGCACGAACTTCGCGGCGTTCAGCACCTTGATCGCCAGACGGCGGCCGATCTTGACCTGCGTCGGGTTCTGCGGGTCGAAGGCGGCATCCATGCCCAGGCGGCTCGACGCGGCCCAATAGCGCACCGCATCCGATCCGTGGGTCTCGAGGATGTCCGCCGGAGTCACCACGTTGCCCTTGGACTTCGACATCTTCTTGCGGTCGGGGTCGACGATGAAGCCCGAGATGGCGGCGTTGCGCCACGGCGATCGGGAGTCCTCGAGAGTCGATCGCAGCATGGTCGAGAAGAGCCAGGTGCGGATGATGTCCTGGCCCTGGGGGCGCAGGTCGAACGGAGCGGTGAGCTGCCACAGCTCCTCGTCGCGCTGCCATCCGCCGGCGAGCTGCGGAGTGAGCGACGAGGTCGCCCAGGTGTCGAGGATGTCGGCTTCGGCCTCGAATCCGCCGGCCGCACCGCGCTGGTCCTCGGTGTAGCCCGCGGGGACGTCGGTCGTCGGGTCGATGGGAAGGCTCGCGTGGTCGGGAGCGATCACCCGGTCGTAGTCGCGCTCGCCGTTCTCATCGAGTCCGTACCAGAGCGGGATCGGCACGCCGAAGAAGCGCTGGCGTGACACGAGCCAGTCGCCGGTCAGGCCGCCGACCCAGTTCTCGTAGCGCACGCGCATGAAGTCCGGGTGCCACGCCAGCTGGGTGCCGCGCTCGAGCAGCTCGTCGCGCAGCTTCGTGTCACGCGCGCCGTTGCGGATGTACCACTGGCGGGTCGAGACGATCTCGAGCGGGCGGTCGCCCTTCTCGAAGAACTTCACCGCGTGGTTGAACGGCTTGCCGACCGCCGTCATGTCGCCGGTCTCCTGCAGCTTCTCGACGATGGCCTTGCGGGCCGAGAACACCGTCTTGCCGGCGAGCTCGGCCTGGTACCAGTCGATCGCCTCAGCGTCGGCCACGATCGACGGGGCGGTGGGGAGGAACCGGCCGTCGAGACCGATCGTCGTCATGTTCGGGAGGTGGTCGCCCGCGGCTGTGCGCAGCTCACGCCACCAGATGATGTCGGTCACGTCGCCGAAGGTGCAGACCATCGCGGCTCCCGTGCCCTTGTCGGGCTGTGCGAGGTGGTGTCCGTGGATCTCGATCTCGGCGCCGAAGAACGGCGTGCGCACCTTCGTGCCGATCAGGTGCTTGTGCGGGCCCTCGGGGTGGGTCACGATCGCGATGCACGCCGGCAGCAGCTCGGGGCGGGTGGTCTCGATCGTGATCGAGCCGGATCCGTCGGCGAAGGGGAAATCGATGGTGTGATAAGCGGCCTGCTGGTCGCGATCCTCGAGTTCGGCCTGCGCGATCGCCGAGCGGAAGTCGATGTCCCACAGGGTCGGTGCGAGCGACTGGTAGGCCTCGCCGCGCTCGAGGTTGCGCAGGAACGCGAGCTGGCTCTGGCGGATCGTGTCGTCCGAGATCGTGCGGTACGTCTGGGTCCAGTCGACCGAGAGACCGAGCTGGCGGAACAGCGCCTCGAACTGCTTCTCGTCTTCGATCGTCAGACGCTCGCAGAGCTCGATGAAGTTGCGTCGGCTGATCGGCACCTGGTCGGCGGCGCGGCTGGACTTGTTGTCGCCGCCCTCGAACGGCGGTGTGAAGTCGTCCTGGTAGGGAAGCGAGGGGTCGCAGCGCACGCCGTAGTAGTTCTGCACCCGACGCTCGGTGGGAAGGCCGTTGTCGTCCCAGCCCATCGGGTAGAACACGTTCTTGCCGCGCATGCGCTCGAAGCGCGCCTTGACGTCGGTGTGCGTGTACGAGAACACGTGGCCGATGTGCAGGCTGCCGGATGCGGTCGGCGGGGGAGTGTCGATCGAGTACACACCCTCGCGGCCGGACTGTGCGGCGCGGAGTCGGTCGAACAGGTAGGTTCCCTGCTCCGACCACGACTCACCCCACTTCGCTTCGAGACCTTCGAGTACGGGCTTGTCGGGAATCACGGACATTGAGGTCTCCTCGAGCGATGTATGCGGCACTGTGTGAGCGTGCCTGAGTGTGGGTTGTGCCCCACAGTCTAATCGCCCCGAACCGGAGGGGAGCCCCTCACTCGCCCCAGACGGCCTCGACGATCGCGGCTGCCTGGTCGTTCGTCACCTGGATGTCGCCGTAGGTGCTCGACGCGATCTCCAGGTCCGGCGAGATGCTCCGCACCAACGCCTCGAGGTCGATCGATTCGCCATCACTTCCGTCGACGCCGAGGTCGATCTCGTCGCTGGGCACGTCGTTGTGCTCGAGGACGATCCTCAGGATGCCCGCCAGATCATCGGCGGAGGCGTCTTCGTGGTCGAGATCGACGCCCACGCTCAGATAGAAGGTGAACCCGGAGATCGTCTTCGCAGCGTAGGCATCGGTGACGCCGATCTCTGAATCCATCAGCGCTGCGGGAATCGTCTCGGCGAAGTCCCCGTCGGAGGTCTCCTTCAGAAGCGGGCCGCACCCGCTCAGTGCGAGCATCATCGCCGCGAGCGCGAGTGCGACGGCTCCCCGAGTGGCTCGCGCACGGCCGGTGATGCTCATATCAGCGTTCCACTCCTTGGTATACCTGGTGATCGACCACTGTGCCGCCGAGACCGGCGAGGTCCCAAGGATCCGTTCCGCCGTTGGCATCGCGATAGGCGGCTTCCCACTCTGCCACGGACGTCGCATACTTCGGGTTGTTGTGTGCTCCGAACCCGTGTGCCCCATCCGGGTCCGGGAGCGTGATCTGGTGGATGTTCGGCGGGAGCACGGTCACCGGGGTGTTCGGGATGTCGAACGGGGACTGGCCCGGCAGCCCGGGAACGCCGACGAGGCTCCCATCCAGCATCGGCACGACGTCTGTCGCGTGCTGGAACGCGTAGACCGGCACGTTCGGCGGCACGTGGAAGTTGTCGACGGGGGAGCCGTTCGTCACGACCCCGATCGGGTTGTACGGGAAGGACGAGTCCGCGGCGAGGTTCGCCGCCATGATGCCGCCCTGGCTGAAGCCGGTCAGCACGACGTCGGATCCCGCGGGGATCCCCGCCTGCTGCATCGCATCCAGCACCGCGCGCTCGTACTGCGTGCGGAAGAGCGGGTTGTCGAGCATCAGCGCGAGGTTGTTGTCCCGGTCGTTCATCGCGCCGCTCGAGGGGCCGAACTCCCAGGCCTGTGTCGACGGGAGCGACACGACCCAGTGCGTCGAGCCGTCGGGACCGACGACCTCTTTGATGTCGATCGCCGTGGAGCTCTCCCCGCCCATCGCGTCGGTCGTGCCGTTCACCGACACGAGATCCGACAGCGAGTCGAGCGAGGTGACCTCATGAGCGTCGTTCCATGCGGCCAGTTGATCCTCGTTCAACGTCGACGGATCGATCTCGCGGACCCGCGCGTCACCGGTCAAGAAGTCGTGGAGGACGTTGCCGAACACCAGTCCGAGCGGCCCGCCGGTGAGTCCGCCGACCAGCGGCAGCATGTCGGCGAGGACATCGCGGAGGGTGGCCAGCGCGTCGCCGACGAGCGGCACGAGCTTGTAGAGGAGCTGCGCAAGAGACACGACGGCGCCGGTGAGACTCTTGACCAGCGCGCCGGCGGTGCTGACGAACTCGGCTGCGGACTCGGCGAACCGCTGGATGTCCTCGAGCTTCTGCAGGGGATTGAGGCTGAAGCGGAACAGATCGTCGGCGAAGCGGCTCAGGCGACCGAGGAAGTCGCAGATCAGCACTCGTGTCGACTCGATGATCTGGCTGACCAGGCGCACCGCGCTCGCCGTGGCTCCGGTCCACTGGGCGGCATCCTCAGCGACGGACAGCAGGTCGCCGTACCGGGCCCGCAGCGCGCGGACCGTGCGGCCGTCGAGCTCGGCCAGCCGGGGCTCGGCATCGCGGAGCGTCTCGACCACTCGGCGGAGCGAGCTCTCTGCGCCCTCCCAGCGCGAGGCGAACCCGCCGACGGTGCCGGGGTCGCCGAGGAGATCGTCGAACCACTCCCGCAGCGGGGCGATGTACTGCATGAGCATGCCGGCGATGCCGGGGATGCTCGCGCAGTCGGCCTGCGAGGCGCTGTACCCGGGTGCTCCCGCCGCCCACGAACCGGAGCGCACCTGGCTGCTGATGCTTGCGACGGCGCTCACAGCTCTCCCTCGATGGCGCGGAACGAGGTGACGGCGCCGTCTTCGATCGCGCCGAACGCATCGACGATCCCCTTGAGGCCGGTCGCCGTCGCGTCGGCGAGAGTCGTCGCTGCAGCGAGCGTCGACTCGGAGGCATCCGCGAGCGCGTCGACCGCGGGCCCGAGCAAGGGGCCGCACATCGCGCCGAACGCCGGCTGCCCCACACCTCCGGCGGCTGTCGTGGCGGCGGAGCCGAGCAGCTCGGCCGCTGCGGTGAGCACCCGCACGTGCGCGCGGAGCTCGTCCTCGTCGATCACGATCTGCTGATTGGATGCGGTCATGATGATCGGTTCCCCCCGATGATGTGATGTCTGTCCGACGTCAGCTGCCGCCGAGGACGCGCTGACCGGCGAGGTCGGCGTCCGAGTACTGGGTCGCGAGTTCGCCGAGCAGATCGGAGACGGCCATGACGAGCCCCGTTCGCTCACGCATGTTGCCGTCGAATCGCTCCTGTGCGGCGTCGAACGCCGATTGCGCGTCTCCCGACCACGAGCGACGCAGAATCGTCGCGTGCGCGGTGAGCTCCTCCAGGCCGGCGTCGATGTTGCGTGACGCGACGCTGATGGCCTTGGCGGCCTTCGCCACCTGCGCCGGATTGACCTCGATGACGCCCATCAGCGGTACTCGATCGTGCTGCCGCCGACCTGCGGGAACGCGGTGTCGACATCCTGGCGCACCGCGGCCACGAGAGGGGAGTCGGCCCCGAGGGTCTGCTCCATCGAGACGAGCACCCTCTCCGCCGCGACCCGCTGCGCCCTCGCGATCGTCTCGGTGATCGTGACGCCGAGGGATGCCAGATCTGCGGCCGCGCCTGACTGCAGTCTCACCGACTCGATGGCCCCGGTCGGCCGCGCGGTGATCGTCACTCGGCCGTCCGCCGACGTGACCGTCGCCATGGTCTGCGACGCCTCCGTCTCGAGTCTGGCCGACTCCTGGGCCAGCTGTCGGGACTGCGTGATCTGGGCATCGATCTTCGCGTTCACTGCGGCGATCGTGTCAGCGAGTTCTTCGGACGACACTGTTCCCCCTCCTCCGGTGTCATCGCAGTATATGAGGGAGCGATGACGGTATGAAGGTCCCACGACGCCCGTGTCACCGCGGAGGATCTAGAATTGGATCGAGTCCAAGAACTGATGCATCCGCGTCATCTCCCGCATTCCCTCCCGAGGAACAGCATGCCTATCTCCTTCCTGCGCCGTGCCATCCCGCTCGGCGCGACCGTCGCCGTGAGCGCACTCCTGCTCAGCTCCTGCGCTGCGCCCTCGTCCGAGTCCGACGGCGGTGAGCTCGTCTGGTCGATCGAGGGTGCGAACCTCTCAGCGGGGCACATGGACCCGCAGGTGAGTCAGCTCGACGTCTCGGGCATGGTGCAGCGCGCGGTGCTCGACTCCCTGGTCTTCCAGGAGGATGACGGTTCGTTCGTGCCCTGGCTCGCGAAGGACTGGAAGGTCTCGGACGACAGCACCGAGTACACGTTCATGCTGCGTGACGACGTCACGTTCACCGACGGCGAGCCGTTCGACGCGGAAGCGGTCAAGGCGAACTTCGATCGCATCGTCGATCCCGAGACGGAATCCGCGCAGGCGGCCAGCATGATGGGGGCCGACTTCTACGAGGGCACCGAGGTCGTCGACGAGCACACGGTGAAGGTGAGCTTCACCCAGCCGTACGCGCCGTTCCTTCAGGCGACGAGCACGCCGCAGCTCGGCTTCTACTCGCCGGCCGTGCTGGAGGAGTCCGCCGACCAGCTCAAGGCGGGCGGCCCGGGGATCACCGTCGGAACAGGACCGTTCGAACTGAGCGAGTACACACCCGATCAGGAGATCGTCTACACGCGCAACGACGACTACGCCTGGGGGCCGCACGGCGAGAAGGCACCGAAGGTCGAGACGCTGCGGGTCGAGATCCAGCCCGAGGCATCCGTGCGCACGGGCGTCATCGAGAGCGGCGAGGCCGACCTCGCGAGCAACATCCCGCCGAACCTCGCGGGTGACCTCGGCGACGGCATCACGGTCGATTCGATCGAATACCCGGGCCTGCCCTACTCCCTGTACCTCAACGAGAAGTACGGCGTCTTCGCCGACGAGAAGGTGCGCCAGGCGTTCGCGTTGGGCATCGATGTCGACGCGGCCGTCGAGGAGATCTTCTTCGGACAATTCCCTCGCGCCTGGAGCGTGCTCGGCTCCACGACTCCCGGTTACGACGCCTCGCTGGAGGGCGCCCGACCGTTCGACGCGGACGCGGCGAACACGCTTCTCGACGAGGCCGGATGGACGGAGCGCGACTCCGACGGCATCCGCATGAAGGACGGCGAGCGCCTCTCCGCGCGGTGGATCGCATGGACTCCGGTCCCCGACGACCGCGCTGCTCTCGCGAACGCCATCCAGTCGGATCTCAAGACCATCGGCTTCGAGGTCGTCCGCGAGACGCTCGAGCCCGGCGCCTACAACGAGCAGTACGAGCCGAAGACCTTCGACCTCACCGACTGGGGATTCTCGGGCGTCGACCCGGACTTCCTCCGCGCGCACCTGCACACCGAGGGGTTCCAGAACGCCTCGCAGGTCACCGATCCCGAGATCGATGCGCTGCTCGAGCAGGCCGTCGCGTCGAACGATCAGGATCAGCGCAACGAGATCTACACCCAGCTGCAGGAGTGGAACGCCGACTACACCGCGATCGTCCCGCTCTACAGCCCGTCGGCGATCACGGCTGTCGGCGAGCGGGTGGACGGGCTCGCGTACGACCTCTACGGTCGTCCGCTGTTCTACGACGTGAGCGTCGGCTGACACCCGAATCATCGAGCGCCCCTCGCTCGCGCACTGCGATATCGTTCGTGAGCGCGCGCCGTGAGCCGAGGGGCGCTCAGGATCCGTCGAGAGGGCGTCAACGGTGAAGGCAGCGCTCACCCGGGTCGCCGGACTCGCGGCATCCGTCGTGATCGTCCTCTGGGGTGCGGCGACGCTGGTGTTCCTCGCGTTCCGGGTGATCCCGGGCGATCCGGTCTCCGTCATGCTCGGGCCCCAGGCGCAGGTGAGCGATGAGGTCAAAGACGGCATCCGGGCGGAACTGGGACTCGACCGTCCTCCACTCGAGCAGTACGTCACGTTCATCGGGCAGCTCGCGCGAGGAGACCTCGGCGAGTCGTATCAACTGCGGATGCCGGTGGTCGAGGTCATCGGCCGCCAGCTGGGTTCCACGCTGCAGCTCTCCGCGCTGGCGCTGCTCATGGCCGTGGTGCTCGCCTTCGCCGTCGCGCTGCTCGTGCGAGGGCGCGCCGGGCGCACCGTCGCCGCGGCAGTCGAACTCGCCATCCTCTCTTCACCCGTCTTCTGGATCGGCCTGATCCTGCTCAGCGTCTTCGCGTTCGGACTCGGCTGGTTCCCCGTGTCCGGTGCACGCAACCCGGCGACGATCGTGCTGCCCGCTATCACGCTCGCCCTGCCGGTGGCTGCTCTGCTCAGCCAGGTGCTGCGCGACGGCCTCGCCCAGGCCGAGCGGATGCCGTTCGCCGAGACCGTGCGTGCGCGGGGTGCGAGCGCGTCCTGGTTCACTCTGCGGCACGGCCTCAGACACGGCGCGGCGAATGCGGTGACGCTCGCCGCGTACCTGACCGGATCCGTGCTCGGAGGAGCGGTCCTCGTCGAGACGGTGTTCGCCAGAGCAGGTCTCGGTCGGGTGACTCTCGCCGCCATCACCAATCGTGATCTGCCGGTTATCACCGGCATCATCCTGCTCAGTGCCCTCGTCTTCGTGGTCGTCAACCTCGTGGTCGAGCTGCTGCACCCGCTCATCGATCCTCGTCTGCGCATCGACCGAGGAGGCGTGCGGTGAGGCGGGCGCAGGCCGTGCTGCTGTGGGGCGCCACGGCGGTGCTTCTCGTGCTCGCCTTCGCCGCGGTGTTCCCCGGGGTGCTCGCCACGCACGATCCCCTGCAGACGGACGTGCGGGCTTCGCTGCTGCCGCCGAGCGCAGACCACCTCTTCGGCACCGACCAGAGCGGGCGCGATGTCTTCTCACGGGTGGTCTACGGAGCCGGGCGCTCGATCGGCATCGGACTGCTCGCCACGGGCGTCGCCCTCGCGGTCGGACTCATCGTCGGGTCTCTGGCCGGGCTCGCTCCCCGGGGCGTCGACGCCGCACTCATGCGGGTGAACGACGTGCTGATGGCCTTCCCCGAGTTCCTGGTCGCGCTCGTGGTGGTGGCGGTGCTGGGGCCGGGTCCCGTGAACATCGCGATCGCCGTCACCCTCGCCGCCGTACCCGTCTACATCCGCCTCGCGCGCGTGCAGACGCGCACGCTGCGCGGCGCAGAGCATGTCGAGGCCGCCCGCATCCTCGGGGTGCGCCCTGTGCCCGCCTTCGTGAGGCACGTCGTGCCCGGCGTGCTCGGGTCGCTCAGCGTCCTGGCGACGATCGGCATCGGATCGAGCATCCTCGCCGCGGCCGGACTCAGCTTCCTCGGTCTCGGGCCATCGGAGCCGACGCCGGAATGGGGACTGATGCTCGCCGGCGGACGCAACGTGCTCGGTCAGGCCTGGTGGATCGCCGTCTTCCCCGGCATTGCGATCACGATCACCGTCATCTCGGCCACGATCGTCGGTCGTGTGCTGCGAGCCAGAGCAGAGGGGCTGACGTCATGACCGCCGCGCTCGAACTCGTCGGCCTGCGCGTCGACTTCGGAGGGACGCCCGTGGTGAGCGGTGTGTCGCTGTCGGTCGAGCGAGGTGAATGCGTGGCGATCGTCGGAGAGTCCGGGGCCGGCAAGACCCTGACGGCGAGGGCTCTGCTGGGACTCGCTCCGCAGGGTGCCCACGTGGCGTTCGATCGACTCGTCGTCGACGGGACGGACGCCGCCCGTCTCGGCGAACGCAGGTGGCGGGCCCTCCGCGGCGCCCGCATCGGACTCGTCTCGCAGGATGCGCTGGTGTCTCTCGACCCGCTGCAGCGAGTGGGCTCGGAGATCGCCGAGCCGCTTCGTCTGCACGGACTCGCGACCGGGCGGGCCGCGCTGCGCGAACGGGTGCAGGACCTGCTGCACCGGGTCTGGATGCCCGACGCTGCCCGGCGGGCACGCCAGTATCCGCATCAGCTCTCCGGAGGGCTCCGGCAGAGAGCGCTGATCGCCTCGGCCATCGCGGCCGAACCCGCAGTCCTCGTCGCCGACGAGCCGACCACCGCACTCGATGCCACCGTGCAGGCGAGGATCCTCGGGCTGTTGCGAGACATCGCCGATGCGGGCACCGCCATCGTGTTCATCAGTCACGACTTCGCGGCCGTGCGCAGGATCGCGGATCGGGTGCTGGTGATGCGCAACGGCATCGTCGTCGAGTCAGGGCCCGTCGATGAGGTGCTCGAGAAGCCGCAGCACGAGTACACCCGTCAGCTCATCGCCGCCACGATCCACGAGCCACGTGCAGAGCGTGAAGGCACGGCCGAGCCTGTGCTCGTCGCCGCCGGGGTCACGAAGGCGTTCGGCGATCTCGTCGCGGTGCAGAACGCGTCGTTCTCCGTGGCCGCCGGACGCACACTCGGCATCGTCGGGGAATCGGGATCGGGCAAGACGACGCTGGCGCGAATGATCGTGGGCGTCGAGGATGCGGACGACGGAGGCCTGCGGTGGATCGGACAGCACCGGGTGCAGCTCGTGCACCAGAATCCTCTCGGTGCCTTCGACCCGCGATGGACGATCGGGAGATCGCTGAGAGAGGCGCTCGCCGCCGGGGGGGTGCCTCGTCAGCAGCGAACGGCTCGAGTGGTGGAGCTTCTCGCCGAGGTCGATCTCGACCCGGCGCTCGCGAGCCGCAGACCCATCGCCCTGTCGGGCGGGCAGCGTCAGCGCGCGGCGATCGCGCGGGCGCTCGCCGCTGAGCCCGAGGTGCTGGTTCTCGACGAGCCGGTATCGGCTCTCGACCCTTCGGTGCGTGAGAAGGTGCTGCAGCTCCTGCTGCGCCTCCAGCGCGAACGGGAGCTGACGATGATCTTCGTGTCGCACGACCTCGATGTCGTCGGCGCGGTGGCCGACGAGGTGCTCGTGATGCAGGACGGCGTGATCGTCGAGCAGGGAGCGGTCACCGACGTGTTCGCCGCGCCGCAGCATCCGTTCACCCGGGAGCTGCTCGAGGCGAACCGGCCCGTCAGTCCATGACCTGGATGCCGATCCCCGCCGCGAGCAGCGGCGCGAGCTGCTGCACCTGGAAACCGGTGAGCGTCGTGCCTCGCAGGCTGTTCGCATCGAGGAACGCAGAGGCGTCGAGTCCGCGGAGGTCGACGTGCCTGGCCCGCATCGCCCGGGTGTCGACCTCGTCAGAACGACTGCCGGTGAAGCCCACGCGCGTGAGTTCGGCCTGAGGCATGTCGAGGGTGCGGATGCCGCAGTCGCGGATCTCGATGTCGGTGGCCTTCGCCGCCCCGAGATTGAGATAGTCGATGCGCACGTCGCTGAGCAGCAGCTCGTCGATGCGAGCGCTGCTCAGATCGAGCGTGCCGATGCGGCCCCCACTGATGCGCACGCGGCGGATGCTCGCATCCCGCATCTTGAGCGATGCGATCCGCACGCCGGTGAGGTCGACGTCGATGAGCGTGGCACCTGTCAGGTCGACCGCGTCGGCATCGGCGGCGACCGTGCACTGCTCGAGCGAGGCATGGGCGAGGTCGACCGTGCCATCGAGATCGAGACTCGCTGCGATCAGATCGACGCTGCGATGTGCTGCGGCGGACGTGAACTCCCGCGGAAGGTCGGGCGGCGAGACGCGGGGAGCCACGGGGGATTCGAGGGAGCGGGCCATGCTTCGAGAGTAGGGGGTGGGTGCGACAGCGCCCAGAGTGCTCAGGAGGCGCACCCCCGCCGCCGCGCGTACAATGGAGACACGAGCATCGATCCGGACATCACCGGGGAGCTCTCGGAAGAACGGTCGGGCTCGCACGGGTCGACTCAGTAGAACCGAGCGGGGCAGGCCCGTCACAGCCGCAGTGAGAGTGGCTCCGCCGTGAGGCGCGGCACGCGAGGTGGTACCGCGGTTCCCCGGGATGAGATTCCGGACGGATCGTCCTCGCAGCAGCATCCGCCACGACTCCTGCGAGACGACATGACCTACCCGCGTTCCTCCTTCGGCCCCGCCGCCGACCAGGCTGCCTCCGTCGCACCGAGCCCTCGGTTCCCTCAGATCGAGCGCGAAGTGCTCGACTTCTGGGAGACCGACCAGACCTTCCGCGCCTCGATCGAGCAGCGCGAGGGCAACGACGAGTGGGTCTTCTACGACGGCCCGCCGTTCGCCAACGGCCTGCCGCACTACGGGCACCTGCTCACCGGGTACGCCAAGGATGTGTTCCCCCGCTTCCAGACCATGATCGGCAAGAAGGTCGATCGCGTCTTCGGCTGGGACACGCACGGTCTGCCCGCTGAGCTCGAGGCCATGAAGCAGCTCGGCATCACCGAGAAGAGCCAGATCGAAGAGATGGGCATCGACGTCTTCAACGCGAAAGCGAAGGACTCGGTGCTGAAGTACACGCACGAGTGGCAGGACTACGTCACGCGTCAGGCTCGCTGGGTCGACTTCGAGCGCGGGTACAAGACGCTCGACCTCGGCTACATGGAGAGCGTGCTCTGGGCGTTCAAGACGCTGTTCGACAAGGGGCTCGCCTACGAGGGCTACCGGGTGCTGCCGTACTGCTGGCGCGACGAGACCCCGCTGTCGGCGCACGAGCTGCGCATGGACGACGACGTCTACCAGAACCGTCAGGACCCGTCGGTCACCGTCACGTTCCCGCTGACAGGTGCGAAGGCCGAGGCCCTCGGACTCACCGCCGTGCGCGCGCTCGCCTGGACGACCACGCCCTGGACCCTTCCCACCAACCTCGCGCTCGCCGTGGGACCCGACATCGAGTACGTCGTGCTCCCGGCAGGTCCCGGTGGAGCGGCGGACGTGCACCAGATCGCCGGAACGACGGATGCCGCAGTCGAGGCGTCCTCCCATCGCTACCTCCTCGCACGCGAGCTGCTCGGCGGCTACGTCAAGGACCTCGGCTACGAGAGCCTCGACGACGCGCTCGCCGCTGTCGACGCGACGGTGCGAGGAGCCGACCTGGAGGACGTCACCTACGACCGACTCTTCGACTACTACGCCGACGCCGAGACCTACGGCACCGAGAACGCCTGGCGCATCCTGGTCGACGACTACGTCACCGTCAGCGACGGCACCGGCATCGTCCACCAGGCTCCCGCCTACGGTGAGGACGACCAGCGGGTCGCCGGTGCCGCCGGCATCCCGACGATCCTGTCGCTCGACGACGGCGGGCGCTTCCTGCCGAACGTCACAGACGTCGCCGGCCAGCTCTGGATGGATGCGAACACGCCGCTCATCCGTCTGCTCCGCGCCGAGGGACGACTGCTGCGCGAGCAGAGCTACGTGCACTCGTACCCGCACTGCTGGCGCTGCCGGAACCCCCTGATCTACAAGGCCGTGTCGAGCTGGTTCATCCGTGTCACCGACATCAAGGACGACCTGCTCGCGAACAACGAGCAGATCACCTGGGTGCCCGAGAACGTCAAGCACGGCCAGTTCGGCAAGTGGCTCGAGGGGGCGCGCGACTGGTCGATCAGCCGCAACCGCTACTGGGGCTCGCCGATCCCGATCTGGAAGAGCGACGACCCGGAGTACCCGCGCATCGACGCATACGGCTCTCTCGAAGAGATGGAGCGCGACTTCGGCACGCTGCCGCGCAACCCCGAGGGCGAGATCGACCTGCACCGCCCCTACATCGACGACCTCACGCGTCCGAACCCCGACGACCCCACCGGCAAGAGCACGATGCGCCGCATCGAGGACGTCTTCGACGTGTGGTTCGACTCGGGTTCGATGCCGTACGCGCAGGTGCACTATCCGTTCGAGAACCAGGAGTGGTTCGACACGCACGCACCCGCCGACTTCATCGTCGAGTACATCGGGCAGACGCGTGGCTGGTTCTACGTCATGCACGTGCTGTCGACCGCGCTCTTCGATCGTCCGGCCTTCACCGGTGTCAGCTGCCACGGCATCGTGCTGGGCAACGACGGCTACAAGATGTCGAAGTCGCTGCGCAACTATCCGGATGTCTCCGAGGTGCTCGACCGCGACGGCTCCGACGCGATGCGCTGGTTCCTCATGTCGAGCTCCGTGCTGCGCGGTGGCAACCTCGCGGTCACCGAAGAGGGCATCCGATCGGGCGTCCGCGAGTTCCTGCTTCCGCTGTGGAACTCGTGGTACTTCTTCGCGACGTATGCGAACGCGGCCAAGCCGGGCGGCTACGAGGCGACCTGGCGCACGGACTCGACCGACGTGCTCGACAGGTACATCCTGGCTCGGCTCGGCGACCTCGTGCGCGACGTGCGGGCGGACCTCGAGGGACTCGACTCGACGACGGCGTCCGCTCGTCTGCGCGACTTCGCCGAGGTCCTCACCAACTGGTACATCCGCCGCTCGCGCGACCGGTTCTGGGAGGGCTCGAACACCGAGGCCTTCGACACGCTCTACACCGTGCTCGAGACGCTGACCCGCGTCGCGGCTCCGCTCGTGCCGCTCGTCAGCGAGCGCGTCTGGCAGGGGCTCACAGGCGGACGCAGCGTGCACCTGCAGGACTGGCCTGACGCCACCGCGTTCCCCGCCGCCGACGAGATCCGGAATGCCATGGATGCCGTCCGCGAGCTCTCGAGCGTCGGCAACGCGTTGCGCAAGAAGGAGAAGCTGCGCGTGCGTCTGCCGCTCGCCCGCCTCACGGTCGTGTCACCGCTGGCAGGGACGCTCGGCCAGTTCGAGGACATCCTCCGCGAGGAGCTCAACGTCAAGTCGGTCGAGCTCGTCCCGCAGTCCGAGACGACTGCCGCGGACTACGGCATCAGCCACCGGCTCAGCGTCAACGCGCGTGCCGCGGGCCCGCGGCTCGGCAAGAACGTGCAGACCGTGATCAAAGCCGCGAAGGCAGGCGACTGGTCGGAGAGCGACGGCGTCGTCACCGCGGGCGGTATCGCTCTCGAGCCGTCGGAGTACGAGCTCGCGCTCGAGACCGCCGGTCGTCCGGAGGGCGAGGCTCTCGCCCTCGTGCCGACGGGGGGCGTCGTGCTGCTCGATACGCAGACGACACCCGAGCTCGAAGCGGAGGGACTCGCACGCGACGCGATCCGCGTCGTGCAGGAGGCCCGCAAGAACGCCGACCTCGACGTGAGCGATCGCATCGTGCTCGCGCTCAACGTGAGCCCGGACGACGCCGAGGCGTTGCAGGCGCATGCAGAGCTGATCGCAGGGGAGACCCTGGCTGTGGCGTTCGCTGTGCAGGCCACCGACGAGATGAACGCTCTCGTGCAGGACGTCACCAGCCCGGGAGGCGGCGTGTTCCGCAGCGGGGCGACCGCGCTGGGCGCCGACAAGCGTCCGATCATCGTCACGATCGACACGAACATCGAGGAGCCGAGCGCATGAGCGCACGTGACAGGGCGGATGCCGTCTACGAGACGCTGCTGAGCCGCGCGGGGGAGCGCTGGGTGCAGCCGCGCAAGGAGCGCACCGCGCGCATCCTCACATACCTCGACGACCCGCAGCGCACCTATCGCGTCGTGCACATCACGGGGACCAACGGCAAGACGTCGACGGCTCGGATGATCGAGACTCTGCTTCGGGCGCACGGGCTGCGCACCGGGCTGTTCACGAGTCCTCATCTCGAGCGCTTCACCGAGCGGATCATGATCGACGGCGAGCCGATCGAGGATGCCGCCGTCGCCGACGCGTGGGATGAGATCGAGCCCTTCGTCGAGATCGTCGACGCCGAGCTCGAGGCCGCAGGGGAGGAGCCGCTCACGTTCTTCGAGCTGCTCACCGTGCTCGCCTTCGTGGCCGTGGCCGATGCCCCTGTCGACGTGCTCGTGCTCGAGGTGGGCATGGGGGGCGAGTGGGACTCGACCAACACGGCGGACGGCGACGTGGCGGTCTTCGCGCCCATCGACATCGACCACGCGGATCGTCTCGGAGGTACGATCGCCGAGATCGCGACGGTCAAGGCGGGGATCATCAAGGAAGGCGCGGCCGTCGTCTCGGCGCAGCAGCCCGCAGAGGCCGCTGAAGTGCTGCGTCGCGTCGCCGCCGAGAAGAACGCCACGATCGCGTTCGAGGGTGAGGAGTTCGGACTCGCCGACCAGAAGCTCGCCGTCGGTGGACAGCTGTTGACCATCCGCGGACTCGCCGGCGCCTATGTCGAGGAGTACCTGCCGCAGTACGGAGCGCACCAGGGGCACAACGCCGCCCTCGCGGTCGCCGCCGTGGAGTCGCTGATCGGAGGCGGCGAGCAGCCGATCGCCGCCGACATCATCTCCGAGGGGCTCCAGGGAGCGACCTCGCCCGGACGCCTCCAGCTGCTGGGGATCGCTCCGACGGTGATCGTCGATGCCGCGCACAACCCGCACGGCGCCGCCGCGCTCGTTCTCGCGATGGACGACAGCTTCGACTTCGACGAGTGGGGCGTCGTGCTGGGTGTGCTCGCCGACAAGGACGCCGCCGGCATCGTCGCGAAGCTCGCACCTGCAGCAGCGCACGTCTTCGCCACCGCGCCGGAGTCCGACCGCGCGAGCGACGCGAACCTCATCGCCGACCTCGTCGAGGCGACGGGACAGCGTGCGACCGTCCATCCGACCCTCGCTGAGGCTGCTGATGCCGCACGGGAATGGGCGGCATCGTCCGATCGCCGAGCCGTCGTGATCGCCGGGTCGGTCGTGCTCGCGGGCGAGGCGATCGCCCTCGCCGAGGCAGAGGACTGGAAGTCCGGGTGGCGCGCATGACCGCCGTCTCCCCGTCTGCGCGTCCGCCCCGCACGCTCGTGCAGAAGCTGGCGCCGATCGTGCTCGGGTTCGAGTCGATCGTCGTCTTCCTCGCGGGTCTCACGGTCTTCGGTCTCAAGTCGCTGCCTGCCGGCATCCCGCAGTGGTGGGGGATCGTCGGCGGCGCGGTCGTGGGACTCGCCTGCATCGCCGTCGCCGGGATGATCACGAAGCCCTGGGCGATCACCGCAGGGTGGATCCTGCAGGTCGTCATCGCGCTGGCGGCTATCCTGGTGCCCGCGATCCTGCTCGTCGTCGTGGTTTTCGGCGGCATGTGGGGGTATGCGACGATCATGGGGGCCCGATTGGACGCACGACGTCCTGACGGGCCCACGACCGAGACTCAGACAGAGAGTGAATGACATGGCCACCGAAGAAACCCTCGTCCTCGTAAAGCCCGATGGTGTCGCCCGCGGCCTCACCGGCACGATCCTGGCTCGCATCGAAGCGAAGGGATACTCCCTCGTCGACATCTGCCTGGTCGAGCCCGACCGCGACCTGCTGGCCGAGCACTATGCCGAGCACGAGGGCAAGCCGTTCTACGAGCCGCTCCTCGAGTTCATGCTCTCAGGGCCGTCCGTCGCGATCCGCCTCGCGGGCAACCGCGTGATCGAGGGCTTCCGGTCGCTCGCCGGCACGACCGACCCCACCACCGCCGCACCCGGCACGATCCGTGGCGACTTCGGTCGCGACTGGGGCCTCAAGGTGCAGCAGAACCTCGTGCACGGCTCGGACAGCCCCGAGTCGGCCGCACGCGAGCTCGGCATCTGGTTCGACTGACCGATCCGCTCACGACGAAGCCCGCCGCACGAGATCGTGCGGCGGGCTTCGTCGATTCAGGGGTGAGGAATCAGAAGATGATGCGCGCCATCTCGCCGAGGAAGTCGAGACCCTGCAGCTGAGCCATCACGATGATGATCGCGTACGCCAGGATGGTCGCCAGCGGAACCCAGACCATGAGCTTGTCCGCACGCGCCTGGGCCTTCTCGCTCTTGGTGAACGTGCCGTTCCGAGTGAGATGCAGCATCGTCGCAAAGAACGTCGGGATGGTCACGGCCCAGGTCACCATGCACCACGGGCACAGCACTCCGAGGTTCGATGCATACAGGCTCTGGCCGATCAGCCAGCAGACGAGTCCGAATGCGAACGTGATGCCGGCGCCGAACGCAGCCCAGAACCAGCGGGGAAAGCGGGCTCCAGCGAGGATCGCGACCCCGACGACCAACGGCGCCATCCACCCGGTCAGTCCGAGCAGCGGGTTGGGGAAGCCGAAGATCTCGCCCTGCCACGAGCCCAGGTTCTTGCTGCACTGGATGAAGGGGCTGACGTCGCAGGCCAGGGCATCGGTTGGGTTCTCGAGAAGCACGAACTTCTCGACCGTGAGCTGGAAGGCGGCGAACCAGCCGATGACGCTCGCGATGATCAACCACACGGCATAGACGACGGGGCGGGTGCGCTGCTCGCTCATGTCTGGATTCTCTCAGCGATCGCTATGTATCGGGCGTGAGCGCGCCGGAGAAAACGACTCAGTGCCCCGACGATGCCGCGAACCGGCGCACTTGGTGCGATAATGGCCTGTGATGCATCGCTCGACCCTGTCGCGGCGGGCATCGACGCAGACTTCGGGGCCGTATGCCCCTCGTGATCAGAGCCATGAGCCGGTCGCACACCGAATGAGTTCGCGGCACCTGCGGGTGCCGCATGAGAGTTAGCGGAACACGAAGTGTCCGCGCGAGGAGCAAGCCAGAGATGGCCGATGACAACAATGACTACGACGCCCCTACCCTCGACTTCTCTGCGGATGCTGACGCACCCGCAGAGGTAGTCGCCGACGCTCCGGAGGCCGACGGCACGTCCGACGCTTCGGAGGACGGCGCGGGTTCGACCGCTGAGCCCTCTCCGGCGGAGGAGACTCTTGCGGAGGATGCTCCTGCTGCGGACGCAGCTACTGCGGATGCTCCTGCTGAGGATGCTCCCTCCGAGAACGCACCTCCTGCGGAGGCTTCCGCCGAGGCAGCTCCTGCCGCTGAGGCTCCTGCCGCTGAGGCTCCTGCCGCTGACGCTCCTGCGGTCGACGCTCCTGCCGTCGACGCTCCCGCGGCCGAAGCCTCTTCTGAAGAGACGGCTGCTGAGCCTGCCCAGGAGAAGCCCGAGGCGCCCCAGCCCCTCACGGCTGTGTCACTGGGGCTGCTGCCCGAGGTCTTCGTCTCTCAGGTATCGACGCAGCTGCACTTCTACGCTCCCGAGGTCCTTCCGCTCCCGGCCCGTCCGGGCCGCGAGCGCGTGTTCGACCGCATCGCCGAGCGGGAACCGGAGGAGCCGGCCGGCCGCCGTGGACGCCGCCGTCGCGGTGGTTCCGACGATGTCGAGCAGCGCGAGCCGCGTGAGCAGCGTGACGAACCTCGCCAGCCCCGCCAGCGCGTCGTCGAATACATCACCGAGCCCAAGGCGATCAAGGGTTCCACGCGCCTCGAGGCGAAGAAGCAGCGCCGTCGCGACGGACGGGATGCCGGTCGTCGGCGTCCGGTCGTCACCGAGGCGGAGTTCCTCGCGCGTCGTGAGTCAGTCGACCGCAAGATGGTCGTCCGTTCCAAGAACGGCCGGACGCAGATCGGCGTCCTCGAAGACGGCGTGCTCGTCGAGCACTATGTCGCGCGCAACCAGGATGCCTCGCTGATCGGCAATGTCTACCTCGGCCGCGTGCAGAACGTGCTGCCGAGCATGGAGGCCGCGTTCGTCGACATCGGCCGTGGCCGCAACGCCGTGCTCTACTCCGGCGAGGTCGACTGGGATGGCGTCGAGACCGGCAACCAGCCGCGTCGTATCGAACTCGCGCTCAAGGCGGGCGACCGCGTCCTGGTGCAGGTCACCAAGGATCCGATCGGGCACAAGGGCGCCCGTCTGACCAGCCAGATCTCGCTTCCGGGTCGCTACCTCGTGTATGTGCCCGGCGGATCGATGAACGGCATCAGCCGCAAGCTGCCCGACAACGAGCGCACGCGCCTGAAGCGCATCCTCAAGGAGGTTCTCCCCGAGTCCTCCGGGGTGATCGTCCGCACGGCGGCCGAAGGTGCCACCGAAGACCAGCTCACTCGCGATGTTCAGCGGCTCACCAGCCAGTGGGAGCACATCCGCAAGCAGGTCGAGAGCCAGCAGGCGCCGGCGCTGCTGCACGCCGAGCCCGACCTTCTGGTCAAGATCGTCCGCGACGTCTTCAACGAGGACTTCACGAAGATGCTGATCCAGGGCGAGGAAGCGCAGCGCACCATCCGCGCCTACCTCGAGAGTGTCGCGCCTGATCTGCTCGAGCGCGTCGAGTCGTACGAGGACGAGAGCGATCCCTTCGATGTGTTCCGGATCACGGAGCAGATCGAGAAGGCGCTCGACCGCAAGGTCTGGCTGCCGTCCGGTGGCTCGCTGGTCATCGACCGCACCGAGGCCATGACGGTCGTCGACGTCAACACGGGAAAGTTCGTCGGCTCGGGCGGAAACCTCGAAGAGACGGTCACCAAGAACAACCTCGAGGCGGCGGAGGAGATCGTCCGCCAGCTGCGTCTGCGCGACATCGGCGGCATCATCGTCGTCGACTTCATCGACATGGTGCTCGAATCGAACCGCGACCTCGTGCTGCGCCGCCTGATCGAGTGCCTCAGCCGTGACCGGACGAAGCACCAGGTCGCCGAGGTCACGTCGCTCGGCCTCGTGCAGATGACCCGCAAGAAGCTCGGACTCGGCCTGCTCGAGACGTTCAGCGAGGCGTGCGACGTGTGCGCCGGTCGCGGCGTCATCGTGCACCACGACCCGGTCGTGAAGCACCGCTCGAGCAGCAACGGCAATGGCAACGGCAACTCGCAGTCCAACCGTCGCCAGCGCGGCGGCAACGGCCAGTCGCAGAACTCGGCGCCCGCCGCGGTGACGACGCACAGCATTCCCGAGGGGGCGAAGTCCGCGCTCGCGCAGATCGCGGCCTCGACGCGCGTTCCGAACGCCGACGAGCCGACGGAGGTCGTCGCTCCCGCCGCGGAGACGATGACGGAAGCCCCCGCCACGCAGGAGCGAGCCAAGAAGCCCCGCAAGAAGCGCGGATCCGACCGCAAGTCGCCCAAGTCCCCGGCTGAGGCGCTGCTCGATTCCGTGCTCGATGCGCTTCCCGAGCCGAAGGCTCCGGGGCAGGGACGCGGTCGTCGCCGTGTCTCCACCGCCGCGCTCACCGGCACGCCGATCTCCGTGAACTCGGAGCCGTCAGCGCCGGTCGCGGGCGGGGACTCGCAGTCCTGAGGCGATCAGTCGCCTGACCAGCTCCTTGCCGCCGACATGCTGTGCGCCGGCGGCGAGGAGCCGGGGGATGAGCTCTTCGGGGACGTCGTAGTGGTCGAGGTCGAAGGCGCGTGCAGGAACGTCGTGCGACCTCGCGAAGGCGTGCAGCTCCTGCAGGCTGTCGTCGCTGACGAGATGGGCCCACAGGCGCCCGTGTGCGGGCCAGATGGGGTCATCGACGAGAACGGTCATTCGTTCAGCCTATGACCGGACACACCAGGCGGCGCGTTTTGCCACAGTGTCCTGCATCCGGTAAAGTAGTCCCTTGGTGCGTATGCCGCGTCGTCCTGGACGGTCGAAGCGGAGAGTCTTGCGTTCGTGCCCGTCGCCCAGCGTCGCATGCAAGCAACAGTCTTCCCGTGAGATATCGGAGCCGCGAGCTCCCCAACGAAACAGGTATGAAGTGGTTTACGCAGTAGTGCGCGCCGGTGGGCGGCAGGAGAAGGTCGAGGTCGGCACGATCGTTCAGCTCGACCGTGTCAAGGCTGCCCAGGGCGAGAAGATCGAGCTGGCCGCAGTGCTGCTCGTCGACGGCGCCTCGGTGACCACCGACGCCGACTCGCTGGCGAAGGTCAAGGTCACGGCAGAGGTCATCGGCAACCTCCGCGGCCCGAAGATCATCATCCAGAAGTACAAGAACAAGACCGGCTACAAGAAGCGCCAGGGCCACCGTCAGGAGCTCACGCGCGTCAAGATCACCGGCATCAAGTAAGACCGAGGAGACCAGGACATGGCACATAAAAAGGGCGCAAGCTCCACCCGTAACGGTCGTGACTCCAACGCTCAGCGACTTGGCGTCAAGCGTTTCGGTGGACAGCAGGTTCTCGCCGGCGAGATCATCGTCCGCCAGCGCGGCACGCACTTCCACCCCGGCGTGAACGTCGGCCGCGGTGGCGACGACACCCTGTTCGCTCTGGCCGCCGGTGCGGTGCAGTTCGGCGCGAAGGGCGGCCGCAAGGTCGTCAACATCGTCGCCGCTGCTGAGTGATCACAGCACGACAGTAGTCATGCGATTCGGGGCGGGCTTCGGCCCGTCCCGAATTTGCGTTTTCGGCGGGACATGTGTTCCCAGCCGAATCGCCGGCCGAACTCTCGGTTCCGGCCGAGTTCTTTATTGAGGAGAGAGACATGGTCAGTTTCGTCGACACCGTGACGCTTCACCTGCGTGCGGGCAAGGGCGGCAACGGCTGTGTCTCGGTGCACCGCGAGAAGTTCAAGCCGCTCGGCGGCCCCGATGGAGGCAACGGCGGTGACGGCGGCGACATCGTTCTCATCGCCGACACCCAGACGGGCACGCTTCTCTCGTACCACCACTCGCCCCACCGCAGCTCCGGCAACGGCGGACCCGGCATGGGCGACCACCGCGCAGGGTTCATGGGTGAGGACCTCGAGCTTCCCGTTCCCGTCGGCACCGTGGTCAGGAACGCGGCCGGCGAGGTTCTGATCGACATGATCGAGCCCGGCGAGCGATTCGTCGTCGCGAAGGGCGGCCATGGCGGACTCGGCAACGCCGCACTGGCGACGCCGAAGCGCAAGGCGCCCGGATTCGCGCTTCTGGGCACCCCGGGAGACGAGGGCGATGTCGTCCTCGAGCTCAAGACCGTCGCAGACGTGGCTCTCGTCGGCTATCCCTCTGCAGGCAAGTCCAGCCTGATCGGTGCGATCTCGGCGGCCCGCCCCAAGATCGCCGACTACCCGTTCACCACGCTCCACCCGAACCTCGGTGTCGTGCAGGCGGGGGAGTCGCGCTACACCGTCGCCGATGTCCCCGGACTCATCGAGGGAGCGAGCGAGGGGCGTGGTCTCGGACTGGAGTTCCTCCGCCACGTCGAACGCTGCACCGCACTGCTGCATGTGCTCGACTGCGCGACGCTGGAGCCCGGTCGTGACCCGATCTCCGACCTCGACGTCATCCTCGGCGAACTGGCCGCGTACGAGGTCCCCGAGGGACAGACTCCGCTGCTCGAGCGACCCCAGCTCATCGCGCTGAACAAGATCGACGTGCCGGAGGCCCGCGACCTCGCAGATCTCGTGCGTCCGGACCTCGAGGCTCGCGGATTCCGCGTCTTCGACATCTCCACCATCTCGCACGAGGGCCTGCGCCAGTTGACCTATGCGCTCGGCGATATCGTCGACGCACACCGCGCAGAGCTCGCCGCGACCGAGGTCCCGCGTGAGCGCGTCGTGCTTCGCCCGCGCGGCCCCAAGAAGGGCTTCGAGATCCGGGTCGAGGGTGGCAGCTACGGCAACATCTATCGCATCCTGGGCGAGAAGCCCGTCCGATGGGTTCAGCAGACCGACTTCCAGAACGAGGAGGCCGTGGGTTATCTCGCGGATCGCCTCGAGAAGCTGGGCGTCGAAGACGAGCTCTTCCGCCTCGGTGCAGTGCAGGGATCCACGGTCGTCATCGGCGAAGGCGAGAGCATCGTCTTCGACTGGGAGCCCACCATGACGTCTGCGGCCGAACTCATGACGGCGCCCCGCGGAACCGATCCGCGCCTGGCGCCCAACGCCCGTCGCACCACCTCCGAGCGTCGTGAGAACTACTACGAGCGCATGGATGCCAAGGCCGAGGCTCGCGCCGAGGTCGAGGCTCAGCGGCTCGCGGCCTACCGCGAGGACGGGGAGTGACCGCTCGCACGAGGGCGGATCTCGCCACAGCCTCGAGGATCGTCGTCAAGGTCGGGTCCTCATCGATCAGCGGTGAGTCGTCATGGCGGATCCCCGTTCTGGTCGAGGCGCTGGCCGCAGCGCACGCGCGCGGAGCAGAGGTGATCCTCGTCTCCTCCGGAGCGATCGCCACAGGCATTCCGTTCCTGCGTCTCGACGCCCGCCCGACCGACCTGGCCACGCAGCAGGCCGCGGCCGCGGTCGGACAGAACATCCTGGTCTACCGCTATCAGGAGTCTCTGCGTCGCTTCGACATCGTCGCGGGGCAGGTGCTGCTCACGACGGGCGACCTCGAGAACCCGACCTCGCGCAGCAATGCTCGGCGGGCCATGGAGCGACTTCTCGGTCTGCGCATCCTGCCGATCGTGAACGAGAACGACACGGTCGCGACGCAGGAGATCCGCTTCGGCGACAACGACCGACTCGGAGCGCTCGTCGCGCAGCTGATCGAGGCCGACGCTCTGGTCCTGCTGAGCGACATCGAGTCGCTCTACACCAAGCCGCCGTCCGACCCGACAGCCGAGCCCATAGACGTCGTCGCCCCCGATGCCGATCTGTCGGGACTCGAGTTCGGATCGACCGTCGTCAACAGCGTCGGCACCGGAGGAGCCGCGACCAAGGTCTCGGCCGCTCGCCTGGCTGCCGCGTCCGGGATCGGCGTGCTCGTGACGAGTGCCGACCTGGTCGACAAGGCCCTCTCCGGGGCCGACATAGGGACCTGGTTCCAACCCGCGCTCTCTTAGACTGGGCGGATGACCGACCAGACCCCCCAGACGCGCCTGGAGCTCGCCAAAGAGGCGTCCCGCGCAACGGCCAGGCTGACCAGCGATGACAAGGCCCGGGCTCTCGAGGCCATCGCGGTGGCTCTCGAGCAGAATGCTGCCGCGATCATCGCGGCCAACGGTCGAGACATCGAGCGAGGTCGGTCCGACGGCATCGGAGAATCGCTGATCGACCGGCTGCGCCTCGACGAGAAGCGCGTCGCCGCTCTCGCCGCGGCAGTCCGCCAGGTCGCGGCCCTGCCCGACCCCGTCGGTCGCGTCGTCGGAGGGCATCGGATGCCCAACGGCGTGGCACTGGAGCAGGTGCGGGTGCCCTTCGGAGTGGTCGGCGCGATCTACGAGGCGCGTCCGAACGTCACCGTCGATATCGCCGCGCTCGCGCTGCGCTCGGGCAACTCCGTGGTCCTGCGCGGTGGCAGTGCCGCACGAGAGTCGAACACCGTACTCGTCGAGATCATGCGTGGAGCGCTGCAGGCTGCGGGCGTCACGCCGGAAGCGGTGCAGACGGTCGACGACTTCGGTCGTGACGGCGCCACGGCATTGATGCACGGACGCGGGTTCATCGACGTGCTCGTGCCCCGGGGCAGCGCGGGGCTGATCGAGACCGTCGTGACCGAGGCCACCGTCCCCGTGATCGAGACAGGCGCAGGCAACGTGCACATCGTGCTCGACGAGAGCGCTCCTGACGACTGGGCGCAGGACATCGTGGTGAACGCGAAAGTGCAGCGTCCCAGTGTCTGCAACGCCGTCGAGACGGTGCTCGTGCTCCGTCAAGCCGCACCGCGGCTCGTGCCGCTCGTCGCGAGCGCACTGCAGAGCGAGGGAGTCGCGATCCACGGTGACGACATGGTGGCGGGGCTCGTCTCGAACGTGATCCCGGCGACGGAAGACGACTGGGCGACGGAGTACCTCAGTCTCGACATCGCGATCAAGGTCGTCGACACCCTCGACGATGCGCTCGACCACATCCGTCGCTACAGCACCGGGCACACGGAGTCGATCATCACCACCGATTCGCGCAACGCGGAGCGATTCCTGGCCGAGGTCGACTCGGCAGTCGTGATGGTGAACACGTCCACTCGGTTCACTGACGGGGGAGAGTTCGGGTTCGGCGCCGAGGTCGGCATCTCGACGCAGAAGCTGCACGCGCGAGGACCGATGGGGCTTTCCGAGCTGACCAGCACGAAATGGCTGGCGCGTGGGGCAGGGCAGACGCGCGGCTGAGGGCTAGACTAGGGGGCGCTGTGGCTCTTCGTGAGTCATGCCCGCCAGCCACGAAACGGAGTCAGGATGAACCTCGTCGCACAGATCGCGATGGTCGCTGCCGAAACCGAGCACCACGGCAATGTGCAGCTCGAGACGCTGATCTTCGGCGTGATCGCCATCATCGTCTTCGCCTTCCTCGGCCTGGTCACGCTGTCGTACAAGAACGTCGCCAACCGCCACTCCGCCAAGGCCGACGCCTGGGCGGCGAAGCACGGCAAGGACGGCCACGAGGCAGGGCACGGCCACTAGGCCCGTATGAACGACACGACCTCGCGTCCTGCGCGCATCGGTGTGATGGGCGGCACCTTCGACCCCATCCACCATGGCCACCTGGTCGCCGCGAGCGAGGTCGCCCACTCCTTCGATCTCGACGAGGTCGTATTCGTCCCCACCGGACACCCATGGCAGAAGTCTGATGTCACCCCCAGCGAGCACCGCTACCTGATGACGGTGATCGCCACTGCATCCAACCCGCAGTTCACGGTGAGCAGGGTGGACATCGACCGTGAGGGGCCGACCTATACGATCGACACCCTTCGCGACCTGAAGGAGAAGCGCCCCGACGCGGAGCTCTTCTTCATCACCGGTGCCGACGCCGTGGCGCAAATTCTCAGTTGGAGGGACCATGATGAACTGTGGGAGTTGGCCCACTTCGTCGCGGTCTCGCGTCCAGGACACGTTCTGAGCACTGACGGCCTCCCCAGCGACAACGTCAGCCAACTGGAGGTGCCGGCGCTGTCCATCTCGTCGACGGCCTGCCGCGTGCGGGTCCGCGACGACGAGCCGGTCTGGTACCTCGTCCCCGACGGAGTCGTTCAATACATCGCGAAGCATCATCTGTATCGGAGCAAGGCATGAGTACATCGGATCAGCAGGGTCACGGTCCGCTGACGCGAAAGCAGCTGCGTGAGATCCGGCTGACGGGTTCCACGCCGGTCATCTCGGTGGAGGAGGCTGCAGCTGCCGCTGCCGTCGCGGCTCCACCCGTGCCGCCAAAGCCAGAGGCGCCCGAGTCGACCACGGTCGAGCCCACCCCGCCGGCCCGGTCAGGCGCGAGCGACACCGAGGGGGAGTCCTCCCACGGGACTGTGGGGCTGACACGTCGACAGGTTCGCGAGCGCGAGCGCGCCGCGACGGGATCGGTTCCTGTCGACGAGTCCGATGCTCCTGAGGGATCGGCCCCCGAGAATGCGGCCGAAAAGACGCAGCCCGTCGAGCCCGCATCCGAGCCGAAGAGCGAGACTCCTGCGTCCTCTGCATCCGATGATGATGACGAAGACGATGACGACACTGCTGTCGAGGGCCTCCCCGCTCCCGTCAGTGCTTCGACGTCCGTCGAGGCCACGGATGACGACGCTCAGACCGCTCCCGAAGCGGGCGACACCTCTTCGGCCGTGGCCGAACTCGGCATCGACGCAGATCCGGCCGATGCGAACGACGACGTCCTGGCCGATGTGGCCGAGTCCGATGACGTCGACATCGCCGAAGGGGAACGCCCCACGGTGAACTCCGCCTTCGGGCAGGAGCTGCTCACCGACGGCGCGGAGACCCGCAAGCCCTTCTCACCGTCGTTCGACGAGCTTCTGACCGTCGGTGACTCGACCGGATCGCAGCATCTGGCCCCGAACACGCTCATCTTCAACCCCTCCCCGGGAGACGGGTCGCTGTCTGGCCCGGTGGCCTCCACGGGGGAGATCCTCGTGACCGGCTCGTACGAACTGCCCAAGGGCCTCGGTTCGCAGGGTCACGCGCACGGCACCACAGACGGCAAGGATGTGGACGCCGTGCTGATCGACGGCGAGCTGCCTCCGGCATCGTCGCCCACGCCGATCGCCGCCAGTGCGGCCGTCAGCACCATCAAGCCCGCCGGTGAGGTCATCCGCCCACCCGCCCCCGAAAAGGGCAACAAACTCATGCTCATCCTCGCGATCGTGGCGGGTGGTCTTGCGCTCGCGCTGGGCGTTTCCCTGATCGTCGCCTTCAACTCGAATGTGTTCTAATGCAGTCACCTGAAACCGCCGAAGAGATGCTCCAGCTCGCGGCCGACGCCGCCGTCTCGAAGGGCGGTGAAGATCTCGTCGCCCTCAACGTGTCGGAGCCTCTTCCGCTCGTCGACATCTTCCTGCTCGTCACCGGAAACAGCGAGCGGAACGTCGCCGCCATCGCCGATGAGATCGAGGACAAACTCATCGAAGCCGGCCACAAGCGGGTCCGCCGTGAGGGTCGTGCGGAGGCCCGCTGGGTGCTCCTCGACTTCGGCGACCTGATCGTGCACGTCTTCCACCAGGAGGAGCGGGTCTACTACGGCCTCGAGCGCCTGTGGAAGGACTGCCCTGTGGTGCCGTTCGAGCTCGCAGACTCCGCTGCAGCAGACCGCGACTGACGTGAGCGTCCACCTGATCACCGGTGCCGGTTCCGGCATCGGCTCCGTCGTCGCGCGCCGACTGCTCGATCGGGGCGATCAGGTCGTCGTGCTGGCCCGTGATGCGGGACGCGCCAAGGAGATCACCGCGGCGCTTCCGGGCGCATCGGCGATCGTCGGTGACCTGGCACAGCCCGGAAGACTGTCATGGGCGCTGTCGAAGCAGGCGCTTCCCGAACGAATCGACTCGCTGATCCATGCAGCGGGCGTCGTCGACCTCGGGCCGGTGGCCGACCTGGCGGCGAACCTGTGGGAGCGTCAGCTCGCTGTGAACCTCGTGGGGCCCGCAGAGCTGACACGCCTGCTGCTGCCGCTGCTGCGTGTCTCCGGTGCTCGGGTGGTGTTCGTCAACTCCGGCGCGGGGCTTCACGCGCACGCAGGCTGGTCGGCGTACGCCGCGTCGAAGCACGGGCTCAAGGCTCTCGCCGACTCCCTGCGGGCCGAGGAGGCCGATCACGGGGTGCGGGTCACCTCGATCTATCCCGGTCGCACAGCGACGCCCATGCAGGAGCGCGTGCACCAGCAGGAGGGGCGCGACTACGATCCGGGGCGCTTCATCACGGCTGACTCGGTCGCGACGACGATCCTCACCGCACTCGACCTCCCGGACGACGCCGCTCTCACCGACCTGACGATCCGCCCTCGCGGCTGATCCCCTTCCCTGCAGTCTCTCTCGCAGCTGTCAAGCCCCTGTGGGCCGGGGGCGGCACCGTGGATGATGTGCAGTGGGGGAGAAAGTCGTGGAGGGAATCACATGTCCGGAGATCCAGATCCTAGATACGTGCTGCATCGTGTCACGCCATCGGAATGGGTGATCAACGACCGACGGTATGAGTCGCACGATCCGCGGCACGTGGTGGCGAGTGTGTACGAATACGCCGACACCGAGGTCGAGGTCGTATGGCTTCGTGATCTGCCTCTGGCAGTGCGATACGCCACCGCCACCGAAGTCCTCGAAGAGGTCACTCGGGTGCAGGATTCGAGTCGGGCGACGAGGCCCATCGCGATCCCGCATCTGCCACCCCTTCTCTCGAACTGAACAGACTGCGCGGCAGGACCCGGGGAGGGACCTGCCGCGCACTTCTGCGCCAGGGGGACTCAGGAGTCCTCGCCCAGCGGCTTCTGTGCGGCCAGGCGGTCGGCGGCAGCACCGTCGACCTGATCGGCATCGGCGTCCGTGTCGAGCACGGGCTCCCCATCGACTTCGCGGTGGGGGACACCGTCGATCTCTCCGTCATCGTCCGGCCGGGGGACGAGCGGGGGTATCGGATTGTTCGTCATCATCGACTCCTCTCGTGGGATGTGAGGCCACGGTAGGACGGCTCATCGTCTGAGAGGGAGCGGGTTGACGGATGCAGTCCCGGGGGAGTACCGGGCGTCGCTGCCGACCTTCACAGGCGGACTCAGACCGTCTCGGGGCGCTTCTTGCGGAACGGCTTCGCGGGCGTGTGCGGTCCGTCCCACACGGTGATGATGCCCCAGGCGACGGCGGCGATGGGCACCGAGAGGACCGCTCCCACGATCCCGCCCAGGATCGTCCCGGTGGTCAGAGCGAGCAGGATCACGAGGGCGTGCAGCTTGAGTGAGCGAGCCATCACGACCGGTTGCAGGAAGTTGCCCTCGAGCTGGTTCACGAGCACCACGATGCCGACCACGATGAGGGCAGCCACCGGTCCGTGTGTGACGAGTGCCACGAGTGCCGCGAGGATCCCCGCCGCGGTCGCGCCGACGAGCGGGATGAACGCCGTGAGGAACACGATCACGGCGAGGGGCAGGGCGAGCGGGATCTGGAGGATCGCCAGACCGATGCCGATGCCGAGGGCGTCGGCCGCCGCGACGATCGAGGTCCCGCGGATGTAGCCCCCGAACACATCGACCGTCTTGTCGCCGATGCGGCGGGCGCGGTCGTAGCTGGCTCCGGTGAAGGGACGCAGCAGGAACTCCCAGATGCGCGGTCCGTCCTTGAGGAAGAAGAACAGCACGACGATCATCAGCGCGAGGCCGGTGAAGAAGCTCGCGGTGGCTGAGACGCCGGCCAGCGCTCCGCGTCCGAACGATGCGCTCGTCAGGAAGTCTCCGACGCCGGCCCACACCTCATCGAGGTCGAACGACGCGAGGTTGAACGGCAGGGTGTCGAGCCAGGCCGTCACCTGGGTGATGCCGTCGGTGGCCGAGTCGATGAGGTCGTCCCACTGCGAGCGGACCGTCAGGACGATCACCCAGACGATTCCGCCGAGAATCGCGAGGATCCCGATCAGTGCGATCCACGTCGCCAGGATCGACGGCACCCCGCGACGGCGCATGAGAGCGACGAGCGGGTGGATGGCCGAGGCGAGGATCAGCGCGATCGTCACCGGGATGAACACCAGCGAGAGCTGCGTGATCACCAGGACGCCGACGGCGACCAGGGCGAGCACCGACAGCGTCTGCAGGCTTCGGGTGGCGGCGAGTCCGACACCGCGTGACCAGAGGCCGGGTTCTGCGATCGGCCGCGGGCCGTCTGATGGCGGGGACGACATGATCCCCTGTCGTCGGAACAGTCCCAGCACGTGCGTCCTCCACCTCGTCGAAGACCGTCTCACTGACGAGGACGGCCTGGCCTTTCTATCCGGAGCGGCAGGCGATGGCAAGTCCCTGGCGCTCCGCCTCGTGATGACCCGTCTATGACGCGTGTTCGCCGAGCCTCCACGACGCTGAGCAGGGGCAGACGAAAAGAAGGCCCCGCGATCTCTCGCGGGGCCTTCTGTATGTGGACCTGGGGGGACTCGAACCCCCGACCCCCTGCATGCCATGCAGGTGCGCTACCAGCTGCGCCACAGGCCCAGAACTGCTTCCTCAGTGCTCGAAGCAACTTGAACAGAGTACTACACGGATCGCGCGCAACACCAATCGACGAGGGCCTCCCGGGCGCGTCGCGTTAGGCTCGACGGCATGACGACGATCAACGCGATCACACAGGCGGACTTCGACGAATGGTCGGGTCTGTGGCGCGGATATCTGACGTTCTACGGCACCCAGCTCTCGGACGAGATCACGGCTGACACGTTCCGGCGGCTCGTCGAGGATGGGGAGCTGCACGGCGCCGTCGCCCGCGACGACGCCGGACGCGCTATCGGCATCGTGCACTGGCTCACCCACCCGGCGACGTGGAGCAGATCTGCCTACTGTTACCTCGAGGATCTCTATGTCGATACGGCATCGCGAGGCTCCGGAACGGGGCGGCTGCTGATCGCGCACGTGCGGGGCTGGGCCGCGGAGCACGGATGCGAGAAGGTCTACTGGCTGACTCAGGAGACCAACATGACGGCTCGCGCGCTCTACGACAGCGTGGCGACGCACACGGGGTACACCCACTACCAGATCGCACTCTGAGGCCTGCGGAACAACGGCGCGATCGCGGGTGTTGTCACCAGCGTGAGCATCCTGGACAGCGTCGTGATCGGCGCCGGTCAGGCCGGTCTGTCGGCCTCCTTCCATTTGACCCGTCTGGGCATCTCCCATGTCGTGCTCGACTCGGATTCCGAGCCAGGGGGCGCGTGGCGACACCGGTGGGATGCGTTGACGATGCGCGACGTGCATGGAGTGGCCGAGCTGCCGGGGGAGTCACCTCCTCCGCGTGACGGACAGCGCGCCAACGTCGCCGTCCCGGCATACTTCGCCGCCTACGAGCATGCTCACGGTCTGCCGGTGGTCCGACCTGTCCGCGTCGACCGGGTGATCGACGACGACGGGTTCCTTGCGGTCCATGCCGGCGACCGGCAGTGGCGCACTCGCACCCTCGTCAACGCCACCGGCACCTGGACGCATCCGTTCCTGCCGCACTACCCGGGCATGGAGACGTTCCTCGGCGAGCAGCTGCACACGGTCGACTATCCAGGACCGGAGCACTTCGTGGGCAAGCGGGTCCTGGTCGTGGGCGGAGGTGCGTCGGCCGTCCAGTTCCTCGGAGCCCTCGCGCCCCTCACCGACACGCTCTGGGTCACGCGTCGCGAGCCGGTGTGGCGCGACGATGACTTCACTCCCGAGGCCGGGGCAGCGGCGGTCGCTCTCGTCGAACAGCGAGTCGCACAGGGGCTGCCTCCGCAGAGCGTCGTGAGCGTGACCGGACTCATGCTGCGACCGCAGGAGCGCGAGGCCGAGCGTCTCGGGGCGTACGCCGCACGCCGTCCGATGTTCGCTCGCATCGAACCGGACGGCGTCCGCTGGGCCGACGGCTCGTTCGAGCGCGTCGACGTGATCCTGTGGGCGACAGGATTCCGACCCGCCATCGCGCACCTCGCCCCGCTGCATCTGCGCAGTGCGGCCGGCGGCATCCAACTCGACCGTGGAGGCCGCGGCACGACGGCGGTGCAGGATCCGCGGGTCCAACTCGTCGGCTATGGCCCGTCGGCGAGCACGATCGGTGCGAACCGGGCGGGGCGCTCGGCGGCGAAGGGCGTGCAACGCGCGCTGGCGAGGGAATCCCTGCGCACCTCGTAGAACGGCCGGGACGGGACGGTCTCCGGGGCGCGTGATCGAGCGATACCCCATCGCTACGCTGAGGGCATGATCCGCATCGTGCTCCTGGTCGTCTGGCTGCTGCTGTCGGCCTGGCTCGTCATCTGGACCGGAGAGGGTCTCTTCGGCGTGAACCAGCGGGAGTCGATCCTTCCGTTCTCGGGGGAGGACACCCTCGGAGGGCCGATCTTCATAGGGGTCGCGTGGGGACTGCTCCTCACCTTCGGAGGCACGATGTCGGGCTTCGGTCGCCGCCGGAAGGTGAGGGGCGAGTCGCAGATCGGCGTGGGCCGCCTCGTCGAGATATCCAGAACCGGTCTAACGGTGAACGATGTGCCCCAGTACGACCTGTTCATCCGAGTCACTCCAGGAGTGGGCGAGGACTTCGTCGGGCAGCTGCGGATGCTGGTCGATCACAGCGAGATCGGGGCCCTGCAGGTCGGGCAGCCGATCCCGGTCCGATACAGCCTCAGCGATCAGGACACGGTCGAGCTCGCCGACATCACCGACCCCGCGGTGCGAGACGCGATGCTGCAGTGGCGGATCGAACGGGGTCTGATCGACCCTCGTCTGGTGAGAGCGCGAACGAGTGGCACGCAGGTGCCGGCATCCGTGCTCGAGGTGCGCCCCACCGGACGCCGCCTCGAGGGGCAGAGCGAGCTGGCGCTCAAGGTGCTCATGGCTCCGGAGGGCGCCGCGACCTGGGAGGCCGACACGACGGTGTTCGCCTTTCCCGAGGCGATCTCGCGATTCCAGGTCGGCGCGCCGATCTGGGCCTTCTATCGACGCGAGGATCCGCACACCGTGGCCGTGACGATCGAGAAGGAGGCCGGACGATGAACGTTCTCGACACTCTGATCTGGCTGATCAACTTCCCGGCCTCGCACGGATACGCGATGGTGTTCATCGCCGGGTTCTCGATTCTCGGACTGTTCGCGGTGTCCGCACCCGGTGCAGCGCCCGGCGTCGCGCTCCGACGCCTCCGCGAGCGTGAGGGGCTGGTGCACGCTGAGAACGCGGTGCGGGGGAGGGCAGGCGGCACGGCCCTGCGGATCGTGTTCCGGATCCTCGCGTTCGTGATGGTCGCGAACCTCGTGATCGGCATCCTGAGCCTCACCGGCGTCCCCATCACGCGTGCGTACATCCATGAGCACGGTCAGCCGACGACCGGGACCATCGATGGCGACTGGGTCACCTTCTCGACCTCTTCGGGCATCGAGTACACGATCGAGAGCAACTTCTTCACTCCTGCGGTCTACCCTGATCGCGACGCGTACCTGCCCTCCGGCGAGCCGGTCGTCGTCCGGTATCTTCCCGGGCACCCTCAGGCGTTCGTCATCGACAGCTCGCAGGGGCCGCGCTGAGCGCATGCCCGAGCCGACGTCGGCGCAGGCGCGTAGGGTGAAGACATGTCGCGAATCATCGTCTTCGGCGGCCACGGCCGCATCGCACTCCTCCTCGCCCCGATCCTCGTCGCCCGCGGCGACGAGGTGACCTCGGTCATCCGCAATCCCGACCATGTCTCAGAGGTCGAAGCGACGGGGGCGCACGCGCTCGTCGCGGACGTCGAGACCCTCGACACCGATGCGCTGGCGGAGATCATCCGCGGACACGACGCCGTGGTCTGGTCGGCGGGGGCCGGTGGCGGCTCTCCTGAGCGCACCTACGCCGTCGACCGCGACGCCGCGATCCGAACCATGGATGCCGCCGAGGCTGCCGGTGTGAAGCGCTATGTCATGGTCTCCTGGCTCGGCTCCAAGGCCGACCACGGAGTGCCCGAGAGCGACGGCTTCTTCGCCTACGCCGATGCGAAGTGGGCGGCAGACGAGCACCTGCGATCGACAGACCTCGACGGCACGATCCTCGGCCCTGGCACGCTCACGTTCGACGAGCCCACGGGGCGCATCGTCCTCGATCCCGAGGGCAAGGGGGAGGTCGCCCGCGCCGATGTGGCAGCCGTGATCGCCGAGGTCGTCGGCAACCCGTCGACCTTCGGCCGCACCATCAGATTCGGAAACGGCACGGACGACACGGCGGTGCCCATCGTCGATGCCCTCAGCGCCTGAGGCTATGCGGCGGCGTCGCTTCGGGGCGGTCGGAGCGGCGGTGATCGCCGGCCTGGCTCTGGCATCCGCACCCGCGTCCGCATCGACTCACGACACAGTACGTGTCGGCGACGTCCTGTCGGATGTCTCCTCTTCGGGGACCATTGACCACGCAGCGGCCCTCGTCTCGGAGATGACGACGGCCGAACAGGCGGCGAGCATCGTGATGGGGCACATTCCTACGACGGATGCCGCAGCCCTCCACGCGTACATGCAGCAGGGCATCGGCGGATTCATACTGATGGGCGCGAACATCCCCGCGACGGATGACGAGCTGCGAGCTCTCACGGCCGCTCTCACCGTCGATCCTGCACTGCCGCCGCTCGTCGCGATCGATCAGGAGGGCGGGATCGTGTCGCGCCTCGGCAGCGACGTGTTCCCGGCCTCGACCGGTCTCAAGTCGCAGCCGGTCGCGGACGCAGAGGCGGCCTTCTCCGCACGGGCCGCGCTGGTGGCGAAGGCCGGGATCACCGTGAACTTCGGCACGGTCGCAGACATCACGGCCGATTCGACCTCGTTCATCTACGATCGGGCACTCGGAACCGATCCTCAGACTGCCGCAGAGCGGGTCGTGGCCGCCACGAAGGCGCAGGAGCAGGTCGTCGCCTCCACGCTGAAGCACTTCCCCGGTCACGGTGCGGCGCCGGGCGACTCCCATCAGGCGATCCCGACGACCGGTGAGACCCTCGACGAATGGCGTGCGACCGATGCGGTGCCGTTCGTCGCCGGTGTGGACGCCGGTGCCTCATTGCTCATGTTCGGTCACCTTGCCTACACCTCGGTGGATCCGGTCCCTGCGTCCCTCTCGGCGCGCTGGCACGAGATCGCCCGGGAGGAACTGGGCTTCGACGGAGTGATCGTGACAGACGACCTCGGGATGCTGCAGTCCTCGGGGATTCCGGAGTACTCCGACCCGGTGCGCAACGCGGTGTCGGCGGTCGTCGCCGGAACCGATCTCGTGCTCATGATCGCGGGCTCCACGCCCGACACCGCCGGCCAGATCGTGCAGGGGCTCACTGCGGCGGTCGATGCAGGCTCGCTCCCCGCCGATCGCCTCGCCGAGGCGGCGACACGGGTGATGTCGCTGCGCCTGCAGTCCATGTCGGCGACGACGGACTGGGCGCTGTGCCCGGAGTGCGAGCCGGCGGGCTGACTCGTCAGCTCGCGACTGCGGCGGGCTCAGCCGAGCCGAGCCACGCGTGCAGGAGTTCGCCGCGAAGCCGCGTGCCTCGCTCGGCGAAGACGCGCTGCTGACGCACGTAGTCCGCTTTGCCCTCGGCGGTCTCGATCGGCACGGGCACGATGCCCCACGGTGCCAGATCATAAGGAGCGGCCTGCATGTCGAGAAGGCGGATGTCCCTCGCGAGCTCGAACGCATCGAGCAGCAGATCGCCCGGCACCAGAGGGCCGAGCTTGACCGCCCATTTGTACAGGTCCATGCCGGCGTGCAGACAACCCGGCTGCTCGAACAGAGGCTGGTCGTCGCGGGTCAGCTCTGTGCGGTTGCGCGGCACCGCTTCGGGCGTGAAGAACCGAAAGGCATCGAAATGCGTGCACCTGAGGTCGTGACTCTCGACGACGAGATCGGTGCCTGCCTGTCCGAGACGCAAGGGCACCGGATGCCTGTGTTCGTCGGCACGGTAGACCATCGCCCACTCGTGCAGCCCGAAGCATCCGAACTGACCGGGGCGCGAGGCGGTGCGGCGCAGCATCCGCTCTACCAGACCGGCGAGGTCTGCCTTCTCGCGCGCGAACACGGCGGCATCCGGGATCGCACCGTCTTCGGTCCTGCCGGGGGAGTACCAGCGCCACGTCAGCCGCTCCGGGGCCTGCTCCAGCTCGATCCCCGCGCCCGGGTGCCACCGACGCAGCTGCGCAGGCTTGTAGCTGTAATAGGTGAAGAGGAAGTCCCACACCGGGTGCTTCTCGCCTCGGGCAGCCCGCTCCCTGTGCTCTGCCGTGAGCGCGTCGGCTCTCGCCTGGTGCGCTCGCTCACGCTCCAGCCAGTCGGCCCGCGGAAGCGACGTGATCATGTCAGCGGAGGATGCCGGCTTTGCCGAGCAGGTCACGGAGTCCCGCGCCGTCTTCGGCGCTGACCCAGGGGGCGACGCCTTCGGCATGCTGCTCGTGACCGGCGCGTCCACCCGCGAGAACCGCCTCGGCCGGCAGCAGTCGACGGATGGCGACGCCGGCGATCGAATCGGGGTGCTCGTCCATGAACTCCGAATAGATGGACTCGTCGTGCTGGCCGTCGTCGCCGATCAGCAGCCACTTCACGTGCGGGAACTCGGTGGCCAGGCGACGCAGGTTGGTGAGCTTGTGCTCTCGGCCGCTGCGGAACCAACGGTCGTGCGTGGGACCCCAGTCGGTGAGGAGCATGGAGCCTGCAGGAAAGAGGTGGCGCCCGAGGAAGCGCCGGAGCGTGGGGGCCACATTCCAGGCGCCGGTCGACAGGTAGACCATCGGGGCGCCTGGGTACTCGCGCAGCACCTGATCGAGAAGCACGGCCATACCCGGGACGGGGATGCGCGCGTGCTCGTCGACGACGAACGAGTTCCAGGCGGCGATGAACGGACGGGGGAGAGCCGTCACCATCACGGTGTCGTCGACGTCGGAGACCACGCCGAAGTGCGTCGACTCGGCGACGATGAACGCGGTCGTCTCGACCGGATCCTGTCCCTCGACGGAGAACGTGAACGTCTGCCACCCGGGCTCGAGGTCGGCGTGGACCACCGAGTCGATCACCCCGCCTCGGTCAGCGACGACGTAGTGCGTCGAGTCGCCGATCTGCACGGCGACCTTCGCGAAGCTCACCGGGATGCCGACGAAGCTCCGCCAGCCGCGGACGCTCGCCGGCTCGCCGTCTTTCGTGCTCCGCGCGGGCGGGACGATGAGCACGCGTCCGACGACTCGTACCCACCCGGGCCCGCCGTAACCGGGGAAGGGGAGGATGGTCGCGGTACGACCGCGACGGCGCGCTCGTCCCTCGCGCCACACGTGGAGGCGGTGTTCGAGGCGCGCGAACCAGTGGATCCGGGGCGCCGGAGGTGACGAAGCCATTGCTTCAGTCTTTCACGTCGGTCGAGTCCTTCGTGTCGGAGATGTCGAGGTGACGCGACTCGAGGCGCGAGATCACCTTCTTGCCGACGAATACAGCGATGAGGAAGAGCGCGATGATGCCGACGAAGATGTACCCCGCGTAGTGCACCCGGTCGGCGAGCTCATCGAAGCTGCCGGCGGCGAGCGACGTGATGCTCACGTAGGCCGTCGCCCAGAGCAGGCAGGCGGGCGCCGTCCACGCGAGGAACCGGCGGTACGAGTAGTGACTCATGCCCACTGTCAGGGGCACGAGAGAATGCAGCACGGGCAGGAAGCGCGAGAGGAAGATCGCGATGCCCCCGCGGCGCGCAAGGTACCGCTCGGCGCGTACCCAGTTCTCCTCGCCGACCCGACGACCGACCCAGGAGGCGCGGATGTGGGGGCCGATCCATCGCCCCAGCCAGAAACCGATGCTCTCGCCGATCAACGCGCCGAGCACGACGGAGACGACCATCGCCACGGCCTGAGGGAGGCTGGTGATGCCGATGGATGCGACGAGCACGACCGTGTCGCCGGGGAAGACGAGACCGATCAGAACGCTGGTCTCGAGCATCACGGCGAGCCCCGCGACGAGCGTGCGGGCGACCGGGTCGATGGACCGCATGAAGTCGATCAGCCACGGCACGAACTCGTCCACTCCTTGAGAATACGGGACTCGCCGCGGCCTAGGCTGAGAACGTGCCCGAACCTCTGAGCGCCCGCGTCCTCGGCGACCGGGTGGCGCCCGAAGCGCTCTTCCTCGCGCTCGAGCGTGAGTGCGCAGACGTGTTCTGGCTCGACGCCGGGGCCGATGCGTCCGAAGGATGGAGCTTCATCGGAACCGGCCTTGCGTCGTCATTCCCCGGGGACGTCCGACTGGATGTCGGCGCTGCTGCTTCCGACGCGGGCCCGCTGCTGCGGGGAGGGTGGGTCGGGTGGTGCGATTACGAGAGCGGCGCCCGAGCAGCGGGAGCCCCCGTTTCGGAGGCGGCCGACGTGCCGGGCGGGGCCTGGCTGCGTATCTCCCGGCTGGCCGCCTTCGACCACACGACCGGTGACGTCTGGGTGGCCGCGGCCGAGACGGATCTCGAGGAGTGGGGCGTCTTCGTGACGCACGCCGCGGCGATGACGGCACTCGACGGCGAACCGGCCCTGCATGATGGCGCGTCGAGGCGCGTCGAGGCGCGGCACACTCCGACCCAGTACGCCGCACTCATCGAGCGCTGCCGTGAGCTGATCCGGGCGGGAATCGCGTACCAGCTGTGCCTGACCACGCGCTTCACCGTCCCCGGTGTGCACGACGGCGTCGCGGTCTATCGACGACTCCGCGCGGCCACCCCGGCGCATCACGGCGGTTTCATCCGCATCGGCGGTCGCTCGCTGCTCAGTGCAAGCCCTGAGCAGTTCCTCCATGCGGAAGACGGAGTCATCCGCACGCGTCCGATCAAGGGGACGCGACCCCGCGGCGTTGACGACGCGCACGACGCCGCACTCGCGTCCGAGCTCGCCGTCGATGCGAAGGAGCGCGCCGAGAACGTCATGATCGTCGACCTGATGCGCAACGACCTGTCGAGGGTCTGCGAACCGGGGTCGATCCGTGTCGACGCGCTGTGGGCGGTCGAGACCTATCCGGCGGTGCATCAGCTCGTCAGCACTGTCAGCGGCACGGCGGCCGCAGGCACGACGGCGAGTGCCCTCCTCGAGGCATCCTTTCCTGCCGGCAGCATGACAGGCGCGCCGAAGCTCTCGGCGATGACGCGTCTGCACGACCTGGAGGGCGCGCCGCGGGGTGTGTACGCCGGATGCTTCGGGTATATCGGCGATGACGGGGCACTCGATCTCGCGATGGTCATCCGCAGCATCGTCCTCGACGGTGCAGAGGCGGTCGTCGGTGCGGGCGGCGGGATCACGTGGCGATCGGTCGCCGCATCCGAGGTCGCAGAGGTCGCGACGAAGGCGCGCGCACCTCTCGCGGCGCTGGGAGCGGAAATGCCCGCGGCCTGGGCTTCCGATATCCTGAACTGACCCCCTTTTCCCTTCAGATTGGTCGTGCGTTCGTTGTCTGAGAACCTGTCCACCTCTCCCGTCGACGAGGAGACCTCCTCGGCGCACGCTATCCAGGCCAAGTGGCAGAAGTACTGGGCGGAGAACGAGACGTTCCTCACCGGCGGCGATGACGACAAGCGGCCCCGCCGCTACGTGCTGGCGATGTTCCCGTACCCCTCGGGCGACCTGCACATGGGTCACGCCGAGAACTACCTCTACTCCGACATCGTGGCCCGGTTCTGGCGCCACCGCGGGCACAACGTGCTCAACCCGATCGGCTGGGACTCCTTCGGTCTGCCGGCCGAGAACGCGGCGATCCGCCAGGGAGCCGATCCGCGCGAGTGGACGTACCAGAACATCGCGCAGCAGAAGCAGGCGTTCCAGAACTACGGCGTCTCCTTCGACTGGTCGCGGGTGCTGCACACCTCCGACCCCGAGTACTACCGCTGGAACCAGTGGCTGTTCCTGAAGCTGCACGAGCGTGGCCTGGCTTATCGCAAGAAGAGCGCCGTCAACTGGTGCCCGAACGACCAGACGGTTCTCGCGAACGAGCAGGTCGTCGACGGGCGCTGCGACCGCTGCGGCGCCGAGGTCGTGAAGAAGAAGCTCACCCAGTGGTACTTCAAGATCACGGACTACGCCGACCGTCTGCTCGACGACCTGAACCAGCTCGAGGGCTTCTGGCCGCACAAGGTGCTGCAGATGCAGCGCAACTGGATCGGTCGCTCGATCGGCGCTGACGTCGATTTCCGTATCGAGGGACGCGAGGAGCCGGTCACGGTGTTCTCGACGCGGCCTGACACGCTGCACGGCGCGACCTTCTTCGTGGTGGCACCCGACTCCGACCTGGCGTCCGAGCTGGCGGCGGATGCTCCTGTCGAGGTGCGCGAGCGCTTCCAGAAGTATCTGGCCGATGTGCAGAAGACCACCGATGTCGACCGTCAGGCGACGGATCGCCCGAAGACCGGCGTCTTCCTCGAGCGGTACGCGATCAACCCTGTCAGCGGCGAGAAGCTGCCGGTCTGGGCGGCCGACTACGTGCTGGCCGACTACGGGCACGGAGCAGTGATGGCCGTGCCTGCGCACGACCAGCGCGACCTCGACTTCGCGCGTGCCTTCGACCTGCCGGTCAAGGTCGTCGTCGACACGACGGCTCCCATCACCGGCGCAATGCCGGTCATCGAGGTCGACGAGGAGGGCGTGCCGATCGACACCGGCGCGGCACTCGACGAGCAGAACCCCGCGACCACGGGCATCGCTCTGACCGGCGAGGGACGGATGATCAACTCCGGCCCCCTCAACGGTCTGTCGAAGCGCAACGCGATCGCCCGCGCGATCGAGCAGCTCGAGGCCTCGGGAACGGGTCGTGCGGCGAAGAACTACCGGCTGCGCGACTGGCTGATCTCTCGCCAGCGCTTCTGGGGAACGCCGATCCCGATGCTGCACGCCGAGGACGGCCGGATCATCCCCGTGCCTGAAGACCAGCTGCCGGTGAAGCTGCCCAGCGTCGAGGGACTCGACCTGAAGCCCAAGGGATCCTCGCCTCTCGGCGCGGCCGAGAGCTGGGTGCGCACGGTGGATGCCGCCAGCGGCGACCCGGTGCTGCGCGACCCCGACACGATGGACACGTTCGTCGACAGCTCGTGGTACTTCCTGCGCTTCCTCTCGCCGAACAGCGACACCGTGGCGTTCGATCCGGCTCAGGCCGCCCGCTGGTCGCCGGTCGACTCGTACATCGGCGGCGTCGAGCACGCCATTCTGCACCTGCTCTACGCGCGCTTCATCACCAAGGTGCTGTTCGACATGGGGCTCATCGACTTCACCGAGCCCTTCTCGAACCTGATCAACCAGGGCATGGTCCTGCTCGACGGCGCGAAGATGTCGAAGAGCAAGGGCAACCTGGTGCTCTTCGAAGAGGAGCTCGACGCCTACGGTGCCGATGCACTGCGTGTCGGCCTCGCCTTCGCCGGCCCGGTCGAAGACGACAAGGACTGGGCAGACGTCTCGACCACGGGCGCCCAGAAGTTCCTGGCGCGTGCGCTGCGGATCGCCCGTGAGGTGTCGTCCCCGGTCGACGTGGTGTTCGCCGGAGGCGACTCGGCGCTGCGCCGTGCGACGCACAAGCTGCTCGCCGATGCTCCGGCCCTCGTCGAGCAGACGAAGTTCAACGTCCTCGTCGCGCGTCTGATGGAGCTGGTCAACATCACCCGCAAGACCATCGACGGGGCTGCAGGTGCGGCTGATCCTGCGGTCCGCGAAGCCGCCGAGACGGTCGCGGTGATGCTCGACCTGATCGCCCCGCACACCGCGGAGGAGATCTGGGAGATCCTCGGTCACGAGCCCTCCGTCGGTCTCGTCACGTGGCGGTCCGCCGACCCGGCTCTCCTCGTCGAAGACACGGTGACCGCTGTCGTGCAGGTGGGCGGCAAGGTCCGCGCCCAGCTCGAGGTGCCGGCGCGCATCGGCGAGGCCGAGCTCGAAGCACTGGCTCGCGCCGATGAGCGGGTCATCCGTTCGATCGGCGACCGCGAGATCATCAAGGTCGTCGTGCGCGCTCCGAAGATCGTCAGCATCGTCGTCAAGGGCTGATCCCGCGGTTCATCACCGCCGACTCATCCGCTCTGCACATCCGGCCGCCCATCGGGGGTTCTCCCCGATGGGCGGCCGGACGTCTTTCCTCCCTCGGCGGGCCCCTTAGCGTTGTCGGATGCCCGAGTCCCCGTCTGCGTCGACACCCCCGCGACGGCTGAGACTGGGCGTCGGCGCAGCGATCGTGCTTGCGCTCGTCGTGCTCTCGGCCGCAGTCGGGCTCGGGTTGATGCGGGGCCAGGCCGCACCCACGGAGTCCGTGCCGCTGTCGACCGGAGGTGAGAGGACCGCAGGCTCATCGGGCGAGCTGTACGTCCATGTGCTCGGAGCCGTCGCGAATCCTGGGCTCTACGTCCTCGACCTCGATGCGCGGTTGGTCGACGCGGTGGCTGCTGCCGGGGGAACGACCGAAGACGCCGACCTTGCCGCGATCAATCTCGCCCGCGTGCTCTCGGACGGCGAGCAGATCATCGTGCCGGTGGTCGGAGGAGCTGCTGCAGACACAGGAGGATCCACGCCTGGCGATGACCGAGTCGATCTCAACGCGGCTGATCAGGCAGCGCTCGAGACTCTGCCGCGTATCGGTCCTGCGCTGGCGGAGCGCATCATCGCGTGGCGAGAGGAGAACGGGCGGTTCGCCTCGGTCGATGATCTGCTCGCCGTGCCGGGCATCGGAGAGAAGCTGCTCGCCGGCGTCCGTGTCGGGGTGCGCGTGTGACGCGCGAGGGATCGCCCCCGGAGCTGGTCGGGCTGCCGCACAGCTCGATCGTCCCGTCGTCGTCGTCGCACGTGGGAGTGACAGACTGAGCAGCCGGAGGGGGAGTCATCATGGCTGCGAAGAACGGGACGAAGAAGAAGGCATCCGCGAGGAAGTCCTCCGCGGGGATCGCCTCCCCGATGGATGCGGAGTCGGTCGAGCTGATCCCGCGTCGCTGGTGGTGGGTGCTTCTCTGCGCCGGGGTGCTCTCGATCGCGCTCGGCCTCGTCATGGCGGCCGTCTACAGCATCCCCTACGCGATCGATGAGCCCGGACGCATGAATCTGCCTTTCGTGGACGAGTACCCCACTGTCGTCGAGATCCTGCTCCCGCCGTTCATCGCATTCTTCATCGGAGGAATCCTCACGTTCCTGGGCGAGCTCCTTCGTCGCGGGACGATGATCAAGAACGAGGTCACCAATGTCGCCGTCTTCCGACCGCTCCCTGTCGTCGTCCACGCTGCGTGGATCCTCCCGCCGTTCGTCGCGTGGCTGATCGCGATGCCCTGGGTGCTCTCTCTGCTGGTCCGGCACGCGGATGCGGGGCAGGACGCGATGATCCTCGACGCGGAATCGGATGCCGTGTTCCTCATCGGCGTCTACGGAGGCCTTGCCGCGCTGATGACCGGAGCGGTTGGGGGATCGCTGTTCAAGAAGCTCTGGTTCCTCGCCGTGGTGCGGCGATTCGGTGTTCCCGACTCGTCCTCGGCGTTCTGGTGGAGCTTCTCGTTCTACTGGCGGCTCGATGTATGGCTCGTCGCGCTGGGTGTCCTCCTGCTCGGTCTGGCGCCCCTGCCGTGGCAGCTCACCAGCGCCGGAGGCACAGCAGTGACGTTGGGTGGCGGAGCGGCGCTCTTGACGCTCGGCCTGCTGACATGCACGCAGTTCTTCAGAGCGGGTATGCCGTTGGGCGTCGGCGTGTCCGTCACCGGAGGTTACCGATCGCTGCTGACGCCTCGTCGGCCGTGACCGCGAGCTGCGACGTCATCGCACGTCAGCCGTGAAGCGCTGCGGTGCTCCCCGAATACCCCGCGTCAGACAGCACCGCACGCGCGGCACGCTCGCCAGACGCGAGGGCGCCTTGAATCGACGCGGTGTCTCGATGGTCCCCTGCGACGTACAGGCGCTCGGCGTAGCGCGGCGGTCGCGCTGCTCCGAGGGGTGCCGGTTGGGCCGGGAGCGCGTCTTCGATGTCGTCGCGCCGTATCAACTCCCATGTGCTGGTGTCTGCACCCCAGATCTCACTCAGGTGGCGGCGGACATCGTGCTCTTCGGCCGGATCGCCGCCGCGTGGCAGCAGGCATGTCGCGGCGATGAGGTGACGTCCGGCCGGCGCGTACGAGGGCACTGTGTGCGTCATCACGACGGTGTTGACGACGGGGCCGCGGTCTCGGCGTCCATCGACGGTGAGCAACGCGGACCCGGTCGGTGGTTCGGCGGCGGCGAACCACCATGTCTGCAGGCCGTTCGTCGCGGGAGCGAGAAGTCCGGTGAGACCGGCGACGTCATCGGGACCGACCGCGACGACCACCCGAGCAGCCCCGACGGAGTCGCCGTCCGCCAGTGCCACCCGGACGCCATCGCCGCGCGCCGATATCCGCTCCGCACGGGAATCGAGACGGATGTCGGCGCCCGCCGTGCGTGCGCGGGCGGCGAGCTGCTCCGGGACCGCAGCTATCCCTTGTGCGGGTAGGCCAGGGCGGCCGAGCGCGAAGTACCGCACGAGCAGCCGGGCGAACGCGTTCGACGTCTCGAACTGGCTCTCTGCCAGGACCCCGGCGAGGAACGGCTCGAGCACGGCGGTGCGGAGCGGGCCGCGGAGCCCCACGGCATCCCAGCCCTCGCGCACCCTGACATCGTTCCGGGCGAGCCGAGAGAGCGGACGCACCAGAGCCGGCGCTGCCCAGCGTGCCAGCGCGACGGCATCCCGACCGTTCACCAGGCCGCTGCGCAACGACGTGCCGATCGACAGCGGGTGCCGCAACGGATGCCGCAGCTCGGCCATCCCATCCGCGGTTCGCACCCCCACACCGACCGGGAAGGTCCCCAGCGCGAGCGCGTCGAGATCGACGCTGCGGCGGAGCGCCGGGTAGGCCGGATTGAGCACCTGGAAGCCGCGATCCAGCCGGAACCCGTCGATGATGTCGGTGCGCTGGCGTCCCCCCACAGCATCCGCGGCGTCGAGGACGACGACATCGAGTCCCCGTGTGGAGAGCAGCCCGGCGCATCGGAGCCCCGCGAGTCCCGCGCCGATCACGATCACATCATGCATTCGCGACTTCCTTCCCTCGGCGGATCGTCGCCGCGCGCCGGCCGATCGCCGCGCCCCGGCGTATCGCCGCGCGCCCGTCGCCGTCGATTCGATCCAGCGTCCGCTCCATGACACCAGCGTACGGGGACGCCCAGGCGGGCAGCGTGGTTCGGCGTCTTCCGCACATCTGTCCCCCGAACGGCCGATACCGGAGGCTGGGGACGTGCGAGAGGATGAGATCTTCCGAGGATTGCGAGCGACAGGTGGGGCGCGATGAGGGTCACTCGATGACGGCACCCGAGCAGCCGGTGGATGGGCTGTCCGATTTCGCGGAGCTCATGGCGCACGAGCAGGAGTTCAGCGGCGATCGGATCGACCCGGCGGTGCGCAGAAGACGCAGACGACGAGGGCTCATCATCACCGCCGTCTGCCTCGTCGCGCTGCTGGCCGTGACCGGAGGCTACGTCGGGTGGGCACTCACTGCGCCGGTGAATCCGCCGGCGGTGACCACTCGCGCACCGCAGGTCCCGGTCGGCGAGGCTGCTGCCATCGCCACGCATACGGCCGCGGCATCGGCGATCAGCATCGCCGGCGCCGATGCCTATCTGGGCGAGGGGGCAAGCGGGACCTGGTCGGCGACAGGGACGGGCGAACCGCTTCCGATCGCGAGCATCACCAAGCTCATCACCGCCCTGGTCATCCTCGACGCGGCGCCCCTCACCTCGGCGGATGACGCAGGGCCCACCATCACGTTCGGCAAGGCAGACCACGATCTCTACGACGTCTACTACGTGCAGGGAGCGACCATCGCTCCGATGCCCACCGGCACCTCGATGTCGCTGCATGATGCCCTGGCCGTCATGCTCATCCCGTCGGCGAGCAACTACGCCGAGGCGCTGTCATCGCAGATCTTCGGCTCGCAGAACGCGTTCCTCGCCGCGACGCGCGACTGGCTCGCAGCGCACGGACTCTCTGGGACGACGGTCGCGGAGCCCACGGGCATCAGTCCACGCAACACGAGCACGCCCGCCGACCTGCTGGCCATCGCGAAGCTCGCTGCCGCGCATCCGGCGATCGCGAAGATCGTCGCGACCTCGTCTGTCTCGATCCCCGGCGCCGGTCCGCTGCACAACACCAACGATCTCCTCGGCACCGCGGGGATCACGGGTCTGAAGACCGGGAACCTGGGCGAGGGCACGCACAACCTGCTGTACACGGCGACACTCGACGTGGGCGCGGCCGATCCGCTCGCGGTCACCGGCGTCGTCCTCGGGGGATCATCGCACGCGGCGGTGAACGCCACGGTGTTCGCCGTGCTCGAGAGCATCCGCTCCGGCTTCCACCAGGTGCCCGTCGCGACCGAGGGCCAGGAGGTCGGATCGATCTCGACGCCCTGGGGGTCTGCCGCCAAGATGGTCATCGCCGAAAGCGCGTCGATCTTCACCTGGTCGGACACGCCGATCGAGCTGACGATGGACATCGACACCCCACCCACGTACCGCGACGGCACGGTCGTGGGCAGTGTCACCTGGACAGCCGGACCGAATACCGTCACCGCTCCCGTGGAGATCGCGGGGAGCATCGACCAGCCCACCGAGTGGTGGCGGCTCACCCACCCGTCCGAGCTCGGCTCCCTGATGGATGCAGGGGACTGAAGCTGTTCAGCAACACGGGGACTGCAACCATGGCGATCTCGCACCCGTTCCTCGTGCTGGGACATTGACAGCAGTGCTGGCTGTGCCGCCTCCCCTCAGCTAGCACCAAGTGCGGCCGCGCGCACTCCTCGAGGTCGTGCAGGAGCCGCCATGGAGTCGCCCGACGCTTCTGCACACTGCGGCGTCGTCGACGCTTGTGCACAGTGCTCGGGTCCATGTCGGCGAGGCTGCTTCGGGGGATCCTAGGTTCTTCTGATGGGAGCATCCGCGACGAGGGCGAGCAGTCGAGGGATGCTCACTGTGATCCGCGACGTCGTGCTCGCGTGAGGCGGGATCTGCGGATGCTGCCCATCGCGGTGGCTGTGTGGATGGTCGCGCTCCTCTGTGTGTTCGTCCCTGCTGCGGCAGGATGGTGCGCGCTGGGGAGCGGATGCGGCGCGATCGTGGTGCTGGGAATCGTGCTGAAGCGTCGGGAACATGCTGCGTCGAGGGCAGGACTGATCGTGGTGCTCCTTGCCGCCGCTGCGGCCGTGTCCATCGCAGCCATGACCGCGATGCCCGCCCGCGACAACGCGGCGTCGTGGGATGGGCGGGTGGTCGAGGCGACGGGGGAGGTCACGTCGTCGGCATCGGTGGGTCGGGACGGGCGACTGTGGATGGAAGTGCAGCTCACCGGCATCGGATCACCGGGGTCGGTGCATGGGGCATCGGCTCCGGTGCGGGTCGGCATCGATCCGGCCGACGGGTTCGATCTCGGCGCGACGCTCACAGTGACAGGCGAGGCAGCGGCGACGGATCCGGGGGAGAGGGCGGCGCTCGTGGTGTTCGCGAGCACCGCGTCGGTCGAGGTTGCGGCGTCCGGCGCGTTCGCGGTGGCGGCCGATGCCCGGAGCGCTTTCATCGAGCGGTCCACACGTCTCCCTGAACCGGGAGCGGGCCTGCTCCCTGGCCTCGCGGTCGGCGACACCCGCGCAGTGTCGACCGAGCTGAACGACGACATGCGCACGAGCGGGCTGAGTCATTTGACGGCGGTCTCCGGAGCGAACTGCGCGATCGTCGTCGGGGCCGTCTTCTGGCTGGCCGCGCTGTGTGGGGCCGGACGTGCGACCCGGGTCATCGCAGCCGCCATCGCGCTCGCGGGATTCGTTTTGCTCGTGACACCGGAACCCAGCGTGATCAGGGCGGCGGTCATGGCCGGCGTCGCGATGCTGTCATTGATGCTCGGTCGGCCGAGCGCGGGGGCCGGGATGCTGGCGCTCAGCGCGAGCGGCATCCTCATCGCCGACCCGTGGCTGGCCTCCACTGCGGGGTTCGCACTGTCGGTTGCCGCATCGGGAGCGCTGATCATGCTCTCGCCGTCGCTCACCCGAGGGCTCGCACGGTGGATGCCGCAGCCTCTCGCTCTCGCGATCGCCGTGCCGACGGCAGCGCAGCTGGTGTGCGGTCCCGTCATCGCCCTGTTCGCCGAGCAGCAGTCGCTCGTCGGTCTGGCGGCCAACCTGCTGGCCGCGCCCGCAGCACCCATCGCCACGATCATCGGTCTGCTCGCATGCCTCGCGGCTCCGCTTCCGTTGCTCGCAGACCTTCTGGCCGCCTCCGCGTGGTTGCCGGCCGCCTGGATCGCGCACACGGCAGGCATCACCGCGCGACTTCCGTACGCGCAGGTCGCGGTGGTTCCCGGCATAGCGAGTGCAGCGCTCGTCGGCATCGTGAGCGCGGCGGTCGGGGTGATTCTGACCGGCGCATACCGCACTATCCCGGTCGTCAGAGGCGCTTCGGCATCCGTCATCGCAGTGATGCTCGCTCTGGGCGGCGCCCACGTCGCCCTGAATGGACCGCTCGCCAGCGCCACCAGCCCGGATGGCTGGTCGATCGCCGCCTGCGACGTCGGCCAGGGTGATGCGCTGCTCGTCAGGTCGGACAGCCGGATCGCGCTGATCGACACGGGCCCGGAGCCCCAACCCCTGGCAGCGTGCCTGCGCAGTCTCGGCATCGAGCACATCGACCTGCTCGTCCTCACGCACTTCGACCTCGATCACGTGGGCGGCGTCGACGCCGTGCAGGGGAGAGTCGGGGCGGTGCTGCACGGACCACCGGGGGAGAGCGGCGATGACCGGATGCTGCAGCGGTTGGCTGACGGCGGTGCGGCGGTCACCCTCGCGACGGCGGGGATGCAGGGCGAGCTGGGCACCGCATCGTGGCAGGTGCTGTGGCCGCAGCGCGGATCCGAGGTGTTCCCGCCAGGAAACGATCAGAGCGTGGTCCTCGAGGTCGAAGGCGGCGGTGTGCCGCGGGCTCTCTTCCTCGGTGACCTGTCGGCAGAGGCTCAGCGGATGCTGGCGCGCACGGCGCATCTCAGGGGCAGCTACGCCGTGGTCAAGGTGGCGCACCACGGCAGCGCCGACCAGGACTTCGCGCTCTATCAAGACCTGCGTCCGGTCGTCGCCCTGTTCAGCGCCGGCATCGACAACGACTACGGGCATCCGCGCGCAGAGTCGCTCGCGTCGCTCGAGGCGGCGGGAGCGCGCGTGTTGCGCACCGACCAGGAGGGCCGACTCCTCGTCGGTCTCGATGGGGACGAGCTCCAGCTCTGGACGGAGAGGCAGCCGCCCTGACCACGAGGGCGACGTCTGCGGCCCCCGGTAGTCTTGAGGCATGGCTGCTTCTCGTACCCCCTCCCGCGGTGGAGCGAAGGCAGCCAAGATCGCGCAGGTCTCCTGGCGCGAGCCGCGCCCCGCTCCCGTGGTGCTCGTGTTCGGCCCCGAAGAGGTCTGCGCAGAACGTGCGATCGCCGGGGTCCGCGACTACCTCCGCACCGAAGACCCTGCGCTCGAGGTGACCGATGTCCGCGCTGACGACTACGCGCCCGGCACCCTCCTCTCGTTGACGTCGCCGTCGCTGTTCGGCGAGCCCCGTCTCGTGCGCGTGTCGGGTGTCGAGAAGTGCTCGGATGCCTTCCTGCAGGAGGCTGTCTCCTACCTGGATCACCCCCAGGAGGGAGCGACGGTCGTCCTCCGGCACACGGGCGCGAGCGTTCGAGGCAAGAAGTTGCTCGACGCTGTGCGCGCCGGCACGGGCGACGGCATCGAGATCCCGTGCCCCGCGGTCAAGCGCGACAGCGATCGCGTCGACTTCGCCGCAGGGGAGTTCAAGGCGGCCAAGAAGCGGATCGCACCGCCTGCGCTGCGGGCCCTGGTCTCGGCGTTCGCCGATGACCTCACTGAGCTTGCGGCGGCATGCCAGCAGCTGATCGTCGACGTCGAGGGCGACATCACTGAGGACGTCGTCACGAAGTACTACGGCGGGCGCGTCGAGGTGTCGGCCTTCGTCGTCGCCGACACGGCGATCGCCGGACGCTATGGCGAAGCCCTGGTCGCGCTGCGCCATGCGCTCGCATCCGGCGCCGACCCTGTGCCGATGGTCGCCGCCTTCGCGATGAAGCTGCGTACGATGGCACGCGTCGCCGGCAACCGCGAGCCCAGCCGTCAGCTCGCCCAGCGGCTCGGCATGAAGGACTGGCAGGTCGACCGCGCGCGGCGCGACCTCGCCGGGTGGAACGAGCGATCACTCGGCATGGCCATCCAGGCGACGGCGCGCGCCGATGCCGAGGTCAAAGGCGCGGCGCGCGACCCGATCTTCGCGCTGGAGCGCATGCTCACCGTCATCGCGACACGTCAGCCGTTCGGCGAGTGAGCGCCATCGCGGCGGCGCGGCACCGTCGCTGACATCTGCACTCCGCGCGACGTCGAACGAGCGCTGTCGCGCCTGCCCGACGTGTCGCGTGGGTACCTCCGCACGCGAAAGAGCCCGCCCCGCGAACGGGACGGGCTCGTGTCACACCGTCAGGCGTGGAATCAGCTCAGAGAGCGGAGACCTGCTTGGCGATGGAGGACTTGCGGTTCGCAGCCTGGTTCTGGTGGATGACACCCTTGCTGACGGCCTTGTCGAGCTTGCGGGAGGCGGCCTTCAGAGCCTTCTCGGCTGCAGCCTTGTCACCGGAGATGACAGCAGCGCGCGTCGCGCGGATGTGCGTCTTCAGCTCGCTCTTCACGGCCTTGTTGCGCTCGTGAGCCTTGTCGTTGGTCTTGTTGCGCTTGATCTGCGACTTGATGTTTGCCACGTGTGGACGCTTTCTGTACGGAGTTGTTAGGAAATGCCGGCAGAAGAAGAGGGCTTCCACTCGGCGGTCGTGAGGGAAGAACCCACACGCAAGCCAAGAACCAACTCTACCAGCATCGGGGCGGTTCGCCCTAAACGGGGGCAGCGTCCTCTCGTGCAGGATGCGGCATCGGGGCGTGCGGGTGCACAATCATCAGTATCCCGACACTCGCGTCGCGAGATCGACGTCAAGGAGCGACATGAGCCCCGCCCTCCCCGCTGTCTCGCCGACGCCCAGCTTCCGCAGGGTCGGGCCGCGATGGATGACCGTGTTCACCCTCGCCTGGCTGGCCATCTGGACCGTGCAGCTCACGCCCGTTCAGCTTCTGCTGCCACTCCAACTCGACACCGCGGACGACGACTGGATCAGCGGCGTCATCTCCTCGGGGTTCGTGCTCGGCATCGGCGGTCTCGCCGGCATCGTCGCAGGCCCGGTGGCCGGCGCCCTGTCAGACCGAGCACGAGTCGGACGCCGACGCCGGCGCCCCTGGGCGATCGGGGGCGTGCTCGTCACCGCGGTCTTCCTCATCGTCACCGGCTTCAGCGAAGGCCCCTGGGCCGTGGGCGCCGCGTGGGTCGGGGTGTCTATCGGCGTCTCGGTGTCGTCGGCCGCCTTCACCGCACTCATCGCCGATCAGCTCCCGACGACGCAACGGGGCGCGGCAGCCGCGGCCGTGGGATCGAGTCAGGCGGTGGGGATCGTCCTGGGGGTGGGTCTCGTGGTGCTCCTCGGCCTCGGCATCCGCGACGGCTACCTTCTGCTCGCCGCGGTGATCGCGGCGGTGGGAACGGCCGCGGCGCTGCTTCTACCCGACCCGCCGGCGCTCGTCCGCACCCAGCCCGGCAAGAGCGATCGTCGTCTGCTGGCATCGCTGCGCGATCGGGACTTCGCCTGGATGCTGTCAGGCCGCCTCGTGACCAACATCGGCAACGCGCTGGGCACCGCGCTGTTCCTCTTCTTCCTGCTTCACGGCCTGCACCAGGAGACGACGGTGGCGCAGGACAACCTGCTGCTCCTGATCGTGGTCTACACGCTGTTCGTGGTGCTCGCGTCGGTCTTCACCGGCGTGCTGTCCGACCGCACCGGCAACAGACGCACCCTCACCATCCTGGCCACGTTCGTGCAGGCGGCCTCGGGCATCGTGATCGCCCTGGCCCCGACGTTCGAGGCGACGATGGTCGCGGCTGCGCTCATGGGGCTCGGCTACGGCGCGTTCTCCACCGTCGGACTCGCCTTCGCTGCCGATCTGCTTCCCGACGAGAAGGACCACGCCCGCGACCTCGGCATCGTGTACGTCACCGCCGCCCTCGGCCAGCTGATCGGCCCTGTGCTCGGCGCAGGCCTCGTGGCGCTCGTCGGCGGGTTCTGGCTCGTGTTCGTCGTCGCCGCCGTGCTGTCGCTCGTCGGCGGCGGGCTCACCGCTCTCGCGAGACAGCCTGCGCGGGATCCGCTGCCGAAGCAGTAGCGTCGGACTCGATGGTCGCGACGGCCAGTCGCAGGACGATGTTGAAGATCTGCGGACGCATCGCGGTGACGAGGTGGGTGGTGCGAGGCACGACGATCAGCTCGGCGTGCGGCGCGAGCCGTCGGAAGAGGGCTTCGTTGACCCGCAGCTGATCCCACTGCCCGTTCACGAACCACAGCGGCACCTCGATGCGAGAGACGGCGGTCGCGAGGTCGAGGGTGGCGAGGTTCCGAAGAGCGGTGTCCTGCGTATCCAGGGCGTAGCCTCCCGCGGCGAAGTCTCCGCGCGTCTCGATCGGGATCGTCGCGGCGAGGAACCGCCTCGTGAGCCACATCCCTCGATCCGGCAGACGGTCGACGGCCCGGGCGATCGCACGATACGCCGCAAGCCCCGCGCCGCGGGGGAGCGACGTGCAGGACGCGGCCACCAGTCCGGCGACTCTCGGTGTCTCGGCGCCTCCGACATAGGCGAGCGACAGCAGGCCGCCCATCGAGTGTCCGACGAGCAGCACGGGCCCGCGCGTCGCGGCGTCACGCACCGCGACGTCGATCGTGTGAAGCGCCTCGTGCAAGGTGAAGTCCTCGTTCATCCGGGTGCCGTGGCCGGGAAGATCGACAGCGACGGCAGGGATGCCCTGGTCGGCGAGGAACTCGAGTTGCGAGCGCCACATCGTCGCGGACGTGCGGATGCCGTGCACGAAGACGATCTGGACGCTCACGCCTTCAGCATAGAGAAAGGCGGGGCCGGTGGATGAACCACCGACCCCGCCGCGAAGCCCTGACGAGTCAGGCTCCGAATGGATTACTTCTCGTATCCCACGTTCTCCACCGGCGTGATGCCGAAGAGGTCGAGGCCCACGTAGGGCTCGGGCGTGAGGTTGGCGAGACCCTCCTTGACGGTCCAGATCTCCGGGCCGTTGAGAACCGGGATGACGCCCCAGGTCTTCGCGAAGATCTCGGACTCCATCTCCATGGCCTTCTTGGTCTGCTCGACCGGGTCGGAGATCGTCTCGAGCTCATCGTGGATCATCTTGTCGATCTCCTCGGTGCCGGTGCCCGAGAGGTTCAGGCCGCTGTCCGAGCAGTACAGCTGGCAGAACCAGGCAGCACCGAACGGGTCGGACGACGTGAAGTTGAGGAAGAAGATGTCACCGTTCTGCGTGGTGTAGTCCTCTGCGAAGTCCGCCGACGGACGCTGGTCGATGACGACCTCGACACCGACCTCCTTCAGCTGAGCCTGAACCGCGAGCGTGCGGGCACGAGCGGTCTCGGTGTCGGAGTGGTTCGGGAAGACGAGCGACAGGCGCTGGCCGTCCTTCTCGCGGATGCCGTCGGCACCGGCGACCCAGCCGGCCTCATCGAGGAGCTTGTTGGCGCCCTCGGTGTCGCCGTCCTTGCGCCCGGCCTCTTCCAGCGCGTTGATGTAGTTCGGCTGGAACGAGAACAGCGTGAGGGAACCGGCGGGCTCCTCCGTGTAGTTCAGACCGTTGAAGACGATGTCCTTGACCTGCTCGATGCTGATGGCCTCGAACACGGCCTTGCGGACCTCGAGGTCGGCCAGCACGGGGTTGGTCGAGTTCAGCGTGAAGATCGCGTTCGCGGTGGCCTGGCCCTTGTAGGTCTTGACACCTTCGAGGCCCTCGACCTGTGCGAGCAGCTCGGCGCTGCCGGTCTCGGCCATGTCGACCTCGCCGTTGCGCAGTGCGTTGACCGCCGCGGTCGGCTCCATCTGGATGAAGGAGACCTTGTCGAGCAGCGGAGCGTTGCCCCACCACTTCTCGTTCGGGACGAGGGTGACGACGCCGCCGGTCTTGTCGAAGTTCTCGACCGTGTAGGGGCCAGCGCCCCACTCCGGGTGCCAGTCGCCGAGGAAGGCGGTGTTGAAGAGTTCAGGCGTGTTGACCGCCGGGTGCAGCAGCTGCGAGTAGACCATCTCGGGCCAGGCGAACTCGCCCTTGAAGGTGACGATGACGTCGCGGTCGTTCTCGCCGGCCTCGACGGACTCGATCTCCTTCCAGCCGTCGGTCGCGTTCGGCTGGTACTCCTCGTTCTCGCCGTTCTGGGCTTCCCAGGTGGCCTTGAACGCGGTGACGTCGATCGGCGTGCCGTCGTTCCAGACCGCCTTCTCGTTGACCTTGAAGTGCAGGACGGTCTTGCCGTCCTCGACACCGAAGGAGTAGTCGTCGAGGTACGCGTCGTTCTTCTTGACGGTGCCGTCAGGATCCATGAGCAGGATCTGCGGGCGGAACCACGTGCCGACCTGCGTGACGCGCGCGTCGCCGTCGCTGTGGAAGTAGTTCAGCTGCTCGGCGATGTTCGAGATCGGGATGCGGAGCTCGCCACCCTCTGCGAGGTTCTCGCGGGGCTGCGGGTTGTAGTCCGCGCCCTCGACCGTCTGAGCTTCGCCTTCGCCGTTGTTGCCGCCGCCGTTGCCTGCCGGTGCACACCCGCTCATGACGAGTGCGAAGGCGGCGCCGAGAGCAGCGATGCCCATCAGCTTCTGATGCCGTTTCATGGTACTCCTTAGTGCCTGTCGGCCTTACTTGGGATAGGGGCAGACTAACCCCGCAACTCGCGGGCGAAACCCCAGGGACACGGAACCGTTACCGGACTGTGCACATCGGTAAACAGGTCAGCTGGCGGCGATCGCCTCGGCGTCGAAGCCTTCGACCGGGAGGATGATCCGCTCGCGGGTGCGCTCGATGTCAGGGTCGGGAATCGGGATCGCCGACAGCAGCGCCTTCGTGTACGGATGCTGCGGATCGTCGAACACCTGATCGACATCACCGTGCTCGACGAACGATCCCTTGTACATCACGGCGACCCGGTCGGCGATGTGCCGCACGACCGCGAGGTCATGGGCGACGAACAGATACGACAGGCCGAGCTTGGCCTTCAGCTCGTCGAGCAGGTTGATCACGCCGGCCTGGATCGAGACGTCGAGCGCCGAGACGGGCTCGTCGAGCACGACGATCTTGGGGTTCGTCGACAGTGCTCGTGCGATGCCGATGCGCTGACGCTGGCCGCCCGAGAACGCCTGGGGGAATCGATCGCTGTGCGCGGGGTCGAGACCGACGAGCCCCATGAGCTCTTCGACACGATCGAACACGTCGTCCTTGCTCATGCCGATTGCCAACATCGGCTCGGCGATGATGTCCCAGACGGTCATTCGAGGGTCGAGTGCCCCCATCGGATCCTGGAACACGATCTGCAGGTCGCGGCGGAGCTTGCGCTCCTCTGCACGGTTCTTGATGTCGGCGACGCTGGTGCCGCCGATCCGGATGTCGCCGTCCTCCTGCTCGACCAAGTCCATGATCTGCAGCAGCGTCGTGGTCTTGCCGCTGCCGGACTCGCCGACGATCGCGAGGGTCTCACCCTGGCGGATGTCGAAGCTGATGCCCTTGACAGCGTGCACCTCGCCGACCTTGCGCTTGAAGAAGGCACCCTTCATCAGCGGGAAGATCTTGTTGAGGTTGACCGCCTCCAGCGTGATCGGGCGATCCTCGCGCGGCACCTTGGCGAGCGTGCTCTCGGGGATCTCGGGGATCGGGAACACCGGCAGCCCGCCGATCTTCCCATCGTCGTCGATGTCGTTCGCGCGGATGCAGGCGACCGAGTGATCGGTGTGCCCGCTCGTGGTGATCGGCAGCAGGTCGGGCTCACGCTCACGGCACGCATCGATCGCGATCGGGCAGCGCGCCGCGAACGGGCACGCCTCCGGCAGGTTGATCAGCAGCGGAGGGTTGCCCTTGATCGGGATCAGCGGCACCTTCTCGGTCTTGTCGACGCGGGGGATGGCTCCGAGCAGGCCGATCGAGTACGGCATCCGGGTGCGGTAGAACAGTTCGCGCACCGGTGCGTGCTCGACGGGCTTTCCCGCGTACATCACAAGCACGTCGTCGGCGGTCTTCGCGACGACTCCCATGTCGTGGGTGATGATGATCATCGCGGCGCCGGTCTCCTCCTGCGCCTTCTCCATGAGCTCGAGGATCTGCGCCTGGATGGTGACGTCGAGCGCGGTGGTCGGCTCGTCGGCGATGATCAGCTTCGGATTGTTGGCCATCGCGATGGCGATCACGACGCGCTGGCGCATGCCGCCGGAGAACTCGTGCGGGAACGCCTTCATCCGGCGCTCCGCCTCGGGGATCCCCACGAGCTTCAGCAGCTCGACCGAGCGGTCCCAGGCATCCTTCTTCGACAGTCGACGGTGCACGGTGAGCGCCTCGATCAGCTGGTCGCCGATCGTGAAGACCGGAGTGAGCGAGGTCAGCGGGTCCTGGAAGACCATGGCCATGCCGTTGCCGCGGATCACCGAGAGCTGCTTGTCGGACTTGCCGAGAAGCTCCTGGCCGTCGTAGACGATGGAGCCGCTGACCTTGGCATTGTCGTCGAGCAGGCCCATGATCGCGAGCGAGGTGACGGACTTGCCGGAGCCGGATTCGCCGACGATACCGAGCGTCTTGCCCGCTTCGAGATCGAAGGAGACGCCACGCACGGCGTCCACGCGACCAGCTTCGGACGGGAAGCTGACCTTGAGGTCTCGGACCGAAAGAACAGTACTCATGCGCGACCTCCAGCCGCCGAGGTCGGATCGAGGGCGTCGCGCAGACCGTCGGCGATGAGTGCCATCGAGACGGTGAGCAGCGTCAGCGCCGCCGCGGGGAAGTAGAACAGCCACGGCGCACTCACGAGCGTGCTCGAGCCGTAGCCGATGAGCGCACCGAGTGAGACGTCGGGCAGCTTCACACCGAACCCGAGGAACGACAGGGCGGTCTCGGTGAGCACCGCCGAGACGACGCCGAGGGTGAAGTTGATCACCAGCAGTGAGCCGATGTTCGGCAGCATGTGGCGGATCACGATCCGCATGCCCGACAGACCGGCGTAGCGGGCGGCGTGGACGTACTCGCGCTCGCGGATCGACAGCGACAGCGTCCAGATGACGCGTGCGGGGAAGAACCATCCGACGATGAAGATCATCACGAGCGAGATCACGAGCCAGTTTCCGCCGGCGTCGTTCGAGATCATCGCGAGGATGAGGAAGTTCGGCACGACCATCATGAAGTGGATGATGGCGAGCATGATGCGCTCGTAGCGTCCGCCGAAGTACGCGGCGGTCGCACCGACGATGGCCGAGACCACGGTCGTGCCGATCGCCACCAGCGCAGCGATCATCATCGAGCGCTGGAGGCCTACGGCGACCTGCGCGAAGTTGTCGTTGCCCGATCCGTTCGTCCCGAACCAGTGCTCGGCCGACGGCCCCGTGCGCAGCGCGAGGAAGTCGAGGTCGGTGTGCGAATAGGGCGAGATCAGCGGACCGACGATCGCGAAGACCACCAGCAGGGCGAGGATGACGACGCCGATCAGCGCGCCGCGGTTGCGCATGAAGCGACGCGTGTACAGCGTCAGCATCGAAGTGCGCTTGCGGTTCTTCGGCTTGTCTGCGATTTCGGGGGAGACCCCGATGCTTTCCAGAGCCATCAGCTCACCCGCACTCTCGGATCGAGGACGACGACGGCGATGTCGGCGAGGATCGCGCCGATCGCGGTCATCAGGGCGCCGAATGCCGCGACCGCGACGACGCCGTGGATGTCGTTGTTGTTGAGGGTCTGGATGAAGTAGCGCCCCATCCCGTTCCAGTTGAAGATCGTCTCGGTCAGCACCGCACCCGTGAAGACGGCCGGGATGGTGAACGCGACCTGCGTCGTGACGGGGATCAGCGACGTTCGCAGAGCGTGCTTGCGGATCGCCTGCTGCTTGGTCAGCCCCTTCGCCCGCGCGGTGCGCACGTAGTCGGCCTTGATGTTGTCGAGCAGCAGCGAGCGCTGGAGGAAGTGGATGCCGGCATACCCCGTGAGTACGAGGGCCAGCGTGGGGAGGGTCAGATGCTGCAGCACATCGACGAGCACGGGGAAAAAGCCCTCCACCCCCTGACTGGACGAACCCACCACGTAGAAGACGGTCGTGCCGACCGCGTTGTTGAAGTTGATCGCCAGAAGGACCAGAGCGAAGCCGGCGACGACGGTGGGGATGTTCATCGTGATGATGCTCGTGCCCTGACCGATGCGGTCAGCGAGCTTGTACTGCCGCGAGGCGGTGTACACGCCGAGGGCGATGCCGAGGATCGTCGTGATGATCGTCGCACCGAGGACGAGCTCGGCACTGATCCAGACGCGGTAGGCGACCTGCTCGTTGATCGACTCGCCCGTCGGGCTGAGACCCCAGTTCCAGTGGAAGAGGATGTTGGAGAACCAGGTCCACCACCGCTCGATGAGAGGCACCGACTCGCTGAGGTTGCGAGGACCCAGCAGATTGTCGATCTGATCGGCTGACAGCGGTGGACGCCGTCCGACGTAGTTGTTCTCAGGGTCGAGGTACAGCCACGCGAGGAAGTAGGTGATGTTCGTCGCGATGACGATCATCAGCACCCAACCCAGCAGGCGGCGCAACAGATACTTGATCAAGGTGATGATTCTTTCTCTTTTACAGACGCACGCGGGATCCGCCGACGCAACGCTGAGCCGGGAAGACAGTCAATCACCATCAGCCGATCTGCGCGACACGACGCCTCCACTTGGTCTGTGACGGAGTCTTGTCGCTCACGGGATCCGGTGTCACGGATGGCTCCCGGGCAACCTCGGCAGAATATCACCGGATCGGACGAAGCGGGCATTAGTCGCGCCTCACCGTAGAATCGTCAGGACATGTCACCACGCGCCCTCACTCCGCTTCAGCCTGCCGCGACGCCTTCGGCGCAGATCCGCAATTTCTGCATCATTGCGCACATCGATCACGGCAAGTCGACCCTCGCCGACCGCATGCTCCAGATCACCGGCGTGGTCTCGGACCGTGACATGCGCGCGCAGTACCTCGACCGCATGGACATCGAGCGCGAGCGCGGCATCACCATCAAGAGCCAGGCCGTGCGGATGCCGTGGGAGATCGACGGCGAGACCTTCGCGCTCAACATGATCGACACCCCGGGGCACGTCGACTTCACGTACGAGGTGTCACGATCTCTCGCCGCGTGCGAGGGAGCGATCCTGCTCGTCGACGCTGCCCAGGGCATCGAGGCCCAGACGCTCGCGAACCTCTATCTGGCGCTCGAGAACGATCTGCACATCATCCCGGTGCTGAACAAGATCGATCTGCCGGCGGCCGATCCCGACAAGTACGCCAAGGAGCTGGCATCGCTCATCGGCGGCAAGCCGGAGGACGTGCTGCGGGTTTCGGGCAAGACCGGTGTGGGGGTCGAGGAACTGCTCGATCGCCTGGTCAAGGAGATCCCGGCGCCCGTCGGCGATGCCGACGCCCCGGCCCGAGCCATGATCTTCGACTCCGTCTACGACGCCTACCGAGGCGTGGTCACCTACGTCCGCATGATCGACGGCAGTCTGTCACCGCGCGAGCGCATCCAGATGATGTCCACGGGTGCTACCCACGAGGCGCTCGAGGTCGGCGTGTCGAGCCCAGAGCCGGTGCCCACCAAGGGTCTGGGCGTCGGCGAGGTCGGCTACCTCATCACCGGCGTGAAGGACGTGCGGCTCTCCAAGGTCGGAGACACCGTCACGACGGCGCGCAGGCCAGCGACCGAGGCCCTCGCCGGCTACACCGACCCGAAGCCCATGGTCTTCTCGGGCATCTACCCGATCGACGGCAGCGACTACGCGGAGCTGCGCGAAGCGCTCGACAAGCTGAAGCTCTCCGACGCCTCGCTCCAGTACGAGCCCGAGACGTCGGTCGCCCTCGGGTTCGGATTCCGATGCGGTTTCCTCGGCCTGCTGCACCTCGAGATCATCACCGAACGTCTCGAGCGCGAGTTCGGTCTCGACCTCATCACCACCGCTCCCAGCGTGATCTACGAGGTGCTCACCAGCGACACCGGCGAGACCGTGACGGTCACGAACCCGAGCGAATACCCCGACGGGCGCATCGGCTCCGTGTCCGAGCCCATGGTCAAGACGGCCATCCTGCTGCCCAAGGACTACGTCGGCACCGTCATGGAGCTCTGCCAGTCGCGCCGCGGATCGCTCCTGGGCATGGAGTACTTCTCGGAGGAGCGCGTGGAGCTGCGCTACATGATGCCGCTCGGCGAGATCGTCTTCGATTTCTTCGATCAGCTCAAGTCGAAGACTCAGGGTTATGCGTCGCTCGACTACGAGCCCGCCGGACAGCAGGAAGCGGACCTCGTGAAGGTCGACATCCTGTTGCAGGGCGACAAGGTCGATGCGTTCAGCTCGATCGTGCATCGCGACAAGGCCTACGCGTACGGCACGCTCATGACGGAGCGACTGCGCAAGCTGATCCCTCGCCAGAACTTCGAGGTGCCGATCCAGGCCGCCATCGGCGCCAGGATCATCGCCCGCGAGACGATCAGAGCGCTGCGCAAGGACGTGCTCGCCAAGTGCTACGGCGGTGACATCAGCCGTAAGCGCAAGCTCCTCGAGAAGCAGAAAGAGGGCAAGAAGCGCATGAAGATGGTCGGACGGGTCGAGGTCCCCCAGGAGGCGTTCATCGCTGCACTCTCGGGAGATGTCGAAGGCAAGGAAAAGAAGTAGGAGCTCTGCGGGTCGGGCGGTTCCGGCGCGTACAGGGTGATCCTCCAGGGAACGGGAAGTAGGCTCGAAAACATGCGGCGCGGGACTTTCCGAGACGACACGGTGGACTATGCGGCCGTGGGTGCGACCCACGCGCCCGACCTGATGCAGTACCCGCCGGAGCGCAGCATCCCTGCGGAGAACTCCTGGCGGATCGGCAGCGGTGTCGAGCGGTTCCAGTCCGCGGGCGAAGCACTCCTCACCTGGACGGCGCAGCGCGCCTCAGGTCTGAGCGTCGATGATGTCCGTCCGGCCCCCGGCCCCGCGTACGCCGGAGTGAGCTTCGATGCCGAGGGAAATCCGATCGCCCCGAGCAAGAACGACGTCGAGCAGCGTTTCGATGCCGAGGGAACTCCGTTCGCAGGGCCAGGGATGACTCTTCGTCTGCATGGGCGTGTGAGTGGGATGCGAGCGGATGCCGAGCTCCGCGTGATCTCGGTGACCGAGGAGAAGCGACGGATCGGCTTCGTGCTCGGCACCGTCGGCGGGTCGGTCGTGCGGGGCGAGGAGTCGTTCGACATCGACTGGCGCGAAGACAACGACGAGGTCTGGTTCACGGTGCGGGCGTTCGACGCCCCCAACTCCCTGCTCTACCGCGTCATCCCGCCTCTCGTGAAGCGTCGCCGACGCGAGCTCTTCGCGCGCTATCTGCGGGCGATCTCGCCGCTGTACGCGACCCCCGTCTGATGGCCGCACCTCTCTGATGGCCGGCCCGCTTCCTCTCGGCGATCCGGCACCGGCCGACGGCCGTCTTCCGTCCGATCTGCCGATCGATCGCGCCGTGCCTTTCTCGGCCTATCTGCACGTCCCGTTCTGCCGGGTACGCTGCGGCTACTGCGACTTCAACACCTACACGTCCGGCGAGCTCCGAGGCGCGAAGCAGGAGGACTACGCCTCGACGCTGATCACGGAGATCGACCTCGCGAGACGCGTCCTCGCGGACGCTGGCGCGCTGCGCCCCATGGACACGGTGTTCTTCGGCGGAGGCACGCCCACCCTGCTGCCGGCCGGCGACCTCGCCCGCATGCTCGACGCTGCGACAGATGCGTTCGGGCTGGTCGACGGGGCAGAGGTCACGGTGGAGGCGAACCCCGATACGGTGACGCCGGAAGTCGCTCGAACCCTTGCGGATGCCGGGGTCACGCGGCTGTCGATCGGCATGCAGTCGGCCGTTCCCCATGTGCTCGCTGCTCTCGACCGCACCCACCGGCCCGAGAACGTGACGACAGCCGTCGCGGCAGCGAAGGATGCGGGTCTCGCGGTCAGCGTCGACCTGATCTACGGCGCGCCGGGGGAGTCGCTGGCCGACTGGGAATCTTCGATCGAGGCGGCGCTGGCACTCGAGTCCGACCACATCTCGGCCTATGCGCTGATCATCGAGGACGGCACCAAGCTCGCCCGGCAGATCCGCCGGGGCGAGGTGCCGTCGCCGGACGACGATCTGCAGGCCGACATGTACGAGCTCGCCGATGCGCGTCTCGCGAGGGCGGGCTTCGAGTGGTACGAGATCAGCAACTGGTCTCGCAGCGTGGACCAGCGCTCGCGACACAACCTCGCATACTGGCGGGGAAGCGACTGGTGGGGGTTCGGCCCCGGCGCGCACAGCCATGTCGCTGGTCTGCGGTGGTGGAACGTCAAGCACCCGGCCGCCTACGCTCAGCGTCTCGCGGCCTCGGAGTCGCCCGCGGCGGGCACCGAGCGCCCCGACGAGGAGTCCACGATGCTCGAGCGGGTCCTGCTCCTGAGCCGGATCCGCGAGGGGATCGCGGTCGCCGACCTCCAGGCAGACAAACGCACCAGGGTCGCCGGCCTGATCGCGGACGGACTCGTCGACCCGGCCGCCGCCGTGCGCGGACGCGTTCAGCTCACTCTGCGCGGTCGGCTGCTCGCCGACGCCGTGGTTCGCGCACTCACCGACTGAGCAGAGACGCGCGCTACGGAAGCAGGTCGAGCGCGTCGGTCCGTCGCTGCGGCACCGTGGCGCTGTCGGTGTCGAACAGGCGGGTGGTGCGCTCCGCACCGAAGACCGGCCAGCCGGGGTCTCCGGTCTTGATGAAGGAGACCCACGCGGAGTGCATCTCATCGGCGAGCCCCTGCGGCGCCTCAGCGCCTGCGAGGCGCTTCGCCTCGGGGTCGCCGAGGCGATCGAAGACGAACCCCAGCTCGAGCGCGTGCGCGGCACGCAGGTCGCGGACGGGACTCCGCCACGCGAACTCGTAGACGTAGGTCGGTGCCGTGCGCGCCCTCGCCAGCGTCGTCAGCGGCCCTCGCAGCATGATGTCGGTCGCGAGCTGGCCGAAGATCTCGCCCGTGGTCGCGCCGGGAAAGGCCGAGCGATAGGCGGCCACCGCTCGGCGGGGGATCCGCAGAGCGAGTCGTCCGAGCAGCAGCTTCATCTCGCTGATCCGGGCGAGGGCTGCGGGCGGGAACCAGAGCCGGTACTCGTCGGTGTTGCTCCCGATGAGGAGCGGCACGTCGGCGCCGGCGAGGACCTCGTGCGGAGAACGCGGCAGAGACCCGGCATCCACAGCGAACTGGAATCCTGGTGCTCCGCCGAGCGGAGATGACCCTGCGGCCTGCTGGCGCCGTGCCTCCAGCAGCTGCTCGGGGGAGACCGTAGCGAAACCCGCTCGGTCGGCGGCGACTCCGAGCCGCTTGGCGAGCTGCGCCGTGACGCGGCCGGCCTTCTTCGCCGTCTGCGCTTCGAGCGGCCCCGACTCGATGATGGCCCGCGCGATCCGCGCCCGAGACGAATCGTTCGCGAGGAGCCCCGCGACGATCGCACCGCCCGCGGACTCGCCCATGACCGTGATCTGCTCCGGCTCTCCGCCGAAGGAGGCGATCTCGCGGTGCACCCAGGCGAGTCCCGCTGCTGCATCCTGCAATCCGAGGTTCCGGGGAGCGTCCTCGAGCACGGAGAATCCCTCGGATCCCAGGCGGTAGTTGATCGACACGAAGACGATCCCGGCGCGTGCGAAGCCGGCGCCGTCATACAGCGGGATGGCTGCGGTGCCTCGTTCGAGCGCGCCACCGTGGATCCAGACGACGACCGGGGCGCGGTCGGCGTCCTGAGGCGTCCAGATGTTGGCGGAGAGGATGTCGTCGCCGGGAATCTCGACCGAGCCCAGCAGCTCGCCGATGGCACCGGGGTAAGGACGCTGAGGCGCGGTCGGCCCGAACGCCGTGGCATCCCGGATGCCGTCCCATGAAGGAGCCGGCTGGGGCTCGCGGAAGCGATTCGGTCCGAGGGGTGCCGCCGCGTACTGGATGCCGAGGAAACGCCGAACACCATCGACCACCTCGCCGCGCACGATTCCGGCGGAGACCGCGACCTGTGGGGCGACACTCATACCCGTCATCGTATGGCGATCAGCATGTGGTCGGCACGGGCGGGTAGAATTGGCACTCGTAGCCAGTGAGTGCCAGAGGGAGGGAGTTGCGATGGTCAGTGAAAGAGGCCTCCGGGTTCTCCGCGCGATCGTGCAGGACTACGTCGAGACCCACGAGCCCGTCGGCAGCAGGTCGATCGTCGACCGCTACTCCTTCGGTGTGTCGGCTGCGACGATCCGCAACGACATGGCACTCCTCGAAGACGAAGAGCTGATCGCCGCCCCGCATACGTCGTCCGGTCGCGTTCCCACCGACAAGGGGTATCGCGTCTTCGTCGACCACCTCGCGCAGCTGCGGCCGCTCTCGGTCGCCCAGCGCACAGCGATCGAGTCCTTCCTCACCGCTCCCTCTGATCTGGACGACCTGATGGTGCGCACCGTCCGGGTGCTCACGCAGCTCACAGGTCAGGTCGCCCTCGCGCAGTACCCGTCGTTCGCCCGCGCGCACCTGACGCATCTCGAGCTCGTGGCGCTCGCTCCCAATCGGCTGCTCATCGTGCTCGTCACCGACGCGGGCGGCGTCTCGCAGCGGATCGCCCCCTTGCCCGTCGATGTGGATGATGCCGACATGGCACTGCTCCGTGCGCGCCTGTCTGCGCTGATCACCGGGCGGGCGGTGAGCGATGCGGCTGAGCGGCTGCAGACGCTGCTCACCGACGATGAGCATTCGCACGACATCGTGCTTCGTGCACTCGCGACCATCGTCATCGACGAGCTCGGCGCGTTCCGTCAGGAGCGCCTGGTGATGGCGGGTGCGGCGACCCTCGCGAAGCGCGAGCAGGACTTCCGCGGCAGCATCCATCCCATCCTCGAGGCGATCGAAGAGCAGGTGACTCTGCTGCGCCTGATGAGCGAGATGGAGGCGGACTCTCACGGCCTCGCAGCCAGCATCGGCACCGAGAACGCGTCATTCGGACTCGGCGAGGCATCGATCGTCGCCAGCAACTACGCCGCCCCCAGCGGCACGGCGCGCGTCGGCGTGATGGGGCCGACGCGCATGGACTATCCGAGCAATCTCGCGGCGGCACGGGCGGTTGCCCGCTACCTGTCGCGGATGCTCGACGAAGACGAGGCGGCCCGCTGACGCGGCCGCCCAGATGACAGCACACGCAGAAGGGCCATTGTGGCAGACCACTACGAGGTACTCGGCGTCTCTCGCGACGCCTCCACCGATGAGATCAAGAAGGCGTACCGGCGCCTCGCCCGTCAACTCCACCCCGACGTGAACCCGGGTGAAGACGCCGCTGAGCGGTTCAAGCTCGTGACGCACGCCTATGACGTGCTGAGCGACGACGACTCCCGCCGCCGCTACGACATGGGCGGGGGAGACGGAGCGGCGAACGACTTCGGCGGGTTCGGCGGCTTCGGAGACATCTTCGAGACGTTCTTCGGCGCAGGCCAGGGCGGCGGGCGCGGAGCGCGTCCGCGGTCACGGCGCGAGCGCGGCCAGGACGCCCTGGTGCGCGTGACCCTCGATCTCGGCGACGTCGTCTTCGGCGCCCACCGCGACATCGAGGTCGACACGGCCGTGCTGTGCGAGACCTGCAACGGCTCCTGCTGCCAGGAGGGAACGTCGCCCGTCACCTGCGACATCTGCGGCGGTTCCGGTCACGTTCAGCGTCAGGTGCGGAGCCTGCTCGGCAACGTCGTGACGTCTCAGCCCTGCGGCACCTGCGAGGGCTACGGCACCACCATCCCGTACCCGTGCGGCACGTGCGGAGGACAGGGTCGGGTGCGCTCACGCCGTACCGTCTCCCTCGACATCCCTGCCGGCGTCGAGACCGGACTCCGTCTTCAGCTTCCCGGCTCCGGCGAGGTCGGCAAGGCCGGCGGCCCGAACGGCGACCTGTACGTCGAGGTCTCCGTCAACCCGCACCCCTCCTTCAGCCGTGACGGCGACGACCTGCTCGCCACACTCGAGGTGTCGATGCCCGATGCCGTCCTCGGCACCGAGACGACCATCCAGGGGCTCGACGGCGAGGTCGATCTCGAGATCCGCTCGGGCGTGCAGTCGGGCGACGTCCTGACCATCAAGGGCCGCGGCATCACTCCGCTGCGAGGAAACCAGCGGGGCGACCTGCGTGTCGGCGTGCAGGTGGTCACCCCGACCAAGCTGGACTCTGCGCAGCGCGCGCTCATCGAGGACTTCGCGAAGAAGACGAAGGCGCCGGGTCCGCAGCTGGCGCAGTTCCAGCAGGGTCTGTTCTCGAAGCTTCGCGACCGCTTCCGTTCGCACTGATCCGGACGGCGATCATGGCACTCCACTTCCTCGTCGAGAACTCCTCGGATGCCGCGGTCGGCGACCTCGTGTCGCTCACCGGGGCTGAGGCCAAGCACGCCGCGGTCGTCCGGCGGCTCCGCGTCGGCGAGGCGGTCACGGTCGGCGATGGTGCAGGGGTGTGGCTCACCGGCGTCGCCGAGGAGGTATCACCGTCTCGGGTCGAGGTGCGCGTGTCGGTCCGATCCGAAGAACCCGCACCGCATCCGCGGATCGTCCTCGCGCAGGCTCTGGCGAAGGGCGACCGCGACGAGCTGGCGGTGCAGGCGGCGTGTGAACTCGGGGTCGACGAGATCGTCCCGTGGCAGGCCAGCCGCAGCGTGTCCCGTTGGGAGGGGCCGAAGGCCGTCAAGGGGCGCGAACGCTGGTCGACGATCGTCCGAGAGGCCGCCAAGCAGGCGCACCGCGCCTGGGTTCCCGAGGTCTCGCCTCCGGCGACGACGGCAGATCTCGCGGTGCGTGCAGCGTCTCAGCGCCTGCTGCTGCTGGATCCGGGCGCATCGACGCGATTGTCCGACCTCGAGCCGGACGCCCGCGACATCGTGCTGGTCGTCGGCCCGGAGGGCGGGATGTCCGATGAGGAGCTCACGAAGCTCTCCGACGCCGGTGCGGAACGGGTCCTCCTCGGGGAGACGGTACTGCGCACCTCCACCGCGGGTCCTGCGGCGATCGCCGTGCTCTCGGTGGCGCTCGGCCGCTGGTGAACGAGGGGACGGGCCGCGCCGGGCTGCGGTCAGTAGACTGAGAGCATGTCCGAGCCCTCGATCTTCACGCGCATCCTCAACGGCGACATCCCGGGTGAGATCCTGCTGGACACCGGCCGGGTGTTCGCGATTCGCGACATCAACCCGCAGGCACCTCTGCACGCGCTCGTGGTTCCCAAGACCGAGGACTACCGAGACGTCACCGAGCTGGCTCAGGGCGACCCGGGGCTTCTCGCCGAGATGGTCGCCGCGGCCAAGCAGCTCGCCGCAGAACATGCGAACGGCGAGTACCGCCTCATCTTCAACAACGGCGCGAGCGCCGCCCAATCCGTCTTCCACGTGCACGCCCATGTGCTCGCCGATATCGAGGAGAACAAGCTCGTTGGCTTCTGACGAAAACGACCCTGTCACCGCATCCGACACCGCTGTCGAGAAGATCTATGCCGACGGCGTCGCCATGGTGCAGCTGCTCGGACCGCAGGACCGCCTGCTGCGGATGCTCGAGAAGGAGCACCGCGACGTGCAGGTGCTCGTCCGCGGCAACGAGATCACGCTCACGGGCACGGCGGACGCCGTCGCGAAGGCGAAGAGTCTCGTCGACGAGCTGATGACCATGACCAAGGCCGGCCACGACCTCGCTCCCAGCGACGTCACGAGCTCGGCGCGCATGCTCCGCAACGACGGAGGACCCCGCCCGAGCGAGGTGCTCGGCGAGGCCATCCTGTCGACTCGCGGCAAGGTCATCCGGCCCAAGACCCTGGGCCAGAAGGAGTACGTGGACGCGATCGAGGAGAACACGATCGTGTTCGGCATCGGTCCGGCCGGAACGGGAAAGACCTATCTGGCGATGGCGAAAGCCGTCCAGGCGCTGCAGCGCAAGGAGGTCACCCGGATCATCCTGACGCGCCCCGCTGTCGAAGCTGGAGAGCGTCTCGGCTTCCTCCCCGGCACTCTCACCGACAAGATCGACCCGTACCTGCGTCCGCTCTATGACGCGCTCAACGAGATGATGGACCCCGAGATCGTCCCTCGCCTGATGGCGACGGGGACCATCGAGGTCGCGCCGCTCGCGTACATGCGCGGCCGCACGCTGAACGACTCGTTCGTGGTTCTCGACGAGGCGCAGAACACGACGCCCGAGCAGATGAAGATGTTCCTCACGCGTCTCGGCTTCGGCTCGAAGATGGTCGTCACCGGTGACATCACTCAGGTCGACCTCCCGCAGGGATCCTCGGGGCTCCGCCTCGTGACCCGGGTGCTGGACGGCATCGACGACATCCACTTCGCACGACTCACGAGCGACGACGTCGTGCGGCATTCCCTCGTCGGACGCATCGTCGACGCGTACAGCGAGTACGACGAGCGCCGCACTGCGCAGCGCTTCGAGCGCGAGCAGGCCGCGGAGTTCGCCAATCGCGCCGACCGCCGAGGCGCACAACGACCAGGACCCCGGGACCGGATGCCGAAGCGAGGCCTCTCCTGATGAAACGAGCACAGTCATGATCGAGATCAACAACGAGTCGGCGATCGACGTCGACGAGACCGTGCTGCAGCGGCTGACCGACTTCAACCTGGCGCAGATGCACGTGAGCCCGGATGCCGAGGTCGCGATCGTCCTCGTCGACGAGGGCGCCATGGAGGCACTTCACGTGCAGTGGATGGACGAGCCGGGTCCGACCGACGTTCTCAGCTTTCCGATGGATGAGCTGCGCCCCGGCACCGAAGATCGCCCCACGGCACCAGGGCTGCTCGGAGACATCGTGCTGTGCCCTCAGGTCGCCGAGGCCCAGGCGCAGGCAGCCGGCCACACTCTGATGGATGAGCTGATCCTGCTCACCACGCACGGTCTGCTGCACCTCCTCGGCTTCGATCACGCCGAGCCCGAAGAGGAGCGCGAGATGTTCGGACTGCAGAAGGAGCTCATCCAGGGCTTCGCCGCGGCTGAACGTCGACGATGACCGCCGCTCTCCTGCTCGCAGGCGCTGTTCTGCTCGTCGCATTCGGCGGGCTCATGGCGGCGATCGACGCGGCCTTCGGGGTCACGTCGCGTTCGGACATCGAGGAGATGGGCGCCGAAGGGCGCAACGGCAGCCAGCTGCTGCGGATCGCGGCTGACCCGGACGCACACGTCAACGCCGTCGCGTTCATCCGCGTGCTCGCCGAGACGGCAGCCGCCGTGCTCGTGACGGTCGCGTTCAGCATCCTGTTCGACAACATCTGGTGGGCGATGCTCGCAGCGGCTCTGCTGATGACGGGCATCAGCTTCGTGCTGGTGGGGGCGAGCCCACGTTCCTTCGGCCGGCATCACGCCGAAGGCATGCTCCGCGCGAATGCGCGGATCGTCCGCGGGCTTCGTATCATCCTCGGGCCGCTCGCCCAGGGACTGGTTCTCCTCGGCAACCGGGTCACCCCCGGACGCGGCCGCAGCTCGTTCACGTCCGAGGAGCAGCTGCTCAGCATGGTCGACGAGGCCGCCTCGAACGACCTGATCGAGGCCGACGATCGCGACCTCATCCACTCGGTGTTCGACTTCACCGACCAGTTCGTCCGTGCCGTGATGGTGCCCCGCACCGAGATGGTGACGGTCGATGCGACCGCGACGACGAGCGAGGCCATGACGCTGTTCCTGCAGCGTGGTGTGTCACGCATGCCGGTGGTCGACGACGACGCCGACGACGTCGTCGGCGTGCTGTACCTGAAGGACCTGGTGCTGTTCGCCTTCCGCGATGAGAACGCCTGGCGCACGGCGTCCATCCGCCCCATCTCGCGTCCGGCGACCTTCGTGCCCGAGTCCATGCGCGCCGAGACGCTGCTTCAGCAGATGAAGCGCGACGCCGTGCACGTATGCCTCGTGATCGATGAACACGGAGGCATATCGGGCCTCGTGACCCTGGAGGACCTCATCGAGGAACTCGTCGGCGAGATCTCCGACGAGTACGATCAGGTCTCAGCTGAAGTCGTCGAACTGGGCGACGGACGCTACCGCGTGAGCTCCCGACTCTCGCTGGAGGACGTCGGCGATCTGTTCGGTCTCGAACTCGAGGACGAGGACGTGGACTCCATCGGCGGTCTGCTGGGCAAGGCACTGGGCCAGGTTCCGCAACCGGGATCGACGGCGACGGTGGAGGGGCTGACCCTCACCGGCGGCGCGTCTCGAGGGCGCGGCCGCGGAATCGCGACCGTGTTCGTCGAACGCGCGGCAGACGACGCGGATTACGCCGCAGATGAGAGAGACGGAAACGATGACTGAGCAGACGCGGAGCGGGTTCGTGACCTTCGTGGGGCGCCCGAACGTCGGAAAGTCGACTCTCACGAATGCGCTGGTCGGCGAGAAGATCGCCATCACGAGTGAGAAGCCGCAGACGACCCGCCGCGCGATCCGCGGGATCGTGAACCGCCCCGCGGGGCAGCTCGTCATCGTCGACACCCCCGGCATACACAAGCCCCGTACGCTTCTGGGCGAGCGACTGAACGACCTCGTCGAGCAGGTGCTCGGCGATGTCGATGTGATCGGCTTCTGCGTGCCGGCGACCGAGAAGGTCGGACCGGGCGATCGCCGCATAGCTGCTTCGCTCGACGGATACCGTCGCGCCAAGAAGATCGCCATCGTCACCAAGACCGATGCCGCGAACCGCGACGAGATCACCGAGCGTCTCCTGGAGGTCGATGCACTGCGCGAGGACTGGGATGCGGTGATCCCAATCTCGGCGCTCACGAACGACCAGCTCGAGGTCCTCGCGGATGAAGTCCTCTCCCTCATGCCGGTGGGCCCCGCCCTCTACGGCGAGGGAATCACGACCGACGAGTCCGAAGAGGATCGCATCGCCGAGATGATCCGCGAGGCGGCGCTCGACGGGGTCCGAGACGAGCTTCCCCACTCGATCGCGGTCGTGATCGACGACATCGCCCCCCGCGAAGGAACTGACCTGACCGATGTGCATGCGTCGATCGTGGTGGAGCGCGACAGCCAGAAGGCGATCATCATCGGTCACAAGGGCAAGCGTCTGGCCGACGTCGGACGCCGTGCCCGTGCCGGCATCGAAGAGCTCCTCGGCACGAGGGTCTTCCTGGGCCTGCACGTCAAGGTCGCGAAGGAATGGCAGCGCGACCCGAAGCAGCTCGGCCGCCTCGGCTTCTGACATGCGACTCCGAGACGCGACGCGGATCGGGTGCTCCGGCGGACGAGAGAGATGAGCGCCCGCGGTGAGAACCGTGAGACCCAGAGGGACGAAGCCTTCACCCGGCTCTTCGACGCCAACTGGGCGGCGGTCAGGCATCATGTCGAAGGAGTGGTCGAGGACCCCGCTGAGGTGACGGAGATCGTCTCCGAGATCTTCCTCCTGGCATGGTCCCGGCTCGTTCCGACGAAGCCGATGGATCGGATCTGGTTGATCCGGGCGGCCGATCGGGTGCTCGGAGGGCGATCGGGTCGGTCGACGCTGCGGCGCACGGCCATCGACGCCGTGCACGGTGGTGTGTCCGGCGAGAAGGACCCGCCTGCCCTGGCCACTCGCGCGAGGGTGCTCGCAGCTCTGGGTGTCCTCACCGGGCGTGAGCGGCGTATCATCATGCTGACGTACTGGGATGGGCTCGCAGTGGGGGAGATCGCCGAGTTGCTGCGCAGCCCGCGTATCCGGGTACGGAAGACGCTCTCGCGTGCACAGGCGAAGTTGTGTGCGGAGCTCGGACTGGAGGGGCGGAGGGATCATGACGGATGACCATGCTCTGCTCGAACGCGTCCTGACGGAGGCCGATCCCGCCCGGACGCCACGCGATGCGAAGCCGGACCCCGCGGCGGAGCGGACAAGGGATCGGATCATCCGCACCGCTTCGAAGCCTCGGCCTCAGCGGAGGCGTGCTCTCGGATGGGCTTCCGGCATCGCGATGGCGGCCGCGGCCGTGGTCGTGGCCGTCGCCGTCCTGGTTCCCCAGGGGGCGGCGGTCGCAGGCTCGCCCGCACCCCTGGACTTCGCTGCAGGGGAGGGCACGGCCGAGACGCTCGACACGGCGCAGGCGACGCTCAGCGCGACGCCTGGACCTGCCGATCCGGAGCGCGTCGTGAGGTCGGCGACGTGGGGGCTGGACATCAACGGCAGCACCGGGGCGACGAAGGTGGTCCCGCAGCTCAACACCCTTCGCTGGGAACCCGACCTCTCGGGGCGGATGGTCTCGGTGAGGGGTGTGCCGTATGACCCGACCGACGCGTCTGCGAACGTCGGCGCGGAGATCAGCAGCTCGGGCGAGGTCGTCGTAGACCTGCCCATCGAGCCCGGTCAGTTTTCCACCCCCGTTCCCGACGTCTTCGGCGATTCCCGCGAGGACGTGTCCGCAGCCCTCATGGCGTTCGGTATGCCGTCGGATCCGACCGGGTCCGAAGTCGTCGCCGCTGCGACATCGGTGCTCGAGCAATGGACCCTCACGAACGCCCAGGAGTCGCAGGTGCTCGACATCCTCGCGGATGCGGACGGAGTGGAGGCGCTCGGCACGACCGCCGACCGCCTGGGACGGCAGGCCGCAGGACTGCGAGTGATCACGACGGACGGGGCTGCGAGCGACGTCGTGCTCCTGTCTCTCGACACCGGGAGGATCATCGGCGTCGAGCGGACCAACCTCATCGCGAACGATCTGATGGCCGGTGGCGCGATCATCTCGTACACGATGTGGGACGTCGATGAGGATCTCGTGAAATGAGACGTCGGGGGGTGCTCGCCGCAGTCGTCGGCGGATTGCTCAGCATACTGATGCTCGGCGCTCCGGCATTCGCGGACGCCGGAGCCGACACGGGCGAGAGCATCGACCCGCTGATCCTCGACGTGATGGCGGAGGTTCCCGGCGGGGTGATCGTCGATGCGCAGCATGCCGTGTGGCCCAGGCTGGGGATGGATCTCGTCGTGCTGGAACAGCGCAGCGCTGTCTCGGCGGCTTCGGTGGGCAGCTGCGTCACAGGCACCGTGTGCGTCTACACCGGATCGTCGTTGAGCGGCGCGAAGTTGAGCTGGACCATCTGCGGGATACTCTCGATCCCGTCGTCGTTCTCGGCGAAGTCGATCGCGGATGCGCGGTCGGCGGGCTATGCCCAGGCACGCAACAACTCCACGGTGCTCGCCACCGCACCCGCAGGAGGGTGGGCCAACATCGCCGGAACGGCGACCAATGTCCGGTGCGTCTTCTGAGGGTAGGGTCGCGACATGACAATCGCCGAGCATTGGATCGCGTCGTCGTGGGGCGCCCCTGACACATGGGAGTTCGTCGAGTACGAGGTCTCACCCCCGGGCCGCGGGGAGGTCACGATCCGGGTGCACGCGGCCGGCGTGAATCCGGCGGACGCCAAGCATGTCGCGTCCGCCCGCTCCGGGGCGCAGCTCCCGGTTCCGATCGGCTACGAGGTCTCCGGACGCATCAGCGCGCTCGGGCCGGACACCCGTATCGGGTCCGGTGACGCGGCCGTGGGCGACGAGGTCGTCGCTTTCCGGGTGCGCGGGGGCTATGCGACCGAGCTGACCGTCCCCGCCGAGAAGGTCTTCGCGAAGCCGACCACGCTCACTCACCCGGAGGCGGCGAACCTGCTGCTGGCCGGAACCACGGCGGCCGAGATGCTCTGGGTCACGGGCTCTGCCCCGGGCGAGACGATTCTGCTCCACGGCGCATCAGGTGCGGTCGGGGTGAGCGTGCTTCAGCAGGCGGCGCTCCGCGGCATCCGCGTGATCGGCACCGCGAGTGCGAAGAGATTCGACGTCGTCGAGCGCTTCGGCGGCATCCCCGTCACCTACGGCCCGGGGCTGGCTGACCGCGTGAGAGCGGCAGCGGCCGGCGGCGCGGTGGTCGCGGCGCTCGACGCCGTCGGTACCGATGAAGCCATCGATGTGTCCCTCGAACTGGTCGACGAACGTCGTCGCATCGTGACGATCGCCGCGGCCCAGAGGGCCGGCGCCGACGGCATCCAGGTGATCGCAGGATCCATGCCTGAGAGCGCCCGGTTCCGCGACGACATCCGTGCCGAGCTGGTCGCGCTCGCGCAGAACGGCGACCTCGTCGTCCCCATGGCGCGCACCTTCCCGCTCGACGAGGCGCCTGCTGCACTGCGGTTGCTCTCCGGCGGTCACCCCGGCGGCAAGCTCGCGCTGATCCCGTCGTCCTAGTCGATCTGGCGCAGAGCCGACGTCACGAGGACGACTCCGTCGCCGTATGCCTCATCGACGGCATCCTGCAGCGTGCCGTCGTCCCAGACGACGCTGACCCAGACATAGCCGCGCTCGGTCCAGAGGGTCAGGGCATCGCGTCCCAGTGACGTCGACAGGTCATCCTGTACTCGCATCAGGTCGGCCTCGGAGCTCGTGCCGTCGACACCGTTCGCCGGGTCTTCCGGGCGGACGGGATCGTAGAGCGCGAGCATGATGGGCGGGTCGGTGACGGTGTACCGCTCGCCGTCGAAGGTGCCGTAGACGGCATAGGTGCCCCACGTCGTGTCTCCGCTGATCTCGCTGCCGTCGACCCCCTCCCACGTCCAGCCATCGAGCGGGATCCCCGTGCACTGAGGCGGGTAGGACTCGGCGACGGCACCGAGACACAGCTGTGCCTCGCCGGCGACGTCGAGAACCGTGCCCGTGCCGATGACGCGGCCCTCCGGCGGTGCCGCGTTCGCGGCATCCCACGTGGGCGATCCCGAGCTCGTGGGCGCGGGGGAGGAGCCGGTGCCGGCGGTGCACGCGGCGAGGCCGAGTGCCCCCACGAGTGCGACGACGGCGAGAAGCATGCGACTGCGCGATGTGCCCATGTCTGACAGTGTCTCGTGTCGGTGGATCGTCTCAGCAGCGAGTCGGACGACTTCCGGATCCCTGCTACCATGGCCGCATGCCTTTCGGCGGTCTGCTTCTTCTTAGCTGCCGCGACGAGTCCTAAAGCTAGGGCCTTCCTCGTCGCGGCGCTTGTGTTGGCCCGTTCACATTTCTGACGAAGAGAAGAAGCCCCATCATGCAGAACACTCAGCGCCCGTCCGCGATGCCGATCCACAAGTACCGGCCGTACCACGAGCAGATCACGGTCAACCTGCCCGACCGCACCTGGCCTGACGCCCGGATCACCGAAGCTCCTCGCTGGTGCGCGGTCGATCTCCGCGACGGAAACCAGGCGCTCATCGACCCGATGTCGCCCGAGCGCAAGCGCGTCATGTTCGAACTGCTCGTCAGCATGGGCTACAAGGAGATCGAGGTCGGGTTCCCCTCGGCCAGCCAGACCGATTTCGACTTCGTCCGTCAGCTCATCGAAGAGAACCTGATCCCCGACGACGTGACGATCCAGGTGCTGACGCAGGCTCGCGAGCACCTGATCGCGCGCACCTACGAGTCGATCGCCGGCGCGAAGCAGGCCATCGTGCACCTCTACAACTCGACCAGCGTGCTGCAGCGTGAGGTCGTGTTCCGCACCGACAAGCAGGGCATCATCGATATCGCGCTCGAGGGTGCACGTCTGTGCCGTCAGTACGAGAAGACGATCCCTGACACCAAGGTCTACTACGAGTACTCGCCCGAGAGCTACACCGGCACCGAGCTCGAGTTCGCGGTCGATGTCTGCAACCAGGTGATCGAGGTCTTCGAGCCGACTCCCGACCGCAAGGTGATCATCAACCTCCCCGCCACTGTCGAGATGGCCTCGCCGAATGTCTACGCCGACTCGATCGAGTGGATGAGCCGCAACCTCGCACACCGCGAGAACGTCATCCTCTCGCTGCACCCCCACAACGACCGCGGAACCGCGATCGCCGCCGCCGAGCTCGGATACATGGCCGGCGCCGACCGCATCGAAGGCTGCCTGTTCGGCAACGGCGAGCGCACCGGCAACGTCGACATCGTGGCGCTGGGCATCAACCTGTTCACGCAGGGCATCGACCCGCAGATCGACTTCAGCGACATCGACCAGGTCAAGCGCACGGTCGAGTACTGCAACCAGCTGCCGGTGCCTGAGCGCAGCCCGTGGGCCGGCGACCTGGTCTTCACGGCGTTCAGCGGATCGCACCAGGATGCGATCAAGAAGGGCTTCGAGGCGATGGCCGCCCGGGCCGAGGCCGAGGGCGTCACGGTCGACGACATCGAGTGGGCCGTGCCGTACCTGCCCGTCGACCCGAAGGATCTCGGCCGTTCGTACGAGGCCGTGATCCGCGTCAACTCGCAGTCCGGCAAGGGCGGCGTCGCCTACCTGCTCAAGGCCGACCACGCGATCGACCTGCCCCGCAAGCTGCAGATCGAGTTCTCGGGTGTCGTCCAGACCAAGACCGATGCCGAGGGCGGCGAGGTCACGAGCGAGCAGATCTGGTCGATCTTCAACGACGAGTACCTGCCGGCGGCCGATGAGGCAGCCAAGTGGGGTCGCTTCGAGCTGCTGGCCACGCAGACCCGCAGCGACATGTCAGGAGATGTGGTGCTCGACGTCGTGCTCCGGGACGACGACCAGCAGGTGGCCGTCGCCGGCAACGGCAACGGTCCGGTCGCCGCGTTCGTCGAGGTGCTCCGCGGACAGGGCTTCGACATCACGGTCTACGACTACGTCGAGCACGCTCTCAGCGCCGGTGGCGATGCGCAGGCCGCTGCCTACGTCGAACTGCAGGTCGGCGACCAGCGCCTGTGGGGTGTCGGCATCGACGGTGACATCTCGACGGCGTCGCTCAAGGCGATCGTCTCCGGCGTGAACCGCTCGATCCGCACGCGTCACCAGGAGCTCGCAGCCGTCTGATCCTCGGCTCGAGTGGGCACCTGCTGCCGGTATGCGTGCGTGATACCGGCAGCAGGTGCCATCTCTGTGTGAGGGGATCACCTCGACCTGACACCGGCGGTCGGAATACGGGTTCGATTCTGACCGGAGGCGCCCACTCGACGGCGGCGCAGCAGACGGGCGTCAGTCCGCGCTCGGCTTGACGACCTGGATGACTCCGGTCTCAGCGGCGACCTTGCGACGGTAGAGCCGCCTCTGCTCGGGCAGGGACACGTCGAAGCTCACGGCGAGCACGCGGATGACAGCGGTGACGATGATGCCCAGCACGGCGGCGAGGGTGATCGACATCCCCAGGCTGTTCGCGGTCGCGATGAAGACGCATCCGGCACCGGCCGCGACGGCGTAGAGCGAGCCGACGTGCATGATCGACGTCGGGAGTCCCATGAGCATGTCTCGCAGCACACCGCCTCCGACGGCCGCGCAGACGCCGATGAAGACGGCGGGCACGGGAGGGATGCCGAACGCGATCGCCTTGCTCGTGCCGAACGCACCGAACATGCCGATCACGACGGCGTCGAGCACCACGATCACGGTGTTCAGTCGATTGAAGAGTCCCGCGAGCAGCATCCCCAAAAGTGACGCGCCCGTGGCCGTGAGCAGATACCAGTTGCTCTGCAGCGTCGCGGGCGTCTGGCCGAGAAGGATGTCGCGGATGAGGCCGCCCCCCATGCCGATCATGATCCCGATGATCGCGACGCCGAGCCAGTCGAGGCGTCGCTGGCCTTGGAATCCCGAGGCGAACATCGCGCCCTGGACACCGCCGAGGCCCACGCCGAGCAGGTCCGCCCAGAGCGGAATGATAAAGAGCGGTTCGGTCACGCCTCTATTCTCCTGCACGGAGGATAATCGAACGGTGCCCACCTACCGAGACGAAGCGGTGATCCTGCGCACCCACAAGCTGGGTGAGGCCGATCGCATCGTCACCATGCTCTCTCGGCGACACGGCAAGATCCGCGCAGTCGCGAAGGGCGTGCGACGCACGTCGTCGAAGTTCGGGTCGCGTCTCGAGCCGTTCATGGTCGCCGATGTGCAGCTCTATCAGGGGCGCACTCTCGACATCGTCCAGCAGGCCGAGTCGCTCGGCTCGTACGGATCCGACATCGCGGCCCACTACGACCGATTCACCTCTGCGAACGCGATGGTCGAGACTGCCGACCGGCTCAGCGACTCCGAGGCGACGCCCGATCAGTACCTCCTGCTGGTCGGTGGGCTGCGTGCGCTGTCTCGGGGCGAGCATTCGCCCCGCAGCATCCTCGACTCCTATCTGCTTCGGGTCATGGCGCTGTCGGGGTGGGCTCCGTCGCTCGGCGACTGCGCGCGATGCGCCACCCCGGGGCCTCACGCGCATTTCGTCGGGCAGCTCGGCGGGGCCGTCTGCCCGAACTGCGCGCCGGCGGGCAGCCCGAAGGTCGCAGAGAAGACCCTGTCGCTGCTGCGGTCGCTCATGGCCGGTGAATGGGAAGCGATCGACGCTGCTCCGCACGCCGACAACGCCGCAGCATCCGGCCTCGTCGCCGCCTACGCCCAATGGCATCTGGAGCGCGGCATCCGCTCACTCGAGCACCTGGTGGCCGACATCCCCCGAGAAGGAGCACGGTGAGTCCCAAGCCCTACACGCACAAGGATGCCGTCGCGTATCGCCCCCTCGACTGGACGGGCGTCTATCCGCCGAGCTTCCGATCGGTTCCTGAGCATGTCGCGATCGTCATGGACGGCAACGGTCGCTGGGCCAACCGTCGGGGACTCAGCCGCGTCGAAGGGCACAAGGCAGGGGAGGAGGTGCTTCTCGACGTCGTCGCCGGCGCGATCCAGGCCGGCGTGAAGCACCTCTCCGTCTACGCGTTCTCCACCGAGAACTGGGCGCGCTCTCCTGACGAGGTGCGCTTTCTCATGGGATACAACCGAGATGTCCTGCATCGCAGACGCGATCAGCTCAACGAGTGGGGCGTGAGAGTCCGATGGGCCGGGCGCAAGCCACGGTTGTGGGGCAGCGTCATCAAGGAGCTGCAGTACGCCGAGCAGCTGACCAAGAACAACGACGTCCTCACACTCACCATGTGCGTGAACTACGGCGGCCGCATCGAGCTCGTCGACGCGATGCGCTCGATCGCCGCCGATGTCGCGGCCGGTCGGGTCAAGCCGAACGCGATCTCCGAGAAGATGATCCGTCGCAACCTCTACGTGCCTGACATGCCGGACGTCGACCTGTTCCTGCGCAGCTCGGGGGAGCAGCGCACCTCGAACTTCCTGCTGTGGCAGGCGGCGTATGCCGAGATGGTGTTCCTCGACACTCTCTGGCCAGATTTCTCGCGAGAAGAGCTGTGGCGCGCGATCGGGGTCTATCTGTCGCGTGACCGTCGCTTCGGTGGAGCGATCGACGCGCCTGACGCCTCTGCCTGAGCGCGCAGCCATCTCTCCGTCTCGCGGGGATGCCGCAGCCGCACGATCGTGAGGTGCGGGAATCGTTCCTGCTTCTCAGGCATCTGAGTCGTCCAGAACATCCGCGTCTTCGACTGCCAGGAGAGGATGTTGCGCTCCGCATCCCGCGTGGCCAACAGATGCCAGATGGGTTTCTCGACGTTCCCGTTGTACATCTCCGTTCGCAGGATGCTGCGGCTGAGAGTGCGTCGGACAAGCCGGCCGCGGACGACCGGCCAGGGATAGTCGAGCCAGACAGCCAGCTGCGCGCGAGGCGTCATGATCTCGTCGGTGCCCTTGCTCGTGTACTGCCACTCGGTGACCCAGCGGTCCGTGGCGGCGAACTCGCGGACGTCGTCGAGGAAGGAGGGACGCGGGGTCCAGTTCTCGCCGTGGAACAGGCCGTCGATCTCGATGTGTCGAAGCTGCCACAGCTCGGCAACGCGCCGCGCGAGCGTCGTCTTGCCCGACCCGGTGACGCCCGCGATCAGAACGCGCGCAGGTCGGAACGGCAGCGGATCGACGGCGGAGAGCATCTGAGAATCCTAACGACGGAATAGCCCATAGGTGCATACGGTTGGATGTCAGTGTGAGTGAAGCCATCTCGATTGACATCTGGTCCGACATCGCCTGCCCCTGGTGCTACATCGGCAAGCGCAACCTCGAGAAGGGACTCGAAGCCGTCGCCGGCGACGAAGACGCCCCGCAGGTGAACATCACCTTCCACTCGTTCGAGCTGTCGCCCGACACTCCCGTCGACTTCGACGGCGATGAGATCGACTTCCTCGCGGGTCACAAGGGGATGCCGCGCGAGCAGGTCGAGCAGATGCTCTCGCACGTCACCGGCGTCGCCGAGAACGCCGGTCTCGCGTACCGCTTCGACCTGCTGCAGCACACCAACACGGTCAAGGCGCACGAGCTGCTGCACTTCGCGAAGGCGCACGGACTGCAGCACGAGATGGAAGAGCGGCTCATGTCCGCGTACTTCACCGAGGGCAAGCACGTCGGCCGCATCGACGACCTGGTCGAGCTCGCCGTCGAGGTGGGGCTCCACCCCGATGACACCCGCGAGGCCCTCGTCTCCGCCCGTCACCTTGCGGATGTCCGACAGGACCAGGCGCAGGCTCAGGCCTACGGCATCCAGGGCGTACCGTTCTTCGTGATCGACGGGCAGTACGGCATCAGTGGCGCGCAGCCGCCTGCCGCATTCGAGAACGTACTGCGCGACCTCTGGGCCAAGCGCGGCGACGCCGAGGCCGAGCCCGAGGCCGCAGCCGTCTAGCGGGTCAGCGCGGCTTCGATCGCGCCGACGATCTCGGGGTCGTTCGGCTTCTGCTTCGGGCGGAACCGGACGACCTCGCCGTCGGGCAGAACGAGGAACTTCTCGAAGTTCCACTCGACGCGGCCGGCCTTGCCTCCGGCATCCGGAGTCTCCTTCAACGTCTTGTAGAGGTCGGTGGCGTTCTTGCCGTTGACCTTCACCTTGTCGTTGATGGGGAACGTCACCCCGTAGGTGGTGGAGCAGAACTCGAGGATCTGATCGACCGAACCGGGCTCCTGACCGAAGAACTGATTGCACGGGAACCCGACGACGCTGAACCCGCGGTCGCCGTACAGACGCTGCAGTTCTTCGAGCTGCTCGTACTGCGGAGTGAGCCCGCATTTCGAGGCGACATTCACGACGAGCACCACGTCGGCGCCGAGATCGTCGATCGTCTTCTCGTTGCCGTCGGCGTCGATGAAGGGGATGGAACGCACTGCGGGATCGGTCATATTCACAGCTTAGATCGGTGCGCCGATACCGGCTCCGGGTCTGGGAGAATGGAGGGGATATGACTGTCGCCACCGCATCCGCTCGCACCCTCAACATCGGCCCGATCGCTCTCGACGTGCCGGTCGTGCTCGCACCCATGGCGGGCATCACCAACACCGCGTTCCGTCGCCTCTGCCGCGAGTACGGTGCGGGGCTTTATGTGAGCGAGATGATCACGTCGCGGGCGCTGGTCGAGCGCAACGAGACGACGATGCGGCTGATCCGCCATCACGAGTCCGAGACCCCGCGGTCTATCCAGCTCTACGGCGTCGATCCGCACACCATCTCCGAGGCCGTCCGGATCATCGTCGCCGAAGATCACGCCGACCACATCGACCTGAACTTCGGATGCCCGGTGCCCAAGGTCACGCGCAAGGGCGGGGGAGCAGCCCTGCCGTGGAAGAGCTCCCTGTTCTCGCAGATCGTGACGCAGGCGGTCAAGGCAGCGGGCGACGTGCCGCTGACCATCAAGATGCGCAAGGGCATCGACCCCGACCACCTCACCTTCCTCGATGCGGGTCGCGCCGCCGAAGATGCGGGTGTCTCGGCGATCGCGCTGCACGCACGCACGGCGAGCGAGTTCTACTCCGGCTTCGCCGACTGGAACGCGATCGGCGAGCTCAAGCAGGCCGTCACGAGCGTTCCGGTGCTCGGCAACGGCGACATCTGGTCGGCCGACGATGCCGTGCGCATGATGCAGCAGACCGATTGCGACGGAGTCGTCGTCGGTCGCGGATGCCTCGGCCGGCCGTGGCTCTTCGGCGAACTCGCCGCGGCCTTCGGTGCGGAGTCGCACCCCGTCGATGCGACCCTCGGCTTCGTGGCCGATGCGTTCCGTCGTCATGCAGAACTCCTCGTCGAGTTCTTCGAGGACGAGGATCGAGGATGCCGCGACGTCCGCAAGCACGTCGCCTGGTACTTCAAGGGCTACCCGGTGGGCGGCGACATCCGCACCGGGCTCGCGACGGCATCCAGCCTGGCTGAGATCGACGAGCTGCTCGGTCAGCTCGACCACACGGCGCCGTATCCCGGTGCGGATGCCGAGGGCCAGCGCGGTCGGTCCGGACGCCCGAAGCGACCGGCGCTGCCGGACAAGTGGCTGGAGTCGCGCGAGCTCGCGGCATCGGCATCCGAGATGATGCGAGGGGCGGAGATCGAGAACAGTGGCGGCTGATCCTCAGGCACACCCGGCGCGCGGTCGCTCGGACGGATACGACCCGCGCGATGCCGAGCGATTCTTCGCCGAGACCCATCGATCCGAACGCGACGATTTCGCCCGCGATCGCGCGCGCGTGCTGCACTCCGCGGCGCTTCGACGCCTGGCGGCCAAGACACAGGTGCTCAGCCCCGCGAGCACAGCGGACTTCGCCCGCAACCGTCTGACGCACTCGCTCGAGGTCGCTCAGGTCGGACGCGAACTCGCGACCGCGCTGGGAGTCTCGGCCGATGTCGTCGACACCGCCTGTCTCAGCCACGACCTCGGACACCCTCCGTTCGGTCACAACGGCGAGCGTGCGCTCAACGAATGGGCAGAGCCGATCGGCGGTTTCGAAGGCAACGCGCAGTCCCTGCGCATTCTGACCCGGCTCGAGGCCAAGGCGATCGACGACAACGGGCAGTCGGTCGGCCTCAACCTGACCAGGGCGAGCCTCGACGCGACCTGCAAGTACCCGTGGACCGTCGACAGTCCGGTTCCTGACCCGGGCGGACGCCTCAAGTTCGGTGTGTATCCCGAGGACGAGGCCGTGTTCCGCTGGATGCGCGACGGCGTTCCCGGGCGTCGACGCTGCATCGAGGCCGAGATCATGGATCTGTCCGACGACATCGGCTACTCCGTGCACGACTTCGAGGATGCGATCCTCAACGGCTACGTCGACGTCTCCCAACTCGCCGATCCGCAGGCGCACGATGCGCTGATCGATCGCATCCAGCAGTGGGTGGGTTACGACTTCACGCGCGACGAGCTCGCCGACGCGCTCTACCGGCTGGCATCGCAGCCCATGTGGCTGCAGTCCTTCGACCGGTCGCGGCGAGATCTCGCTCGACTCAAGAACCTCACGAGCGACTTCATCGGTCGCTTCGCGCGGGCAGCCGTCTCGGCCACGCGCGAGGCGTATGCCGGCCCTGCACTCGTGCGCTACAACGCGCACGTCGTCGTGCCGCGCGTCATCGAGGCCGAGATCGCCGTTCTCAAGGGCATCATGGGGCAGGCGATCGTCACCATCGAGGCCCGCAAGGGCGTCTACAAGGAACAGCGCCGTGTGCTCAAGAGACTCGCCGACGCGCTGTGGTCCACAGACACCCTCTGGTCGGCAGGCGCGGATGTGCTCGAGCCCGCCTTCTCCGCCGACTTCGTCGCCGCGACGACGGATGCCGAACGCGCACGCGTGATCGTCGATCAGATCGCGAGTCTGACGGATCAGAGCGCCATCGACTGGCACAACAGGCTGGTCGGCGAGATCGACCCCGCAGAGGTCGGCATCTGGACGCCACGACACGCGCGACCGGGTGCGCGGGAGCACACGCCGCGGCAGGCGGTCGTCGAAGGGGCCGGCTGATGCCCCGCATCCGCCAGGCCGACGTCGACGAGGTCAAGGCGCGCATCAACATCGCAGACATCGTCGGGGAGCGCGTCGCGCTCAAGTCCGCAGGCGTCGGCTCGCTCAAGGGCCTGTGCCCTTTCCACGACGAGAAGAGTCCGAGCTTCCACGTGCGGCCGCAGGTCGGCTACTACCACTGCTTCGGATGCGGAGAGTCCGGCGACGTCTACTCGTTCCTCCGCGAGATGGACCACGTCAGCTTCACCGAGGCCGTCGAGCGTCTCGCAGGCCGCATCGGATACTCACTGCACTACGAAGACGGCGGGTCGGCTCCGGAGACGAGTGGGCGCAGCCGTCTGTACGCCGCCAACACCGCTGCCGCGGAGTACTTCCGGGCGCAGCTGCTCACCGCCGACGCCGAGGCAGGACGACGTTTTCTCGGCGAGCGAGGATTCGACGCGGGTGCCGCCGCGCATTTCGGTGTCGGCTTCGCACCGCGCGGGTGGGACAAGATGCTGAAGGCTCTCACCGCGCAGGGGTTCACCCGCGACGAGCTGAGTGCCGCCGGTCTGGTGTCGACGGGGCAGCGCGGCGTCTACGACCGTTTCCGCGGTCGCCTCGTCTGGCCGATCCGCGACGTGTCCGGTCAGACCATCGGATTCGGCGCGCGCAAGCTGTTCGACGACGATCAGGGCCCGAAGTACCTGAACACCCCCGAGACCCCGATCTACAAGAAGGCGCAGGTGCTGTACGGGCTCGACCTCGCCAAGCGCGACATCTCGCGGGGTGACCCTCGTCGGGTGGTGGTGGTCGAGGGGTACACCGACGTCATGGCCTGCCACCTCGCGGGCCTCACGACCGCGATCGCGACCTGCGGCACCGCGTTCGGAACCGATCACATCAAGGTGCTGCGTCGCGTCATGGGGGACGACAACGCCTCGGGAGAGGTCGTCTTCACGTTCGACGGCGATGAGGCAGGCCAGAAGGCGGCTCTTCGGGCCTTCACCGAGGACGACCGCTTCAACGCCCAGACGTTCGTCGCGGTGGCGCCCGACGGGCTCGACCCGTGCGACCTCAGGCTGCAGCGCGGCGATGCCGCCGTGCGCTCGCTGATGGAGACGAAGCAGCCGATGTTCGAGTTCGCGATCGACAGGAAGCTCAGCGGCTTCGACCTCACGACGGTCGAAGGTCGTGTCGGCGCTCTTCGCGCGGCAGCGCCGATCGTCGCCGAGATCCGCGATCGGCTGCTGCGACCCGGTTATGAGCGCGTGCTGGCTCGGCGCCTGGGTATGGACCCCACCGAGGTGCGCAACGAGGTCGAGCGTGCCGCCCGAGGGGGATCGCAGTCGTCGAGACACGAGCCGACCAGGCGCGAGAGTGCGAGTGACTCCGCATCCGGTGTTCCAGGGGTGACTCCGGTCACCCTCGCGAGCCTGCCGCGCACTGCCGATGCCGCCGTGGAGCGCGACGCTCTGATGGGCGCGCTTCAGTACGGACATCAGATCGATCAGGCGTTGCTCACGCGGGCCCTCAGTGCGCCGTTCCGCACACCGGGGCTGGACGCCGTGCGCGAGGCCGTCGCATCCGCGCCTGATCGGACTCGAGCCGGATGGGTGACGGACACCGTGAACTCGGTGCGGGAGCCCTACCGATCGCTCGCGGGCGAACTGCTGATGACCCCCTTCCCGGCGCGCAACGAAGAGGGCGCCGTCGCTTCGACGACCGACCTGGCCAAGCGACTCATCATGCGCATTCTGGAACATGAGAAGCAGGAGCTCCTCGGAGCGGTGCAGCGGGTTCCCGCGGATTCCGACGGCGGGCGTGCTCTGCGCATGCGCCTTCGCGACATCGACGTCGAGCGTCAGCGGTTCGCCGAGTCGTAACGGCGGCAGTCAGGCGCGGCAGGGCAGGATGGAGGAATGTTCTCTCGGCCCGAATCGACCAATGCGATCGACAGCTCAGATCTGGTGATCGACCGCATCGGGCACAGCGGCCCGACCCGCGCCATCGACGGGGTCAGCTTCTCGCTCGCGCCGGGCGAGCTCATCTGCGTCGCGGGTCCGACCGGTTCGGGCAAGTCCACCCTGGTCGCCGCCCTGGCGGGTTCGACCGACCCGTCCGTGCGCGTCGTGGGCGGCAGTGCGCAGGTCTGTGGAGTCGACATCCGCCGCCCGGGGCGCAAGCATCGCCTGCTCACCTATCGCACGGGCTTCGTGCCGCAGGGGGCCGGTGCCGACCTCCCTCCGCAGCTCACGGTCAACGAGGTCATCGCCGAGCCGATCCTGATCCGTGAGAAGCGGGTCAACACCAAAGCCCTGTCCATCCGAGTCGCGACGCTTCTCGACGAGCTGCACCTGCCTCTCGGAACAGCCTCGAAGTTCCCGTATGAGCTCAGCGCCGGAATGCGCCAGCGCGTCGCGATCGCCCGGTCGTTCGTTCTCGAGCCCCGGGTGCTCATCGCCGACGAGATCCTCGCGAACCTCGACCTCGAGGTGCGACCGGTGGTCTTCGACGCGATCACCCGCCGCCGCAAAGAGCAGGGGATGGGTGCGCTGCTGGTCACGAACGACGCCGATTTCATCCGCGAGCTCAACGCCGAGACCCTGATGCTGCGCGGTGGTCATGTGGTTGCCCGCGGCGTCGGCAAGGACCTGCTGTGGGCTCCCAATGCCGAGGCGGATTCCGGGCACTGACGGGGTCGCCGGCGACACGCCCGACCTGCGGCCGGTGTCACGAGCAGGGTCCGGAGTTTGCTAGGATTGACGAGTTGCCCGCGCAGCGGAGCACATTCCTCGGTAGCTCAATTGGCAGAGCAGCCGGCTGTTAACCGGCAGGTTCTTGGTTCGAGTCCAAGCCGGGGAGCAATCCCCCTCCAGGCGAGGTCCCTCCATCGTGAGGGGCCTCGCCTGTTTCGAGCCAGGCCAGCGGAAAACCCGTACGCATAGCGATCGCCATCAGATCGCGCCTACGCGGGATCGTGTGGCCGTTGATCCAGTTGCCGACCGTGTTGCGGTTCACGTCGAGCGCCTTCGCAAGCTCGGTGACTCCAACGTCGGCTACTCGCATCGCGCGCCGGATGCGGTCAGCAGCATCGAACTCGTAACGTTCAGCGTTCATGGGTTGCATCGACATAGCTCGATCTTGGCACCTATGCCGCAACTTATGCAACACGCCGCGCGGATGGGCAATGCCTAAGTTTGCCAGTCGATTGGGCAATGCTAAGTCACATGGCAAAGCTCATCGGATCGGCTGAAGCAGCGATTATCCTCGGCATCGACCGCAGCGTATTGCTGCGCCGGGTGACCTCAGGTGCGATCGTGCCCGTGCAGAAGCTCCCCGCCGCGACAGGCGCGTACCTGTTCGACGGCGACGAGATCGAGCAGATGGCCTCGGTCGAGTCGTGAAGTGCCTCTGCTACCACTACGTGAGCACCAAGCGGCTCATGGCCGACCCCGAGGCAGTCGAGACGTGCAGTAACTGCGGGGCATCCGTTCGCATCACATGGCGTACCGACGAGCACGGCACCAAGTGGAACCGGTATGAATACTCCGGCCGGGACGGGGTTCTCTGGTGAGCATCGAATCAGTAGCGATCGCCCTGCACCACTCACGCGCCACGGGCTCGGCCAAGCTCGTGCTGATCGGCATCGCCAACCATGACGGTGACGGCGGCGCGTGGCCCTCGATCGACACTCTCGCGAAGTATGCCGGCGTCGCTCCGCGCAACGTGCAGATGGCTATCAAGAAGCTCGAAGCGCTCCACGAGGTGCGACGGTTCGTGCAGGCCGGCGGTGACCACCGTATAGCCGATCACCAGCGCCCCAACAGGTATCAGTTCCTGCTCAAGTGCCCCCTCGACTGTGACCGTTCGAGCAGCCACCGCACCCGCTATCAGGTGTCCTCAGAACTCCCGATTGAAGAGTTATCCACACGGGTGACGCAGGCGTCACCCGGTGACGCTGGCGTCAGGGGAGGGGTGACGCAGGCGTCACCCAAACCATCCCTTAACCATCCCAATACCACTGAGAAGAAAACTCACGTTGGTAACCGCGCGAGTTCCGGCGCGTGCGGTCACCCCCTGATCGATGACCGCCACTGCGAGCGCGGCTGCGCTCCCTCTCAGGTACTCAAGGAGATCGCATGACCACCCACGCCCCCAATCGTCTCGCCGGCCTCGGAGATCGCGTAGCGCTCTCAGATCAGCTCTGGGACGCATCCGACGCATTCACCATCGAAGCGCAGCTCTGGAACGGCAAAGCTCGGCAGGACTGCCAGCGCAGCGCCGACCAGCTCGCGCACACCGCGCGCTGCATCCTCCGCGGAACGATCACCATTCCCGAGGCAGAAGCGTTCACCGAAGCATCGAGGAAGGCGCTCGGCCGAGTCGCCGGGGCACGTCGCCTTCGCGATGCGCTCAGAGCGCCGCAGACGCGACAGAACGGCGCGACCGATGCATGACTACATCCCGACGCTGATCGGCCTCCCACTAGCCGCCCTGTTCGCTACGTGGGAATGGCGGCTTCAGCGCCGTGACGCCCGCAAGCTCAACCCACCACCCGCAACCGGCCCGCGAGGCGCAGCCGGAGACTCTGGAGCATCGAATGTCTGAGATCAACACCCCCACCTGGCCCGAGAACCGCGACGAGGCGACCGCCGACCGGCTGATCGCGTGCGCAGCTACAGGCACGCTCGACCTGGACGCACGTCACGATGCCCTGTATCGAGCCGTGCCGTGGGACGACAAGGCAGCGCCCGAGTATGGCCCCGCGATCCGTCGATGGGTCGATGCGATCAGCGCGACGGTATCGCGTGCGCAGTTCGCCGCGCTGCTCGTCACGATGCAGTCGCAGGACCGCGCAGTCGCCGACGCGGCTGCGCAGCTCATCTGGGACATGACCGAAGACGGCGGCTGGCTCATCGAGATCATGTGGGACTACCTCAACGACCGAGGCTACGACGCTGAGGCGATCGTCAAGCAGATCCGGGCCGAGCGCGGCACCAACGACGATGACGACCACTGAGCCTCGCCGTGCGTGGGCGACACCCGAGCAGCTCTCCGAATGGCTCCAGCTCGGCCCTAACGGCGTCCGCAAGCTGCGCACGATGCGCCGAGACGGCACCGGCCCGAAGTTCGTGCCAGTAGGCCGCGAGATCCGCTACGCATGGACCGACGTGCACGCATGGTGCGCAGCGAGGCGCGACCGTGGGTAGGCGCGGAGGGCGCGCGTCCCAGAGCCTCACCCGGCTCGTCCTGGAGACGTACGGCACGGTGTGCTGGCTCAAGCTCCCAGGATGCAAGGGCGTCGCGACGACGAAGGATCACATCATCCCCGCCGACCACGGCGGCCCTGACACGCTGGAGAATCTGCGCCCTGCGTGCAAGTCGTGCAACAGCAAGCGGCAAGACCGCGTCATCAGTGGCTATGGTGCCGTCGTCATCGTCGTCACCGGCCCGCCGGCGGCTGGCAAGACCACGCATGTTCTGCAGCACGCACGCCCCACTGACGTGGTGATCGACATGGATCGCATCGCGCGTTCCCTCATGCCCCTCGATCCCGACAACTCACACGACTACCCCGAGCACGTCCGACACGTGGCGATCGCAGCACGCAAGGCCGCCATCCGGCGAGCTACCCGCCTGCGCGAGCGCGTCACAGTGTGGCTCATCCACGCCATACCCGAGCCCAAGGATCTCGCCGAGTATCGAGCGTTCGGCTGGCGCATCGAGACCATCGACCCGGGCCGCGCCATCGTAGAGCAGCGAGCCCGCACCATGCGCCCCGCCGCGATGATGCACCACGTCGAGCGCTGGTATGCACAGCACCCTGACGCCCTCGACCTCGCGACTCGTGACCTCACCATCGAGAAGCTGACACCGGCAGCCGGCGGTGACTGGTGACGTGCTCATGCCCTTCGGGTGACGGCAGTCTGCGATGGCCGTGCGCGCTGCATCCGCCGGCCCGTTTTTCCGACAGCGAACGCACGGAAGCCCCGCGTCCACCGTCCCCATCTCCCCAGGTCACGCTAGAAAAAAGAAAGCGAGCGGCACCGTGAGTATGACGCTCCCAGGGTTCGACAACGAGACCCAAAACGGCCCAAATCTCGGCGGATACGGCCAAGGCGCGACCGAAAGCGAGATACGCCAAGCGATTGGCGAGATCGAGGCCGACATTCCCATGACCGGCATCCGCCGCATCCTCAAAGCCTCCGCGATCGCCCTCGCCATCAGCATCGACGCCGGCAACCGCAAGGGCCGCGCCGTCGCCAACGAGAATCGCGAGCTCGTCGCCGTGATGCAGCAGCTCTCGCCGGCCACCGACGACGCCGGCCCCACCGACGACAGCCACCTGACCCCCGAGACGAGGCGACTCCTTGACGCGCTTGCTGCTCCCGCCCAACTTGACGCAGCCCCGGAAGGTGACGCCCCGGAACTATGACCGCGCGACGCACGGCGCGAAGCTCGCCGCGATCGCCGCCGAGATGGGGCAACCGCTCCTGCCGTGGCAACGGTACGTCGCCGATGTCGCCCTGGAGGTCGATAGCTTCGGCCTGTTCGTGTACTCGACGATCGTCATCACCGTGCCGCGCCAGGCCGGCAAGACGACGCTCGATCTCGCGTCGTCGATTCAGAACGCGCTGCTCGGACGGAATCGCCGCACGTGGTACACCGCGCAGAGCGGCCAGCACGCCACCGAGAAGTTCCTTGAGATGGTCGAGCTGTGGGAGGAATGCGGCCTCCGACAGCTCGCGCCGGTCGCTCGCCGCTCGAACGGCTCCGCAGCTCTCCCCTTCGTCAACGGCTCGAAGTTCCGACCGTTCGCCCCCGTCGAGGGAGCGCTCGACGGCAAGCAGGCCGACAAGGTCAGCCTCGATGAGTTCTGGTACTGGACGAGTCAGCAGTACGCGGTGCTGCGCCAGTCGTTCAGCGCCACCAAGCTCACCCGCGAGAAGGTCACCGGACAGCGCCCGCAAACCTGGATCTTCTCAACCGAGGGCACCGTCGAATCGACCGCGCTGAATGCACTACTCGAGGAATGCCGCAGCGACGAACCCGATCCGACGGTCGCGTTCTTCGACTGGGGCATCCGCGAGGGCGATGACCCGTTCGACCTTGACCGGATCTACGCGTGCCACCCCGGCGCCGGCTTTCTGTTCACCCGCGAAGGTCTCGACGCTTTCCGCGCCGAGTTCGCCGACTCCCCGAGCGAGTTCGCCCGCGCGTTCGGCAACCGACGCACCGGCGCGACAGAGCGCGTCATCCCCGTCGAGCCGTGGAAGCGTGCAGCGTGGCACGAACCGACACCGCCCGCGCCAGGCCGCGTCTGCTTCGCCGCCGCCGTCGGCGTCGATGGCGTGGATACGACGATCACCGCGACCCAGCTTCACGCCGGCGGCACCCTCTCCGCAGTCGTCAAAGGTGGCTGGATGGAACACACCTACGGCGCGCTCGACAAGCTCCGCGAGCTGCGCGCGAAGTACCCGGACGCGGGATTCATCATCGACCCCTATGGCCCGTCCGCTGCGCTGCACGACGAGGCCGAACGCGACGGCTTCGAGCTGATCCCGGTCAAGACCGCCGACGCCGTCGCGGCCACTCAGGGCACCGTATCCGGCATCCAGAACCCGTCCGGCCCGACGTGGCGCTACCGGCCCCACCCGAAGCTCGACGCGGCGGCAGAGCTTGCCACCAAGCGATTCTCAGGCGACGGCACATGGCTATTCGGGCGACGCGCATCCGTCGGCTCGATCAGCGCCCTGGAGTCCGCGAATCTCGGCAGCTACGGCATTCATCACCTGCCCGCCGTGCGCGCCTTCCAGCTCGGCTGAGATCGGTCACGAACGGTCACGAGATGTCGTGACCGGTCGCGAGCGGTCGCGATTCTTGGGAGTCGCGTCCGCTCGCCGTCAGAGTCGTGGCCATGTCGTTCATCAGCACAGTCCGCGAGGCGGTCGTCAAGGCCGCGAAGTGGCTCAACGAGGTTCCGGATGCCCCAGCCGGCTACCCCGCCGATGTGTTCCCCGATGGACGGCAGCGGCAGGCGGCGGTGACGACGGAACGTGCCCTCTCCCTCTCGACGGTCTATCGCGGCATTCAGATTCACGCGACCGCCGCCTGCCAACTCTCGATCGCCGTCGAGCGTGACGGCGAGATCATCCCCACGCCGGCGCTGGTGCAGCGCCCCGACATCGACGAGACGCGATCCGCGTTCATCGAGTACACCGTCGTGTCGCTCTACGTGGACGGCAACGCCTTCTGGCGCATCATCCGCAACGACGCCGGCCAGGTGGTCAACCTCGTGGCCCTCAACCCTCACGAAGTCTCCGTGAACGTCGAGTACGACCGCCACAACAACGAGACGGTCACGTTCGGATGGCGCGGCCTCAAGCTCACCCGCCGCGACGTGAAGCACCTCCAGCTGCTCCGCATCCCCGGCCTGCGCCGCGGGCTCGGCCCGATCCAGGCCGCGCAGATCGAAGTGCGCGGCGCGCTCGACGCCCGCGACTACGGCGCGATGTGGCTCACCGACTCGAACATGCCCGACGGCGTGCTGTCCACCGATCAGGAACTTGCACCCGGCGACACCACGAAGTACAAGAACGTCTGGTACGGACGCAACCCCGACGGCACGCCGATCGCGGATGCCCCCGACAAGGCCATCGGCGAACGACTGCGCGTGCTCGGCAAGGGGCTGAGCTACACGCCGCTGCTGCTCAAGCCGTCCGACGTGCAGTTCCTCGAAACCCAGCAGTACTCGACGATCCAGATGGCGCGCCTGATCGGTGCGCCGGCCTCGATCATGCTCGTGGCCGTCGAGGGCTCCAGCGAGACGTACAGCAACGTCGAGCAGGAATGGATTGGGTACGTCCGATTCAGCCTCATGAAGCCGCTCCGCGAGATCGAGGAAGCGCTGACCGAGCTGCTTCCCGGCAAGCAGACCGCCCGATTCAAGATCGACGCGCTGCTGCGCTCCGACACCAAGACCCGCTACGAGGCGCACGGCATGTCGCTCGACCCGCAGAAGGGCTGGGCGACCGCCGACGAGGTTCGCGCGCTCGAAGGCATGGCACCGCTCACTGACGCGCAGCGCGCCGAACTCGACGCCCGCAAGACGACGACCAAGACCCCGGAGGCCGCGAATGCCTGACCTGACCACCGCGCGCGACAAGTTCGCCGCCCTCGCCGCCGGCCTTGAGTCGCGCTGGAACGTCGCGACCGACGACGACACCCGTACCGGAAGCCTGCACCTGTACGGCGCGATCGGCGGCTACTGGGGCGGCATCGACGCCGCCGAAATGGTGCCGGCGATCCGCGATCTCGACGTGGACACGCTCAACGTCTACGTCAACAGCCCCGGCGGCAACGTGTACGACGGCATCGCCATCCGCAACGCGCTCCGCAGCCACAAGGCACACGTGATCGTCACCGTGGACGGCCTCGCCGCATCCGCCGCATCGTTCATCGCGTGCGCCGGCGACGAAGTGGTCATGGCCGAGAACAGCGAGTTCATGATCCACGAGGCGTGGGGACTGGCGATCGGCAACGCCGACGACATGCTCGCCGCCGCCGACGACCTCGACCGCATCAGCGGCAACATCGCCGAGATGTATGCCGCGAAGGCCGGCGGTGACGCAGCCGACTGGCGCGCGCTCATGAAAGCCGAGACCTGGTACAGCGCCGCCGAGGCAGTCGCCGCCGGCCTCGCCGACCGCACAGACGCCGACGCCGAAGACGCCGACGAAGACGAGGCCACCGTCTCGAACCTGTTCGACCTGTCCATGTACGCCCACGCGGGCCGCGCAGCGGCCTCCGCACCCCTCCCTGTCGCCGCCATGGCGTCAAACCGAAAGGAACGCCCCATGCCCGAACTCACCCGCGCGGATCTCGACCAGGCGCTGTCTGAGCACGCCGAAGCGCAGACCCGGACGCTCGACACCCGTCTCGCGACGTTCTCGAACCCGGCAGCGACCGCCGGCCCCACCTGGCCGACGTTCGGCCACTTCGTCAAGGATCTCGTCGGCGGCTCCGCTGACGCGATGGCCTTCTACGAGACCAACGCGGCCTACGACGGTTCGACCACCGCCGACGACAAGCAGCCCAACACCTGGATTCGTGACGCCATCCACCTGATCCGCCGAACGCGCAAGATCATGGGCGAGTTCTCCACCGAGCCGCTTCCCGGTGACGGCATGACGCTGGAATACCTCCAGCTCAAGTCCAACAGCATCGCCGTCGCGAAGCAGGCCGCGCAGGGCGAGAATCTCGTCAAGGGCAAGATCCAGCTCAAGAGCGAGACGACCCCCGTTGACACCTACGGCGGCTGGACCGAACTCACCCGCCAGCAGATCGAGCGCGGCAGCGCTGCGTACATCTCCACCGCCCGCACGGCGATGAACCTGGAGTACGCCCGCGCAACCGAGGAAGTCGTCCGCGACCTCCTGCGCGGCATCATCGCGACCAAGCTCGCCGACGCTACGCCCGACCTCGCGATCGCCGCCGATGCGACCGCGTACGAGTGGCTGGATCTCATCGTCGACGCCGCCGGCCTGTTCGATGACCTGTCGTTCAACCTCGACGGCGGGCTCGTGTCCAAGGACGTGTTCAAGCGCCTCATCCGCCTGGAGGACACCAACGGCAACAGCCTCATGCGCGTCTGGGGCACCGGCATGAACCAGATCGGCGAACTCGACCTCCGCGAGGTGAAGGGCGACCTCGCCAGCGTGCAGTTCAAGATCCTGCCCGGCGCGCCCGAGAACACGGTCGAGTTCCACGACCGTCTCGGCATCACCACGTGGGAGAGCCCCGGCGCACCGTTCCGCCTCCAGGACACGAACGTCGTCAACCTCACCGAAGCGATGTCGCAGTACGGCTACCTGGCCGCAGCATCGCAGTTCCCCGACGCCATCCAGGCCGTCGAGGTCGAGCCGGCTATCGGCGGCTGACCATGCCCGACACGACGCCCGCCACCACCCTCGAATGGTACGTCCAAGCCGTCTCGGCCGACGCTCCGTTCGCGAAGGAATCCGAGGAGGTTGCAACGCAGATGGTCACCGATTTCATCGGTGACGGCAACCCCTTCGGAGTCCCGGCCAAGGTGGTGGCGCGCGCCGTGCTCGAAGTCGGCGCAGACCTCTACTACCGGAAGGCGAGCCGCAACGGCGTCGTCACGATGGAAGGTGTCGAGCCGCAGATGTTCCGCCTCAACCGCGATCCGATGGCAGCGGCATACCCGCTGCTGCGCCGCTACCTCGTGATGGGGCTCTAATGGTCGCCCCGCGCATCGTCCAGGCCAACGCGAAGGCGGGACAGCTCCGCACGATACTTGCCGACGCCGGCCTCGACAAAGTGACCGTGACGCTCGACGCCCGCGAGATCGCGTCCGCCGCTCGAAACGGCGTCATCGTGATCTCGCCGCCCGATCTCACGTTCGAGACCTGGCACAGCGTCGATGCGACCTACGAGCTTTCCGTCATCGCCGGCCCCGCCGACAACCTGCTCCACGCGTGGGAAACGCTCGACTCGATCATCGAGGCGCTGCGCGTCGGGAAGCTCGACATGACCACCGCACGGGGCGACATGTTCGCCCCGACCGGCTCGGCAGCTCTGCCGGGCTACACGATCAACCTCAATCCCGACACTCTCATCGACGACTGAAAGCAGGAATCATGCCCGTCAAAGCTCCCACTGTCGGCCCCGGCAGTTTCACCATCGGCTCGGAAGCCGCGCTCACCAACTTCTCGAGTCAGATCCGCGGCGCGAAGCTCGTGCCGAACGTCACCAAGGGCGACCCCATCGACGTGCTGTCGGGCGAGCAGGCACCCGGCGATCGCACTGAAGAGAACACGATCGTCGTCACGCTGCAGTCGGACTTCGGCCACGCCGATTCCAACACCGAGTGGCTGTGGGAGCACCGCGGCGAGCAGCACCCGTTCGAGTACGTGCCGAACAACACCCTCGACCGGAAGATCACCGGGACTCTCGTCGTCGAAGCGATCGAGATCGGCGGCGACGTGAAGACGAAGCCGAGCGCCGAGGTGACGTTCGATCTCGTCGGCCCTCCCGTCTTCGAGGCTCGGGTCTGACATGTCTTCGCCGGTCTACAAGGTCGAGGGAGGGCGCGAGCTGCGCCGCACCCTCAGACAAGCCGGCGACGACCTGCAAGACCTCACCAAAGCTCACCGCGAGGCCGCCGAGATCGCCGCCAAGGCATCGAGTGCCCTCGCACCGGTCAAGAGCGGCCGGCTGCGCGACACGATCCGCGCAGCCGGCACCAAGACCGCCGGCATTGTTCGGGCCGGCTTCGCCCGCGTCCCGTATGCCGGCCCCATCCATTGGGGCTGGGGACGCCGCCACATCAAAGCCCAACCGTTCATCTCGCGAGGCGCACAGGACAGCGAAGGCCGCTGGATCCGCGTCTACGAGGACTACATCGACACGACTCTAGAGAAAGTCAAGGGAACAACATGAAGCGCATGACACTGGCCGTCGAGCTCGAACAGCCCGGCACCGACGACACCATCGAGTACACCGTCGAGGGCGACAACCGAGACATGGTGCGGTTCGACCTGATCCGCGCTCGCAAGAACTGGCCGGGATCGTCTGACGCGCCGATCCTGTGGGCGACCGTCGTCGCCTACTTCGCCCTGCTCCGCTCGGGATCTATCCCGCAGTCCGAGACCGTCGAGCAGTTCATCGACCGCGCGGTGAACGTCACGTACCTGAAAGATGGCGAGCCCGTCACCCCTGAGCAGGCCATCGCCGGCGAGAGCGGTGACGACGTGGCCCCTTTCACGTCGGGAGCCGAGCACGGCTCCTGATCGAAATCGCGATCGAGACGGGGCAGCCGATGCCCTATCTGCTCGACGCCGACGACGAAGTGATCGAGACATTCGTGGAGCTGCTCAACGAGCGCGCCGAGGCCCGGAAAGTGAGGTGAGGTAATGGCCGGCAAGAGTGCTGTTCTCGCCATCCGCATCATTGCGGACGGCAAGCAGGCGGGCCGCGAGTTCGCCGAGACGAACAAGCAGGTTGCGGCGTTCGATGATGGCATGGGGAAGGCCGCCGGCGGTGCGGCCATCCTCGCCGCCGGCATCGGCGTGCTCGCGTATCAGGCCGGCCAGAGCGCATCGAACCTCCAGCAGGCCACGGGCGCGATCGAGTCCGTGTACGGCACGCACGCCAACGAGGTCAAGAAGATGGCCGATGCGGCGGCTGAGAATGTCGGGCTCGCCGAGTCTCAGTACATGGAGCTGTCGTCCGTCATCGGCTCGCAGCTCAAGAACATGGGCGTGCCCATGAACGATCTCGCCGGCCAGACCGATGATCTCGTGTCGCTCGGCGCGGATCTCGCCGCGACCTTCGGCGGCTCGACCTCTGACGCCGTGTCGGCGCTTGCCTCGCTGCTGCGCGGTGAGCGTGACCCGATCGAGAGATTCGGTGTCTCGATCAAACAGGCCGACGTGAACGCGCAGCTCGCCGCGATGGGCATGGCCGACCTTGAGGGCGAAGCCGCGAAGTCGGCAGAGACTCAGGCCGTGCTCGCGCTCCTCACCAAGCAGACTGCCGATGTCACCGGCCAGTTCGCCCGCGAGACGGACACCGCCGCCGGCTCGCAGCAGATCGCGAACGCACAGTACGAGAACGCAATGGCCGTGCTCGGCGAACGTCTCCTGCCGATCATGGCGCAGTTCTCCACCATGCTCGCCGACGTTGCCCTGTGGGTCGCCGAGAACTCGGAGCTGGTGACCGCCCTCGCCGTCGTGCTCGGCACGTTCGCCGGCGCGATCCTCATCGCCAACGGCGCGATCTCGGCCTATCGCACCATCGCCGCGATCGCCACGGCGGCACAGATCGCCTGGAACGTCGCGATGAGCGCGAACCCGCTTGGCCTCATCATCCTCGCAATCGCCGCCGTCGTCGCGGCCATCGTCTTCCTGATCACCAACTGGGAGGAAGTCGGACGCATCGCCGGCGAAGTCTGGGACAACATCATCGCCGCGATCGATACCGCGATCGGCTGGATCAAGGACGCCATCGGCTGGATCGGCTCACTGTTCGGTGCCGCCGGCGAAACCCCGCGCACGCACCGCGGCAGCGGCAATGGGGGAGGCGGGCCGGAAGCCACACCGGCGCTCATGGCGATGTCTGCCAGTACCGTCGCCCCGGCATCGTCCGCGACGAGCAGCGGCGGCGGCTGGGACTCGTGGGCCGCAACCAGCGCGCCTCGCGCCGGCGACAACGTCACGAACAACAACGTGACAGTCAATGGTGCTGTGGACGTGGACTCGACCGCCCGCCAGCTCAAAGGCATCCTCGGCGAGCACGACAAGCGCACCGGCGGCGGGGGGACGACATGGCGCTGACCGACGCCCCCCGCATCCAGATCGGCTCGACTGTCGTCTCGAACGCATGGACGCTCGCCGAGCGAATCGGAATCGACGGCGTGCGCCTGACGTGGGGCCGAAAGGCTCACACCGACCGCGCCGTGCCCGCGCAGGCGTACTTCGAGCTGATCGACACCGATGGCCACCTGGACGGATACGCCAGTCTCATCGGCGAGCCTGTCATCATCTCGCGCGGCCCCGCCGCCGACGGCAGCCGTCGTGTCATCTTCCGCGGTCGCGTGACTCACTATGGCGTCGAAGTCATCCACCTGACTGACCCGAACCTGTTCTACCGCCGGCGCGCGTGGCGGCTCTCGGTGAGTGCGTCCGACAAGCTCGCAGACCTGTCGCGCGTCGTCCTCGCCGGCCCCGGCGGGCCGCTCGTGCCGGCGCTCGGGCCGGGATACTGGCCGAGCGGTTCAGCCGAGCAGCGGCTCACCGACGTGCAGAACCAGGGTGCGCGCGACATCGTCACAGGCGGCGTCGATTGGGCACCCCTTCCCGACGGCGATCCCGGCGTGAGGGTCGCCACATGGGCGGAAGCAAAGACCGCGCTAGAGATCATCGAGAACGTCTACGCCGGCCACGCTCTCGGCTATGCCCTGTTCGACGCGCACACGAACACCGTTCATATCGGCACCCCTGCAATCTCCGCCGGCCTCGCGCTCACATGGGCCGGCGGCATCCTATCCATCACCGTCCCGAGCGGCGGCCAGGCGATCCCCGCGTCTCGCGTCGCAGTCCCGAACGGCTACAAAGCCACCACAGGCATCGACGAAGCGATCGACATCGTGCTCGCGCACTCTGGCGGAACCGTCATAGCAGACGACGGCAGCGGCGGATTCACCGTCTCCCAGTACGAGAACGTCGTGGAGCACGCCGTCGCAGGGTACGACATGATCGCCGGCGGACGGCGCGAGCATCGAATCGCGACTGACTTTTTCACCGCACCCGACCGCCCCGACGCCGGCGCAGCGGTCTACGAGTACCCGTTCCCGATGTCCGTCATGAACAGCCCCTACGGCTGGCGAGAATCTACCAACAGTTTTCACGCCGGACTCGACTTCTCATACCCGGACATCGGCGGCGCGGCGATTCACCCCGTCGGCCCCGGCGTCGTCGTGGAGAAGACGACGCTCCACAGCGGATGGGGAAACACGATCGTCATCGACCACGGCGACGGGCTGTCTTCTCGTTACGCGCACATGGTCGATCCGTCCACGCTCGCGATCGGCGAGACGGTCACGCGCGACAGCGTGCTCGGGTACGTCGGCACGACGGGCAACTCGAGCGGAAACCACCTGCACCTGGAGACCTACGTCAACGGCGCACACATCGACCCGCAGATCTGGATGGCCGATCGGCAGAGCGCGACACCGCCGGCCCCCGAGCCCGCCGACGATTCCAAGCTCGCAGCGATCGCGGCACGCACCGCCGCCGCGCTCGGGCAGCTCACCGGTAAGACCGTGATGCCGCCGCTGCGCCTCGACTGGCGACACTTCGAGTACAGCCAAACGGTGACGGATGCATTCATCGACACCAAGACTTCGCGTGTCCCGCTCTACTTTCCCGGCTCTGTCTTCGCCACGATGCTCGACGCCGCAGCCGTTCATCAGATCATCGGCGGCACGCTCGTCTTCGCCGAGGGCGGCTGGACTCTCGATGCGACAGTCGCCCCGGCGCTTGGCCACGGCGAAGGCGTCACGGTCGCCGGTCTCGTCACCCGAGATGAACCGACGATCGCCGATTTCTCTGACGACATCACCCTCGCCGATCTCGGCAACATCACGATTGGAGCCACCGCATGAGCGGCGTGACCCCGCACGGCATCCGCTACCCCGACGGGGCGAGCAAGGCCAAGAATCTCGGCCCCGAGCTGAAGCAGATGGCCGAAGACATCGACGGCTTCATCGATGACAAATTCGATGCCAGTGATCCTCTGTTCGCCGCTCTCGCCAACGCGGCGATCACCGCCGCCCTCACCACGAAGCTGGGGCTTTCCAAGTGCGTGCACCTTGAAGCCGGGAAATGGGTGTGGGACGGCCCCAACGCGCCTACCGCGACCCACTACCTCATCCCCGACGAGAACGCCGCTCTCGTCGCCCGCGCCACACCTTTCCCGACCCCATCGGCCACCGCGCCGGAACTCATCTGGTAGGAGACCACAGATCATGGCTGACGCAAACAAGACCCTCGTTACTCGAGCGGATTTCACCAGCAACGTAAACGCCGCCGCCGGTCGCGCGCAGCTCCTGTTCGACGGTCAGGCGTCCGACGTCGCGTCGTTCACCGGTGTCCGTGACATCACGGGACTCATCACCCCCGGCCGCATCGCGTCCGGACGGCTGCTGATGCTGCGCGATGGCAGCGACGTTGACTGGATTTTCGCCAACGTCGTGCTCCCGCCCGAGGCCGAGGGGCAGTCGTGGCAGCTCTTTTCTCGCCCCGAACTCGCACCGTTCCGCCCGTTCTACACGACGACGCACACCTACCGCACGAACCTTGGCGATGTCGTCCGTCTAGCCGTCAACTCGTCCGTTGCACTATTCGTGCAGTACGCGAAGTCCGGCACTGCGATCAACACCGTGCTCTCCAGCCGCACGCGCGCGGGGTGGCCTGCCACTCTTCCCGGTGTGGCGGACGGTCAGCCTGTGGTCGTGGTCCCGTGACTTATCTTCTGACCCTCACTGACGAGCTGGCCCTTGACGAGACGGGCCGTAGGGCGATCGCGAAAGACTTCGTGGCTCGCACCGAGGTATCTCGCCCCGGCGTCACCGCGACGTTCAAAGCGCCGGTGTTCAACCCCGAGAGCCCCGCACTGCTCACCATCCGGCAGAAGGTGATGCGAGCGATGCTCGGGCGCGGCACGTGCTCGATGCTCGTCGCCGGTGATTCCAAGTCGTCGGAGTACCTGGGAACCGTCGTGTCCTGGCCGACGCAGCTGCGCCGGCTGCTCGATGCGGTCGAAGGTTTCGTGCAGGCGGACAACGGCGTGATGGACGCTCGCTGGACTTCTGCCGGCATGTCGCCCACCCCGACGACCTCGATAGGGCTCCAGCCGACGACCGCTGGCACGACCGCCGTCAAATCTGTCACGTTCACGGGCACCGTCACTGCATCCGGCGGCAAGCTGCTCGCGCGCATCCCCGGCGGCGGCTCCGCGACTCTCACTATCAACGGAGCTTCGCAGACGGTCGCGATCTCGTCCGCCGCCGGATTCCAGACCGTGGAGCTGGGAGGCCTGTCCGCCGGCCCCATCACCGTCACAATCTCATCGACGGCAGACCTTCACGTCGCCGGCATCCGGTTTACCTACTCCACGCCGGGGCTCATCATCAGCAACCCTGCGCGCCCGTCGTCGGCAGCTTCGGACTGGTCACCGGGAAGCAGTACCGGGCGATGGGCGACCGTCGTCGCCGGCCCCGCCACTGATCCTGATTTCATCGTCAGCGCGCTCGGCACCAACGAGATCACCGACCTCGCCGCCCTCACGACCTACTACGACGCCCTCGCGACCCGCGGTGTTCCCGTCATCATCGTGTCGCCCGGAGGGCTGGGACTCTCCCGCACGCGCCCCGAGGCTGAGGCACTGGCAGCGCGCCTGTACTCGATCGCACAGTCCCGCGACTGGGTGCTCATCGACTTCGAGCAGGTTATCGGCACCTACGACCAAGCGCTCGCACATCTGCTCATGCTCGACACTCTGCACGAGAACAGCCGCGCCGCGCTGCTCGAAGCCCTCGCCGTCTACGCACTCATTTTCGGAGGTCTGTCGTGACCACTCAAGTTGATCTCGGCCACGGACGCGGCTGGGCGTCTCCTACGGCGGCGGCATCCATCCTCCGCATTGATCGGCAGCTCGGTCGCCTCGCCGACATCAACGAGGCCGGCAGGTCGCCCGAGAAAGCCAACGAGAACCGCCGCAAATGGCTCGCCTACGAGCGCTACCTCAACGGCGGCCCGTGGGCGCCTAAAGCGCCGTTTGCGCTCGGCGCTGAAGACTCCGTGCACTGCTCAGGTGATGCCGCCGACTCTGACGACTGGTACGACCCCGCCGCCGCCGCCGTATGGCGCGCGAACGGATGGCGACAGACCGCGCTCTACCCACACAATCTCGCCAAGCACGAGCCCTGGCACGGCGAGCACTTCGTCCATCTCGATACCCACCGTTTCGACCCCGTACCCGCCACACCCGCCACCGTGATTCCCGAGGAGGAACCAGAAATGCAAACGATCAAGTGGGGTGAACACATCTTCACGCTCGACGAGATGTACCTCAAGCACGAGACCAATACCAAGCAGGCGTCGATTATGGGGTGGCTGTTCAACCGCAACGACCGTATGACGAAGGGCTCCACCCTCATCGGTGTCGATAACGAGGCCGTCAACGCGCTCCAGAAGACGCTATCGATCCCCTGGTACGCATTCGATCTCGTCATGTCGGGCCGCGGATTCAACATCGACGGCACGCGAGGCGACGGCACCGGCGAGAACGGTCGCGTGTGGTCTCTCCTGCACGAGATGAACGCGAAGCTCGACGGCATCCGCATCGACACGTCCGGGCTCGCGCAGAGCCTCGATGACATCACCAAGAAAATCAACGATGCCGGAAAGGGCACCAAATGAACAAGCAGGTTATCTTCATCATCATCGCGAGCCTGGCCGCCGTCGGCCTGGCGGGCGTATTCGCCCTCCAGCTGCTCCGCCCCGAAGCGAGCGCGACCCTCATCAACTTCGTTTTCCAGCTGCTCATGCTGCTCGGCGGATTCGGCGGCCTCGCGGCCATGCAGGCGCAGCAGAACAAGGAGATCGAGACGATCAAGACCAACACCAACGGCACGCTCACCCGCCGCGACGACGAGATCGCCGCCCTGCGCTCGAAGCTCGCTGAGCACGCACCGCAGGCACTCGCGGAGGTTGAGACTGGCGCGATCGACGTGAGCGACAAGCTGCGCCGCGACCTGTAGACGGGGGAGAGCGCATAGACTCCCTCGCATGGGAGAAACGAAGTCGCTGCTTAATCAGGTGATCGCCATGCGTGACGATCAAACGATGGATCCCGATTTGCGCCCGTGGGCGGCGATCGAGTTGCTCGCGCAGCGGCTTGACGAGCTGAGTCCCGATCAGACAGATGAGCTGATCGGGACTCGCACGGTTGACGAGACCGGCCCCGGCAAGGTCGAAATCTGGTGGGGTAAGCCGCCGGCGACGACGGCCCCTAAGCCGCCAGCGACGAAGGTGGCCGGATAATCGTTCCCGCCGCCGCAGCGCGGCGTGCAGCATCGTCCAGGTGCAAGTATCGCTGTGTCGTGAGCAGGGAGGCGTGCCCGAGCATGTCTTGCACGGCTCTGAGGTCGCCCGTCGCCCGGTAGGCCGCTGTCGCGCCGGCGTGGCGCAGAGCGTGCGGATTCCAGCCCGTGAGCCGCTTGATGATCTTGTGCACCGATTGCGGATGCATGTGGCCGTCGGTGCCGCCGGGAAAGTAGAAGCCGCGCGGTTGCTCGAGTTCGATTCTCGTGAGCGCGTGCGCGAGATCGTCGTTCACGTACACGATGCGTTCCTTGTTGCCCTTGCCGAGCACGCGCAGCAGATCGCCGTCGCGATCGCGCATGTGCAGCGTCGAGATCTCCGTGAGCCGCAGACAGGCGTAGCGCCCGAGCATCACGAGCCCGCGATCGCGCGGCGTCGAGCCCTGGAGCGCCATCAGTATGTCGCGATCGCGTGCTACGCGCGGCATGCGTACCGGAACCGGAATGCTCTCGAGCTCGGCGGTCGGGTCGGCCAGGATGAACCGCTTGGTGACCGCCCAGCCGTAGAACAATCGCCAGCTCGCGAGCATCGAGTGTCGCGTCTCGGTCGATAGATGCCGACAGTCGCCCAAGACCTCCTGGAGCTGACGCTCCCGCGCGAGGGCGAGCGGTAGCCGACGAGCGAGCGCACGCACGTGCCGCATCCGCAGCTTAATCGTCCCGTCACTCCGTGAGCTCGCGAGCAGCCACGTCTCGTAGGCGGCAAGGATCTTGTCATTCTTCATCGGCACATCCATACGCCAATGAACTCATATACGAGTAGACGCGCCAACTTATGCAACCCTATGCGGCGTGCGGTTCAGCGGCCGGCTCGGCGTGCTGAGGCGCGATGCTGCGGATCGGTGCCGGCGTCTTCGCGGACTGGGAACCGGCAGGTTCTTGGTTCGAGTCCAAGCCGGGGAGCCAATGAAAAGTCCCTCTTCGGAGGGGCTTTTCCCTTTGTGTGGCATGTCCTCGGTCGCCTCCATCGAGCGGGGCGGAATGCCGCCTCGATGAACGCGAACGAGGCCCCGTCGACTGACGGGGCCTCGTTGTGCGAATCCGAGTCAGATCAACGTGCAGCGCCCTTGAGCGAGCCGGTGGTCTGGCCAGCGGGGTCGGAGATGACACACTGCACGACGCGGTCGTTCAGTTCGTCCCAGGTCTGCTGGGTCGGCGTGATCGGGTAGACCTCGAGCACGGAGTCGTTGAACGCGATGCCGACGAAGCTCGTGTAGGCGTCGCCGATGCACTCCTGCGAAGCGGCGTCGATGTTCTCCTCCGAGTACTCGCCGTCGTCCATCGTGATCTCGTAGTAGACCTCTTCGTCGTGCGGCTGGTCGCACGGCACGACGTCGGCGTCCTCGATCAGGCCGGTGTCGCTGGCCATCTTGCAGTCACCGAGCTTCAGCGAGAAGATGTCGATGTTCGCGCTCTCGGTGACCTGGCCGGATTCCTCGTCGCGGTCTGCGTCGCCGGAGCCTCCGCCCAGAATTCCGTTGAGCGCGCTACAGCCGGTCAGTGCGACCGACAGCGCTACGGCAGAACCTGCCAGCGCCAGTGCGCGTCGCGTGCGCATCTTCATCATTTCGTCCCCTCCAGAGCCTTCGTGAGCGGGCATATCGATATCCCGCCTCAAGCACGCTATCCGGCTCCGAGTCTGTGATGCAACTCCGAGAAGGCTTTGACTGGGCTGAAAGGTTAGGTCAGCCTTCCAGATCGTCTATGCCGGGGACCCAGCTGGCGCCGGGCTTGCCCCATCCGCGCTTCTTGGCGATCTTCTGCACGGTCTTCCAATCGCCGTCCGAGAGGCGGTCGATGTAGAGGATGCCGTCCAGGTGGTCGAACTCGTGCTGCATGATGCGCGCACGCCAGCCATCGACGGAGATCTCGACAGGCGAGCCGTCGAGATCGGTTCCTATGACGCGCACCCGTTCCGAGCGACGCAGCGGGAATCGCTCGCCGGGGAACGAGAGACACCCTTCCGATTCGAGGTCGTCGTCAGGCTCGCCGGGCTCCAGCGGCACCATCCAGAGTTCGGGGTTGATGATGACTCCGCGCCACGGCTGGTCGTCGTCGTCGACGTACGCGTACGTGTAGATGCGCAGGGGCACCCCGACCTGGGGCGCGGCCAGACCGACGCCGGGAGCGGTGTCCATCGTCTCGAACATGTCGGCGACGAGCGTTCGGATGTCGTCGGTGATGTCCTCGACGACGGATGCGGGGGAGTGCAGGACGGGATCGCCCATGATGCGAATAGGAAGAACAGCCACGCCATAACCCTACTCGGCGCGCATCGCCGGGTAGGGTCGAAGCGTGAGCATCTCCGTATGGACGACTGGGGCGGAAGACGTCACCGACCAGTTGGTAGGCGCGTTCCAGAACCCGGGACTGCTCCTCGGCATCCCCCTCGCACTCGCGGGTGCGGTCTTCATGTCGCTCGGTGCGCAGTATCAGCATCGCGGCGTGGAGAAGATGGAGCGACTGAGCGGCGCGGACGGCGCATCCGGCCTTTCGATGGCCCAGGTCCGCGGGTTGCTGACGCGGCCGTCGTGGCTCGTAGGGACGCTGATGCTCGGCTTGGCCATCGTGTGCCAACTCGCAGCTCTCACTGTGGCGCCCCTGATCGTCGTTCAGCCGCTCGGTGCGATCGCTCTCGTCATGACGACGCTGCTCAACGCCCGCATCTCGGGGCACTCACCGACCAAGCAGTCGATCACCGCGATCGTCTGCTGTGTAGGTGGAATCTTCCTCTTCGTCTTCTTCGCGGCGATCTTCGCCACCGAGAAGGAAGTCACCGACACCGAGCTGTTCACGATCCTGGCGATCCTGTTGGTCGTGATCATCATCCTCGGCGCATGCTGGCTCGTCCTTCGTCACCGCATGCGCGCGCTCTTCTACATCGTCGGTGCGGGCATCCTCTACGGATTCGTGGCTACGCTCGCGAAGGTCGTCATCAAGCGCGTCCAGGCGGGCAACTTCGACTGGATCACCATCGTGTGCGTGATCGCTCTGATCGCCGCTGCGGCTGTCGGAGCCTACTTCGTGCAGACCGCCTACAGCTCGGGCCCGCCGGATCTCGTCATCGCCGGCCTCACTGTCGTCGACCCTCTGATCGCCGTGCTCATCGGCATGGTCGTCCTCGGCGAGGCGGCCGCCGCGCCGCCGTGGGTTCTCGTGATCTTCGCGATCGCGGGAGCAATCGCCGTGTGGGGCGTCGTCGGACTGGCTCGCTATCACCCTCAGGTGCTCAGCGACAGCCAGGACCTCGGCATCACTCGCGGAAGCGACGACAGCGCGGGCAGTGGGTCGAAAGACGCCTGAGGTCGTTCGCTGGCCGGTCAGGCTCAGTAGGCGGGATCGATGAGGTCGGGTGAGACCTCTGAGGCTGCTGCCTCGTCGACGAAGAACACCGTGCGCTTGCGACCCTTGGCGCCGGCTGCCGGGACGTTCGTGTAGCTCGCACCGGCGAGGGCGAGGCCGAGCGCCGACGCCTTGTCTGCGCCCGTGAGAACGAGCCAGACACGCTTCGAGGCGTTCAGCACCGGTCGCGTCAGTGTGACTCGCTCAGGCGGCGGCTTGGGGGAGTCACGCACCGGCAGAGCGGCGGCATCGGTCACCGTGACCTCGGTGCGATCGGGGAAGAGCGAGGCGATGTGGCCGTCAGGCCCCACGCCGAGGAAGCAGACGGCGAACGATGGCCACGGGTGGTCCTCGGTGCCGTAGCGTGCGAGCTCCGCGGCATAGGCGGCGGCAGCCTCGTCGAGGGTCAGACCCTCGCCCGCGGCTGCGACCTCGTGCACGTTCTCCGCAGGAACCGGGATGTGGTCGAGGAGAGCCTCCCGCGACTGCACGGCGTTGCGGTCGGCGTCGTCGCGAGCGACGAAGCGCTCATCGCCCCACCAGAAGTGCACCAGCGACCAGTCGATCTGAGCCGACCGAGCGTCGCCGCGCGTCGCGCGCAGGACCGCGCCGCCCATCGAACCGCCCGTGAGGGCGATATGAGCGATGCGACCGTTGCGCGTGCGGGCACGAAGGCGCGTCAGGAATCGGTCGGCCACGCTCGCGGCGAGTGCCGCCGGCGTCGGTTCGACCACGACCCGCTTCTCAGCGGATGCTGTCTGCGTCGACATCATTCTCCTGTCTCGGGCGGACCCAGCTTCTCCCAGCCCTCGGTGATCACTCGACCGTACAGGACGTCAGGGTCGAGGCGACGCAGCTCCTCGGCGAGGCACTCGCGCAGCGTGCGGCGAGGGAGGTGCAGATCGTGGTCGGGCTGATCAGGCTGCGTCAGCACCGCCACGCCGGGCGTCGGGCGCTCGAGCAGGATGTCTCCGGACGAGCGGTGCAGCCGCACCGACTTGATGCCCTCCTGCCAGTGCTCCGGGTCTTCGTACGACCACTTGACCGGCACGTCGAGGGCCATCTGCAGCCATGCTGCCAGCAGCGCGGTCGACGGCGAGGCGGATCCGCCACGCACCTCGACTGCGGTCACCTCTTGGAACGGTGGCTGATCGAGCACGGCTGCGAGCTGCTCGCGCCAGTGCGTCAGACGCGTCCAGGCGAGGTCGGTGTCTCCCGGAGCATGCGTCTCGCCGAGCTGCGCGAGGCGTTCGCGCACGTCGGGTGCCGTCGCGGCATCCGTGATGCGTCGCTGCGCGATCTTGCCGAGCGGCGACGCGGCGGGCGACGTCGGCGCCTCTTCGGGCCACCAGGCGACGACAGGGGCGTCGGGCAGGAGCAGTCCCGTGACGAGGCTCTCCTCGTTGCTCGCGGCGTCTCCGTAGGCATGGAGGACGACCACCTCGGATGCTCCGGCGTCGCCGCCGACGCGGATCTGCGCATCGAGTCGCGATTCGCCGTCGCCCGTGGTGAGCACGATGACGCGCATGGGGTGCTCGCGCGAGGCGTCGTTGGCCGCGTCGATCGCGGCTTCAGCCACGCCGTTGCGGGCCGAGATGATCAGCGTGAGCACACGGCCGAGCGCGACGGCGCCGCCTTCTTCGCGCACCTTGACGAGCTGCTTGGCGACCTGGCTGACGGTCGTGTCGGGAAGGTCGATGATCATGGGCGTCTCCAGACTCGTCCGTCACGGGCAAGGAGGTCGTCGGCGGATGCCGGACCCCATGAACCGGGTGCGTACTGGTCGACCGGGCCGCCCTCGGCTGCCCAGTACTCCTCCACGGGGTCGAGGATCTTCCAGGAGAGCTCGACCTCCTCGTGGCGCGGGAACAGCGGCGGATCGCCCAGGAGGACGTCGAGGATCAGCCGTTCGTATGCCTCGGGGCTCGCCTCGGTGAACGCGTGGCCGTAGCCGAAGTCCATCGTGACGTCGCGGACGTTGGTTCCGTTGCCCGGCACCTTCGAGCCGAAGCGGATCGTGACGCCCTCATCGGGCTGCACGCGGATCACGAGCGCGTTCTGGCCGAGCTCCGACGTGTTCGAGCGGCCGAACAGATGCTCCGGAGCCTTCTTGAACACGACGGCGACCTCGGTGACACGTCGACCGAGACGCTTGCCCGTCCGGAGGTAGAACGGGACACCGGACCAGCGACGGGTGTCGATCTCGAGCTTGATCGCGGCATATGTCTCGGTGGCGGATTCCGGGTTCATCCCGTCCTCGTCGAGGAAGCCCGTGACCTGCTCGCCACCCTGCCAGCCGCCCGCGTACTGACCGCGGGCCGTGGCGAGTGCGAGGTCCTCGGGAACGTGCACCGCGGCGAGCACCTTCTCCTTCTCAGCACGCAGGTGCTCGGCGGACAGACTGATCGGCTCTTCCATCGCGGTGAGCGCCAGCAGCTGCAGCAGGTGGTTCTGGATGACGTCGCGCGCGGCGCCGACTCCGTCGTAGTAGCCCGCACGGCCGCCGACACCGATGTCCTCGGCCATCGTGATCTGCACGTGGTCGACGTAGTTGCGGTTCCAGATCGGCTCGTAGAGCTCGTTCGCGAAGCGCAGCGCCAGGATGTTCTGGACCGTCTCCTTGCCGAGGTAGTGGTCGATGCGGAAGATCGAGTCGGCCGAGAACGCCACTTCGAGGGCGGCGTTGAGCTCGCGCGCCGACTCGAGGTCGTGGCCGAACGGCTTCTCGATCACCACACGGCGCCAGCGCTCGTCGTCATCGTCGTTCGCCCCGACGAGGCCCGAGTCCTTGAGCTGCTTCGCGACGAGAGGGAAGTCCTTCGGCGGGATCGACAGGTAGAACGCGTGGTTGCCCATCGTGCCGCGTTCGACGTCGAGCTGGTCGACGGTCTCACGGAGCTTGCGGAAGGACTCGGGGTTGTCGAACTCGCCCGAGACGAACCGGATGCCCTGGAGCAGCTGCGCCCACGTCTCCTCGCGGAACGGCGTGCGCGCGTGCTGCTTCACGGCGTCGTAGACGACCTGGGCGAAGTCCTGGTCCTCCCAGTCGCGTCGGGCGAAGCCGACGAGAGCGAACCCGGGTGGCAGGAGCCCGCGGTTGGCGAGGTCGTAGACGGCGGGCATGAGCTTCTTGCGTGACAGATCTCCGGTCACACCGAAGATCACGAGAGCGCTGGGCCCTGCGATCCGGTTGAGACGGCGATCATCGGGGTCACGCAGCGGGTTGTGCCCGCGCGAGATGGGAACAGACATCAGTGGGGGATTCTCCTGGCTGTTACTTCTGTGCGGCTTCGAAGAGGGTGAGGACGTCGGCCGACGAATCGGCGATCGTCAGGGAGACGACCGGACGGCCGTGCTCGGCCAGGACGCCGGCATCGCCGGCCGCCTGTGCCTCGATGAGCTGGCCGAACGTGAACGGTCGCTCGGGGATCTCGAGATCGACGTCGGTGCGCTCCAGGATCTGCAGGAACACGCCCTGCGCCGGTCCGCCCTTGTGATACTGGCCGGTGGAGTGCAGGAACCGGGGTCCCCAACCGAAAGTCGTCGGCCGACCGGAGTCCGCGGCGACGAGCTCGCGGAGCCCCTGCAGCTGCGGGACGTCGAGCCGGTTGATGTATGCCTGGATCGACACGTATCCGTCTTCCGGCAGTGCCGCCCACAGCGCGTCGAGCACGCCCTCGACGGTTCCGGACGCCGCGAGAGCGGGGTCGGATACGCGAACCTCGACGCCGTTCTCGACGAATGCGGGAGCGGTCGGCGCGGGACGGGCGTCGAGCAGCCCGCGAGCCGCCACCTTGGCGGACTCGACGTCGGGCTGGTCGAAGGGATTGATGCCGAGCAGGTAGCCCGCGATCGCCGTCGCGTACTCCCACACGACGAGCTGAGCGCCCAGCGATCCGCTGACCAGGATCTCGCCCTCGTGCCGTTCGCGGAGGTGGAACTCGTTCGCGTCGTCGACCAGACGCACGATCTGCAGGTCCGACGGCTTCGCGTCGAGCTCGGGCGACACAGGCAGGAGGACGACGGGCAGGATGCCGGTGCTGTCCTTGCCGGTGGATTCGGCGATGAGTTGCTCGATCCAGTCGGGCAGGCCGTTGATGTGCGTACCGTCGGTGATCAGACCCAGCTTGTCGCGGCGAGGCGACGTGGCGGAGATCGCGGCAGCGAGCCGCAGAGCCGGGTTGTCGGCGGAGTCGATCGCGACCTCGAGGAGCGAGGCGTCGGCCTCGTTCAGGAGCTCGTCGATGTCGGCCCCGGCGAGCCCGGACGGGACGAGACCGAAGGCGGTGAGCGCCGAGTAGCGTCCTCCGACGTTCGGGTCGGCGTTGAAGACGCGGTACCCCGCCTCGCGAGCCGAGACATCGAGCGGCGAGCCCGGGTCGGTGACCACGATGATGCGCTCGAGCGGATCGATGCCCACGTCGCGGAACGCGGCTTCGAACGTGCGACGCTGCGAGTCGGTCTCGACGGTCGAGCCCGACTTCGACGACACCACGAGTGCGGTGTTCTGCAGGCCCTCGTCGAGCGCGGCGAGCACCTGGCCGGGGGCGGTCGAGTCGAGGATCGTCAGCGGGACACCGGCGGTCTGGGCGATCACCTCGGGGGCGAGCGACGATCCGCCCATGCCCGCGAGCACGACGCGCGTCACACCTTTCGCCTGCAGGTCGGCGCGCAGGGCGGCGATCTCGGCGACCAGGGGCCGCGAGACGGACACCGCCTCGACCCACCCCAGGCGGATCGACGCCTCCGATTCGGCTGCCGGGCCCCACAGGGCCGCGTCGCCGCCGGTCACACGCGAGGCGACGAGGTCGTGGACGAGAGCGGGGACCGTCTCGTCGATCGCGACCCGAGCCGCGCCGGAGGCGTGGATCGCAAAGGTCATCGCTGCGCCTCGAGGCCCTCGGCCACCTGCGTCAGCAGGTCGTGCCACGAGTCGATGAACTTGGCGACGCCCTCGTCCTCGAGCACCTGGGTCACGTCGGTGAAGTCGATTCCCAGAGCCTCGAGGCCGGCGAACACCGCTCGCGCGTCCTCGTAGCCACCGGTGATGGTGTCACCGGTGACGACGCCGTGGTCGAAGGTCGCTTCGAGCGTCTTCTCGGGCATCGTGTTGACGACGTCCTTCGCGACGAGCTCGGTGACATACAGAGTGTCGGGCAGCGCCGGATCCTTGACACCGGTCGAGGCCCAGAGCGGACGCTGAGTGTTCGCGCCGAGCGTGATGAGGTCCTGCGCGCGCTTCTCGGCGAACTTCTGCTCGTAGAGCTCGTAGGCGAGACGCGCGTTCGCGAGTCCGGCCTTGCTCTTGAGCGCCTCGGCCTCGTCGGTGCCGATCGCCGAGAGGCGCTTGTCGGTCTCGGTGTCGACGCGCGAGACGAAGAACGAGGCGACGGAGTGGATGCTCGACAGATCGAAGTCGGCGCTGTGCGCGCGCTCGAGTCCGGTCAGGTAGGCGTCGATGACCTCGGCGTAGCGCTCGAGGCTGAAGATCAGGGTGACGTTGACGCTGATGCCCGCCGCGATCGCCTCGGTGATGGCGGGCAGGCCCGCCTTCGTCGCGGGGATCTTCACGAGCAGGTTCGGACGGTCGACCTTGGCCCAGAGCTTCTTGGCCTGCTCGACGGTGCCCTCGGTGTCATGTGCGAGGTCGGGGGAGACCTCGATCGAGACGCGGCCGTCGACGTGACCCGACTTCTCCCACACGGGGCGGAAGATGTCGAGAGCGGCGGCGACGTCCTGCGTCGTCGCGGCGAAGACGGCTTCTTCGGCCGTCGCGCCGGACGCAGCGAGCTCGGTGACCTGCGCATCGTACGAGGTGTTGTTCTTGTCGGTGATCGCATTGGCGAAGATCGTCGGGTTGGTCGTGACGCCGACGACGTTGCGGGTCTCGATCAGCTCGGCGAGGTTGCCGGAGGAGATGCGGGTGCGTGACAGGTCGTCGAGCCAGATGCTGACACCGGCTGCTGCGAGGTCTGCGGTGGGGGTGCTCATGCGTTCTCCTTGATGGTCTCGCGTGCGGCCGCGATGACGGCCTCGGTGGTGATGCCGAACTTCTGGAACAGGGTCTTGTAGTCGGCGGAGGCGCCGAAGTGGTCGATGCCGACCGAGCGGCCCCGGTCGCCCACGATGCCGCGCCAGCTGAGCACCGAACCCGCCTCGACCGAGACACGCGCCGTGACGGCCTTCGGCAGGACCGACTCGCGGTATGCCTCGTCCTGCTCCTCGAACCACTCCAGGGACGGAGCGGAGACGACGCGCACGTTGACGCCCTCCTCGGCGAGTGCAGCGCGGGCGTCGACGGCGAGCTGCACCTCGGAGCCCGTCGCGATGATGATCACGTCGGGGGTGCCGTTCGGAGCCTCGGCGAGCACGTAGGCACCCTTCGCGACACCGTCGGTCGATGCGAAGACATCGCCCTCCGCTGTGCCCTGTCCGCGCTCGAACACCGGGATGTTCTGTCGGGTCAGGGCGATGCCGGCCGGGCCCTCATGCCGACGGAGGATCTCGAGCCATGCGGCTGAGGTCTCGTTGGCATCGGCGGGGCGCACCAGGGTGAAGTTCGGGATGGCGCGCAGCGTCGCGATCTGCTCGATCGGCTGGTGCGTGGGCCCGTCTTCGCCGAGTGCGACGGAGTCGTGCGTCCAGACGAAGATGCTGGGGACGTTCATGAGGGCGGCCAGACGCACCGGCGGGCGCATGTAGTCGCTGAAGATCAGGAACGTGCCACCGAAGGCGCGAGTCGGGCCATGCAGCACGATGCCGTTGACGATCGCTCCCATGGCGTGCTCGCGGATGCCGAAGTGCAGCACACGGCCGTAGGGGTCGCCCGACCACTCGTGCGTCGACCACTCGGCCGGGATGAAGGACTTGGAGTCCTTGATCGTGGTGAGGTTCGATTCGGCGAGGTCGGCCGAGCCGCCCCAGAGCTCGGGAAGCTCGGCGGCGAGGGCGTTGATGACCTGACCTGACGCCGCGCGGGTCGAGACGTCCTTGCCGCTCTCGAACACGGGGAGCGCCGAGGCGATGTCGGCCGGCAGTTCCTTGGCCTCGAGGCGGTCGAGGAGGGCCTTGCGCTCCGGGTTGGCGGCGGCCCACGCATCGAACGACTGCTGCCATGCGGCGCGGCTCTCGGCGGCACGCTCTGCCAGGCCGCGTGTGCGGGCAAGGACGTCGTCGGCGATCGCGAAGTGCTCGTCGGCGTCGAATCCGAGGACCTTCTTGGTCGCGGCGAGCTCGTCGCCACCCAGTGCCGATCCGTGGATCTTGCCGGAGTTCTGCTTGCCCGGCGACGGCCAGCCGATGATCGTCTTCAGGATGATGAGCGACGGCTTGGAGGTCTCGCCCTTGGCGGCCTCGATGGCGGCATGGAGCTCGGCGACGTCTTCGACGTACTCGCCCGACTTCTTCCAATCGACGGTCTGTACCTGCCAGCCGTAGGCCTCGTAGCGCTTCGCGACGTCTTCAGTGAAGGCGACGTTCGTGTCGTCCTCGATCGAGATCTGGTTGGAGTCGTAGATCGCGATGAGGTTGCCGAGCTCCTGGTGGCCCGCGAGCGAGGACGCTTCGCTGGTGACGCCCTCCTGGAGGTCGCCGTCGCCGGCGATCACGTAGACGAAGTGGTCGAACGGGCTGGTGCCCGCGGCCGCCTCGGGGTCGAAGAGACCGCGCTCGTAGCGAGCGGCGTAGGCGAAGCCCACCGCGGAGGCGAGTCCCTGGCCGAGCGGGCCGGTGGTGATCTCGACGCCCTTGGTGTGGCCGTACTCGGGGTGCCCGGGGGTGAGCGAGCCCCAGGTGCGCAGCGCCTTGAGGTCGTCGAGCTCGAGGCCGAAGCCGCCCAGGTAGAGCTGCACGTACTGGGTGAGGGAGGAGTGTCCGACCGAGAGGATGAAGCGGTCGCGGCCGAGCCAGTCGGTGTCGGTCGGGTCGTGACGCAGCACCCGCTGGTAGAGGAGATACGCGGCCGGAGCCAGGCTCATCGCGGTGCCGGGGTGGCCGTTGCCGACCTTCTCCACCGCATCCGCAGCCAGAAGACGCGCGGTGTCCACCGCGCGTCGGTCGATCTCATCCCACTGCAATTCCGACACTGTGAAGCCCTTCTGCAACTGTTCGAGAGCGCCCGGATTGCACGATCGCAGTCCGCAACGCTACGGAAGGGTGTGTGATGTGCGCTGGGCGCGCGAGTCATTTCAGCATAGCGCCGAGGTCTGACCCATTACCCCCCTTTACAACGCTCCGCCCTTCCAGTAATTCCATGGATCTGTCGTGGCTTCTGCAGCACGGTGGGACTGGGGATCATCGTTCCTGGAACGCGATTCCGTGACGGCCGCGTGGGGCGGACGCAGAGCGTGAACCGGGGTTGACGCCCCGACGGCGGGCGAGCCCATCGTCCCGCGTGCTCTAGACTGGGAAACGCTGTCGTGACGCGTGTGGAGGAGGCGATCGAGATCTCGACGATGTCTGATCAGACCGTTGTGAAGAAGTCCATCGGTCGCACCGTGAAGGCGTACGTCGCCCTCACCAAGCCGCGCGTCCTCGAACTGCTGCTGGTGTCGACCGTCCCGGTGATGTTCCTCGCCCAGGGCGGACTGCCCGACATGTGGCTGGTCCTCGCCACCGTCATCGGCGGATCGTTGAGCGCGGGCTCCGCCGCGGCGTTCAACATGTACCTCGATCGCGACATCGACGCCCACATGCACCGCACCGAGAATCGTCCGCTCGTGACGGGAGAGATCACGCCTCGCGGCGCGCTCATCTTCTCGTGGACCCTGGCCGTGGTCTCGACCGTGTGGCTGTGGTACACCACGAACTGGCTGGCGGCCACGCTGTCGGCATCCGCCATCTTCTTCTACGTCGTGATCTACACGATCATCCTCAAGCGCCGCACCGAACAGAACATCATCTGGGGCGGTATCGCCGGATGCTTCCCGGTTCTCATCGGCTGGGCGGCTGTCACCGGTTCGCTCGACTGGCCGGCGCTCATCCTCTTCGCGCTCATCTTCCTCTGGACTCCGCCGCACTACTGGCCGCTCTCGATGAAGTACAAGGACGACTACGAAGACGTCGACGTGCCCATGCTCGGTGTGACCCGCAACGCCTCGCAGGTCGGTCTCCAGGTCATCCTGTACGCCTGGGCGACCATCGCCTGCTCGCTGCTGCTGATCCCGATCGCGAACATGGGCCTCGTCTACACCGTCTCCGCCCTCGTGTTCGGAGGGTGGTTCATCTATGAATCGCACCGTCTGTACAACCAGGCGGTGCGGGGGAACGAGGCGCGGCCGATGCGCGTCTTCCACGCCTCGATCACCTACTTGACGCTGATCTTCGTCGCCGTCGCCGTCGACCCGCTGCTGCCGTTCTGAGCTTCGTCGTACTCGGCGATCTGCTCGGCATCCGCGTGGGTCGAGCTGTTCTCGACCATCGTGGTCTCGTCGTCGGCGGCGTCTGATTCGGTGTCGCCGTCGATCGGCTCGACGACGACGGGAGCGGGGGAGGGCAGAAGCGCCTGCACGGCGCTCAGCGCCACCGCGACGAGGATTCCGATGACGCCCGCGCCCAGAAGTGCGGCGCCGACGACGACGAGCGACTGCCCGACGTAGACCTCGATGCCGGTGGCCGTGCCGTCGAGCAGAGTGCTCGTCATGGTGCCGATCTGACCGGCGATGAGCCATCCGCCCACGCCAGCCGAGGCGAGCGAGAGCACGAGGAGGAGCCAGAAGCCGATGCTGCGTGTCAGTGACTTTTTCATGTCGGCCACGATGCACGACCAACTGATGAGCCTCTGATGCCTCAGCTGTGCATCCACTGTGCCGAGGGCTCGGAGCGCGCCGACCTCACGGCCGGGTGCGTCATTCCCTGGGCGCGACGGGCTTCTTCAGATGCAGCACCACGACCGTGTACGTCGCCGCCGAGAGCGACGCGAGCACCATGTGGATGCCGACGAGCAGGGGAGGGAGGCCCTCACGCGCCTGCCAGATGCCGACACCGACCTGCACGAGGATCGCGAGCACGAGCACGAGCAACCACTTGCGGGGTTCGAGCCGCAGCACCCATGCGGAGATCGTGAGCGTGGCGACGAGCGCGGCGAGGATGTATCCGGGCCAGGCGTGGACGTGCGCCAGCACGGTGGCGTCGAACCCGTGACGGAGCACGTCGGCATCACCAGAATGCGGGCCCGAACCGGTGGTGAGCACACCGAAGACGATCGTGACGGCGAGAGCCAGGCCCGTGACGTGGCTCAGGGTCGCGAACCACTTCGGGACCGCGCGCTCCCTCGGACCCGGCTGCCCGTACAGGCGCACCAGGAACGCCGCGGTGACGCACACCAGCAGCAGGGAGGAGACGTAGTGGAACCCGACGATGAAGGGGTTCAGGCCGGTGAGCACGGTGATGCCGCCGACGAGCGCCTGTGCGACGACTCCGAGCAGGACGATCCAGGCGAGGACGACGAGATCACGACGGTCCGTCGTCAGGCGGAAGGATCGCACCATCGCCGCGATCACGGCGATCAGCAGAGCGCCCATGGCGAACGGAGTCGCGGGAAGCGAGAACAGCGACACGATCACGAAGGTGATGACGGCCGCGAGAATGCCGGCGCCCGCGAAACGCAGGGCGGAGAAGACCAGCAGTCGGCCGCCGACACGCGCGAGCACGAGCAGCAGGACGGCGAGGGCGATGATGCCGACGACGCCCGTCATGACGCGGTTGCCGAATTCGATGATGCCGTGGATGCCCTGATCGGCATATATCGGCACGAGCGACTCGGGGGTGCAGAGCGGCCATTCCGAGCACCCGAGGCCGGAGCCCGTGAGGCGCACTGCGCCGCCGGTGCCGATGATGATCGTCTGAGCCAGGAAGGACAGCCAGGCGAACACGCGGAGAGCTCGTCCCCAGAGGATCGCATGAGCCGAGGCCGGTGCGTTCACGGGGGAGGAGATCGAGGGCTGGGGCATAAGTCTTCTCCGAACCGCCCGGACACGGCGGGCGGCCCTGTCTTCAGGCGGAACCTGTAGAATCGGATTGTTGTGATGAGCGCTTACCGCGCTGAAGCATCACTAACAGTTTAGGCGCGATGGATGCGCCGGTGATGAGGGCCCACCAACGGCACCCGCTCCCGCAGACTCGACGGGGATCAGGTGTGTCGGGGCGGATGACACCGTTTGGGACCTGTGAGGAGAGTGTGTGATGTCGGATGTGCTGATCGACCGCCCGGAGCTTGACGGCCTGGGGGTGTACGAATTCGGATGGCATGACGAAGATGCCGCCGGAGCCATCGCCAAGCGTGGAATCTCCGAAGAGGTGGTTCGCGGGATCTCGGCGCTCAAGCACGAGCCCGAATGGATGCTGAAGACCCGTCTCAAGGGTTATCAGCTCTTCGGACGCAAGCCGATGCCGACGTGGGGTGCAGACCTCAGCGAGATCGACTTCGACAACATCAAGTACTTCGTGCGCTCCACGGAGAAGCAGGCGCAGTCCTGGGAGGACCTCCCCGCGGAGATCCGCGAGACCTACGAGCGCCTCGGCATCCCCGAGGCCGAGCGCCAGCGCCTCGTCGCGGGCGTCGCCGCTCAGTACGAGTCCGAGGTCGTCTACCACCAGATCCGCGAGGACCTGGAGGAGCAGGGCGTCATCTTCATGGACACCGACACCGCTCTGCGCGAGCACCCCGAGTTCTTCGAGGAGTACTTCGGCTCGGTGATCCCGGCCGGTGACAACAAGTTCGCCGCCCTGAACACCGCCGTGTGGTCCGGAGGCTCGTTCGTCTACGTCCCCAAGGGCGTGCACGTCGAGATCCCGCTCCAGGCCTACTTCCGCATCAACACCGAGAACATGGGTCAGTTCGAGCGGACGCTGATCATCGCCGACGAAGACAGCTACGTCCACTACATCGAGGGCTGCACGGCTCCGATCTACAAGTCGGACTCGCTGCACTCGGCCGTGGTCGAGATCATCGTGAAGAAGAACGCCCGCGTTCGGTACACGACGATCCAGAACTGGTCGAACAACGTCTACAACCTCGTCACCAAGCGTGCGGTCGCGCACGAAGGCGCGACGATGGAATGGGTCGACGGCAACATCGGCTCCAAGGTGACGATGAAGTACCCGTCGATCTACCTGATGGGCGAGCACGCCAAGGGCGAGACGCTCTCGGTCGCCTTCGCAGGCCCGGGGCAGCACCAGGACGCCGGCGCGAAGATGATCCACATGGCGCCGTACACCCAGTCGTCGATCGTGTCGAAGTCGATCGCCCGTGGTGGCGGTCGTGCGGGATACCGCGGCGAGGTCCGAGTGGACGCCAACGCGCACCACTCCGCGAACACCGTGCGCTGCGACGCTCTGCTGGTCGACACCAAATCGCGCTCCGACACATATCCCGCGATCGACATCCGTGTGGACGACGTGCAGCTCGGCCACGAGGCGACAGTCTCGAAGGTCAGTGAAGAGCAGCTCTTCTACCTGCAGTCTCGCGGCATGCCCGAGGACGAGGCGATGGCGATGATCGTGCGCGGCTTCATCGAGCCGATCGCACGGGAACTGCCCATGGAGTACGCGATGGAACTGAACAAGCTCATCGAAATGGGCATGGAAGGATCGGTCGGCTAAATGGCGGCCTCGACGACAGCGCCCAGCGAGGCGCAGCACACGAACGCGCACATCGACCCCGCAGCACAGGTCTCCTCCGCCGGATTCGTCCCGGTGCAGACCCGCTCGGAGCGCCCCCACTCCTTCGACCCCGATGACTTCGGTGCTCCCACCGGTCGCGAGGTCAACTGGAAGCACACCCCGGTCGCCAAGCTCTCGCCTCTCTTCGAGGTCGCGGGAGCGGGCGACGGCGTGAGCTACTCCTTCGGCTCGGGAGAGCAGTACGTGTCGGCGCCGCTGGCCGCCGGCGACGCACCGCGCGGGGAGGTCTTCCTCGCGGAGGACATCACCGCCGCGATCGCGTGGCAGGGCGCAACCGAAGCGCTCCACATCCGCATCCCGCGTGAAGAAGAGGTCGCTGAGCCGGTCTTCCTCGCGATCGACGGACTCGGTGCAGACCGACGGGCCGACGCCCACATCGTGATCGAGGCGCTCGAGCACAGCTCCGCGACCGTCGTGCTCCAGCACACGGGCGCTGCGCAGTACTCGCAGAACGTCGAGATCATCGTGCGTGACGGAGCGAAGCTCACCGTCATCAGCCTGCAGCAGTGGCAGGACGAGGCCGTGCACACGTCCGCTCACCAGGCTCGCGTCGACGCGGATGCCACGCTCAAGCACTTCGTCATCAGCTTCGGCGGCGGCGTCGTCCGTGTGAACCCGAGCGTCGAGCTCGCGGGGGCGGGCTCGGAGGGATACCTCTACGGCCTCTCCTACGCCGACGCAGGCCAGCACCTCGAGAGCCAGGTCTTCCTGCACCACAAGGGGCCGCATACCAAGGGCGACGTCCTCTACAAGGGTGCGCTCCAGGGCCAGGGCGCGCACAGCGTCTGGATCGGCGACGTGCTGATCGGCGCCGACGCGAACGGCACCGACTCGTACGAGGCGAACCGCAACCTGGTGCTCACCGAGGGCGCCCGCGCCGACTCGATCCCGAACCTGGAGATCGAGACCGGAGACATCCTCGGCGCGGGCCACGCCAGCGCCACCGGTCGTTTCGACGACGAGCAGCTGTTCTACCTGCAGGCCCGAGGGATCAGCGAAGAGGAAGCGCGCCGCCTCGTCGTGCTCGGCTTCCTCACCGACATCGTCCAGCGTCTGGGGATCCCCGCGCTGGAGGCCGAGCTTCTCGCCGCGATCGAGACGGAGCTCGCCGAGGTGAACGCATGACCGCAGAGCGCGTCTGCGGCGTCGCCGAGCTCGAGCAGGACATGCCGCTGCGTGTCGAGCCGAACGGCGTGCCGATCACCGTCATCAAGGACTCCGAAGGCGTCATCCACGCCATCGGAGACACCTGCACCCACGGTGACATCTCACTCTCCGAGGGCTTCGTCGAAGGAGAGACAGTGGAATGCTGGGCCCACGGCTCCGCATTCTCGCTGCTCACCGGCAAGCCCCAGAATCTCCCTGCTTATGAGCCCGTTCCGGTCTACGTCGTCGAGATCGACGGCGACGACGTGCTCATTGACCCGACTGTGACGAAGGAAGTCTGAATGTCTGTTCTCGAAATCCGCGACCTCTACGTGACGGTCGAGACCGAGGCGGGAATCACCCCGATCCTCAACGGAATCACCCTCACGATGAACACGGGTGAGACGCACGCGATCATGGGCCCCAACGGCTCAGGCAAGTCGACGCTCGCTTACACGATCGCCGGTCACCCGAAGTACACGGTGGCGTCCGGCTCGATCACGTTCGACGGCCAGGACGTCCTCGCGATGAGCGTCGACGAGCGAGCTCGTGCGGGCCTCTTCCTCGCGATGCAGTACCCGGTCGAGATCCCCGGCGTGACGGTGACGAACTTCCTCCGCACTGCCAAGACCGCGATCGACGGCGAGGCGCCGGCGATCCGCGGGTGGACGAAGGACGTCAAGACGGCCATGTCCAACCTCCGTATGGACCCGAAGTTCGCCCAGCGCAACGTCAACGAGGGCTTCTCCGGCGGCGAGAAGAAGCGTCACGAGATCCTTCAGCTCGAGGTGCTCAAGCCCAAGTTCGCCGTCCTCGACGAGACCGACTCCGGCCTCGACGTCGACGCGCTGAAGATCGTCTCCGAGGGCGTCAACCGCGCCAAGGAGGCCACGGGTCTCGGCGTGCTGCTGATCACGCACTACACCCGCATCCTCCGCTACATCCGCCCTGACTTCGTGCACGTGATCGTTGCGGGCAAGATCGTCGAAGAGGGCGGCCCGGAGCTCGCCGACCGGCTCGAGGACGAGGGATACGACCGTTTCCTCGACCCCGCAGCCCCGATCGAGGCGTAGGCTGATTGGCATGACAGCCACCCTCACCGACGAGAAGTACGACGAGGTCACCGAGGCTCTCAAAGACGTCATGGACCCGGAACTCGGGATCAACGTCGTCGACCTCGGCCTCATCTACGATCTTGCGTGGGATGACGAGAACGATGCTCTCGTCATCCACATGACGCTCACCAGCGCAGGCTGCCCGTTGACCGACGTGCTCGAGGACCAGACCGCTCAGGCTCTGGACAGCGTCGTCGATCGCTTCCGCATCAACTGGGTGTGGATGCCGCCGTGGGGCCCCGAGAAGATCACGGACGACGGGCGCGACATGATGCGCGCTCTCGGCTTCGCCATCTGAGGATGCTCGAGGTCAAGGCCCTGCCTCTGGCAGAGCTTCGCGAGCGCAGCAGCGAGAAGTGGCGGGAGTATCCCGCCGATGTCCTGCCGCTCTTCGTCGCGGAGACCGACTTCCCGTTGGCGCCGGCGATCTCCTCGGCTCTTCGACGCGCTGTCGACAACGGCGACACCGGGTACATCGCATCGCGGACGCCTCTTCCCGAGACCTATGCCGCCTTCGCGATGCGTCGCTACGGCTGGCATGCGGATCCGTCGCGGATGCGCACGACCGCCGATGTGAGCATGGGGATCGTCGAGATCCTGCGCCGCGTCACGCAGCCGGGGGAGCGCGTGGTCGTCACCACACCGGTGTACCCACCGTTCTTCGACCTGGTCTCCGAGGCCGGGGCAGAGGTCGTGCGGGTGCCGCTGCTCGACACCGGCACGGCGTGGGAACTCGATCTCGACGGTATCCGCGCGGCTTTCGAAGACGGCGCCACGGCCATGCTGCTCTGCAATCCGCACAACCCGACCGGCACGGTGCACAGCCGCGACTCGCTGACCGCTCTCGCCGAGATCGCTGATGAGTTCGGTGCTGCGGTGATCTCGGATGAGATCCATGCACCGCTCGCGCAGCCGGGCACCGGGTTCACGCCCTTCCTCGACACGGGCGAAGCTGCGGAGCGCGTGGGCTACGCCGTCGTGAGTGCGAGCAAGGCCTTCAATCTCGCGGGTCTCAAGTGCGCGCTCATGGTGAGCGCATCTGATCGCACCAGCGCCATCGTGCGCGGGCTTCCTATCGAGGTCGAGTGGCGCACCGGGCAGTTCGGCCTCCTCGCGGCTGTGGCCGCATTCTCGGAGGAGAGCGACGAGTGGCTCGATGGGCTGCTCAGAACGCTCGACGAGAATCGCGTGCTGCTCGAGGATCTGCTGGCGTCGAAGATCCCTGCCGCGCGCTATCGGATCCCCGATGCCGGATACCTGGCCTGGATCGACCTCTCGGGACTGGAATGGGGAGACAACCCCGCGCGACGGATCCTGAAGGAGGCCGGAGTCGCCCTGCACTTCGGCCCCGCCTTCGGCGAGCCGGGCAGGGGTTTCGTCCGACTGAACTTCGGCACGAGCCCGGAGATCATCACCGAGGCCATCGAGCGCATCGCGACGCTCGTGGGCCGATGACGACCGAGCAGCGGCCGACCGCCTCGATCTGGGACCGAGAACGCCTCTGGGTCACTGCCGGAGCGGTCGCGCTGATCTTCCTCGCCGCGATCGAGGCGCTGGCTGTCACGACCGTCATGCCGATCGTCAGTGAGGCGCTCGACGGACGCGATCTGTACGCCGTAGCCTTCGCCGGCACGCTCGCGACGAGTGTGATCGGCATGGTCGCCGCGGGTGCCTGGTCGGATGCTCGAGGGCCCCGTGGCGCCCTGTACGCCGCGGTGTCGCTGTTCATCGCCGGTCTGTTGCTGTCGGGCTTCGCTGTGACGATGGACCAGTTCCTCATCGGGCGCCTGGTGCAGGGGCTCGGCGCGGGGGGACAGACCGTGGCGCTGTACGTCGTGGTCGCTCGGCTGTATCCACCGCAACTTCACGGCAGAGTGTTCGCGGCGTTCGCCGCCGCATGGGTGGTGCCGTCGATGATCGGTCCCTTCCTCGCCGGGGCGGTCGCCGAGTACCTCGATTGGCGCTGGGCCTTCCTCGGCGTCGCCGTGCTGACGGGCGTCGCCTTCGTGATCGTCGTGGCTCGGCTGCGAGGCGTCGACCTCGGACGCGGCGAGCCGCAGAATCGCCGGGCGCTCGTCATCCGCCTTGTTCTCGCGGTGGTCGTCGCTGTCTTCGCCGTGCTGATCGGCTTCACGGCGGAGATGACCGTGCGCCTCGCATGGCCGGTGGCGATCGGATCCGTCATCGTGATCGGTGTCGCACTGCTGCCGCTGATTCCCCGGCGCACCCTCCGTGCCGGGCGCGGTCTGCCGAGCGTCGTCCTCATGCGCGGCATCGCCGCAGGCGCGTTCTTCGCGGCCGAGGCATACGTCCCCTATCTGCTGATGGAGCGCTTCGACTTCACGGCGACCTGGGCGGGGATCGCGCTCATGCTCGCCGCCTTCGCGTGGGCCGGAGCTTCGCAGCTGCAGGGGGCCTTCGGAGAACGACTGGGCAACACCCGCATTACCGTGATCAGCCTGTCGCTCCTCCTCGTGGCGCTCGTGCTCGTGCTCGCTGCGGCGCAGTGGGGAGTGTCGCCGGTATTCGTCGTCGTGGGGTGGGGCTTCGCCGGCGGTGGCATGGGGCTGCTGTATCCGCGCCTCACAGTGCTCACCCTCGCCTATTCGAACGAGGGCAATCAGGGCTTCAACTCGTCGGCGCTGTCGATCTCCGACGCCGCGGGCTCAGCTGTGGCGATCGCGCTGGCCGGATTGCTCGTCGCGACGCTGGGCGGCGAGGCCGCATCGTTCGGGGTGGTGTTCGCGTTCTGCCTCGGTCTGGTGCTGCTGGCGTCGGTGCCGGGGCTCAGACTGGGCCATGCCGCGGAGTCGTCCGAGGACTGACCACTGCACCGAGCGAGTCCCCTGCGAGTGCGGTGACGCCCAGGTCGAAGACCCGATCGAGGCCGGCGGTGACATCGTCCGTGCCGTCGGTGAGAGCGGCCCCGTGGCTGTCGGCGTGCATGCGCTGCTGAACGAGTGTCGCGTGCCCGAGCACGAAGTGCAGCATCGCCGCTGCCCGATCGGCGGCTTCTGCGTGCCCGTGGCGCGCGAGCGCGGCCTCGAGCGCGGTCTGGGCATATGACGAGCCGAGCCGCAGGGCGTAGGCGCTGAGCACGAGCTCCGCACCGTCGCGGTAGGTGAACAGGGCGTCGCGGATGCCGCGCGCGGTGGTCAGCACGTCGGCATCGTCGCGGGGGATCCCCGCGGTGATCCGGTCGGCGAGCTCTGCCAGCAGTTCCTGCTTGCTCGAGAAGTGCCAGTAGAGAGCGCTCGGCTGAACATCGAGCCTGCCCGCGATCCGGCGCATCGACAGGTCGGCGAGGCCGACCTCGTCGAGGAGGGCCAGCGCCACGCGTGCGACGCCATCGCGGTCGTGCCGGGCGGAGTTGTGCTCTGGGCTCATGTGATCACTATAGTGAACACCGTTCAGGTGAACAGTGTTCAGGAAGGTGTCGGATCATGACCCAGCAACGCGATGACCTCGGTCGCGAACTAGCAAGAGTGGCGATCTTCGCCGCGCTCATCATCGTTCTCGGCATGGTGACGGTGCCGATTCCCGGCGGTGTGCCGATCACCGCGCAGACATTGGGGGTCATGCTCGCCGGTGCGGTGCTCGGACCCCGACTGGCTCCGCTCTCGATTCTTCTGGTGATCGCTCTCGCGGCGATCGGACTGCCCGTCCTCGCCGGTGGGCGCGGCGGCCTCGGTGTCTTCGTCGGCCCGACCGCCGGATATCTGCTCGGGTGGGTGGCAGGTGTCATCGTGATCGGTCTCATCGTGGGCCGCGGTCGGCTCAGCTGGTGGCGAATCGCCCTCGGCGTCGTCGTCGGAGGCATCCTGGTGGTGTATCTCTGTGGGATCCCCGTGACAGCGCTCGTTCTCGGGCTCGAACTCGGCCCGACCGCGCTCGCGAGTCTGGTGTTCCTCCCCGGCGATCTACTCAAGGCGGCCGCGGCGACGGCGCTCGTTCTGGCGCTGCGACGCGCGTACCCCCGGGCGTTCGCCGCGCGTTCGATCGCAGCGCCCTCATCCGTCCGTGCGATCTGAGACCGCGGTCGGATCGATCTCGCTCGACGGTGTCGCCGTCGAGAGGGAAGGGCGGGCGATCCTGCGCGACGTGAGTGTCGAGCTCACGGCGCAGAGGATCGCGGTGATCGGCGCGAACGGGTCGGGCAAGTCCACCTTCGCGCGTCTGCTGAATGGCCTCGTGCTGCCGGATGCAGGGCGAGTCACGGTTCACGATCTCGATTCGCGGCGGGACACGAAGGCTCTTCGACGTAGGGTCGGTTTCGTCTTCACCGACCCTCAGTCGCAGATCCTGATGCCGACGCCCGCTGAGGATCTCGCGCTCTCGCTGCGCGGTTCGCCCCGCACGGAGATCGCCAGCCGGGTGGCCGGGGCACTCGCCGAGCACGGGCTGACCGACAGGGCGGACGTGCCCGCGTCCGACCTGTCCGGCGGTCAGAAGCAGCTGCTGGCTCTCGCGTCGGTTCTGATCACCGAGCCGCGCCTGATCGTGGCCGATGAGCCGACCACGCTGCTGGATCTGCGCAACTCCCGAAGGGTCTCCGACCTGCTGCTGGCACTGCCGTCGCAGGTCGTCATCGTCACCCACGACCTCGACCTCGCGGCGAGATGCGACCATGCGGTGCTCTTCGACGCGGGTTCGCTCCTCGCAGCGGGCACCCCGGACGACGTGATCGCCGAGTACCGCGGGCGGTGCGGATGATCCAGTCGTACCGGCCAGGAGCCAGCATCGTCCACCGGATGTCGGCGGGGCCTAAACTCGCGCTCTTCGCGGTACTCGCGCTCGTGTCGTCCGCGTACCCGCATGACGGGTGGAGCGTCACCGTCTCGCTCGTCGTCGTGTGCACGCTCTATCTCCTCGCCGGGCTTCCGGTGAGGGTCCTGATCGCCGAGATGTGGCGGCTGCGCTGGCTCGTGCTGGTTCTCGCGACGGCGCTGTGGATCTTCGTGTCGCCGCTGACCGCGTGGATCAGCACGAGCAGGGTCGCGTCGCTGCTCCTGCTGGCTGCGCTTCTCACGATCACCACCCGGATGGGTGATCTGCTCGCCGTTCTGCATCGGATGCTGCGGCCGCTGCGTCGGCTGGGTGTCGATGCCGATGCGGTCGCCATGACGATCTCGCTGACGCTCACGATGATTCCGGTGGTCGCCGGATTCGCCCATGCTGTGCGGGAGGCGCAGCGTGCTCGCGGAGTTCGTCTGGGCCTTCGAACCACCGTGCCGCTGATGGTCAGGACGCTACGCCACGCGGACGAGGTCGGCGACGCTCTCGCCGCCCGCGGTCTGGTGTGATCGGCGTGCGAGGCGTTGGGAGAGCAGCATTCCGCCGACGGCGAGTGCGGCCGTCAGAACCGTCGTCCCTGCGACGAGAAGCAGCACGACCGAGGCGACGCCGAGTGCGGCTGCGATCGCGATCCGGCGAGTCGAGTCAGCGGCTGGTGGGGACGGCTGCATCTCGACGCGCGTGAACGCCACCGCGATCGCCGCGGTGAGAGTCAGCGCGGCAGCGAGCCAGAGCGGGCGAGACACCCACCACGCGAGGGTGCTCGGCTCCGGCAGCGCGATGCCGCTGCTGAGCGAGGCCATGGCGCAGATCCCGGCCATGGCGAGCAGCGTCGGCATGTGCCACAGGTAGATCGTCATGGTGCGTCTGTTGACGAACGCGGCGAGTGCGGCCGGGGCTGGGCGGCGGCTGAACGCATCGATGCGATCGCGGAGAAGCGAGACGGCGCTCAGGTGCACGACTCCGACGAGAAGCAGGGCACCTGTGGGCGGGTTGATGTTGGCGATGAGGTCAGGGGAGTAGACGCCGGTGGTGAAGGCACCGACGAGTGTGATCGACGCGGAAGCTCCCGCGATCGCGCGTGCTCGTCGGCTCAGTCCGTCGATCGTGCCATCGGCGAGGAAGAAGCCGATCTGCTGCAGCGCGAGCCAGACGAATGCGAGATTCAGGAAGCCCACCCACTCGAATCCGGTGATCGCCCGGAGCGCGTCGACGGCGAGCGCAGCCGCGACCAGCGAGGCCACCGTGATCAGCGGCTTCCGGGCGTGAGCCTTCGCGAGTGCAGGAAGAAGCGCCTGGCACCCCAGGAAGACGGCGAGGAACCACAGCGGCTGGCTGTAACGGAAGCCGGCGACGGCGATGATGTCGGCCGGGACGCCGGCGATGCTCAGCGCCGCGAGCGCCGCGCCCACGATCCCGATGGCGAACAGGGCCGGCCGCAGCAGCCGGTCCACCCGGGCGGCGATGAAGGAGGCCGCGGCGCCGCCGCGCGCCTGCGTGCGCCGGAAGGAGATGTAGCCGGCGAACCCGCCGATGATGAAGAAGAGCGGCATCACCTGGAGCACCCAGCTGACGGGCACGATCCACCACGATCCATCGCTGGCGTTCGCGAACACCGGGCTGCCGTCGACGACGGTGACTCCGACCATGATGGCGTGGAGGAGCACGACTCCCGCGACGCAGACCGCACGCAGGAAGTCGATCGCGGTGTCGCGACCTGCCGGCAGCGGGTCTCGAAGTGCGGTGAGGGATGGTGCCTCGACGATGGCCATGAAGTCCTCCTCGGATGGGGTGTCCGAGGAGCGTATGAACGCGGTGCCGTGCGGGGGATCACCCCCAGGGCTGGTTCGCACCCCTACCGGGGTGTGATCCTGGCGAGGCTCAGGATGCGGGTTCGACCAGGCCGGCGTCGTACGCGAGGATCACGGCGTGCACACGGTCGCGGAGTCGGAGCTTCGCCAGCACCTTGCCGACGTGTGTCTTCACGGTCTGCTCGGCGATGAACAGATCGGCGGCGATCTCGCTGTTCGATCTGCCACGCCCGATGAGCACGAGCACCTCTCGCTCTCGGTCGGTGAGCTCGGCCAGCGAGGTTGCGGCTCGCGGTGTCCGCGGCCGCCGCCCTGCGAACTGCTCGATCATGCGCCTCGTCACGCTGGGGGCGAGCAACGCGTCGCCGCCGGCGACCACGCGCACGGCGTGGACGAGTTCTTCGGGAAGAGCGTCTTTCAGTAGGAACCCGCTCGCCCCGGCCTCGAGCGCGTCGTACACGTAGTCGTCGATGTCGAAGGTCGTGAGCATGAGGATCCGCGGCACATGGGCTGCGGGGTAGCCGGGACCGAGGATGCGACGGGTCGCCTCGATGCCGTCGACCTCCGGCATCCGCACGTCCATCAGGATGACGTCCGGATCGAGCCGCGCGGCGAGAGCGACGGCCTCGGCGCCGTTGGCCGCCTGCCCGGCGACACGGATGCCGTCGTGAGCGTCGAGGAGCGCGGCGAATCCGGCGCGCACCATGGCCTGGTCATCGGCGATGAGGACGCTGATCGTCACGGGGTCTCCTCGGGGTGCTCTGGGGTGTTGTCCCGCGGGGGTGCGTCTCTGAGCGGCAGCGAGGCGATGACTTCCCAGCCGCCGCCCGTCGTGGGGCCCGCGTCGAACGAGCCGCCCAACAGCTCGACGCGCTCGCGCATGCCGCGCAGCCCGTATCCGCCGCCGGGAGACGCGGGTGAGCCCGGGGCGCGGTCGTTGCGGACGCGGATTCCGACGGCGTCGGGGTCGGCCTGCACGCGCACCGTGACGGCGGCACCCGATGCGTGTCGCACCGCGTTGCTCAACGCCTCCTGAGCGATCCGGAAGGCCGCGATCTGGACGGCCTGCGGCGCATCCGTCACGGAACCCGTGATCTCCAGGCCGACGGTCACTCCGGCTCGACGGATGGTGTCGACGAGGGCCGGGATGTCGTCGATGCCCTGCTGCGGTGCGAGCTCGGCCGTCTGGTCTTCGGTGCGGAGAACCCCGAGCATCCGTCGCATCTCGGTCAGCGAGGTGCGCGCCGTGGCCGCGATGCTGTCGAACTCCACGGACGCGGCATCTCCGATCTCGGGCAACCGGTAGCGTGCGGTCGACGCCTGCACCTGGATCACGGACATGCTGTGCGCGATCACGTCATGCAGCTCGCGAGCGATGCGGGTGCGCTCCTCGACGAGAGCTCGTCGTGATTCCTCGAGGGCGGAGTGCTCGCGCTCGCGGGTGAGCTCGGCAGACACCCGAACGCGTCCGGCGACGAGGACCGCCACCAGGAACATCGCCGCGGCCAGGGAGGTCGTGACGATGAGGTCGGCGGTGACGCTGCCGGCCGTCTCGGGAGTGGCGACGACTTCGGGGCGCAGCAGAGGCGCCGTGAGGGAGAGCAGAGCTCCGATGGACAGGGGGAAGACGCCCGCTCTGGCCCCGTGCACGAAGGTCACGACGCCGACCAGGATCACGAACGTCAGCAGCGCGGGCACAGACCACGGCCAGGGGGCCTCCGTCGCGAGAGCCGGGACGACGAGAAGCGGAAGCGTGAACGCCGCAGCGCAGAACAGCGCGATCGCCCAGCGCGGGTGACGCAGCGACATCAGTGGTGCGGCGCACAGAGCGGCACCGAGGATGAACGAGAGCGGCAGCGAGGTGCCGTACAGCACGGTCTGCACCGGCACGAGCACCGAGAACAGCACGAGGCTCGCAGCGCCGAGCGCCGTGAGCGCGGCGGTGCGACGGCTGATGCGGGGAGCGCGCTCGGTGCGCGGCCGACGACGTGCCATGTCTGTCATCCTGCCAGTTGCAGAACACGGGTGCGTCGCCGACGGGATGCCGTGACGCGGTCGATCACCAGCCCGATGACGAGAGCCACGGCGATGCCGATGCCGGCGCTCACGAGTGGCTGGTCCTTGATCCAGGAGCCCGCGAGAAGTCCGATGGCGAGGCTCAGGGCGCTCCAGCTGATGCCTCCCACGATGCTCAACGGGAGGAACCTCCGCCAGGGAAAGCGCAGGGCACCGGCTGACATGTTGACGGCGACGCGGCCGACCGGGATGTACCGGGCGCCCAGAATGAGCGCCGCACTGCGGTGCGCGAGTGCTCTCTCTGCATGAGCGAATGCGGAGGCGACTCGCGGACGGCGCATCCATGCCCACCGGGTCGTGCCCAGCCTGCGGCCGAGGGCGAACGCGATGTTGTCGCCGATAGTCGCCCCCACAGCGGCGATGAGGCCGAGGGGCAGCAGCGTCCAGAACTCACCGGTCGACGCGAGTACCGCGGCGGCTGCCACGAGGACTGTCTCGCTCGGCACCGGCGGGAAGAAGCCGTCGATGATCGTCACCGCGAGCAGCACGGCGTACAGCCAGGGAGAGGCGACGGTCTGCAGGATCAGCTCGTTGATAACATCCACCTCAGAAGGCTAGGAAGCAGGTGGCTGGTGGGGCATCACCCTGAGGTATCGACCGCGTCCCTCTGGAGAGGTAGATCCGACGATCGCCCGACCGAGGTCTGGGCGACCACCGTGCACGGCCTGCTGGTCGACGACCAGACCCGGTGCGAGCACTATCAGGGTCCGCTCGACGTCATCGCCCTCAAGTTCGCGTGCTGCCGCGACTGGTACCCGTGCCACCTGTGTCACGCGGAGCTCGCCCGGCACGATGCGCGCCGGTGGTCGACGGACGAGCGTTCGACGCAGGCGGTGCTCTGCGGCGTCTGCGGTTCGCTGCTGAGCATCGACGCCTACCTCGAGACATCGGAGTGCCCGACGTGCTCGGCGGTCTTCAATCCGGGCTGCCGGCTGCATCACGATCTGTACTTCGACTGAACACACAGCCGGGCGATCTATACTGGGAGTTTGGCCCCTCGGCCTGAATCCCCTTGAACGAACGGACATCCCGCTGTGCTTGCCGTGCACGAACTCGAGATCCGCGTGGGCGCACGCCTCCTGATGGAGAACGTGTCGTTCCGCGTGAGCGACGGAGACAAGATCGGTCTCGTCGGCCGCAACGGTGCAGGCAAGACCACGCTCACCAAGGTGCTCGCCGGTGACGTTCTGCCGTCGGGCGGAAGCGTGACCCGCTCGGGCCAGCTCGGCTACCTGCCGCAGGATCCGCGATCGGGCAACCCCGAAGACCTCGCCCGCACGCGCATCCTCGACGCCCGCGGACTCGGCCAGCTCAACCTCGGGATGAGCGAAGCCGCACTCGCGATGGGGTCGGACGACCCCGCGGTCGCCGACAAGGCGATGAAGCGCTACGCGCGTCTCACCGAGGAGTTCGAAGGTCAGGGCGGGTACGCGGCCGAGGCTGAGGCAGCCTCCATCGCGAACAACCTGTCGCTGCCCGACCGCATCCTCGACCAGCCGCTCTCGACGCTGTCCGGTGGTCAGCGCCGTCGTATCGAGCTGGCCCGCATCCTCTTCTCCGATGCGGAGACGATGATCCTCGATGAGCCGACCAACCACCTCGACGCCGACAGCGTCGTGTGGCTGCGCGAGTTCCTCAAGAACTACAAGGGCGGGCTGATCGTGATCAGTCACGACGTCGAGCTCGTCGGCGAGACCGTCAACCGGGTGTTCTACCTCGACGCGAACCGCCAGATCATCGACACCTACAACATGAACTGGAAGAACTACCTGCGTCAGCGGGTGGCCGACGAGGAGCGCCGCAAGAAGGAGCGCGCCAACGCCGAGAAGAAGGCCACGACCCTGCAGCTGCAGGCGGCCCGCTTCGGGGCGAAGGCGTCGAAGGCCGCCGCCGCTCATCAGATGATCGCGCGTGCCGACAAGCTGCTCGCCGGACTCGATGACGTCCGCCAGGAAGAACGCGTCGCCAAGCTGCGCTTCCCGAAGCCCGCACCGTGCGGCAAGACCCCGATGATGGCGACCGGACTCTCGAAGTCCTATGGGTCACTCGAGATCTTCACCGACGTCGACCTCGCGATCGACCGCGGATCCAAGGTCGTCGTGCTCGGACTCAACGGTGCAGGAAAGACGACGCTGCTGCGCATGCTCGCGGGCGTCGACCAGCCTGACACCGGTCAGCTCGAGCCCGGACACGGTCTCAAGGTCGGGTACTACGCGCAGGAGCACGAGAACCTCGATGTGAATCGTTCGGTGCTCGAGAACATGGTCTCGGCTGCTCCGCACATCACCGAGATGGAAGCGCGCAGAGTGCTCGGCTCGTTCCTGTTCACCGGGGATGATGTGCTCAAGCCCGCCGGGGTGCTCTCCGGCGGTGAGAAGACGCGTCTCTCGCTGGCGACGCTCGTGGTCTCGTCCGCGAACCTGCTGCTGCTCGACGAGCCCACCAACAACCTCGACCCCGCATCGCGCGAGGAGATCCTCGGCGCGCTCGCGCACTACGAGGGAGCAGTCGTGCTCGTCTCGCACGACCCGGGTGCGGTGCAGTCGCTCAACCCCGAGCGCGTTCTGATCCTCCCCGACGGCGTCGAAGACCTCTGGAGCCAGGAGTACCAGGACCTCATCGAGCTCGCCTGATCCTTCGCCCCTCGTGGCATAGTCGAGAGCGTGACGTACGACGAACATGACTTCGACACCGCCCAGCTCAACGAGTGGCTGAAGGGTCGGCACGCTCTCACCGGGCGAGCCCCCGACTGGGATCTCAGCGCGCTTTCTGACGACCCGAGCGCGCTGTTCGCCACGTGGCTACGCGCAGCGGCTGAGGCCGGAGTGGCTGAGCCGCACACGGTGACCCTCGCGACCGTGGATGCCGACGGACTGCCCGACGCTCGCACCCTCATCCTGAAGCGGATCGATGAGCGAGGCTGGGCGTTCGCCAGCACGAGGTCGTCCCGCAAGGGCGCGCAGCTGGCTGCCTCGCCGGGCGCGGCCCTGAACTTCTGGTGGCAGCCGCAGGTGCGCGCGGTGCGGGTGCGCGGCCGTGTGGAAGAAGCGACTGCCGAGGAGAGCGCCGCTGATCTCGCGGCGCGCTCCCCGGCCGCGCGGGCGGAGGTCGCCGACGGCGACTGGGTGCTGTGGCGGATCGTCCCCACTCGGGTCGAGTTCTGGCAGGGATCGAGAGACCGCCGTCACACGCGGGTGGTCTTCGACGCTGTCGACGACGGATGGAGCCGCTCGATCATGGGCGGCCCGGCAGATCAGAGGTCGGAAGGGCGAAGGGCATGAGCGGATACCAGGTGATCGAGATCGGTGCTCTCGACGAGTGGCGCGCACATCATGGCGGGTTCGACCAGGCGCGCTCGCGCGACGGCCGTCGAGTCGTCGATCATGAGCTGACGATGCAGTACATCGGCCTCACCGCGAACGCCCTCGAACCGGGGGAGGAAGCCGGCTACTGGCATGTCCATTCGCAGGTCGAGGAGCTCTACGTGTTTCTCGACGGGCGCGGGCAGATGGGACTCGACGACGAGGTCGTGGAGGTGGGCCCGGGAACGGTGATCCGCGTGGGACAGGGCGTCGCGCGTACCTGGCGCGCTCGGTCCGACAGTCCGGGAGAGCTGCGTTGGCTCTGCATTCGAGCCGGAGGAGAACAACTTCCGCATCTCCCCGACGACAGTTCTCGCCTCTCCGAGAAGCCGATGCCCTGGCGGGATTGATCCGTGGCCGAGCTCCTGCCGCCGCGTCCGTCATCACCGCCGGCTTTCTCGGATGACTTCACTCGGGGGCTCGATGCGGAGAAGTGGGTTCCGCACTACCTGCCGCACTGGACTGTGCCCGAGCGCTCCGCAGCGCGATTCGCTTTCGTCGAGGGCGGACTGCAACTCCGGATCGAGCACGATCAGCTCGACTGGCGCCCGGACGACGCGCCGCTGCGGGTCTCGAATCTGCAGACGGCGACGTACTCCGGTCCGGTCGGATCGACCGCCGGCACGCATCGCCACCGCGACGACGGACTCGTGGTCGAGACGCATACGCCGCCTCGACTGCTCTTCACACCCTGTCGCGGGCGGATCGACCTCACGGTTGCCGCGGGCACCGACGAAGGATGCATGCTCGCGGCGTGGCTGGTCGGTACCGAACACCTCTCCGAGACGGACGCCGGCGAGATCTGCATCTTCGAGATCGACGCCTCAGCTGTCGGGAGCACGACGCGGGTACGAACGGGCATCAAGTCGCACCACGACACGAGGTTGACGACCGACATGGTCGAGGTGACCCTCCCGTTCGATGCCCGGAGGCCGCATACCTGGACCGTGATCTGGGGCGATGGCGAGACGATCATCGGATGTGAGGGGCGGGTGGTGCGCCGCTTCGCTCAGGCACCGGACTATCCCATGGTCCTGATGATCGACCTCTTCGAGATCGGCGGGCCCGCAGGCGCGTACCCCAAGACCGCCGTCATCGGCGAGGTGACGGCCTGGGACTGACGCGACTCAGCGGGCGTCGAGCAGCTCGTCCTCGACGTCGGCGTCCTTGTCGCGCCGCCGAGTCGTCTTCACCGGTGCGGGCATTCCCTCGACCTCTTCACGGTGCTTCACGATCTCGGTCCGGATGATGTACCCGATGAAGACGAAGCCCATCAGCGCGAACAGGATCCATTGGATCGCGTAGGACAGGTGCGGTCCCGGGTCGTCGGTGGGTGAGTCGAAGCCGCCGAGGGTCCCGTCGCCGGGTGGAGTCTCGCTGACGATCTGCCCGTACGCGCTCGTGATGACGTCTCCGTCGACCAGCTCGGCGATCGAGGGGAGGTTGATCGTCGGCACCTGCCCGTCGGGAGCACCTCGCCCCGAGGCCGGGAGCTGCTCACCCGGGCGCAGGCGCACGATGACCTCGACCTCTCCGGGCGGAGGAGCCGGAACGAAATCCGGGGAGTCGCCGTCGCCCGGCGGCACCCATCCGCGATCGACGATGAACACACGGCCGTCGACGTCGCGGAAGGGCACCAGGACCTCGAACGCGCTCGTGCCGCCGTGCGGGCGGTTGCGCACCAGCAGCTGATCATCGGCGATGTACTCGCCGTTCAGCACCACGGGATGCCACACGTCACCGGGATCGAGCACTCCGTCGTCGCCGATGAGATCGGCGAGAGGGACGGGATCGGCGTCGTAGTTCTTCTCCACGAGCTCGATCTGCTCAGATCGCGTCTCATTGCGCTCGAACTGCCAGTTCGACAGGAACGCGCAGGCGATCGCGAATCCGATCGCGATCAGCACGTATACGGTCCATCTACCCATCCGGGCACTCACGAGGGCACACCATCTCTCACTGTCACGGGGAAGTCCCTGGCCGCCAGGTAGTCACGGAGGAAGCCGACGTGCTCATCGCACGCGAGCCAGATCTTCTCACGGTCGGCCGCGTGGATACGCGGATTGCGCCACACCACCTGCATGGTCGCCGCGTTCCGGCATCCGGCGCGCGAGCACTCCAATCCACTCACTCGCGATCCTGGCGGCTCTCGTGGATGGTGATGATGCCAGGAGCTGGGGTCTCGTCGACCGGGAACGTCGGAGTCGCGGCCGGAGCCTCCAACTGCTGCACCGGGGACTCTGCCGTGGTCTCCGTGCTGTCGCTGCCCGCGTTCGCGAAGACGACGGCGATGTAGGGGAGCACCGCGGCGGCCAGCGCGAACACCCAGGTGTACCAGCCGTAGGGCTGCACGAACATCATCAGGGCGAAGCAGACGATGCGGATGGTCATCGTGAGCGCGTATCGGCGCACGCGGTGGTCAGCCTCGTCTTTCGGCGACTGCGGAAGCGAGGTGACAGCAGGGACCAGGGGCTTGCTCTTCACGATGAGTCCAGCCTACGCCGCCGCGGGCTCCGCGGCTCGCCCGTCTGCCGCTAGGCGGAGAAGAGGAACGGCAGCGTGAAGGCGCCGAAGAAGAGGAAGCCGATCACCGTCATGACGATGCCGACGACCAGGACCGCGACCATGATGTACCCCATGATGAGGCCAGCGAAGGCCATGCCGCGGCCGCCGATCGCCGGGTTCTCCTTCGTCTGTCGCAGCGCCATGTGGCCGGTGATGACGGCCACGATCGACGCGAGCAGCGGCACCACCGCCCAGAAGAGGACGACGCCCGCGATTCCGCAGATCAGCGAGGTGATCGCGAGTCCGCTGGCGGGGCGAGGAGCGGCGTAGGGCACCGCGCCGTAGTTCGGATATCCGGCGCCAGGCTGACCCGGTGCGGACGCCGCCCCGTAGTACGGCGGCTGGGCGGCGGCGGCGTACGGCTGAGCCACCGCAGAGCCGTAGGGCTGCTGCGGGGCATACTGCGGCGGTTGTGGCGACGGGGTCGCGTACCCCTGCGAAGGAGCGACCGACGGCGCCGCACCGGGATACGCCTGGTACGGCTGCGCCGAGGGCGCCGCGGGAGCCGGCGGAGCCGGTGCGAGAGGCGGCGCCGGGGGAGTCGGCTGCTGTCCGTCCGCCGAGGTCGGGATGCTGTTGTCGCTCACGGTGATGCCTTTCGTCGGGTTCAGCGTTCCAGCCACGCGGCTGTTCTGTCAAACGTCGGCCCGAACGAGTCACAGCATCATCGGTAGGATCGATGACGACCCGGCCGCCGTACCCGCACCGGCCAGATCAGGAGTGGAAATGAGTTCTCGCGTCGTCCTCGTCACCGGTGGAAACCGCGGCATCGGCCGCGCGATCGCCGAACGATTCGTCAGGGACGGCTACCGCGTCGCCGTCACGGCTCGCAGCGGCGAAGGCCCCGAAGGCACTCTCACGGTGCGTGCAGACGTCACGGATGCCGCTGCGCTCGACGCGGCCTTCACCGAGGTCGAGCAGCAGCTCGGACCCGTCGAAGTCGTCGTGGCGAATGCCGGCATCACGAAGGACACCCTGCTGCTGCGGATGAGTGAGGACGACTTCGACAGCGTGGTCGCGACGAACCTCGGCGGCACCTTCCGCGTCGTGAAGCGGGCATCGAAAGGCATGCTGCGGGCTCGATTCGGCCGAGTCATCCTCATCTCCAGCGTCGTGGGCCTCTATGGCTCGGCCGGGCAGGTGAACTATTCGGCCTCGAAGAGCGCGCTCGTCGGCTTCGCACGTTCTCTCACGCGGGAGCTCGGCGGACGCGGTATCACCGCGAACGTCGTCGCCCCCGGATTCATCGAGACCGACATGACCGCTGAGCTTCCCGAGGAGACTCAGAAGCAGTACAAGGCGAACATCCCGGCCGGACGATTCGCGACGCCCGATGAGGTGGCAGGCGTCGTGACATGGCTTGCAGGCGATGACGCCGGGTACATCTCGGGTGCTGTCATCCCCGTCGACGGCGGTCTCGGCATGGGGCACTGACACTCCACCGTCGACGTACCGTCATCGGCGGGTGATCGCCGCATCGAGCAGCGCGGCGAGTCTGTTCGGTACCGAGAACTGAGGCCAGTGACCTGAGCCGATGCGCACGACCTCGGCATCGTCGATCGCACGGAACTCTTCGGCATACGGCCCCCACTGCTCGAGCTCGGACTCGAGAGTCTCCTCGTCGAGACCTCCCATGAGCAGCGTCACCGGCACCCGGTGCCGCGCACCGGGGCCGAGCTCGATCTCATCGGTGGGCACGCGCGCTGGCACGCTGTGCGTGAGCGGTGCGGTGCGCGCACGGGTCGCCTCGTCGAGGTCGTCGACGTCTTCCGCCGGGAAGAACTCCCATCCGGGGAACGGGACGACGCCGTCGACGATCTCGAACTCGCTGATGCCGAATCCGGACGGCGGCGGCACGGTGTCGACGAATATCACCCGCGAGACGCGGTCGGGCCGCGCATCGGCCACGCCCCAGGCGACGTTGCCGCCGCCGCTGTGACCGACGACGACCACGGGCGCGGCGACGGCGTCCACGGCGGCGACAGCGGCGTCGACCCAGTCGGCGATGCCGATGTCAGCGGACTCGGCGGCCGGGAGGTCCACGCCCGGCATGGTCAGCGGATGCACGGTGTGCCCTGCGCGTTCGAGATCGGTGGTCACTTCGCTCCAGCTGGACGCATCGAGCCAGAGACCGGGGATGAGGATGATGTCCATGCGCCCGAGGGTAGACGGGGCATCGGACATCCGCTAGGGCAGCAGCGAGATGACCTCGGAGAGATCCTGCGGTCCGATGACGAGGCTCGCAGTCTCGCGCACGGCGGGCTTCGCGTTGAACGCCAGTCCGAGTCCCGCGACCGCCATCATCTGCAGGTCATTGGCTCCGTCGCCGATGGCGATCGTGGCGTGGCGGGGAACTCCGAGCTCGTCCGCCCACTCCAGCAGCGAGGCGGCCTTCACGGCGGCATCGACGATCTCGCCGTCGACCCGACCCGCCAGAGCACCGTCGACCACCTCGAGTCGATTGGCGCGCCAACGGTCGACACCGAGCCCCGGTGCGACATCGTCGAGGATCTCGTGGAATCCGCCTGACACGACCCCGACGACACCCCCGCGCTGATGCACGGCGGCAGTGAGCTCACGCACGCCCGGAGTCGGCTCGATCCGGGCGAGCACTCGAGCGAAACCCGAGACAGGAACGCCTTCGAGAGCTGCGACGCGTGAGCGCAGGCTCGTGGCGAAGTCGATCTCGCCGCGCATCGCGGCCTCGGTGGCTGCCTGCACCTCGGCGCCGCGTCCCACCTCGTCGGCGATCAGTTCGATCACCTCATTGCGGATGAGGGTGGAATCGGCATCGAGGACGACGAGGAATCGAGCGGCGGTCACGCCTCTGAGCCTATCGACCGCAAGGCGCGGGTCGGTGCACGGCGGTCTTCGGCCGACATCCTCAGCGATCGATGAAGAGCCCCTTGCCCACCACAGTGATGCCGGATTCGGTCACGGTGAAGCCTCGCGCGAGATCGCGTTCGCGGTCGACGCCGACGGTCGCGCCGTCGGCGAGCACGACGTTCTTGTCGAGGATGGCTCGATGCACCCGGGAACCGGCGCCGACTCTCACTCCGTCGAAGACGACCGAATCGGTGATGGTCGAGCCGCCGCCGGCGAGAGTCCACGGGCCGACGACGCTGCGCTCGAGATGGGTGCCCGAGAGCACGGATCCGAGGGACACGATCGAGTCGATCGCGTTGCCGATACGCCCGACGGAGTCTCGCACGAACTTCGCGGGCGGCGAGTTCACGGCCTGTGAGTGGATGGGCCACTCCATGTTGTAGAGGTTGAAGATGGGCAGCGTGGAGATCAGGTCCATGTGCGCGTCGAAGAAGGAGTCGATGGTGCCCACGTCACGCCAGTAGGAGCGGTCGCGCGGGGAGGACCCCGGGACGTCGTTGCGCTTCATGTCGTAGTAGCCGGCCTCGCCTCGATCGACGAAGTACGGCACGATGTCGCCGCCCATGTCATGACCGGAGGTGGGGGACTCGCCGTCTGCCTCGACCGCGGCGATCAGCGCGTCGGCATCGAAGATGTAGTTGCCCATCGAGGCGAGCACCTCGTGAGGGGAGTCCTCGAGCCCTGCGATGTCGGTCGGCTTCTCGAGGAACTGCTTGATGCGGCCCGACTCGGTGTCGGCGTCGATCACACCGAACTGAGACGCCATCGCGAGCGGCTGGCGGATGCCGGCGACGGTGGCCTTCGCGCCCGACTCGATGTGCGCGTCGAGCATCTGCCGGAAGTCCATGCGATAGACGTGGTCGGCACCGATCACCACGACGATGTCGGGCTTCTCGTCGTTGATGAGGTTGAGGCTCTGCAGGATCGCGTCGGCCGAGCCGGAGAACCAGCGCTTTCCGAGACGCTGCTGCGCGGGCACGGAGGTGACGTACGAGTCGAGCAGCGCCGACATGCGCCAGGTCTGCGAGATGTGACGGTCGAGGCTGTGCGACTTGTACTGCGTGAGGACGACGATCTGTCGCAGACCCGAGTTGATGAGGTTCGATATCGCGAAATCGATCAAGCGATACTGTCCGCCGAAAGGCACTGCAGGTTTTGCTCGGTCGCCCGTGAGGGGCATGAGACGCTTTCCCTCGCCGCCGGCGAGGATGATGCCGAAGATCTTCTTTGGTGCGGACATGCACCCACAATAGATGTGATTCGGCTCGGCTAACTAGCATCTGGACAAGTGAGTCACTACCGTCTAGACATGCGCGTCGAGATGATCACGAAGGAATACCCGCCGGAGATTTACGGAGGTGCCGGTGTGCACGTCGCAGAGCTCGTCACGGCCCTGCGGCAGAATATCGATGTACAGGTTCGTGCCTTCGGTTCTCCCCGAGATGAGGCGGGTACTTTCTCCTATCAGGCCCCGTCGGAGTTGGCCTCGGCCAATGCCGCTCTGCAGACGCTCGGGACCGATCTCGAGATCGTGGCGGCCATCTCCGACGCCGACCTCGTGCACAGCCACACCTGGTACGCGAACTTCGCCGGACACCTCGCCTCGCAGCTGCACGGCATCCCTCACGTGCTCACCGCCCACAGTCTCGAGCCGCTGCGCCCGTGGAAGGCCGAGCAGCTCGGCGGAGGGTACGCGGTGTCGAGCGGCATCGAGAAGCTCGCCTACGAGAACGCTGCGGCGGTGATCGCGGTCAGCGCCGGCATGCGCGAAGACATCCTGCGCAGCTATCCCTCCGTCGACCCCGCCCGGGTGCGTGTGATCCACAACGGCATCGACGTCGAGCGGTGGCGTCCGGTGCAGAACCCCGCGTTCCTCGAGTCGGTGGGTATGGACCCGACTCGACCGTCTGTCGTCTTCGTCGGTCGGATCACCCGTCAGAAGGGTCTGCCGTACCTCCTGCAGGCCGCTCGTCTGCTGCCGCCGGAGGTTCAGTTGATCCTCTGCGCCGGCGCACCGGACACCCCCGAGATCATGGCGGAGGTGCAGGAGGGCGTGCGGCTTCTCCAGCAGACCCGTGAGGGGGTCATCTGGATCGATCGGATGCTGCCGCGCGACGAGCTCTCGGCGATCCTCACAGCGGCCACGACCTTCGTATGCCCGTCGGTGTATGAACCGCTGGGCATCGTGAACCTCGAGGCCATGGCGTGCGGTGCTGCTGTCGTGGGCACGGCCACCGGGGGCATCCCCGAGGTCGTCGACGACGGTGTGACAGGGCGTCTCGTGCCGATCGAGCAGCTGCAGGACGGCACAGGGACGCCGGTCGACCCCGAGCGCTATGTCGCCGACCTCGCGAGCGTGCTCACCGAGGTGACGTCCGATCCGGAGCAGGCTCGCGCCTACGGCGCGGCCGGTCGGGAGCGCGCGCGCGACGAGTTCAGCTGGGATGCGATCGCCGACACCACGCGCGCGCTCTACGCGGAGCTGACCGCCTGAGCCGATAGGCTGGAGGCATGTCGATCGCCTTGGAATTCACCGACGTCGTCGTGCGCCGCGAGGGGCGCGACATCATCGATCACGTGACCTGGCAGGTCGACGATGATCAGCGGTGGGTGATCCTCGGACCCAACGGCGCCGGCAAGACCACTCTGCTCCAGCTGGCGGACACGCTGATGCATCCGACCTCCGGAGCGGTCACCGTGCTGGGGGAGACCCTCGGTCGAACCGACGTGTTCGAACTGCGGCCCCGCATCGGCTTCGCCTCGTCGGCGATGGCGAAGCGCGTGCCGCGCGACGAGACCGTTCTGAACACGGTGCTCACGGCGGCGTACTCCGTTCTGGGGCGCTGGAACGAGAACTACGAGGACATCGACGAGCGCCGCGCGCTGCGTGTGCTCGGCGACTGGCGTCTCGACCACCTGGCTGATCGCACGTTCGGAACCCTGAGCGACGGCGAGCAGAAGCGCGTCCAGATCGCCCGGGCCGTGATGACCGACCCCGAGCTGCTGCTGCTCGACGAGCCGACGGCCTCGCTCGACCTCGGTTCGCGCGAGGAGCTGCTCGCGCTCCTGAGCGGCTATGCCTCGTCGCCGACGACACCCGCGATGCTGATGGTCACGCATCACGTCGAGGAGATCCCGGTCGGTTTCACGCACGTGCTGCTCATGCGCGAGGGGCGCATCGTGGCAGCCGGACCTATCGCCGATACCCTGACCGCCGATACGTTGACCGAGACGTTCGGAATGCCGATCGTTCTGAGCCGCGACGAGGGCCGCTACGCGGCCCGCGCGGCATCCTGACGCGGATCTGATAGAATCGATCCTTGGTGCTCTCTGCACCGCAGACTTCCCTCGTCCCTGGCACAATCCAGGGCAGCAACTAAGGAATCCCATGAAGACTGACATTCACCCCGTGTACAAGGCAGTCGTGTTCCGCGACCTCGGCTCGGGCGAGACGTTCCTCACCCGTTCGACTGTCTCCAGCGACAAGACGATCGAGCTCGACGGCGTCGAGTACCCCGTCATCGACGTCGAGATCTCGTCGGCATCGCACCCGTTCTACACGGGCAAGCAGCGCATCATGGACTCGGCCGGCCGCGTCGAGAAGTTCAACCAGCGCTTCAAGGGCTTCGGCGGATCGAGCAAGTAACGATCACCGCGTTCGAAGGCCCCGTGTTCCTCGGAACACGGGGCCTTCGTCGTCTCATCCCGGTGGATCGCGGGGTCAGATGTCGATGATGATGCGTTCCCCGTCGATCCTGCCGGGCGGGTCGCCGGGAGCGGGCGCCGGTGCGGTGCGCTTCGTCTGGCGATCGCGCTCCATCCCGGCCTCGTGTGCCGACGGCATCCAGATCGCGTCGAACGAACCGCCCAGTCCGCCGCCTGCGCTCTCGTACTTCTTCTCGAGCGGCGCCTTCGCGTAGACCGCGACGATCACCACGACGATCGCGATCACCACGACGAGGAGGATCGCGATCGTGAGCAGCATCCCGAGTGCGTCGGCCATGAGACCAGGCTATTCGGCCGTCGCCGCCTCGGCATCCGTCTGCAGGAGTATTCCGGCGGAGATGCTCAGCGGATGCGTCGTCCGTGCGCGAGGTCGATGAGGTGCGTCAGCACAGGGCCGGAGCGCACGCCGTTGTGCTCGTGCTCACTGGTCACCCAGAGCTCGACGCCGGGCAGCAGGCGTGCGGTCTCGAGTGAGAACTCCATCGGGACATAGACGTCGTTCACATAGACGGCGGCCGCGCCCGTCGCACCGGAGGCGGCGATGGCGACCTCGTTGTAGATCCGGGGCCACTCGAAGTCCGCCAGCGCGAGCGTGACGTCTCGCCACGGCTGGAAGGCGGGCACGGTCTCGGTCCATTCGCGGCGGACGTGCTCGCCCGTGAACAGTGTGACGTCGTCGCGGAAGTCCTGCGGCTCTGTGCGTTCCGCCGACCAGCGTGTGGCGTGCCCGCTCGCGTAGCTCGATTCGTGGAACGCGAAGTAGAGCGGGTTGCGGCCGCCGTACGGCATGGCGTGCATCAGATCATGGCGGAACGCGTTCGACGCGGGATCGCGCTCGAGCAGCGACCATACGGTCTGCCAGCCGTCATTCGTGCCGAGCGCCGAGCCCACGGAGCGCAGGCGTGACGGCGAGACCACTTCGCCGTCGGGAAGCACGATCTCGCCTGCCGCGGCCCGGTCGACCAGGCGGCGCATGACGTCGCGGTGCTCGGGGAACCGGCGGTAATACCGCTCGGAGGCGGCGCGCATCTTGTCGTAGCAGAGCGCGTAGACCTCGTCGGGGTGCCGGTCGACGGTGCTGAGTCCGCCGGTGATGAAGACATCGGCGAGCGAGTCCGAATCGGTGGACAGGTAGGCCAGGGTCGTGAATCCCCCGAAGGACTGGCCGAGCACGCTCCACGTCTCCGCGCTGAGGTGCTCGCGCATCGCCTCGCAGTCGCGGACGATCGCATCGGCGCGCAGATGCGTGAGGTACTCGGCGACCGCAGCGGAGCCGCGCTCGAGATCGGCATCGCCGACCGGCGTCGAGAGTCCGGTGCCTCGCTGGTCGAGCATCACGACCCGATAGTGCGCGAGGGCCTCGTCGAGCCAGGCGGGGGACGTCGACGAGTGGAACGGCCGAGGGGCCTCGTGGCCCGGCCCGCCCTGCAGGAAGACCAGAAAGGGGAGGCGTTCGCCTCCTTCTCGTGTGACGACCCGCGCGAAGATGTCGATCGTGCGGGTGTCTGTCGGATCTCCCCACACGAGCGGGACGGTCAGTGTGTGCTCTTTGACTGTCAGGTCGAGGAGGCGGCGGATGGTTGTCGTCATGTCACATCACATTCCCGATGTAGGAGTACTTGACGAAGACCTCCGAGGCGATGTCCGCCTCGTCGAGCACGCCCTGCACTGCGTTCATCATGTAGTTCGAATCCCAGCCCATGTAGAGGTGGTGGGTGTCGTCCAGCTGATCCCACTGCCCCTTCCAGGCCATCGAGTCGTAGATCGGGCCGCCGTGGGTGGCGCAGTACGACACGGCGGCATCGCGGGTGTCCGTCCACGCGCGACGGAAGACGCGGTTGAAGAGGTGTTTGACGTCGAAGACCTCCCAGCGCTCTCCGCGGTACTCGACATACTCGAACTCGCGCTCCCACCCGGCCGGCCACCCGCGCCGACGCACCGCATCGAGGATGGGAGTGAGCCCGTCGTCGTCGATCTCGGGCAGTGCGGGGCGGGCCCAGATCCTCAGCAGATCGGCGGTGAGCCGGATCGTGCGCTGAGAGATGGCCGCCGTTCCCCACGTCTCCGTGGCAGCGAGTGCACTGGTCTCGGGGACGGAGCTGCGAGCATACGCCGCGTCCCGTTTCACGGAGTACGACTCTCCGAAGACCCGCTCTGCGAGGGACTGCTCGAGCAGAGTGAGATTGCCGAGTGTCGGGGCCAGCGCGCGATGCGCGTTGCGCTCGTCGTCCGAGTAGTCGATCCACGGACGCTGGCCGTCGCCCGACCAGCTGTCGCTGGGGACTGTGGGCACGATGTGCTCCACATCGAACTCGTCAGGGTCGTCGACTCCCTCGAGCCGCCCGAGGACATAGGCCGGATGTGGCAGCTCGCTGTACTTCAGCACGGCGCTGACGCGCTCGTCCGACGGCGTGATCCGGGCGAACGCTCGAGCCAGTGCCTCTCTTCCGTTCGCGCGCGCTCGGCAGAGGCGGGCCACGAGTCGCTCGTTGGGCAGGTTCACGAGCGTGCGCCGCAGATACATCGCCTGGATCCACTCGAGCGTCTCGACGAGCTCGTCGCGGCCGATGAGCCCGCGGCTGTGATCGCTGTAGACGCTGAGGGCCAGCGGATAGGCTGCGCGGCCGAAGGTGTTCACGTATCGCAGCTGCCGAGCGATCTCGGGGTCGCGCTCGAGAGACGGGTCGAGCAGTATGCCGTAGATCTCGGCGTAGTGGCGCCAGACCTCGGCATCCGCCTGCAGGTGATCGAGGTCGACGCGGGGGAAGGACTGTCGGAACGCGCTGTAGACACCGTGCTCGCCGTTGGCCGCCACCTCGCGCCCCGTCGTCATCACGAGGTAGTGCCGCCAGAACGCGCCGATGGTCTCACCGGTGTGCTGCTCGATCGGGAGCCAGAACCGCGCCTCGACGTCGAGCTGCTCGGCGTGGGTCAACCCCATCAGCATGTAGTTGTGGATGAGCTCGTGATCGCGCAGCGGCTCGCCGGTGGAGTTCAGGCTCTCGAAGATCTGCTGCGCGTTCGCGTCGGCACCGAGGGTGATCGAGACGTGCTCGAGCTTCTTCAGACCCGCCCAGATCTGCGGCGCCTCGTCGGCGTGCACCTGGCTGCGGAAGAACGCGTAATTGTCATCGAAGCGCGATTCGCGCTCTGCCTGGACATCGCGCTCCAGCACCACGGACTCGTACAGCTCGGCCCACGCGTCGTGAGGGCGCAGCTTGGTGCGATCGGGGTCGTCCGGGCGCACGAGCACCCGGTCGAGGTCGGCGGCGAGCAGGGGATCGGAGTCCTGAACCGCATGTCGGAGCGCTGCGACCAGCAGCATCAGCGTCGTGATGCGCTGCTGGCCGTCGATCAGCACGAGGTCGGTGTCGGCCTCGCTGTCGTCGGCGGCCGAGAGGATCGACCCGATGAAGTGACGGTGCGACGAGTCTTCGCGGGCGACGGCCCGGACGTCGGAGAGCAGCTGCTCGCAGCCGCCGATGTCCCACCGGTACTGACGCTGGTACACCGGCACGACGATGGTCGTGGAGTCCTCTGCGAGCCACTCGATCGTGTTGACAGCTGTCGCCTCGACGTTGGTCGCAGTGCTCATGCTGGTGTCTCGTCCTCCCGTAACGCCGTGCGCCGAGGAGTCGCCAGGCGCCCGATTCAGTCTATTCGCTTATTCACGGCGGCCCTCGGCGGCGCTCCAGAAGTGCCCTGTTAGGCTTGCCTTATCAGGGCCTGTTAAAACGTGCTGGCCCCCGATGAAAGGATCTGGTTCAGATCATGGGATACATCAAGTCCGCTGCCCTCGAAGACAAGGGCTTCGTCGTTCTCGACAGCTACAACCAGGAGCTCGACCCCAAGGAGTGGCTCGACATCGAGTACAACGACTGGAAGTCGTCGGGTGACACCCGCTTCGCCCCTCTCGCCAGCGCCAAGGGCGAGATCGAGTGCAACGGCTTCTGGAACCACAAGCCGCCGCGCACCGACAAGGACGGCGTCTGGATCGACTCGCAGACCGCCAAGGCCCCCAACCTCACGCGTCGCGCGCAGGAGCCCGGTGCCAACGTCGGTCGCTGCCGCGTCATCGAGCTGCAGCCGACCCCGTACGGCGAGTGCCTCTACAACCTCCACCAGGACGACAACAACCGTCTGAACCCCGACGGCACCGGCTGGGTCGTCCGCGGGTTCTTCAACCTCAGTGACGACAAGGACAGCTTCTTCGTCCTGCGCGAGAACCGCACCGACCCGAGCATCGAGTACCGCATCGCTCTGCCGGCGGGCGCTCAGCTCATCGTCGACACGCAGCGTCTGTGGCACGCCGCGACCCACGTGGGCACGGAGCCGCGCTACTGCCTCATCACGTCGTGGACGTCCGGCCCCGAGCTCGACGCCTACATCGAGAAGTACCACGGCACGCAGGACGTGCCGAACGTCGAGGTCCCGCAGGAGGTTCTCGAGGCCGGATACGCCGAGCAGGCCCGCCGTGACGCCGCCCGCGCCGCGTACTACGCCGCAAAGGGACAGCAGGTCAAGCAGGCCATGAGCGAGGCGTGATCCTCGTCTGATCAACGGCCGTTCGCGGTCTGAAGGCCCCGGTCCCGCGTGACCGGGGCCTTCGTCGTGTGAATCACATGCTTGTGATTTCGCCTGGTCTGGGCGAGAATAGCCCCACAACCGCATATTCACGCCAGTTCTCGTTGTTTCAGGTCGTTGGGGAAGACGCACCTGATGAAACGGAGAGATCATGGCGACGGCTTACGCACGCGGAGTGGTGTTCATCCACTCTGCACCTCGCGCGCTCTGCCCGCACCTGGAATGGGCGGTCGGTCGCGCTATCGGTCGCGCAGTGAACTTCGACTGGAGCGACCAGCCGGTGCTCGACGGCGCTCGTCGCGCCGAGTTCTACTGGGACGGCCCGGTCGGCACGGGTGCCGCTCTTGCAACCGCGATCCGCGGGTGGGAGCATCTCCGTTTCGAGGTCACCGAGGATCCCACACCCCGCAGCGACGGCGGACGCTGGCTGCACACGCCCGACCTCGGCATCCACTATGCGCAGACGGATGCCGCGGGAAACATCGTCGTGGGCGAGGACCGCATCCGCTATGCGATGGAGATCGCCGCAGGCAGCGCGACCGAGCTGCAGCGTGAGCTCGACATCGCGCTCGGCTCCGCCTGGGACGACGAGCTGGAGCCGTTCCGTCACGCGAGCGACGACGCCCGCGTGGTGTGGCTGCACAAGGTCGGCTAGGCGGACCCACAGACCTGGAACGGGAAGGCGCGAGTATCGGATGCCGGTGAGCGATCCCGGACGCTGAGAAGGCGAATCCCCGTTCCACAGATGACGAAGACCCCGTCCCGAACATCCGGGACGGGGTCTTCGTCTGTCAGATCACGGCCGAGCGGGGCATCTCGGCCCCGGCCGCGCGGCCCCCCGTCATGACGTCCTCCCACGCGAGTCTCAGTCGCCCCATCGCCTCGGCGGTGCGCTCAGGCGGCAGGGTGATCGGAATCCGCAGGCGCCTCTCGAGCACGCCGCCCGTAGAGAACCGCGGCCCCGGCGGAAGGATCAGTCCGTGAGCACGCGCGGCCAGCGACAGGGCGGTCGACACGGGGGCGCCGAGGTCGAGCCAGGCGGAGAGTCCGCCTCTCGTGGGTGGCATGGAGATGGTCTCGAAGGAGCCGAGTCCTGCCGCCACGGCTTCGCGGCCGGCATACAGGCGTGTCGCGACATGCGCGGTGAGCGCCGGCATCTCCTGCAGCAGCTCGACGGCGATGCACTGTTCGAGCAGCGCGGTGCCGAGCTCGAACGAGGGACGGGTGGCGAGCAGACGGGTCATGACCGAGCGGTCCGCCCGGATCCAGCCTATGCGCATGCCTCCCCAGGCGATCTTCGACATCGAGCCGACGGTGATCACATGCGGGCTGAAGGCGGAGAAGGGAAGCGGGGTCCAGTCGCGATCGATGTCGAGCTCGGCGGTCGTCTCATCGACGATCAGGTGTGTGCCGACGCTCCGTGCCGTGGCCGCGATGCGCGTCCGCTCGGCGTCGGAGAGCGTGGCCCCCGTGGGATTGTGGAAGTCGGGGATCAGATACGCGAGGTGGGGGCGTCCGCGCAGCAGGGTGTCGGTGAGATGGCCCTCGTCCCATCCCGTGACATCGACCGGCGTCGGCAGCAGCCGGTACCCGTGGCGGTGGAGCGCCTCGAGCGCATGCGGGAAGGTGGGCTGCTCGACGAGCGCGCGCTCGCCCCGCCGGCCGATCGAGGCGAGCACCAGATTGAACGCGTTGAGCGCGCCGGACGTGATCATGATCTCGTCCGCATCGGTCGGCACTCCGCGCTCGATGAAGCGCTGCGCGACAGCCTCCCGCAACTCGTGGAGCCCTTGCAGTGAATAGCCGCTGGTGCCGCGCATGGCGGCGAGCCGAGGGAGTGACCGCACTGTCGCGTCGTACAGCCCAGGCGTCGAATCCATCGACGCGATCGACAGGTCGATGGCCGACTCGTCTGCTGCGCCGCCGGCCGGGGCCGCGGTGTGCGGCAGAGTGACTCGGGTGCCGCCCCCGTGCAGACGAGAGACGTAGCCGTCGCGCTCGAGGAGGTCGTAGACACGGGTCGTGGTGGAACGCGACCGCCGCAGCTCGATCGCGAGCGATCGCTCGCTCGGCAGCCGCTCGCCCACGGTGAGTCGACCGTCGAGGATCAATGCGCGAATGTGCTCCGCGAGGGCCTTGGCTGTGGCGCCGGCGACGTTGTGGGCACCGAGCTGCTGGACGAGCCGTGAGGTCATGACTCCATGATGCCGCAAAGTGGACTGAAGAAAGCAGGCCACTTCTCGCCGAGTGGTCTCGTGAACCAGACGGATGGGTGGGCCAGCATGGAGAGATGCAGCTTCGTTCCGTTCTCCTCCCGATCAGCGCCACCAGTCGACGCGACGTCGTCGAGCGCATCGTGCAGCTGCTCGTGGGGTTGTTCCTCTACGGCGTCGCCCTCGGTCTGATGGTGCGCGGAGGCATCGGCGTCGCCCCGTGGGACGTCCTCGCTCTCGGCGTCTCGGGGCAGACGGGGATCGGATACGGCGTCGTCACCGTGCTGGTCTCGGTGCTCGTGCTGCTCCTGTGGATCCCCCTGCGGCAGCGCGTCGGGCTGGGCACCCTGCTCAATGCCCTGCTCGTCGGGCCCAGCGCGGATCTGGCTCTCGCCGTCATCCCCGCACCGCCATCGATCTGGGTCGGGGCACCGATGTTCGTGGCGGGACTGTTGCTGCTCGCCTTCGCCACCGGGCTCTACATCGCGGCGGACTTCGGTCCCGGCCCGCGGGACGGCCTGATGACGGGGCTCGTGGGTCGCACCGGGTGGCCGGTGTGGCTCGTGCGCACCCTGATCGAGGGCGGCGTGCTGCTGATCGGCTTCCTGCTCGGTGGTCCGGTCGGCGTGGGCACGGTGCTCTTCGCCTTCGGCGTGGGACCGCTCATCGGCTGGTTCCTTCCGTGGACCACTCGCATCCGTGCGGCGAGATCCCGTCAGCTCGCGCGGGCGACCGCCCACTAGACCTGCAGACACGAGAGCGGCCCCCGGGATACCCGGGGGCCGCTCTTCGTCATCGCTGCAGGTCAGTCGGCGCTCGCGAAGACGGCGACGGCGTTGTGGCCACCGAAGCCGAACGAGTTGCTGATCGCGAAGAGCTGGCCGTCGCCGAGAGGCTGCGCCTCGCCCGAGAGCTTGAACGGCACAGCCGGATCGGGTTCGGTCATGTTGATGGTCGGCGGGGCGACGCGGTCGCGGAGCGCGAGCAGCGCGAAGATCGCCTCGAGGGCTCCCGTGCCGCCGAGCAGGTGCCCGGTCGACGCCTTGGTGGCCGAGACGGGGATCTCATCGATCCGCTCGCCGAAGACCTTCTTGAGCGCGACGTACTCGTTGGGGTCGCCCACGGGGGTGGACGTCGCGTGCGCGTTGATGTGCGCGACCTGGTCGGCGGTGATGCCGGCCTCGTCGAGCGCCTGCGTGACGGCTCGTGCGGCGCCGGTGCCCTCGGGGTCGTTGCCCGTGATGTGGTACGCATCAGCGGTGACGCCACCCCCGAGAACGTAGCCGTAGATCTTGGCGCCGCGTGCCTTGGCGTGCTCCTCGGTCTCGAGGATGAGCGCGGCTGCGCCCTCGCCCATCACGAAGCCGTCGCGGTCGATCGCGCCGGGACGCGAGGCCGTGGCCGGGTCGTCATTGCGGCGGGACAGAGCCTGCGCGGACGCGAACGACGCCATCGTGATCGGGTGGATGGCCGATTCGGTGCCACCGGCGATCACGACGTCGGCGAGACCGTCCTGCAGGTGGTGGAAGGCGTGGATGATCGACTCGGTGCTCGAGGCGCAGGCGCTCACGACGGTCTGCGCGTAGGCACGAGCCTGGAACTGCAGCGACAGGTTGCCGGCCGCCGCGTTCGGCATGAGCATCGGAACGGTCAGCGGCATCACGCGGCGGGGGCCCTTCTCGCGCAGGGTGTCCCACGCGTCGAGCAGGGTCCAGAGGCCGCCGATGCCGGTGGCGAAGTCGACTCCGAGACGCTCGGGCGCGACCTCGGGAGAACCGGCATCCGCCCAGGCCTCGCGTGCCGCGATGAGCGCGAACTGCGAGGAGGGGTCGAGCCGCTTCGCCTCGTGGCGGGGCAGGACCTCTTCGGGGCGGACGATCGCCTCGGCGGCGAAGGTGACCGGAAGGTCGTACTGCTGCACCCAGTCGTGCTCGAGGGTGCGGGTGCCGGACTGGCCTGCGAGCAGGTTCGTCCAGTTCTCGGGTGCTGTCCCGCCGATGGCGGACGTGGCGCCGATGCCGGTGACGACGATGCGCTTGGTCATGTGTGGTTCCTTGTCAGGCGGGTCGAGCAGAGAGCGGGCAAGGCGGAGGATGCCACGCCCCGACAGCGCGGGGGTGGCATCCTTCGAGGATTACTCCTGGCCTGCGACGATGAAGTTGACAGCGTCGCCGACGGTCTTGAGGTTCTTGACCTCGTCGTCGGGGATGGTGACGCCGAACTTCTCCTCGGCGTTGACGACGATCGTCATCATCGAGATCGAGTCGATGTCGAGGTCGTCGGTGAACGACTTCTCGAGGGCGACCTCGGATGCGTTGATGCCGGTCTCGTCGGTGATGAGCTCTGCGAGGCCTGCGAGGACCTCATCGTTGGTGAAAGCCATGTGGTCTTCCTCTTTCTTACGGGTTTGTATTCGGAACCGTGGAACAGTCTAGGGAAAGTCGGCGCGTTCTCAGGGGAGGACGACGACCTGGGCGGCGAACACGAGTCCGGCGCCGAAGCCGATCTGCAGCGCGAGCCCACCCGAGAGCTCGGGATGCTCGGCCATCAGCCGGTGGCTGGCGAGGGGGATCGAGGCTGCCGACGTGTTGCCGGTGGTCTCGATGTCGCGCGCGATCACGGTCGACTCCGGCAGCTTCAGCTGCTTGGCGAACTCGTCGATGATGCGCATGTTCGCCTGGTGCGGGATGAACGCGGCGATGTCGGTCGGCTCGACGCCGGCCTTGTCGAGTGCCTCGCGGGCGACCTTCGCCATCTCCCACACGGCCCAGCGGAAGACCGTCTGGCCCTCCTGGCGCAGGGTCGGCCACGGCACCTCGCCGTCACGGAACTCGGTCAGGGTCGCGTTCATGCCGACCGCATCGGCCTTGGAGCCGTCCGAACCCCACACTGCGGGGGCGATGCCCGGCGTGTCGCTCGGACCGATGAGTGCAGCGCCCGCGCCGTCGCCGAGCAGGAACGAGATGCTCCGGTCGGCAGGGTCGACGACGTCGGAGAGCTTCTCCGTGCCGATCACGAGCGCGTAGCGTGCGGCGCCCGACTTGATGAGCGCGTCGGCCTGAGTGATCGCGTAGGCGTAGCCGGCGCAGGCCGCGTTGACGTCGTAGGCGGCAGCCGGGTTCGCACCCACGCGGTCGGCCACGATCGCCGAGACCGACGGCGACTGCTTCGGGTTGCTGATGGTGGCGACGATCACGAGGTCGATCTGGTCGGCGGGAACGCCGGACTTCTCGATGGCCTCCGCGCCGGCGATCGCGGCGAGGTCGATCGCATCCGTGCCCTTGTCGGCGCGCACGCGGGTCACGATGCCGGTGCGCTGGCGGATCCACTCGTCGCTCGAGTCGATGGGGCCGATCAGGTCGTCGTTCGGCACGGCGTTCTCGCCACGGGCAGCACCGAAGGAGTAGATCCGCGTGAAGGCGGGACCGGTGACCTGGTTCAGGATGGGGCTCATGCGGCTTCTCCGTTCAGCAGCGCGACGGCCGCATCGAGATCATCGGGGGTCTTCACGGCCACGGAGGGGACTCCGCGCAGACCGCGCTTGGCGAGACCGGTCAGCGCGCCGGCGGGCGCGAGCTCGATCAGGCCGGTGATGCCGTGATCGGCGAACGACGCCATGCAGAGGTCCCAACGCACCGGTGACGACACCTGGTCGACGAGGTGGCTCAGGGCCTGTGCGCCATCGGCGACGACGGATCCATCACGGTTCGACCAGAGGGTGATCTGCGGGTCGGCCGGGGTGACCGTCGCGACCGCATCGCGCAGAGCGGCGACGGCTGAGGCCATGTATGACGTGTGGAATGCGCCAGCCACCTGCAGCGGGATGACGCGGGTCCCCTTGACGGGCTCGGAGGCGAGGGCGTCGAGTCCTGCGAGCTCGCCGGCGACCACGAGCTGTCCGCCGCCGTTGTAATTGGCGGGGGAGAGCCCCAGCTCGGTGAGACGCGTGAGGATCGCCTCTTCATCGCCGCCCAGCACGGCGCTCATGCCGGTGGGGGTCTGTGCCGCCGCGTCAGCCATGGCGCGGCCGCGGATGCCCACCAGGCGCATGCCGGTCTGGGCGTCGATCACACCGCTGCCCACGAGCGCGGCGATCTCGCCGACCGAGTGCCCGGCGACACCGTCGGCGGGGCGACCGCCACGCGCCGTGAGCGCGTTCGCCGCGATCAGGGATGCGGCGACGATCAGAGGCTGGGCGATGCGCGTGTCGCGGATCGTGTCGGCATCCGACACCGTGCCGTGCTGCTGGAGATCGACCTCCGCCGCCTCGGAGTACGCGGCGAGGCTGTCTGCCACACCGTCGAGCTCGAGCCAGGGGGAGAGGAAACCGGGGGTCTGCGAGCCCTGTCCAGGGCATACGACGACAATCACAACCCCAGTCTGCCAACGATCCGCCATCAGTGGTGGATGATCCATCACAAGATTCGAGAAAACCCTTGTGTGTGGCGTACAGCTGATGGGGCTCAGATCGCCGATCAGCGCGACGGACGACGCAGGGGAGCCCTGCGCCGGACCTGCTCTGCGGCGCCGATCGAACCGAGGATGAGCGCGGTCTGCAGGATCAGAGCCTCGCGCGGACCCGTGGCGTCCCAGCCGATGACCTCGCTGACGCGCTTCAGGCGGTAGCGCACCGTGTTCGGGTGCACGAACAGCTCTCGGGCGGTCGCTTCGAGCGAGCGGCCGTTGTCGAGGTAACTCCAGAGCGTCGTCACGAGATCGGTGGAGTGCGCCTGCAGAGGACGATAGATGCGCTCGATCAGCGTCTGCTTGGCGAGGGGATCACCCGCGAGCGCCCGCTCGGGAAGGAGGTCGTCTGCGTCGACCGGACGGGGAGCGCTGCGCCATGCGCGCGCAACGGCGAACCCGGCGAGGGCCGCACGTGCACTCTGACTCGCGTCGACGAGCGCGGCGACCGCAGGCCCGAGCACGACGTAGCCGGGGCCGAACGAGGGCTCGAGTCGCGTCGCGATCTCTTCGAAGCCGAGTTCTTCCTCTTCGCCTTCGGCAGGCTCCTGGCCGGCGATGCGAGCGCGGCCGATCACGAGCACGAGTCGGGATCCCTGCACTCCGATGAGCACGTCGACAGCGAGCTTTCGCGCTGTGCGACGCACGAGGTCGACGTCGAACTGCGGCGGAGTCGTGCCGACCAGCACCGCGACCTCTCCGTGACCGTGCCAGCCCAAGGCAGCGATCCGACTCGGCAGCTCTTCGTCCGCTTCACCGGTGAGGATGGAGTCGACGACGAGGGCCTCGAGTCTGGCATCCCACAGACCGCGGGCCTCGGCGGCTCTGGCGTAGACGTCGGCCGCGGCGAAGGCCACGTCGCGGGAGTAGAGCAGGATCGCCTCTCGGAGATCTGCGCCTCTTCCGGCGACGCGCTCTTCGGTCACCTCGACGGTGACTCGGATGAGCTGCAGAGTCTGCTGCAGGCTGACGCTGCGCAGCAGCTCTCTGGGTGCGGCCGCGAAGATGTCAGCGGCGATCCATGGCGTCGACGTCGGATCCTCGTACCACTGGATGAACGACGTGATGCCCGCCTGAGCCACCAGCCCGACCGCAGAGCGGCGGGCTGGTGGCATGTCGGCGTACCACGGGAGGGTGTCCTCGAGGCGCTTGATCGTCACCGAGGCGATGTCGCCGGAGATCCGGCGCAGCCAGGTGAGCGTGGCCGACTTGTCCATGCCGCGCGAAGAGGAACCCGTCACCGACGACTCAGCTTTCGCCGCCCGCGTTGCCGCTGGTGCCGGCGTTCACGTCGTGCAGGCTGTACTTCTGGATCGCCTGCGCGGCGAGAGAACGGTCGACGACCCCGTCTTCGGCGAGAGACTGCAGCGTGCGGACGACGATCGACGGACCGTCGATCTTGAAGAAGCGACGAGCGGCTGCGCGCGTGTCGGAGAAGCCGAAGCCGTCGGCGCCCAGCGTCGCGAAACGCTGCGGGACCCACGGACGGATCTGGTCCTGCACGGCGTGCATGAAGTCGCTCACGGCGACGACGGGACCCTCGGCACCCTGCAGCTTCTGCGTGAGGTACGCCGTGCGGGGCTCTTCTTCGGGGTGCAGGAAGTTGTGCTCGTCCGCGGCCAGGCCGTCGCGGCGCAGTTCGGTCCACGAGGTGACCGACCAGACATCCGCGATCACGCCCCAGTCGTTCTTGAGCAGCGCCTGCGCCTCGAGGGCCCAGGGGAGTCCGACGCCCGATGCGAAGAGCTGAGCGCGGGGGCCTTCGCCCTCGCCGACCGACACGCGGTGGATGCCGCGCACGATGCCGTCGACGTCCACGTTCTCCGGCTCGGCGGGCATGACCATCGGCTCGTTGTAGAGCGTGATGTAGTACATGACGTTCGGGTCTTCGTGCTCTCCGCCGTACATGCGCTCGAGACCGGAGCGCATGATGTGCGCGATCTCGTAGCCGTAGGCGGGGTCGTACGAGACCGTCGCCGGGTTGGTGGCGGCGAGCAGGTGCGAGTGGCCGTCGGCGTGCTGCAGGCCCTCACCCGTGAGGGTGGTGCGGCCGGCCGTGGCGCCCATGATGAACCCGCGGGCCATCTGGTCGCCGGCGGCCCACTGCGCGTCACCCGTGCGCTGGAATCCGAACATCGAATAGAAGAGGTAGATCGGGATCAGCGGCTCGCCGTGCGTGGCGTACGAGGTGCCGGCCGCGGTGAACGCCGCGAGTGCGCCGGCCTCGTTGATGCCGACGTGCACGATCTGACCCTGCGGGCTCTCCTTGTAGGCGAGGAGGAGCTCACGGTCGACCGAGGTGTAGTGCTGGCCGTTCGGGTTGTAGATCTTCGCCGACGGGAAGTAGGCGTCCATTCCGAAGGTGCGGGCCTCATCGGGGATGATCGGCACGATGCGGTGGCCGAAGTCCTTCGAGCGCAGCAGGTCTTTCAGCAGTCGGACGAACGCCATGGTGGTGGCGATCTCCTGCGTGCCGGAGCCCTTCTTCGGCAGGGCGTACGCCGTGTCGTCGGGGAGCGCCAGGCCGACGTGCGTCGAGCGACGCTCGGGCAGGAAGCCGCCGAGCGCGTTGCGACGCTCGAGCATGTACTGGATTGTCTCGTCCTGGGGGCCCGGGTTGTAGTACGGGGGCAGGTACGGGTTCTCCTCGAGCTGCGCGTCCGTGATCGGGATGTGCATCGCGTCGCGGAACGTCTTGAGGTTATCCAGCGTCATCTTCTTCATCTGGTGGGTCGCGTTGCGGCCCTCGAAGTGCGGACCCAGGCCGTAGCCCTTGACGGTCTTGGCGAGGATGACGGTGGGCTTGCCCTTGTGCTCGGTCGCGGCCTTGAAGGCGGCGTAGACCTTGCGGTAGTCGTGGCCACCGCGCTTGAGGTTCCAGATCTGGTCGTCGGAGTAGTCCTTGACCAGAGCGGCGGCACGCTCGTCACGGCCGAAGAAGTGCTCGCGGACGTACGCGCCGGACTCGGCCTTGTAGGTCTGGTAGTCACCGTCGGGGGTGACGTTCATCAGGTTGAGCAGCGCGCCCTCGGTGTCGCGGGCGAGCAGGTCGTCCCACTCGCGGCCCCAGACGACCTTGATGACGTTCCAGCCGGCGCCGCGGAAGAACGACTCGAGCTCCTGCACGATCTTTCCGTTGCCGCGCACAGGGCCGTCGAGACGCTGCAGGTTGCAGTTGACGACGAAGGTGAGGTTGTCGAGGCCCTCGTTGGCTGCGACCTGCAGCTGACCGCGGCTCTCGACCTCGTCCATCTCTCCGTCGCCGAGGAAGGCCCAGACGTGAGACTCGGAGGTGTCCTTGATGCCGCGGTTCTCGAGGTACTTGTTCGACATCGCCTGGTAGATGGCGTTGATCGGACCGAGACCCATCGAGACGGTCGGGAACTGCCAGTACTCCGGCATCAGCCGCGGGTGCGGGTACGAGGGGATGCCGTACGGCGCGTGCGACTTCTCCTGGCGGAAACCGTCGAGCTGGTCTTCGCTCAGGCGGCCTTCGAGGAACGAGCGGGCGTACGTGCCGGGGGAGGCGTGACCCTGGACGAAGATCTGGTCTCCGCCGCCGGGGTTGTCGAGACCCTTGAAGAAGTGGTTGAAACCCACCTCGTAGAGAGCCGCCGACGACGCGTAGGTCGAGATGTGACCGCCCACGCCGATGCCGGGGCGCTGTGCGCGGTGCACCGTGATGGCCGCGTTCCAGCGGATCCACGCGCGGTAGCGACGCTCGACCTCTTCGTCGCCCGGGAACTCGGGCTCGTTCTCAGGAGCGATCGTGTTGATGTAGTCCGTGGTCGGGACCATCGGCACGCCCAGGTGCAGCTCCTTCGAGCGCTTGAGCAGGCTGAGCATGATCTCGCGGCCACGGCCATGGCCCTTCGCGTCGACGAGCTCGTCGAGCGACTGCTGCCACTCGCCCGTCTCCTCCGGATCGCTGTCGAGGGGGCCCTGGGAATACGGATCCTGGTCGTGCACAGTCACGGGGGAGCCTTTCGTCAAGCTGGCAGGTCATGCCATTGAAACGGGAAGCGACGCGGGCAACCTTGTCGGTTGTACACAACGCGTGCCGCCCTCAGCCTATCCCCCTTCCACGACATCGGTGCGCATCGGGTCATCTGTAGACTGGACGCACCAGGGCCTTTAGCTCAGCTGGTAGAGCGCCACGTTTACACCGTGGATGTCGTCGGTTCGATCCCGGCAGGGCCCACCTCATCGATCGCCTGCTGACGGTGGACGATCCTCCACCTCGGGTCTCCGACGGGCGCGGAACTCTACTCTGCAGTGTCGAGAATGGCCAGGCCCGGGGGATTTCTTCGTGCATCGTCGCGCCGCTCGTAGAGTTCTTCGTGGACTCTGAGCGGCTTGCGGACGTCGAGGCGATGCCGGGAAGGAGGCCGTGTGAAGAGCTGTCGAGAGTGTCCGTTCGTCCTGGCCGATCCGGTGGGCAGGCTCACCGTGTCGCGTGTCGGACTGTTCTCCGACGCCCGGTTCCCCGGCCGGAGCATCCTGAGCCTCCGCGATCACTACGACGACATCGCCGACGCGCCGGCGGAGATCGCCGAGCTCTTCCTGATCGACATCCAGTTCGCCTCCCGCATCATCCGCCGAGCGACCGGAGCCGATCGCATCGACGTCGCACTCTCCGCGGCCGCAGGGCTGCATGTGCATGCGCACCTCGTCCCCCGGCGCCGAGACCGCGATCCTCGTCCCGATCACGGTCCCGACGAGGACCCGAGGGCGCACCGGCCGCTCGAGCCGCTGCCCGAGGCGATGGCCATCGGACTGCTCGCTGCGGCCTTCGACGTCGTCGGGGCCGGGATCTCCGGCTCATAGCGACGGGCGCACCCGGGCACTGAGCCCGGATGCGCCCGCCGCATGGCGCTGAGACTGCTACTGCTGGATGAAGGCGAGGATGTCGGGGTTGATCACATCGGCGTGCGTGGTCAGCATGCCGTGCGGGAAGCCCTCGTAGATCTTCAGAGTCGAGTCGCTCAGAAGCTCGGCCTGCTTCACCGATGCATCCTTGTACGGCACGACCTGGTCGTCATCGCCCTGGATGACCAGCACCGGCACCGTGATGGCCTTGAGGTCGTCGGTCTGGTCGGTCTCGGAGAAGGCCTTGATCCCCTCGTAGTGAGCCAGGGCGCTGCCCGTCATCCCCTGGCGCCACCAGTTCGCGACCACGGGCTCGGAGAGTTCCACGCCCTCGCGGTTGAATCCGTAGAAGGGGCCGGAGGCGACCGCCTGGAAGAACTCCGCACGGTTCGCCGCCAGCGCCTCGCGGAAGCCGTCGAAGACCGAGATCGGCGTGCCCTCGGGGTTGGCGTCGGTCTGCACCATCAGCGGGGGCACGGATGACACGAGCACAGCCTTGGCGACTCGGCCCTGGGGCTGACCGTACTGTGCGACGTAGCGTGCGACCTGGCCGCCACCCGTCGAGTGGCCGATGTGAATCGCATTGCGGAGGTCGAGGTGCTCGACGACTGCCGAGGCATCGCTCGCGTAGTGATCCATGTCGTGCCCGGTGCCGATCTGCGACGACCGTCCGTGCCCGCGGCGGTCGCTGGCGATGACACGGTAGCCCTTGCCGAGGAAGTACAGCATCTGGGCGTCCCAGTCATCCGACGAGAGCGGCCAGCCGTGGTGGAACATGATGGGCTGAGCCTCGGGGCTGCCCCAGTCCTTGTAGTAGATCTCTGCGCCATCATCCGTGGTCACGAACGCCATGATCAGCCTCCAGGTTTCCGTCGTCCCGAACGATGCCGGACGACTGTCGGTCGCCCCACGTCTGCTTCGTGGGAGCGCGACCACGCTAACCCGCGCGCCGTCATCGACCGCTCGACATCTGTCCAGGATCCGCCCCGTGCGCTTTCGACATCCGTCCGGTGCCGACCGGGCAGGGCGTCGATAGTGTCTCCACCATGACGAACTCCCGCCTCTCACACGGTGCGGGATTCTGGGTGGTCGCGTCAGCCTTCCTGCTCGTGATGGCGTACGCGACGGTGCCGACACCGCTGTACCCGCTCTACCAGGAGGCCGACGGGTTCCCCGTCTCCGTCATCACGCTGATCTTCGCGGCCTTCGCCGTCGGCGTCGTGCTCAGCCTGTTCCTGCTCGGGCACGTCAGCGACTGGATGGGTCGGCGCCGGATGCTGGTCATAGCGATCCTCATCGCGGTGCTCAGCGCCGTGCTGTTCCTGCTGTGGCACGAGGTGCCCGGTCTCCTCGCCGCGCGACTGGTGAACGGTGCGAGCGTGGGCATCCTCACTGCCACGGCCACCGCGCATCTCGGCGAGCTGCGCGCGCACGCCCGACCGAGCGAGAACGTCATCGTCGCCGCATCGGTGGCCGGTGCCGCGAACCTCGGCGGGTTGGCGCTGGGACCGCTGATCGGCGGTCTGTTCGCCGAGTTCCTGCCCGCACCGCTCGTGCTGCCGCACGCGGTGTTCCTCGTCGTGCTCATCGTCGCCGCGATCGCCGTCGCCTGCGTTCCCGAGACCGTGACGCCGCCGCACGAGCCGCGGCGGTATCGACCGCAGCGGATCGCCGCGCCCTCGCGATCGAGGACGGCGTTCGTCGCCGCGGGTTTCGGCGCGTTCGCGGGGTTCGCTCTCTTCGGGCTGTTCACCTCTCTTGCACCGACCATCCTCATCAGCACGTTCGGCGAGCACGACCATCTTCTCGCCGGCGTGACGGCGTGCTCGGTGTTCGCCGCTGCGGCATCCGGGCAGGTGGCGCTCGCCCGCGTGCCGATGCGCATCCAGCTCGCGGTCGCGGCCGTCTGCTGCGCAGTGGGCCTCGTCGCGGTCGCAGCAGGAACTCTGCTGCCGTCGCTCCCGGTGTTCCTCGGAGGAGGCATCGTGGCGGGCGTCGGAGTGGGGCTGCTGTTCAGATCGGCGGTCGCCACGGCATCCGCTCTCGCGGAGTCCGGTCGACGCGGTGAGACGCTGGCGCTGATCTTCCTGATCGCGTACTGCGGCCTCGCCCTGCCGGTCCTCGCGATCGGTGTGATCCTCACCTTCGCATCGCAGACCGCTGTGCTGCTCGTGTTCATCTCGATCGTCCTGATCGCGACGGTCTCGGCAGCGGTGGTCATGCGTCGCGCGTTCGTCGGGCCCGCGTCGCGCGCGCAGCATGGAGCTGTCGTCCCGATCGATGACGAAACGGCCTCGTAACCGTCCCGCCATCGTTCCGCGGAGAAGACCTGCCAAGCTGATCTCAGCGAAAGGCGGACGTCGTGACCGAACCCTCACCCTTCGGGCTGCTGCTGCGGTCGCTGCGAGTGGGCCAGAACCTGACCCTCGAAGCGCTCGCCTCGCGATCGGGTGTCAGCGTTCGCACGATCGGCGACCTCGAGAGAGGCGCAAGCGTCTCTCCCCAACGCCGCACCGTCGACGCGCTGGCCGACGGACTGGGCCTCGATGCGGCCGATCAGCATGCGTTCCTCCGCGCTGCGCGCGCCCGACCGCGTGCCGCCCTCGCGAGCGACGGCCCTGGGGCGATCTCCCCGCACCGGGTGTTCGACTTCTCGGGCCGCGACGCCGAGATCGATGAGGCGCTCGCGATCCTCTACGGTCCGCCGGCTCCGGATCCGCAGCGCCCCGCACTGATCATCAGCGGGGCCCCGGGAATCGGCAAGACGACCGTGGCGATCGAGATCCTCGAACGGGGAGGGCGGACGAGCGGCCACCACAACGTCTTCCTCGGGCTGGACGGCTTCAGCTCGTCGCCCCTGACTCCGCTGCAGGTGATGACCGCGATGCTGCGCCAGCTCCCCGGAGCGGAGCAGAAACCGCCCGCGGATCTCGGCGAGGCGAGAGCGCGATGGCGGGCAGCCGTCGACATCGCCCCGGTCACGGTGCTGCTCGACAATGTCGCGAACGAGGCGCAGATCCGTCCCATCCTGTCGATCTGCGCCGGCGATGTCGTCGTCGTGACCTCTCGCCGCAGCCTCGCAGGCCTCGAAGGCGTGCGGCGGCTGCGTCTCGGACCACTTCGACGACAGGAGAGCATCTCCTTCCTCCGTCGGCTGATCCCGCAGGCCGTGACCGACGACGATGCTCTGGGTGAGGTGGCGGGCCTCTGCGACGACATCCCTCTGGCGCTGCGCGTGGTCGGCAATCGCATCGCCAGCCGGCCCGCATGGACGGTCGATGACCTGCTCGGCCGGATGCGCACGTCGGAGGATCGGCTGCGTCTTCTCGTCGCCGGCGATCTGGCCGTGGAAACCGCCATCTCGCTCTCCTACGACGAGCTCGACCCCCGCACCGCCGCCCTGTTCCGCTGGATCTCCCTCATCGACGGGAGGACGTTCGGCGCTCACCTCGCCGCCGCGGCGGTGCGTTCAGCCGATCTCGCCGAGGTCGAGTCTCGCCTGGACGATCTCACCGATCTGGGGATGCTCGAAGCGCGCGGCGGAGATCGCTACCGCCTGCACGACCTGATGCGACTCTTCGGCCGGAGCAAGCTGCGCATGACGGTCGGACCGGACGAGATAGCGCGGCGCCGCGACCACGTTCGATCCTGGCTGCTCGGAAGCCTGGAGCGCGCGGGCGCCTGGTACGAGCCGATGCGGGAGCCCACTGCCCTCGGCCGCACCGGGAGAGGGTTCGTCAGTGCGGAGGCCGCCGCGGCCTGGATCCGCGCAGAGGTCGAGCACTGGTGGCCGGCGTATACGGAAGCCGCAGAGCTCGGCGACGATGCGGTGGTCTGCGATGTCGCCGATGCGCTGCACTGGTATTCCGACATCTGGATGACGTGGGGCAACTGGCACCGGTTCTACTCGCTCGCGGCGAGCGCGGCGCAGCGCTTGGGGGATCCGGCGAAGGAAGCGGCGCAGCTCGGATATGTCGCGTGGGCTGAGATCGTCGAGGTCGGCGATCGCGAGAAGGCGGTGATCACCGGACGGTCGGCGCTGGCTGCTGCACGGCGCGCCGGGGATTCGGCCCAGGAGGGCTGGGCGCAGTACTACATCGGATGGGCGAGCTGGACCCTGGATCGTCTCGTCGACGCTGATGGGGCTGCCCTCGCTGCCATCGACGCGTTCACCGCTGCGCACGAGACCACGGGGCTGGAGAACGCCCAGGTGCTGTCATCCATGATCAAGGGCAAGCGCGGTCAGTTCCTCGAGTCCATCGCGGCGACGGAGGCGACCCTCGCGAGGGTGCGATCCACCGAGACCTCGGACAGCCTCACCAGCATCGTCACCCAGTACGCGGCGTGCCTCGACCTGATCGACGCCTACGTCGCCGTCGGACGATTCGAGGATGCGATGCGGATCGGCGAGGCGGGCATCGCCATCGCTCGCTCGCTGAACGACGACACCCGCGTGCTGCTCATGATGCGCAGACACATCCGTGCGCTGATCCACGCCGGCGAAGGCGAGGCCGCGATCGCCGAGGCTGATGAAGCCCTGACTCTTCTGGGGCCGGGCAGCAGCGAGGCGTTCATCTTCGAGAGGGTGCGTCGTGACGTGTCGGCCATCGGGACTCTGCGATCGCCGGGAACAGCCGTGGAGTCCGCATGACGGTCGGTTCGCGACACGCGATCACAGCCGGCCCGTCGATTCCCAGAGCCGGATGAGCTTGAGCGCCAGGTGCAGAGTGCTGCGCTTGACACCGTCGTCGAGCGCATCCTTCACGATCGGGGGCATGCGTTCGAGCCGGTAGTAGAGCGTCGTGCGATGCACGAAGAGAATCCGGCACGCGGCGACCACGTTGGCGCCGACGTCGAGGTACGTCTCGACTGTCAGTCGCTGGGTGTCGTCCGTCTGGGAGTAGAGCACGTCGGCCGCCGGAGAGATGATCCGAAGGGCGTCGGGGTTCGCGGATGCCGAGGCGAGCAGCCGCCAGACGCCGAGATCGCTCGCGTCGACGGACGGATGGAACTGGGGGAGGGCCGCGGCGAGAGAGGCGGCGATCGCCGCCTCGTCGGCTGCGCTCCGGAGGTCTGTCGCGCCTCGCTGCGGCGAGGCGGAGCCGATGCCGAGGATCCTCATCCCGCGTCGTGCGGCCTCTTGCAGGAGGACGTCGGCGAGGTCGATGTCCGACGGCTGACCGACCAGCATGACCACTCCGCCCTCGAGCGTGATGAAGTGCGCGGGGACCGGACGCAGATGGGCGAGGTGGCGCCCGAAGGCGATGCGGTCGACGTCGGTGACGGCGGAATCGATCAGGACAGCGCGCACGACCGTGCCCGCCTCACGTTGCACCCACCTCTGCCTGAGCGCGCGCGAATAGGCGTCTCGACGCACCGAGTCATCCACGTCCAGCAGATCGCGCAGGACCGACTCGCGATCGGCTCGCGATGATCCGGGGTCACGACCAAGGGTGATCCGGACGAGCGCGGACGCCGCATCGACGGCCTCGAATTCGCTCGCCGTGAGGGGCGACCCCGCGCCCAGGTCGATCACGATGAGCGCGACGGCATCACCGTCGTCCTGCACCGGCACGGACAACAGCGTCGGGGACTGCGGGCCGACGATCCCCGATGGGCCGAACCGGCGGATGACCACCCGGCGATTCAGGGACGCTTCGAGCTGGTCCGCGATCTCGTGCAGCGCCATCGAGGTGGCGTCGGTCGTCGTATCGCTGATCGTCATGGGTTCGCTCCTAGCGGGGGATGGGCTCACCGTGTCGCTCTGCGTCGATGGGAGGGGACTCCACCTCACCGAACTCGAGTACGTCTCATGGAACCCTCTCTCTCGCGCACACACCAGGAGGAAAGCAGGCAGAAGTGCAGACGCTCGTCTTCGACTCCTGTCGCATGGTCGCCGGCCTCTCGGTTCTTAGATTCGTCTCACACGCACGTACGACCACGAGGTGGCGAGATGATGAGAACCAGCACGGTGGTGCTCGTGCACGGCGCTTTTCTGGACGCATCGGGATGGTGGCCGATCGTGCTCCGTCTGCTCGACGGCGGACATCGGGTGCTCGTCCCGCCAGTGATCGGTCGCAGCTTCCTCGGCGACTGCGACTACATCCGTACGTTCGTCGAGCGCGTCGACGGAGAGGTGCTCCTCGTCGGGCATGGATACGGAGCAGCGGTCGTCACCGTGGCCGGTGAGGCGACCAACGTCACCGGACTGCTCTTCATCTCGGGATATGCGCTGGATCTGGGGGAGAGCATCGCCGAGATGAGGGATCGCTTCGCCCCGGATGAGGCATCCGGCCACCTCGTGCCCGCCCTGTTCCCAGGCGACGCCGGGGCACGTCGGACAGAGCTCACTGTCGCGCCCGATCAGTTCGCTCGTCTGCTCGCGCAGGGATTGCCCTCGGACGAGTCGGGTGTTCTGGCGGTCTCACAGCGCCCGGTCGCCGCCTCGGTGTTCACCGAGCGGGCGCCCGGCGCCGGGTGGAGGGCGAAGCCGAGTTGGGGCGTGGTGGCGACCGAAGACCGGTTGGTCAGCCCGCAGCTTCAGCGCTTCGGGTATCGGCGGGCGGGCTGTCGGGCTGTGATGGAACTCGACGCGCCGCATCTGGTCACTCAGAGCCACGCTGCGGAGATCGTGCAGCTCATCGGAGGCATCCTCGAGGAGATCGCGGCCCATGGCTGAGGCGCAGGTGAGTGCTGCGCCGGCGCGCATCGGATGGAAGGCAGGATTCGCTCCGCTCGCCGTCCCCATCTTCCGTCTGGTGTGGCTGGCGTCCATCGTCAGCAACATCGGAAGCTGGATGCAGACGGTCGGCGCCCAGTGGCTGCTGGTCCAGGACGACGGATCCCCGCTGCTCGTGGCGCTCGTCCAGACGGCATCGGCAGCTCCCGTGCTCCTTTTCGCGATTCCGGCCGGTGTCATCGGCGAGTTCCTCAACCGTCGGCTCGTCCTTCTCTGGTCGCAGATCGTGCAACTCGCGGTCGTGCTCGGGCTGACCTACCTGACGGCGACCGGTCAGACGACCACGACGGTCCTGCTCGCGTCGACGTTCGTGCTGGGGACGGTCTCGGCCATCCAGCTCCCTGCGTTCCAGGCACTGGTGCCCGACATCGTGCCGCCGAAGCTCCTCCTCGACGCGGCGAGTCTCTCCTCCATCGGCGTGAACATCGCGCGGGCGGTGGGACCGGCGATCGCCGGTCTCGTCGTCGCGCAGTTCGGAGTCGCGGCGGTCTTCCTGCTCAACGCGCTCTCGTTCCTCGTGTTCCTCGGGGTGCTCTTCTTCTGGAAGACATACAGCCCACCCGCGATTCGCCCGGAGCCCTTCGTCGACGCGACCAGGGCCGGCATCCGCTACGTCCGCCATTCGAGGGTCGTCCGGCTCATTCTGCTCCGGCTCGCCGTCTTCCTCATCCCCGCCAACGCCCTGTGGGCGCTGCTCCCGACGATCGCGAAGAACTCCCTCGGGCTCTCCGCGAGCGGATACGGTCTTCTCCTGGCGGCTCTCGGCGCCGGTTCCATCGTCGGCGCCTTCGTGCTTCCCTGGGCGCGTCGGGTCGCAGCCGTCAACGGCGTGGTGCTCGCCTCGTCGGTGGTCTTCGGCGCGGGCCTCGTGGCGCTCGTCGCCTCGCCCACGTTGTGGGTGACATTCCCGGCGCTCGTGGCGACGGGGCTCGCGTGGATCGGTGTGATCGCCACCATCAACGGAACCATCCAGGCTTTCCTGCCTGTCTGGGTGCGCACGCGCGGCCTGTCCTTCTACCAACTCGTGCTGTTCGGATGCACCGCCGCCGGCTCTGCGGGCGCAGGGGTGCTCGCGGCCATCTGGGATCCGGGTCTCGTGGTCGTCGGAGCGGGAATCCTGTGTGGCCTGGGTGGGCTCTCCCTCCTCGTGTGGCCGATGCCCGCGACGAGCGGCATCGGCCGGAGGATCGTCGAGGTGCCGGGGGTCGACGACCGGCCGCGCGCGGGCGGCGACGACGACTCTGCCGTTCTGGTGCTGATCCGATACCGGATCACGGAGGAGCGGAGACAGGAGTTCCTCGCCCTGATGCAGCGGGTCGAGCAGACGCGTCTGCGGACCGGCGCCAGGGAATGGCAGGTGTACGTGGACGCGGACGACCCGGACTCCGTCGTGGAGGCGTACGCGGTCGGCTCGTGGCGGGAGCACGTGAGCCAACACGAGGGGCGGACCACCGAATTCGATGCAGAGCTCATCGCTCGTGCCCGCGCCATGAGCGGCACCCCACCGGAGGTCGCGCACCTGCTGGAGATCGCGCGACCTCACCGCCACCGCATACCGACCACCCCCTCCCACGAGTAGAGAAGAGCCTTCACATGGAACGCGACCATCAGCCCGCCCCTCGCCCTGAGGTGCCCTCGCTGGGCAACCCCGATCTGCCGCAGGAGGGCGAGGTGAACATCGCCGACCGCCCGCAGAGCAACACGATGACCGGTCCGCAGAACGAGGTCATCGAGTCGCAGTTCCCGAATCAGATGCACGCGCCGGCGACGGACATCAGCACGCAGCCGTTCTTCTGGTCCTCGTTCAACATCTCACCCCGGCGGGTGCAGCGCGGCGGATGGGCGCGGGAGCTCACGAAACAGGACTTCCACATCTCCGACGAGATCGCCGGGGTGAACATGTACCTCGAGCCCGGCGGCATCCGCGAACTGCACTGGCACCAGACCGCCGAATGGGCGGTGATGACACGCGGCAAGGCCCGGGTCACGACGCTCAGCCGGTCGGGCCTCCCCGCGGTGGAGGACGTGGAGGAGGGCGACCTGTGGTTCTTCCCCGCCGGCACCCCGCACTCCCTGCAGGGCCTCGGCCCCGACGGTGCCGAGTTCGTGCTCGCGTTCGACGACGGCGACCAGTCCGAGTCGAACACGCTGCTGCTGACCGACTGGTTCGCGCACACCCCACCCGAGGTGCTCGCGAAGAACTTCGGCGTCGCTCAGGAGGTCTTCTCCGACATCCCTCTTCACAACCTCTGGATCTTCCCCGGCGAGGAGCCCCCGGCGCTCGACATCGACCAGGCCGCCGCGGGTGTCGAGTGGGGCATGGAGCCCGTCATCTTCCGACTGTCACGGTCCAAGCCGCTGTACGAGAACTCCGGCGGATCCATCCAGATCGCCGACTCGACGAACTACGCCTATTCGAGCACGGTCGCAGCCGCGCTCGTCACCGTCGAACCCGGATCCATGCGCGAACTGCACTGGCACCCCAACGCCGACGAGTGGCAGTACTACCTGCGCGGATCCGCCCGCATGACCGTGTTCAACACGGGTCCGCACGCCAACACGACCGACTTCCGCGCCGGAGACGTCGGTGTCGTGCGCAAGAACTTCGGCCACTACATCGAGAACACCGGTGACGACGTGCTGCAGTTCCTCGAGGTGTTCCGCACCGACAAGTATGAGGAGATCTCCCTCGCGAACTGGCTCTCCCACGTACCCCCGCAGCTCGTCTCCGCCCACCTCAACATCGACCCCGCGGTGCTGGCGACCTTCCCCCGCGGAGCACAGGGCATCACGCCACTGCGCTGATCAGAGCGGAGTGACCTCGGCCAGGTATCGGTGGATGAGGGTGACCGCCATGGCGCCTTCGCCCACCGCCGATGCGACGCGCTTCACGGAGTTCGCGCGGACGTCACCGGCGGCGAAGACCCCGGGAACGGAGGTCTCCAGATAGTAGGGGGCGCGTTTCAGGGGCCATCGATCCAGGTCGTCGGGCGAGAGGTCTACGCCGGTGAGCAGGAAACCGCGGCTGTCGAGGCGGACATCGGTGGTCTCCGCCCATTCGGTGTTGGGTGCGCCGCCGATGCAGACGAAGAGGTGCGTGGCCGGCAACCGCGTCGCCGTTCCCGCCTGGTCGAGGGTGATCTCCTGCAGGTGCTCGTCGCCGTCGACGGCGACGACTCGGGTGTTCACGAGGATGGTGACGTTGGGCTGCACGGCGAGTCGGTTGAGCAGATACGCCGACATGGTCGATGAGAGCGACGGTCCGCGCACGAGCACCGTGACATGTGCGGCGTGCGCGGCCAGGTTCATCGCGGCCTGTCCTGCGGAGTTCGCGCCGCCGACGACGTACACATGCTGTCCGATGCAGGCGGAGGCCTCGCTGGTGCCGGCGCCGTAGTAGATGCCCGCACCCTGGAGGTCGCGGGCTCGCGGAAGGTCGAGTCGACGCCACTGCACTCCTGTCGCGCACAGGGCAGCGCGGGCGTGTATCTCGGAGCCGTCGGCGAGCAGAGCCCGCACGTCGTGATCCGTGAACGTGCGATCGACCCCGTGACGCATGAGGACGAGATCCGCTCCGAACGAGACCGCCTGCCGGCGCGCACGCTCCGCGAGCTCTGCACCGGAGACTCCACCGGGAAAACCGAGGTAGTTCTCGATGAGGCTGCTGAAGCCGGCCTGACCGCCGACGGCGTCGCGTTCGACGACAGCGACACTGAGACCCTCCGACGCCGCGTAGACCGCAGCCGAGAGTCCCGCAGGACCCGCGCCGTGGATGATCAGGTCGTACGTCGATCGGGCAGGGGGATGGACCCAGCCGAGAGCCGACGCGACCTGCTCCGGGGTCGGATCTTCGAGGACGCCGCCACGCGGCAGGACCACAAGGGGGAGACGCCTGCCGGCGAGATCGACGCCCCCCGCAGACGAGGAGCCTGCCGGTACCGCGATCGAGAGGAAGGGGACTCCGCTGCGGGTCAGATAGTCGCGAATCGCGTACTCGTCCCGACCGTCGGCATCCGCGATGAGGCGGAGAGGCGGCTGGTCGCCCGAGACGTCGGTCATGCGTTCCCGGCGAGCTGCTCTTGCCAATCCGCCGGGACCCTCTCAGCAGGACCCGGGGTGGTCTGCGACAGCGGGTGGCTGTGCGGGGGCGCGAGGACGGGTCCGTCGAAGGCGGTCTCGGTGTCGAAATCCCAGAACCAGTCCTCGCCGGGCTCGAAACTCTGGATCACCCGATGACCGCTCGAGTGCGCATGCTTCGTCGCGTGCTTGTGCAAGGAGTCGTCGCAGCATCCGATGTGCCCGCAGAACGCGCATCGACGCAAGTGCAGCCACCACGAGCCGAGGCTCTCGCAGTCCACGCACCCGGGGCCGGATGGCGGGACGTCGGAACGGATGAAGTCGCTGACATCGCTCATGGGCGGGCCTCCTGTGGTCGGTGTGCTGTCCGGGTCATGATGTCGGGATTCTGGGCCGTACTCAAGGGTGCCCGCCGGAATGCCCCTGCTCGTTCGACACCCGTCGAAGCCTTGTTCGTCGACATCCTCTAGGTTCGACAGCGTGAGCAGCTCTCCCTCCCGCCGCGTCCCGATCGAATCACAGAAGATCGATGCGCCCCTGACTTCCAGCGCGACGTTCCTCGTGCTGCGGATCGCAGAGGGTGCGGATGCCGCGGCGTCCGTGCGTGACGCGATCAGCGGCATAGACGACATCGTGAAGAACGTGGGATTCCGTGACCTCGATGCGATGTTGTCGTGCACGGTCGGCATCGGCTCTGCAGCATGGCCGCGACTCACCGCGCGCCGCGCTCCCGCGGAGCTGCACCCCTTCGCGCCGGTCGTGGGTCCCGTGTACACCGCTCCCAGCACCCCCGGCGATCTGCTCTTCCACATCCGTGCGAACCGTCAGGATCTCGTCTTCGAGTTCGAGAGGCAGCTGCTCGATGCTCTCGGCGACTCCGTGACCGTGGTCGACGAGACCGCCGGCTTCCGCTACTTCGACGTCCGCGACCTGCTGGGCTTCGTCGACGGCACGGCGAATCCTGTCGGGAACAGCGTGGCCGATTCGACTCTCGTGGGTGCGGAAGACGGAGACAACGTCGGCGGCAGCTACGTCGTCGTCCAGAAGTACCTGCATGAGCTCGATCGGTGGCAGTCGCTGACGACCGAGCAGCAAGAGGCGATCATCGGTCGGAAGAAGGCAGACAACGTCGAGTTGGACGACGCCGTCGCGGGGCAGAAGTCCCACAAGACGCTCGCCACCATCGTCGTCGACGGGGTCGAGCACGACATCCTCCGTGACAACATGCCCTTCGGGAGCCCTGGTTCCTCGTCGTTCGGCACCTATTTCATCGGGTACTCGCGATATCTGTGGGTCATCGAGAAGATGCTCGAGAACATGTTCATCGGCGATCCGCCCGGCGCATACGACAGGCTGCTCGACTTCTCGAACGCGACGACCGGCTGCGTCTTCTTCGCTCCATCCGCAGACTTCCTCGGCAGGCTCGCGGACGAGCAGCTCCCTGCATAGCCACGGGGCGGGTATTTCTCACCCGGTGCGCGTGGATCGCCCGGGGTCAGCGCTCGACTCGACAGCGGGCTCGCGCACGACGTACAACCCCGACGGGGCGTTGGCGGTCGACGCGAGCGCCTCGACCCACTGACGGTTGAGGTCGGGCACCCGGCCGCCGGAGTAGCTGAAGACGAGGTTGCAACCGGGGTGCAACCACACCGTGCTGCGACCGCCGCCGATGCTGGTGTCATCCTTCCAGGTGAAGAGGAAGGGCTCACCTCGTCGGAGCTTCGTCGTCACGACCACCTGCAGATGGTGGAGCGTGCGATCGTCGATCTCGGCCTTCTGGCTTCCCTCGTACACGAACCTGCCCATGTGCCCAGACCTACAGTGGTGCGTGGCGTGTCGCAAGGCCCTTGCGAACCGCCGGCGCGAGACCGCACGAACAACAGGGGAGTGGACGAGGCGTAGGGTCGATGCCATGCGTCCGCAACCGCTGCTCGTCTACGACGGTGACTGTGCCTTCTGCACCACGTGGGTCCGCCGACTCGAGCGGTGGCTCGTCAGGTTCCCCGAGGCTCAGCCGTGGCAGTGGCTCGACATCGACGAGATCGGCCTGAGCTCCGCCGATGTCACCCGCTACGTGTGGCTTCTGGTCGGCGAGCGCCGGTTCCGCGGTCACGCCGCCTTCGCCGCGCTGCTGAGGATGCAGCGGTCGAGGTCTCTGCGCGTCGTGGGCCAGCTGCTCGTGACGCCGCCGTTCTCCTGGGCTGCGGCACTCGGCTACACGCTGATCGCCCGCTTCAGACACAGGCTGCCCGGGGGGACCGCTGCCTGCGCGCTGCCGCGCCCCGAGAGTCGCGCAGTCAACTGATCGCGACTCCGGTACTCTCGGCGCATGGCCACCGCAACGACGCAGACCCCTAAACGTGAGGCGTTCGGCTCGCGGAACGTCTTCATCCTCTCTGCGATCGGCTCCGCCGTCGGGCTGGGGAACATCTGGCGGTTCCCCTACGTGGCGTACGAGGGCGGAGGCGGCGCGTTCCTCATCCCGTATCTGTGCGCGCTGCTGACCGCCGGCATCCCTCTGCTGTTCTTCGACTACGCCATCGGTCACCGGTTCCGCGGTTCTGCGCCGTTGGCCTTCCGCCGGATGCACCGCCGGGCAGAGCCGCTCGGCTGGTGGCAGGTGCTCATCTGCGTGGTCATCGCGGTCTACTACGCGGTCATCATCGCGTGGGCCGCCATGTACACCTGGTTCTCCGCTCAGCTGACCTGGGGGCCGGGCAACGAGAACGACTTCTTCTTCGTCGACTTCCTCCGCTCGGCCGACGTCGCCGAGGTCGGCATCTCGACCGAGTTCGTGCCTCAGGTCGGGCTGCCGCTCGTCGCGGTCTGGCTGATCGTCATCGTGATCATGGCGCTGGGGGTCAAGCGGGGCATCGGCCGGGCCAACATGATCCTGATGCCGCTGCTGACGGTGATGTTCGCGATCCTCGTGGTGCAGTCCCTGTTCCTTCCCGGCGCGATGGACGGCCTGAACGCCTTCTTCACCCCGAACTGGGAAGCACTCGGAGACCCCGCCGTGTGGGCCTCTGCCTACGGGCACATCTTCTTCTCGCTCTCGGTCGCCTTCGGCATCATGGTGACGTACTCGTCATACCTGAAGCGCAAGACCGACCTCACCGGCTCCGGCCTGGTGGTCGCCTTCGCGAACTCGGGCTTCGAGATCCTCGCGGGCATCGGCGTGTTCGCCGCGCTCGGCTTCATGGCGCAGGCGCAGGGCACCGAGGTCGCCGGAGTCGCGTCGTCGGGGATCGGACTCGCGTTCATCGCGTTCCCGACGATCGTGTCGCAGGCGACGGGCGGCTCGATCATCGGCGTCCTGTTCTTCGGGGCGCTGGTCTTCGCAGGCGTGACCTCACTGATCTCCATCCTCGAGGTGATCGTCGCAGCCCTGCAGGACAAGCTCGGCTGGGCGCGTATCCGCACGACCCTGACGGTGTCGATTCCGCTCGCGATCGTCTCGATGGCGCTCTTCTCGACGACCACCGCTCTGTCGGTCCTCGATACGGCTGACGCGTTCGTCAACGCCTTCGGCATCATGGCGGTCGCGCTCGTCGCCGTGATCGTCGTGGCCTGGCTGCTGCACAAGCTGCCGGCGCTCGTCGAGCACCTGGATCGCCGTTCGAGTTTCCGGGTGGGTCGGGTCTGGATGCTGCTCGTCGGTGCGCTCGCGCCCCTGGTGCTCGGCTACCTGCTGGTCACCGAGCTGATCTCGAAGATCTCCGAGCCGTACGGCGGCTACCCCGGATGGTTCCTGGCCGTCTTCGGATGGGGTATGGTCATCGCACTCGTCGCGCTCGCGCTGCTGCTGTCGGCGTTGCCGTGGAGCGGTCGCTCGCACGCCAAGGACGACCCGGAGTACGACGAGTTCCTCGCCGAAGAAGACTACGAGCCGGATGCCGAGACCTCGTCGATCCCGATGGTGCCGACGACGGAACCCCGCTCGACGGAGAAGGGAGCCAGCGCATGACCATCACAGCCGTCGTCATGATGATCATCGCGATGGTCACGATCTGGGGCGGACTCATCGCCGCCATCGTGAACCTCGCGCGTCACCCCGAGGTCGCGGATTCGGAGCCCGCTCCGCCGGTCGAGCTCTGACCGACGCCGGGGGACGCGGCGTCGCCTCAGGACCTGCATCCCACAGGTCGGGCGCTATCCGTCGGCCGGCCAGCGCAGGAGACTCAGAGCACCGATCGCGAGGGTCGCGCTGCCGCCGTCGCGGAGACAGGTCAGCAGTGTGCGACCGCATCCGCGGCAGAGGAGGATGACGCCGGCCGGATCGAGCTCGGCGATCGCGTCGGCGAGCTCGGCCTCGCGGTCGCAGTGCGCGCATGCTGCTCGCGCGCTCGTCATGTCTCTGCCGAAGACCTCGAGCAGGATCCCGCCTGCGGCGTTGCCGTCGACTCGCGTGCGATGACCGGGGTGGGCAGCGTCCATCAGGCACCTCCGAAGCGCTCAGTGCGGATCCGTTCCGGCGGATGCCCCGCCGCCACGAGCAGGTCTGCGACCGCCTCGACGAAGCCCGTCGGCCCGCAGACGTAGACCGACGGGTGTTCGGTGGCGGGAATGGTGGAGGCCGCGATCGTCGCCGCGTCCACCCGGCCGGCCGGGCGTTCGGAGCCTGGAGGCGCCGAACGGCTGTACGCCCAGTCGACGAGGAAGGCGTCGTCGGCGAGCTGGGCGAGGTCGTCCGTGTAGAACGCATCGGCGGCGGAACGCACCGCGTACAGCAGGCGCATCGGCGCCGAGCTGCCCGTGCGCGCATGCTGCCTCGCCATCGCGATGAGCGGGACGATCCCCGACCCGCCTGCGATGAGCTGCACGGGCTCGGTCTGGGTGGGGGTCCACACGAAGTAGGCGCCGATCGGACCGCGAACCTCCAGTTCGTCTCCGGGGCGCACGTCCTCGACGAGATAGGGAGAGACCTCGCCCTCGGGCACTTCGTCGACCGCGAGTTCGATGATGTCCGAGTCACCGGACGATGCGAGGGAGTACGACCTGACCGCTTGATACCCGTCTTCTGCGGTCAGACGCACGTCGACGTGCTGACCGGCCAGATTCCCCGGCCACCCGTCGACCCGCAGCTCGAGCACGCGACCGTGGGGCGTGGGGTTTCGTGTCTCGACGACTCTGGCGACCAGCCACAGCGGTGCCGTGGTCACCAGTAACGCTCCTCTTTCCAGGGATCTCCGTACATGTTGTAGCCGTTCTGCTCCCAGAATCCGGGTTCGTCGTTCTCGAGCAGATCCAGACCGTGAACCCACTTGGCGGACTTCCAGAAGTAGAGGTGCGGAACCAGAAGGCGAGCAGGGCCGCCGTGCTCCGCAGCGAGCGGCTGGCCGTCGAACTCGAACGCCACCCACGCTTTGCCGCCCGTGAGGTCGGCGCGCGGAACGTTGGTGGTGTACCCGCCGTAGGAGAAGACCCGAGTGAAATCGCCCTCGCCGGCATCCTGCAGCAGATGATCGAGCGAGACGCCACGCCAGCGGGTGCCGAGCTTCGACCACCGGGTCACGCAGTGGATGTCTGTGGTGATGGTGTCGATCGGGAGTGCCTGCAGGTCGTCCCATGACCAGGTGCGACGGAGGCCGTCGAGACCGACGACCGCGAACTCCCACGTGTCGGTGGAGACTCGCGGTGTCGGCCCTGCGGAGAGCACAGGGAAGTCCTCGGTGAGGTACTGGCCCGGAGGGAGACGGTCGTCCGACTCGCGTCGCCGTGCGCCGAAGCCGCGGGAGATCACACCCATGATCGTCTTCTTTCGTTCGGTCGGAGCGGAGCCGCGAGTCGCTCGCGGGGGATGCCTGCCGTGTGGGACTGATTCTAGGGCGACTGAGTATCGGCGCGCCCCGATCATTTTTTACTCATAAACGTGTGCTGCATGCTAGTTTCACTCGTAAAACAGTCGTTCAAGCCACGGAGTCACATTGCTGAGTAGTTTCGCTGTTTCTGCTGATTCCACTCAGCCTGAAGTCGTCTCTGCCTCGCCCGAGAAGCTGGCGCGCGACAACATGCCGCTCGCGACCTTCCTGGCTGTGGAGAAGGCGAGATCGGCGACGCATGTCGACCTCGACGATCTGCTCTCGGCCGCACGCCTGGGCCTCGCCCGTGCCGCGATGTCGTATGACACGGCGCGCGGCATTCCCTTCGGCGCCTTCGCGAGCAGCCAGATCAACTGGGCGATGCTGTCGGAGATGCGCAGAGCGGATCCTGCCGGCGAACGCAGTCGCGACAAGATCGAACGCCTGCGGGTCGCCGCCGAGACTCTGCTCGCTCGCACCGGCCGGGTGGCGACCACGGCGGAGCTCGCGCGGGAGTCCGGCTTCACTGTCGACGTCGTGGCCGAGATGATGAAGCTCGACGAGATGGTGCGGACCGCGACCAGCTTCGAGGAGCACTTCGACGTCGAGACCGGGCGTCAGGCCGCCGATCTCACCGACAGCGTCATCCTGCCCGAGCACGCGGTCGAGCAGTCGGAGACGCGGGCGATGGTGAACCGCGTCATCGAGGCGCTGCCGGCGGCGATGCGACAGGTCGTCCGCGGGATCTACCTCGAAGACCGGATGGTGAAGGACATCGCCGAAGAGCTCGAGGTGAGCCACGCGTATGTGTCGAAGGTCCGCTCGCGGGGTCTCGCTCTGATGCGCGAGGCTATGGAGGCATGGGAGAACGGCACGACCGGCGACCGATCGACCAAGGCGCGGGCGGAGTTCTTCGAGACCCTGTTCGGCCCGATCCGCCCCGAGGCTCGCGACCGGTCGAGCGAGCTCCTCGCCGCCGTCTGAACCGACCCCCGGAATCTTCCGGCTCCGTGGTTACGACGGCGGCGCATGTCGCGAATATCGGTTGTGCAGGCCCACGGATGGGCCCGCGTCCAGCCCCATAACCACGGAGGAATTCTCATGGGTCTTCAGATCGCAACCAACGTCGGTGCACTCAACGCGTACCGCAACCTCTCTGTCAACCAGAACGACGTCTCGAAGTCGCTCGAGAAGCTCTCGAGCGGTCTGCGCATCAACCGCGCAGCCGATGACGCCGCCGGCCTCGCCATCTCCGAGGGCCTGCGTTCGCAGGTCAACGGCCTGAACGTCGCAGCACGCAACGCTCAGGACGGTATCTCGGTCATCCAGACCGCGGAAGGCGCGCTCACCGAGGTCCACTCGATCCTGCAGCGCGTTCGTGACCTCGCCGTGCAGGCGGGTTCCGACTCGAACAACGCCGATTCGCGCGACGCCATCAAGACCGAGATCGACTCGCTCGGCGAGGAGCTCACCCGCGTCGCCGCCAGCACCAACTTCAACGGGATCAAGCTGCTCGACAGCGCGAGCACGCTGACGTTCCAGGTCGGAGCAGGCTCGGTCGCCGCAGAGGACCAGATCGCGGTCACGCTGACCGACTTCTCGGGCCTCGGCGCGACCATCGGCGCGTTGACGGTCGACACCGCTGCGAACGCGCTCACCACGATCGCCGCGGTCGACGCGCAGATCACCAACGTCTCGACGGCTCGTGCCGGCCTCGGTGCCGTGCAGAACCGCTTCGAGTCGACGATCAACTCGCTGCAGGTCTCGGCCGAGAACCTGGCCGCAGCGAAGAGCCGCATCGCGGACACCGACATGGCGGCCGAGATGGTCAAGTACACCGCCTCGAACATCCTGCAGCAGGCCGGCACCGCCATGCTCGCTCAGGCGAACCAGTCGGGCCAGGGCGTCCTGCAGCTTCTCCGTTGAGTCGCTGCGCCTGAGGCGCAACAGGCGCCCGGGCGGAGTCACCTCCGCTCGGGCGCCTTCCTGTAGGACACCCCAGACCACCTCGCACGGAAGACGACCGGGATGAAACTCGACGGACTCGTATCAGGGCTCAAGACGCAAGAGCTCATCAAAGCGCTCATGGACGTCTCGGCGATTCCGAAGACGCTCATCACCAACAAGATCGCAGACCGCAACTCGATCATCACGAACCTCCAGTCGCTGAACACCACGCTGCAGGAACTCGTCGCCAAGGCCAAGACCGCGGCCGCACCCTCCTCGCTCGCCTCATTCACGGCGACATCGTCATCCGAGACCGTTGCGGTCACGGCCGGCGCGAAGGCATCGGCGTTCTCGACCGACATCGTCGTCGACGCCGTCGCCACGGCGCACTCCATCGTCACGGCATCCGGAGGATCCGCGGCGTGGGGCGGCGCATTCACTCTCGTCGGCTCGGACGGCGAATCGATCGAGGTGACCCCGCTCGGCACGGGTCCGCAGGACCTGGCCAAGGCCATCAACGCGTCGAAGGCCGGGGTGAGCGCGACGGTCGTCCCCGCCGGTGTGGATGCCGACGGCAAGCCGCTCTCTCGCATTCAGCTGACGTCGATCGAGACCGGCGCAGCCGGCGAGTTCGCCGTGCACCGAGGCACTGCCGCGGACGTCGCGGCCGGCACCTCGACGGATCTCGGCGCCGAGCCGGGCGCCGCCGTCATCACGCAGGGGGCTGACGCTCGAATCCGTCTGTTCGCCGGAACCGCGGCCGAGCAGACGCTGAACAGCGCCGGCAACACGATCGGCGTGGGCGAGGGCATCGAGGTCACGGTCACGAAGCCCAGCGCTGATCCGGTGACGGTGACCGTCGCCAGGGACGACAAGAAGCAGACCACGACCGCCGAGACGTTCGTCAAGGAGATCGCTGCGCTGCTGACGCGCATCGACAAGGGATCGAAGGCGACGATCGGAGACGTCGGCGAGACCACCACTCTCGGCGTGTTCACCGGAGACAGCACCGTTCGCAATCTCCGCGGCGCTCTCGCGAACGCGATGCAGCTTCCGGTCGACGGAGTATCGCCGTCGACGATCGGAATCTCGATCAGCGACAAGGGCGTGCTCTCCTTCGACGCGGAGAAGTTCGGAAAGGCCCTCGCCGAGGATCCGGAGAAGACCCAGGAGATCTTCTCGTCGATCGCCGGACGCGTCGAAGGCGTCACCGACCAGTACTCCGACAAGTACGACGGGCTGCTCACCCAGCGCATCACCGGTCAGGAGACCGAGGTCAAGACGCTCAAGACCCAGGTGGAGCGATGGGACGTCCGGCTGGAGCAGAGGCAGGCGACGCTCGAGCGCACGTATGCGCAGCTCGAGGTCCAGCTCTCGAAGCTCCAGTCGCAGTCGTCGTGGCTCACCTCGCAGCTCGCAGGCCTCAACGGCACGACGACGTCGTGACCTGAGCACCGCAACCACCATCTCATCGGAGACCAGAACCATGCCCATCACCTCTCTCGACCGCGCGAAGCAGCAGTACCTGGAGCAGCAGGTCGCCTCGGCCACGCCCGAACGCCTTCTCGTGCTGCTCTACGACCGCCTGCTGGTCGACATCGAGCGCGCAGACGCCTCGCAGGAGTCCGGAGACTGGGCGGCCGCGGGCAACCACCTCGTGCACGCGCAGCAGATCGTCGCCGAACTGAACGGCTCGCTCACCGATGAGTGGGACGGCTCCGCTGAACTGCATGGCGTGTACACGTACCTCACGGGCCGTCTGATCACCGCGAACATCGCTCGTGATCGGGCCGCCACCGCAGAGTGCCGCGATCTCGTCGTTCCGCTGCGCGAGGCCTGGCATGCGGCGGCCGCGGCGATCACGTCCGGCACGCAGACGCCCATCACGGCTCTGGCCTGAGCTCTCGTGCCTGACAACCTCTCGGCCTGGCTGACGGTGCTCGACCAGTTCGAGCGGGCTCTCGACGCTGCCGACGAGCAGCTCGATGACCAGCCCTTCGATGCGCCACCCGGCCCCGTGCCGGAGGAGCTTCGCGAACGCGCGGAGGCTGTTCTCGCGCGACAGCAGCTCATGATCGGCGGCCTGGTCACCTCCCGCGCCCATGTCGCACGCGAGATCGCCGCACTGCGACGGGTGCCGACCTCCAAGACCGACGTACCCGCGTATCTCGACGTCGAGGGTTGAGCATCGAGGTTACGTGAGCAGTCGAGTGTCGCGATAGTCGGCACCGAGCACGGATCGCTCGACGATTGGCCAGGGATCGGCCTCTCCACCAACGTCCGGAGTGCCCCCGTGCTCGAATCCGTCACCTCCTCTGCGCTGATCAGCGCCCTCGATGGGCTGGCCCTGCGCCAACGCTCGATCGCCGAGAACATCGCCAACGTCAACACGCCCGGCTACCAGGCCAAGCGCGTCCAGTTCGAGGACGAGCTGCGCTCCGCCGTCGAAGGCGGTTCGGGAACCGTCGGCGCCACGGTCGAGCGATCGCTCGAACCGACCAGGGTGAACGGCAACAACGTCAACCTCGACACCGAGACCCTGTCGAACATCGACACCGTGCTGCGGTTCCAGTTCGCGAGCCAGGCGATCGGCGGCCAGGCGGCGTCCATCACCAAGGCGATCGGGCAGGCCTCCGCATGACCTTCGACGCGATCGGCATCGCCGGCACCGGCCTGACCGCGCACCGCAAGTGGCTCGACGCGCTCAGCGACAACATCGCCAACGTGAACACGGCCACTCCCGCGGGCCAGGAGGCGTTCCGAGAGAAGTTCGTCACCGTGCAGGCGGGCACGGAGAGTCCGGGCGTCTATGTCGCAGGCGTGGTCGAATCCGATGCCGAGGCCAAGCTCGTCTACGACCCCGAGCACCCCTACGCGAACGAGGACGGCTATGTGCAGTACCCGAACGTCGAGCTCGGCGACCAGATGAGCATGCTGATCCTGGCGCAGCGCGGATATGAGGCGAACGCCGCCGTCGTCGACCGTGCGAAGACGACGTACGAGGCCGCACTGCAGATCGGGCGCAACTGATGTCCGGCGTCGAGGCCATCTCCGCGGCAGGCGTCACGCCGCTCTCTGCGCTCAGCTTCGAGACGGGTCCGGAGGCATCCGGTGCATCGGCATCGGGGAGCACCTTCGCGACATCGCTCTCGGGCGCCGTGGAGAACCTCCAGCAGCTGCAGTCGTCGTCGAACGAGCTGGCGGTGAAGGCCGTCACAGGTGACCTGCAGGACATCCATCAGGCGATGATCGCCTCGACACGCGCCTCAGTGACGCTCGATCTGGTGGTCGCCGTGCGTGACCGCAGCGTCTCGGCGTTCAACGAGATCATGAGGATGCAGGCCTGACGATGCCCAAGATGCTCACGAGCTACTACGACCGCGCGAAGCTGGTCGTCTCAGGATTCTCTCTCGCACAGCGCACGATCGCCATCATCGGCGTCGCGCTGCTCGTGATGGGGGCCATCGCGCTCGGCGCATGGCTCACCAAGCCGCAGATGAGTCCGCTGTTCACCGGCCTGAGCGCCGGCGATGCGTCGGCTGTCGTCGAGCAGCTGAAGTCGGCGGGCGTGGGCTACGAGCTCACCGAGGGCGGCGCGACCATCCTCGTGCCCGACGACCAGGTCTACGCGCAGCGCCTGGCAGCGGCATCGGCTGGTCTTCCCGGAGACACCAGCGAGGGGTACACGCTGCTCGACGACATGGGTGTGACCGCGAGCGAGTTCCAGCAGTCGGTCACCTACAAGCGCGCGATCGAGGGCGAGCTGGCCGGCACGATCGGTGCCATGGAGGGCATCTCCACCGCATCGGTGCAGCTCGCGATCCCCGAAGAGAGCGTGTTCGTCTCGGAGCGGCAGAGCCCGACCGCATCCGTGTTCGTGAAGACCCGCAACGGATCGACCCTCAGCGACGAGAAGATCGAGGCCATCGTGCACCTCACGAGCGCCGCCGTGCCCGGGATGACCCCCGAAGACGTCGCGGTGACGGATCAGGACGGCCGAGTGCTCTCGGCTGTCGGAACCGGCCTCACCGGCAACTCGTCGAAGCAGGCGACGGAGCACGAGGCGAAGGTCGCCGCATCCGTCAGCAAGATGCTCGAGACGATCGTCGGGCCCGGAAACGCCACCGTGACGGTGTCGGCCGACGTCGCGAACTCCACGTCCGAGCGCATGGACGAGACGTACTCCGCGCCCGAGGGGGAGCTGAGCGCGTCGGAGGAGACCAAGACGGAGACCTACAACGGCGGTCAAGCGGGCGGCACCGGCGTGCTCGGCCCCGACAACATCGCGGTCCCGAACAACGCCGACGGCACCGGCGCCTACGAGTTCGAGGAGACGTCTCGCAACAACGCCGTGAACAAGTCGACGGAGAAGACCATCACCCCGGCAGGAGAGGTGACGAGGCAGACGGTCAGCATCGCGCTGAATCGCGGAACCGTCACAGGCGTGACGGCGAACCAGATCGAATCGCTCGTGGCATCGGCCGCCGGCATCGACGTCGAGCGCGGCGACGAGATCGCCGTCGAGTTCGTCGAGTTCAACGAGGCGGGAGCGACGGCGGCTGCGACGGCGCTCGCGGCGGCGGAGGCCGAGCGTGAGGCGCAGATGCAGCAGGAGCTGCTGCGGTCGGCGATCATCGGCGGATCGATCCTGCTGGCCGTGATCATCCTGATCGTCTTCCTCGTCGTGCGCCGCAAGATGAAGCGCCGTGTGCTCTACACCGAAGACGGCCCGATCGAGTACTTCGCCACTGTCACCGAGAGCGAGGAGCAGAAGCTCCGTTCGCTCAGGGGCCTCAAGGAAGCCGAGGCGATCGTCGCCCCGGCGCCCACGACGCTGCTGCCGTCGGCATCGATCGACTTCGATGACGAACCGGAGCCCGACAAGGTGCTCGTCGAGCGCAGACGCCGTGAGATCGACGATCTGGCGAAGCGCGAACCCGACACCATCGCCAGCGCACTGGCCGACCTGATGGACGAGGCGACCGTATGAGCGCATTGACCGAGTTGCTGGATGCACAGGCCGACACGGTCGAGGTCTCGACCGCCGTGGCGCCCGCGGCGCTTGCGGTGCCGGAGATGAGCGGCCTTCGCAAGGCCGCGATCGTGCTGATGAACATGGACCGCGCGGCCAGCGCCGAAGTGCTGCGTCACCTCGGTGAGGAGCGCTCCGAGATGCTCGCCGCCGAGCTCACGCAGCTCGGGGGAGTGGACGTCGCCTCCACCGCCCGCGCCCTCGCGGAGTTCCGGCGCATCGCCACCGGCGGCTCTGTGCCGTCGCGCGGCGGCCAGGAACTCGCCACCGGACTGCTCGAGACGGCGTTCGGGCGCGAGAAGGCCGTCGGGATGGTCGGCAGGGTGATGTCGCAGGGCTCGGTGTCCTTCGACTTCCTCAACGCGGCAGACCCGGCCCAGCTCGCCACGATCATCGAGGGCGAGCTGCCGACCACGGTCGCCGTGGTGCTGGCGAACCTGCGAGCCGATCGTGCGGCGGCGGTGCTCGCCGCCCTGCAGGACCCGCTGCGCACCGATGTCGCTCAGGCGATCGCGACGATGGGCACCGCGACCCAGGAGGCGATCTCGATCGTCGCCGACTCGCTGCGCTCTCGCACCGGCGTCTTCGCGATGCGTGACAATCATGAGGCGATCGGCGGCGTGCAGCCTCTCGTCGAGATCATCAACAGGTCCGACACCGCTCTCGAGAAGTCGCTGCTCGCGAGCCTCGAGGGGCGCGACCTGGCGCTGGCCGAGGATATACGCAGCCGCATGGTCACGTTCGCCGACATCGCTCGTCTCGAGGACCGCGACGCCCAGCGTGTGCTGCGGGGGATCGACCTCCGCATGCTCGCGCTCGCGCTGAAGGGCGCAGACGAGCAGATCACCGACAAGGTCAAGAGCAACATGACCGAGCGCAACCAGGAGAACCTCGCTGAGGAGACCCGGGTGCTGGGTCCCGTGCGCATGCGTCAGGTCGACGAGGCCCGCGCCGAGATCGTGCGCATCATCCGTGATCTGGAGGCCGCAGAGGAGATCACGATCTCGCGCGAAGACGAGGACGAGCTCATCGAGTGATCCCTCTGACGGCAGGTGATTCGGCGGCGGCGGTTACGGCCGCAGATATGTGCCGCGATAGTGGGCAGGGAGCACGGATCGCTCGACCTACGGGCCACGGACAGGCCTCGCCCTTCGACTCCGAGGTGTCCGCTGTGCTCGATTCCGCCTTCACGCCGTTGGTCGTGCCGCGCGTCGGCGAGACTCCCATCGACCTCCGAGGCGAGGCCGACCGCGCTCGCACCCGGGGCTACGCCGACGGCTTCGCCGAAGGTCGCAGAGTCGCACTGGACGAGGGTGAGGCCCAGCGTGCCGCGCAGCAGCAGCGGATGCAGGAACTCCAGGAGCTGTACCTGCACGAGCGGGGCTCTGGTCTGCGCGCGCTGGAGACCGCGCAGGCGGCGCTCGACCAGCGCATCGACGAGCTGAGCACGCTCGCTGCCGACCGAGTCGAAGAACTCGCGGTCATGCTGGCCACGACGATCCTCGGAGCGGAATTGTCGGATCCTGCGCGATCCGCCGCTCACGCGCTTCGGCGCGCCCTGGCCGAGATGCCGGCGGACCGGTGGACTCGCGTCGCATTCAGCGTGCAGGACGCCCGTGTCCTGCAGGAGGAGGAGTCGACGATCGACGCGCTCCGCGGCATCCAGGTATCGGTCTCTCCCGCCGTAGACAACGGCGGCGCCATCGTGGAGATCGAGAACGGGGCGGTCGACACGCGCATCACCGCAGCGCTCGCGCGCGCGGCCGCAGCACTCGACGGCGACGACCAGGTTGCCGAGGTGATCGGGTGATCACCGGGACGCGGTCGTGGCAGCGCGCGCTCACGGCCGCGCGCCCCGAGCGCTCCGGCACGGTGAAGGCGGTGCGAGGACTCGGGGTGGAGGTGCTCGGCATCGACGGAGCGGTCGGCGACCGCATCCGCATCGACACGGCGGACGGCCGCCCGGTCGATGCCGAGATCGTCGCCGTCGACGGTGCCTCAGCCCGCTGCATGCCCCTGGGCAGGCTCGACGGGATCACCGCCCGTGCCCGGGTGCGGCATGGGGGAGCGCCGCTGCAGGTGCCGACGGGACGAGCGCTGCTCGGACGCGTGCTCGACGGACTCGGTCGGCCGATCGACGGCAAGGGGCCGCTCGACAGGAGCGTCGCCCACGTGTCGCTCGACCACGATGCCCCGAGCGTGATGGACCGCCAGCGCATCGACCGGCAGCTCGGACTCGGTGTGCGCGTGCTCGACACGATGACACCCGTGGGCTCGGGACAGCGTCTCGGTCTGTTCGCCGGGTCGGGTGTGGGCAAGTCGTCACTGATGTCGATGATCGCCCGTGGATCCACCGCCGATGTGAACGTCATCGCCCTCGTCGGCGAGCGCGGTCGCGAGGTGCGGGAGTTCCTCGAAGACGACCTCGGGCCTGAGGGTCTGTCGCGTTCGGTGGTGATCGTCGCGACCTCGGACCAGCCGGCGATGGCACGGCTGCGCTCGGCGTTCGTCGCCACGCGGATCGCCGAGGGCTTCCGCGATGACGGACTCGACGTGGTGCTGATGATGGACTCGTTGACGCGCGTCGCCATGGCGCAGCGCGAGATCGGGTTGAGCGCCGGCGAACCGCCCGCGACCCGGGGCTATCCGCCCTCGACGTTCTCGGTGCTGGCCCGGCTGCTCGAGCGGGCGGGAACAGGGCCCGTGGGGTCGATCACCGGTCTCTACACGGTGCTCGTCGACGGCGACGACCACAACGAGCCGATCGCCGATGCCGCCAGAGGAATCCTCGATGGGCATGTGGTGCTCGATCGGGCCCTCGCGATCCGCGGTCACTTTCCTGCCGTCGACGTGCTCGGGTCGGTGTCGCGCGTCGTGTCGAAGATCACCACGCCGGAGCAGCGGCAGAACGCCGTGACGCTGCGCAGCGTCCTGGCCGCTCGGCGCAGTGCTAACGACCTGATCGAGATCGGCGCCTATCGGCAGGGGGCCAACCCGATGGTCGACGCCGCGATCGCTCACGAGGGTGCGATCTCCCGATTCCTCACCCAGAGCATCGACGACCTCGCCGCGACAGACGACTCCTGGCAGCAGCTCGCCACCCTCACCACCGACTTCGGAGGACTCACCCCATGACCTTCCCACTGGCTGGTCTGCTGCGTGTGCGCGGCGCCCAGGAACGTGTCGCCGCCGAGCATCTCTCGCGTGCGAGCGCAGAACGGGCGCAGGCCGAGACCGCGGCGCAGACTGCGATCACGAGCCTCGCCGACATCAGCGCTCAGATCGATGATCCTCGGGCGCTGATGGCCATGGCCGCGGCCCGCGCCGCGGGGCGCAGCACTCTCAGCGACCTCCAGGCGCTCGTCGACATGAGACGCAGCGCGGAGTCGGAGGCCAGGTCTGCGCATGTCGAAGCGCGACGCGATCTGAAGGGGCTCGAGCGACTCGAGAGCACCCACCGGGTCGAGACCGCCAAGGCCGAGCTCGCCGCCGAGCAGACCGCGCTCGATGAGATCGCCGTCGTGCGCACCTCGCGACGTGAGGGGAGCGCGGCATGACCGGGCTCGCAGCGGTGATCGCCCGCGTCGACGCGATCGAGACCCAGATCGTGTCGCTGGATCCAGCGGGGCGTGCGGCCGCCGCAGCTGCGACCGAGGCGACCACCGGGACATCGGCGGCCAGCTCGACGACGTTCGCCGGAGTGCTGGAGGCGGCCAAGGCGGCCTCGGCCACCGAGACCACCGCCCCTGCCCCGGCCGAGGGGTCAGCGGCCGCCAGCACTGCGGCATCCGGCGGAGAGAACGCAGACGTCATCGCAGCACTGCAGACCTTGTTCTCGGCGAGCGCCTCGGGGACAGGCGGATCGACTCCGTCGATGCAGAAGATCATCGAGATGCTCGGATGACCGGGGTGGCACTGCTCGCGATGATCTCCGGCGCCGGCCCGGGTGAGGCGGACACCGGGGGACGAGCGTCGGGTGACTCCGGTTCGCTGTTCGGCGACGCGCTCACCGCGGCAGGTCAGGCGCTCGACGGCGCGGTGGACTCGGGCACGGCGATGCTCGCCGCAGATCGGCCGAGCGGGCCGACGGCGGAGGCATCATCGGCAGCAGATCGCACGATCGACCCGCAGGCGGCGATCGCGGCCATGACCCACCTGGTCGCGTGGTCGGCTCCGGAGACCGCAGTGCCCTCCGTGGCAGCCCCGCAGGTGACGACCCCGCAGGTGACGACGCCGCAGGTGACGACGTCCCAGGTGACGACGTCCCAGAGCACCGTTCCGGGTGAGACGGCTCCGGACGCGGTGGTGGAGACCGTACCCGGGACGACCGGGACGGAGGCGACACCTGTCGATCCCGTGAGCGGCGCCGCCACGACGGATGGAATGCACGTGGTTCCGGTTGCCGCGGCGTCGCCGACGACGTCGGCTTCGGCGTCGATCTCGGCACCCGCTTCGGTGAGCGCGGCAGTCGTCGCCGGTGGACGCGGCGACCCCCGATCGATGCAGGGCGGGACGCTGGGCGACGTCCGAGAAGTCGACGTCGACGCTCCGGCGACTCCGCTGGAGCCTGCCGGTGGCGGCGCCGATCCGTCGCTGTCCGAGCCGGTCGCCGTCGTGCCCCGGCCGGAGTCACTCCCGAGGCAATCGACGCCCGCGATCCCGTCCATGGTCGGTGCCCCTCTGGCCGCGACCGTGGCCGCTCCGAATCAGCAGGTGACGAGCGATGCGGGGGATCAGGCGCAGGGGTCGCAGCCCGCTCCCGCGACGGCCCCGACCGTGCCGGTCGCTGCCCCCCTGCCGACGGCGACACCCGTGTCGTCGCCCGATGCGGCCACAACCGCGAATCGTGCGGTGGCCGCCCAGGTCGCGCCGGTGGTCGTGAGCATCGCCCAGCGTCCGATGGGGACGCACCAGCTCACGATGACGGTGAACCCCGACAGCCTCGGCCCCGTCACGGTGCGCGCGCACATCTCCGCATCCGGAGACGTGCAGGTCGAACTCAGCGGTGCGACCGACGCCGGGCGCGACGCGCTGCGCACCATGCTCGTCGAGCTGCGCCGTGACCTCGCCGCAGTGATGCCGCACGCCTCGCTGAGCGTCACCCACGGCTCTTCCGCTGATGCCTCCGGCGACCGCGGCCAGCAGGCCGCGGGCGATGCGCCGACAGGGCAGGGGGCAGGCGATCGCGAGGCGAACCGCGGGCGCCCCGACCACCCCCGCGGGATCGAGCAGGCGCGGGATCTTCCCCGCACCATCCAGACAACGCCCTCTGCCACCTCCGGCGCGGGGCTCGACATCTTCGCCTGAGAGGACGACCGAATGACTGTCGACGCAGTGAGCGCCCCGAGTTCGATCCATACGGGAAGCACCACCGACCCCGCAGCCCGGAAGCAGGTGCTCGACGGAGAAGTGTTCCTCAAGCTCCTGGTCACCCAGCTGACGCACCAGGATCCCTCGAGTCCGATGGACACCAACGAGATGATCTCGCAGACCACCCAGCTCGCCATGATGGAGCAGCTGACGGCTCTCGCCGACAGCGGCGCCGAGGCCTTCGCCCTGAACATGCGTCAGGCCGCGAGCGCCCTCATCGGCCAGGAGGCGAGCTACAAGGATGCCGACGGCAAGACCGTCTCGGGCCTCGTGACCAAGGTCTCGTTCGACGGACCGATCCCGCAGGTGACGATCGGCGACAAGACCGTCGCGCTCGACGTCATCACGGGCGTCACCACCGCACCGACCACCCCCGCACCGACCACCCCCGCTGCGCCCACCCCCGCCGCAGTCTGACCTCCGTCTCACCCAGGAAGAGAGAACCCCATGCTCCGCTCGCTCTACTCCGGAATCTCCGGCCTCCGCTCGCACCAGACCATGCTCGATGTCACGGGCAACAACATCGCGAACGTCAACACGGCCGGGTTCAAGGGCTCGTCCGTGCTGTTCCAGGACTCCCTGTCGCAGCTGATCGGCAACCCGGGAATCCCCGACGACGAGGTCGGCGGTCGCAACCCCGCCCAGGTCGGTCTCGGAGTGCAGGTCGCCGGCGTGCGCACCAACTTCGCACAGGGCTCGGCCCAGGCGACCGGCCGAGGAGGCGACCTGATGATCTCGGGCGACGGGTTCTTCGCGGTCCGATCCGGCGGAGAGACCCTGTACACCCGAGCAGGTGGATTCTCGTTCGACCCCACCGGCAAGATGGTCACCGCCGACGGCTCGATCGTGCAGGGCTGGTCCGCACAGGACGGCGTCGTCAACACCGGCCAGGCGACGGGCAACATCGTGCTCCCGCTCGACGCCGTGTCTCCCGCGAAGGCGACGACGGAAGCCACCGTCACCGGCAACCTCCCGTCGACGGCTGCGACCGGCGACGAGCTGGTGCGCGACGTCACTGTCTACGACGCGCAGGGCACGCCCTCGACTCTCAGTCTCACCTTCACGAAGACGGCGACCGGATGGGACGTCACCGAGCCGACCAGCGGTGCGACCGGGTCGCTGGCGTTCACCGACGGCAAGCAGGCCGGGGCAGGCCTCACGCTCACCGCAGGGGCTGTGAGCGTCGACCTGGGAGCGGTCACCGGCTATGCGGAACTGTCGACGGTCGCCGTGTCCGAGCAGGACGGTGCGGCAGCCGGCACCCTGAAGTCGTACAGCATCACCGGCGACGGATCCATCGTCGGCACGTTCAGCAACGGTGCGACGCAGACTCTCGGCAAGATCGCCATGGCCACGTTCGCCAACCCCGAGGGACTCGAGAAAGCCGGCGGAACGGCATACCGCGCATCCGTCAACTCCGGTGCGGTGCGCATGGGCGAGCCGGGCCAGGCAGGCTTCGGCAGCCTCGTCTCGGGCGCTCTGGAGATGAGCAACGTCGACCTCTCGCAGGAGTTCACCAACCTGATCGTCGCGCAGCGCGGCTTCCAGGCCAACGCGCGCATCATCACGACCAGCGACGAGGTCCTCCAGGAGCTCACCCAGCTGAAGCGCTGATGCGAACGGACCCGGCGCCGTCTCACGGCGCCGGGTCTGCCTGCGGAGCGACCCGGCGACCCGGGGTGCCCGCTGCCGAGAAGCGGCCGGGGGCTCTGTCGAACACTGCCCCTGGCGCCAGGGGCAGCCGGGAGAGAGGCTGAGGGCATGCGCTTCGTCCGCCGGTACCCCGTGATCATCATCACGGTCGTGGTTCTCGCGGGGGTGCTCGCTCTGCACATGGTCGGCATACCCGTCGTCGGACGATGGATCGCCACTGCCTATGTCGGAGCGTTCGTCGTCTGGACGCTCGTCGGAATGGTGCGGGATGTGCTTCGCGGGCACGTCGGGCTCGACATCCTCGCAGTCGTCGCGATGGTCGCCACTCTCGCCGTCGGAGAGTACATCGCGGCACTCATCATCGTCCTGATGCTCGCGGGCGGCGAAGCCCTGGAGCAGTTCGCGGGCCGACGTGCGAAACGGGACCTCTCGGCACTGCTGGACAGGTCTCCGCGGATCGCACATGTCCTCGTGCATCCGCTGGCACCGGACTCGGAAGAGGTTCGGGATGTCGCAGTCGACGATGTCGTGATCGGCGACGCGCTGCTGGTGCGTCCGGCCGAGATCGTGCCGATCGACGGCGTGCTGCTTTCGGCGTCAGGTGAGTTCGACGAATCGTCGCTCACCGGCGAGAGCATGCCCGTCGCTCGCGAGGCCGGGGGCGAGGTGCTGTCCGGAGCGATCAACGGAGCACGGGCCGTCCGCATCCGCGCACTGCGATCGAGCGCAGACAGCCAATATCAGCAGATCGTCGCGCTCGTGCACGAGGCTGAGGAGTCGCACGCCCCGGTCGTGCGTCTCGCCGATCGATTCGCGATTCCGTTCACCGCCGTCGCTCTCGTGCTGGCCGGCGCCGCATGGACGATCTCCGGTGACTCGACACGGTTCGCCGAGGTGCTCGTGCTCGCGACTCCGTGTCCTCTCCTCATCGCGGCTCCCGTGGCATTTCTCGGCGGACTCTCCCGAGCGGCCAAGACCGGAGTGATCATGAAGGGCGGTGCGGTGATCGAGCAGCTGGCTCGGGTGCGGTCCGCGGCCTTCGACAAGACGGGCACCCTCACCCAGGGACGCCCCGACCTCGTCGATGTGCGACCCGCCACGGGGATCGATGCTGACGAACTGCTGCTGCTCGCGGCATCCGCCGAGCAGTACTCATCGCACGTGCTCGCCGAAGGAATCCGTCGCGCCGCCGCAGAGCGTCGCCTCGTACTCCGTCGATCCGATGACGCGAGTGAAGTCGCGACCAACGGGGTGGTGGCCGTTATCGACGGCCGCACCGTCGTCGTCGGCAAGCCCGCTTTCGTCGCATCGCTCGCCGCCGACACCGTGCGCGCAACTCTCGGGACAGGTGAGGCTGCGGCCTACGTGGCGATCGACGGGCGGTTCGGAGGCGTCCTCATCCTCGCGGATGCGCCGCGACCTGAAGCGACCTCGGTCGTGTCGTGGCTCCGCTCGCACGGCATCGAGCGCATCATGATGCTCACGGGAGATGCTCGATCGACCGCGGAATCCGTCGCTCGCGAGGTCGGGATCGACGATGTCCACGCAGAACTCCTCCCGCCGGAGAAGGTCGGGCTCGCCGCCGACCTCCGTCCGAGACCGATGATGATGGTGGGCGACGGTGTCAACGACGCGCCTGTACTGGCGGCCGCCGACATCGGTGTCGCGATGGGCGCGCGTGGGGCGACGGCCGCGGGCGACGCTGCCGACGTCGTGATCCTGGTCGATTCATTGACGAAGGTCGTCGATGCGGTCGCCATCGGACGGCACACACTGCGTGTTGCGCTCACCGCGATCTGGATCGGCATCGGGCTGAGCGTGGGGCTCATGCTCGTCGCGATGACGGGGATCATCCCGGCGGTCGCGGGTGCTCTCATCCAGGAAGCGGTCGACCTCGCGACGATCCTCTATGCCCTCCGCGCACTGGGCGGTCCAGCCACCGGACTCGTCGCCCCTCGCGGGTCGTGATGTCGAGACCCGCCGGTGCGCCGACTGGTTACCGGGGGAGAGCCGCGTCGCGATAGTCGGGGCAGACTTCCCCCTCTCATCCGAAGCCCGGAGACCCCCTCGATGATCATCGTCACCCGCCTCGACCGCACCCGGTTCGCGGTGAACCCCGACCTGATCGAACGAATCCATGCGTCGCCGGACACGACTCTGCACATGGTCGACGGGCATGTGTACGTGGTCGAGGAGGACCTCGACGCCCTGATCGACCTGATCGTCGCCTACCGTGCGCGCGTCCTCGGCGCAGCCCAGGCTCTGACCTCGCAGACGGGCGCGTGATCATGGATCCCGCATTCATCATCGGAGTGGTCCTGGCGTTCGGCGCGCTCGTCGCGATGATCACCATGGAGGGGGCGAGCTTCGAGGCTCTGCTCATCCCCGCGCCGATGATCCTGGTGCTCGGCTCGACGATCGGCGTCGGCATCGCGAGCCACACGCTCCGCGACACGATCCTCGCGGTGAAGAGCCTCGGGCGCATGGTCCGTGGCCCCAAGATGACACCGGAGGCGGTGATCCCGTTCCTCGTCGGGTATGCCGAGAAGGCTCGGGGTGAAGGGCTCCTCGCCCTCGAACAGGAACTCGACTCCGCGCCTGACGAGTTCACCAGGCAGGCGCTTCAGGCGCTCGCGGACGGCACGGATGCCGAGGATCTGCGGACCCTCATGGATGACGAGATCGCGGCGACATCGTCGCGCAACCGCGTCGCCTCGAAGTTCTTCGGCTCTCTGGGCGGATATGCGCCCACGATCGGCATCGTCGGCACCGTCGTCTCCCTGACGCACGTGCTCGAGAAGCTCGACGAACCCGATCACCTCGGTCCGATGATCGCCGCAGCCTTCGTCGCCACCCTCTGGGGCCTCCTCTCTGCCAACTTCATCTGGAACCCGATCGCCGGCCGTCTGGGTCGGATCGGGGCCGTCGAACTCGAGAGGATGACCCTCGTCTCCGAGGGGATGCTCGCCATCCAGGCTGGCAGCGCGCCCCACCTCCTGCAGGAGCGACTCGAGGCGCTGTCGACCGTGAAGCCCAAGGCCGGCAAGCAGAAGCGGGAGCCTGAGTCGGTCGAGGGCGTCCAGTGAGCACAGCCCGCCGAGCTCGCGGTCGCCAGCATGAGGACGACTCGCATGACGAGCCGGACGAGCGCTGGGCCGTCTCGTATGCCGATATGGTCACCGTTCTCATGTGCCTGTTCATCGTGCTGTTCGCCGTGTCGAACGTCGACAAGACGAAGTTCGAGATGCTCGCGAACAGCCTGGCGACGGGTTTCGGGCAGGAGAGCACCGAGGGTGGCGCCGACACCGCAGAGGGCGTGATCGTGCCGCCCGAGCTGCAGGACGACGACGGCGTGGTCGACCTCGCCGCCCGCGCGGAGACCGAGTTCGAGTCGCTCGTGGGCCTGCGTGACCGCATGAGCACGTCCCTGGCGGCTCAGGGACTGCAGGACACCGTGCAGTTCGTGATCGACGATCGGGGGCTCCAGGTCGGGCTGGTCGGCGCCGAGACCTTCTTCGCCGACAACAGCACCGACCTCTCGGCGAAGGCCGATGCGGTGCTCGACACCATCGGAGACGTCCTGGCCACGGTCGACAATCAGGTGAGCGTCGAGGGGCACGCCGATCACCGGGTCTCGGCCGCTCCCTTCCCGACCAACTGGGAGCTCTCGGGAGGGCGCGCGACCCAGGTGGCTCGATTCCTCGTCGAGCACGAAGGCTTGGGAGGTCCACGCGTGAAGGCCACCGCGTTCTCCGACACCCGCCCCATCGTGCCGGGCGACAGCCCACAGGCGCTGGCCAGCAACAGACGCGTCGACATCGTCGTCGAGTCGAACGAAGAAGAGCAGGTGAGAGCGCTGATACCCGCTCTCGCGGCTGCTGCGAACAAGTGAGCACTCACGTGAACACCACCGTGGAGGAGACCGTCATGACCGCATCCGCCGTGCTCGATGACCCGGCCGTGCGCTACCCGGCGTACGATTTCGGACGCCCGGCCCAGCTCGGGCGCGAGAGCACCCGGCATCTCGAGGCGGCGTTCGAGTCGTTCGCCCGACTGTGGTCGTCGCAGCTGACCGACAAGATCCGCGTGCGGGCGCATCTGGCGCTCGAGAGCGTCGACCTGGTCTCGTACGAGGAGTACTCCGACACGCTCCCCGGCACGACGGCGATGGTCGCCGGCTCCTTCGCCGACCGTGACGAGCCGTGCGTCGTGCAGTTCGGACTCGACAGCGCCCTGCTGTGGGTCGTGCAGATGATGGGGGGAAGGAGCACATCGCTTCCCGCAGCCCGTACGTTCACTCCGATCGAACTGGCTCTCGTCCGCAACCTGATGGAGGGCACGTTCGAGCACCTCCACGCCAGCCTCGATGCTCTGCTCCCGGGCGCACCGAGGTTCAGTGCCGTGCACTACAACCCCCAGTACATGCAGGTCATCTCCGCCACCGCCGCGGTGATCGTCGCCCGCTACACGATGCGGCTGGGCGACTCGGAGTCGACGGCGACCGTCATGCTGCCCGCGTCGGCCGTCGTCGACCGCCTTGCGGCCTCGGGATCCGATGCTGCATCGGCTCACACGACCGAGCAGACCCTCGAACAGGTGCGCAGCACCCCGTTGGAGCTGACGCTGCGTCTCGCCCCCATCACGATCGGCACCGGTGAGATCCTCGACCTCGCGCCGGGAGACCTGTTGCGCCTGCCGCACCCGGAGACTCGACCTTACGAGCTGATGGCCGGACAGACGCGGATCGCCCTCGCGACACCCGGCAGCAGGGGCTCGCGCCTCACATGCAAGATCACGACCACCCATGAGGAGACCCACTGATGAGCACCTTCCACGAGACCGCCATCGCCGCGGCGATCGCCGGCAAGCTGCCGTTCGGATACCCCGTCATCCCGGCGCCCTCGACCGACCCGGGAGCGTCGGGCGACGCGGTCGTCGTCACCTTCACGGGCAGCCCCGGCGCTCGCATCGCGATCCAGGTCGTCGATCCGTCGCAACTGGAGGACGGTTCGAAGACCGCACCGCTGACCGATCGACTGCATCCGATCTTCGAGGCGGCCACCGCCGTGCTCGGCAGCGGTTCGCTCGGCGACGGAGCCGTGATCGCGGCCACTGATGTCTTCACAGACTCGGGCACGCAGGTGTTCGACATGGTCGACGCCGACGGCAGCGTCGTGGCTCGCGCATCCGTGCGCATCGACGGGGCGAGGTCCGCAGCCGCGGCCGGTCCTCAGCGACTGAATCGCATCGCGGGCGTCGAGATGGAGCTCGTGGTCGAGATCGGGCGCACACGGATGCCGGTGCGCGACGTGCTCTCGCTCGAACCGGGGCGTGTGGTCGAGCTCGACCGCGCGGCCGGGTCTCCCGCGGACATCAAGCTGAACGGCCGCCTGATCGGGCACGGCACCGTCGTGGTCGCGGAGGGCGACTTCGCGATCCGCGTCGAGCGCATCCTCGACGGCGCCGAGACGGTCTGACGATGGACGACATCCTCGTCGCGCTCCGTGCGATCGTGGCACTGGGAGCGGTGCTCGGTCTGCTCCTCTTCCTGAGCCGTCGCCTGCAGAAGTCGCAGGCGAAGGGAGTGAGTCCGCTGGCCGGGCTGATGCCGAAGAAGCTCGCCAAGCTGACCGAGCTCGTGCCGTCGCGTCCGGCGGCAGTCCCGCGCCCACGCCCGGAGAAGATCACCGTGGTGGCGCGGTCGGGCATCGGGGGCAAGGCACAGCTCGTGGTCGCCGAGTTCGGCGGCATCCGCTACGTGCTCGGCGTGACCGAGCACGGGATCAACGTCGTCGACACCCAGGAGGCGCCTCCGCTCGCCGAGGAGGTCCTCGCGGAGGACGAGCGCCCCGCTGTCTCCGAGATGCCCGACGACATCGTCGACCGCGCACTTCGCTCCGTCGCCTGACGGCAGTCAGCTCATCGGTCGACGCGGTTACGTGCACCTCGTGGTGTCGCGATAGTCGACTGCGAGCACGGATCGCTCGACCCTCTGGCTACGGATCGGCCACGTCACCCATCTTCGGAGTGCCGCCGTGCCCGTATCCGCCGCAGTCGCCGCGTCGCCGTCTGCGCGCGCACCGCGACTGCCGCGGCGTGCCTGGCTGCTCCTCGGCGCCGCTTTCGGCATCGCGGCGGTTCTGGTGCTCCTGCAGACCACAGGTGCGCACGCCGCCGCGTCGCTGCTCCCGACGGAGACCGGTGATGGCGACGGCGTGACGATCAACGGCATCAACGGGACCCCGTCCGACAGCATCATGACGCTGCTCGGAATCACCGTTCTCAGCGTCGCTCCGGCCCTGCTGCTGATGATGTCCAGCTTCACCAAGATCTTCGTGGTGCTCGCCCTCACCCGCAATGCGCTCTCGCTGCCGTCGATCCCGCCGAACCAGGTGCTCGCGGGGCTCAGCCTCTTTCTGACGCTGTTCATCATGTGGCCGGTGCTCACCGACATCAATGCCGTCGCGGTCGCACCGTTCACCGATGGTCAGATCGACTTCGGCAGGGCGTTCGAGCTCGCCCAGGAGCCGCTGCGCGAGTGGATGCTCACCTACACCCGCGAAGAGGACATCGCGCTGATGCACCGTGCGGCGCAGATGGAGAACCCCACGGACGCTGCCAGCATCCCGCTGCAGACGCTCGTGCCGGCGTTCATGATCAGCGAGCTGCGCGCTGCCTTCCTGATCGGGTTCATCATCTTCGTCCCCTTCCTCGTGATCGATCTCGTCGTCGCCAGCGCTCTGATGTCGATGGGCATGATGATGCTGCCTCCCGTCATGATCTCGCTGCCGTTCAAGATCCTCCTGTTCCTGCTCATCGACGGCTGGGGCATGGTCATCACGGCGCTCGTCCAGTCGTACAACGGGGGTGGCTGATGAACCCGGAGGCCGTCATCGACATCGGGCAGGCGGCGCTCATCGTGGGCGCGAAGCTCTGCGCGCCGCTGCTCATCACCGCGCTCGTGGTGGGATTCGCCATCTCGCTGCTGCAGTCCATCACTCAGGTGCAGGAGATGACGATCTCGTTCGTGCCGAAGCTCGTCGCCGTCGGCATCGCCCTGCTCGTGACGGGGCATTGGATGATCGCCGAGATGATCGCCTTCACGAACGAGATGTTCGCGCGGATCCCGTCGCTGCTGAACGGCGGCTGATGAACATCCCCATCGACTTCACGTGGCTCGAGGCGACCTCCCTCGCCTGCGTGCGGATCACGGCCTTCCTGGTGCTGGCTCCGCCGTTCAGCCACGGCACGATCCCGATGCGGATCCGCGCGATGCTCGGCGTGGGTCTCGCTCTCGCCGTTTCGCCGGTGGTGACAGCAGGCTACGAACGTCTCGACACCGGAGCCTTCATGCTCGCCCTGGCCGGTCAGGCGCTGACGGGCGCGCTCCTCGGCTTTCTGGTGATGGTGCTCTTCAGCGCGATCCAGGGGGCGGGCCATCTCGTCGACACGTTCGGCGGGTTCCAGCTGGCGCAGGCGTTCGACCCAGGGATGGCGATCAACGGTGCGCAGTTCACGCGCCTGTTCCAGATGACCGCGATCATGCTGCTGTTCGCCTCGGACGGATACCAGCTCGTGCTCGGCGGCCTGTTCCGCTCGTTCGACGCCGTGCCCGTCACCGGCATGATCGATCTCGCCAAGCCGGCGGAGGCACTCGTGGGGGCTGCGGGGCAGATGATGCTCAGCGCCGTGCAGATCGCGGGCCCGCTGCTCATCGTGCTCTTCCTCGCAGACGTCGGTCTCGGACTGGTCAGTCGCGTCGCGCCGGCACTGAACGCGTTCGCCATGGGCTTCCCGATCAAGATCGGCCTCACGCTGCTGCTGGTCGGATTCGTCTACGCGGCGCTGCCCAGTGTCGTCGCAGTCATCGCCGAGGAGGCCGCGAGGCTGCTGCTGGGGGTGACGCGATGAGTGAGTCCGACAGCGGCGAACGCACCGAGAAGGCGACCGAGCGTCGCCTGAAGGAAGCGCGGAAGAAGGGGCAGATCGGCCGCAGCCAGGACTTCACCGCCTGGGTCTGCATAGCGGCCGCCGTCGTGATGATGGTGCCGACGATCGCCTCCGGCACGCAGGTCGTCACCGAGCTCTTCCTCGCCGTGACACCCGTCGCGATGAACCCCACCGACGGCGCGGCCCTCGACGTGCTCGGCTCGGCGATCGCATCGCTCGGCGGCATCCTGCTCCCGATGCTGGTGGTGGTGCTGCTCGCGACGACGGCCACCGCAGTCGCTCAGGGCGGCATCCATCTGCGAGGGGTGACGATGCGCACCGAGCAGTTCAACATCGTGTCCGGCATGAAGCGGGTCTTCGGGCAGCAGGCGCTCTGGGAGGGTGCCAAGGCGCTGCTGAAGACGCTGGCGATCGGGCTCGCGCTCTGGATCGTCGTCTCAGGTCTCGTGCCTGTGCTCATGGCCAGCGGCAGCCACAACATCACCTGGCTGCTCGAGCAGGCGGCCGGGGGAGCGATCGCGCTCCTGCAGGTCGCCGTCGCGGTGGGCATCCTGCTAGCGGCGATCGACGTGGCGGTCGTGATGCGACGCAACCGCAAGCACACCCATATGACGAAGAACGAGGCCAAGGACGAGCACAAGAAGAGCGAGGGCGATCCGCTCGTGCGCTCGCAGCGCCGTTCGCGGCAGCTCGCCATGAGCCGCAATCGGATGATCGCGGCGGTCGGCGACAGCGATGTCGTTCTGGTGAACCCCACCCATGTCGCGGTCGCGCTGAGGTACGAGCCGGGCAAGTCGGCCCCTCGGGTCGTGGCGAAGGGGGCGGGGATCGTGGCGCAGAAGATCCGCGAGAGGGCGGAGGAAGCCGGCGTGCCGATGATCAAGGACGTCCCGCTCGCGCGTGCGCTGCACTCGGCCTGCGAGATCGGGCGGGAGATCCCGGAAGAGCTCTACACCGCCGTCGCCCAGGTGCTCGCCTTCATCGAGCATCTCAAGCGCCGAGGGTCGGCCAGGGGGACGCACACGATGCCCTTCGCGAGCACCAGGGACCGCGGCCTCTGAGCCGGGTCACGAACAGATTTCGAACGACGAGAGAGAACGAAGGCGAGACGCATGATCGGTCAGCTGTTGTCCAAGGCGACGGTGCCCGTAGGAGTGGTGGGCATCATCCTCCTGCTCATCGTGCCCATCCCGACCGGGCTCCTCGACGTCCTCATCGTCCTGAACATCTCGTTCGCGCTCCTGATCCTCCTCACCGCGATGTTCATCAAGAAGCCGCTCGACTTCTCGGTCTTTCCCAGCCTGCTGCTCGTCGCGACGCTCTTCCGGCTCGGTCTGAACGTCGCGTCGACGCGTCTCGTGCTCAGCGAGGCGCACGCAGGCGAGGTGATCCAGGCGTTCGGGGAGATCACGATCAGCGGGTCGCTCGTGATCGGTGCGGTGATCTTCCTCATCCTCACCGTCATCCAGTTCGTCGTCGTCACCAAGGGTGCAGAGCGCGTCGCCGAGGTCGGAGCACGATTCACCCTCGATGCCATGCCCGGCAAGCAGATGGCGATCGACGCGGATCTGAACGCCGGGCTGATCACCGACACCGAGGCGCGCAGGCGTCGAGCCGAGGTCGCGGCGGAGGCCGACTTCTACGGCGCGATGGACGGCGCGTCGAAGTTCGTCAAGGGTGACGCGATCGCGGGCATCGTGATCGTCGTCATCAACTTCGTCGGTGGCATCATCATCGGCATGGTGCAGCACGGCATGGAGGTCGGCGACGCCCTCGAGACCTACAGCATCCTCACCATCGGCGACGGACTGGTCACCCAGATCCCCGCGCTGCTGATGGCCGTGTCGACCGGCATGATCGTGACTCGCGAGAACGCCGAGTCCGAGATGGGACAGGCGGCCGGTCGTCAGCTCATGCAGTCGCGCAACGCCCTCGTGATCACGGGCCTCGCAGCCATCGCCATGGGCTTCATCCCCGGGATGCCCCTCGTGATCTTCCTGGCGATCGGAGCGGTGCTGCTATTCGCGGCATCCCGCGTCAAGGCCAACGAAGACCGCGATGCCGCACTCGAGGCCGATGCGCTGCAGCAGGAGGCCGTCGAGGCCGGGGCCGAGGGACCGGAAGAGCTCATGGACAGGATGCGCGTGCACGCGCTGGAGATCTCGCTGTCACCTGACATCGTCGATCTGGCATCCGGGGGAGCGGGGGATCTGCTCACCCGGGTGAAATCCCTTCGTCGCAAGCTCGCTCTGGACATCGGCATCCTGATGCCGCCGGTGCGCACCCGTGACAACATCGACCTGCCGGCGCAGACCTACTCGATCCTGATCGCCGGGGTCGAGGCCGGGCGCGGATCCGTGCCGCGCGGACACGTGCTCGCGATCGGCACGGGTCTCGAGCAGCTTCCCGGCACGGCCGTGGTCGACCCCGTGTTCGGCCTCGAGGGCAAATGGGTGCCCGCCGAGATGTCGCACGCCGCTGACATGGCGGGTGCGACGGTGATCGATCGGGCGAGCGTGATCATCACCCACCTCTCCGACATCGTGCAGAGCCAGGCCCATCGGCTGCTCTCGCTCGAAGACGTACGCCAGCTGACCGAGCACCTGAAGCAGTCCAGCCCCGCGACGGTCGAGGAGCTCACTCCGGCCGTGCTGTCGCTCGCCGCGATCCAGCGCGTCCTGGCGGGGCTTCTCGCCGAGCGGGTGCCGATCAACGACCTCGCCCGCATCTACGAGGCGCTCGCACTGCGAGGCAAGACCTCGACCGAGACCGCGGGGCTGATCGACGCGGCCAGGGCGGCGCTCGGGCCGGCGATCGCCTCGCGCTTCGCCGAAGACGGACGCATCCGGGTCGTCATGTTCGAGCCGATGCTCGAACAGCAGATGCTCGAGGGGATGCGGGTCGTCGACGGTCATCCGCAGATCGTGCTGACGCCGGAGTCGACCATGCAGGTGCTCGAGAACGTGCGTCGCACCGTCGCCGAGCTCGAGCAGATGGGTCCGGAACCCGTGCTCGTGTGCGCTCCGTCTCTGCGTCAGGCCGTGCGTCGGATGGTCTCGTCGCAGGTCAGCGGCCTCCCCGTGCTGTCGTACGACGAGGCGGCGGCAGGCGGCCTCGCGACCGACGTCGTCGGAGTGGTGCGCATGACGCAGTCGGCTCTTCCGAGCGCGGCCGTGTAGGGCCTGGATCTGCTCATTTACGAGCTGAGTGCGATACGTTTGTGGGCAGAGGGCGCAACAGCGCTCACGCCATGGAAGGCAGACGACGCATGCTGGTACTCACGAGACGCGCCAACGAGAGCATCGTGATCGGCGACGACATCACCGTCACCATTCTCGCGGTGACGCCCAGCGGCGTCCGCGTCGGCATCGATGCGCCTCGCGACAAGCGCATCAACCGCGCCGAGATCGTCCTCGCGGTGAGCGACGCGAACCAGGAAGCCGTCCAGACATCCTCCGATGAGTCCGCCGAATCGGTTCTCCTCGGCATCCTGGGAAGAACGACCCCGGCACCCTGATCCGGTCGCAGGAGCGTCATCTCGACGCGCGCCGAGTTACTGGCCCGCTCCTTGTCGCGATAGTCGTGGATGTGACGGGCGATCCCGTCATGGAAACCGTGACATGACGAGGTGACGAACCGTGGCCGCTCACGACCTGAGCATGCAACTGATGCGAGAGCGCGACCTTCTCGAGGTGCTGCTCTTCAAGCTCGACGAGCAGCAGATGCTGCTCGCGACCGGACGCAACCGTTGGATCCACCATGCGGCGAACGAGATCGAGCGGGTCATCGCGGCTATGCCGACAGTCGCCCTCTCGCGTGACACGCTGGTCATCGCTGTGGCTGACGAGTGGGGCGTGCCGGAGGCGACGACGCTCCGCGATCTGATCGAGGCCGCACCGACCGACGCGTGGCGCGAGATCCTGACGGGGCACCTCGACGCGATGACGACCCTGGCCGACGAGATCGGCGACATGAAGAAGGTCAACGAGCAGCGCCTGCGCACGGCCATCCGGGTCACGCAGGAGACCATCGCAGGTCTCGGCGTTCCGACCGGCGAGTACGACACGCACGGCGATGTCGTCCGCGGCGCGGACGCCCGACTTCTCGACACAAGGGTGTGAGGTAAAGATGTCGTCATTCGCAGGGCTCCGCCTCGCAGAATCCGCGCTCTCCGCGGCACGAGCGGGGATGACCGTGACCGGTCAGAACATCGCCAATCAGGCCACCCCCGGCTACACGCGCCAGCGGGTGGAGCAGACCTCGTTCTCAGCGCCGGGGCAGACGGGACTCTGGCCGTCGGGACTCGGCATCGGCGGCGGTGTCGGCGTGACCGGGATCGCGCGGCTGGGCGACGACATCCTCGACGCTCGCGTCCGTGATGCCCTGTCGACGTCGGGATTCTGGAGCGCCCGCGCGACGGCCGCCAGCAGCGCAGAGGGCGTGATGGCCGAACCGACGAAGGACGGTCTCGCGGCGAATCTCGACCGCTTCTGGGCGGGCTGGTCCGACCTCGCCAACACGCCGGATCCGGCTGCGGCCCAGGTCGTGCTCACGAATGCCAACGTGCTCATCGGACAGATCGCCGCGGGATACCAGACGATCGCCGGGCAGTGGAGCGACCTGCGTGGACAGGTCGACAGTCAGCTCGCTGACGTCAATGCCGTCGCAGGCCAGGTGGCCTCGCTCAACGGTCAGATCAGGGATGCACTGCAGTCCGGGCGCAACGCCAACGAGCTGATCGACCAGCGCAACGTCCTCGCCCAGCAGCTCTCGACCGCAGTCGGAGCCAAGGGCAATGTGGAGGCAGACGGAACCCTCACCCTTCGCGTCGACGGCAACGCGCTCGTGTCGGGCGACAGCAGTCGAGCGCTCGTGGCGAGCGGGCCGCGTGACATCGCCGATGCCGGTCGCATCACCGTCGCGTGGGCCGATCGGCCGGGCCTGGCAGTGCCGATCACGGGCGGCATCGTCGGCGGCACCATCAGTGCGCTCGCCCCCGCATCCGACGGCGGCACGCTGGCGGGAGTCGCTGCGGCCTACAACGAGACGGCGACAGCGCTCGCGACCGCCGTGAACGACGTGCACCGCACGGGCGTCACATCGTCCGGTGCAGCCGGGGGCGACTTCTTCACGCTCAACGGCGCGGGCCCTGCTGCTCTCGGGCTCAGCGTGGTTCCCACCGGTCTCGACGAGCTGGCTCTGGCAGTGCCGGGAGCCGGAGCGAAGGACACCACGATCGCCGACCGCATCAGCGCGCTCAGTGCATCGGCGACTGGGCCCACCAAGACCTGGTCGACCTTCGTCACCGGGTTCGCGGTCACCGTCGCAGGCGACCTGCAGCGCGCCGACATCGCCGATATGGGAGCTGTCGCGGCGGTCACCGCGCAGCAGTCGAACTCTTCGGTCGACGGCGACGAGGAGACGATCAACCTCCTGACCTACCAGACCGCCTATCAGGCAGCGGCCCGCGTGCTGACCGCTGTCGACGAGGCCCTGGATCTGTTGATCAACCGCACCGGCCTCGTCGGCCGCTGACTCTGGGGAGAGAGAACATGATCGGCCGTATCACGAGCAACACCATGACGCAGCAGTCGCTGCGGACGTTGCAGACCAACCTCGCGGACCGCGAGCGCCTGCAGAATCAGGCTGCCTCGCAGCGTGCCTTCCGCTCGCCGAGCGAAGACCCTGCCGCAGCGGCCACAGCGCTCGGCGTGCACGGCGACCAGTCGCGCGTCGCCCAGTTCGCCCGCAACCTCAGCGACGGGATGGCGTGGGTGACGACCGTCGACACTGCGCTCGGGGCCAGCGCAGACCTGCTCAATCGTGCGCGGGATCTCACCGCGCAGGGAGCCAACTCTGGGGCGCTCAGCGCGACAGCGCGCGAGTCGATCGCGCAGGAGCTCGAGTCGATCAGCGCGGAGCTGCTCGCCAAGGCGAACACGAGGGTGCTCGGTCGCAGCGTCTTCGCCGGCACGAGCGATGCGGGAGGCGCCTTCGACGCCACCACGTTCGCGTTCAACGGCGGCACGGGTGACGGAGTGCATCGCCGCATCAGCGACAACGAGACGGTGCGCGTCGACTTCGACGGCTCACAGGCGTTCGGCGAGGGTGCTGACAGCGCGTTCGCCCTGCTGAACGACATCGCGGCGGACCTGCGCAGTGGCGTGGAGGTGGGCGCGCGTCTCGGCGACATCGATGCACGACTGAAGGATGTCAACGCCGCGCGAGGAACGACGGGTGCGCGTCAGGTGCAGATCGAGCGCGCCTCGGCCCAGAACCTCTCGGCGTCGATCGACCTCGAGGCCCGTCGCACCGAGGTCGAGAACGTCGACAGCCTCGAGGTGCTCGTTCGACTGCAGTCTGCCGAGCTCGTCTTCCAGTCCGCCCTGCAGGTGACGGCGCGATCGCTGCAGACCAATCTGATGGAGTTCCTGCGATGAATGCGTCGACCGACCAGAGGCCCGCGACGCTGGACGTCGAGTTCGCATCGCCCATGCCGGGCCTGAGCCCGCACACGGGGTTCACTCTCGAGCAGATCGACGGCGCGGACGGGTTGCACGCGCTGCGAGCCACGGACGCCGATGTGCGGTTGTTCCTCCTCGATCCGCTCTCCGGGGACTACGGCTACGAGCCGACCATCCCCGCCGAGGTGCGAGCGCAGGTCGGCGCCGCCGATGACTCCGAGATCCGTGTGTTCGTCGTGGCCAACCCTTCTGCAGACGGTGTCTACATCAATCTCCGAGCTCCGATCCTCATCCATGCCGCCTCCGGCCGTGCGGTGCAGGCGATCCTCGAGGATCAGCGGTACCCGATCCGCGCGCTTCTGGGCGGGTGAGCGGGCGTCCTGATCGACGGCTCTTCCGGCGGCGCGGGCTCGGCATGCAGAGGATTCTGAGATTCACCGCATATACCAAGGAAGAGGAACTATCCTCTGAAGAGCACAGGCTGGGGTACTGGCGGGATCCCGGCGTCGTCGCAGGAGATCGGGGCCTGGGGCACGTCACGGATGCGGTTGGTAGGGGTACAGCGCACGGCGCTCGGCGACGAGCGACATTCCATGGGACGGAAGACAACATGAGCACTTCAAGGACGCTCGAGACGAATCGGGTCAGCAAGCGGGAGTTCGTGCAGAGGTTCGCACGACGCGGCGGCATCTCGGTTCAGACGGCACAGACCGCGTACACGGCGATGATCGACGAGCTTCTCGACCTCGTCGGCCGGGGCAACACGGTGACGCTCACCAATTTCGGCAAGTTCTATCCGCAGACACACAAGGGGCATCGTGTGCAGTTCGCGAAGGACGATGGAGACGCCGAGGTCAACGACTACACGGTGCTGAAGTTCTCTGCGACTCGAGAGGTGAACCGTCGAGTCAAGGTGAACGATTAGTCATCGTTATCTGAACGTAAACGAGAATCCCCGGAGGTTTTGGCCTCCGGGGATCTTTCGTGCCCGTCTCACCTCTAGCATGTAGGTGAAAGCAGTTCCGGTCGCTGGGGAGAGACCACACTGTGAGTCGCTGGGGAGGGCTTGCACTTACAGTGAAAGAGGCGAATTCGATGCCTATGCGCCCGCGCGACCAGCTCGTGGTCGATCATCTGCACATCGTCGGCGCGGCAACGGCGTATGTGGCCTCGCGCATCACCCATGTCTCCCGCGACGATCTCGCCTCTGCCGGTGCGTTCGCGCTGGTCCGTGCGGCCGAGAAGTTCGATGCGAGCCTCGGCGTGCCGTTCGGGGCGTTCGCCCGGGCACGCGTCAACTGGGCCTTGAAAGACGAGCTGCGGTCGATGGACTGGGCGCCTCGAGACGTACGAGTGCGGGCGAAGCAGACGATCAAGGTCAGGCAGACCCTGTCGGCGGCGCTCGGCCGCACGCCCACAGTGACGGAGATCGCCGCGGCCATGGGCGTCGACATCGCAGTCGCGCGAGAGGGCCTGGATGACGCCGAACGTCTGCTCACCAGTCTTGACGCGCCGGATGCGCCGGAGATCGTGTGGACCGGGTATCTGCCGGAAGAACTCGCGATCGCATCCGAGCGCGATGAGTTCCTGCGACGGGCCGTCGCTGCGCTGCCGGAACGCAAGCGGTGGATCATCACGGCGATCTACTTCGATGACCGCACGGTGACCGAGCTCGCGGACGAGCTGGGAGTATCGCACGCCGCCGTCTCACAGCAGCGAGCCGCGGCGGTGCGCATGCTCCGGGATGCGCTGGACCGCCATTACGCCGACGCCCCGACGACCGAGTCCGCGCCGGCCGCGCGCTCATCCGCGTCCGGGCTGGACGCATATCTCGAGCGCCTTGCAGCCAGCGGCCAGCGGTTCACACGCGCGATACTCTCGCACGCCGTCGGCGTCTGATCAGGAGCCCGCCGTCCGACGCGTCGGCGAGGTTGCTCAGAGACTGAAGCCGTAGTTCGCCTGACCTACCAGGATGAGGTTGACCGTCGTCGGGTAGACCTCGGGCTCCTCGTCCTCGTCGTCGAGAAGCTCGAGCTTGTGGATCGGCACGAAGATGCTGCCGTCCGGTTCGAAGATGAGATCCTTGGGCACGAACGACGCGAAGATCGACCGCGTCGCGTTGCGCAGTTCGAAGGTGCGCCCGACGTCGCCCCGCTCGAAGAGGTTCATCTCCACCTCGTCCGACCAGACCTTGCCGTCGGGGAAGCGGGCCTCGATGCGATACGTGCTCGGCTCGACAGACTTGATGTTGAGGTCCTCCACGACGTCTGCGAACAGCGCGTCCGGCTGCTCGAGCTCGAACGCGATGGCACGCAGGTGGTCGTAATTGAGGCGGGCCCGGCGCGAGAACAGGGCGACGTTCTCGATCTCGTCAGGATCGGCGTGCGGCGCCTGGTCGATCAGATACTGCCGCACCTCGTCAGGGCCCGGGTACTCGAATCGCATGTGGTAGTGGAACCGCCCAGGGCGGTTGACGATGTAGGTGCTGACATCGCTGATGTCGTTCACCGTCAGGCAGTAGATGCGCTTCACGGACGAGAGGCCGTCGAACAGCGACAGGAACTGGTTCTGCCGGTTGTCTCCCTCTCCGCCGCGGCGCCCCGCAGGGAAGACCTTCTCGAACTCGTCGAAGATGATCAGGCACTCGTCGAGGGTGTCGAGGAACTCCACGATGCCGTCGTTGTCCTCTGAGACGATCACCACGGGCAGGCACTGCTCGCGGGCCTCCTCGGCGACCATGCGCAGGAACAGCGTCTTGCCGATTCCCTTGTCGCCGGACAGCATCACACCGAGACTGCGATCCGTGAGGGCATAGGAGCGGAAGATCTTGTCGACCTTCCTGTCGCGGCCGCCGTAGACGCGTTCGGTGCCCACTGTCAGGTCGTCGATCTTGATCAGGCTGAAGCCCTCTTTCGAGGTGAAATGCACCCGATAAGTACCGAGAGGGAACTCGTGATGCGTGCGGACGGCCGCGTCGTACACGCGGACATGTCCGCCCGTCTCGATGTAGGTGCTGGTCAAGATCCTTCTCCTTTGCTCCCCGTACTGATATATCGGTTGAGATCCGATCGCCGTAAGGCGTTCGGAAAGAAACTTTTCGCAGTACCCTGAGCGGACAGTGGGCGTGGGGACGCCCGGGTCAGGGGATCCATCATGGGCGAGTATGCAGGGGACGAGCAGCCGGTCGCAGGTGCGATCGTCATCGTGGTCGAGGCCGCGCCGCAGGGGCTGATGCAGTACACACTGGATCCCGACGACCGACAGCCCGCATGGCAAGCGGTGCTCGTCGCTCACGACGACGCCGTGATGGGAGCCGTGACCACGCCCGAGCAGACGGCGGAGCTGCTGGTGCGCGGAAGCGTCGAGTGCATCAGGCAGCGCATCCCGAGCCTCGAGGTCGGCGGCCTGACCATGCGCCCCGAGCTGGGCCCGAACGACAATGCACAGATCGTCGCCGCCGGAGAAGCCACCTTCCTGAGGTCCGAATGGGATGCGGTCGTCAGGCGGGCCGACGACCGACCCGAGAGCTGAGCTCGAACCCTGTCACCCGAGCACGCCACATCGCCGTCAGCCGGGAATCAGGTACGCGTCGACGATGAGCGGGCCGCGGATCTGACGGAGCTCGTCGATGATGCGATCGACGCCGCGGGTAGAGACCGACGGCATCTGCAGGTCGTGGGGGCCCAGCGGCTCGAGCCGCCCTGTGCGGATGCGGATGACCTCCCAGCCGGCGGCGCGCAGGGCACGATCCTTGCGCAGGTCCGTCTCCTGTCGCTTGCCGACATGCTCGAGTCCGTGGCGCCCGACGGCGTCGTACTCGATCGCGACGCGAAGCTCCGGAAGCAGGATGTCGGGCCAGACCTCGGTGTGACGGAAGAACGGTCGCGCCACCTTGACCGCGTTGACACCCGACGTGAAGGTGATGCGAGACGCGAGCGCTGCGCGGAGCCGGGCTTCGGCGGCGGATGCCGGCGCAGGAGCGCACACGCTCGAAAATGCCTCGCCGATCGGCAGATCGGGAGTCTTGTCGCACAGCGCGAGCTGCGGTCTCGGACGCCGCGGAATCGCGCGGGCCTCTCCCAGCACCACGGGCTGGGGCCTGGCGAGCGTCGAGCACTCGGGGCACCATGCCGATTGGCGACGCACCCGTCCCGGCCGCTCACGCTGTTCCGACGGCGTCGCGGCGAAACGATGGCCGACCCGGCATTCCCAGCACAGCAGCACGTCTGCCGCCAGCGGCACCTGCGAGAGCGCGATGCCGTGATTGAGCTCGGGATGGTACTGACGGATCAACTCGGGGTAGGCGGCCCATTGCGAGCGATAGGTGCCGACCTCGTATGGCACGTCTCGGCCTCGCGAGAACTGGCGTCTCGCCCACCACGACTGCACTGGTTCGGCCACGCCGGGCAACCTACCGGTCGCCGCCGACATCGCCAGAGGGCGTCGGACGTGACAGACTCGCGAGGGAGAACGAGTCCGGTGGACGGACAGAGGGAGTCATCATGCCGCAGCGGATCGTGATCAGTGGCGCATCGGGTCTGATCGGCACGGCCCTCGCGTCGTCCTTGCGCTCGGACGGCGTGGAGGTGACGACCCTCGTGCGTCGTCCTCCGCGCGACGCCTCCGAGGTGCAGTGGACACCGGGGGAGCGTGAACTCGACCCCGACGTGCTGGCAGGTGCTGACGCCGTGGTGGCTCTGGGCGGGGCGAGCGTCGGCCGCCTGCCGTGGACCCCGCGCTACCGTCGTGAGCTGGTCGAGTCTCGGCTGACGACCACTCGCACGCTGGCCACTGCGGTGCGCACCCTGCGTGACGATGCTCCGTCGCTCGTCTCGGCGTCCGCCGTCGGCTACTACGGCTCGGCACCCGGCGAGATCCTGACCGAGGCGTCTCTTGCAGGCGACACGTTCCTCGCGCAGCTCTGCGTCCGCTGGGAGCAGGAGGCGCTGCGTGCGGGGGAGCAGACGAGAGTGGCGCTGCTGCGCACGGCCCCGATCATCCACCGCCAGGGTGTGCTCAAACCGCTCATCCAGCTGACGCGATTCGGCGTCGCGGGTCCCATCGGGCCCGGCACCCAGATCTGGCCGTGGATCTCTCTCGAAGACGAGGTCCGCGGCATCCGACACGTGATCGATCAGCGTCTCGAGGGTCCCGTGAACTTCACCGGCCCGACGCGCGCCTCGGCGAACGACATCGGTCGTGCACTCGCGAAGAAGATGCGGCGACCGTTCTGGATTCCGGCTCCGACCTGGGCGCTGAGACTCGCGCTGAGCCGTGACGCCGCCGACTCGCTGCTCGTCTCGGATGCCGATGTGAGGCCGGCGGCGCTGGAGGACTCCGGGTTCGAGTTCACCCACAAGACCGCTGCGCAGGCCGTCGACGCATCGATCTGATCGCGGTGGTCGACGGCCGCACGCTCAGCGGGCGTGGGGATCGCGCCGGTTGAGGGTCTCGACCACCTGCGCGTAGTCACCCCGCGCCTCGCCGTAGCGCAGGAACTTCACGTTCTCGACCTGGATCTCGGTCGCGTCCGGCTGGGCCTCGATGAGTTCGACGACCTCGGTGACGAACTCATCGAGCGGCATCGCGAAGTCGCTGGTCTCCTGACCGGGCATCAGGGACGTGCGCACAGCGGGCGGTTCGAGCTCGAGCACGCTCACGCTGGTGTCGGCGAGCTGCAGGCGCAGCGATTCGCTGAGCATGTGGATGGCCGCCTTCGTGGCGTTGTACGAGGGGGTGACGCGCAGCGGGGCGAAGGCCAGCCCGGACGACACGGTCATGATCGTGGCATCCGGCATGGTGCGCAGGTGCTCGATGAACGCGGCGATCAGTCGGATCGGGCCGAGCAGGTTCGTGGTGACCGTCGCCTCGGCCGTCTCGAGGAACCCTTCGGGCGACGTCCAGTCCTCGGGGCGCATGATGCCGGCCATCGCGATGACGACGTTGAGCGAAGGATGCGTGGCCAGGACCGTCTGCGCCGCACTGTGGATGCTGCCGGCATCCGTCGTGTCGATCTGGACGGTGTCGATGCCCGGGTTCGCCGCCGCGATCTCGTCGAGCAGTTCGACACGACGCCCGCCCACGATCACGGTGTTGCCTCGTTCGCTGAGTCGCCGGGCGAGCGCGAGGCCGATGCCGCTCGTGGCGCCGGGGATGAAGATGGTGTTTCCGGTGATGTTCATGCATCCACTCTTCGGAGTGTCGCAGCGGCGCACCAGAGACCACGCATCCAGGGATCCCCGATCCCTGGATGCACGACGCCGAGCGCGAGATACTTCACGGGTGGACAGAGAAGCACTGGCCGAGTTCCTCGTGCGACGCAGGGAGCAGCTGAAGCCGTCAGACGTCGGGCTCGGCGCGGGAGCGCGCCGCCGCACTCCCGGTCTCCGTCGCGAGGAGGTCGCGCAGCTCGCAGCCATGTCGACCGACTACTACGCGCGCCTCGAACAGCAGCGCGGTCCGCAGCCCAGCGTGCAGATCCTCGCCTCGCTCGCACGGGCGCTGCGGTTGACTCCCGACGAGCGCGACTACCTTCATCGCATCTGCGGGCACAGCGCCCCGGACCGCACGACCTTCACCGACTACGTGCATCCGGGCATGCTCCGTGTTCTCGACCGCCTCGACGACACGCCCGCCTTCGTCGTCTCGGTGCTCGACGAGGTCCTGATCCAGAATGACGCCGCACGGGCGCTGCTCGGCGACGTCAGTGGTCTGGAGGGCATCGAGCGCAGCGGGATCTACCGCTGGTTCGCGCACCCGCACGACGAGCGCGGGCGCTACCCGGAGCAGGATCACCTGCGGCACAGTCGTGTGCTCGTGGCGTCGCTCCGGTCCGCCTACGGCGCGCTCGGCGAGCGCTCACGAGCCGGCGAGATCGTGCGCGAGCTCATCGTCCGCAGCCCGGAGTTCGCCGAGCTGTGGGACGTGCACGAGGTGCGGCGGCGTTTCGAAGACCACAAGGTCCTCATCCATCCGGAGATCGGTCCGATCGAGGTCGACTGCCAGGCGCTGTTCACCGAGGACGAATCCCAGGCGCTCATCGTGCTGACAGCAGCGCCGGGAAGCGACGCGGCGAGCAAGCTCGAACTGCTCAGAGTGCTCGGGACACAGCGGGTCTGACCGGCAGCCAGCACGACACCCGACTGCTGTACTCCACGAATTCCGACCCGAATCTCGCTTCGAGATCCGCCTCCTCGAGCGGTCGCACGACCGAGTTCCACAACAGCGATCCGAAGAGCGAATACGCGACGACGAGCCAGGAGCCCATGATGAGGCCCACGCTGATGCCCTGCGCGATGCCGGCGACCGCCATCGGGTTGCGCACGTATCGATAGGGGCCGGAGATCACGAGTCGCCGCGCCATCTGCGACGGGAGCGGGGTGCCCTCGCCCTCGACCGACATCGACACGGCCGACCAGATTCCGAGGGCGGTCGCGGCGACGAGAAGCACACCGCCGGCCAGGTGGACGACGAACGGAACCTCGATGCGCAGCGACCACCGGGCCTCGACGAGCGACACCGCGATGGGGATGACCACCAGGAAGGTGCCCCAGAAGAACAGCGTCTGCAGTCCGGTGCGGGCGAGCAGCGCTCGCGTGCCGACGCTCGCAGCCGACCGGAAAGCGAGCGGACCGGTGACCAGCCATTCCACGGGTGCTCGCCCGCAGAGCAGAACGATTCCCGCCGCTGCGCTCGCCCCGGCAGCGATCACCATGATCAGGGCGCCCCATCCGGCGAGGCCCGTCGCCGTGGCGTAGACGGCCATACCGGCGGCGACGAGGGCCGTCCACGGAACAGCGACCCAGAGAGCCCACCGGGAACCCGCTGCGATGACTGCCGAACCGATGACGAAGAGCGGGATGTCCAACACCGCCACGAGTCCCGCCGGCAGGTCTCCGAGGGTGAGACGACGCACGTCGTCCGACAGCGCCACCGCGATCCACCAGGCCACTCCCGCCAGAGCCTGCACAGCGAAATACAGCCGAGCGGTCACCGGTGTGATCGGGATCCCTGCGATGACCGGCATGCCGCCAGTCTATGAGCGCCCTCTGCCGACGCCCGCGCAGGACGCCGCCTCAGGACTCCTCGTGCGACGCGGGATCTGCGTCGAACAGCCGTCCGTCTGCGCGTCCGAGCGCGGTGATCGCCTCGACCTCGGCGGTGGTCAGCACGATCTCTGCTGCGGCGAGGTTCGAGACCTGGTGTTCGAGAGAGGATGCCTTCGGAATCGCCACCGTCTCCCGTGCGATGTGCCAGGCGAGCACGGTCTGGGCGGGGGAGATGTCGTGCGCCGCGGCGACCTCACCGATCACCTGTTCCTCGATCAGCTGCTTCGCGCGTCCCAGTGGACTCCACGCCTCGGTGAGGATGCCGTTCTCACGGTGATAGGCGAGCTGCTCGTCCTGCGGGAAGTACGGGTGCACCTCGATCTGGTTGACGACGGGGCGGACGCCGGTCTCGCGCTCGATGCGTTCGAGGTGCTCGGGGAGGAAGTTCGAGACGCCGATCTGTCTCACGACTCCGCGCTGCTGAGCCTCCACCAGCGCCTCCCATGCCTGCACGTACTCGTCCTGGTGCGGGTTCGGCCAGTGGATGAGGTGCAGGTCGATCGCGTCGACGCCCAGCCGTGACCGGCTCTCCTCGATGCTCGTCCGCGCCTTCGCGCGCGGGTGATGACGGCCGGGCAGCTTGGTCGTGACGATGAGTTCAGACGCGTCCACGTCGGATGCGCGCACCCCGCGGCCGACCGACCCCTCGTTCTCGTAGTTGAATGCCGAGTCGATCAGCCGGTACCCGGCGCCGATCGCCGAGGCCACGGCATCCGCGCCTGCATCCCCGTTGAGGGCGTAGGTGCCGAGTCCGAGAGCGGGGAGGGCGAAGCCGTTGTGGGCCGTGAAGTGAGGGAGAGCCGTCATGGCGCCAGCGTACGCTGGAGCGATGAGCGGACTGCAGAGGATGGCGCCAGATGACGGCGTCCCGGATAATGCGGCGCGTTGTCCGTGTGGCTCCGGAGATGTCTTCGGCGGATGCTGCGGGCCTCTGCTCGACGGGGCACTCGCCCCCACCGCCGAGCGCCTGATGCGCTCGCGCTTCACGGCGTTCTCGATCAAGAATGCCGCGTACCTCCTGGAGACCTGGCATCCGTCGACCCGCCCCGCCGAGATCGACCTCGACGACGACGTGGTCTGGCGGCGCCTCGTGATCATCGATCGCGCCGGAGGCGGCCCTTTCGATCGCGACGGCGAGGTCGAGTTCGAGGCCTTCTGGCAGCAGGGCGCCGAGCGGGGTTCGCTCCGCGAGCGGAGCCGCTTCGTGCGCGAGGACCGCAGGTGGCTCTACCTCGACGGACAGGTCGGGTGATGGACGTGACCGCGCAGCGACTAGATTTGAGAGCGTGAACGCCAGCCCAGAACACCAGCGCATCCTGCTCGACGTCGCCGACCTGGACCGGCGCATCGCGCAGGCGGAGCGCGCGCGCACCAAGCCCCCGCAGGCCGCCCGCATCACCGAGCTCGTCGCGATCCGTCAGGATCAGCTCCGCGAGCTGACCGCGCTGACCGGCACACGTGACGACGTGCGCACCGAGCTCAAGCGGCTCGAGTCCGATGTGAAGCTCGTCGAGCAGCGCCGGGCCCGCGATGCCGATCGGCTCGCCACGGCCACGAACTCGAAGGAGGCCCAGGCGCTCGAGCACGAGATCGCCAGCCTCGCCAAGCGTCAGAGCGACCTCGAGGACATCGAGCTCGATGTCATGGGTCGTGTCGAAGATGCCGACGCGGCGGTCGCCGCGCAGCAGGCTCTGCTCGGCACCACGACCGCAGAAGGAACCGCGCTCACCGCTCAGGCCAAGGCCGACGTCGCGGCCGCGACCGACCTCATCGCCCAGTTGACGCGCGATCGCGAGGCGGTGACGGCATCCCTTCCGGCGCCGCTCCTGGCCGAGTACGCACGCCGCGCCGCGAACAGCGCCGGCGCCGCGGTGCTGAGCCGTGGCACCTGCGAAGGCTGCCGGATGCTGCTCCCGGGCACCGACCTCAACGACATCCGCAACGCGCCGGACGACCTCGTGGTCTTCTGCCCCGAGTGCGGCTGCCTCCTGGTGCGCACCGAGGAATCCGGGCTGTGATCTCTGCGCCGCGAGCACGCCAGCGGTGAACTCGCGGCAGCAGACCGAACGTCGCGTCGTCCTGGTGGCGGCTCGCTCGGGCGGCTACACGGCGGTGGAACTCGATGCGGATGATGCCGAGGCACATCGGTTCGACCTCTCCGCGTCTGAGATGCCTGCGTGGGTCGCGGCTCAGGAGCGCGAGAATTCGCCGCGCTGGGTGATCCGCAGCGCCCGCGAGATCTACCCCGTCCTGCTCGACGCGGGGGTCATGCTCGCCCGCTCTCACGATCTGCTGCTCTGCCACGCGATTCTTCGCGACACGGACAAGATCCCGCGCCCGCTCGCTCCGTCGTCGTCCTGGGTGCGACGTGAGCCCGTCGACGAAGCCCCGGCGCTGTTCGACGTCGTCGCGCATGACGCGCCGGATGACCCTGTCGGCGACGCCCTCGACCAGTACCGCGAGCAACGTCGCGTTCTCAGGGACAGCAAGGACGGTCGCCTGACGCTGCTCACCTCGGCCGAATCGGCCGGAGGACTGATCGCCGAAGAGATGCGCGCGGCCGGCCTGCCCTGGAACGAGTCGGTGCACGATGGCATCCTCACCGAGATCCTCGGCACCCGACCGATCGCGGGAGGCCTCCCCAGTCGCATGGTGGCGCAGGCCGAGCGGGTGCGTTCGATCCTCGGAGACCCCCATCTCAACCTCGAGAGCCAGCCGAAGCTGCTCCGCGCTCTGCACCGTGTCGGCGTGCAGGTCGAGTCGACGGGCCGGTGGGAGCTCGCCCAGCACAGCCATGCCGTGGTCGAGCCGCTGCTGGCGTACAAGAAGCTGTCGCGTCTGCTGAGCGCCAACGGATGGGCGTGGCTCGCCGAGTGGGTGCATGACGGGCGATTCCGGCCGATCTACATCACGGGCGGGGTCGTGACGGGGCGGTGGGCGTCGGCGGGAGGCGGCGCTCTGCAGCTGCCGCGCAACCTGCGCGCCGCGGTGCGCGCGGACGAAGGGTGGACGCTGGTCGTCGCCGACGTCGCTCAGCTGGAGCCGCGGATGCTCGCAGGCATGGCGGGCGACCGTGCGATGGCCCGGGCCGCGCAAGGAAAGGACCTCTACGCCGGGGTGGTGGAATCGGGTGCCGTGGCGACGCGCGAAGAGGCGAAGTATGCCGTCCTCGGGGCGATGTACGGAGCGACGACCGGTGACAGCGGTCGTCTGGTTCCTCGACTGCGCAAGGTGTATCCGCGGGCTATGGCGCTCGTCGACAAGGCTGCACGGTTCGGCGAGGACGGGGGAGTCGTGTCGACGTGGCTGGGTCGGTCGTCTCCGCGTCCGTCGATCGAGTGGGAGACGATGCAGGCCGCCGCCACCGATGCCGACGCCGACCCCGCCGAGGTGGCACTCGCGCGCCGCCGCGCGCGCGACTGGGGACGCTTCACGCGCAACTTCGTGGTGCAGGGCACCGCGGCAGAGTGGTCGTTGATCTGGCTCGCTGAGATCAGGCACCGCCTGCAGCAGTTTCCCGAGGCAGAGCGAGAGGCTCCGGCATCCGGGATCTTCGGCGCGCGTGCCCACCTCGCCTTCTTCCTGCACGATGAGGTGATCCTGCATGTTCCTCAGGAGCAGGCGGATGCCGCCGCGGATGCCGTACGCGAAGCGGCGGCGGTGGCCACGCGCCGACTCTTCGGGGGGTTCCCGATCGAGGTCCCGCTCGATCTGCGGATCGCGGAGTCGGCTGAGAAGTAGGACGCTCTGGTCGTAGACTGGACGTGCGAATGGGTCGACTGGACGGTCGCGTGGCGGGCAACCGCACCGAGGAACGTCCGGGCTCCTCAGGGCAGGACGGTGGGTAACACCCACCCGGAGCAATCCGCGAGAAAGTGCCACAGAGAGCAGACCGCCCCGCAAGGGGTAAGGGTGAAAGGGTGGTGTAAGAGACCACCGGGGGCCATGGTGACATGGCCCGCCAGGTAAACCTCGTCCGGAGCAAGGTCAGACAGAGGATGTTGACGCGGCTCGCCGAGTCCTCGGGTAGACCGCTAGAGTGCCACGGCAACGTGTCGCCGAGAGAGATGGCCGTCGAAGGGGCGAAGAACCCCGGAACAGAACCCGGCGTACAGGTCGGCCCATTCGCATCATCACCGTTGGCTTCGGGGCAGGATGCCACGGTAGCGTTCGTTCATGTCGAACCGCACAGCCGCCGCCACCGTGGCGTTCCTCGCCGCCTTGGTTGCCGCAGCGCTCACCGGCTGCACCGCGCCGGCTCCGGAGGTCACCGAGACTCCCGCGGCAGTTCAGCCCGTGGTGAAGCCGACGCCGAGCGGTACGCCCGTGCCGACACCGACCGCGACGGCTGAGGTGAGCCGCTGCGACGTGCTGTCCAAGATCTCGTTGACCGGCTACAGCGAGGGCGATGAAGAGCCGACCTACTACGCGACGTGGAACGGCGTACTGCCGGTGGACAACGGAATGACCGATTTCGCGCGCGGCACGGTCACGAAGACAGCGGACGGCAGCATCGCGACGTACACGGTCGCCGCTGGCGACGCGCCGTCCGCCATCAGGGAGCGGCTGTGCAGCGATGTCTACGCGGCGATGAGCTATAGCCGTCTGGGGTCGATGCTGTACCCGGGCGATGTGCTGACGCTGGGACCGGGAGCCATGGAGCCGCTCGCGACGGAAACGTTCATCTTGGAGCCTCAGCGCCGCTGACAGTATCCGGGGCGCTGCTCCCCGCATCCGACGCCTTCCGTCGCTTGAGGTTGCGTCGCACGAGCGGCCAGAACAGAATGAGCACCCCGGTGGCGATGAGGCTCGTCCAGACCTGGGTTCGTCCGCCCTCGCTGAACATCATCACGGCGATCACCGCCGCGATGCATGCGATCAGCAGGATGTTGAGCCAGGGGTGCAGCCACATCTTGAGCTTGAGGTTCGCGACCTCCTCGGGAGTCATCTTCTGACGGAGCCGCCACTGCGTGAGGGCGATGAAGACGTAGACGAACAGGGCGACGAGTCCGGCTGAGTTCATGATGAAGTCGAAGATCCCCGATCCCGGCGTCAGGAAGTTCACCAGGGTGGCGATGAGTCCTCCGCTGGTCGAGGCCAGCAACGCCATCACCGGCACGCCGCTCTTCGACTTCTTCGCCACGATCTTCGGCGCGAAGCCCTGCTCGGCGAGGGCCGCGAACATGCGCGATGCCGAGTAGAGACCCGAGTTCAGCACCGAGATGACCGCGGTGAAGATCACGAGCTGCATGATGATGCTCGCGCCGGGAATGCCGAACTGCTCGAGAGCGTAGGTGAACGGCGCATTGGCCACATCGGTCGGAACCGGCAGCTCGTTCCAGGGAACGACGGTGACGATGATGAGCACGGAGCCGACGAAGAACAGCAGGATGCGCCAGATGATCGTGCTCGTCGCCTGACGGATGCCCTTGGCAGGGTCCTCCGACTCGGCGGAGGCCATCACGGCGATCTCCGTGCCGAAGTACGAGAAGATCACCAGCGCCACCCCTGTGAAGGCGACGCCGAAGCCGTTCGGCGCGAAGCCGCCGTGCTCCCACAGGTTCGAGATCGAGACCTCGGAGTTCGGCCACAGTCCGAAGGCGAACAGCAGACCGGCGCCGAGGAAGACGACGATCGCGAGCACCTTGACGCTGGCGAGCCAGAACTCGACCTCGCCGAAGGCGCGGACGGAGATGATGTTCGTGCCGACGAAGATGCCGATCAGGATCAGCGACCAGGCCCACGACGGGACCGCGGGGAACCAGCTCGCCATGGTCTCGCCGCCCAGCACCGCCTCGTAGGCGAGCACGCCGACCCAGAAGTACCAGTACAGCCATCCGACGAGATACGCGGCCCAGTTGCCGAGGCCCACTCGTGCGTACTCCATGAACGAGCCGATGGCCGGACGGGACGCCGCCATCTCGCCGAGCATGCGCATGGCGAGGAACACGAGCAGCCCGCCGATGAGGTACGACAGCACCGCGGCCGGCCCGACGGCGCGGATGACGTTGCCCGATCCGACGAACAGACTCGCCCCGATGATTCCGCCCAGGGTGATCATGGTGACATGGCGCGACCGCAGCTTCTTCGCCTGAGGTCTCTCGACCGGTACGAGACCGGCTGACGTCGCCGGCGAAACCGGCTTCCTCCAGGACGATTCTGAGGGTTCGTTCATCTCGAAGCTGCCTTTCTTCACGGCGCGGCCCTCACAGCCAGGCCGGCCATCCGGGTCGTCTCGCCGACCGAGAAGCACACGGAGAGGCTATGTTGTCACGGCTCTGCGACCCCGCGCAGTATTTTCTGCGGCGTGCATCCGGCGTTCGGCTGGACATGCAGAAAGGCCCCGCCGGATCGGCGAGGCCTTCTGCGCTCGGTACGTGTGTGTGTATGCGTGTCAGTCGCCGGCGAGGGATGCAGCGCCGATGATGCCCGAGTTGTTGCGGTGGATCGCCGGCACGATCGGGGTCTTGAGGTCGAGCAGCGGCAGGAAGTCTCCGGCGTTCTTCGACACCCCGCCGCCGACCACGAACAGGTCAGGGCTGAAGAGGAACTCGATGTGCGAGTAGAACTTCTGCAGACGCTCGGCCCACTCCGACCAGCTCAAGCCCTCGCGCTCGCGCGCGGACGTCGCCGCATAGGTCTCGACCGACTCGTACTCGCCGAAGTTCAGGTGTCCGAGCTCGGTGTTCGGCAGCAGCACGCCGTCGTAGAGGAACGCCGACCCGATTCCCGTGCCGAGGGTGGTGAGCAGCGTGAAGCCGCGCACGTCGCGGGCCGCACCGTGGCGCGCCTCTGCGACACCGGCGGCATCCGCGTCGTTCACGAAGACGATGTTGCGTCCGAGGCCGTCACGGAAGAAGCGCTCGGCGTCGAAGTCGACCCACTCCTTCGAGACGTTGGCGGCGGAAAGCGTCTTGCCGCGCTTGACGATGGCGGGGAAGGCCACGCCGAGGGGGAGGGTCGAGTCCTTCACGTCGAGGGTCTTCAGCACCGTCTGCACCGCCTCGAGGACATCCTGCGGAGATGCGCCCTTGGGAGTGGGCACGCGCACCCTGTCCGAGGCCATGATGCCGTGCTCCAGGTCGACGAGACCTGCCTTGATACCCGTGCCGCCGATGTCGACGCCGATCGCTTTTGCCATGGTCGATAGCTTAGCGACCGACGTCAGCGCCGATAGGATCGATGACACCACGTGAAGAAGGGGATCGGCCATGTCGAACGGCGATGAGAAGTACTGGTACAACCTGGAGACCGGTCAGGTGGAGTTCGGGATGATCTCCGCGTCGGCCGATCGCGTCGGGCCCTTCGACACCGAGGCCGAGGCGTCTCGGGCTCCCGAGAAGCTCAAAGAGCGCTCGCGCGCCTGGGCCGAGGAGGAAGCGGCCGAGAGCGGCTGGGACGCCGGCACCGGCAAGGGCGCTGAGTGACCGTGGACAAGCAGAGAGATTTCGTCCTCCGGACGATCGAAGAGCGCGGCGTCAAGTTCGTCCGCCTGTGGTTCACCGATGTCATCGGCACTCTCAAGTCCGTGGCGATCGCGCCGGCCGAGGTGGAGGGCGCGTTCGCCGAGGGGATCGGGTTCGACGGCTCTGCCATCGAGGGTCTGACCCGCAGCTACGAGTCCGACCTGCTCGCGCAGCCCGACCCCACCACGTTCCAGACCCTGCCGTGGCGTGGCGAGATCGATCCGACTGCGCGCATGTTCTGCGACATCACCACGCCCGACGGGCGTCCGGCTGTGTCCGACCCGCGCCACGTGCTCAAGCGCACCCTCGCGAAGGCCGCCGATGCCGGGTTCACCTTCTACACGCATCCCGAGATCGAGTTCTACCTGCTCAAGTCGTCGTCGTTCGGTCCTGAGGGTCCGGTGCCGGTGGACTCGGCAGGCTACTTCGACAACGTGCCCGGCGGCACCGCGCACGACTTCCGGCGCCGTTCGGTGCGGATGCTCGAAGACCTCGGCATCTCGGTGGAGTTCAGCCATCACGAGGGCGGGCCCGGACAGAACGAGATCGACCTCCGCTATGCGGATGCGCTCACCATGGCCGACAACGTGATGACTTTCCGCACGGTCATCAAGGAGGTCGCGATCGAACAGGGCGTCTACGCGACGTTCATGCCGAAGCCTCTCAGCGGTCACCCGGGAAGCGGCATGCACACGCACATGTCGCTGTTCGAAGGGGAGCGCAACGCGTTCTACGAAGAGGGCGCCAAGTACCAGCTGTCCAAGACCGGACGCCACTTCATCGCCGGGCTCCTGCGGCACGCGAACGAGATGGCCGCGGTGACCAACCAGTTCGTCAATTCGTACAAGCGGCTCTGGGGCGGCGACGAGGCTCCGAGCTTCGTCACGTGGGGTCACAACAATCGCTCCGCGCTCGTCCGGGTGCCGATGTACAAGCCCAACAAGGGCGGATCGTCGCGCGTCGAATACCGTGCGCTCGACTCCGCAGCGAACCCCTATCTCGCCTATGCGCTCATGCTCGCGGCGGGGCTCAAGGGCATCGAGGAGGAGTACGAGCTGCCGCCGGAGGCCGAGGACAACGTGTGGTCGCTCAGCGACGCCGAGCGTCGTGCGCTCGGCTACTCCGCGTTGCCCGCGAGCCTCGACCACGCGCTCGAGTACATGGAGAGCTCCGAGCTGGTCGCCGAGACCCTCGGCGAGTCGGTCTTCAACTACGTGCTTCTGAACAAGCGCAAGGAGTGGGAGGCCTACCGTGGCCAGGTCACACCGCTCGAGCTGAAGAACAACCTCGAGCTGCTCTGAGCGTCGTCCATGGCCCGTTCGGACGACTCTGTCTCGCTCTCCGCGCTGGCCAGGCTGGGGTTCGCCGAGCTCAGCGAGGCGGCGGCGAACCTCACCGAGCTCGCGACGCTGATCGGTGTCGACCGGTCGCTTCTGCTCGCTGAGGCGGATGCTGCTGATCCCGACGCGGCGGTCGAGGGGATGCTGCGCGTGGCGCGGCGCGATGCGGCACCGATCGCAGCTGTGTTCGCAGACCAGCGGGCGCGCAGACGCGCATGGCGGGTGTTCGGGTCGTCACAGGGCTTCGCCGACTTCTTCCTCAGGCATCCGACAGAAGTGTCGGTGCTGGCCGACCGATCGACGGGGCTGCCGTCGGCAGACGAGCTGCGCGAGCGCATGCTCGACGCGGTCGGCGCGCGCGACGGCTTCGCCGATTCGGGCGACGACAGTGCAGTGGTCACGCTGCGCGTGGCCTACCGGCGCAACCTCGCACTGATCGCCGCGATCGATCTGACGGCGTACAACCCGGTGCGGATCGTCGCCGATGTCGCAGCGGCGCTGGCCGATATCGCCGGCGCTGCGTTGGAGGCGTCGCTGGCCATCGCCCGTCGACGGCTCGTCGACACGATGAGTCGCGACCAGGTCGCTGCCACGCAGCTCGCCATCATCGGCATGGGCAAGGCGGGCGCACGCGAGCTGAACTACGTCAGCGACGTCGACGTGATCTTCGTCGGGGGAACCGCAGACGAGGATGTCGTCTCGGAATCGCGAGCGATCGACATCGCGACGCGCCTTGCGAGGGAGACGATGCGCGGTCTGAGCGGCATCGAGGTCGAACCGCCGCTCTGGGAGGTCGACGCGGCGCTCCGTCCAGAAGGCAAGCAGGGGGCGCTGGTGCGATCACTCGGCTCGCACCTGGCCTATTACGACCGTTGGGCCAAGAGCTGGGAGTTCCAGGCGCTGCTGAAGGCGCGGCCTCTCGCAGGCGATCCCGAGCTCGGCGCCGAGTACATCGCCGCGGTGCAGCCCAAGGTGTTCTCCAGCGCCGCGCGGGAGAACTTCGTCGACAGCGTCCAGCGCATGCGCGAGCGGGTCATGGAGCACATCGACCCCGAGGATGCGCCGTACCAGCTCAAACTGGGCTCCGGTGGACTGAGGGACATCGAGTTCACCGTGCAGCTCCTGCAGCTCGTGCATGGCCTCACCGACCCGAGCCTGCGCACCCGCGGCACGTTGGAGAGCCTCGACGCGCTGGTCGAAGGCGGCTACATCGGTCGGGCGGAGGCTGCGTCGTTCGCGGACGACTACTGCGTGCTGCGGCTGATGGAGCATAGGCTGCAGCTCAAAGAGCTCAGCCGCACCCACCTGATGCCTCGCACGCCGGCCGGCTTGCGCGTTCTGGCTCGCAGCACGGGGCTCGGAGAGTCCGGCGAGGCGATCTGGGCTCGTTGGGAGAGCGTCCGGCGTGAGGTGCGCGACATCCACACCCGGCTGTTCTACCGTCCTCTGCTGAGCGCCGTGGCCTCCCTGCCCGAAGAGGAGCGCACCCTCTCGACCGCCCAGGCGCACGATCGCCTCATGGCCATCGGCTTCCGCGACCCGGCGGGCGCTCTGCGACATATCGGCGCGCTCACGACGGGGTTGAGTCGTAAGGCGACCATCCAGCGGCATCTCATGCCGGTGATGGTCCGCTGGTTCGCCGACGGGAGTGACCCGGACTATGCGCTGATCGCGTTCCGCCGCATCAGCGAGCGTCTCGGCGACACCCCCTGGTTCCTCCGGATGCTGCGGGATTCGTCCGGCGCCGCTGAGAGCCTGACGAGGCTGCTGTCGTCGTCACGTTACGTCGGCGAGCTCATGGAATGGATCCCCGAGTCCGTGGCCTGGCTCGACAGCAGCGAGCTCCTGCGTCCGCGCAGCGGCGCGGCGCTCGACGAGGAGGCCAGGGCCATCCAGACGCGTCACAGGAACGTGGGTGACGCACTGCAGGCCGTTCGAGCGCTGCGACGTCGCGAACTGCTGCGCACGGCGATGGGCGGCGTCCTCGATGTGCTCTCGATCGAGCAGATCGCGACCTCGCTCACCGAGATCACCGACGCCACGATCCAGGCGGCGCTGCGCGCGGTCCGGCGTGAGATCGTCACCGCCGATGACGAGGCGTTCGATTTCGCGGTCATCGGCATGGGCCGATTCGGGGGAGCGGAGCTGGGGTTCGGCTCCGATGCCGACATCCTCTATGTGTACGACGCGAACGGCGTCGACCCTCAGCGGGCGCAGTCGCTCGCAACGCGGATCGTCGCAGGACTCCGGGAGCATCTGACCGATCATCGGGTGCCGCTCGATCTGGATGCGGACCTCCGGCCGGAGGGGCGCAACGGCCCGGTGGTGCGGTCGATCGAGGCGTATGCCGAGTACTACCGACGCTGGTCGCTGTCGTGGGAGGCCCAGGCTCTGCTCCGAGCACGAGGGGTCGCAGGCAGCGCCACTCTCATCGCGAAGTTCACTGCCCTCGCCGACAGCATCCGTTACCCCGCGGAGGTCGATCTGCAGGGCACCCGCGAGATCAAGCGGATCAAGGCTCGGGTCGAGGGAGAGCGGCTGCCCCAGGGGGTGGATCCGCGTCGTCATCTGAAACTCGGCCCAGGCACGCTCAGCGATGTCGAGTGGCTGGTGCAGCTTCTGCAGTTGCAGCACGCCCACGACGTGCCTGCACTGCAGACCACGTCGACCCTCACCGCCCTCGGGGCTGCCGTCGACGCGGGATTCGTCCCGGCCGATGCCGCCGATCTGCTCCGCGCCGCGTGGTTGCTGTCCAGTCGCCTGCGCTCGGCGATCACCCTGTACACGGGCAAGACGAGCGACGTGCTGCCGACGGATCCGCGCGACCTCGATGCGATCGGTCGACTGCTCGGTTATCCCGATCGTTCAGCGAGCGTGCTCGACGATGACTACCTGGGGGTGACCCGGCGTGCGCGCCGGGCGTTCGAGCAGCTCTTCTACGGGTAGGCGGTCTCGCGTCGCGTCAAGGGCTGGCGCGCCATTTGCCTTTTCTGCGCCGGTCGCACAGGCTGAGCGCATGACGATCTCGAAGCTCGGTGTGATCTGGAACCCCTCCAAGGTTGACGGGGATTCGCTGCGCGAATCCGTCGCCGCGACGTTCGTCTCCGACGGAGTCGAAACGCCCGTCGAGTGGTGGGAGACCAGCATCGAGGACCCGGGGCGCGGTATGGCCGCCGATGCGGTGGCCGCAGGCTGCGACGTGGTGATCGCCGTCGGCGGAGACGGGACGGTCCGGGCGGTCGCGGAATCGTTGGCGGGCACCGACTCCGCGCTCGGCATCGTGCCGCAGGGCACCGGCAACCTGCTCGCTCGCAACCTCGAGATCCCGTTGAACGACATCCCCGCCGCACTGGAGCGGGTCCGCGACGGCGAGCCGCAGCGGATCGACATGGGCTGGGTCGACCACGACGGCACCGAGCACGCGTTCGTGGTGATGGTCGGCTTCGGCATCGACGCTCAGATGCTGGTGGAGACCGACGAGGACCTGAAGAACCGTGCCGGATGGATCGCTTACGTGGAGGCGATGGGGCGTGCCCTGGCCGGCACCGAGATGACCGACATCACCCTCACGCTCGACGATCAGGAGCCGCAGTCCCTCCGCGGTCACACGATGCTGATCGGCAACTGCGGCATGGTGCAGGGCGGCATCCGTCTCCTGCCGGACGCCGTGCTCGATGACGGGCTGCTCGACATGCTGCTCGTGAGCGCCGATGGGCCGCTGCAGTGGCTCGACACCGTCCGCGCCTTCGTCTGGGAGAACGGCATCCGCCGCATGATGGGCAATGTCGATACTGCGGTGAGCACCGACTCGACGACCCACATCTCAGCCGAACGCATCCGGGTCGAGCTCGCATCACCGCAGACGTTCGAGATCGACGGCGAAGAGGTCGGAGCGGTCTCCGACTTCACTGTGCGGGTCCAGCCCGCGGCGCTCACCGTTCGCTGAGCGTTCCCGGCGGGACGACCTTGCTGTCCTGCGTCGGGAACACGACTTTCTGCACGATGATGATGATGCTGGCGGCGACCGGGATCGCGACGAGCGCACCCAGGATCCCGCCGAGCGCGCCGCCGGCGACGGCCGCGATCACGACGAGGGCGCCGGGAACCGCAACCGCCTTGTTCATGATCCGCGGAGACAGGACGTATGCCTCGATCTGCATGTAGACGAGGTAGTAGCCGATGGCGATCAGCGCTGTGACCGGACCATCGATGAGGCAGACGAGTGAGATGATGATCGACGCGCTGAGCGTTCCCACGAGCGGGATCATCGATCCGATGAATGCGATGAGGGCGAGCAGAGCGGGAACCGGCGCTCCGATGATCGTCAGCACGATCAGGCTCAGGATGCCGTTGATCACGGCGAGGCTCGCCTGGCCCATCACGTAGCGGCCCACGGCGCCCGATACGTCTTCGAGGAGTTCGCTGAACGTGTCGCGCTGATAGAAGGGGACGAACCGCGCGGCCACACGCTTGATGCTGCGCAGCGAGGCCATGAAGTACAGGGTGAGGATCAGGACGATGGTCACGCCCGTGAACCCGCCCGCTATGCCGGCGCCCACCGCGAAGACGCCGCCGCCGATGTCGGCGAGGTTGCCTGGATCCTGCAGGAAGGAGAGGACACCGTTCGCGGCATCCTCGAACGTAGAGCCGAACTGGTCGTTGAGATCCTGGAACCAGGCAGAAGCCATGATGTCCTTGACCATCTGCGGTCCGTCTTCGATGAGGTTCGAGATCTGCTCGACGAGGATCGGCACGATGGCGAGGATGATGCCTGCGAAGGCCAGGACCACGGCTGAGACGACGATCGCGACCGCCGCGGGGCGGGGCAGCTTGCGCTCGATGAAGGAGACGATCGGGTCGAGCCCGAGCGCCAGGAAGAGCGCCACGCCGATGTAGACCAGAACCGTCGCGAGCTGATCGACGATGCCGCCCAACATCAGAGCGACGAGCACTCCCAAGGCGCCGAGCAGGCCGAAGGTGAAGGGGTTGATCCGGGCGATCGCCGCCGCCGCGGTCTTGGGCTGAGCCGGGGGAGTCTCGGTCGTGTGGACCTTCTTCGACTGCAGCCTGTCGTTCTTGCGGCGCATGATGGCCCCTCGCTATTGTTCGTTCGGACCCCTCAGTTGACCAGTCGGTGCGGGGGAAAGCAAGCGCGACACGGCCACGCTCTTTGTGGTGTATGACGTGGTGGATGTCGGATGCCTGTGCGATCGTTCACGCATGGATGCCCTGACACTCAGACCCTGGTCCGCGGGTGATCTCGAGCTGCTGCGTGTGGCGAACACTCCGGAGATGACGGCCCATCTGAACGGCGTCGAGAGCGAGCAGCAGCTGCTCGACCGCAACGCCCGCTACCTCCGCCTGTGGGAGGCGGGAGAGGCCAGAATGTTCGTCATCGAGGACGAGGATCGTCGTTCGCTGGGTTCGATAGGGTTCTGGAACTCCGAGTGGCGTGACGAGCCGGCGTTCGAGACGGGGTGGTTCGTGATCCCTGACGCGCAGGGGAGAGGCGTGGCTTCCCGGGCTCTCGGTCTGCTGATCGATGACGCGAGAGCGCACCGTGGTGACCGCAGGTTCCTGACGGCATTCCCCTCGGTGGAGAACGCGGGGTCGAACGGCGTCTGCCGTCGCAGCGGGTTCGAGATGGTGGGCACCTTCACCGACACATTCCGCGGTGCAGAGCTGACGATGAACGAATGGGTGCTGGATCTCGTCGACTGAGCGCGCGCTACTCGGCCGTCTCGGGCTTGTCGCCCTTCTCGCCCTTCGGCGACGATTCGAACGCTGCGCCGAACGCGACGCCCAACGCCAGGCCGAACGCAACCCCGACGCCCACGTTGTCGAACAGCAGCATCCCTGCCCCCGCACCGATCGGAAGCCCGATCGCCATCCCGAGAGCGATGCCGACACCCGGCTTCTTCGTCGAGTTCTCGGTTGCTTCGGAGTTCTCGTCTGATTCGGTCATACGCAGCACGATACGTAGTCGGACGAGCACACACATCCCCCGCAAGACGGACACGGCGCGGTCTGCGGCGGGCAGGAAGACGAGAACGCCCCCGGGCCACAGCTCGGGGGCGTTCTCGGAGAATTCTGCGGATCAGACGCCGAAGTACAGCTCGTACTCGAACGGGTGCGGACGCTGAGCCATCGGCAGGATCTCGTTCTCGTGCTTGTACGAGATCCAGGTCTCGATGAGCTCCTCGGTGAACACGCCGCCCTCGAGGAGGAACTGGTGGTCCGCCTTCAGGGCGTCGAGCGAGTCCAGCAGGGAGTTCGGGACCTGGGGGATGTTCTTGGCCTCCTCGGGAGGAAGCTCGTAGAGGTCCTTGTCCACGGGCTCGTGCGGCTCGATGCGGTTCTTGATGCCGTCGAGACCTGCCATGAGCTGTGCAGCGAACGCCAGGTACGGGTTGCCCGAGGCGTCGGGAGCGCGGAACTCGATGCGCTTGGCCTTCGGGTTGGAGCCCGTGATCGGGATGCGGATGGCAGCCGAGCGGTTTCCCGCGGAGTAGACCAGGTTGACCGGCGCCTCGAAGCCCTTGACCAGACGGTGGTAGCTGTTCAGGGTCGGGTTCGTGAACGCGAGCACGGCCGGGGCGTGTGCCAGGAGTCCGCCGATGTACCAGCGGGCGACATCGCTGAGCTGGCCGTAGCCGGCCTCGTCGTAGAACAGCGGCTTGCCGTCGTTCCAGAGCGACTGGTGCGTGTGCATGCCCGAGCCGTTGTCGCCGTAGAGCGGCTTCGGCATGAAGGTGGCGACCTTGCCCCACTCCTCGGCGGTGTTCTTTACGATGTACTTGAACTTCAGGATGTCGTCCGCGGAGTGCACCATGGTGTCGAAGCGGTAGTTGATCTCCTGCTGGCCCGCGGTGCCGACCTCGTGGTGCGAGCGCTCGAGGATGAATCCGGCCTCGATCAGCTTCAGGGTGATGTCATCGCGCAGGTCAGCGGTCTTGTCGACCGGGCTGACGGGGAAGTAGCCGCCCTTGTACGGGGTCTTGTTGGCGAGGTTTCCGCCTTCTTCCTCGCGACCGGTGTTCCACGCGGCCTCTTCGGAGTCGACCTTGTAGAAGCTCTCGCCGGCGGTGACCGAGTAGCGCACGTCGTCGAAGATGTAGAACTCGGCCTCGGGGGCGAAGAACGCGGTGTCGGCGATGCCGGTCGATGCGAGGTACTTCTCGGCCTTCTTGGCGACCTGGCGCGGGTCCTTCGAGTAGATCTCTCCGGTGCGGGGGTTGTAGATGTCGAAGATCATCACGAGGGTGCTCGCCTCGCGGAAGGGGTCCATGTAAGCCGTGGTGACATCAGGGATGAGCTGCATGTCGGACTCGTGGATGCTGGCGAAGCCGCGGATCGAGGAGCCGTCGAACAGCTGCCCGTCCACGAAGAAGTCCTCGTCGACAGTGGCCGCAGGGATGTTGAAGTGCTGCTGCACACCCGGGAGATCAGTGAATCGGATGTCAAGGAACTTGACGTCGTTCTCCTTGATGAAGGTCAGCACCTCGGACGAATCTTTGAACATGTACGACTCCTGGATTGCGGATCGATGGCTTCACGGCCATTGTGCACAGTACGTGCGGGGCGTTACTCCACGGTATCCGCTTTGTTTCCAGCATGTTACGCGCCGGTAGGCTGAAGACGTGACGGATGCTGTGAACACGTACCCCGGAGAACGACTCGGAATGCCGCAGACGGGGACGGGCAGTATCGCCCGCCCTGGGCGGCGGATCGGGGCTCTCCTCATCGACTACATCGCCGCGACGATCATCGCCACCGGCTTCCTCGGATACGACCAGTTCGCACTGCCCGCAGAGGCGGGCCTGACGATGTTCGCGCCGATGGGCGTGTTCGCCCTGCTGCAGATCCTGTTCATCCCGACGGCGGGTGGCAGCCCCGGACACCGCATCCTCGGCATGCGCGTCGTACGCCTCGGCGGTGGCTGGGTGGGAGTGTGGCGGCCGATCGTGCGCACGCTGCTCATCGTCATCGTGATCCCGGCGGTCATCTGGGACGCCGACCAGCGAGGTGTCCACGACAAGGTGACGGGACTCGTTCTCATCCGCGCCTGACGCGGCTCACTCCTTGCCGCGGTTGCGGCGTCGTGCCTCGCGCGGTGCGCGACCTCCGAGGAACGAGCGCGCGGGGTCGACGATATAACCCTGTCGCAGCGCCTCGCGACCGATGAGCATGCGGAAACCCATCTCATCTCGGTTGCTCAATGTCACCTCGGCGAGCACCTCTCGGTCATGCAGACGAATGAGCATCTCGACGACGAGTCGCTCCTGCGCATGGCCGGAAGAGCTGCGCACCGCGCGGCGATCGTGCACCGGGGATTCGACGATCACAGCATCCTCCTGGCTGTCCTGCCAGGGCTTCACCCGGAACCGAACCCACGACACGCCGTCGCGCTCGAACTCCTGGATCTGGAATGCGTGCAGCGAAGAGGTGCGGGCGCCCGTGTCGATCTTGGCTTTGAGCCAGTCCACACCGAGATCGGGCAGGCTCACCCATTCTCGCCACCCGATAAGGGTGTTTGAATGGGATGACTTACTCACCCGACCATCCTGGCAGGAAATCCCCCGTGAAGATCGCAGTGCTCTCCCGCGCGCCGCAGGCGTACTCCACCCAACGGCTGCGCGCCGCCGCGCTCCAGCGAGGTCACAACGTCAAAGTGCTGAACACTCTGCGCTTCGCGATCGATCTCACGGCCGACGAACCCGACCTGCACTACCGCGGACGTCAGCTCAGCGACTACGACGCGATCCTGCCCCGAATCGGCAACTCGATCACCTACTTCGGCACAGCAGTGGTGCGCCAGTTCGAGCAGATGGACGTGTACACGCCGAACACGGCGAACGGGATCTCGAGTGCCCGCGACAAGCTCCGCGCGAACCAGATCCTCTCGCGCCACAACATCGCGATGCCGCCCACGGCGTTCGTGCGCAACCGCGCCGATGTGCGGCCCGCCATCGAGCGCGTCGGCGGCGCGCCTGTCGTCATCAAGCTCCTCGAGGGCACGCAGGGGATCGGCGTCATCCTCGCGCCGCAGGTGAAGGTCGCTGAGGCGATCATCGAGACGCTGCACTCGACCAAGCAGAACGTGCTCATCCAGAAGTTCATCTCCGAGAGCCGCGGTCGGGACATCCGCGCGCTCGTGGTGGGAGACCGGGTGGTTGCGGCGATGCGACGGTCCGCAGCCGGAGACGAGTTCCGCTCGAACGTGCATCGTGGAGGCTCCGTCGAAGCCGTCGAGCTCGACCCCGTATACGAACGCGCGGCTGTTCGCTCGGCCCAGATCATGGGCCTGCGCGTCGCCGGAGTCGACATGCTCGAAGGCGATGAGGGCCCGCTGGTCATGGAGGTCAACTCCTCGCCGGGGCTCCAGGGCATCGAGACGGCCACCAAGCTCGACGTCGCCGGGGCGATCATCGACTACATCGCTGGGCAGGTGGCGTTCCCTGAGATCGATGTGCGCCAGCGCCTGACGGTGTCGACCGGCTACGGCGTCGCCGAGCTGATGGTGCACGGCGCGGTCGATCTCGTCGGCAAGACGCTCGGCGAGGCCGGACTCTGGGAGCGCGACATCACGGTGCTCACGCTGCACCGCGGCGTCTCCGTCATCCCTAACCCGCGAAAGCACGTCGTCCTCGAGGCCGAGGATCGACTCTTCTGCTTCGGCAAGCTCGACGAGATGCGATCCATGGTGCCGGAGCGCCGGCGTCGCCGCGCCAAGGTCCGCCGCCTCCCGCGTCAGCCGCTCTCCGAGTGAAACGACGAAGCGCGGCCGCCTCTCGAAGGAGGACGGCCGCGCTTCGTCGTATGCAGGCGTCAGATCAACGAGGGCGCTGCGCTCGGACCTTCGTGGGGTCGATGCCCTTCGGGATCGGCAGCGAGGAGATCGACTGCGACACCGACTCGATGCGTCGTATGACGGCGCCCATGGTGGCCTTGTCGATGACCTTCGGAAGCTTCTTGATCGTCTTGGCGAGGTCGGCGATGGCGACGTCGTCATCGCCGTGGCCGACGTAGAGCACGGTGACAGGCACGCCGTGGGCGACACGGGCGGCCTTGCTGCGCTCGTCGTTCACGAGGCGGGTCAGGCGTCCGCGTGAGCCCTCTCCGACGACGACGACCCCGCCGCGTCCGACCGTGCGGTAGACGGCGTCCTGCGTCTTGGGGTTGATCCCCACCGGCGTCTCGGAGCCCTGCCAGTGGCGACCGAGGCTGGTGCTGAGCACGTGGCCCGTGGCACCGGGCATTCCGTCGATCTTCTGGTACATCGCCGAGGTGGACAGGCGCGTCATCAGGAACATCGCGCCGAGCAGACCGAGCATCAGGCCCGAGATGCCCCAGAGGATGAGGGTCCACACCTGGAACGGCGGGATCAGGTAACCGACGATGAGGCCGACGAGCACACCGAGGACCAGCAGCGCGATCTGAGCCCAGGGCAGCCAGGGGTAGATCTCTCTCGTGAACTTGAAGAGGGACTTGATCTGGGAGAAGAATCCCGGACGCTTCTCGGGCGCGGACGTGCGGTTTGCCATGTGCATAAGAATACCGACTCCGGGAGGCGCTCATGGCGTCGTTCGCGTCAGGCGGATTCCAGGTCGCCATCCTCCTCTGCACAGGTCGTCGATCCCCGCGGAAGCGTCCACATCGCGCCTCCTTCCCACACAGACTCCGTGCGATGCACTGACATGGGGTGATGGCAGATACAGAGGCGCGGTCACGAGGGGCGGTGCTCGTGCCGGGTGCGCATCGCGCGATCAGGAGGATCGACGCGGGCGAAGGACCGTACGCGGGATCGCTGGTCACCCGGGGCGGGTCGGTGGCCGTGCAGGTCGACTCGGAGTCGATCAGCGGGTGGGCGGGGTGGGAGCACGCCGGAGACGATCACGTCGCGGGTCCGCTCGACATCGTGCGTCGATCCGACGGGCATGACGTTCTTCTGCCGTGGTGCACGGAGCGGGTCTCCTCGTTCGTCGGACGCCGTGCCGCAGCCGATGCCTCGCTCGCCTCCGGAGAAATGACCACTCTCGTGGCGAGCATCCTGCGCGGTCTGGGCGAACTCGCGAGAGCCGAGGGGCACGATGAGACCGGCGAGTGGTGGCTCACGGACGACGGACGACCGACGTTCGTGATCGGTGCCGGCGAGACTGCTCGAGCCGCGGCGGCTGCCCTCGTGGCGCGGTTGCGGGAGGATTGTGCCGATCGCACGCTCGCTCGTCTGCTCGTCGTGATCGAGGAAGGGCTCGGCGCCCGGACCGCGAGACCGGGGATGGCGGCTCGTCAGCTCGAGAGGTGGGAGGCCGAGCTGTTCGACACGGCGGCTCCGAAACCGCTGAAGCGAGATGTGCATGCGCCAGCGCTGGCAAGGCATACCGATGCGGCGAGGCATGCGGTCGTGGCACGGCCCGTCGCGCGGCGCCATCTGAGAACCCGCGCGGCGATGCCGCGGGACCGCAGCAGAACCGGGGCAGTGTCGTCTCGCCTCGTCGGTGGGATCGTGCATAGCCTCGTCGGGTATCGAGACGCCCTCGCCCTCCCGCTCGGGCGCAGACCTGGGCGCGGCGTCGTCGAACCATCCGTCCGTCGAACCGAGTCGGCAGACGTGAGCACCGCAGATGGTGGACGTGCTCCCGTTAGACGCGGTCGACGAACCATCGTCGCCGCTGCGGCGGCGGCAGTGGTGCTCGCCGGCGGGCTGCTCTGGCCCGGCGGGGCGACGGGGGAGCCTGACGGGGAAGGCGCCCCCGCCGTGCCGAAGAGCACTCCCCTCGCGAAGGAGGTGCACCGCGTCTCCACCGATTCATCGCCGACGCCCGTGTCACCCGCACCGGATCCGCCGACGCCGGGGGAGGGATCGCCGAGCGACGGATCCGACCCGACGGACCCCGTGGAGGCGGCGCGGATGCTGATCAGTGCGATCGGCATCTGCGGCGAGAACGAGGACAAGGTCTGCGACGGTGCTGTCGCTCAAGGCTCTGTCGGTGTCGTCGATGAGTTGGGCGGCGACAAGGAGGGAGCGCTGCAGCTCCAATCGGTGGATGAGTACGGAGACGTCGCAGTGATCCGGGTGTCCCCGTCTCAGGGCGTCAGCCATGGTGCGGCGTCGGAAGGTGGGGAACGGATGGTCGTGCTCGTGCGGATCGCAGAGAAATGGCTGGTCCGCGACGTGTATGACGTCGCGGACCAGCCAGGGTGATGCTGTGGTCAGGCTCCGAGCTGAGCGGCGAACTGCGCCGACTCGAGGCGGGCCTTCACCGCGCCGAGGAAGCGGGCGGCGTCGGCTCCGTCGATGATGCGGTGGTCGTACGAGAGCGCGAGGTACACGTACGAGCGCACGGCGATCGCGTCCGCTCCACCGACCTTGACGAGACCGGGACGCTTGACGACCGTTCCGGTGCCGAGGATCGCGGACTGCGGCAGGAACACGACGGGGGTGTCGAACAGCGCGCCACGCGAACCGGTGTTGGTCAGCGTGAACGTTCCGCCGGCGAGCTCGTCGGGCTTCAGCTTGTTGTCACGCGTGCGCGCGGCGAGGTCGGCGATCTCGTGGGCGATCTCCGCGATGTTCTTCGACGCGGCATCGCGCAGGACCGGCGTGAGCAGACCGCGCTCGGTGTCGACGGCGATCGACACGTTCTCGGACTCCGGGTAGACGATGTTCTCTCCGTCGACCGTGGCGTTCACGATCGGGAAGGCGCGCAGTGCCTCGGCGGCAGCCAGAGCGAAGAACGGCAGGAACGACAGCTTGTCGCCGGTCTTCTCGAGGAACGATCCCTTGACGCTGTCGCGGTACTCCGCGAGAGCGGTCACATCGACCTCGACCACCGTGGTGAGCTGAGCCGTCTGCTGCATCGACTCGACGGCGCGCTTTGCGAGCACCTTGCGCAGACGCGACATCGGCTGCGTGGTGCCACGCAGCGGCGACACCTCGAGCGGAGCCGGTGCGGCAGGAGCGGCGGCTGCAGCGGGTGCAGACGAGGCGCTCTCCGCGGCCTTGAGGACGTCCTCCTTCCGGATCCGTCCTCCGACACCGGTGCCGGTGACGCTGGCGAGGTCGACGCCCTGCTGCGAGGCCAAGCGGCGCACGAGCGGGGTCACGTACAGGTTGTCGCTCTCGGTCGGGAGTGACAGCTTCTGCTCGGCCTGAGCCGGAGCCGCGGCGGCGCCGCCGGTCGCCTGCTCCGGAGCCGCCTGTGCGGGAGCCGCCACGGGCGCCTCGGCGGCAGGCCGCTCTGCGGGCTTGTCGACGGGGGCCTCCGAGACCGATTCCTTGGCCTCGGGCGCCTCGGCAGCAGACGGCTGCGCGGCAGGAGCCGGAGCTTCTGCGGCGGGCGCGGGTGCCTGTGCCGGTGCGGCCGCGGGGGCCGCTCCGGAGCCGACACGAGCGAGCACAGCGCCCACCTCGACGGTCTCGTCTTCGGCTGCGACGATCTCCTGCAGCACACCGGCGACGGGCGACGGGATCTCGGTGTCGACCTTGTCGGTGGAGATCTCGAGCAGAGCCTCGTCGACCTCGACCGTGTCGCCGATCTGCTTGAGCCAGCGCGTGACGGTGCCCTCGGTGACGCTCTCGCCGAGTTCCGGAAGGACGATGTCAGTGGCGTCGCCGGCGGGTGCGGCCGCGGGAGCCGCCTCGGCGGCAGCGGGCGCGGCGGCTTCGGGCTCTGCGGGAGCCTCGGCCTGCGGTGCGGCCGGCTCGGGGACCTCCTCAGCGGCGGGGGCAGCGGCCGCGGGGGCGTCATCTGCCGGAGCGGAGGCGCTGCCGTCGCCGATGCGCGCGAGCAGCGCGCCGACCTCGATGGTCTCGTCCTCGGCGACGAGGATCTCCTCGATCACACCGGTGACAGGAGAGGGGATCTCGGTGTCGACCTTGTCGGTCGAGATCTCGAGCAGGCCCTCATCCGCCTGAACGGTGTCTCCCACCTGCTTGAGCCAGCGGGTGACGGTGCCCTCTGTGACGCTCTCGCCGAGAGGGGGGAGGACGACGGATGTGCTCATGACTGAGTCTCCTTCAGGAAGTTAAATGACGCGTGTCTAGCTTAGTGAACTGTTCACCGGTTGGTGTTCAGAGGGCGTGCAGCGGCTTTCCCGCGAGGGCGAGGAAGGCTTCTCCGAGTGCCTCGCTCTGCGTGGGATGCGCGTGGATCAGGGGGGCGATGTCCTCGGGGTGGGCTTCCCACGCGACGGCCAGCTGGCCCTCGGTGATGAGCTCGCCCACACGGTCGCCGAGCAGGTGGACGCCGATGACCGGGCCGTCTTTGCGTCGGACGACCTTCACGAGCCCGCCGGTGCCGATGATCTCGCTCTTGCCGTTCCCGGCGAGGTTGTACTCGTACGCCACCACGGCATCCGCGCCGTGCTCGGCGACGGCCGCTTCTTCCGTGACGCCGACGGAGGCGACCTCGGGGCTCGAATAGGTGACCTTCGGGATCTGGATGTCGGGAACGTGTGCGGGGGAGAGCCCGGCGATGCGTTCTGCGACCGCGATGCCCTGCTGGAACCCGCGGTGCGCGAGCTGCAGCCCGGGTGTGATGTCCCCGACGGCCCACACTCCGGGGACACCGGTCCGGAGATCCTCGTCGACGGTGACGAAGCCGCGGTCGAGGGTCACCCCCGCCTCCTCGAAGCCGAGGTCGGCCGTGACGGGCCCGCGCCCCACAGCGACGAGCAGGTAGTCGGCGGTGAACTCCTTGCCGTCCTCGAGTGTGACGGTGACAGAGCTGTCGTCCTGAGTCGCATTCTGGAAGCGGACGCCGAGCGAATACTGGATTCCGCGGCGCCGGAAGGCCCGCTCGAGTCCCTTGCTCATCGCGATGTCCTCGTTAGGGACGAGGTGGGGCAGTGCCTCGATGATGGTGACCTCGGTGCCGAACGAGCGCCACACGCTGGCGAACTCGACGCCGATGACGCCTCCGCCGAGCACCAGCACCCGCTCGGGGATGACATCGAGCGACAGCGCCTGCTCGCTGGTGAGGATCCGGCCGCCGATCTCGAGCCCGGGAAGAGTCCGGCTGTAGGAGCCGGTGGCGAGGACCACGTCTGCGCCGACGTACACGTCATCGCCCACGCTCACCGAGCGGTCGGCGTTCAGGCGGCCGAAGCCCGCGACGGTCGTGATGCCCCGAGCCTTCACCAGACCCTCGAGACCCTTGTACTTCTTCGCGACGATTCCCTCGCGGTAGGCGCGGACACCTGCGGGATCGATTCCCTCCAGAGTCGCCGAAATGCCGACATGCGCGGCATCTCGCACATGCTCGGCGACCTCTGCCGCGTGCAGCAGCGCTTTCGTCGGGATGCAGCCGCGGTGCAGGCACGTGCCGCCGACCTTGTCCTTCTCGATGAGCGCGACGGACTTGCCGAGTTCGCTCGCACGCAAGGCGGCGGCGTATCCGCCGCTGCCTCCGCCCAGGACGACGATGTCGAAGGTGTGCGTGGTCATGGTCATGCCTCCTTGTGGGATGCTTCGGCGAACGCGATGATCGATCGGACCATCGCTCCTGTGGGGCCCTTGTCGGTGAACCCGTACGGCGCCCCGTTGTGCTCGCCGGAACCGGCGATGTCGAGGTGCACCCAGGGGATGCGGGGGGCGTCCTTCTCTTCCGAGACGCGGCCGACGAAGCGGCGCAGGAAGAGACCGGCATACGAGGCCCCGCCCATGCGATCGCTCATGTTCGCGTTCTGCATGTCGGCGATGGGGGAGTCGAGCGAGTCCTCCATGTACGCCGGGAGCGGCATGTGCCAGGCCAGTTCGTCGGCTGCGTCGGCGGCGGTGAGGAACTCGGCGACCGCGGCGTCGTCACCGAACACACCCGTGTGACGGTGTCCGAGTGCCATGACGATCGCGCCGGTGAGAGTAGCGACGTCGATGATGACGTCGGGGTTCTCGCGGCTGGCGGCCACGAGGCCGTCAGCCATGACCAGGCGGCCCTCGGCATCCGTGTTCGGGACCTCGACGGTCGTGCCGTCGAGGATGCGGATGACGTCGCCGGGACGCAGTGCGCGCCCGGAGGGCATGTTGTCGGTGATGCAGAGCCAGGCCGTGACGTGCACGGGCAGGCCGAGGGTCGCGATCGCGCGCAGCGCGGCGACACTCGTCGCTGCGCCCGCCATGTCGAACTTCATCCCGACCATCGAGGCTGCCGGCTTGAGCGAGAGTCCGCCGGTGTCGAATGTGATGCCCTTGCCGACGAGGGCGATGTGGCGTGTCGCCTTCGCGGGCGCATAGTCGAGGCGGACGAGGCGCGGAGGCCTGTCGGAGCCCTGACCGACGCCGAGGATGCCGCCGAATCCCTGCTCAGCGAGGGCGTCCTCGTCGAGGATCTCGACGGCGACGTCTGCCAGACCCGAGACACTGTCTGCCGCGCTCTGCGCGAGCTGTGTGGGGCTCTGCCACTCGGCGGGGACGAACACGAGGTCCTTGACCAGGGCCACTGCCTCGCCTACGGCGATCGACCGGGAGAGGGCGGCGTCGTCGAGTTCTGCGTGCAGCAGGACTGAGGAGGCGCGACTCTTGCCCGATTCCTTGCGGTACCCCTCGAACCGGTAGGCGCCGAGCACTGCACCGTCTGCGGCGGCTGCCGCGAACTCCTCGAGGCCCGGCGCCAATGCCACGGACACCGTCTCGAAGCCGGTCAGTGAACGGAGAGCGGCGCCCACCGCGTTGCGCACTGCCTGGGCGTCCGGCGCGCGCCCGACACCCACGACGGCGAACGGCAGAGTCGTCACCTCGGGGGCATAGGCACGGGTGAAGGCGGACGCCGAACCGGTGAAGCCGATGCCCTGCAGCGATTCGGTGAGTCCGGGATAGCCGTTCAGCGACTCCGTCGAGTCCGAGATCTCGGGGATGACCAGCACTGCGGCGTCTGCAGCGCTTCCGGGGAACTGATCTGAGGTGCGCGAGAGCGCGGGAAGCGTCATGACTCCATCCTAGGTCGGCCGCGCGTCCGGTCGCCGAGCGGGTGTTCGCTCTCAGCTTGAAGGTCACCGCCCGGCCGTCCGACGCTGCTCGTAGCATTGACTCATGCCCTTCTCCGGAGAGATACATGAACGTGTAGCGAACGCGCCGGTCGTGCCGCGCGGACTGCCCCTTGTCCTGCTCCTCACGGGTTTCACCGACGCAGGCAACGCCGTCTCGGGCCTCATCGAGCACCTTCGCGAGACGACCTCTCCCCAGCCGGTCGTGGTCTTCGACAACGACGTGCTCCTCGACTACCGCGCGCGTCGCCCGGTGATCTCGTTCGATCAGGACCATCTGACCGAGTTCCGCCCCGCACGCCTCGAACTGTCGCTCGCGACCGATGCTCTCGGCCAGAAGTTCCTCCTCCTCGCCGGGTACGAGCCTGATTTCGCGTGGAACGAGTTCGCACGCACGGTGCTCGAACTCGCCGACGAATTCGAGGTGTCAGGGCTCAACTGGGTGCACTCGATCGCCATGCCCGTGCCGCACACCCGCCCCATCGGCACGACTGTGAGCGGCAACAGGCGCGAGCTCACCGTGGCGCATTCCGTCTGGCGTCCGCGCACGCAGGTGCCGGCGACCGCGGGCCACCTCCTCGAGTTCCGCTTCGCCGAGCACGGCGATAGGGTCGTCGGCTTCGTGCTGCTGGTGCCCCACTACCTCGCCGAGACCGAGAACCCCGACGCCGTGATCGCGGCGGCCGAGAAGCTGATGGCCGCGACCGGCCTGGTGATCCTGCTCGACGAGGTGCAGGAACGCCGGGAGGACTACCGCACCCGCGTCGATGATCAGGTGATCGGCAACGACGAGCTGCAGCAGATGGTGCAGGGGCTCGAGCGCCGGTATGACGCCTATATGGCCGGCCGTGACCCCGAGGACGGGTCGTACGACGAGGGTGGTTTCAACGAGCGCGACCTGCCGAGCGCTGACGAACTGGCTGCAGAGCTCGAGCGCTATCTCGCCTCTCGCCCCAGCGGCGACGAGGACAAACCGGGTCGAGGCTGACGTCGAAGGCGTGAACTTCGGCCGATTGCACCTGCATGCCCACACGTGTGCGATACTAGGAGTCTGACCCGTTGTCAATCGATCTTTCCGGAGATCTGACTTGACAAGGGTCTTACTAGTGTCCGAAATGCTCCGGGGCCAGCGAGCGGCCCCGTGAAAGGCGAAACGTGACTCCTGCCACGACGAAGAAGACCCGGACGAAGAAGACCGCCGACGCTCCCGAGGTCGACGCTCCCGTCGAGGAGGCGGCTGAGAAGCCGGCCCCCAAGACGGCAGCGCAGCGGGCCGCCGCCAAGCGCGCGCCCGCGAAGAAGAAGAAGGCCGAAGACATCGTCGAAGACGACGAGACTCCTCCCGCCGCAGAGCCCGACGAGGACGACGAGGACTCGAAGCCGAAGTTCACTGAGCCTCTGCCGACAGGTGCCATCGTCATCTCGTCGAATGACGACGAAGACGTGCCCGTCTACTCGACGCAGATCACCGGTGCGACCGCCGACCCTGTCAAGGACTACCTGAAGCAGATCGGAAAGGTCGCCCTGCTGAACGCGGCCGAAGAGGTCGAGCTCGCGATGCGCATCGAGGCCGGGCTGTTCGCCGAGGAGAAGCTCTCCACGATGACTGCTGCCGAGAAGGCCAGTCAGCTCGGACTCGACCTGCAGTGGGTCGCCCGCGACGGCCAGCGCGCGAAGAGCCACCTGCTGGGTGCCAACCTGCGTCTCGTCGTCTCCCTCGCCAAGCGCTACACCGGTCGCGGCATGCAGTTCCTGGACCTGATCCAGGAGGGCAACCTCGGCCTGATCCGCGCGGTCGAGAAGTTCGACTACACCAAGGGCTTCAAGTTCTCGACGTACGCCACCTGGTGGATCCGTCAGGCGATCACGCGTGCCATGGCCGACCAGGCCCGCACGATCCGCATCCCGGTGCACATGGTCGAGGTCATCAACAAGCTGGCCCGCGTGCAGCGCCAGATGCTGCAGGACCTGGGTCGCGAACCCACGCCAGAAGAGCTCAGCCGCGAGCTGGACATGACGCCCGAGAAGGTCGTCGAGGTGCAGAAGTACGGCCGCGAGCCGATCTCGCTGCACACTCCGCTCGGTGAAGACGGCGACAGCGAGTTCGGCGACCTCATCGAGGACACCGAGGCCGTGGTCCCGGCCGACGCCGTGGGCTTCACGATGCTGCAGCGTCAGCTCGAGCAGCTGCTCGACTCGCTGTCCGAGCGCGAGGCCGGTGTCATCCGGATGCGCTTCGGGCTCGGTGACGGGCAGCCCAAGACGCTCGACCAGATCGGTGACACGTTCGGCGTGACGCGTGAGCGCATCCGTCAGATCGAGTCGAAGACGATGGCGAAGCTGCGCCACCCGAGCCGCTCGCAGTCGCTGCGGGACTACCTCGAGTGATGCAGGCGAACGAGGGCAAGGCGCTCGAGGCGAGCGTCGACGGCAAGAGCTACGCGCGCATCCCTCTGCGGACGCGCGTCGTCATGCCCGATGACGACCTCGAGTCGGTCGTCATGGAGTACGCGAAGGATGCGGTGCAGCCGGGCGACCTGCTGTTCGTGACCGAGAAGATCGTGGCGATCACGCAGGGTCGGTCGTACCGGCTCGACGAGATCTCGCCGCGACCACTCGCACGCTTCCTCTCGCGATACGTCGTCCGCACGTCCTACGGGATCGGTCTCGGAATGCCGGAGACCATGGAGATGGCACTGCGCGAGTGCGGCACCCTGCGGATCCTGTTCGCTGCCGGTGTCTCGGTCATCACCAAGGCCTTCGGGCGCCGAGGCGACTTCTACCGCATCGCCGGCGACAAGGCGCGTGCGATCGACGGCCCGACGAAGAACACGATCCCGCCGTACAACCAGGCAGTCGTGCTCGGCCCGAAGAACCCGCGCGAGGTCGCAGTGCGCCTGAAGAAGATGCTCGGTGGGAACCTCGAAGTGGCCGTCGTCGACATCAACGACATCGGCGGCAACATCCTCGGTTCGACGCTCGACAAGGCGGGCGAGCGTCGACTCGTTCAGATCCTGGGCGACAACCCGCTCGGACAGGCCACGCAGTCGACGCCCATGGGCATCGTCCGCGAGGTCTGAACTCCTCGAGTCGCACGTCGCAGCAAGAAGGCCCGGATGCTCAGCATCCGGGCCTTCTGCATGCCTGTCGTGCGGTCAGAATCCGATCGCGGCCTGATAGCGCGGCTTGTGTCCTGTGCGGATGCCGGTGACGCTCGGCTTGTTCTCGTACACGCCGGCACCCCAGTTGCCCTCGACCAGAACCGGACCGTCGGGGGTGACCACGACATCCCAGCCGACGTACTGGATCTGCGGCACGACACGAGCGACCTGATCCACGAACTCGCGGACCTCATCCATCAAGGGCAGCTGGAAGTCGGCGATGGGGAAGCCGGAGTCCGGGTGCGTGACGTGCACGTGACCGTGGGAGTCGTATCCGGAGCCCACGGAGTGACCGCTCTCGTCGAGCATCGTGTAGAAGCCGCCGAAGCTCATCTGGTCGCTCACCGCGCCGCGTCCGAACTTCTGAGCCATCGCGAGGATGTGCGTCTTCTCGCCATCGAAGAACGCGGTGATGCGCGTGGTGTTGACGGTTCCGGGGCAGACGGCCGCGAGATCGGCGTGCTGGCGGATGACCTCTTCGACGAGAACCTGCTTCTTCGACAGGAGCTCGGCATGGAACGCGTCCCAGTCGGTGACGTCGGCGGCGTGATAGCGGTGCACACCGGTGCCCGCCTGCCCGTGGGTCTCCTTGACGACGATCGTGCCCTGGCGCTCGGTGAAGTCACGCAGCTGGTCTGCGTTGCCCTCGGTGATGAGCATCCATTCGCGCTTGAGGAATGCGTCGAAGACGGCGTTGAACTCCGCCTTGTCGTGGAACAGGTGGCGGTAGTCCGGGTGGTCGTACTTCTGGGAGATCTCGTTCGACACCGGGTGGGTCATGAACGTGTCGCGCTCCGCCTTGGTGAGGATCGCGAAGTCGTAGTCGATGTAGTCCTGGAACCCGACGTTGTGTCGCCCGGCGGACCACAGCATGTCGACGACAACGAGCGGCACCGCCTTGCCGTGCTGAGATGACGCCTCTTTGGCCCTCTCGATGACCGAGGCGACGTCGATGCGGCGGGCGCGCGCCAGCAGGTAGCGGACGCGGGGCGCGAGGGAAAAGCGTGACATGGATCTCCAAGTTCGGGGTCCCCTCCAGTCTACGGTGGGTGCGCAGGGCATCCTGAGAAGGCGGAGCTAGGCTGGAAACGTGTGTGAGAAGACTTCGAGTTCTCGTCCGCGCGCGATGATCTCGCGGTCGGCGCTGGCGGCCGCATCGACCGCCGCTGTCGCCGCCGGGGGCCGCGTGGCCGACCTTCGCCGGGATGCCTGGGGGCACGGAGTGCTCGCTGTCGCTCACGCCGTCGTCGCGGCCGGAGCGGCCTCCGTGCGGGTCGACTACGCCACAGAGGCGGAGGCGCTGGCGCTCGAGGGCATCGACGCGGTGACGGACGGCGATGCCGATATCGACCCGTTCCTGCTCTACGGTTTGCCTGACCCTGACGGAACTCTGCGGACGAGGCCGGTGATGCGCCTGGTCGGCAGAGTGCTCTCCACCAAGCCGCTGGCCGCCGGAGACGCGGTCTCCTACGGCTACACGCATCGAGCGATGCGCAATACGACTGCCGCACTGGTCACCGGCGGATACGCGCAGGGAATCGTCCGTGCTCTCGGCAACGCCGCGCACGTCGAGATCGAGGGCGTGCAACGGCCGATCATCGGGCGCGTCGCGATGGACGTGTGCGTGATCGATCTGCAGGGCTCTGACGCCGTCGCCACCGGAGCCGATGCCACCTATTTCGGAGGGCGCGGACCTGCCGCTCCCTCCCTCGCGAGATGGGGCGCGGTGACAGGACTCACGATCGCCGAGCTCGTCGCCGTCGCAGGCTCCCACGCGGAGCGGGGGTGGGAGGCATGAGCCGTCCGGAACTGCGCGTGGACACAGAGAGATTCAGGTCGAACATCCGTGCCGTGCGCGATCGCATCGCTCCGTCGGCGCTGATGATCGTGATCAAGGACGACGCCTACGGTCACGGTCTGCGCTGGGCTGTGGAGGCCGCGAGAGGAATGGGCGTCGACTGGTACGGGGCGTACGACGTCCGCAGTGGAGTCGAGGCCAGGCGCGTGCTGGGTGACACGGGGCGGATCTTCGCCTGGGCCACCTCGACCGATGACGAGGTCGACGAGGCGTTGCGCGCACGCATCGACCTGGGAGTCGGATCAGCGGAGTACCTGTCGCGCATCACGGCGCTGGCTGCGCGACGGGGAGTGCGGGCGCGGATCCATCTGAAGATCGACACCGGTCTGCATCGCAACGGGCTGCTTCCGGCCGAGTGGGAACGCACCATCGCCGAGGTGCGCGCCGGTGAGGCCGCAGGGCACCTGGAGCTCGTGGGAATCTGGAGCCATCTGGCCGAGGCGAGCGATGACGAGGACGACGAGGCTCAGACCCTTTTCCTCGACGCCGTGCGCGTGGCGGAGCAGTCGGGCGCGACACCCGAGGCGCTGCACCTGACGGCATCCGCCGCGTCCTGGTGGCGCCCCGAGCTTCGCGGCTCGGTGTCGCGGATCGGAGCGTTCTGCTACGGCGTCCGTTCGGCGGATGGCCCCGATCTTGCCGGGGTGGCACCGGTCGCGGAGCTCACTGCGACGGTCATCGACATCGTCGACGGTGACGCCGTGGTGGGCATCGGCGCATTCGACGGCATCCCGTCGACGCTGGCAGGGGCCCGAGTCGGCACCCTCGCGGGGGCTCGCGAGCTTCTGCGCATCGACGCGGCGACCTCGGTGGTCGAGGGGTGGCCGGGAATGCGGATCGGCGACTCGGTCTGGATGTTCGGCGCAGGAGATCATGGCGAGTCGAGCGCGACGACCCTCGCCGAGCGCATCGACACCGTCGGTGAGGAGATCCTCACCCGACTCACCGCTCGCATCCGAAGGGTGAGCACCCCTTAACGAATGCGGAGCCCGTCAGATGACGGGCTCCGAGGCGGATGTGACCGCAGCTGATCAGTCGATCAGGCGAGCGGTCTCGTCGTGCCAGCTCGTTGCGATGCTGCGGAGCTTCTCTTCGTACTTGCGTCCGTGGTGTGCGCAGAAGAGGAGTTCGGAGCCGTTGACCTCGGCGGCGATGTAGGCCTGAGCGCCACATGAATCACAGCGATCCATGGCGGTCAGGCGGAACTCGACGGCGGAGGTCTCACGTTCGGTCGTTGCGTTCATCATGGTGCCTCCTTGAGTGTCGGGTTCGCTGGTTGGGCGTGTTCAATACAACCACGCTGACGGTGTACACATGCCCGGTTTGCGGCGTGTTTCGCTCAGCGCGTACGCGCGGGACGCCTCGTAGGGGTTCGCGGGGAGTGTCTGCGGCTGCAGCAGGGGCATCGCGAATAGACTCGGAGATTGTGACCGCCGAGTATTCCGCCCATCATCTCCAGGTGCTCGAAGGGCTCGAGGCCGTCCGCAAGCGTCCCGGTATGTACATCGGTTCGAACGGATCCCCGGGCCTGATGCACTGCCTCTGGGAGATCATCGACAACGCCGTCGACGAGGCCGTCGCGGGCAACGGCTCGAAGATCGACATCATCCTGCACGATGACGGCAGCGTCGAGGTGCACGACCGTGGCCGGGGCATCCCCGTCGACGTCGAGCCGCGCACGGGCTTGACCGGCGTCGAGGTCGTCTTCACGAAGCTGCACGCCGGCGGCAAGTTCGGCGGCGGATCCTACGCGGCTTCCGGCGGTCTGCACGGCGTCGGAGCTTCCGTCGTCAATGCCCTCTCCGAGCGCCTCGACGTCGAGGTCGACCGCGGCGGCAAGACCTACGCGATGTCGTTCCACCGTGGCGAGCCCGGACTCTTCGCCGACAGCGGCGAGAAGCGACCGGACGCGAAGTTCACGCCGTTCCAGGACAAGAGCGAGCTCCGGGTCGTCGGCAAGGCGCCGCGCGGCACAAGCGGCACGCGCATCCGCTACTGGGCGGATCACCAGATCTTCACGAAGGATGCTGCGTTCCAGCTCAACGACCTGGTGACCCGCGCGCGTCAGACGGCCTTCCTCGTTCCGGGGCTGGAGCTCGTGATCCGCGATGAGCGCGCGGCCAACGGCTCGGAGGTCGAGGGGCAGCCGATCGAGACGTCGTACCGGTACGACGGCGGCATCTCGGAGTTCGTCGAGTACCTCGCGAACGACGCGCCTGTCACCGACACCTGGCGCATTCAGGGCGAAGGCACGTTCAAGGAGACCGTTCCGGTTCTGCAGGCCGACGGCCACATGATCGCCACCGAGGTCGAGCGCGTCTGCGCCGTCGACATCGCGATGCGCTGGGGCACCGGCTACGACACGACCACGCGGTCCTTCGTCAACATCATCGCCACGCCCAAGGGCGGCACGCACCAGCAGGGCTTCGAGCAGGAGCTGCTCAAGGTGCTGCGTTCGCAGGTCGATCAGAACGCACGCCGACTGAAGGTCGGCAGCAACGACAAGCTCGAGAAGGACGACGTCCTCGCCGGGCTCACCGCTGTGCTGACGGTGAACGTCCCCGAACCGCAGTTCGAGGGGCAGACGAAGGAGATCCTCGGCACGCCGGCCGTGCGCCAGATCGTCGCTCAGGTGCTTCGCAAGGATCTCGCGGCGCGGTTCAGCTCGACCAAGCGCGACGACAAGAGTCAGGCGACGCAGCTGCTCGACAAGGTCGTCGCCGAGATGAAGGCTCGCGTCTCTGCGCGGGCCCACAAAGAGACCCAGCGGCGCAAGAACGCCCTCGAGTCGTCGACGCTGCCGACCAAGCTGGTCGACTGCCGCACCAACGAGGTCGAGCGCAGCGAGCTGTTCATCGTCGAGGGCGACTCCGCTCTCGGCACCGCGAAGAACGCCCGCAACAGCGAGTTCCAGGCGCTGCTGCCCATTCGCGGCAAGATCCTCAACGTGCAGAAGGCGTCGGTGGGCGACATGCTCTCCAACGCCGAGTGCGCCTCGATCATCCAGGTGATCGGCGCGGGTTCGGGCCGCAGCTTCGACATCGACGCCGCACGGTACGGCAAGGTGATCCTGATGAGCGATGCCGACGTCGACGGCGCTCACATCCGCACGCTGCTGCTCACGCTCTTCTACCGGTACATGCGTCCTCTCATCGAGCACGGTCGCGTGTTCGCCGCAGTGCCTCCGCTGCACCGTGTGATCGTGATGAACCCGGGTTCCAAGCCAAACGAGACGATCTACACCTACAGCGAGCAGGAGATGCACGCGCTGCTTGCAAAGCTCCGCAAGTCGGGCAAACGTTGGCATGAGCCGATCCAGCGGTACAAGGGTCTCGGCGAGATGGACGCGGAGCAGCTCGCCACGACCACCATGGATCGTGGCGGACGCCTGTTGCGCCGCGTGCGCATGGAGGATGCCGAAGCGGCCGGCCGAGTCTTCGAACTGCTGATGGGCAACGAGGTCGCTCCTCGTCGCGAGTTCATCATCGAGTCGTCCGACCGGCTCTCGCGTGAATCGATCGATGCCTGAGCATCAGCGTTTCAGAGCCATGGCCGCCCGGTAGACGTCCAGCAGCGCGTCTCGGTGGGTGTCCTGAGAGACTCGCTCTCGGTGAGCGATCGCAGCGGCGCTCATCCGAGTGAGCCGCGCGGGATCGTCGCGCAGCTCTCGGATCGCAGCCGCCAGGCCCTCGGCATCCGGTGTCCGAGTGACGAGCCCACCGCCGTCGGGCAGCATCTCGAGGAGATCGGGATCCGTGACGATCACCGGCAGACCGGAGGCGATCCCCTCGAGGATCACCATCGGCTGATTGTCGAAATCGAGAGAACTCGACACCAGGACGTGCGCATCGCGCATCGCCTCGAGCACGCGCGATTGGGCGACCCCGCCGTGCACCGTGAGCGTGCCGGCAGTCATGCCGGCTGATGCCGCGGCGACGCGATGTCTCGCCACACCGTCGCCGAACATCTCGGCTCGGATGCCCGAGAGCTGACTCACGGCGTCGACGAAGACCTCAGGACGCTTCTCGGGCGAGAGCCTTCCGCACCACACCACTCGAAGCGGCTCTGCGGGGTCGAGGATGCGCGGCGGGGGAGCGCCGACCTCGTGGAGCACCGTCGCCTCCAGGCCGTTCGAGAGCACGGTGAGCGGCGTCCGCACGCCCTGATTCGAGAGCTTCGCGGCGAAATGGGCGGAGGGCACGATGACCTGGTCAGCATGATTCGCCTGGCTGACCATGAGCCGCCACATGAGCCGCGCCGCACGTGTCTGCGCATATGGCGCGCTGCTGTCGATCACCGTGCTGTCGTGGCTCATGCGGCGCCGGTGCATGGTCGCGAGCAGCGCCGTCGTGATCGAGGGCAGCGGCAGCACAGAGCGCGTGTAGACGTCGATGCGTCCGTGCATGGTCTGCACGACCGGTAGTCCGAGAGTCTTCGCCGCCTCGAAACCGCCCAGCGCCGCGAACATCTCGGTGTGCACGTGGACGATGTCGACTCGGCGGGAGCGCAGGCCCTCGGTGAGCGACGCCGCGACGGCCGAGGGGGTCCAGGCGAACGGGTATCCGTCCGGTGCGAAGCGTCGGGCGGTCGGCAGGCGCACGACATGCGGGTCGTCGCCGGGCTCGGACAGGGGCGCTAACACGAAGACCTCGTGCCCGGCCTGCTGGAGAGCCTCTCTGTGCGCCTTGATGACCGTCTGCACGCCGCCGAGCGTGGGCAGGTAGTAGTCGGTGACCATGGCGATGCGCACTCGACCACAATAGGACGACTATCGTGATGAGCATGTCCGGAGCCCGTGTGCTGGTGACGGGGGCGAGCGGGTTCCTCGGCGGTCACGTCGTGCCCGAGCTGCGGAGACACGGATACGAGGTCTTCGCCGCGGGCCGCAACGAGGACGCGCTCGAGCTGGTCGCCGACGACGGTCACCGAGTTCTCGGCGATCTGGCCTCTCTCCGCACGCAGGACCTCGCCGTGGACGCCGTGATCCATTGCGCGGCGCTGTCGGCTCCGTGGGGGCGCTGGAGGGACTTCCGCGAGGCGAACGTCGACGGCACCGATCATGTCGTCGAGTTCGCCCGTCGCAACCGTGTGCGCCGGGTGGTGCATGTGTCGTCTCCCAGCGTGTATGCCGCACCTCGGGACCGCATCGGCATCCGCGAACCCGACGTCGATCGCTCCAACCGACTGAACGGATACATCCGCTCGAAGATCGCCGCCGAGGATCTGCTGCTCGACGCCGTGGACAGCGGGAAGATCGCAGAGCTCGTGATCGTGCGCCCCCGCGGCCTGATCGGCGTGGGCGACCCGAGCCTCGTGCCCCGCCTTCTCGACGTCCACGCACGCATCGGCGTGCCGGTCTTCGACGGCGGCGACAATCTCATCGACGTCACGGCGGTCGAGAACGTGGCCTCGGCGCTGCGCCTCGCTCTGACCCGCGGAGACGCCGCGGGCGGGGTGTACAACATCACCAACGACGACCCGCGGCGGTTCCGCGAACTGCTGACGATCCTCCTCGAGCGGATGGGGGAGACCCCGCGGTTTCGCCCGATGCACCGAAGAGCGGCCTGGGTCCTGGCATCCGCGTCGGAGGGCGTCTGCTCGATGCTGCCGTGGCGGCCGGAGCCGCCGCTCACTCGCTACACGCTCAGCACGATCGCGTACTCTCAGACGCTCGACATCACGCGCGCGAAGGCGGAGCTCGGATACCGCCCCGAGGTGTCGCTCGATGACGCTCTCGCCGGCGTGGCCGCACACCTGAGGGAGAATGCGTGACCGGCCGCCTCCGCCACTACGTCTGCGGCAGCACCTCACATGACGTCGGCACGATGTTCCGCGGCGCACCGCACGGTGTCCGCGAGTTCCCCTCCGGCGTGTTCCTGTACGACACCGCGGACGGCCGGCGCGTGCTGTTCGACACCGGTTATGCGACGGGACGGTGGCACACCGGCTGGCGCGGTGCCGTCTACCGTCGTCTGCTTCCTCCGATCGTCGGGGACGCGGATGATGTGGCCGCCCGGCTCCGCGCGGACGGCGTCGACCCCGCGTCCGTGACGCACGTCGTGCTGTCTCATCTGCATCCGGACCACGTCGGGGGAGTCCGTCGGTTCCCGCATGCCACTTTCGTGCTGAGCGCGGGGCACGAGCGGACGCTGTCGGCTCCGCGACTGCGCGCGGGGGTGCTCACCGGCCTGCTTCCGAGCTGGTTCTCGGATGCCGAGCGGATCGTGGTCGATGAGGGAGCCTTCGCCACCGTCGAGGTCGGCGGCACCGCACTGCGAACTCACGACCTTCTGGGCGACGGTTCGTACCTCGTCGTCGATCTGCCCGGCCATGCCGACGGACACCTCGGCGCGCTGATCGAGCGCCGCGTCCTGCTCGCCGGGGATGCGGCATGGGGGAGCGATCTGATCGACGCCTCCGACACGCTGAAGGCCCTGCCCCGAGCCGTCCAGCACGATGCCGATCGATACGCCGCCACGGCGCGGATTCTCGGCGAGCTCGCAGCGGCCGGCATCCGCGTGGTCTGCAGCCATGATCCGCTCGACGCGAAGGAGCTGTTGAGCTGATGTCGAAGCTCAGGATCCTGCGCGAGTTCGCCGCGGCACGCTGGCTCCGCCCATTGCGCACTCGGGCTGCGGTCGAACGGCGTCAGAGGCGCCTGCTGCGCTCGCACCTGAGATTCCTGCGACGGCGGTCGCCCTACTTCCGCGACCTTCTCGCGACGCGCTCGTTCTCGGAACTGCCGCTCATGGACAAGAGCGTCATGATGAGCCGCTTCGACGAGATCAACACCGTCGGCGTGGGCAAGGACGAGGCCCTCGCACTGGCGATCGCGAACGAGCGCGCCCGTGACTTCGACGCGGATCTGGGCTCGAACTCGGTGGGCCTGTCGAGCGGCACCAGCGGCCACCGTGGCCTCTTCGTGGTCAGCAGCGCCGAACGCGATGCCTGGGTGGGAACCGTGCTCGCCCGCACCCTGCCTCGGGGCAGGCTCCTCGGGCATCGGATCGCGCTGTTCCTCCGGGCGGACAACAGCCTGTACGAGTCGGTCGGCTCGCGGGCGGTCTCGTTCCGCTACTTTGACGTCTACACCGACATGGACGACAACATCGCCCGGCTGAGCGAGTACCGACCGACCATCCTCGTGGCTCCGCCGTCGGTGCTGAGGCTGATCGCACGTGCGGCCGACGCCGGTGGATTCGACGTCGTGCCGCAGCGGGTGTACTCGGTGGCGGAGGTGCTCGAGCTCTCTGACGAGCGGCGCATCACCATCTCCCTCGGACAGCCCGTCCTGCACCAGCTCTACCAGTGCACCGAGGGATTCCTCGCGCACACCTGCGAGCACGGGGTGATCCATCTGAACGAGGACAACATCCTGGTCGAACGCGAGGCGCTGGATGCCGAGCGGTTCACGCCGATCGTGACGGACCTGCGCCGTCGTGCGCAGCCGATCGTGCGGTATCGGCTCGGCGACGTGCTCCGCGAGCGCATCCGACCGTGCCCCTGCGGGAGCGCGCTCACCGCGATCGAGCGCATCGAGGGACGAGAGGGCGACACCCTGGTGTTCCGTTCCCTCGACGGCCGCGATCTGCCAGTCTTCGCAGACGTGATCGCGCGCGCATTGCTCTATGCCGAAGGGTTCGACGAATACCGCATCACCCAGATCGGCGAGTCGCGGCTGCAGATCGCGCTCGACACCCTCGACGATCGATCTCGGCGTCTCGTCGAAGACGAGGTGCATGCGCTGGCCGACCGGCTGGGGTGCGAGCGGCCGGACATCACGTTCGTCGACTACGTGAACGACGGGGCCGTGAAGCTGCGGCGCGTGGTGCAGGAATGGGGGGACCGGAGATGGTGAGGAACTGCGAGATCGTGGGCTGGGGGACTTCTCTGCCTTCGCGTGTCGTCCGATTCGGGGAGGAGACGCGGTACCGCATCGACGACGACGTGTCTCATCTCGACATGCTGGCTGAGGCGTGCGAGCGGGCACTGGCGCACGCGGACATCACGGCGGACGACGTCGACCTCGTTCTCGGTGCGTCTGCCGCGGGGATCCAGCCGATCCCGTGCACGGCCGCGCTCGTGCTGGAGAGACTCACGCTCACCGGGCATGCGGCGGCCTTCGACGTGAACTCGACCTGCACGAGTTTCATCACGGCGCTCGACATCGCCTCGCGGTATCTCGATGCCGGGGATCATGAGACGATCCTCGTGTTCGCAGGAGATGTGGGGACGCGGTTCCTGAATCCGGAGCAGCGCGAGAGCTACGAGCTCTTCAGCGACGCCGGTGCGGCCGTCGTGCTGCGCCGCTCCGCTGACGGCGACCGAGGAGTGATCGCCAGCGCTCAGCGCACCTGGCCCGCGTATGCGCACGACACGGAGATCAGAGGCGGGCTGTCGGGATCGCCCGCGCAGGCCTATGCGGCGGGAGACTCCGCTGACTACCTGTTCGACATGAATGGGCGCCGGGCGCTGTTGGGGATGATGCGCGTGCTTCCCGAGTTCTTCGAGGCGTTCCACCGAGGATCGGGGATCGCGCACGACGATGTCGCCCTCTGGGTTCCCCACCAGGCGTCTGCCGCGCTCGGACCGATGCTCGACCGCCTCGGAATCCCGGCCGACCGTCGGATCGATGAGGTGCAGGACTTCGGCAACATGGTCTCGTCGTCAGTGCCGTTCATGCTCGCCCGCTCGCTCGAGAGCGGTCGCGTCGGGGCAGGCGACACCGTGATTCTCTGCGGCACGGCCGCCGGGCTCACCGCCAACATCCTCGCTCTCCGACTCTGAAGCCCTTCGGGCTGAGAGGATGGGGCGATGATCGCACTCGCGTCGGCTCCGTCGAACCTCGGTCTGCGGCCCCCCGTGCTCGGAGCGGTTCCGGGGACGTCGAAGGCACCCGAGGCGCTGCGCGAGGCAGGTCTGTACGCGGCGCTGGCCGCACAGGGGGCGCTGGATGCAGGGGTGGTGCTGCCCGGCCGCTACGTCGATGACCCCGAGCCCGGAGCGCAGACGCTGCGCAACCAGGACGCGATCGTCGACCATGCGCGTCGCCTGGCCGCGCGCCTCGTCGAGCTGCGAAGCCGAGGTCATGCACCGCTCGTGCTCGGTGGTGATTGCAGTCTCGTCATCGCTGCGGGTCTCGCGTCGCGTGTCAGTGGAGCAGGCGGGCTGGTCCACGTCGACGGCCACACGGACTTCCGGCACCCGGGCAACAGCACGTCATTCGGATCCCTCGCCGGCGAGGATCTCGCGGCGGCGATCGGCGAGCACCTTCCCGAGATCGCCGACATCGATGGACTCGGACCCTACTTCGACGCGGCCTCGACGGCGCATATCGGGTGCCGGCGGGATGACGAGGCACTCGTCGAGGTCTCCGAACGGATCGCCGTGACGATCCCGGCCGACCAGATCATCCTGCACGGCGCCGCATATGCGGCATCCCGGGTGCTCGCCGAGCCGGGGCTCACGAGCGGATTCTGGCTTCAGGTCGACGTGGACGTGCTCGACCCCGAGTACATGCCGGCAGTCGACAGCCCCGACAGCGGTGGCATCGAGCCTGATGATCTGGTGCGGCTGCTCCAACGGCTGGCACCCAAGGCGTGGGGCGCGTCCGTGACGGTGTTCGATCCGGACCTGGACCCCACCGGTGCTCACGCACTGCTGCTGGCTCGGATCCTGTCGGAGGGTTTCACTCGTCTCGGGGAGGATGCAGAGCGGGGTTGACGCCGTGCCCTGGCCCTCAGACCAGAGTGCGACCGATGCTCCCGATCACGCCGTCGATCGGCTGGCCCGACGCATCGCGTCGGGCGCCGGGCTCGGGGAGCTTGCGCACCGCACCTGTCGGGTCGACGGCCTGCGCGGGGCTCGGCCCGACCCAGGCGACCGTGAGGTGGTCCTCGCCCTTCAGGAACGAATGCGCGCGCACTCCGCCGGTCGCCCGACCCTTCGACGGGTACTCGGCGAAGGGCGTCACCTTGGCGCGTCCTGGCTCGGTGCCCGGAAGACTGCTGTCGGAACCCGAGACGGTGGCGACCACGGCATCGGCATCCGGCGAGACCGCTCCGAAGAACAGCACCGATGAACCGGCGCCGAGCTTGATGCCGGCCATGCCGCCTGCGGGCGCGCCCTGCGGGCGGACGGCCGAGGCGGAGAACCGCAGCAGTTGGGCGTCGGTCGTCACGAACACGAGGTCGGCGTCGTCCTGCGCTTCGACCGCCCCGACGACCGTGTCACCGGGCTTCATGCCGATGACCTCGAGATCCGGACGCACGGGAAGCGTCGACGGGACGATGCGCTTGACCGTCCCCTGTGCCGTGCCCATGGCGATCGGGACGTCGCTGTCGAAGCGCACGAAACCGAGGATCCGCTCTCCGCGGATGGTGATGCCGAGATAATCGCGCAGCGGAGCTCCCGCCGCGAGCTGCACGGAGGACGACGGCACGGACGGCAGATCGACGGGGGAGAAACGCAGCACGCGCCCCTCAGAGGTCAGCGCGCCTATCTCTGCGCGCACCGTCGTCTCGACAGTCGTCAGGATCGCGTCGTGCTTGCTTCGCCGTGCCGGAAGCGTCAGCTCCTGGCCCTCGGCGAGGTCCACCCGCACGGCACGCCCTGTCGTCGAGAGCACGAGCACGGTCGGAGCGTCGGCGATCTGCAGGTCGACCGCGCCCTTCGTGGCGCGCGGCTTCGGGGGCGCGGCGTTCATCAGCAGCGTGCGGCGAGGAGTCCCGTATGCGTCAGCCGCTGCGTCGAGCTCCTCGGCGACCACTGCTCGCAGGAGCACGTCGCTCCCGAGCAGGTCCCGCAGCCTGGCGATCTCGGCGAGCAGGGCGTCGCGCTCGGTCTCGAGCTCGATGCGCGAGAACTTCGTCAGGCGCCGCAGGCGCAGTTCGAGGATGTACTCGGCTTGAAGCTCGCTGAGGTCGAACACCGAGCGCAGTCGCGCCCGCGCCTGCTCGGAGTCGTCCGACGAACGGATGACCTGGATGACCTCGTCGATGTCGAGGATCGCGATGAGCAGGCCCTCGACGAGGTGCAGGCGCTCCTCTCGGCGGGCGAGACGGTATCGACTGCGGCGGGTGATGACCTCCAGCCGGTGAGCGACATAGACGCGCAGCATCTCCTTGAGCCCGAGCGTGCGCGGCTGTCCGTCGACCAGGGCGACGTTGTTGATGCTGAAGGAGTCCTCGAGCGGGGTGAGCCGGTAGAGCTGCTCGAGCACGGCATTGGGGTCGAAGCCGGTCTTGATGCCGATCGCGACGCGCAACCCGTGGTTGCGATCGGTGAGATCGGTCACGTCGCTGATGCCCTGCAGCTTCTTCGACTGCACCGCGTCACGGATCTTCTCGATCAGACGCTCGGGGCCGACCATGTATGGGAGTTCGGACACGATGATGCCGGTGCGCCGCGGCCCGAGCGGTTCGACCGAGACCTTGCCGCGCACCTTCAGGGCGCCGCGGCCGGTGGCGTATGCGTCTCTGACACCGTCGAGCCCCATCAGGATGCCACCCGAGGGGAAGTCGGGGCCGGGCACGAACTCCATGAGCTCTTCGGTCGTGGCGTCGGGGTTCTCGAGCAGATGGGTGGCGGCGGCGACGACCTCGATCAGGTTGTGCGGTGCCATGTTGGTCGCCATGCCGACGGCGATGCCGCTCGCGCCGTTGACCAGGAGGTTCGGGAACGCAGCAGGGAGCACGGAGGGCTGCTGGAACTGACCGTCGTAGTTCGGGATGAAGTCGACGACGTCCTCGTCGAGGTTCTCGGTGAGAGCCATCGCAGGGGAGGCCAGGCGTGCCTCGGTGTAGCGGGCCGCTGCGGGCCCGTCATCGAGCGAGCCGAAGTTGCCGTGGCCGTCGATCAGCGGCACACGCAGAGCCCATTCCTGGGCGAGTCTCACGAGGGCGTCGTAGATCGCCGAGTCGCCGTGCGGGTGCAGCTTTCCCATGACCTCGCCCACGACGCGGGCGCTCTTGACGTGACCGCGGTCCGGGCGAAGCCCCATCTCGGCCATCTGATAGAGGATGCGACGCTGCACGGGCTTCAATCCGTCGCGAGCGTCAGGCAGAGCCCGCGAGTAGATCACCGAATAGGCGTATTCGAGGAATGAACCCTGCATCTCTGTTTCGAGATCGATGTCCTGGATTCGCTCGGGGGCGAGCTCGGCAGGCGGGGTCTTCGGCATGGGCATCCTGAAATGGTGCGAGGCTGAGGGCGTACGGGAGCCTGTGTCAGACTGGCTCGGATGTCCCTCATTCTACCGTCCGAGTCGCTCGCCGCCCGCAGCGTCGTCGGGGTGGCGGACGACGTGTTCGCCGCTCTCCGCGGCGAATCGGCGAGCCTGCCGCGGGCCGAATCCGTCGTCCTCGCCATCATCGACGGGCTCGGCGCGATCAGCCTGCGCGCCCACGCCGGCCATGCCAGGGCGCTCACGTCCGGGATGGCGAAGAAGGACGTCGCCCACTCGGTCTTCCCCTCGACCACCGCGGCGGCGCTGACCAGCATCCTCACCGGGGTGTGGCCGGGGCAGCACGGCCTGGTCGGTTATCGCGTTCTCGACCCTGCTCGGGGCATCCTGGTCAATCAGCTGACCGGCTGGGAGTCGGAAGGGCTGGATCCGGCGACCTGGCAGGCGGCTCCGACGGTCTTCGAGCGCGCTCGTGCGGAGGGGCGCCCGACCTTTGCGGTCGGCGTCGCCGCCTACGCGGCGAGCGGGTTCACCCGGGCCACGCTGCGCGGGGCCGAGTTCGTCGCCGCCCAGACACCCGCAGAGCGCGTCGAGGTCGCATACGACCTCGCCGAGCGTCACCCGGGCTCGCTGATCTACTGCTACCTGCCCGAGGCCGACAAGGCCGGGCACCGGTACGGCCTCGACTCGGTGCAATGGGTGTCGGCGCTCGAGGAGATCGATGCCGCCCTGTCTCGACGCGTGCCTCCGGGCGTCGGCGTCCTCGTGACCTCGGACCACGGCATGGTCGACGTGCCGGTGCACCGGCAGGTCGTGCTCGAGGCCGAGCACCTCGACGGGGTCCGGCACATCGGAGGTGAACCGAGGATGCTGCACGTCTATGTCGAACCGGACGCCGATGCGGCGGTCGTCGCCGAGCGGTGGCGTCGCGATCTCGAAGGCCTCGCCGACGTCGGCACCGGGCAGGAGGCGATCGCATCCGGGTTCTTCGGCCCCGAGGTGACATCGGCCGCCGCGTCGAGGATCGGCGATGTGCTCGTCGTGGCGAGAGGCAACGGGGCGGTGTACGACGGCACGGCCGCGGATCAACGCAGCAGGGGGATGATCGGGCAGCATGGTGGTCTGACCCCGGAGGAGCGTCAGGTCCCACTGCTCAGGTTCGGCGCGTTCGCTCGCTGAGCGTCGGCATCCACCCGCCTGAGGGCGCCCTATTCGTCGGTGCGTGCTCCGAACACGATCTCGTCCCATGACGGCATCGCGTTGCGGCGCTTGCGGCGTCCGTTGCCCTCGTTCGACGGCTCGGGGGCGACCTCCGGCTCGTCTTCGCCGGGCTCGTTGCTCTCGAAGGCGTCGAACAGTGCGATCGGATTCTGGTCCGTGTCGCTGTCGTCCGAGTGGTCGAGGATCGGCGCGGTCTCGCGCTGGCCGCGTCGGCGTCGCAGAGCCTCGAGCAGGTCGGCCGTCTCGGGGCTCGTCGTCGCCGACTCGGGTGCGCGCTTGATGGCGGCATCCTGCACCGCGGCAGTCGAGCGCTCGGGCGCGATGCTGTCATCGACATCAGCCTCGGGCGCGGGGAGCAGACGGGGTCCGAACGCGCCGGAGTCGAAGCGGCTGTCGTCCTTGTAAGGCGATGCCTGCCGTTCAGCCTCGACGGCGCGCAGACGGGGGATGAGGCCGTCGGGCAGCGAGCCCTGGCGGGACAGCTGTGTGGCATCGGCATTGAGGGGTGCCAGCGCACTGCGTCGGGGGTCGAAGCTCCAGCGTGCATCGTGCTCGACCTCGTTGGCGGTGAACTCGAGCTTGATGATCCAGCCGGTGTCGTCCTTCCAGCTCGCCCAGCGCTCGGCCGAGGCCTCGACCTCGGACAGTTTGGCGCGGATCGCGGTGCCGAAGGTGGGCTGAGCGTCGGGCTCGACATCGCTGCCGATCAGCACGGGAACGGCGAGCGCCTGACCGATGACGTGCTCACGCTCGGCGAGAACGGGTCCTTCGAAGCGGATGACGTCGTCGACGCTGATGCCGAGGAGTGCGGCGACCTCCGGTGCCGTGAGGCCGGCGCGGATCTGCGCCTGGATGTCGCGCGGACTCGCGGCGAGCCGCTGAGCAGTCGGCTCGCTCTGTCGCGTCGCGCGCCGGATCTCGCGGTGCAGGACGTCGTCGATGGGCAGCGCGAAGCGCTCGCCCGACTCGGTCGCGAGTACGAGCACTCCTGCTTCTGTGCCGACGATGGTGACGTTTTCCATGCGAATGCCCCTCTGATGGGTGTGCGTTCATGGTGTCACGCGGGGCCGCCCAGAACCGGGAATACTCTGGGCGTGCCGTGAGTTTGGTCTGTCGCAGCCGCGGGCATTTGCTTATTCCTCCGCGGTCATGCAAACTATGGCCGCCGATTACCCCGACGGCGCACCACCCACTCGCATGAAAGTGGAGATTCACCACATGGCAACCGACTACGACGCTCCCCGCAAGAGTGAAGACGACTCCGAGTCGATCGAAGCCCTCAAGGAGCGTGTGCCGGACAAGCTCTCCGGCTCGTCAGGAGACGAGGACGCGGACAACCCGTCCAGCTTCGATCTTCCTGGAGCCGATCTTTCCGACCTCGAACTTGATGTCGTCGTGCTGCCCGCGCAGCAGGACGAGTTCACCTGCATGAACTGCTTCCTTGTGAAGCACCGTTCGCAGCTCGACCACGAGGGGGCTTCCGGCCCCATCTGCAAGGAGTGCGCTGCCTGAGCGCACCAGAGAACAAGATCCCACGCGCCCCCGACCTCACGGTCAGGGGCGCGTCGTCTTGTGGTCAGGTCAGCGCTCGTCGCGGTCGGGCAGCGCTGGTTCTGGTCAGGTCAGCGCTGGGCGGCGATAATCGCCGCGGCGAGCCGATCGGGAGTTCGGGTCGAGATGGTCCAGGTGTCCACCGGGTCGTCAGGGTCATCGTTCGGAACGACGACCACCCCGTCGACACCCCCGCGGATGAGATGCCAGCCCCGTGCCGGCAGGCCTGGGCCCCGCGCCTGGCGCGCCTCTTCGGCGCTCAGCGCTCGGGGCGTGCCGAGGTGCTGGACCTCGATGTGCGCTCGACCGGCACGAAGCACGTCGCCGTCGACCGACACGACCGGCGCGAGCGCGATGAACGCGACCACCAGCACAGCCGAGACGGCGGCGCCGACGATCAGGGCGACGGTCGAGCCGATGGGAACGAAGATGAGCGCCACCATGGGGCCGGCGAGAGCGACCGTCACCAGCAGCCACAGGCTGGGGGACAGTCTCTCGCGGTAGCGGGTCCGCGCGTCGGGAGCGATGTTCTGCATTAGCCTCGTGGGGTGACTGAATCCGTTGATGTCCCCATTATCGCCTCTGTCGTGCCCGGCTACGCCCACCCCGGCGATGCCGGAGCCGATCTGGTGGCGGCCGAGGCCGTTCATCTGGCCCCGGGGGAGCGGGCGCTCGTCGCGACCGGCGTGCGCATCGCGTTGCCGGAGGGGTACGCGGCATTCGTCGTGCCCCGCAGCGGTCTCGCGGCCAAGCACGGCATCTCGATCGTGAACTCGCCGGGAACCGTGGATGCCGGATACCGCGGTGAGATCAAGGTGAGTCTGATCAACACCGACATCCACACGGCGTACGATGTGGCCGTCGGCGATCGCATCGCGCAGCTGATCGTGATGCCCGTGACTCGTGCCACCTTCATCCCGGTCGAGGAGCTGCCAGGCAGCGTCCGCGGCGAGGGTGGCTTCGGCTCGACCGGCTACCAGGCAGGACTCCATTCATCTTCGGCAGGACAGATCAATGACTGACAACAACGCGACTCCTTCGAAGTCGGCACCGGACGACCGGGCGACACAGGGGCCCTTCGACGACTCCGAGGCGAACCCGGTTCGTCCGTACATCGACCTCGGTGGAATCAAGATCCTCCCGCGTGAGGGGCTGAACCTCCGACTCGAGGTCGAGGAGCAGTCCAAGCGCATCGTCGCCGTCGGACTCGACTACGCGGACTCCTCCCTCCAGGTGCAGCCGTTCGCCGCGCCCCGATCCGGTGGGCTGTGGGACGAGACCCGCGTGCAGCTGCGCGATCAGGTCCGCACCCAGGGCGGGCGGGTCGAGGAGCGCGAGGGGCCGCTGGGCAAGGAGCTTCTCGCAGAGGTCCCTGCCGCGGCCAATGAGGGCTCCGAGCTGCGGCTCGCTCGGTTCATCGGCATCGACGGCCCTCGATGGTTCCTCCGCGGCGTCATCGGCGGCGCTGCGGCGTCTGACCTCGAGGCCGCCGCCAAGGTCGAGGATCTCTTCCGGTCGATCGTCGTCGTCCGCGGGGGAGCTCCGATGCCTCCGCGCGACCTGATCCCGCTGAAGATGCCCGCGACTCCCGGCTCCGCGTGACCACCCCCGCTCCCGAGCCCGAGCGCGAGCAGCGCGCATCCGACATCGTCGGGGCCGCGCTCGGCGGCGCTGCCCGCCGCGCCGGTCTCGATCCGACCGAGAGCGACGCGACACACAAGGTGGTGTGGTCCGCGATGGGCGGATGGCGCGGCATCCTCGAATCGGTGCTTCCCAGCCTCGCGTTCGTCATCCTCTTCACGATCCGGCCCGAACCCCTGATCCTGCCTCTGGGCGTGTCGGTCGGACTCGCGGCGGTCTTCACGATCGTCAGACTGCTCCAGAAGTCCCCGCCCTCGGCCGCCATCGGTGGCCTCGTGGCCGCGGCGGCTGCCGCCGCGTTGGCGCTGTGGACGGGGCGAGGCGAAGACAATTTCGTTCCCGGGCTCATCACCAACGCCGTCTACGGCACGGGGATGCTCGTCTCGGCCCTGGTCGGCTGGTCGCTGATCGGTCTCGCCGTCGGCTTCCTGATGGGAGAGGGCACCGCGTGGAGGCGCGATCGTCGAAAGCGTCGTGCGTTCCTGTGGCTCGGCATCGCCTGGGCTGCGCTGTTCTTCGCACGTCTCGCGGTGCAGCTGCCGCTGTACCTGGCGGGGGACGTCACGGCTCTCGGCACACTGAAGCTCATCATGGGCCTGCCGCTGTTCGCGCCGTTGATCGCGGTCACCTGGCTCGTCGTGCGCGCCCTGTATCCGCGAACCCCGGATGCCGGAACACCGCAACGGTCGTGATAGATTTATCTTGACATCAAGATAAATTGCAGGCTTTCGCCCGGAGGTCGAGCAGAGCAGACTGGTTAGGACTGCCTTGCTAGCCGCAGGGGCTCGCTGGCGAGCAAGATGGAGGCGCCTGTCGCTCCCATCCGAATAGAAGGAGACGGAATCGTGTCCACGGTGAACAGCTTCGGTGCCAAGAGCACCCTGACGGTCGGCAGCACCGACTACGAGATCTTCCGCATCGACACGGTGCCCGGTTTCGACAAGCTCCCTTTCAGTCTCAAGGTCCTCCTCGAGAACCTGCTTCGCACCGAGGACGGCGCGAACGTGACGAAGGCGCAGATCGAAGCCCTGGGCTCCTGGGATGCCGCGGCTGAGCCGAGCACCGAGATCCAGTTCACGCCGGCCCGTGTGGTCATGCAGGACTTCACCGGTGTTCCCTGCATCGTCGACCTCGCCACCATGCGCGAGGCCGTCACCGCACTGGGTGGCGACGCGAACAAGATCAACCCGCTCTCGCCCGCCGAGATGGTCATCGACCACTCGGTGATCGCCGACCTCTTCGGCTCGGAGAACGCTCTCGAGCGCAACGTCGAGATCGAGTACGAGCGCAACGGCGAGCGCTACCAGTTCCTGCGCTGGGGCCAGACGGCCTTCAGCGACTTCAAGGTCGTTCCCCCGGGGACCGGCATCGTGCACCAGGTGAACATCGAGCACCTGGCCAAGGTCATCTACGACCGCGACGTCGACGGCGTGCTGCGCGCATACCCCGACACCTGCGTCGGCACCGACTCGCACACCACCATGGTCAACGGTCTGGGCGTGCTCGGCTGGGGCGTCGGCGGCATCGAGGCCGAGGCCGCGATGCTCGGCCAGCCCGTGTCGATGCTCATCCCGCGCGTGGTCGGCTTCAAGCTCTCGGGCGAGATCCCGGCCGGTGTCACGGCGACCGACGTCGTCCTCACGATCACCGACCTGCTGCGCAAGCACGGCGTCGTCGGCAAGTTCGTCGAGTTCTACGGCGAGGGCGTCGCCTCGGTGCCGCTCGCGAACCGCGCCACCATCGGCAACATGTCGCCCGAGTTCGGTTCGACCGCGGCGATCTTCCCGATCGACGACGTCACCCTCGACTACCTGCGCCTGACGGGTCGCAGCGAAGAGGCCGTCGCGCTGGTCGAGGCCTACGCCAAGGAGCAGAAGCTCTGGCATGACGCCTCGCAGGAGCCCGTCTTCAGCGAGTACCTCGAGCTCGACCTCGGCACCGTGGTGCCGTCGATCGCCGGCCCGAAGCGCCCGCAGGACCGCATCCTCCTCTCCGACGCCAAGTCGCAGTTCGAGCAGGACATCCTCGCGTACGCCTCGGCGTCGACGTCGGACTCCGTCGTCGATCTCGAGTCGAAGCACTCCTTCCCGGCATCCGACCCCGGTTCGGTCCCCGGCGAGGAGGAGCCCACCACGACTCGCCCCGTGCACATCAACAGCGGGGCTCCGGCGCACGCGTCGAAGCCCGTGCCGGTCACGACTCCGTCCGGTGAGAAGTACATCCTCGACAACGGCGCGGTCACCCTCGCGGCGATCACCTCGTGCACCAACACCTCGAACCCCTCGGTGATGATCGCCGCGGGTCTGGTCGCCCGCAAGGCGCTCGAGAAGGGGCTCAAGCAGAAGCCGTGGGTCAAGACCACACTCGGCCCCGGATCCAAGGTCGTCACCGACTACTACGAGAAGTCCGGTCTCGACAAGGACCTCGAGGGCCTCGGCTTCTACACCGTCGGCTACGGCTGCACGATCTGCATCGGCAACTCGGGCCCGCTGATCGAGGAGGTCTCCGCGGCCATCAACGATCACGATCTCGCCGTGACCGCCGTGCTCTCCGGAAACCGCAACTTCGAGGGACGCATCAGCCCCGACGTGAAGATGAACTACCTCGCCAGCCCGCCGCTGGTCATCGCCTATGCGCTGGCAGGCTCGATGCACTTCGACTTCGAGAACGATGCGCTCGGCAAGGGAACCGACGGCGAAGACGTCTTCCTCAGGGACATCTGGCCCAGCCCGGCCGAGGTCCAGGAGCTCGTCGACTCGTCGATCTCGCGTGAGCAGTTCATCAAGCAGTACTCCACCGTCTTCGACGGCGACGAGCGCTGGCGCAGCCTGCCCACCCCGGACGACGACATCTTCCAGTGGGACGAGAACTCGACCTACGTGCGCAAGGCGCCGTACTTCGACGGCATGACGATGGAGCTCACCCCGGTGCGCGACATCGAGGGCGCGCGAGTCATGGCGACGCTGGGTGACTCGGTCACGACCGACCACATCTCGCCTGCCGGCAACATCAAGCCCGGCACCCCTGCGGCTCAGTACCTCACCGAGCACGGCGTCGACCGCAAGGACTTCAACTCCTTCGGATCGCGCCGCGGCAACCACGAGGTCATGATCCGCGGAACGTTCGCGAACATCCGCCTGAAGAACGTCATGGTCTCGGCCGTCAACGACGGCCAGGTCGTCGAGGGTGGCTTCACCCGTGACTTCACGAAGCCCGGTGGACCGCAGTCGTACATCTACGACGCGAGCATGAACTACCAGGAGCAGGGCACGCCCCTTGTCATCTTCGGCGGCAAGGAGTACGGCTCCGGCTCGTCGCGAGACTGGGCGGCCAAGGGCACGAGCCTGCTGGGCGTCAAGGCCGTCATCACCGAGAGCTTCGAGCGCATCCACCGCTCGAACCTCATCGGAATGGGCGTCGTCCCGCTGCAGTTCCCCGCAGGCGAGAGCTGGGAGTCGCTGGGTCTCGACGGCACCGAGGTCGTCTCGATCACGGGTCTCGAGGAGCTCAACAACGGCACCACTCCGAAGACGGTCCGTGTGACCGCCACCCCGACCGAAGACTCGCCCGAGGGCAAGCAGGTCGTGGAGTTCGACGCGGTCGTCCGCATCGACACCCCCGGTGAGGCGGACTACTACCGCAACGGCGGAATCCTGCAGTACGTGCTGCGTTCGCTGGTCTGATCACAGCGACGACGAGGGCCCGGTTCTTCTGAACCGGGCCCTTTCGCGTGTGCGGGTCCGTGTCAAGGGGCGAGGCGTTCTCCGAGCTTTCACGGATGGCCGCGGTAGGATCGATCAGGCTTTCGAACCGGAATCGGATGCCGCCAACGGTGCCTAAGAGGAGGTGCAGATGCCCATTCTTCCGAGCATCTCAGGACCCCGTGATCTCGACTCCCTCTCGACGGAGCAGCTCATCGAACTCGCCGGCGAGGTGCGCGAGTTCCTCGTCGAGAACGTGTCCCGTACCGGCGGCCATCTGGGCCCCAACCTCGGAGTGGTGGAGCTGACGATCGCTCTGCACCGGACCTTCTCGTCGCCCGACGATCCGTTCATCTTCGACACCGGCCACCAGTCCTACGTGCACAAGCTGCTCACGGGACGCCAGGACTTCTCGTCCCTCCGCGTCCGCGGTGGACTCGCGGGCTACCCCCAGCGCGGCGAGAGCCTGCACGACGTGGTCGAGTCCTCCCACGCGTCGAGCTCTCTCAGCTGGGCCGACGGAGTCTCCCGTGCGCTGACCGCGACCGGTCGCGGCGATCGTCACGTGGTCGCGGTGGTCGGCGACGGTGCGCTCACGGGTGGCATGACGTGGGAAGCCCTCAACAACATCTCCGACGACAACGACCGTAATCTCGTGATCGTCGTCAACGACAACGGGCGCTCGTACGCTCCGACGATCGGCGGGATGTCGCGGTACCTCAACCGCGTGCGCACCGCCGCGGCCTACAAGGACCTGCACCACAAGTCGGACCGGCTCTTCCGGGCGTTCGGGCCCGTCGGTCGCGCGGTCTTCCGCGGCGTGCGTGGTGGCACCCACGGCTTCCTGTCGCGTTTCACCAACAACGAGGCGCTGTACTCCAACCTCGACATCAAATACCTCGGTCCCGTCGACGGGCACGACCTCCCGGCACTCCTCGAGACCCTCGAGCTCGCGAAGTCCTATGGTGCACCGGTCATCGTGCACGCCATCACGGAGAAGGGCCGCGGATACCAGCCCGCCCGAGACGACGAGGCCGACCAGTTCCACGCTGTCGGGCGCATCGATCCGACCACGGGCGAGACGCTCTCGTCGGGCGGCACCGGCTGGACCGACGTGTTCTCCGACGCCCTGGTCTCGGTCGGCGAGCGTCGCGACGACGTCATCGCCATGACGGCAGCCATGCTGCGCCCGACGGGGCTCGCTCCGTTCGCCGAGCGCTTCCCCGACCGCGTGTACGACGTGGGCATCGCCGAGCAGCATGCGGTGGCCTCCGCCGCGGGCCTCGCGTTCGGCGGACTGCATCCCGTCGTGGCCCTCTATGCGACCTTCATGGGACGCGCGTTCGACCAGGTGCTCATGGACGTCGCGCTGCACCGCGCGGGCGTCACCTTCGTTCTCGATCGTGCGGGTGTCACCGGACCCGACGGGCCCAGTCACCACGGCATGTGGGACCTCGCGATGCTGCAGATCGTCCCGCACATCCGCATCGCGGCACCACGAGACGCCGCGCGGCTGACGGAGGCTCTCGACGAGGCCGTCCTCGTGGACGACGCCCCGACGGTGATCCGCTTCCCCAAGGGCGACGTCGCGCCCGAGCTGCCGGCGATCGAGCGCCTGCACGACGGCGTGGACGTGCTGGCCAGGGGTGAGTCGGAGGATGTCCTGCTGGTGGCCATCGGCCCGTTCGCAGCTCTCGCGATGGATGTCGCCGAGCGGCTTCGTGCCCAGGGCATCGGCGCGACGGTCATCGACCCCCGGTGGGCGATTCCCGTGCAGCCCTCGATCGTGAGCATGGCCGCGCGGCATCGCCTCGTGATCACCATCGAAGACGGCATCCGCGTCGGCGGCATCGGCACTCGCGTTCGTCAGGTCCTTCGCGAAGCCGGCATCGACACGGCCGTCGACGAGCTGGGGCTGCCGGACGAGTTCATCGATCATGCATCGAGGGACCAGATCCTCGCGGATGCAGGCCTCACCGCGTCGAAGATCGCGCAGGACGTCGTCTCCCAGGTGCTCGGAACGCGAATCCCCGTTGCACGGGATGCCGGCGCGAACGGATCGATCGACCTGCCGCTGCACGAGCGGAGCTGATCGACGTCGCATTCCGGTCCCGGCCGAGGAAGGCCGAGGAGTCAGCGAACCCGACGATCAGTTCAATGCGTGGAGGGCGGCGACCGCCTGGGCCCCGCGATCGGAGTCACGGAGAGCGGTCGAGAGCAGGTAGCCGTCGGTCAGGGCATCGCCGGTGACCATGACGCGCACGAGCTCGACTCCGCACGCCCGGCGCACCTCTTCGGCGCTGGCAGCGATCACGCGGGTGTTGATCTCGTCGTTGTGCGGCAGCTCGGCGCCGTCGAGTCCTCGGATGACGTCTCGCAGCGCCGCCCCGACGATGTTCGAGGCGCGTTCCTTGACGTTGACGACATCGAGTTCGAAGACCCGGAGATCTCGCCCGGTCGGGATCGGACGCCACTCGAACGAGGCATGCACGCGGTGCTGATGTCCGTTCGCCCCGGTCATCTCTCGCGCGGGCAGATCGGTGGCACGGCACCGCACGTCGATGAGGCGGTACCAATAGAAGAGCGGGAATGCGCCGTGGGATCCCGGGTCGAGCACGACGACCTCTCCGACCGCTCCGCCTCGGGATGACGGTCGACGCTGCGGTCGGTTGCGGATGATCGGCTTGCCGTTCCGCGTGCGGATCGCAGCCCACCCCTCATCGACCGTGACGATGAAGATCTTCAACAGCGCCGGCACGACCAGCAGGATCGTGAGGATCGCAGTGCCGGTCTTGAAGAGGCCCGACATTCCCTTGCCGCCCAGCATCGAGAGGAGCATGTCCATGCCACCACTGTGCCCCCTCGGGCGCGGGCGGATCGCCATCTTCGAGGCGCACGCGAAGGTGTTCATGCGCTGTTCCGCGCTCGTTACCCGGCCTGCCGCGAGGCGGATAGGGGGCGGGTCGGTCCCGGTGGTGCGGCCCTGTCAGGAGAGAGTGGCGAGTATTTCGGCGACGGTGGATTCGACGGCTGTACGCTGCCGCTCGCGGTCCGCGTCCACGAGGCCGACGCGCGTGCGCCGGTCGAGCACATCACCTGCGGTCATCGCGCCCTCGGCGCGGACGGCGAACTCGATGGTGGCGCGCGACACAGGTCCGCGGCCCACGCTGTCGCCGGCGGGAACGGCGACGGCGGTGTCGGTGAGCCGCAGGGTCGCCGTGCTGCTGGGGCCCGCTCCGAGTCCTGCCGTCTCCACGGCCAGGTCGACCGCGTCCTCAGCCATCCGTCGGTAGGTGGTCAGCTTGCCGCCGAGCACGTTGACGAAGCCCTTCTCCGAGACCGCGACGAGATGACGACGGGAGATATCCGCCGTCGAGGTCGCGCCGGTGTCGACGAGTGGGCGCAGCCCGGCGAATGATCCGCGCACCTGGTCCCGAGTGATCGGCACGGACAGCACTCGGTTGAGGTTCGTGAGCAGGAACGCGATGTCGCCCTCGGTCGCCACAGGAACGCGCGGCACCGGCCCCGGAGCGTCCTCGTCGGTGAGTCCGACGATCACGCTTCCGTGCTGCTGCGGCAGAGCGAACACGTAGCGGCTGATCGAACCCTCGTGCGGAATCGTCAGCGCGGCCGACGGGTCGCCGAGATCGGCCGCGTCGAGCACGATATGCGTCCCGCGACTGGGCCGCACCGTGATCGACTCATCGAGACTCCCGGCCCAGACACCGGTGGCGTTGACGACCGCTCGCGCCCGGATATCCAGGCGCTCGTCCGTCAGCACGTCCTGAGCGATGGCGCCGTCGCCGCGCAGCTCGAGCGCCCGCACCCGTGTGAGGATGCGAGCGCCGTGACTCGCCGCAGTCCTGGCGACCGTGACGACCAGGCGCGCATCGTCGACGAGCTGACCGTCGTACGAGAGCATCCCTCCTCGCAAGCCCGCTCGGGAGAGCGAAGGGACGAGGCGCTGAGCCGTTCGAGCCGAGACGAGGCGCGGCGGTGGCAGGAACCGGCTCGGCGTGCGGGCTCGTATGCGCAGCAGGTCTCCCATCGCCATCCCGACAGTCCCGGCCGCACGCTGGCGCGCGGTCACCCCGGTCGTGAAGGGCAGGAGCTGGCCGAGCGGACGGATGAGGTGCGGTGCGATCCGCGTCATCAGGAGGTGTCGCTCGACAGCGCTCTCCTTGGCGGTGGCCACATCGCCGGTGGCGAGATAGCGAAGTCCGCCATGCACGAGTTTCGAGCTGAAACGGCTGGTGCCGAACGCGAGGTCCTCGGCCTCGAGAAGAGTGACGCTCAGACCCCGTGCTGCGGCATCGAGCGCGACGCCGACACCCGTGATGCCCCCGCCGATCACGAGGACATCGACCGTCTCGTCGCCCGTCCGGCGGAGTTCTGCGGCCCGACGCGCGACGTTGAGGTCGGGGGAGTGAGAGGTCATGGCCGGAGCAGCCCGTCGAGTGCTGCGCGCAACTCGCGCTCCCACGAGTCCTCGGAGAGGAGCTCTGAGACCGTTCCGTGGGAGAGCACCGCAGACTGGGCGATGAGCAGCAGCATGACGGCGATCTCATTCGGATCACCCCAGCGGACTGATCCGCCCCGCTGCGCCGATCCGATGGCCGTGGCCAGCCAGCCCAGGATCAGTCGCTGGCTCGATCCCACCCGCTGCAGCGTGTACCGGGTGAATGCTTCGGGCTCTTCAGCGAGAAGCCGCCCGTACACGGCGTCTGCCCGGAAGAGCGCGGTGAAGCGCAGGACGTCGTCGACCAGCTCGCTTCGGGTGGCTGCATGTGCCGGGAACCGGTCGAGGATCACCGCGACTCTGCGCAGCAGCGCTGCGCGGACGACATCGTCGGCATCGCTCCAACTGCGATAGACGGTGGGCCGGCTGTGACCGGCACGGCGAGCGAGCTCTGCGATCGTCAGGCCGTGCACTCCTCGGCGAACGATCAGCTCATCTGCGGCGTCGAGGATGCGCGATTGCGTGGCATCCCATTCGGGCGCTGAGGTGCCGACGTCGACCAGTACTTGACGTTCTTCCATGATGTGTCACACTGTAACGCATGAGCGGAGAGAACGGCAGGGTCGCCGTGCGGTCGGAGATGCGCTGGAACGGCTGGGGCGATCCCGCTCGGGCATCAGATCTGCCGCGTGCCGTGCGCATGCTTCTGCCCTTGCTGCTCGGACGCCCGCAGAAGCCCGCGACGGCTGTGAACCTCGCCGAGGTGCGGGTCGAGCCGTCCGCTCTGCTCGACGGCGATCTGCAGGCTCTGACGGCGGTGGTCGGGGCAGAGCACATCGACACGGCGGATGAGTCGCGGATCCGCCATGCAGGGGGCCGCTCGACACCGGATCTGCTCAGACGGCGGCAGCGGGAACAGGCGTCTCCGGATGCCGTCGTGCTGCCAGGAAGCCACGATGAGGTCGCGGCGCTGCTCCGCGTGTGCGCCGACCGGGGGATCGCCGTGATTCCGTTCGGGGGCGGAACGAGCGTGGTCGGCGCTCTCGACCCCGATCGAGGCGCGCACCGCGCGGTCATCAGTCTGGACCTGCGGCGGCTCTCGGGCCTCATCCGTCTCGATGAGGTGAGCGGCGAGGCCTGTCTCGCCGCGGGGACCACCGGTCCGGAAGCTGAGGCGCTGCTCGCTGCTCAGGGCTTCGAACTCGGCCACTATCCGCAGAGCTTCCGCTACGCCACGATCGGCGGGTTCGCCGCTGCGCGCTCGTCGGGGCAGAACTCGGCGGGGCATGGGCGATTCGACTCCATGGTCACCGGCCTCAGAGTCGCGACCCCGACCGGCGACATCGATCTCGGTCGATCACCGGGCTCCGCTGCCGGTCCTGATCTCATCCGAGTCTTCCTGGGGTCGGAGGGCATCTTCGGGGTGATCACCGAGGTGCGTGTTCGAGTCCATCCTGTGCCCCGAGAGCGCGTCCTCGAGTCGTGGAGCTTCGCGGACTTCTCGCATGGTGTCGACGGGCTGCGACAGGTGGCCCACAACGGAGGCGGCCCCACGGTCATTCGTCTCTCCGATGAGGCCGAGACCGCCGTCAGCCTCGCCCAGGTGGGCCGGATCGGGAAGGCGCTCGCGAAGGGCGCGAGCATCGTCACCGTGTACGAGGGCGACGGCATCGCCGAGCGTCGGGCGCGGACCTCCGAGATCCTGACGGCGGCAGGTGGCGTGTCATCCGGAGCGAGCGGCGCGGAGGGATGGCTCGACGGCCGATTCGACGGCCCCTATCTGCGTGATTCCCTGCTGGATGCGGGGGTGTTCTGCGAGACGCTGGAGACGGCGACCACGTGGTCGAACCTGCACCACCTCCGAGCGGAGATCACGGCCGCTCTTCGCGGCGGCTTCGCGGCGGCCGGTGCCAAGTCCTATGTGATGTGCCATATCTCACACGTCTATCCGACCGGAGCCTCCCTGTACTTCACGGTGCTCGCGAACCTTCGGTCCGACCCCCTGGAGGCGTGGGCGGAGATCAAGCGACGGGTGAACGACTCGATCATCGCGGCGGGTGGCACGATCAGCCATCACCACGCCGTCGGTCGCGATCATGCCCCATGGCTCGAGAAGGAGATCGGCGAGACGGGCGTGCGGATCCTCGCGGCCATCAAGCGCGAGCTCGACCCGACGTGGATCCTCAACCCGGGGGCGGTCATCATGTCGGATCGGTCGGCCTGACATGGCTGAGCACATCGCCGTGCTGTCGAACCCGTTCGCCGGCAAGGGGCGCGGAGCGCATCAGGCCGAAGCCGCGCTCGCCCACCTCCGCGCCCGAGATCTGGACGTGCGCGTCTACACGGGAGAGTCGGCCGCGTCCAGCCGGATCCTGGTGGCACAGGCGCTCCGTGAGAGTCCTCGCGTGCTCGTCGTCGTCGGAGGAGACGGCACGCTCTCCGCCATCCTCGACGCGGTGTGCGCAGCCGGGGTGCCGGTCGTCCTGGTGCCGGCCGGCACCGGCAACGACCTCGCTCGAGCTCTGGGTCTGCCCCGCCGCGACCCGGTCGCCGCGGCGGAGCTCGTGCTGACCGGCGTTCCCCGAGCGATCGACATCGGTGAGATACGCGCGGCGGGGCGTGTCGATCCATTTCTGACGATCGCCGCGCTCGGGTTCGATGCGAAGGTCAGTGATCGCACCAACCGGCTGCGCTGGCCGCACGGTGTGCTGCGCTACTACCTCGCCCTGATCGTGGAGCTCGTGCGCCTCCGGCCGATGGAGTTCACGGTCTCCGTCGACGGCGCCGCGCCCATCCACGCGCCCGGCACGCTCGTCGCGGTGGGCAACACCGAGAGCTACGGCGGGGGCATGCCGTTGTGCGTCGGCGCCGCCGCCGACGACGGGCTGCTCGACATCGTGCAGGTCGCGCCGCTGACTCGGCTTCGGCTGCTGCACCTGTTCCCGCTGCTGTTGCGCGGAGCGCATCTGACCAGACCCGAGGTGACCCGTCGCCAGGCTCGTTCCGTGACGGTGAGCGCCCCGGGGCTCGTCGTCTACGCCGACGGAGAGCGCATCGCCGAGAGCGAGTGCACCATCGGAATCCGCCGGTCGGCTCTGACGATCCTGGTGCCCACGACTGCGCAGGAGCAGCGATGAACGATACCTCGCGCGATGCGCAGGACAGCGGGGCCTTCGACGACGAGGTCGTCGTCATCGGCTCGGGGTTCGGCGGCTCGGTGGCCGCATTGCGGCTGGTGGAGAAGGGCTATCGCGTGCGCGTGTACGAGGCGGGTCGTCGCTTCGAGGACGAGGACTTCCCGAAGACCAACTGGAACGTCCGCCGCTATCTGTGGGCGCCGAAGCTCGGATGCTTCGGCATCCAACGCATCCATCGTCTGCCTCATGTGATGATCCTCGCGGGAGCAGGGGTGGGCGGGGGCTCCCTCAACTACGCCAACACGCTGTATCAGCCCGGCGGCGCGTTCTTCGACGACCCGCAATGGAGTGCTCTCGCGGATTGGGAGACCGACCTCGCGCCGCACTATGCGACAGCGAAGCGGATGCTCGGAGTGGTGGAACGCTATCCGCACACGGGCCCGGTCGAGCGCATCATGGCGGGCGCGGCCGACGACCTCGGAGTGGGCAGCACATTCCGCAACGCACCTGTCGGGGTCTGGTTCGGCAAGCCCGGCGAGCGCACAGCGGACCCCTTCTTCGGAGGGGAGGGTCCGGACCGCACAGGCTGCACGCTCTGCGGCAACTGCATGGTCGGATGCCGCGTCGGCGCCAAGAACACACTGATGAAGAACTATCTCGCCCTCGCCGAGAAGCGCGGTGTCGTCATCGAGGCGTTGCGCACCGTCACCGAGGTGCGCGAACTCCCCGGCGGCGGCTTCTCGGTGACGACGGAGCGAAGCGGGGCATGGTTCCGGAGCGAGCGCCGCACCGTCCGCGCACGCCAGGTGGTGCTGGCAGCGGGGACCTGGGGCACGCAGCAGTTGCTGCATCGGATGAAACGCGCCGGAGCCCTTCCACGGGTGTCCGACGCCGTCGGCCGCCTCACCAGGACCAACTCGGAGGCTCTCGACGGCGCCGTCGCCGTTGCTGTCCCGGCCTCCCTCGAGCTCGCGCGCGGCGTCGCGATCACGACCTCGTTCCACATCGATGCGAGTACGCACGTCGAGAATGTGCGGTACGGGCCGGGATCGAACCTCATGGGGGCGCTCGCGTCGATCATGGTGCCCGGTGATCGCGGTCTCGGACGACGACTGGCGAGTCTGATCGCTCAATTCGTGCGTGCGCCGATCCGTCAGCTGCGTCTGGGCTCACTTCGACGCTGGAGTGAACGCGGCATCATCGCGCTCGTGATGCAGACGGTCGACAACTCCCTCTCGCTGTCACTCCGGCGACGGTTCGGGCGGCTGGTCATGACCAGTGCGCAGGGACACGGCGAACCGAACCCCAGTCATCTGCCGCAGGCGCACCGCGCGGCCGCGGCGATCGCAGCGCGGGTCGAGGAGGAGGGCGGCGTTCCGGCTGCGGCCCGAGGCTCGTGGCCCGAGGTCTTCGGCATCCCGCTGACTGCTCACTTCCTCGGAGGCGCCGTGATCTCGTCCACCCCCGAGACCGGCGTGGTCGATCTCTACCATCGGGTATGGGGTCACCCGGGGTTGCACGTCGTAGATGGCGCCGCCGTGCCGGCGAACCCCGGGGTAAACCCGTCGCTGACGATCACCGCGCTCGCCGAGCGCGCTCTGTCGCACTGGCCCCGCCGCTGCGAGGCCGATCAGCGCCCGCCGCTGTAGACACGACGGAGGGGGCCGCCTGATGGCGACCCCCTCCGATGTTCAGATCAGCGGTTCTCGATGCCGCGGACCTGCGGCGTGTGGAACTCGCCGCCGAACGCCCGCTGCGAGGCGCCCTCACGGTCGAGGTACGGCGATGCGCCGCCGTCGATGAACGGCCAGCCGGCTCCGAGGATGAGGCACAGATCGATGTCCTCGACCTCGGGCACGACGCCCTCGTCGAGCATCAGCTTGATCTCGCTCGCAAGGCCGTCCTGCACGCGCTGCAGAATCGTCTCTGCTGACGCCGGCGTCTTGCCGACGGCGGGCTTCAGCAGCTTCTCTGCCTGCTTCGTCCAGCCGGTGACGCGACCACCCTTGTCCTTCTCGACGACCGCATCGAGCTCCGCGAGCGCATGGAAGTTCTCGTTCGCATAGAAGCGGTCGGGGAACGCGTGCGCCATCGTGTCCTGCACGTGAGCGGCGACCTTCCAGCCGACCAGGTCGATCAGCTGGAACGGACCCATCGGAAGGCCGAGCGGCGCGAAGGCCTTCTCGACGTCCGTGATCGGGGTGCCCTCGTAGACCGCGCGAGCTGCTTCGCCCATGACCTCCGCCAGCAGCCGGTTCACCACGAAGCCCGGGGCGTCGGCGGTGAGCACCGCGTTCTTGCCCAGGTTCTTGGCGACGACGAACGCCGTCGACAGCGCGGCCTCGGAGGTGCCCGGTGTCTTCACGATCTCGATCAGCGGCATCACCGCGACCGGGTTGAAGAAGTGGAACCCGACGAGGCGCTCGGGGTGAGCGAGCTTCGCGCCGATCTCTTCCACAGACAGCGACGAGGTGTTCGTCGCGAGGATGGCGTCTTCGGCGATGACCTTCTCGATCTCGCCGAACACCTGCTGCTTGACGCCGACCTCTTCGAAGACGGCCTCGATGACGAAGTCGCAGTCGGCGTAGAGGCTCTTGTCGGTGGTGCCGGTCACGAGCGCCCGGAGCTTGTTGGCGGAGTCCGCGTCGAGGCGACCCTTCGCCTCGAGCTTGCCGATCTCCTCGTGGATGTAGGCGACTCCCTTGTCGACGCGCGCCTGGTCGAGGTCGGTGATCAGCACGGGCACCTGCAGCTTGCGCACGAACAGCAGCGCGAACTGGCTGGCCATCAGGCCGGCGCCGATGATGCCGACCTTGCTCACCTTCTTGGCCAGCGCCTTGTCGGGAGCGCCGACCGGGCGCTTCGCGCGCTTCTGCACCAGATCGAAGGCATACATCGAGGCGGCGAACTGGTCACCCGTCACGAGATCGGCGAGGGCCTCGTCTTCTCGGGCGAAGCCCTCGGCCTTCGTTCCGCTCTTCGCCTTGTCGAGCAGGTCGAGTGCGGCATACGGAGACTTCGGAACGGTGCCGATCTTCGACTCGAGCATGCCTCGGGCCATCTTGATCGCGATCGGCCACTTGGTGAGTCGTTCGATCTTGCCCGGCTCGTTCTTGCGCTCGACCTTCTTGCCCCCGAGGACCGCATCCGCCCAGGCGAGAGAGTTCTCGAGGTAGTTGGCCGCGGGGAAGATCGCATCGACGATGCCGAGATCGAAGGCCTGCTGCGGCTTCAGCATCCGGTTCTGCTTGAGCGGGTTCGAGATGACGACCTCGAGAGCGTTCTCGATTCCGATCAGGTTGGGCAGAAGGTATGCCCCACCCCACCCGGGGATGATCCCGAGGAAGACCTCGGGGAGCGCGATCGCCGCTGCGGAGGCGTCGACTGTGCGGTAGCTGGAGTTCAGCGCGATCTCCAGACCGCCGCCCAGCGCGAGGCCGTTCACGAACGCGAACGACGGCACTCCGAGCTCGCCGAGCTTGCCCAACACCTTGTGACCGAGCTGCGCGATCAGGCGGGCGTTGTCACGCGAGCCGACCTTGCTGATGTCGGAGAGGTCGGCGCCGGCGGCGAGGATGTACTGCTTGCCGGTGATGCCGACCGCCTGGATCTCTCCGGCAGCGGCGCGGGCGGCGAGCCCGTCGAGGGTCTCGCCGAGCGCGGTGAGCGTGGCGGGTCCCAGAGTGTTCGGGCGGTTGTGGTCGCGTCCGTTGTCGAGGGTGATCAGCGCGAGGACCTTGCCCGACGCGAGGCGGATGTCACGCACGGGAGAGTGCGTGATCACCTCGCCGTCGGTGAGAGCCTGGATGGGGGAGAAGTCGACATTCGCGTACTGCTCGGAAATCGAGTTGGCCATCGGGCTTACTTCCTCTTCTTGCCGTCGTAGTGCGGGTTCTCCCAGATGACGGAGCCGCCCTGCCCGAGACCGACGCACATGGCCGTCAGGCCGTAACGCACGTCGGGGCGCTCGGCGAACTGCGCCGCGAGCTGGATCATCAGACGCACACCGGATGCCGCGAGGGGGTGACCGAGTGCGATGGCGCCGCCCCACTGGTTGACACGGGGGTCGTCGTCGGCGATGCCGAAGTGATCGAGCAGCGAGATGACCTGAATCGCGAAGGCCTCATTGAGCTCGAACAGGCCGATGTCGGCGATCGTCAGTCCGGCCTTCTTCAGGGCCTTCTCCGTCGAGGGGATCGGTCCGATTCCCATGATCTCGGGCTGAACGCCGGCGAAGGCGAACGAGACCATGCGCATCTTCGGCGCGAGGCCGAACTCCTTCACGGCTCCGCCGCCGGCGAGCAGCGACATCGTCGCGCCGTCGGTGAGCGGCGACGAGGTTCCCGCCGTCACCCGACCGTGCGGGCGGAAGGGCGTCTTCAGGGCGGCGAGGTCGTCCATCGTGGTCTGCGGACGACGACCCTCGTCCTCGGTGGCGAGACCCCAGGCGCCGTCGGCGCCCTTGGTCGCGACCGACACGAGATCGGGCTGGATCTTTCCGGCGTCGTAGGCCGCCTGCACCTTGTGCTGGCTGAGCATGCCGAACCGGTCGGAGCGCTCCTTCGTCAGGTGCGGGAAGCGGTCGAAGATGCGCTCGGCCGTGACGCCCATGTTCAGGGCACCGGGGTCGACCATGCGCTCGGCGACGAATCGCGGGTTGGGGTCGGCGTTGCCGCCGATCGGGTGGTGGCCCATGTGCTCGACACCGCCGGCGAGAGCGAAGTCGTACATGCCGACGCCGATCGACGCGCCCATGGTCGTGACGCTGGTCATCGCGCCGGCGCACATGCGCTCGACGGCAAGTCCTGGCACAGTCTGCGGAAGCCCCGCGAGAATCGCCACGGAACGGCCGAGGGTCAGGCCCTGGTCTCCGGTCTGACTGGTCGCGGCGATGGCGACATCGTCGATGCGGTCGGCCGGGACGGCTGCGTTCCGCTCCATGAGGCCGATGGTCGCCTTGACAGCGAGGTCATCAGCGCGGGTGTTCCAGTACATGCCTTTTTCGCCGGCGCGCCCGAAGGGGGTGCGCACTCCATCGACGAAGAAGACGTCCGATATTTCGGCCACTCTGCCTCCAAGTTTGTGCGGTGGCCTCAGTCTATGGAGGGCCGGAAACGGGGAGGAATCGGTTGGATCGAACCTACGAAGCGTCCGACGGGGGCTCGTCGGGTGTTTGCGCGGCTTCTACAAAGGCGTCGGCGATCTTCTGTGCAGTCTGTGCAATCTGCCAGGGGCGGGCACCGAGCTCCGCGAGCGCGACGCCGATGGCTTCCGGCGTCGTTCCCGGCACGTCCCAGGCCACCCGGCGGAGGTGATCGGGGGTGAGCAGGTTCTCCGTCGGCATTCCGAGCTCCTCAGCCGTGGCCTCGACGACGGGGCGCGCGGCCTTGAGGCGCGCATCGGCCTCCGGATTGCGGTCCGACCATGCCCGAGGTGGCGGCAGCGTGTCGCTCGGAACCCGCTCACGGGGCAGCTCCTCCGTGGCGCGTCCATCGACCATCGCCTGCCACCAGCGATCGAGTTGCGTACGGCTCGCTCGACCTTGGAAGTCCTTGATTCCTGCCAGCGCCTGCTTGCTCTGCGGGTTCGCGAGCACCGCAGCGATCAGTGAGCGATCCGGCACCAGACGTCCCGGAGAGACATCCTGATCCTGCGCGAAGGCCTCGCGAGCCTGCCACAGCGAGCGCGCGACGGCCAGGTTGCGCGCACCGCGCACCTGGTGGAGCCCGCTCAGGCGACGCCAGGGGTCTTCGCGCGGAGGCTTCGGAAGCCGGGTGAGCGTGGCGGCGAACTCCTCGGCGGCATACGCGGTCTTGCCCTGCTCTTCGAGCTCCGCCTTCAGCGCCTCATAGACGTCGATCAGGTACAGCACATCGAGCGCCGCGTACTCGAGCCAGGCCGCGGGGAGCGGTCTGGTCGACCAGTCCGCCGCGGAGTGCTCCTTCTTGAGGGTGATGCCGAGCGTGTTCTCCACGACGGCAGCGAGACCGACTCGTTCGTGACCCAGCAGGCGCGATGCGAGCTCGGTGTCGAAGATCTCCTGCGGCAGCAGATCGAGTTCGCGAAGCGAAGGGAGGTCCTGGCTGGCTGCATGGAAGACCCAGAGCACATCACCGATCGCCTCCTGCAGCGGGCTGAAGTCGCCGAGCGCCGGGGGGTCGAAGAGGAAGACCCCCGCGTCTCGGCGGAAGACCTGCACGAGGTACGCCCGCTGGGAATAGCGGAATCCGGATGCCCTCTCGACGTCGACGGCGACAGGGCCCGTGCCTGCGGCCAGTGCAGCGCACGCCGCACGGAACTCCGAGACGTCGGAGATCACGGAGTATTCAGTCACGTGCTGCCTTTCGCGCGCCGATAACGGCGATGCCCTCGGAACCCGGCGGAAGACCCGCCAGCATCCCGACCAGTTCGACCCAGGCCTCGACATGGGGTGCGAAGGGGCCCTCGGGTGTCCAGGACGCCCTCAACTCTATCTGTGCGCCGTCTCCTTCGACGGCGAGGCCACCGAAGCCCTTCGAGAGGGTCTTGGTCGACGTGCCGGACTCGGAGTGATAGCCGGCGCCTCTGGAGTCGAGCGCGTCGACGAGCCACGACCAGGTGACATCGGCGAGCAGGGGATCGGTGCCGATCTCCGTCTCCAGAGGAGCCTGGGCGAAGATCACGATTCGCCAGTCGCCGTCCCACGCTGCCGGGTTGTCGGGATCATGCAGCAGCACGAAGCGTCCGGTGCCGTAGGTGGACTCCCCGCTGTCGTCCGGGCGGACGTCTGCGGCGAGCGCGAGGGCGTGCGGAGCCAGGCCCTGTGGTGTGGGTATCTCGCGGATGGTGATGTCTGCGCGGAAGGCGATATCGCGCAGTTCGGCCACGGCGGCGTCGAAGATCGTCCCGGCATCGGGGTGAGCGGTCACGGCAACAGGCTAGAGTCAGGAAGCGATGAAGAGTCTCAGGCACGCCGTTGCGCTCCTTGTCCCTGCACTGCTCGCTCTCGGGACGGCACTGGCCCTGCTCGTCTTCAGCGTGGCCCGCCGGGTCGTGATTCCGAAGAAACGACCGGCCGACGTCGAGATCCTCGCGGTCGACACCGGCGCGCAGACGATCGAGCTCACTCGAACACGAGACACCGAGCTGCCGGGGCGTTACGGTCTCTTCACCTCGGGCACGTACGGGTACGTCAAGCTCGGCGCGGTGCTCAGCGCCGACGCGACGACCGTGCGGCGCAAGCTGCTCACGCAGATCGAGCCCGGCGCCCGCGTCGACAGGAGCGCGGGATTCAGCGGCTGGTACTACTCGACGCCCAGCGAGCTGCACCTGCCATGGCAGAACGTGCTCATCGGGTCACCGGCGGGTCCGTGCCCCGCGTGGCTCTTCCCCGGCGAGTCGTCGACGTGGGTGGTCCAGGTGCACGGCCGCGGAGTCACCCGTGCCGAGTGCCTTCGCGCAGTCCCCGTGCTGCACGCGGCGGGCTTCCCGAACCTCGTCGTGTCGTACCGGAACGACGGCGAGGCTCCACGCAGCCGAAGCGGCTCCTACGCGCTGGGGGCTGCCGAGTGGCGCGATGTGGACGCCGCGGTCTCGTACGCGCTGCGCCACGGCGCTGAGCGCGTGATCCTGATGGGATGGTCGATGGGGGGTGCGGTCTCTCTGCAGACCGCACTGAACTCGGGCAACCGCGACCGCATCGCCGGACTGATCCTCGAGTCGCCCGTGATCGACTGGCGCAGCGTGCTGCGCTTCCAGGCGCGAGCGGCGGGAATGCGCGCGCCGCTGCCGGATCTGGCGATGAGCGCGCTGTCCGTTCCGCTGACCGCGCGGCTCAGCGGCGCTGAGAACGCGATCTCGTTCGACAGCCTTGACATAGTGGCGCGCGCGGATGAGTTGACAGTGCCCATTCTCATCCTGCACAGCGATGACGACGGATTCGTGCCGGCCGACGCGTCGCACGCGCTGCAGCAGACCCGCCCGGATCTCGTCACCATGCCGGCATTCTCGGGCGCTCGGCACACCAAGATCTGGAACTACGACCAGATCGGGTGGAGCGACGCCATCACAGGATGGCTCGCCACCCAGGACTTCAGCGCTTCTGCCTGACCTGCTTCTTCGCGCGCATGAGCATTCCCGTCATGCCGCCGATGCGCAGGGGCGACACGGCTCTGGTGAGCCCGATCGACTGCGGGTAGTCGTCGGGGATCGCCAGGACCTCGTCGGCAGTGAGGCCGGTGATGCCCTGCACGAGGATGCTCGCGAACCCGCGCGTGGTCGGTGCCTCGGGCGGAGCCGTCGCGTGCATCGTGACCACGCCGTCATTCACCTCGACGTAGATGTAGACGGGGGATTGGCACTCCGCGACGCGCTCGCACATCTCCGGGTGGTTCGCGACCTCCTCGGAGACCTCGGGCAGCTCGTCCGAATACTCCAGCAGGAGCAGCAGACGATCCGCTTCGGGGGTCTCGAGGAATCCGTCGCGGATCTCGGCGAGGGTGTCAGGAAGTTCGCTCTTGCTCATCCCTGCCATCCTCCCACGGTCAGAGGGATCCGGGCTCCGATCCGGTGACGATCGGGACGCGCACCGCGCTGCCCCACTCGGTCCACGAGCCGTCGTAGTTGCGGACGTTCTCGAAGCCGAGCAGGTGCCTGAGCACGAACCAGGTGTGGCTGGAGCGCTCACCGATGCGGCAGTACGCGACGACGTCGTCGCCGTCCGCGAGTCCGGCGCCCCCGCGGTAGATCGCATCGAGTTCGGCACGCGACTTGAAGCCGCCGTCCTCTGCCACCGCCTTGGCCCACGGCACGCTCTGAGCAGTCGGGATGTGGCCTGCGCGCAGAGCGCCCTCGTCGGGGTACGCCGGTGCGGTGGTGCGCTCACCGCTGTACTCCTCGGGGGAGCGGACGTCGATCAGGGGGCTGCCGATGTGTGCGAGAACGTCTTCCTTGTAGGCGCGGATCACAGAGTCATCGCGCTCGACGACGGGGTACTCCGTCGGCGTGATCTGCGGTGCGTCGCGGGTGATCTCTCGACCCTCCGCGATCCAGCGATCGCGACCGCCATCGAGCAGTCGCACGTCCTCGTGGCCGAAGAGCGAGAAGACCCAGAGCGCGTAGGCGGCCCACCAGTTGTTCTTGTCGCCGTAGATCACGACCGTGTCGTCGCGGGATATGCCCTTGCTGCTGAGCAGCTTCGCGAACCCCTCGCCATCGACGTAGTCGCGGACGACCGGGTCGTTGAGCTCGGTGTGCCAGTCGACCTTCACGGCGCCCGGGATGTGACCGGTCTCGTAGAGGAGCACATCCTCGTCGGATTCGACGACGACCAGGCCGGGCGTGCCGAGGCGCTCGGCCAGCCACTCGGTGGTCACGAGCCGGCCGGGCTCGGCATACTCGGCGAACTTGGACGAAGTGGTGTCGAACTCGATGGCCACAGGGATCTCCTCAGACGGTGAGCGGCGATGATGCAGGGGTGACGGCGTAATGTGGAGCCGATACTTCGACGATAGATCCACGCCGCGCGCCCTGCACCGGATTCGTAAGACTTCGACACAGGTGCGCCCCGATACAGGACCGTGATGACCGACACGCCCACCCGCACGGGCATCGTGCACCTGACAGATCGACAGCCGACCGTCACCGGTCCCGAGATGCTGGCCAGCCTCGTGCCGCCGCCGCAGTTCGACGGCGCCACGTTCGAGAGCTATCGCGCCGACGAGGCGTACCCGTCTCAGGAAGAGGCGAAGGAGACACTGATCCGCTTCGCCGGACGAGGCGCTCCTGTGAAGCGCGGTGGATTCTTCGGCCGAGCCAAGAAGGAGCCCGAGACGAAGCCGGGCGTCTATCTCGACGGCGGCTTCGGCGTCGGAAAGACCCACCTGCTGGCCTCGATCTATCACGCGATGCCCGCGCGTAGGAAGTACTTCGGCTCGTTCATCGAGTACACGGCTCTGGTCGGCGCGCTGGGATACAAGAACACCGTCGACCTGCTCAAGGGCGCCGATCTGCTGTGCATCGACGAGTTCGAGCTCGACGACCCGGGCGACACCATGGTGATGACGCGCCTGATCGGCGAACTCGTGCCGACAGGCACCAAGCTCGCCGCAACCTCGAACACGCCGCCGAACGCGCTGGGAGAGGGACGCTTCGCCGCGCAGGACTTCCTGCGTGAGATCCACGCGATGTCGGACAGCTTCCAGACGATCCGCATCGACGGCGTGGACTTCCGCCAGCGCGCTCTCGACGGGCACGCCGTCGTCAGCGATGACGATGCGTACGACCGCGCGATCGAGGATGGGGCCGGCCGGGGCATCGCATCAGACGACTCGTTCGCCGATGTGATCCGTCACCTGGCTCGCGTGCACCCCTCGCGCTACCTCCGGATCATCGCAGGACTCGACCTCGTGGGCCTGAAGGACGTGCGAGTTCTGACGGACCAGTCCGAGGCTCTGCGCTTCGTCGCGTTCGTCGACCGTGTGTACGACGCGCAGATCCCGATCGTCGCCACCGGTGTGAGCCTCGATCAGGTGTTCGCGGAGGAGATGCTGAGCGGCGGATACCGCAAGAAATACCTGCGTGCTATCTCCAGACTCAATGCACTTACACACGCGGATCGCAGTGTCGCGTAACGCGATGTTCACACACGCGGCGTCTCTGTAACGCCGCCGCAACAAACCTCACGCATTCCGGAAATCGGGCGGCCTCACACTGAAGCTCTCAGTTTCCCGAATGTGAGGTTTGACTATGGATGCTCCAGGCAACATCTCCTGGGCGATCACCGCGACCGCCCTCGTACTGCTCATGACGCCCGGCGTCGCCTTCTTCTACGGCGGTCTCGTCAAGGCCAAGAGCGTCGTCAGCATGATGATGATGAGCTTCGGCTCGATCGGCCTCGTCGCCGTTCTGTGGATCCTCTTCGGGTTCTCGATGAGCGCCGTCGACAGCCCCACCGCCTTCGCAGGCAACCCCTTCGCCGACATCGGCCTCTCCAGCCTCGCGGCCGGTGAGGGGTCGAACGTCGCACTTCTCGGAGTCGCATACGGTGCGACCTTCGCGATCATCACCGTCGCACTCATCTCGGGTGCCATCGCCGACCGTGCGAAGTTCGGCAGCTGGCTGATCTTCGCCGGCGTCTTCGCCACGGTCGGATACTTCCCCGTCGCCGCATGGGTCTGGGGCGGCGGTTGGATCATGAACCTCGGCACCACGCTCTTCGGTGAGGACAGCGGCATCGGCGTGATCGACTACGCCGGCGGTACCGCTGTGCACATCAACGCGGGTGCTGCCGCGCTCGCGCTCGCAATCGTCCTCGGCAAGCGCATCGGCTTCCAGAAGGGCATCCTCAAGCCGCACAACGTTCCGCTCACCCTCCTCGGTGCTGCTCTGCTGTGGTTCGGCTGGTTCGGCTTCAACGCCGGTGCCGAGTGGCTCGCAGAGGACATGGGCGGCGTCGGACTCATCGGTCTGAACACCCTCGGCGCTACGGCGGCCGCGATCCTCGGCTGGATCCTCATCGAGAAGATCAAGGACGGAAAGCCCACGTCGGTGGGTGCAGCGTCGGGTGCCGTCGCCGGTCTGGTCGCCATCACCCCCGCCTGCGCCAACCTGACCCCCGGGTGGTCGCTGCTGCTCGGTGCCGTCGCCGGCATCGTGTGCGCACTCGCGGTGGAGATGAAGTTCCGCCTCGGTTTCGATGACTCGCTCGACGTCGTCGGCATCCACCTCGTCGGTGGCCTGATCGGAACGCTCTACCTCGGCTTCTTCGCCTCCGGAACCGGTCTCTTCGTCGGTGGCGACGCACGCCAGCTCGCCGTCCAGGCGATCGCAGCTCTCGGTGTGCTGGTCTACTCCTTCGTCGTCGCCTTCATCATCGGCTTCGCGATCGAGAAGACGATCGGCTTCCGCGTCACCAGCGAAGACGAGATCGCCGGTGTCGACCAGGTCGTGCACGGCGAGGAGGGATACGCACTGGCCGACGCCTGAACTCCCGTTAGGGTGACCGTGTGAGCAACTCGAACGGCATCCTGGCAAGACTCGCGGAGATCCTCTTCACAGCACTGGGATCCGACCGGGCGTCTCGGACGAACACTCGTCCGGGACGCCCGGTCTCGCGTGTACGGACCTCCGAGGAGGTGCGCTCCGCAGCATCCGCCACGAGAAGTGCGGCGCGGGGAAAGGAGACGGTGCGCGTCGACCCCGACCGGATCGAGCAGCTCCGCATCGGCTACGCGCCCGACCGCGACGGCGCACCGGACGCGGGAGAGATCATCTGGACCTGGGTGCCGTACGAGGAGAACGACGGCAGGGGCAAGGACCGTCCGGTGCTCGTGATCGGGCGCGAATCCGCGGATCGGGTCTACGCGGTGCGAATGACGAGCAAGGCCCACGACGGCGACCGCGACTATCTGTCGATCGGTTCCGGAGACTGGGACTCGCAAGGACGCGAGTCATGGGTCGATATCGAGCAGCTCTACAGCGTGCACGAGAGCGGTCTGCGCCGCGAGGCGGCCGTGCTCGACCGTTCTCGCTACGGTCGGGTGGCATCGGCGCTGGCACGTCGGTACGGCTGGGCGAGCGCGTGAGCATCTGACTCTTTCGAGCGTCTGGGGGTCTCGAAGCCGCGCACTCTGCTCAGCGTCCACACCAGCGAGCCGGATGCGACGAGAGCCGCCACGAGTCCCGCGACGTGCAGTGTCAGAGACATGCCGCCCCGCTCGGGCAGCAGGAATCCGTAGGGCACCCAGCCGTCCGTGATGCCCCTGAGCAAGACGACGCCCAGCCATGCGACCGGGTACGGGAGCACGAGCCAGAGGCGTCGCCACGGCATCGGAGCACGATCGCCGATGAGCACCCAGTCGAATACCAGCAGCACGGGGAACAGGGTGTGGAGTGCGAGGCTCACCCAGGCCGGCGCGCTTCCGGTTCCCGGTACCAGCACGTTGTACACGACGCCCACGACGATCATGCACGCAACGGCCACGGCACGAGCGCTGGTGAGCGGTACAGGTATCGAGCGACGGCGAATCGTCAGCAGCCCCGTCGCTATCAGGACACCAGAGGTCAGCAGACTCGTCAGATTCGTGAAGTAGCCGAAGTAGTCGACCAGACTCGCTCCCTGACGGGGAATTCCGATCACATAGGTGAACGCCAGGATCCCGACCACCACTCCGCCCACGAGCACACGGAGGATTCCGATCCCAGGAGAGGCAGGCGGCGATGACGTCATCCGTTCAGGGTACGAGCGGGACTGCTGCAATCCGTTCGGCGAAGCGCTGCGAACCATCTGTGAGTCGCAGCACGCGACGACATCACAGGAGGCATCATGCGTTTCATCCCCACCAAGGTCCATGGCATCCTCGACTACGTCGTCGGAGTGGCGCTGATCGCTGCTCCGTGGCTGTTCGGCTTCGCAAACGTCGGCGGTCCCGCCGTGATCATCCCGATCGTGCTCGGCGTCGGCCTCATCGTCTACAGCCTGTTCACGAAGTATGAATGGGGCCCCTTCGGCTTCATCCCTATGCCCGTCCACCTCGTCTTCGACATCGTCGCGAGCCTGTTCCTGGCGCTCTCGCCCTGGATCTTCGGCTTCTCGACCGAGGCGCCCAACGTGTGGCTCCCGCATGTGGTCGTCGGTGTCGCCGTGATCCTGGTCGTCCTGTTCTCACAGCCCCAGCCTGCGAGCGTCAAGGCCACAGCACGCGCCTGATCCATCTGCACTCTGAAGCCCCGCACGGAACGTCGGCCCCGTGCGGGGCCTCAGTTCTGCAACGCCGAGCTCACCCAGCGTGCGTACTGCTGCCAGGGTTCGCCCTCAGTGCGCAGCCCCGCAATGTGCGCCGACAGGATCGGGGTGAGCGTGAACCACTCGCCCCCCTCGCGGGCTTCCGCGAACTCCCGATGTCTCGCCTGTTCGACTTCCCGACCGCCACGCTCGAAGGCCAGGAGCTCTTCGTGCCGGATGCTGGCGAGGCGCTGCCGAGGGCGACGGCTGGTTCCGATCTTCACTCGGCGCTCATAGCGGATGTAGTAGACCACCTCGATCACCGGCCTGGGCAGACCGGGATCCGGCGAGTCCCCGTATCGCCATCCGCACCAGGCGCACATCAGCGCCGCTGCCACGCGCACTGCCTCCGCGTGGCCGCACAGCGAGCAGGGGCTGGGTAGCTGGATGGCCGACACGGTCGGCACGCTACCGGCAGCCACCGACGTCAGACCTCGCCTCGACGCCGCTTGAGGCCGCGGGGCACCCAGTTCCACCAGGTGAAGTGGTGGTCGCCCTGCTCGATGTCGAACTCCTGTCCGCACACGGTGCACTCGCAGAGGTACGTCATCGACCAGCCGGGTTCGCTCGTCGAGAGGATCCTGATGTGGCCCTGGGTCTCCTCTTTGCGTGGATCGTGCGTGAGCAGGCCGGGGTAGACGGCGCACCAGCACTTCCCGTCTCGGTATTGTTCGAGTTTGCTGAGGGCGTGCGTGAAGTGGTCGTTGTTCGAATAGATCGCGCCGCCCAGGTCGAGCTGCGCCGCAGCGAGCCGGAGTCTCGGCAGCGCTGCGAGGAGCGGGTCGAGCGTCTCGGGATCCCGGGAGTGGATGGTCTCCCACACCGCCGGCATCACGCGGCTGCGGTCACCCGAGAGGAAGTCGTCGAGCAGCGTGGTCATCCGGCCAGGCTAACAAGTTCGCATCCCTGCCTCCTCAGCGGGGGACGACGAGGGGAGTGCCCGTGTGCGGGTCGGAGATGATGGTGCAGTCCAGCCCGAAGACCTCCGCGACGCGCTCCGAGGTCACGATCGACGACGGATCGCCGGACGCCACGATCCGGCCGTCGCGCATCATGATCATGTGATCGGCGAACCGCGCGGCTTGATTGAGATCGTGCAGCACGGCGACGATCGTCCGACCTTCGGTGTGCAGCTCGTGGAACAGCCGCAGCAGCTCGTACTGGTGTGCGATGTCGAGGAAGGTCGTCGGCTCGTCGAGGAGCATGGTGGGCGACTCCTGTGCGAGCAGCATCGCGACCCACACGCGCTGCCGCTGTCCACCGGACAGTTCGTCGACGAGACGCCCGGCGAGCTCGGTCGTCCCGGTCGCGGCGAGAGCTGCCGCGACAGCCGCCTGATCTCGATGAGACCACTGGCGCAGGATCGTCTGGTGCGGGTGTCTTCCTCGTGCGACGAGGTCGGAGACCCGGATGCCGTCGGGGGCTATGGACGTCTGTGGCAGCAAACCCAGACGACGTGCGATCTCCTTGGTGGGGAGATCGGTGATCGCCCGTCCGTCGAGCAGCACCTGCCCGGTCCGGGGCTTCAGCAACCGGGCGAAGGCGCGCAGCAGTGTGGACTTGCCGCACGCGTTCGGCCCGACGATGACCGTGAATGACCCGGTGGGGATGTCTACACCGAGGTGCTCTGAGACGATGCGGCCGTCGTACCCGATCGTGAGATCCTCTGCACGCAGCCGCGCAGTGTCGGTTTCGGTGATGGTGAGGGTCATCTTCTTCTCGCTTCCTGGATGAGCAGCCAGATCAGATAGACACCGCCGAGGCACACCGTGACGATGCCGACGGGGATCTGGGTCGGCGCGAACAGCCGTTGCGCCAGGACGTCACTGGAGATCAGCAGAAGCGCCCCGACGGCTGCGGATGCCGAGAGAGTCACGCTCGCGGAGCCGGTCAGACGTCGCGCGACCTGCGGTGCCGCCAGCGAGATGAAGGCGATCGGACCCGCCATCGCCGTGACTGCCGCGGTGAGGCAGACGCCCAGGATGATGAGCATCAGACGGGTGCGGCCGGTGCGGACGCCGAGTGCGGATGCCGCGTCGTCGCCCAGTTCGAGCAGGTGCATCCGATCCGCGAACAGCGAGACGGCGACACCGATGGGAACGATCACGCACGCCGCGATCGCGACCTGCTCGGCGGTGATGACGTTGAGGGAACCGGCACCCCACGCGCTGGCCAGCATCGCGATCCGGAGATCCGCGTTGAGGATGATCCAGGTGTTCACGGATGCCAGCATCGAGGCCACCCCGATGCCGACGATGATGAGCCGGAAGCCGGTGAATCCTCTCCGGAACGCGAGAAGGTACACGAGCACAGCGGTCGTCGCGCCACCGGCCAGTGCCGCGGCAGCCGTCGAGGCGACGCTGATGCCCATCGACGTGATCACGAGCAGCGCACCGGTGTAGGCGCCGGCGTCGAATCCGATGACATCGGGGCTGCCCAGCGGGTTCCGGGTGAGCGACTGGAAGATCGCGCCGCCCACGCCCAGGGCGATGCCGAACGCCAGCGCTGCGACGACACGGGGCAGTCGCCATTCGACGATCACGAGTTCGGCCCGAGGCTCGCCCATGCCGAGCAGCGTGACCAGAACCTCGCCCGGGGAGAAGGTGACATCGCCGAGAGTCAGGGCGAAGACGCCGACGGCTGCCGCGGCCAGGAGAGCGGATACGGTGACGATCGTCGCGCGAACACCGATCCGCTGGGAGAACACGGGGGTGCGAGGGGTGAACACGCGTCGACCGGCGTCGACCGCGACGGACGACGTCAGAAGACCGGTCACAGTCCGCTCACCTTTCGCCGGCGCACGAGCGCGATGAGGACAGGTGCACCGATCAGCGCCGTCATCACCGAGACCGGAAGCTCTCCGGTGCGGAGCACCGATCGTCCGACCACGTCAGCCGTGAGCAGCAGCAGCGGAGCCGCGAACAGGGTCCCGAGGAGGATCCACCCCTGATGCGGACCGACGAACCAGCGCACGGCGTGCGGAACCATCAGACCGATGAAGGCGATCGGCCCGGCCGCGGCGGTGGCCGCACCGCACAGCAACGTCACGGCGACGATCGAGAGCACCCGGGTGAGCACGACGCGCGAGCCGAGGGCGGTCGCCAGGTCGTCGCCGAGCGCGAGTGCGTTGAGCGAGGGCGCGAGGCAGAAGGCGAGCACGAGGCCGATCAGCAGAAACGGGATCACGGTGTAGACATCCGGCGTCAGAGCGGTCAGCGATCCGGCGTTCCAGGTGCGGATCGCATCGAAGGCCCGGGGGTTCAGCAGGCCGATCGCCGCCACGACACCGCCCATCACAGCGCCGAGGGCCACGCCGGCGAGGGTCATCCGAATCGGATCCGGTGCGGTGCGGCCCGCGGATCCGATCAGGTGGACGAGGACGGTCGCGACGATGGCTCCCGCGAACGAGAACCAGATGTAGCCGCTTGCCGCGCTGAGTCCGAAGAATGCGACCCCGATCGTGACGCCGAGACTGGCGCCGGCGTTCACGCCGAGGATGCCGGGGTCGGCCAGCGGGTTGCGCGTGAAACCCTGGATCAGCGCACCGGCGATGCCGAGTGCGGCGCCCACGGCCAGTCCGATGACGGTGCGCGGGATGCGCATGCCCCGGACGATGGCGCCGGAGTCGCCCTCGCCCGTGGTGAGCCCGCTCCAGACCTCGTCGACGCCGATGCGCTGCGAACCGAAGAAGATGCTGGCGATGCAGACGATCGCCAATGCGATGGCGAGGAGAACGACCACCAGGCCCCGGCGCGTGGCCGAGACCTGGTGCGTCTGCTCCTCTGAGAGAACGTCTGTCATGAGTCGGCGGTCACAGGCCCAGCTTCTCGAGCTCGGCCTCGTACGCTTCCTCGATGTCCTCTGCGGGGCGCGTGTCGTCGTCCCACATCGCCATGAGGCGCGCGTGGGTGCCTTCATCGAGCGATTCATAGCGCTCGCGCCACGCCTCGGCGTTCTCCGTCCAATACCCGATCACCTTGTAGGCAGCTGCCGGCAGCTTGAGTTCGTGGCGCAGATGCTTGCGGACCCCGCGGGTCGCCTTCGTCTCGCCGGCGACCCACACGTAGCCGGGGCCGCTCGGAAGCTCGGACGCCCGGAGGATCTCCTCGATGCGCGTCGGAGCGTGGCCGTTGCCGCCGTGCACCCAGTGCAGCTCGACGCCCTCGGCCGGACTGATGTCGAGCTCATCCTCGGGGGACGACACCTCGAGGACGACCCGGGTTCGGATGCCCGCCGGAGCGTTCTCGGCGAGGCGCGCGGCCGCGGGAAGACCGGTGGCATCGGCGATCAGCAGCTGCCACTCGATCTCGGCCGGCGGATCGTAGAGCCCCTTCGGGGTGTTCACTCCCACGACGTCACCCGGTCGGGCGTTCAGCGCCCACGCGGCCGCGACGCCGCCGTCGTGCACGACGAAGTCGATCGTCAGCTCGGCTGCTTCGGCATCCCATCGCCGCACCGTGTAGGTGCGCATCGGAGCGGGTTCGACTCCGTCGGCGAAGTCCCAGTAGCCGTCCGCCGTCGGGAAGGGCAGGTTCGGCTCGCGCTGTCCTTCAGCAGGGAAGAAGACGCGGAAGTACTCGTCTCCGATCCCGGTCGAGACGAATCCGTCGAGCCCATCGCCGCCGAACACGATGCGGACCATGCCGGGGCTGAGCCGCCGGACACGCTGGACGACGATCCGGTGGATCAGGTTGACGGTCATCCGAGAAGCGCCTTCTCGACCACGGTGAGGAACGCGTCCATGCCGCTGGGGGAGCCGTAGATCATTTCGTAGTTGTATGGGTGATAGGCGCCGCCTTCGACGAACGGCAGGTTCTGCCAGAGCTGGTTCTGCTGCAGCGCTGAGTCGTCCTCGATCCACACGGTCCCGTCTTCGTTCGCCCCCGTGAAGACGACGTCCACGCCGTCCAGCTGACCGACCTGCTCGGGGCTGAGCTTCGCATAGTCATCGCTCGCGGGAAGACCCTCATCGGTGGCGTTCATGAGCTCGTGCATCTCGAGGCCGAGATCGGCGAACACCAGGCAGGGCACGCCATAGCAGGATGTCGTGACATGGCCCTCGAAGTAGCCGACGTCGGCGACGACGGGGTGGATGTCCGCAGCGTCGAGACGGGCTCTGATATCGGCGACGCGCTCTTCGTACTGGTCGACCCAGGCCTGCCACTGCTCTTCGCGTCCGAGGTCGGAGGCAGCCTGACCCACCACATCGCGCCAGTCGCCGCCGTCGAATGCGTTGTACGTGTAGGTGGGCGCGATCTTCTGCAGCTTGACGTCGAGGTCCTCCTCATATCCGAGCCCGTTGAGGATGAAGTCCGGCTCCGCCTCGAGCACGGCCTCGAGGTTGAACTCGGGGAAGTTGCCGAACGTCTCGAGTCCCTCGACCTCCTCCTGCGGGAAGAAGTCAGGGAACGACGTGAAGTCGTCGCGGATCGGCTGGGTATCGGCGAGCTCGAATCCGAGGGTGATGAGGATGTCGAGGTCGGTCGTGTAGAAACCGAGTGCCGACTGAGGCTCGGCGGGGATCTCGATCTCGACGCCTACGGGCGTGGTCAGCTCGACGGTCTCGCCGTCTTGTGCGGCGCCGGCCGCGGTCGAGCCGGCGCAGGAGGTCAACAGGAGTCCGGTCGCGGCGAGCGCGACGAGAGAGAGGGGCGTGGAGCGCATGGATCGTCTTCCAATGTGGATTCGGGAGGCGCCAAGAAGTTAGCTAAGGCTTGGCTTACCAAGTATGGATCGACTCGGTGTCGCCCAGGTGCCAGCCCGTGTCGCGCTCAGGCCGACTTCTTCGCCGCGTCGCCTCTGATCGACGCGAACTCCCCGGGAGTGCGTCCGAGCTCGCGTCGAAAGGCCTGGACGAACGCGCTCGGTGTCGCATAGCCCGATCGTCGGCTGACGTACGCGACGGTGTGGTCGGCAGCGAGCCATTCGATGGCACGCCTCATGCGGGCGCGGGTGCGCCACGTGGAGAAGCTCATGCCGGTCTCGGCAACGAAGAGGCGAGACAGGTTGCGGGCGCTGGCGCCCACGTGGCGGCCCCAGTCCTCGAGCGATCGATCGTCCGAAGGGTCGGAGAGCAGCGCCTCGGCGACGAGTCGCGTCCTCGTGTCGCGGGGGAGAGGGATGTCGATCGTCGACACCTCGACGGGTTCGAGGAGGCTCAGGGCCAGCTCCTCGGCGTGGATGCGCGGCGCGGCGGAGAGGTAGGGGGGTGCTTCGAGCCGATCCAGCACAGCACGCACCACCTCGGGCATCGCGACCGCCGTCGTCCTGGTCGCAATGGGAGGGATGTCGGCGGCGATGAACGTGCACCGGAAGGCTGTTCCCGCGGCGGCGACCACGCGATGGGTGACCCCGGCGGGGATCCACAGGCCGAGCGATCCGGGGACGGCGAAGTACCCGTCATCCGTCTCGGCAGTCAGGCCTCCTCGTGCACCCCAGAGCAGCTCATGCCTGTCTTCGTGAGAGTGCGCACTCCACTCGATGTGGTCCGACAATGCGAACGAATTCGTGTCGATGCGCCAGATGACGGACTCTGTGGGGCTTTGTCCGGTCTGCGACATCGTCTCCCCGTCTGTCATCCCGCGGCGTGGTTAGGAGACCCTAACTTAGCACGCGGGCTTGCTCGGTCTGTGTCGGGCGGCGACAGGCTACGGGTGCGAAAAAACCCCGCGACACTTGAGTGTGCGGGGTTGTGGTGGGCGATACCGGACTCGAACCGATGACCTCTTCCGTGTGAAGGAAGCGCGCTACCAACTGCGCCAATCGCCCATACCTGTGGGGTACGTCAACCGATACTACCCGACGGTCGGAGGCGAAGTTGACCATGCTGGGAGACACGCGCGAGATTCGGTTTCAGTTTTGACAGTCGCCGATCATCGGCTAATGTTTCATAAGTGCCCGGGACAACAACCGGGAACAACGCGGATGTAGCGCAGTTGGTAGCGCACAACCTTGCCAAGGTTGGGGTCGCGAGTTCGAGTCTCGTCATCCGCTCAAGTGCAGGGGCCTTCTTCGGAAGGCCTTCCGCACGTGGGGTCAATCCACACGGTGGCGTGGCCGAGCGGCTAGGCACCGGCCTGCAAAGCCGTTTACACGGGTTCGAATCCCGTCGCCACCTCAGTAACTGAATAGCCCGAACGGGCGCGATTGGCGCAGCGGTAGCGCGCTTCCCTGACACGGAAGAGGTCACTGGTTCGATCCCAGTATCGCGCACAGAGAAACCCCCGGTTTTCCGGGGGTTTTTTGTTTGTCGGGGTGATCTTTCGCCGAATGAGCCGACGAAGAGATCGTTCACTCGGCGGTGATGAGCGTCGGAGCAGGGTCCTCCAGCCCGCTTCGTAGCTCGACCCGCGTCCACGCGACGGGAGCGGGACAACTGCCCGCTCACACTGCGATCAGGTCGGCTGTGACGACCGCTTGACCACGTCGTAGGCAGCGAGCGCAGCCTTGCGTGTCGCAGCGAGATCGACGATCGGCTCCGACGGAGCATCCGATGCCCATTGCGAGATGTAGAGACCGTTCGGGTCGAACTTCTTCGCCTGCAGTTCGGGGTTGAAGACACGGAAGTACGGTGCGGCGTCAGCGCCGGACCCTGCCACCCACTGCCAGTTGAACGGGTTGCTCGCGCCGTCAGCATCGACCAGCGTGTCCCAGAACCACTCCTCGCCGCGACGCCAGTCGATCAGCAGGTTCTTCACGAGGAACGATGCCGTGACCATGCGCACCCGATTGTGCATGAAGCCGGTGTGCCAGAGTTCCCGCATGCCCGCATCCACCAGCGGGATGCCGGTGTCGCCATGCTGCCACGCCTCGAGCTGCGCCGGATCGAGCGGCGGCCACGGGAACGCGTCGTACTGACGGCGCAGATTGACGGTCGCCAGATCGGGGGAGTGGAACGTCGTGTGCCAGGCGAACTCGCGCCAGCCGAGCTCCGAGAGAAAACCTGCGGCGCCGTTGGCGTCGACCGCCTCCTGCCAGACGGTGAACGGGCTGAGCTCGCCCCAGCGGAGACGAGGCGAAAGCAGAGAGGTGGCACCGGCCGACGGCTCGTCACGGGCGCGGTCATATGACCCGATGTCCTCGTGCAGAAAGGAGCGCAGCCGGGCGCGCGCGGCGGGCTCGCCGGGCTCCCAGGTCTCGCGCAGTCCGCCGGCCCAGTCAGGGCGGGTGGGCAGCAGGTTCCAGTCGTCGAGGTCGTCTGAGGCCGGCGCGCTGGCGACTCCGTCGAGGCTTCGCGGTGCGGGGAGCGGCGCTCGGGGCGTGGGAAGCGCGAGGCAGGCGCGCCAGAAAGGGGTGAACACCGAGAAGTGGGTGCCGCTGCCGGTCTTCACCGTCCACGGCTCGTGCAGCAGCGATGCCTGGAAGGACGTCACCTCGAGTCCGTCGTCGCGCAATGACGTCTTCAGGGTCGTGTCGATGTCACGTTCGGCACCGCCGTAGCGCCGGTTCCAGAACACGGCTGTGGCTCCGGTGTCGGTGACCGTCTCGCGCACGACGCGCTCGGCCGGACCACGCCGGAGGATGAGCGATGCGCCGAGGTCCTGCACCCGTTCGCTCAGCGACGCGAGGGAATGGTGCAGCCACCAGCGAGCAGCACCGCCCAGCGGTCGTATGCCGGGGGACTCCTCGTCGAGGACGTACAGCATGACCAGGGGTTCGCCGCGATCGATCGCCGCCCTCAGTGCCGGATTGTCGGCGAGCCGAAGGTCGTCGCGGAGCCAGACGAGTGAGGGAGAGGCCATGGCACCATTCTCACCCGAGCGTCCGAACTGGTGGGCGGGGTTGCGCGCCCGGGACCTCAGCGGCTACGGCGCGCCGGTCGCCTGCGTGCGGGAGCGGGCTCGGCGGTCGACCACACAGCCCACAGCACCAGGAGCGGCTGGAGGAAGAGGCGTCCGAAACGACGAGCCTCGGTGTCGAGACCTGGCGTCGACCGTCGGGTTCGCCACTGGTGCACGTTCCCGGGGAAGACGGCGACGAAGAACGCTGCAGTCGCGAAGCCCATGCGGCGTCTCTCCTTCGGGAGGGCGAGCAGCCCGACGGCGAGAGCGACCTCAGCGGCTCCCGAGGCGATCACGATCGCGTCCTTGTCGAGGCGCGTGGCCTTCGTGGCCCAGTCCGGCACGACGACCCGGAAGCCCCGGGTGCTCACGAAATGGACGATGCCTATCGCCCCGAGTGCGAGTGCGAGGATCCAACGCGCCAGTGCTCTGATCATCTGCTCACGCTACCCCGACGGCTCCGGACGGCATGCGGTTCGTCTGAGCGCCGCCACGCCCGGTCATCCGGAACCGAGCATTCGGGCGCCCTCCCATTCGCGAAACCCGTCGGCGATCTCGGGTGCGTGCGTGTGATGCAGATAGTGCTCGCCGTCGACGGGGATGACGGTTCCGTCGTCCACGGCCGCGGCCTGGCGCTCGTGCAGGTCGAGCCAGTTCGGAGTGACCGCGTTGTCGGCGACCACGAACAGCAGGAGCGGGAGTCGGTCGGGAAAGCCGGTGCCCGCGGCATCCGCGAAGTTGGTCCTGATGTGCGTCATCTCATCGAGATAGGTGGGGGAGAGCGAGTTCCGATTGCTGAGGAGCGCCATCTGTTCGCGCGCGTCGTCGTCGTAGTCGAGGCCGCCCAGGTCATCGCCCGTCAGGCTCGTGATGATTCGGACCAGGCCCAGACTCTTCGCCGCGCCCAACAGCCCGACGGGGAACTCCGTGTCCATGTTCGGCTGCCCCGGCACGCTCGTGTCGATGCCGACGAAGGCCGTCACCTCATCCGGGTATCGCTCGGCGTACTCGATCGCATAGATCCCGGCGATCGAGTGCCCCATGAGCACGTACTCGTCGACCTGCAGCACCCGGAGTGCCTCGTGGATCTCGCCGACGATGTTCTCGGTCGTCCGCTCGGTGTCGGTGCCGTCGCTCAGACCATAGCCGAACGGTTCGACGACGATCACCCGGTGATCTTCCGCCAGATCGGACACCAGCGGCGCGAAGTCGAGCACAGGCGAGGCCGTGCCGAAGCCAGGGAGAAGCACGATGTCGGTCGCGCCCTCTCCTGCGACGAGGACGTTCATCTCGCGGCCGTCCACCACCACCGTCTGACCGTAGGGTTCGACACGGTCGCGCTCGGTGGCTGTGGCTACCGCATTCACGATCGTCGTGGTCGTGAGACCGACCGCGAGAACGCCGCCGATCGCGGTCAGGACGACGAGGGTTCTCTTGATGGATCTGCGCACGGTGGCCTTCCCGGCGCACGCGGAGATCGGGAGGAGCGCGCGCCTGCTCTCCAGCCTGACGAACGCGGGACGCCCGCGCGTCAGCCCTCGACGGACATCCGCATACCGCGTTCGCGGTATGCGGATGTCATCCGGCGGGAGGATCCGGGCGTCGCGGAGACACGAAATACTGGATGCATGCCGACGACCCGTGAACCCCGTGTCGGGATTCGACTGAACGATGTCGTCGTCGTCGCACTGATCGTGATCTTCGCGCTGCTGCCGTTCCCCGACGACACCTTCCGCGCGCGAGGACTCCTCTTTGTGCCGGCGGTCGTCGCCGCTGCGGTCATGCCCTTCCGTCGTCGTTGGCCGCTCGTGGTGCTGGCGATCAGTCTGCTGTGCGCCGTCGCGTCTGCCGCCGCAGGCACCATCTCACCGAGCGCGCTCCTCGCCGCAGCGATCGGCTGCTACTCCGCCATGGATCGACGCGGACGCGGCATCGGACTGATCGCGGTCGCAGTCTCGGCCGTGGTGGTCTTCCTCTCGAACGGCTGGGCCCTTGCGGGGGATCTTCTCGACTCGACCGCGCTGCAGTTCGTCCTGCTCGTCGTCCTCGGCGGTGCACTCGGAGACGCGGCCAGATCTCGGCGGGAATTCGCCGCCGCGATGATCGAGCGCGCGGAGCGCGCCGAGCGGAACCGCGATGACGAGGCGCGCAGACGCGTCGCTGAGGAGCGGGTGCGCATCGCCCGAGACCTCCACGATGTCGTCGCGCATCAGATCGCGGTGATCAGCCTGAACGCCGGTGTCGCCTCGTCGGCGCTCGACAGCAGGCCGGAGCGCGCCAGGGAGGCTCTCACCACGGTGCGCAGTGCATCTCGCACTGTGCTCAGCGACATCGGCGGCCTCATGTCGCTGCTTCGCTCCGATGTTCTCGACGACCCCGAAGACCGCCGGCCGCAGAGCGGGCTGGCCCAGCTGGACACCCTGACAGACGGTTTTCGACGAGGTGGGCTCCGAGTCGATCTGCGGCGCCAGGACGACGGGTTCGTGCTCTCGCCCGCGAGTGACCACGCGGCGTATCTCGTGCTGCAGGAGGCACTCACGAACGCCCACAAGCACGGCCTCGGAGGCACAGCCACCGTGGCGCTGCGCATCGAGAGCGCGGCCCTGCACCTGACGATCGTGAACCCGACCAGAGACGTCGCACCTGCGTCGCTGGCCCCCGGTAACGGACTCCGTGGCATCCAGGAGCGGCTCGCAGCGGTGCGTGGAGCGGCACACTTCGGCAGCGATCGAGGTGTCTTCTCGCTGGAGGCGTGGATCCCGGTCGAGGGCGTCGATACGCCATGACCGTCTCGGTGCTCGTGGTCGACGACCAGCCTCTCGTGCGACATGCCGTGCGGGACATCCTCATCGACGGTGGCCTCGTGGTCGCGGGGGAGGCATCGAACGGACACGACGCCGTGCGTCTGGCGAAGACGGCCGCACCGGACGTCGTGCTGATGGACATCAGGATGCCGGAGCTCGACGGAATCGCCGCCACCGCGCTCATCTGCGCTCAGAACGACTCAGCCGTCCAGAACGACTCGGCGGCTCAGCCGCGAGTGCTGATCCTGACGACGTTCGAAGAGGACGAGAACGTCGTCGCCGCACTTCGCGCGGGGGCGAGCGGCTTCATCGGCAAAGGCGCGGAACCCGACGAGATCGTCCGGGCTGTGCGCACCGTCCACGACGGGGAAGCCCTGCTGTCGTCGATGGCCACGCGTGCACTGATCGAGCGCTCCATCCGACGCGGCGGATCAGACACCGCCGCACGATGGACCACCGCCCTCGCTCTCCTGACTCCGCGCGAGCGCGAGGTGCTCGTGCTCGTCGCCGAAGGCCTCGCGAATGACGACATCGCCGCGGGGCTCACGATCTCGCCGCACACCGCGAAGACCCACGTGAACCGGATCATGTCGAAGGCGGGAGCACGCGACAGGGCGCAGCTCGTCATCCTCGCCTACGAGACCGGGCTCGTCGTGGCCGGCGCCTGATCCGCATCGTCCGGCGTGACAAGCCCTGCGCCACACTGGGATCATGACCGTCCTGCGCATCAGCATCCTGTTCGTGCTCGCCGCCGTCGCCGAGATCGGGGGCGCCTGGCTGATCTGGCAGGCTGTGAAGGAGAACAGAGGCTGGGTGTTCGCGGTTCTCGGGGTCATGGCCCTCGGCGCATACGGGTTCATCGCGGCGCTCCAGCCCGACGCGAACTTCGGGCGTGTGCTGGCGTCGTACGGCGGCGTGTTCATCGCCGGATCCCTGGCGTGGGGGATCATCGTCGACGGCTTCAAGCCGACGCTCTGGGACTGGGTCGGATCCGCGATCGCGCTGGTCGGCGCGGCGATCATCATCCTCGCGCCGACGGCGGCGGACACCTCGTCGGAGACGGGACTGTAGCGGTCAATCGGCCCCGGGCATGCGAGTAGCCTAGATCCAGACCCAGATGGAGTGTGCAGTGCCTGAAAATGCTCAGCCGAAAGACGGCTTCGCCCTGTTCTCTGACCGTTCAGTCGTCGCGATGCGCGTCAACGGAACCCTCAAGGACCTCGCCGCGACAGTGACGGATGCCGACGAGGTCGAGCCGGTCACGATCGACAGCCCTGACGGACTCAACATCCTCCGACACTCGGCGGCGCATGTTCTCGCGCAGGCGGTGCAGCGGATCAACCCGCAGGCCAACCTCGGCATCGGTCCGCCCATCACCGACGGCTTCTACTACGACTTCGGCGTCGAGACGCCGTTCACGCCCGAGGACATCAAGGCGATCACGAAAGAGATGCAGCGCATCGTGCGTGAGGGCCAGCGTTTCGTGCGCCGTGTCGTCACCGACGACGAGGCGCGAGCCGAGCTCGCCGACGAGCCCTTCAAGCTGGAGCTCATCGGTCTCAAGGGCGGCAAGGAGGCGGCAGAGGGCGCGTCCGTCGAAGTCGGCGAGGGCGAACTCACGATCTACGACAACACGACCCGCGACGGCGAGGTCGTCTGGAAGGACCTGTGCCGCGGGCCGCACCTGCCCAACACCCGCATGATCGGGAACGGCTGGGACCTCACCCGCATCGCCGCCGCCTACTGGCGCGGCAGTGAGAAGAACCCGCAGCTGCAGCGCATCTACGGCACGGCGTGGCCGTCGAAGGACGAGCTGCGCGAGTACCAGCACCGTCTCGAGGAGGCCGCGAAGCGCGACCACCGTCGACTGGGCAAGGAGCTCGACCTGTTCTCGTTCCCCGAGGAGATCGGCTCGGGCCTCTCGGTCTGGCACCCTCGCGGTGGCATCGTCCGCGGCGAGATGGAGCAGCACGCGCGCAGGCGGCACATCGAGGGCGGCTACACGTACGTGTACACCCCGCACATCTCGAAGGAAGACCTCTTCCTCACCTCGAACCACCTCGTCACGTACAAGGAGGGGATGTACCCGCCGATCGTGATGGACGAGGAGCGCGACGATGAGGGCAACATCACCAAGCAGGGCCAGGACTACTACCTGAAGCCCATGAACTGCCCGATGCACATCCTCATCTACAAGGAGCGGGCACGCAGCTACCGCGATCTGCCGCTGCGCTTCGCCGAGAACGGCACCGTGTACCGCAACGAGCTGTCCGGTGCACTGCACGGCCTCACTCGCGTGCGCGGCTTCACCCAGGACGATTCGCACCTCTTCGTGACGCCGGACCAGCTCGAGGGCGAGGTCTCCAAGGTCCTCGAGTTCATCCTGTCGATGCTCCGCGACTTCGGCCTGACCGACTTCGAGCTCGAGCTGTCGATGAAGGACGACGAGAAGTCCAAGTGGATCGGTTCGGACGAGTTCTGGGAGTCGTCGACCGATGCTCTGCGTCGCGTCGCTGTGGCATCCGGTCTGAAGCTCACCGAGGTTCCGGGCGAGGCCGCCTTCTACGGCCCCAAGATCGACCTCAAGACCCGCGATGCGATCGGCCGCACCTGGCAGCTGTCGACCGTGCAGGTCGACCCCAACCTGCCCGAGCGCTTCGAGCTCGAGTACATGGACAAGGACGGCCAGAAGAAGCGGCCGATCATGATCCACCGTGCGCTGTTCGGGTCGATCGAGCGGTTCTTCGCGATCCTTCTCGAGCACTACGCCGGTGACTTCCCGGTGTGGCTGTCGCCGGTGCAGGTCGTCGGCATCCCCGTCGCAGACGAGTTCGCCGACTACCTCGGCGAGGTCGTCGACACCCTCCGGACGCAGGGAGTGCGGGCTGAGCTCGACACCTCCGACGACCGGATGCAGAAGAAGATCCGCACGCACACGACCGGCAAGGTTCCGCTGCTGCTGATCGCGGGGGAGAAGGACCGCGAGGCGGGCACCGTCTCGTTCCGCTATCGCGACGGCACGCAGGAGAACGGTGTGCCGATCGCCGACGCCGTCTCTCGCATCCGTGCCGCGATCGACGCGCACGCTCTCGTGCAGACAGCAGGGGACCTGGCGTGACGACGCCCTCCGAGCCGTGGGAGGACGCCGGCGAATTCGCCGGCGTCCCCGACGAGTTCCAGCGGCTGTGGACCCCGCACCGGATGGCGTACATCCAGGCGGGCCCGGAGCCGCTGCGCGAGGAGTGCCCGTTCTGCGAGGCTCCGAAGTTCCCGGATGCCGAGCGGCTCATCGTGGCACGGGGCGAGACGGCCTACGTGCTGCTCAACCTGTTCCCCTACAACTCGGGGCACCTTCTGGTCTGCCCGTATCGCCACATCGCGACCTACGACCAGGCGACGCCCGAAGAGGTCGCCGAGATCGGTGCGCTGACCCAGATGGGCATGCGCGTACTCCGAGAGGTGTCTCGCTGCGACGGCTTCAACCTCGGGATGAACCAGGGCGCCGTCGCGGGCGCCGGCGTCGACGGACACCTGCACCAGCACATCGTGCCGCGGTGGACGTCGGACGCCAACTTCTTCCCGATCATCGCGAAGACCAAGGCGCTGCCACAGCTGCTCGGCGAGGTACGCGAGGCCGTGGCAGACGCCTGGCCGAAGGCCTAGTGCGGGTCAGCGCACCTGTCGCGCGGTGAACTGCATGCGCGGGTTCGCGTAGAACTCCTGCGCCTCGACGAGCTGCAGTTCGCGCGCACCGGACTCGAGGGTCGCCGCGAGCAGGTCGAACACGCTGGATGCCGTGCGCTCGAGCGCCGTCTTGGCGTCGCCCGTCGCGACGTAGTGCGCCGTGAACAGGGCCGCGGTCACGTCACCCGAGCCGTTGGCCTTCATCGGCAGGCGTGGCGTCTGCACGATCCAGGCGCCGGTCGGGTCGGCGACGAGCATCTCGATGGTGCCCTCTTCGCGGTCGGGGCGCTCGACGCTCGTGACGAGCACCGTGCGCGGTCCCATCGCCATCGCCAGGTCGACCGACGTCAGAGTGGACTCCAGCGTGTCGGGCTCGGTGTCAGTGAGGAAGCCGAGCTCGAACTGGTTCGGCGTGATGATGTCGGCAGCCGGCACGACCTTCTCGCGCAGGAGGATCGGGATGGCCGGTGCGACGAAGCATCCGGACTTCGCGTTGCCCATGACCGGGTCGCACGCGTACACGGCGTCGGGGTTGGCGGCCTTGACCCGCGCGACGGCGTCGATGATCACGTCTCCGATGCCCTCGCCGCCCTGATACCCGCTGAGCACCGCATCGATCTCGCCGAAGACGCCGCGTTCCTCGATGCCTGTGATGACCTCACGCACGTCGTTCGGATCGATCAGCGGGCCGCGCCAGGCGCCGTAGCCGGTGTGGTTCGAGAAGTTCACCGTGTAGACCGGGAGCACCTCGACGCCGATCCGCTGCAGAGGGAAGACGGCGGCGGAGTTTCCGACATGGCCGTACGCGACGGCGGACTGGATGGAGAGGATCTTCATTCTCCGATCCTTTCAGTGAGGGCGGGAAGGGTCCCGCGGCGGGTGTTCATCGCACGGCTGCGACGAGGTCGGCGACGAGCGTCTCCGCGTCGTCTTCTGACAGGTCATGAACGGTGAGGCGCAGGTGGTGTGAGGGCTCGGCCCGCTCGTCGAGGGCGAAGTCGTCTCCCGTGCGCGCCAGCCAGCCACGTCGCATCAGTCGCTCGGCGACGACCCTCGCCGGTTTCGGCAGCCGCACCCACAGGCTCAGTCCGTCGGTGGCGGGGGAGTCGAGTCCCTGTTCCCGCAGACGATCTGCGAAGGCCGCGTTCCTCGCGGCGTAATGCTCTCGGGCCTCGGCGATGCGTGAGACGACAGCATCATCGGTGAGCTGGGTCAGAGTGAGACGCTGCAGCAGGTGGCTGACCCACGTGGTTCCCGGGCTGAGCCGCATGGCGAGGCGTTCGGCCGTCGTCGCGTCCGTCGCGGCGATCGCGAGGCACATGTCGGGTCCGAGGAATTTCGAGACCGAGCGCACGAGGGCGAACCGGCGGTGGTCGGGTCCGATGAGGGACTCGTACGGCCGATGGGACAGCATCGAGAAATGGTCGTCTTCGATGATCAGCACATACGGGTGGTCAGCGAGCACGGCGCGCAACTCGGCGGCCCGGGCGGCAGTGAGGCTCGCACCGGTCGGGTTCTGTGCACGAGGAGTGCAGATCACTGCGCGGACGCCGGCATCCAGCGCCTCACGCAGCCCCTGGACCGTCATGCCCTGGTCATCGACGGGCACGGGGATCGCACGGTACCCCCCGAGGCGCACCGTGTGGATGCTGGCGAGGAAGCAGGGGTCCTCGAGCGCGACGGCGTCGTCGCGCATCAGCGCTTGAGCGAGAAGGCGCTCCACGGCATCGACAGCCCCGCTGGTCACGGTGATGCCGAAGTCGAGGTGGCCGATGTCGCCGGCGATCCACTCGCGCGCCCATTCGTCGAGACCGCGGTCGATGACGGGTTCTCCGTAGAGCACGGGTCGCCCGGCGACCGTGGCGAGCGCCTGCGACGGATCGGGGATCAGCCGGGGATCGGGGTTGCCGGTGCCGACGTCGCGCAGCACCGTGTCGGACGCGTATCCCTCCTGGGCGACGGCCTCGAGACCCGTGATGACCGTGCCGGCGCGACCGCGCGAGATGACGATCCCCGCCTGGGCGAGCTGTCGGTAGGCGGCGACGGCGGTGTTGCGGTTGACGCCGAGAGTCGCCGCCAGCTCGCGGACAGGCGGAAGAGGGCTGCCTGCACGCAGGACTCCGCGGTCGCGCAGCCCGCGCACGCTGTCGGCGATGTCCGCTGCGGTGGTTCCCGTGATCTGGTCGCTCATGTGTCCTCACCTCCGATTCTAGGTCGTTCCGGACAGTGCTACTGTTTGGCCTAGATCAAACGAGACATCGTTCGACGCCCATGCACATCGTGCTTCCCCGACAGGAGCTCTCATGACCGAACAGACCACCACCGGATCCTCGCGCGTCAAGCGCGGTCTCGCCGAGATGCTCAAGGGCGGGGTGATCATGGACGTCGTCACCGCAGATCAGGCGAAGATCGCCGAGGACGCCGGCGCCGTCGCCGTGATGGCCCTCGAACGGGTTCCCGCCGACATCCGCGCCCAGGGCGGAGTGTCGCGGATGAGCGACCCCGACATGATCGACAGCATCATCGCCTCGGTCTCGATCCCCGTGATGGCCAAGGCCCGCATCGGTCACTTCGTCGAGGCGCAGGTGCTGCAGGAGCTCGGCGTCGACTACATCGACGAGTCCGAGGTGCTGTCGCCTGCCGACTACGTGAACCACATCGACAAGCACGGCTTCGACGTGCCGTTCGTCTGCGGTGCCACGAACCTCGGTGAGGCACTCCGCCGGATCAACGAGGGTGCGGCCATGATCCGTTCCAAGGGCGAGGCCGGCACCGGCGATGTCTCCGAGGCGATGAAGCACATCCGCAGGATCCGCGGCGAGATCGCCGCGCTCACCGCGCTGCCCAAGGACGAGCTGTTCGTCGCCGCCAAGGAGCTGCAGGCGCCGTACGAGCTCGTCGCCGAGATCGCCGAGACGGGCAAGCTCCCCGTCGTGCTCTTCGTCGCCGGCGGCGTGGCCACGCCTGCGGATGCCGCCATGATGATGCAGCTGGGCGCCGACGGTGTGTTCGTCGGCTCCGGGATCTTCAAGTCGGGCAACCCCGTCGAGCGCGCGAAGGCGATCGTCAAGGCGACCACGTTCTTCGATGACGCGAAGGTCATCGCGGAGGTCTCGCGCGGCCTCGGCGAGGCGATGGTCGGCATCAACGTCTCCGACCTCCCCGCACCGCACCGCCTGGCCGAGCGTGGCTGGTAGACCCACAGTCGGCGTGCTGGCCCTGCAGGGCGACGTGCGTGAGCACGCCGCCCTGCTGGCCGGGCTCGGTGCCGACGTCGTCCTCGTGCGGCGCCCCGAAGAGCTCGCCGCGGTGAGCGGCCTCGTGATCCCCGGTGGCGAGTCCAGCGTGATCGACAAGCTCTCGCGCACCTTCGGGATGCAGGAGCCGATCCATGCCGCGATCAGCGCCGGGCTTCCCGCGTATGGAACGTGTGCGGGGCTGATCCTCCTCGCAGACGAGGTCCTCGACGGCATCGACGGGCAGCAGTCGTTCGGCGGTATGGACATCGCCGTCCGCCGCAATGCCTTCGGGCGTCAGACGGAGTCGTTCGAGATGTCGCTCGATGTTCCGGTGCTCGGCGAGCCCCCTGTGCACGCGACCTTCATCCGCGCTCCGATCGTGGAGCGGGTCGGTCCTGATGTGGAAGTGCTCGCCACGCTGCCCGACGGCGGGATCGTCGCGGTGCAGCATGGGTCGCTGCTCGGCACCAGTTTTCATCCCGAGGTCGACGGTGAGACGCGCTTCCACGAGATGTTCCTCGAGCGGGTCCGAGATCGCAGCGGTCGATGACATCGATCCATGGCGACCCGCCATGCACCAGAGCATGACAGGCCGTGGTCCCAGGTCGGACTAGTCTCTTTCGAGTGACTGGATCCAGGGCTGAGACCGCGTACGCGCGTGCCATCACCGCATTCAGCACACCGACACTCGATCTTCTCCACGGCCGATTCGCTCCGTTCGTCGTCGCGTCGCTCACCCTTCTGTTCAACGCCGACCGGGCATCGGTCGCGGTGGCGGATGCGCATGCCGAGCTGGCCGAGGTGCTGGATGAGCTCCGCGCGGCGGGCTACGACGAGGACGACAGAAGACTGCCGTCCGGCAGCGGACGCGACGTATGCCGCAACTGGGTGCGCCTCGGCTGGCTGATCCAGCAGATCGACGACGACATCGAGGTCTATCGCCTGTCGGCGCACGCCGTCGCCGCGCTCGAGATATCCGGCCGCACCGGCGGCGGGCGAACGCGAGTGTCGAACTCCCGTGTGCGCACCCTGCTCGATGCCGTGGAGCATCTCTCGGTGAGCGCCGAGGTCGACCCGGTTCGTCGCCTCTCCCGGCTGCAGGCGGAGCGCGACGTCATCGATGCGGAGATCGCTCGCATCCAGGACTCCGGACGCGCGGAGCCTGCGGATGACGAGGAACTCCTCGAGGAGGCGGAGAACGTCCTTCATCTGGCGCGCGAGCTCCCCGCCGACTTCACGAGGGTCGCCGAGTCGCTCAGAGCGATGCAGCGCGACGTCGTCGCCCACCTCCGGAGGGACGAGCGGCCGACGAGCGAGGTGCTGCGCGAGTATCTCCAGCGCCCAGGACGTGATGCAGTCGACCCCGGAGGGGCGTGCCTTCGCAGGTGCCCTGCGTCTGATCGGCGACCCCGAGCGCATCGACGCCCTCACTGAGCAGCTCCGCGGACTCCTCGACCAGCCGTTCGCGCGCATGCTCGACGGTACGCAGCGTGCCGAGCTCGATGCGATCGCGCGACGCGTGGAGCTGGGGGTGGAGGAGGTGCTGGCCGCACAGCGCCGCGCCTCACATGTCATCACCGGGCAGGTGAAGACCCACGACCCGTTGCGTGACCGTCAGATCGACGACCTCCTCCGCGACGTCATCGCAGGACTCCACGGGTGGTCGGGTCCGGCCGCGGTGGTCGATCCTGTGCGCAGCATGCCGCTCGCCGACCTCGGGCATCTCCGTCAGACGACCAGCGACATCCGCCCGCCGCGAGCTCCGGCCCCGCTCACGGATGCCGACGACGTCGACTTCCTCGATCACGACACGCGTGCCTGGGGTGGTCCGAGGTATGCCGAGCTCGAGGAGTACGTCGCCGGTCTCGGGGCGCAGTTCGATCTCGCCGAGGCGTTCCGGGCGGTGCCCGACGCGACTCGACGCCCGGTCGACCTCCTCGGCCTGCTCGAGATCGCCCACCGCAACGGCCTCGCTGACGGCGACGGGATCTCGACGGTGGAAGCGCTGAGGCCTGACGGGACGACTCGCCGTTTCGCCTTCGGCGCCGTGATCGCCCGCAGCACGAAAGAGGATGCAGATGAGTGACGACGACCTCACCACGGCGGTCGCCGACGAGGGGTTCATAGCCCCCACGGCGATGGAGGACGACCTCGAGGCGCACTTCCCGGGTGACCGCGGCACGCTCGACCCCGAGATCAGACGTGTGCTCGTGCACCTTCTGCAGCGCCGCTTCATCTCGATGGAGCGCAACCGGCGCGAGTGGACGCTGCTGATCGAGCACCAGCACGTCATCGAGTCGCGGCTCAACGACATCTACCTGCGGCTGATCATCGATCACGCACGCGGATTCGCCTACAAGCAGCAGCTGCGCTCCGATGAGGTCGAGATGCCGGTCCTGCTGAAGGATTCGCCGTACTCGCGGGCCGAGACGCTGGTGCTGGTGCACCTGCGAACCGTCTACCAGCGCGAGTCGGCGTCCGGCGAGGGATCCGTGCGGATCGACATCGAAGACGTCGAGCAGACCGTCCTCAGCTACTTCGCCGACACCGACGGCGGAACCGCGAAGCAGCAGAGGGCGATCCGCAGCGCACTGGACCGGCTGGACCGAGAGGGCATCGTGCAGGAGGAGACCAGCGGGCGGTATCGGATCACCGCGCTCGTCGAGGTGGTGCTCAGCGCCGAGACGCTCAAGGAGCTGCGGGAGTGGCTGCGAGCCCAGGCGGTGGTGGCGCGATGACGATGATGGACACGCTCTTCGGGATGATCCCCGCGAGCTCCCGCGGCCAGCAGTGGGTGGCCGAGGAGCTGCAGCTCATCAACTGGGGCGGATACGACGGGGGGCCGCACCGGGTGCGGTTCTCGCCGGATGCGACCCTGCTGTGCGGTGGGTCGGGGTCTGGAAAATCCACGCTCATGGACGGCTACATCGCCCTGATGATGCCGCACACGACGCCGTTCAACGGCGCCTCGAACGGCGGTGTCACGGGGCGTCCGCGGGGCGATGAGCAGCGCAACATCCTGTCGTACGGGCGCGGCAAGATCGACGAGTCCCGAACGGACGAGGGCACGAAGCTCCGGGTGCTGCGCGGTGACGGCGAGGACACCTGGAGCGCCGTCTCGATGACCTGGTTGGATCACGACGGCTCGCGCTTCACGGCGGTCCGCGCGTGGTACATCCCTGCGGACGCGCGAACGCTCGAAGACACCACGAGAGTGCGAGCCACGGTCGACGGCGCATTCGACCTCGCGCAGCTGGAACGCGCCGCGACTCACCGCCTCACCGACACGTCGGTGCGAGCCGTCGGACTCGACCCCGTCGCGACCGACCGCGAGTTCTCGGCCCGGCTGCACGCCGTGCTCGGCATCGGCGCGGCCGGCTCCGGGGCGAAGGCGATCAGTCTTCTCGCCCGCATCCAGGCGGGGCAGCAGATCACCACGGTGGACGATCTGTACAAGAAGCTCGTGCTCGAGGAACCCGAGACGATGGCGACCGCGGACGCGGTGGTCGCTCACTTCGACGAGCTGGAGAGCACACGCACGCGGATGCTGGTCGCCAAGCAGCAGGTGGCGGCTCTCGAGCCGATCCGCGGGATATCCCGGCGCATCGAGGAGGCATCGGAGCGGATGCGGGTCGTGGACGAGGTCGGGGTCTTCTCCGAGTCGACCTCGCTCGCGGCTCTCTGGAGCGCAGAGCGTCGTCTCGACCTGCTGCGCGAAGTGGAGGCGGATCTCCGCGACAGAACCCACGCCCTCCAGCTGGCCGTGCGCGAGAAGAACGCCCTCATCGCCGCCGCGGACAGCGAGCGCGAGGGTCTTCTGGACGTCCTGCGGCAATCCGGAGGCGATCGCCTCGAGACCGCCCAGCGCGAACTGCGCGGCGTCGAGCGCCGTCTCGAAGATGTCCGGCGTGAGCGGTCCCGATTCGACGCCGTCGCCGGCGAGCTCGGCATCGAGGTGCACGACGCGGCCGCGTTCGAGAGCCTGCTGACCCGTATCGGACGGGAGCTCCCGCAGGCAGGGATCCGAGGCGCACGCGCGGCATTCGCCGACGCCGAGTCCGCTCGCAGAGCCGTGGAGACCGAACTCGCGCAGGTGCGTGCCGAGCGGGACCGCTCCCGAGACCTGCGGGGTAGCATCCCCGCACATCTGCATGAATCGAGAGTCCTGCTCGCTCAGGCCGCCGGGCTCGCCCCGACGGATCTGCCGTTCGTCGGCGAGCTGATCGAAGTGCGCACCGAGTTCGAGCCCTGGCGGGAAGCATTCAACCTGGCGCTCGGCGGGTTCGCACGGACACTGCTCATCGACGTCTCGAACCTCGGACGATTCCGCGCGGCCATCGACTCGGTGCGCACCACGGAGCGGATCAGCTACGAGGGAGTGCACACCGGTCTCGCCGAGTCGCGGCCGGCCGACCCGAGAACGCTTCCGGGTCGACTCGAGCATCGGTCGACACCTTTCACCGGGTGGCTCCAGCAGCGACTCCGCGAGCGGTTCGAGTACGTCTGCGTCGATTCCTCGGCCGAGCTCGCCGAGCATCCTCGCGCGTTGACGATCACGGGACAGGTGTCGCAGGGCGACCGGGGGTCCCACGGCGGGCATGGCCGCACGAACCTGCTCGGATTCTCGAACGCACGCCGTCTGCGTGAACTCGACGAGCAGGTCACCGAGCTCGAGATCCGACGAGATGCCGCGTCCTCGGCGGCTGCCGAAGCGGAGGCGGACCTGGACCGGATCGAGGCCACGGCGAAGGCGCACGCGAAGATCGAGGATCTCACCTGGGAGCAGATCGACGTCGAGGCCGTCGCGGCGGAGCGTGCGCGCTGGCTCGCGGTCGAGGCGGAGGTCACCGTCGAGAACCCGAAGATCGCCGAGTTGCGTTCCCAGGCTGAGGAACTCAGGAAGCGGGCGGGTCGTCTGCGTGACGAGAGCGCCCGTCTCGGGGGCGACCTGACGCTCGCTCAGGACCGTTGGGTCGAAGTGACGGACCAGGTCGACGCCTCTCAGCGGATCGTCGATGCGGCGGAGGCGGCGGAGATCGCGCTCGAGGAGCGGCACCGTTCCTTCCTCGACGCGCGCTTCCTCGGTGCGGAGGCTTCCGTCAGCGTCACGGCGTCAGAGCGACTCGCCCATCTCGACTCCGCGTTGCGCACCGCCGCGACCAGGCTGCTCGAGGACCGCACGTCGGCGGCCACGGCGCACGCCGAGCAGCGCGAGCAGATGCGACGCCTGATGACCGGGTTCCTCGAGCGCTGGGACACCCTCACGATCCTGCCCGACCCCGACGAGTCGGTCGCGGAGTTCGAGGGGATCCTCGATGCGCTGGAGACCAACGGCCTGCACGAGCTGGAGTCCGAGTGGCGGGACAGCCTTCTCAAGCTCTCCGGAAACGATCTGACGAGTCTGGACTCGACGCTCGGGCGCGCGCTGCGTGAGATCAAGAATCGCATCGACCCGATCAACCGGATCATGGAGGAGCTGCCGTTCTACGACGACGAGCACCGCCTCCAGATCACGCCGCGCGAGAATCAGTCGGAAGCGCGCAGACGATTCCGCAAGGAGCTGCGCGAGGTGCGCGGCCTCATCGACACGGCGGGGACGGACGCCGATCGTGAGAGCGTCTACCGGAGGATGAGTCGTCTCATCGCTCGGATGCGGCGGACGGCACCGGACTTCGCCGAGCTCATCGACGTGCGCAACCACGTGCGGGTGAGTGCGGAGCGGATCCATGCCACGACCCGGGAGCACGTCGCGCTCTACGACCACATCGGTGAGAAGTCAGGTGGAGAGTCGCAGGAGCTCGTCGCGTTCATCGTGGGCGCCGCGCTGCGATACCAACTCGGCGACGCGGGAGCCGAGCGTCCCCGGTACGCGCCGGTGTTCATGGACGAGGCCCTGATCAAGGCGGATGCGCACTTCACGAAACGTGCGATCGGCGCGTGGCGGGGTCTCGGCTTCCAGCTCGTGATCGGAGCGCCGAACGACAAGTACAGCGCGATCGAACCGCACGTCGACGTGGAGTACGACATCCTGAAGGACACCCGCGGTCGCTCCTGGGCTCGTCCGAAGGTAGGCCTGCCGGCCGGGGGCGAGTGATCGGGGCGAGTGATCGAGGCGAGTCGGATCAGCCCGCCACGAGTGTTCGGATCGCGCCGACTGTGCGATCGATGTCGTCTCGGGTCGTCGCCCAGGACGACATCGAGCATCGCAGCGCCGCGCGACCGCGCCACGCGGCGCCTGTCAGGGCAGCTGTGCCCTCGGCGAGCACGGCCTCGCCGAGGGCTCGCGTCGCCTCGTCGGAGTCGAGTCGGAACATCACCTGGGTGTAGTCGACGTCGTTGAGGATGCGGATGCCGTCGACCGAGGCGAGTCCGGATGCCATCGCGATGGCGTTCTCATGCAGTGCGTCGATGAGACGCGCGATTCCCTGGCGCCCGAGGCTGCGCATCGCCGCCCAGGCGGGCACGCCTCTGGCCCGCCTGGAGAGCTCCGGAGTGACATCCCAGGGATCGAGGCTCGTGAAGACGAGATAGTCACCGCCGGTGCGGAACGCGGCGATCGAGTCTGCAGGATCGCGGACGATCGCCATTCCGCAGTCGTACGGAGCATTGAGGGTCTTGTGCGCATCCGTCGCCCAGGAATCAGCCAGACCCATCCCCTCGGTCAGGCGGCGAAGCGAGGGCGACGCCGCGGCCCACAGCCCGAACGCGCCGTCGACATGCACCCACGCACCGTGCTCGTGCGCGATCGGGATGAGCGCGGCGAAGTCGTCGAACGCGCCGGTGTGCACCTCGCCCGCCTGAAGGCAGACGATGAGCGGCCCCGTGGCCTGATCGAGGCCGTGCTCCAGGGCCTCGGGTCTCATGCGCCCCTGGTCATCCGATTCGATCACGACCAGCTCGTCGGTTCCTATCCCGAGGAACCGAGCCGCCCGATCGATCGAGCCATGGCGATCGGCGCCGACGACGAATCTCACGGCGGGTGCGAGCCGAAGCCCCCTCTCGGAGAGATTCCAGCCGCTTCGTGCGAGAACGGCGTTGCGCGCTGTCGCCAAGCACGTGAAGTTCGCCATCTGGCCGCCCGTGACGAAACCGACGCTCGCGCTCTCAGGCAGTCCGAACAGGTCGAGCATCCACTGTCCGGCGATGCGCTCCATCGCGACCGTCGTCGGGGTGAGGGTCGCCGACCCCGAGTTCTGGTCCCAGGTCGACACCAGCCAGTCTGCGGCGAGAGCGGCGGGGTGGGTGCCGCCGATCACGAACCCGAAGAAGCGGCCTCCCGGAATCGCGACGAGGCCCGGATCACCCCGTCGTGCCATCTCCTCGATCACGCTCGCGGCATCCGTGCCCTCCTCGGGCAACGGACCACCGAACGCCGACATCATCTCGTCAAGGGTCGCCCTCGGCCACACGGGTCTCTCGTCGAGCGACCCGAGAAAGTCGATTGCTGCGCGGTGTGCGGCTTCGAGGCCGCGGGTTCTGTCATCGACGGCTCTTTCGTCCATGAGTCAGGACTACACCTGCGCTTCCCGTGATGCCAGAGGGTGTGGACCGCCCTCCCTGCGAAACGGGTGGGACGTCCGCCACAGCTCACGGGCGTGGTTCGATAGAATGGACGACGCCCTGGGCAGTGCCCACGGCGGATACGACGAGCGGAGAATAATGTCCGGGCATTCCAAGTGGGCCACCACGAAGCACAAGAAGGCCATCATCGACTCCAGGCGCGCGAAGTCCTGGGCCAAGCTCATCAAGAACATCGAGGTCGCCGCAAAGCTGGGCGGAGCTGACCTGCAGGGCAACCCGACCCTTTTCGACGCCGTGCAGAAGGCGAAGAAGACCTCGGTCCCGAAGGACAACATCGACCGCGCGGTGAAGCGCGGAGCGGGCATCGGTGGCGAGGCTGTCGAATACACCTCGATCATGTACGAGGGCTACGGCCCCAACGGCGTCGCCATGATGATCGAGTGTCTGACCGACAACAAGAACCGCGCGGCGGCCGAGGTGCGCACCGCGCTCAGCCGCAACGGCGGAACGCTCGCGGACCCCGGCAGCGTCGCCTACAACTTCAGCCGCAAGGGCGTCATCGTGGTCGGATCCGAGGGGACCACCGAAGATGACGTGATGATGGCCGCTCTCGAGGCCGGCGCCGAAGAGATCGAGCCGCACGCCGAAGGCTTCGAGATCATCACCGAGGCCACCGATCTCGTCACCGTGCGCAGCGCCCTTCAGGAGGCGGGAATCGACTACGAGTCCGCCGACGTCGAGTTCGTTCCGAACCTCAAGGTGGAGATCGACGCAGACACCGCCCGTAAGATCTTCCGCCTCATCGACGCGCTCGAAGACAGCGAGGACGTGCAGAACGTCTTCACGAACTTCGACCTCACGCCCGAGGTGCAGGCCGAGCTCGAGAACGACGACGCGTAGGCGCGGCGTCGCCCCGGGATCCGGGGCGACGCATAGCCTGGGGGAGTGACCTCCTCCTCGCTTCGCGTGCTCGGCATCGACCCCGGTCTCACCCGGTGCGGTGTCGGTGTGGTCGACGTTGATCGGGCTCGTCGGGGCACACTCGTGCACGTCGGGGTCATCCGCTCCGAGCCCGATCTGCCGATCGGTGAGAGGCTCGCGCTGGTCGCGGCCGGCATCCGCGAGGTGATCGAGACCCATCGGCCCGACGCCGTCGCCGTCGAGCGGGTCTTCGCACAGCAGAACACCCACACAGTGATGGGCACGGCGCAGGCGAGCGGCGTGGCGCTGCTGCTCGCGGCCGAGGCCGGTCTTCCCGCAGCGATGCACACTCCGAGCGAGGTGAAGGCGGCGGTGACCGGCTATGGTTCGGCCGACAAGCGCCAGGTGCAGGCGATGATCGCGCGCATCCTCCGCCTGGATGCTCCTCCGCAACCGCCGGATGCCGCCGACGCGCTGGCGATCGCCCTCTGCCACGCATGGCGACGCGGCGCCGCCGGCGCACCAGGGCAGGAGTCGCTGACACCGGCGCAGAAGGCGTGGGCTGATGCGGAGCGTGTCGCTCGAACATATCTACGATCCGGTGCGTAGGCTGGTCGGATGATCTCCTCGCTGCACGGCGCTGTTCTCCACTCGACCGCCGATCAGGTCATCATCGACGTCGGTGGCGTCGGATTCTCGGTCGCCGTTCCCGCCGATGTCGCGCACACCGCGACGGTCGGCGAGAAGCTGCTGCTGCACACGAGCCTGATCGTCCGCGAGGACTCCCTGTCTCTGTTCGGATTCGCCGATCGCAGCGAGCTGGAGATCTTCGGACTGCTCATCAGCGTCACGGGCGTCGGACCGAAGTCGGCGCTCGGGGTGCTCTCGCACCTCACCGTCGACCAGATCGCCGAGGCCGTGACCGGCGAGGACGACGCGCCGTTCCGGCGTGTCTCCGGTATCGGACCGAAGACGGCCAAACTCATCGTCCTCCAGCTCGCAGGCAAGGTGCACCCCGTCGGCGCCGGGTCGAAGCCGGTGAAGACCGGCCCAGTCGATGTCGTCGATCAGGTCACCGCCGCGCTGGTCGGCCTCGGGTGGTCCGAGAAGGTCGCCGCCGAGGCCGCCGCGCAGACGGCCGCCGAGGCGTCCGAGGCAGAGCGCGCGTCTGTCGCGCCGCTCCTGCGCCGCACTCTGGCTCTCCTGGGGCCGGCGCGTGTCTGACGTCCGCGACGCCGCCGAGCCGGCGGACGACACCGAGCTCGCCATCGAGGGCGCTCTGCGCCCCACGAGCCTGGGCGAGTTCGTCGGTCAGCAGAAGGTGCGCGGGCAGCTCCAGCTCCTGCTCGATGCGGCGCGGATCCAGAACCGTCCGCCCGATCACATCCTGCTCGCGGGTCCTCCCGGACTCGGCAAGACCACGCTGGCGATGATCGTCGCGCATGAGAGCGAGCGCCCGCTGCGACTCTCGAGCGGACCGGCGATCCAGCACGCCGGCGACCTCGCCGCCCTGCTCTCGAGTCTCGTGCCCGGCGAGGTGCTGTTCATCGACGAGATCCATCGAATGGCACGCTCTGCAGAGGAGATGCTGTACCTCGCGATGGAGGACTTCCGCATCGACATCATGGTCGGCAAAGGCGCGGGAGCGACCAGCATCCCGCTCGACCTCGCCCCGTTCACGCTCGTCGGCGCCACCACTCGCTCGGGTCTGCTCCCGAACCCGCTGCGCGACCGCTTCGGATTCACCGGCCACCTCGAGTTCTACGACGAACCGGAACTCGAGCGCGTCATCGATCGCTCCGCTCTCATGCTGCGCGTCGATCTGCCGCGGGATTCGCTCTCTGAGATCGCCCGCCGTTCGCGGGGTACACCGCGAATCGCGAACCGCCTGCTCCGACGGGTGCGCGACTATGCGCTCGTCCACGGCGGCGGGGAGGCCTCGCTGCACGGGGTCCGGGCCGCGCTCGAGCTCTACGACGTCGACCCGATCGGCCTGGACCGTCTCGACCGCGCCGTGCTCGAGGCTCTCGTGCGTCGCTTCCGCGGCGGGCCGGTCGGCCTCAGCACGCTCGCGGTGGCTGTCGGCGAGGAGGCGGAGACCGTCGAGAGCGTGGTCGAGCCGTACCTCGTGCGCATCGGATTCCTCGGCCGGACACCGCGTGGTCGAGTGGCCATGCCGGAGGCCTACGCCCACCTGGGGATCGCGCACCCCGATGGGGCGCTTCGACTTGATGACCTATAATCACTGAAGACTTCCCCCGATAGAACTGCGCGCCCGTCTGTGGCGCGCGCACCTGAGAAAGGCCCTTCGCCACCATGCCCATGGAAATCCTCCTCTTCGGCCTTCTCGCCGTGCTCGTCGTGTTCATGTTCGTCAACGGACGCAAGCGCCAGAAGCAGATGAAGGCGGAGCAGGAGGAGAAGGCCACCAAGACGGTTCCCGGTGTCAAGGTGCTTCTGCAGGGCGGTCTCTACGGCACGATCGTGGCGTACGACCACGATGACCTCGACTCGCCCGCGCTCGTCGAGATCGCGCCCGGCACGGTCATCGAGGTGCACAGCCAGGCGATCCTCCGCATCGTCGAGCCCAAGGACGCCGTCGTCGAGGATGCTGACGACTCGGTCGTCGTCGTCGATGAGGCGCCCATCGTCGATGACGCTCCTGCGATCGAGACCACCGAAGAGACCCGTCGTCGTCTCGAGCGCGACGCCGACGACAAGTAGTCTTCGCGCTGCACGACTTCGGCACTCCGGCATCTTAGAAAGCTGATCACACGTGGCCACTTCTTCCCCGGTCCGTCATGCCTGGCGGGTCCTCATGGGCCTGCTCCTGGTGACGGGCGTCCTCTTCGGCATCAACGCCCTCGGCGTCCACGTGTTCGAGAAGAGCTCCTGGTCTCCTGAGCTCGCGCTCGACCTCCAGGGCGGCACGCAGATCGTGCTGAGCGCGGAGACCGAAGACGGAGCTGCGCCCTCGCCGGAGCAGCTCGATCAGGCGGCGGCGATCATCCGACAGCGCGTCGACGCGTCTGGCGTGGCCGAGGCAGACATCACCACGGAGGGCGGCCGCAACATCGTGGTCCAGATCCCGGGTGTCGCCGACGAGCAGACGCGTGCCCGAATCCAGTCCAGCGCGCAGCTCGAGTTCCGCCCGGTGCTCGCCACGACCGCAGGCACCAACCAGTACGTGGGTGAAGACGGCAACGAGACGGCCTATCCGACTCCGGACGACTCGCTGAACGCGACGCCGACGGCCGAGCCGACGGATGCGAGCGACCTCGCATGGGTGACAGACCGGCTGGCCGCAGAGTTCCAGGCCTACGACTGCGCCAACCCCGACAACGACCCCTCGAACGCGCCCAAGGATCAGCCGCTCATCGCGTGCGATCCCTCCGGGCAGGCGAAGTACCTGCTGGGACCGACCGAGCTCACGGGCGATGCGATCACGGACGCCTCGGCAGGCCGTGACCCGAGGACGGGCGCGTGGCTCGTCCAGCTCACCATGAACGGAGACGGCGCCGAGGCATTCGGCGAGGTCAGCACCCGCCTCAACCAGAACCGCCTGGCTGAGCTCTCGCCGCGTGACCAGTTCGCCTTCGTCCTCGACGGGTCCGTCATCAGCGCACCGCGCATGAACGGGCAGATCCTCGACGGCCGCCCCAGCATCTCGGGCGACTTCACCCAGGAATCCGCGACCGCCCTGGCTGACCAGCTCAAGTTCGGCGCGCTGCCGCTCAGCTTCGAGGTGCAGAGCTCCGACACGATCTCGGCGACCCTGGGCACACAGCAGCTCCAGATCGGCCTCATCGCCGGACTCATCGGTCTCGCTCTCGTGGCGATCTACTCGCTGATCGTGTATCGCGCGCTCGGAACCGTGATCATCGCCTCGATCGCCGTGATGGCGGTGCTCACCTACGTCATCATCTGCATCCTCGCGTGGCGACTCGGGTTCCGCCTGTCGCTCGCCGGCGTCGCGGGTCTCATCGTCTCGATCGGCTTCACCGCCGACTCCTTCATCGTCTACTTCGAGAGGATCCGAGACGAGCTGCGCGACGGCAAGTCGATCACTTCGGCGGTCGAAGACGGCTGGGGCAGAGCCAAGCGGACCATCTACATCTCGAAGTCGATCAACATCCTCGCGGCCGTCGTGCTGTACATCCTCGCTGACTCCACAGTGAAGGGCTTCGCCTTCACACTGGGTCTGACGACCCTCATCGACGTGTTCATCTTCGTGATCTTCACCCACCCGGTGATGCAGCTGCTCGCTCGCACGAAGTTCTTCGGCGGCGGACACAAGCTCTCGGGCCTCGACCCCGAATCGCTGGGCGCGGTGTACCGCAGCCGGTCGCAGTTCCGTCAGGTGCCGACCGCCACGGCGGGGCGCGGTGCGAAGAACGCCAGGGCCAAGGGTGAGGCCGAGCGCCGTCAGACCATCGCAGAGCGCAAGCGCGCCGAAGCACTAGCCGGTGACAGATCCAGCCGCACCGGAAGCGAGGGGGATGCCTGATGGCTTCCATGAATGAGTTCGGCAACAACCTGTACTCGGGAAAGACCTCTTTCCCGTTCGTCGCCAAGCGCCGCCTGTGGTTCATCATCGCGATCGCGCTGGTCGTCGGTTCGGCGCTGGTGCCCCTCCTGCGCCCGATCCAGTTCTCGATCGAGTTCACCGGCGGGTCGCAGTTCACGGTGCAGGCGCCCGACAGCACCGACCAGCGGACCGCGACCGACGCAGTGCAGTCCGTCGTGCCGGGTGCAGCGACCAAGGTCGTCGTCATCAACGGCAGTGACATCCGCGTGCAGACCGATCAGATGGGCGCGGATGAGACCCAGCAGGTCTCCAACGCTCTGGCCGATGCCTTCGGAGTGGAACCCGACAGCGTGACGTCGTCGTTCATCGGCCCAGCATGGGGCGAGAACGTCACCAGGCAGTCGTTGTGGGGACTTGCGATCTTCCTCGCACTGACCTTCCTCATCCTCGCCATCTACTTCCGCACCTGGAAGATGTCCGCGGCTGCGATCGTCGGCCTTCTGGATGTGCTCGTGATCACCGTCGGCGTCTACGCCCTCGCCGGTTTCGAGATCTCGCCCCCGGCGGTGATCGGTTTCCTCACGATCCTCGCCTATTCGCTGTACGACACGACGGTGGTGTTCGACAAGATCAGGGAGAACACGACGGAGGACGGCGAGAACTCGTCTCGGACGTTCGGCGAGTCGGTCAACCTCGCGGTGAACCAGACGCTGGTCCGATCGATCAACACCTCGGTCGTGGCCGCCCTGCCCGTGGGAGCGGTGCTCTTCATCGGCGCCTTCTGGCTCGGTGCCGAGTCGCTCACGGACATCTCGCTCTCGATCTTCGTCGGCATCCTGGTCGCGACCTACTCGACGCTGTTCGTGGCTGCTCCGCTCTACTCGCTGTTCCGCGAGAACGAGCCGCAGATCGCGGCGCGCGACGCGAAGATCCGCGAGGCGCGAAGCCTCGCAGCCGCAGAAGCCTGATCGTCCCCGCTCCTCGGGGCCGCACCCCGCAGGGCACGCGTAAACTGTTGTGATTCGGAGGTGAGCGGATGGCGGAACCGCAGACGGCGTCGCAGGGCTCCAGCCTGAGACGACTGGTTCCCCGCATCTTCTCCCGCGCGCCCAGGATCAACGACCTCGACAATCTGATCCGCACGGTGCGTGCGAATCACCCCAAGGGCGATCTGGCCGTCATCGAACGCGCCTACGCCGTGGCGAAGGAGAAGCACGCAGGGCAGCAGCGGCAGAGCGGTGAGCCGTACATCACGCACCCGCTCGCTGTCGCACAGATCCTCGCCGAGATGGGCCTCGGCCCTCGAGCGATCGCCGCAGCCCTGCTGCACGACACCGTCGAGGACACCGGCTATGCCCTCACCGACCTCACGGCGGAGTTCGGCGACGAGGTCGCGATGCTCGTCGACGGCGTCACCAAGCTCGACAAGGTCAAGTACGGCGAGAGCGCGCAGGCCGAGACCGTCCGCAAGATGATCGTCGCGATGTCGAAGGACATCCGCGTGCTGCTGATCAAGCTCGCCGACCGGCTGCACAACGCCCGCACCTGGGGTTTCGTCCCTCCTGAGAAGGCCGCGAAGAAGGCGAAGGAGACGCTCGAGATCTACGCGCCTCTCGCCAACCGCCTCGGCATCCAGGCGATCAAGTCGGAGCTCGAAGACCTCTCGTTCGCCGTGCTGCATCCGAAGATCTACAACGAGATCCACAACCTCATCGCGCAGCGCACGCCGCAGCGCGAGAAGTATCTCGCTCAGGTCGTCGAGGAGATCGACGAGGATCTGCGCGATCTGCGCATCCGCGGCAAGGTCGTCGGTCGTCCGAAGCAGCTGTACTCCGTCTACCAGAAGATGGTGGTGCGAGGTCGCGAGTTCGACGACATCTACGACCTCATCGGCATCCGGGTGCTCGTCGCCTCCGTTCGCGACTGCTACGCCGTGCTCGGGGCGATCCACGCGCGGTGGACCCCGCTTCCCGGGCGCTTCAAGGACTACATCGCGACCCCGAAGTTCAACCTGTACCAGTCGCTGCACACCACGGTGATCGGTCCGTCCGGACGCACGGTCGAGATCCAGATCCGCACGCATGAGATGCACCAGCAGGCGGAGTACGGTGTCGCCGCACACTGGATGTACAAGGAGCGGATGAACGGCGGGAAGGCCGAGGTCCGCGCGTCGGACAGCGACATGGCCTGGCTCGCCCACATCTCCGACTGGCAGGCCGAGACGGCCGACCCGGGGGAGTTCCTCGACTCCCTGCGGTTCGAGATCGGCGCCAAAGAGGTCTACGTCTTCACTCCCAAGGGTCGCGTGGTCGGTCTCCCGGCCGGCGCGACACCCGTCGACTTCGCCTATGCCGTGCACACCGAGATCGGTCACCGCACGATGGGCTCGAAGGTCAACGGCCGTCTCGTGCCGCTGGAGTCGGAGCTCAAGAGCGGCGATGTGGTCGAGGTCTTCACCTCGAAGAACCCCGACGCCGGTCCGAGCCAGGATTGGCTCGGCTTCGTCAAGAGCACTCGCGCGCGCAACAAGATCCGCGGATGGTTCACGAAGGAACGTCGTGAAGAGGCCATCGAGCAGGGCAAGGAGGCCATCGCTCGCGCGATGCGCCGCCAGAACATGCCGCTGCAGCGGTTGATGAGCCAGGACTCGTTCGCCGAGGTGGCCCACCAACTCCGCTACGAGGACGTCTCGGCCCTGTATGCCGCTGTGGGCGAGGGGCATGTCTCGACGCAGTCGGTGCTCGAGAAGGTCACCGCGCTGGTCGCGGCGACCGACCCCGCCACAGGTCCGATCGACCTCCCCGGCAGCATGCCCTCGCGCGAGCCCCGCTCCGGCGATTCCGGAGTGCTCGTGCGTGGTGCATCCGACATCCTGGTCAAGGTCGCGAAGTGCTGCACCCCGGTGCCCGGCGATGCGATCGTCGGGTTCGTCACCCGTGGCAGTGGCGTGTCGGTGCACCGCACGGATTGCCCGAACGTCAAGGCGCTCGAGAGCGACGAGGACCGATTCGTCGAGGTGTCCTGGGCGCCGACGACCAAGAGCGTGTTCCGCGTGCAGATCCAGGTCGAGGCTCTCGACCGTTCGGGTCTTCTCTCGGATGTGACCCGTGTGCTCAGTGAGCACCACGTCAACATCCTGTCGGCGACGGTCAGCACCACGGACGAGCGCCTCGCGATCAGCCGCTTCGTGTTCGAGATGGGCGATGCCGTGCACCTCGACCGCGTGCTGAACGCCGTGCGACGCATCGATGCGGTGTACGACGTCTACCGCGTCACCTCGTCCTGACGAGGAGCCTTTCGAGTGCACCGCGACCGGCCCGTTTTCCCGGCACGCGGATCATGGTGTCGATCTCGCTGAGTGCGACCGAGACGAGGGCCGGCTCGGTGTCGGCCAGCAGCAGCATCCATCGCCGCAGCGACTCGTCGCGGTGCAGGCCCAGGGCGAGATCGACCATCGTGCGCTGGGGCGTCATGACGGGCACCCCGCCGATCAGCTCGATGTGCGTGCGAGACAGCGCGGTGTCGTGCAGGATCACCCGAGGGGGCAGCGCTGCGCGGATGCGGTGGCCGACCGCACGTCTGACATGGTGGCGAGCGGGCGGAGCATCACCGGCCCCGTGAATCCATGCGGCGGATGGACCGGAGGCAGCTGTGTCGGCGGGGACGAGACCCGCGATCGCAGCCGCCCTCGCGCTCGGGCTCTCGATGAGATCGGCGGGAATGTAGCCCTCGCCGAGGTCGACCAGGTGCCCGTCGATCCTCGCCGCGCTGAGCTCGGGGATCGTGAGCCGTTCACCGGGCAGGTACAGGAACGCGGGGTGCATCACGCCAGTCTGGCGCGGTGCACCCCGCGTTCCGTGTCGATCGGAGGATCTGTGGAGAATTTCAGCCGCCGAGCGCGTTCAGCCAGGCGCGGCGCGCTTCGAGCGCATCCGCTGCGGCCTTGGCGGCCTTCTTGTCTCCCGACTTCTCTGCGGCGGCGAGCTCGGCCTCGAGCTTCTCGATCGCCTCGAGGAGCTGCGAGCTCATGTCGTTGGCGCGCGCCTTGGTCTCGGGGTTGTTCTTCTTCCAGTCGACTTCTTCACGAGCCTTGAGAGCCTGCTCGATCACGCGGAGGCGATCGTCGAGCGCCCGCTCCTTGTCTCGGGGGAAGATGCGACCGATCTCGTCCCACTGGCGCTGGATGCCGGTGAGCAGCGCGCGGGCGCGCTTGATGTTGGGCTCGTCGGCCACGGCCTTCGCCTCTTCGAGCAGAGCCTGGCGAGCCTCGATCTTCGGAGCGGAGTCTGCCTCTTCCGCAGCCGACTGCTCGGCCCGCGCCGAGTACAGCGCGTCTCCCGCCGCCTTGAACCGTGCCCACAGCGCGTCGTCTGCCTTGCGTCCGGCGCGGCCGGCGGCCTTCCATTCGTCGAGCAGGGTGCGGTACGCAGGGATGCCGTCGACGCCGCGCGGTGCGAGTGCCTCTGCGCGCTCGACCAGACGGGTCTTCGCGTCGCGGGCGGTCTTGTGCGTGTCGTCGAGCTCGGAGTAGAACGCGCGGCGTGCCTTGTCGACCGTGCCGCGTGCATCGCGGAACCGCTTCCAGAGCTGCTGCGAGACGCCCTTCGACAGGCGCGGACCGTTCTGCTGCTGTGCCTGCCAGGCGTCGAAGAGCTCGCCGAGCTCAGCGGTGACCTGCTTCCACTGCACCTTCGACAGGTCGCGGGCGGCGATCTCCTCGGCACGCTCGACGAGGGCCGTGCGATCGGCGATGGCCTTGTCGACCAGTTCCTTCGCCTGCTGGGCCTCCTGAGCCGTCGCCTCGGAGAGCGAGGAGGTCAGGGCGTTCAGTCGCTCGCGGAGTCCGGCGAGGTCGCCGACGGCGGCCGCATCCGTCGCCTCGGCGAGAAGATGGCCCGCCTGCTTGACGAGGTCGGCGGCGGAGGCGCCCCCGGCCTGGTGGCGCTGCTCGAGCGTGTGCACTTTGAAAGCGATGTCCTCGTACTTGCGCACGAAGTAGGCGAGCGCCTCGTCGGGGGTGCCGTCAGGGTACTGTCCGACGACGCGCCAGTCCTCGCCCTCGCGGACCTCGACGGTGCCGTCGTCTGTGACGCGGCCCCACTTCGCGGCGTCGGAGGACGACGCGGCGCTGGCGGCAGCAGCTGCCGGCGCGACGGCAGCCGGCGTCGGCACCTTTCGCGGCAGGGGCGCAGCCGGGGGAGCGGGAACGGGGGGAGTCGGCTTCGACGGCTCTGTGGCAGACACGGTGATTCTCCTTGCGCGGTAGGGCCCGCGGGAGGCGGAAAGGACGAGCTTCAGCCTAGTACGAGAGCGAGGTTGCAATGTGGTGGTCGGATCTCACAATGGCCGTTACCGATCTGTGAGCGAATCGTTCGACGCACGAAACACCGGGCGTCACATGCGGGAAACACCAGGCTCCTATCGTCGCCTTCACGACGTCCCCCGGCGATTGGAGCAGTATGAACGAGGTCTTCCTCACCCCCAAGGAGATCGTCGTCGTGGGTGCCGGTATGGTCGCCCACCGGTTCGTCGAGAGCCTGATCAGCCGGGCTGACACGCCGATGCATGTGACGGTCATCGGCGACGAGGCGCGCCGGCCCTATGACCGGGTCGGTCTCACCGGATTCTTCTCTGGGGCGACGCCGGAGGATCTCGAGCTCGATCCCTCGGTCTTCGACGACTTCCGCGTGCGGTTCATGGCCGATGACAGGGTGCTGCGGATCGACCGTTCGGCTCGCACCATCACGACCAGATCGCGCAGGAGCATCCCGTACGACACGCTCGTGCTCGCCACAGGCTCCTACGCCGCCAAGGTCGCCGTCGACGGGGCCGACCTGCCAGGATGCTTCGTCTACCGCACCCTCGAAGATGTGCACTCGCTCAAGGAGTTCGTCTCGGCGCGGAGCCGGATGCTCGGCCGTCCGCTGCGCGGCGCCGTCATCGGCGGAGGTCTCCTCGGTCTCGAGGCCGCCGGCGCACTGCAGGGGATGGACGTGGAGGCGACGGTCGTGCAGTACTCCGATCGCCTGATGTCGGCGCAGCTGGACTCCGCAGGGGGAGGAATGCTCAAGCGACTGCTCGAGGCGCGAGGGATCTCGGTGCGCACTCAGTCGCGCACGACGCGTCTCGACCCTGACGAGTCGGGTGCGGTCACCGCACTCGAGTTCCAGGACGGTTCGGTCGAGAGAGCCGACGTCGTCGTCTTCACGGTGGGTGTCCGCCCGCGCGACGAGCTCGCACGCAACGCGGAGATGCTCGTGGATCCGCGGGGTGGCATCATCATCGACGACCGGTGCTCGACCTCCGACCCGCACATCCTGGCGATCGGCGAGGTCGCCAGCTTCGAGGGTCGCTGTGTCGGTCTCGTGGCACCCGGATATGCGATGGCGGAGGTCGCAGCCACCCGACTCCTCGGCGGTGACGCGGCGTTCCCCGGATACGACGACTCCTCGAAGCTCAAGCTCTCGGGAGTCGACGTCGCGAGCTTCGGCGACGCGATGGCGACCACTCCGAACGCTCTCGACGTCGTCTATGCCGATCCGGTGGCCGGGGTCTACAAGAAGCTCGTGCTGTCGGACGACGCGCAGACGCTGCTCGGTGGGATCCTCGTCGGAGACGCGGCAGCCTACGGCGCCCTGCGCCCCCTGGTGGGCGCGAAGCTCGGGGCGGACCCTGCCGCGTACCTGCTGCCGGAAGGTGGCAATGAGGCGCCCGGCGGCGAGCTGCCGGACGAGGCCGTCGTCTGCTCGTGCTCCAACGTGACGGCTGGACGCATCCGCCAGGCGGTGCACGAGGAGGGCTGCACCGATGCCGCCGCGGTGAAGGGGTGCACGAAGGCAGGCGCCACCTGTGGGTCCTGCGTCCTGATGGTCAAGAAGGTCGTCGGTCAGGAGCTGACGAAGCTCGGTCAGACCGTGTCGCACGCGCTGTGCGAGCACTTCGATCTCTCGCGCCGCCAGCTGTTCGACGCGGTGCGGGTCGCGCAGCTCACGACGTTCAGTGCGATCGTCGACCGGTTCGGGCGCGGGCGCGGGTGCGACATCTGCAAGCCGGCGATCGCCAGCATCCTGTCCGTCCTCGTCGGAGCCCATGTGCTCGACGGAGAGAACGCCACGCTGCAGGACACCAACGACCATGTGATGGCCAACATGCAGAAGGACGGCACCTACTCCGTCGTGCCGAGGATGGCCGGCGGAGAGGTCACTCCGGAGGGACTGATCGCGATCGGGCAGATCGCCAAGGACTTCGCGCTGTACACGAAGATCACCGGCGGTCAGCGCATCGACATGTTCGGGGCGCGGCTGGAGCAGCTGCCGCTGATCTGGCAACGTCTGGTCGACGCCGGCTTCGAATCGGGCCAGGCGTACGGCAAGTCGCTGCGCACGGTGAAGTCGTGCGTCGGCTCGACGTGGTGTCGATACGGAGTGCTCGACGCCGTCGGCATGGCGGTCAAGCTCGAGCTCCGCTATCGAGGGCTTCGTGCGCCGCACAAACTCAAGCTCGGCGTGTCCGGGTGCGCTCGCGAGTGCGCCGAGGCGCGGGGCAAAGACGTCGGCGTGATCGCCACCGAGACCGGATGGAACATGTACGTGGGCGGGAACGGCGGATTCACTCCGCGGCACGCCCAGCTGCTGGCCTCCGATCTCGACGACGAGGGGCTGATCACGGCCATCGATCGGTTCTTCATGTACTACATCCGCACGGCCGATCGTCTGCAGCGGACGGCTCCGTGGTGCGAGGATCTCGAAGGGGGTCTCGACGGCCTCCGAAGCGTGATCTTCGACGACAGCCTCGGTATCTGCGCCGATCTCGACGAGGCGATGGCGCAGCACGTCGATCGCTACGAGGACGAGTGGGCGGCGACCCTCGCCGACCCCCTCAAGCTCGAGAGGTTCCGGTCATTCGTGAATGCCGCCGACACACCTGATCCTTCGCTCGCCTATGTCTCGGAGCGCGGCCAGATCCGTCCGGCCACCGCGGAAGAGCGCCGCACCGGCGGGGTCCTCATCGCCGGGACCGCGCTGGAGGTGCGTCGATGAGCCTCGCGATCGACGCCGCGACGCACGTGCGGGTCTGCACGATCGGCGACCTCGAGGTCGAGAGGGGCCGCGCGGCTCTCATCGACGGACAGCAGGTGGCGCTGTTCCTCCTTCCCGACGGGACGGTGCTCGGCGTCGACAATCTCGACCCCTTCTCGGGTGCGCACGTCATCTCACGCGGGATCGTGGGCAGCCGGGGGAACACACCCACCGTCGCCTCTCCACTGCACAAGCAGGTCTTCGATCTGCGCACAGGCGAGTGCCTCGAGACCCACGGCAAGCCGCCTGCGGCGCTGCGGGTGTGGCCGGTCGCGATCGACGACGGCACCGTGTACGTCGGGCCACCGGAGAGCACGGGCCCATGAGACGCGCACGAGTGGGCAGGGTCGACCTGATCGGCGGAGGGCCGGGTCCGGCCGATCTCATGACGGTGCGCGCGTACCGACTGCTCATGGCGGCGGATGTCGTGATCGCCGATCGCCTCGGTCCGTTCGAGGAGCTCAGACACGAGCTGCCACCGCATGTCGAGATCATCGACGTCGGCAAACGCCCGGGACATCATCCGGTGCCGCAGCACGAGATCGACGCTCTCCTGGTGGACCGCGCTCTCGCAGGGCATCGGGTGGTTCGCCTCAAGGGCGGGGACCCGTTCGTTCTCGGGCGCGGGGGAGAAGAGGTGCTCGCGTGCGAGGCCGCCGGCGTGCCGGTCAGTGTCACACCGGGCGTCAGCAGTGCGATCTCCGTGCCTCAGTCCGCGGGCATCCCCGTGACCCACCGCGGCGTCGCGTCGGCCGTGCACATCCTCAACGGCCACGGCGACCTCACCGCGAGCGCGATCGCGTCCATGTCCGATCCGTCCGTCACCACCGTGATCCTGATGGGGGTGGCGTCGATGCCTCGCCTGGCCGCTTCAGCCGTCTCGCACGGCGTGCCGGGGGACATCCCCGTGGCGATCGTCGAGAACGGACACACCGAGAGGCAGCGGACGATCCGCAGCACCCTCGCGCAGGCGGCCGCGGATGCGGACTCGGCCCAGGTGGTGAATCCGGCCGTGATCGTGATCGGCGAAGTCGCCCGGGCAGGGCTGCTGCTGCCGACACCGGCGATGATCGCGGAGAGCATGACATGACCACTGCGCGCGCACTCGACTCCGCGCTGGCCGGGTGCACGATCATCGTCGCCGCCGACCGTCGCTCGGTCGATCTGGCGACCGCTCTCGAGCGGCGGGGCGCGGTCGTCCATCGAGCACCCGCGCTGAGCATCGTCACCAACTCCGACGACGCCGAACTGCTCGCTCGCACCGAGCGAGTGATCGCTTCTCCACCGGACATCGTGATCGTCACCACCGGGGTCGGGTTCCGCGGATGGATGGATGCCGCGCACGAGCACGGCCTCGACGGGCAGCTCGACCGAGCCCTGCAGGGTGCGCACTTCGTCGCTCGGGGCCCGAAGGCGCACGGTGCGATCCAGCAGGCGGGCTTCACGGCCGACTGGGTCGCCGAGTCCGAGACATCGGCCGAGGTCGGCGAGTACCTCCTCGCCTCCGGAGTGGCGGGGAAGCGGATCCTCGTGCAGCATCACGGCGCCGGCGCGGACGGACTCGACGAGTTGCTGACGGATGCCGGCGCAGAGGTGCTGAGCATCACCGTCTACCGCTGGGGCCCTCCTCCGGACCCGGACGTGGTGCGACGCTCGGCGCTTCAGGCGGCCGGCGGGGAGGCAGACGCCGTGCTGTTCACGTCGGCCCCGGGAGCGGCATCGTGGATCGCGTTCGCCGAGGAATCCGGCGCGCTGGAGAGCGTCAGAAGGCGCGCCGAATCGGGGCGCCTCCTGCTCGCCTGCGTGGGGCCGATCACCGCCGCGCCTCTGCACACCGCGAACCTTCGCACCACGATCGCCGACCGGGGGCGTCTCGGATCGCTCGCCCGGACCGTCATCGCGCACTTCGGAGGGGGGAAGGCGCCGTCTCTGCCGACCGATGCCGGACTCGTCGAGGTGCGGAGCGGCGGAGTCCTCGTGGACGGTGCGTTCATCCCGCTCTCCCGGTCGGCGGCAGCGCTGATCGAGGCACTGGCCTCGGCAGGGGGCCGCGTGCTCTCGCGAGCCGAACTCGGCGGGGTGCTTCCGGGGGCGGAGCGCAACGGACACGCGGTCGAGGTCGCCGTCGCACGGCTGCGGGAGGCGCTCGGCGGTAACGAGCTCGTGCACACCGTGGTGAAGCGGGGCTATCGTCTCGCGGTCACCGAGTACTGAGCGGCGTCGCAGCGGCGACCGGAGCAGCACGAGCCCCAGATCGCACGACGCGCGGGAGGGTGGCCGGGTGGTCGCTCAGCGGGTCACTCGGCAGGGGCGTCCGTGGGCGCGGGCTCAGGGGTCGCCTGATCCGACGGCAGCGGAGCGTCGGTCGGTTCGACGGTCGGCGTAGGGGAGGGCGCTGGCGGGTTCACCTGAGCGTGCACGACCTGACTCACGATGGCGCCGGCGACGATCAGCACGCCGACGACCACGGCGATCGCGTTGTCGCGGGTGCGGCGGCGGATCTGCCCCTCGTGCCACGTCTTGCGGGCTGTGTGCAGGCGCGCGCGCTCCGCTTCGGTGCGCGACTGCTGCGTGCTCTTCCCGCGTCCGGCCATTGCGTGCTCCCTTACTCGACGTGAATGTGCAACGTCGCCTGAGAGCCTACCGTCGAGATCGCGCCGTCCTGTTCTGCCCGAAGTGTCGGTGCCCCGCGTTAGCCTGGACGGATGACCTCCGCAGCTGCACTGCTCTCCGGGCAGACGCCCCTCGCCGTGCGCATGCGCCCCGTGTCGCTCGATGAGGTGGCGGGCCAGAAGCACCTGCTGCGCGCCGGTTCTCCCATCGTCGCCCTGGCCGATCCCGCTGCCACCTCGCCGGGTGCCGTCTCGATCATCCTGTGGGGGCCGCCCGGCACCGGCAAGACCACCCTCGCTCAGGCGATCGCGCGCTCATCCGGGCGCAGGTTCGTCGAGCTCTCGGCGATCACCGCCGGCGTCAAAGACGTGCGCGAGGTCATGCAGGAGGCGATCACCCAGCGGGACGTCTACGGCCAGACCACGATCCTGTTCCTCGACGAGATCCATCGATTCACCAAGGCGCAGCAGGACGCGCTGCTGCCCGGCGTCGAGAACGGGTGGGTCCTGCTGATCGCCGCGACCACCGAGAACCCCTCGTTCTCGGTGATCTCGCCGCTGATGTCGCGGTCGCTGCTCCTGACCCTGCAGCCGCTGACAGACGACGACGTCGGACTGCTCGTCGATCGGGCGGTGACCGATGCGCGCGGACTCAACGGCGCGGTCACTCTCGCCGATGACGCGCGTGCTGCCCTCATCCGACTGGCGTCCGGCGATGCTCGACGCGCGCTCACGGGGCTTGAGGCGGCTGCAGCCGTCGCTCTGTCGAAGGGCAAGGAAGGCGCGGTGCCGGCCGCGACCGCCGACGATGTCGCCCAGGCCGTCGACAAGGCCCTGCTGCGGTACGACCGCCAGGGTGACGAGCATTACGACGTCATCAGCGCGTTCATCAAGTCGATCCGCGGCTCCGACCCCGACGCCGCACTTCACTACCTCGCCAGGATGATCGAGGCGGGGGAGGACCCCCGTTTCATCGCGCGGCGTCTGGTGATCTCGGCGTCCGAAGACGTGGGTCTCGCCGATCCTCAGGCGCTCTCGATCGCGGTCGCCGCCGCCGATGCGGTCGCCTTCATCGGCATGCCCGAGGGGCGGATCCCGCTCGCCGAGGCGACCGTCTACCTCGCCACGACCGCCAAGTCGAACGCGGCGTACGTGGGAATCGACGCGGCGATCGCCGACATCCGCTCCGGCGGGTTCGGTCGGGTGCCGCTGCACCTGCGCGACGCCCACTATCCCGGTGCCAAGCGGCTCGGCCACGGACGCGGCTACGTCTACCCGCACGACGGCGAGTTCGGCATCCTTCCGCAGCAGTATCTGCCCGACGAGCTGCGCGGAAAGCGGTACTACGAGCCCAAGAACCTGGGCGCTGAGCGAGACATCTCGGCCCGCCTGGAGCGCATCCGTCGCATCCTCGACGGCCGGTGACACGAATCTGTTAGACTGGATCGGCTCGAAACCAAGTTTTCGGGCATCTCCTCGTTCACACCCCACCTTGCTGGCGCCCCGGCGTGCGCTCCAAGGCAGAACGCGGACGATACGTCCGTGAGTCGTGAAAGACGCGACCACGTCATCGGAAGGATAACTTCGTGACCACGAAGTCCCAGGACCGCCGCAAGGTGCGTCTGAGCCGTGCACTCGGCATCCCGCTCACCCCGAAGGCCGCCCGCTACCTCGAGAAGCGTCCCTACGCTCCGGGCGAGCACGGCCGCACCAAGCGCAAGGCTGACAGCGACTACGCCGTCCGTCTTCGTGAGAAGCAGCGTCTGCGCGAGCAGTACGGCATCCGCGAGAAGCAGATGCGCAACACGTTCAACGAGGCTCGCCGTCAGGAAGGCCTGACCGGTGAGAACCTGGTCGAGCTGCTCGAGATGCGTCTCGACGCCCTCGTCGTGCGTTCGGGCTTCGCCCGCACCACCGCGCAGGCTCGTCAGCTCGTCGTGCACCGTCACATCCTCGTCGACGGCCAGCTCGTCGACCGCCCGTCCTTCCGCGTGAAGCCGGGTCAGCTCATCCACGTCAAGGCCAAGAGCGAGGGCACCGAGCCCTTCCAGGTCGCAGCAGCCGGCGGTCACGCCGAGGTCCTGCCTCCCGTTCCCGGCTACCTCGAGGTCGAGCTCGACAAGCTCCAGGCTCGCCTGGTTCGTCGCCCGAAGCGCGCCGAGGTCCCCGTGACCTGTGAAGTGCAGCTCGTCGTCGAGTACTACGCAGCTCGCTGAGTTCAGCTTTTCCGCAGAAGGCGTCGGGGTCACCCGACGCCTTCTGTCGTTTCCGCATACGATGGAGGCACCGCGCCCACGCGGGCCAAAGGCAAGGATGGCGACATGAAGAACGTGCAGTGGTTCCTGATCGGTGTGATCGGCGGCTTCGTCGCGGCGCATCTCATGAACAACGACCCGCGCGGTCATGAGATCCTCGCCGAGGTCGACGCCCGCTTCAACGAGTTCACGGGGATCGTCGGCGATGCCTTCCGCGCGGAGCAGGCTCGTCTCACCGACCCCTCTGACGACTGACCGTCGCGGCCCCCTCGCCGCGACATCACGTCAGCCGTCACGCCCTTCCACACCCTGTACGCAAGGACACCTGGCACCCCTATGAAAACTGCGGAGATCGCGGAGCGGTATCTCGACTTCTTCGAGAAGAACGACCACCTCATCGTCCCCTCGGCCTCGCTGGTCAGCGACGACCCGTCGCTCCTGTTCACCGTCGCCGGAATGGTGCCGATGATCCCGTACCTCACCGGGGTCGTGCCCGCACCGCATCCGCGCATCGCCGATCTGCAGAAGTGCATCCGCACCAACGACATCGAAGAGGTCGGCAAGACCGCGCGTCACGGCACCTTCTTCCAGATGATGGGCAACTGGTCGTTCGGCGACTACTTCAAAGAGGGTGCGATCCGCTACGCGTGGGAACTCCTGACGAGCTCCGAGGCCGACGGCGGCCTCGGCTTCGACGAGAAGGACCTCTGGGTCACCGTCTATGAGACGGATGACGAGGCCGAGGCCATCTGGCGTGACATCATCGGCCTCAAGCCCGAGCGCATCCAGCGTCTGGGGCGCGCCGACAACTACTGGAACACCGGCCAGCCCGGCCCCGGTGGACCGGACTCCGAGATCTTCTTCGATCGCGGCCCCGCATATGGCAAGGATGGCGGCCCGGCCGCCGACGACTCGAGGTTCCTCGAGATCTGGAACCTCGTGTTCATGCAGGACTTCATCGAGAACATCCGGGGCAAGACCGAGTTCGACATCGTGGGGGAGCTGCCCCAGAAGAACATCGACACCGGCATGGGACTCGAGCGCGTCGCCTTCCTCAAGCAGGGCGTCGAGAACATGTACGAGACCGATCAGGTGCGCCCGGTGCTCGACCGTGCTGTCGAGCTCTCGGGTCGACGCTACGGAGCCGTGCACGAAGACGACGTCCGCTTCCGGGTGGTCGCCGACCACGTGCGCTCGTCGCTCATGCTGCTGTCGGACGGCGTTCGCCCGTCCAACGAGGGCCGCGGCTACATCCTCCGACGCCTGATGCGTCGCACTGTGCGCTCGATGCGTCTGCTCGGTGTCGACGAGCCGGTGTTCCCCGAGCTCTTCGCCACCTCGCGCGACGCGATGAAGTCCGCCTACCCCGTGCTCGAGAAGGAGTGGTCGACTCTCTCCGCTTCGGCGATCGCCGAGGAGGAGACCTTCCGCCGCACGCTGGCATCGGGATCCACGATCCTCGACCTCGCGCTCGATGAGACGAAGAAGAGCGGCGGAGCGTCGCTGAGCGGCTCCGAGGCGTTCCTGCTGCACGACACCTACGGCTTCCCGATCGATCTCACGCTCGAGGTCGCCGAGGAAGCGGGTCTGGCGGTCGACCGCGAGGCGTTCGACACCCTCATGCAGGAGCAGCGCTCGCGCGCCAAGGCCGATGCACGCAATCGCAAGCGTCAGCTCGCGGACGTCTCCGTGTACCGCGATCTCCGGGCTCTGGGCGAGACGGGCTTCGACGGATACTCCGAGCTCGAGGTCGACTCGCGCATCCTCGGAATCCTCGTCGACGGCCACACCGTTCGCAGCGCCGCAGAGGGGCAGATCGCCGAGGTCGTGCTCGCCGAGACCACGCTGTACGCCGAATCCGGTGGGCAGGTCGCCGACAAGGGCGTGATCGTCGGCCCCGGGTACGAGCTCGAGGTGCTCGACGTGCAGCGCCCGGTGCCCGGACTCATCAGTCACACCGTCGAGGTCACCCGCGGTGTCGTCGCCGTCGACGATGCGGCCACCACCGTCGTCGATGCGGCGAATCGACGCGCGGCTCGCCAGGCTCACTCCGCGACGCACCTCGTGCACGCCGCGCTCCGCGACACCCTCGGTCCGACGGCGACGCAGGCCGGTTCGCTCAACCGTGCGGGCTACATGCGGTTCGACTTCTCGTGGTCGCAGGCGCTCTCGGCTGACACGCGCACCGAGATCGAGGAGATCACCAACCGCGCCGTCAACGACGCCCTCGAGGTCACGACACGAATCGTGACGCTCGATGAGGCGAAGGATGCCGGAGCCATGGCTCTCTTCGGCGAGAAGTACGGCGATGTCGTGCGCATGGTCGACATCGGAGGGCCGTGGTCTCGCGAGCTGTGCGCGGGAACCCACGTCAGCACGAGCGCGGAGATCGGTCTCGTCAGCGTCGTCGGCGAATCGTCCGTCGGTGCGTCGAACCGACGCATCGAAGCGCTCGTCGGTCAGGATGCGTTCCGCGAGCTCGCGGCAGAGCGTGCGCTCGTGTCGCAGCTGACGACCTCGCTCAAGACCCCTCGCGATCAGCTCGCCGAGCGCATCGCCGATCTCTCCGCGAGCCTCAAGGCGGCGGAGAAGCGCATCGCGCAGTTCGAGTCCAAGGAGCGCGCGGGTCGTGTTCCCGCCATCGCCGATGCGGCGAGCCGCGTCGGCGCCTTCCGGGTCGCTGCGCAGTCGCTCGGCGAGGTGGCTTCGGCCGATGACGTGCGCGAGCTCGTCCTCGCTGTCCGGGACCGCCTCGGTTCCGACGCCGCCGTCGTCGCGCTCGGGGCCTCGGTCAACGGTCGCCCTGTGGTGGTCGTCGCGACGAACGACGCCGCCCGTGCGGCCGGTGCCAAGGCCGGAGCGCTCGCGAAGCGCGCCGCTTCGGTGCTCGGTGGAGGCGGCGGCGGTCGTGATGACGTCGCTCAGGGCGGTGGGACCGATGTCGCAGCTCTGCAGTCGGCGCTGGAGGCCGTGTCGCAGGAGCTGCAGTCAGCGTGAGCGGATTCCGCCGCGGGGTGCGCATCGGCATCGATGTCGGGCGGGCGCGCGTCGGGGTCGCTCGCTGCGATCCGGACGGCATGCTCGCGGTGCCCGTCGAGACGGTGCAGCGGAACGAGCAGGCGATCGACCGGATCGCCACGATCGCCGAGGACTACGACGTGCTCGAGTTCGTCGTCGGACTGCCCGTCAACCTGATGGGTGCCGATACGGCATCGACGACGGATTCCCGTGAGTTCGCGGTCGCCCTCCAGGCTCGCACAGGCACTCCTGTGCGGCTCGTGGACGAGCGGCTCAGCACGGTCACTGCACACGCCGCGTTGCGTTCTTCGGGCAGAACACAGAAGAACTCTCGTAGCATTGTGGATCAGATCGCCGCGGTGGTCCTGCTGCAGCAGGCGATCGACACGGAGAAGAGCACCGGAAACCCGACCGGTGCCACGATTCCGCTCGACGAGGAGTCCCCCCGATAATGCCCGAACGTGAGAGTGCTTCGCCCCAGCACGATCCGGACGCCCGCCTGGGTGACCTGTTCGAGAACCTTCCCGACCCGGCGCAGCAGATCCCGACGGTGGACAACACGCCACCCGCGCCCGGGTCTCGTCGAGCGGCACGCGAAGCCGCCGCCGCGCAGTCGTCCACTGACCCTGCACGCCCGTCCGCGGACACGTCGACGGGTGAGGACGTGTCGACCCGAGCGATGCCGACGGCCGCTGCCGAGGACCCCGCCGTGTCGACGCCTTCGGCGGATCCGACGGCCTCCGCGGAGCGAGCCTCCGACGCCCCGTCGGGCGGGCCGACCGGCGACGGTGCTCCGGCCCGGGCCGGCGACGGCTCCGCGGCAGGCGGCCGTCTGGAGGACCTCTTCCACGGACATCCCGAGGACCACACCGGCAACCGACCGCCGGCGAAGAAGAAGCGTCGCACAGGGTGCCTCGTCGCCCTCGTCATCGTCCTCGCGGTGATCGGCGGCATCGTCGGCGCAGGCGTCTGGGCGTGGAACGCGTACGGTGACAAGATCAGCGATGCCCTCGGCTGGGGCGATCCGAAGGACTGGGAGCCGGGGATGGCCACCGGCGAGGTGCTCGTCACGATCCATGAGGGCGACACCGGCGCCCCCGTGTCGGCGGCGCTGCACGAAGCCGGCGTCACGCGCACGGAGGATGTCTTCTACGACTACCTCGTCACCGAGAACATCGCGGTCACCTTCTATCCGGGCATCTATTCCCTGAAGGAGAAGATGACGGCCGAAGCGGCGCTCGAGGCGCTGCAGAACCCCGAGAACAAGCGCGAGAACTCCGCCAGCGTCGGCGAGGGCGCGACCATCGAATCCTCGCTGCCCGACATGGCCGAGTCTCTGGGCATGCCCGTCGAAGAGCTTCAGGCTGCGGTCGACGCGGATCCTGCGACCTACGGTGTCAGCGCGCAGAGCCTCGAGGGGTGGCTCTTCCCGGCCGTCTACACGTTCGATCCGGAGGTGACGGCCACGCAGGTGATCCAGCGCATGGTCGATCGCACGAAGGAAGCGCTGACGGAGGCCGGGGTGCCCGCCGAGGATGCGCAGCGCGTGCTGACGATCGCGTCGATCATCCAGCGCGAGGGCCTCACCGCAGACTTCCCGAAGGTGTCGCGCGTGATCGAGAACCGTCTCGACATCGACATGAAGCTGCAGATGGACTCGACGGCGCAATACGGATACGGCTCGCTCCACGAGGGTGTCGTCTCGAGCTCCGCCGAGGCGCTCGAGGACGACAACCTGTGGAACACCTACGTGCACACCGGCCTGCCGGTCACACCGATCGCCAGCCCGAGCTTTGCGGCGATCGATGCAGCGATGCACCCCGCCGACGGTCCGTGGCTGTACTTCGTGACGACGAACCTCGCCACCGGCGAGACCCAGTTCTCGGTCACCTATGAGGAGCACCTCCAGGGCGTCGAGAAGTGGGAGCAGTGGTGCCAGGAGAATCCTGACGGGGGATGCTCGGCCGGATGACCCAGCGGCGCCTCGCGGTGTGGGGAGACCCGATCGCGCATTCCAAGTCACCCCAGCTGCACTCCGCGGCATACGCCGCACTCGGTCTCGACTGGGAGTACACGCGCCGCCGAGTCGACGAGGCGGCATTCATCGAGGCGCTGGAGACTCTGGACGATTCGTGGCGGGGGCTCTCGCTCACGATGCCCCTCAAAGAGAAGGCCCATCGAGCCGCGCGAACGCACGATCGCTACGCGGACCTCACCGGAGCGGTCAACACGCTCCTGCTGACCGGTGGGATCAGCGGGTTCAACACCGATGTCGGCGGGATCGTCGATGCCCTGGGTGAGCAGGGTCTGCTCGACATCGACCGGGTCCGCATCCTCGGCGCCGGTGCCACGGCCTCATCCGCTCTGGTCGCGTGCGTCGAGGCGGGAGCCCGCTCGATCGATGTGCGGGCACGCCGACCTGAACGCGCCGCCGCGGTCGTGGCTCTCGGGCATCGGCTCGGTGTCACGATCTCGGCGTCTCCCTTCGATGCCGACCTGCCCGACGTCGGGCTCACCGTGGCGACGCTGCCCGGTGGCACGGCGCTCGATCCCTCGACCTCTGCGCGGCTGTCTGCGAGCGGGGGAGTGCTGTTCGACGTCGCCTATTCGCCGTGGCCGTCGGCTCTCGCATCGGCATGGAGCGACGGCCGCGCCGTCTCCGGTGAGGGGATGCTGCTGCGCCAGGCCGTGCGGCAGGTCCGGATCTTCCTGCACGGCGACCAGAGCGTTCCGCTGCCCTCCGAGGAGGCCGTGGTCGCCGCGATGAAGGCCGTTCTGTAGTCACCGGTCGTCACGCGGCACGATCCGAGTCGAAAGGCGTGGGAGACTAGAGCAATGCTCCGCGTGCTCACGGCCGGCGAATCGCACGGCCCAGAACTCATTGCCGTCATGGAGGGTCTGCCTTCAGGCGTCCCTGTGTCCTCCGAGGCGATCCAGGCCGATCTCGCACGTCGCAAGCTCGGCTATGGGCGCGGCTCGCGCATGAAGTTCGAGCAGGACGAGCTGACGATCTCGGGCGGCGTCCGCCACGGCAAGACCCTCGGCAGCCCGATCGCTCTCCGCATCGGCAACACGGAGTGGCCGAAGTGGATCGAGGTCATGAACCCCGAACCCGTCGAGCTGACAGACAAGTCCCGTGGCCGGAGCGCACCGCTGACCCGCCCGCGGCCAGGACACGCCGATCTCGTGGGCATGCAGAAGTATGACTTCGACGAAGCACGGCCCATCCTCGAGCGTGCCAGCGCACGAGAGACGGCTGCCAGGGTCGCCCTCGGCGCCATCGCCCGCTCGTTCCTCGGCGAGCTGGGCATCCGCCTCGTCAGCCACACGCTGTCGATCGGGCCGGTACGCGTGCCGGACGGCGCTCCGCTTCCGACCCCCGAAGACGTCGACACGCTCGATGCCGATCCGCTGCGTTGCTTCGACGCGACGACCTCCGCCCTCATGGTGGAGGAAGTCGATGACGCGAAGAAGGACGGCGACACCCTCGGTGGGATCGTCGAGGTGCTCGCATACGGTCTTCCGCCCGGACTGGGCTCGCACGTGCACTGGGATCGCCGTCTGGACGCACGTCTCGCACAGGCCCTCATGAGCATCCAGGCGATCAAGGGCGTCGAGGTCGGCGACGGCTTCGAGACCACGCGCCGACGCGGCTCCGCCGCTCACGACGAGCTGTTCGCGACCGCAGACGGCATCTCGCGCGGCTCGGACCGCGCGGGAGGCACCGAGGGCGGGATGTCGACCGGAACGGTGCTGCGCGTGCGCGCGGGAATGAAGCCGATCGCCACGGTGCCGCATGCTCTTCGCACGATCGACGTCGCCTCGGGCGAGGACGCCACCGCACACCATCAGCGCTCTGACGTGTGCGCCGTGCCGGCGGCCGGAGTGGTGGCCGAAGCCATGGTGGCCGTCGAACTCGCCAATGCCGTGCTCGAGAAGTTCGGGGGCGACAGCATCGGCGAGACCCGCCGCAACCTCGAGGGTTACCTCGCGGCGATCCCGGCCGAGCTGCGCACGACGCCCGCGTCCGAGGCGGCGCTCATCGCGCATGACGAGCGAGGCTGATCCGCTGACGCTGGTGCTCGTCGGTCCGATGGCCGCCGGCAAGACCAGCGTCGGGCGTCGCGTCGCGCGCAAGCTCGGCGTGCCGTTCGTCGACACCGACAAGCGCGTGGTCGCAGCATACGGCCCGATACCGGCGATCTTCGAGCAGCACGGTGAGGCGCACTTCCGCGCGCTCGAGCGCGCCGCGGTCGCAGAGGCTCTGGGGGCGGGCGGTGTGATCTCTCTCGGCGGTGGGGCCGTGACGGACGCGGCCACCCGCACGCTGCTGATCGAGCACCCGGTCGTGTTCCTGACCGTGACCCCTGCGGCGGTCGCCGATCGGATCCACAGCGGCGGACGCCCCCTGCTCGCGGGCGATGACCCCGTCGGGCGTTGGACACAGATCTTCGAAGAACGTCGAGACTGGTATGACGAGGTGGCATCCGTGACGTTCGACACGTCACGGCGCCCCATGCAGCGCATAGCCGACGACATCGTGGCATGGAGGAGAGAACTGGGATGAGTACGACAACCATCAGCGTGACGGGGGAGAACCCCTACGACATCGCCATCGGACGCGGCATCCTCGACCGGGTGTCAGAGGCGCTCGATCCCGGAGTGCGCAAGGTCCTCGTCGTCCACCCGCCCACGCTCGCCGCCCGCGCGGCGGAGCTGCGGGATCGGCTGCTCGCCGACGTCGAGAACGGTCAGCGAGAGGTTCTGCTCGCAGAGGTGCCTGATGCCGAGCAGGGCAAGCGCATCGAGGTGGCCGCCTTCTGCTGGCAGGTGATGGGACAGGCCGACTTCACCCGTTCGGACGCCGTCGTCGGATACGGCGGCGGCGCCGTGACCGATCTCGCCGGCTTCGTCGCGGCGACCTGGCTGCGGGGGGTGCAGCTCGTCCAGGTGCCCACCACCGTGCTCGGCCTCGTGGACGCATCGGTGGGCGGCAAGACCGGGATCAACACCGCCGAGGGCAAGAACCTCGTCGGCGCTTTCTGGGCACCTCGCGCGGTGATCGGCGACCTCGACGAGCTCGCCAGCCTCAGCCCGAACGAGGCGACCGCGGGCTTCGCCGAGGTCGTGAAGGCCGGATTCATCTGGGCCCCCGAGATCCTCGACATCATCGAAGCGGACCCCGCGCGCGCCGTCGACTCGACGACACCCGAGTTCCGTCGGGCGATCGAACTGGCCATCGACATGAAGGCGCAGGTCGTCTCCGACGACTTCCGCGAAGCGGGCCAGCGCGAGATCCTCAACTACGGCCACACCCTCGGCCACGCGATCGAGCATGCCGAGCGATACCGCTGGCGCCACGGTGCGGCCGTCTCGATCGGCATGCTGTACGCGGCTGAGCTGTCGCGACTCGCCGGCCGACTGTCGGACTCCGCCGCCGAGCGTCACCGCACGATCCTCGACTCGCTCGGGCTGCCGACCGGCTATCGTGCCGGTGCATGGCCACAGCTGCTCGCGACGATGCAGCGCGACAAGAAGAGCCGGGGTGGCATGCTGCGGTTCATCCTCCTCGACGACATCGCCAAGCCCACCGTGCTGCAGGCGCCGGACGAGTCGCTGCTCTTCGCCGCCTACCAGGAGATCGGCGAATGACCCGTCGCATCCTGCTCGTCAACGGTCCGAACCTCAACCTGCTCGGCAGCCGCGAGCCCGAGGTCTACGGCACGGCGACACTCGCCGATGTCGAGAAGCTCACCGCTGCGGCCGCCGAGGCGGAGGGCTTCGAGCTCCGGGCGCTGCAGAGCAATCACGAGGGGGTGCTGATCGATGCCATCCACGCCGCGAGGGAGGACTGCACTGCGATCATCATCAACCCGGGCGGGCTCACGCACACGAGTGTGGCGCTGCGCGACGCCCTGACCGGCGTCGCTCTGCCGTTCGCCGAGGTGCACATCTCCGACGTGTACGCGCGGGAGGAGTTCCGGCACCATTCCTACCTCCACGATGTGGCAGCGGTGCGTGTGATCGGCGAGGGCGTCGACGGCTACGCGAGCGCTGTGCGGCAGCTCGCAGCGCTCATCGCGTAGAATCGACTCTCGGCCCACCCCAGTCCACCTCGGACGCGAGCGGCCCCCAGACTCTAGAAACGGAAAGTCCAGCGCATGGCATCTACCGCAGACATCAAGAACGGCGTCGTCCTCAACATCGAGCGGCAGCTCTGGAGCGTCGTCGAGTTCCAGCACGTCAAGCCCGGCAAGGGCGGCGCGTTCGTCCGCACGAAGCTCAAGAACGTGATGAGCGGCAAGGTCGTCGACAAGACGTTCAACGCCGGCGCGAAGATCGAGATCGAGAACGTCGACCGTCGCGACTACACCTACCTGTACACCGATGGTGACGGGTACGTCTTCATGGACCAGACCGACTACGACCAGATCACTGTCCCCGCGGCGACCGTCGGCGACGCGAAGAACTTCCTGCTCGAGAACCAGCAGGTCACGATCGCGCTCAACAACGGCAACCCGCTGTACATCGATCTGCCGGCGTCCGTGATCCTCGAGATCACCTACTCCGAGCCGGGCGTGCAGGGCGACCGCTCGTCGGCCGGCACCAAGCCAGCCACGCTCGAGACGGGTTACGAGATCCAGGTGCCGCTGTTCGTGGAGACCGGCACCAAGGTCAAGGTCGACACGCGCACCGGCGACTACCTCGGTCGCGAGAAGTAAGGCGTGAGCGCCCGTACGAAGGCGCGCAAGCGCGCACTCGACATCCTGTTCTCCGCCGACGTCCGTGGCGACGAGGTCGCGGTGGCCCTGGCCGCCGAAGCCAAGCGCGCCGCGAGCGAACCCGCCCGCGAGGCCTCCTGGCTGTACGCGCGCGAAGTCGTAGACGGCATCATCGACCACCGCGACGAGATCGACGAGCTCATCACGACGCACAGTCGAGACTGGAAGCTCGAGCGGATGCCCGCGGTCGACCGCGCGCTGCTGCGCATCGGCGTCTGGGAGATCCTGTTCAACGCCGAGGTGCCGACGGCCGTCGCCATCGATGAGGCGGTCGAACTCGCCAAGGAGTTCTCCACCGACGATTCGGGCGCATTCGTGCACGGCGTGCTCGCGCGCGTCTCTCGCGCGGCCTGAGCGACGACTCAGGACGCGGTCTCCGAGATGTCGGAGGCCCTGGGAAGGATGGGGTCATGCCCGCGCCGCACGTCGATCTTCGGGATCTCATGCAGATCACCGATGCGGGTGGTTATCAACGCGGTCTCGCCTATTTTCGCGAGGGCAACGTGCTCGACGTGGTCTGGCATGAGGATCTCCTCGAACTCGAGGGGCATGTTCGCGGCAGCTCCGATGCCCAGTATGTGACCGAGATCCTCTTCCACTCATCGAACGGGACGAGGCGTCCGAGGACGACTCGCTGCTCGTGCCCGGTGGGCAGCGGCTGCAAGCACGTCGTCGCGACGCTGCTCGCGTCCAACGTGCACGAGTACTCCCAGCAGGCGGCGGCTCTTCAGCGTCAGCCCGACGCTCAACCGGAGTCGGCCGCGCCCCGCAGCGCTGCAACGACGTCGTGGCGCAGCCTGCTCGACCCGTCGGTCTCTCGGCACCCCCAGCGCCTCGCGCTCGGGATCGAGCTGCGGCACCGCGAGTCCCGCAACGAGAACCACTGGGGGCCACGCCCCGTTCGTGCTGCGACGGCACGCGATCTGGCACGCCCGAACGGGGAGCTGCTGCTGGCGATCCGTCCGATGATGCGCAGTGCGCAGACCGGCGCCTGGATCCAGGGAGGCGCAGGCTGGGATGCCGTCCGGCGCGACGCCTCACAGTTCGGCCGCGATCAGAACCGCTGGTTCGGCGACCTGCTCAGCATCTCGCGGGATTCGCTGCTCTCCGGCAACGCCGGCGAATGGCTCGTCCTCGACCAGGTCGAGTCCCCTCTGCTCTGGCGGCACCTCCGATCGGGCGCCGAGCTCGGCATCCCGCTCGTCGCGAGTCAGAAGAGCGCCTCGGTGCGCATCGCGGCCGGCGCAGAGGTCTCGACACGCATCACTCGAACGGACGACGGCTCTCTGGCGGTGTCCGCGGACGTGCGCATCGACGATCGAGAGGTTCCTGACCGGGAGGTGCATCCGATCGGCCGCACGGGGGTGTACTCGGTCGGCCTCGTGGGCGCACGGATCGAGATCGTCCTCGCCGAGGTGTCGCTGAGCGAGCAGACGCGCGCACTGCTCGCGGCACCCGATCCGATCGTCGTGCCCTCCGACGACGAGAAGGCGTTCATCGCCGACGCGTATCCGCTGCTGGCGAGACGAAGCACCGTGCGCACGGTCGGCGCGGTCGCGCTCCCCGAAGTTCCCGAGCCGGAGCCCGTGTTGACCGTCAGCTATGAGCGCGGCGATGTCGTGAGCTACACGTTCGAATGGTCATACGGTCAGTTCGGGCGCGTGCCGTTCGCCTGGAACGACGCAGCAGTGCGCGACGCCGCCGTCGAGACCGCCAAGAGGGCGGCGATCGAGGCTGCGTGGCAGGAGTTCCGTACGACGAGCTTCAGGCCGAGCGGTTCCTTCCATGACATCGACGCGGCGGCGTTCGTCGCGGAGGGGGTTCCCGCGCTCGAGGCGGTGGGAGTCCGCGTCGAATCGAGCGGAGAGCGCAAGGCGTACCGCGAGCTGACCGGTGATCCGCAGGTCAAGGTCACGACCGTCGAGTCGACGGACTCCGACTGGTTCGATCTCGGCATCCTCGTGACGATCGACGGCCGGACGATCCCCTTCGGGCCGCTGTTCACGGCACTGAGCAAGGGGCGCAAGAAGCTGCTCCTCTCCGATGGCGGGTACTTCTCACTCAACCACCCGTCGCTGGATCGTCTCCGTGACCTCATCGAGGAGGCGGGCGAGCTCGACGAGTGGGAGACGGGCCCCCGGATCAGTCGCTACCAGACCGATCTCTGGGAGGAGTTCGAGGATCTCGCAGACGAGGCCGAGCCTGCCGTCAGCTGGCGCGCCACGGCTGACGGGCTTCGTCAGGCCACCGGTGTCCCCCCGACGCCCGTTCCCGAGGGGGTTCAGGCGGAGTTGCGCCCCTATCAGAAGACCGGCTTCGACTGGCTGGTCTTCCTGTGGCGTCATCGGCTGGGCGGAATCCTCGCCGACGACATGGGTCTCGGCAAGACCCTGCAGCTCCTGACGTTCGTGCAGCACACGAGGGATGCCGGCGAGACGCGGCCGTTCCTCGTGCTCGCGCCCACGTCGGTGCTGAGCACCTGGCGGTCGGAGGCCGCGCGATTCACTCCGGGGCTTCGCGTGTCGATCGTCGACAGCACGAGCGGAAAACGAGCTGACGTGCTGAGGGCGGCGGCACGGTCGAGCGATCTCGTCGTCAGCTCGTACACGGTCGCACGACTCGACGAAGAGGAGTTCCGCGAGGTCGAGTGGGCCGGGCTGATCCTCGACGAGGCCCAGTTCGTCAAGAACCCCAAGACGAGACTCCACCGCGCCATCTCGACGTTCCGTGCCGACGTCACGTACGCCGTGACCGGCACGCCGATGGAGAACAGCCTCTCCGAGCTGTGGTCGCTTCTCAAACTCGCCGCGCCGGGGCTCTTCCCCTCGGCGCGGAAGTTCAAGGACCGGTACATCCAGCCGATCGAGAAGGGGAAGGTCCCCGAGAACGAGGAGGGCGGCGAGTATCGCGCTCGGCGCCTCGCCCAGCTCCGTCGTCGCGTCAGGCCTCTGATGCTGCGGCGCACGAAGGAGCTCGTGGCGCCCGATCTCCCTGCCAAGCAGGAGCAGCTTCTCGAGGTCGAGATGAGCCCGGAGCACAAGGCGCTCTACGACGTCGTGCTGCAGCGCGAGCGTCAGAAGGTCCTGGGGCTGATCGACGATCTCGATCGCAACCGCTTCATCGTGTTCCGCTCTCTCACGCTGCTGCGGATGCTGAGCCTCGCACCTGCGTTGGTCGACGAAGCCGATGCGGACATCGGCTCGAGCAAGCTCGACACGCTTCTCGAGCGAGTGGTCGAGCTGCAGGCCGAGGGGCACCGCGCGCTCGTGTTCAGCCAGTTCACCTCGTTCCTCGATCTCGCAGCTGCTCGTCTCGAGGCCGCCGGCATCCCGTATGCGCATCTCGACGGCTCGACGCGGCGCAGAGAGCAGGTGATCGACGGGTTCAAGGCGGGGGAGCAGCCGGTGTTCCTGATCAGTCTGAAGGCCGGTGGGTTCGGACTCACGCTGACCGAAGCCGACTATGTCTTCCTTCTCGATCCCTGGTGGAACCCGGCCGCCGAAGAGCAGGCGATCGACCGCACGCATCGCATCGGGCAGACGAATCAGGTGTTCGTCTATCGGATGATCTCGACCGGCACGATCGAGGAGAAGGTCCTCGAGCTTCAGCGCCGCAAGGCCAGGCTCTTCACCGCGGTGATGGACGACGACGAGCTCTTCGCGCAGTCGCTCACGGCCGACGACATCAAGGGTCTGTTCGACGAGGCCTGATTTGTTCCGGCCGGGTCACCGCATCCGTCCAGCACCCCGTCGGTAGAATCGAACGGTTCACTTCAGGAGGAATGCATGCGGATCACGGGACTCGGCCACGCCGGGATGTTCATCGAGACAGTCGGCGGGAACATCATCTGCGACCCGGTTCTCGGGCCCTCGTTCTTCGGCTCGTGGTTCCCGTTCCCCGACAACCGTGCGCTCGACTGGGAGCGGTTCGGCCGCGAGGCGGACTTCCTCTACATCTCGCACCGGCACCGCGACCACTTCGACCCGACGCTGCTCGAGCGCTACATCCGCAAGGACATCGAGGTGCTGCTGCCCGAGTACCCCATCGATGACCTCGAACAGGACATCAGAGCGCTGGGATACACGAACATCACCTACGCGCCGGCGGGCAGGATCATCGAGCGCGGCGATCTCAAGATCATGATCACGCCGTTGCGAGCGCCGAGCGACGGCCCCATCGGCGACTCGTCGCTGAGCGTCGACGACGGCACCGGATCGGTGCTCAACCAGAACGACTCCCACCCCCTCGACCTCGACACGCTGCTGCACTTCGGCAAGCCCGACGCGTACTTCACGCAGGTCTCGGGTGCGATCTGGTGGCCCATGGTCTACGACCTGCCGATGGACGCGAAGCAGAACTTCGCGAAGCTCAAGCGAGACGCGCAGAACAAGCGAGCGATGTACTACATCGACAAGGTGGATGCTCCGCACGTCTTCCCGATGGCAGGGCCGCCCATGTTCCTGCGCGACGATCTCTTCGACTTCAACGGGGTCGGACGCAACGGTGAGTCCATCTTCACGGACCAGAAGCAGTTCCTCGCCCACATGAAGGAGCTCTCGCCGCAGTACGACGGGCATCTGTTCGTTCCGGGGACGGTCGTGACCGTCGATGCCGGTCATGTGTCGACCGAGCAGACGCTGTACTCCGAGGCGGAGCTCGCCCACATCTTCGATGAGAAGTGGGACTACCTCGAAGAGCAGCGGGCGTCCCGCCAGCAGGAGATCCTCGATGAGGAGGCTTCTCGCGCAGAGGTCCTTCCTGCCGCCGAGATGCTCGAGGAGCTGAAGACCTGGTGGGAGCCGCTGCTGAAGAAGTCGCGCACCATCCGCCTCGGAGTCGGTGGCTGCGTGCGATTCAGGATCGGCGACCTCGACATGGTCGTGGACTTCCCTCGGGCGAAGGTCCGCGAGTATGCGGGCGAGGAGTGCATCTACTGGTACACGATCCCCGCTGATCTCGTCTCGACGAACATCCGCGATCATGAGATCGACTGGTCGAACTCGATCTTCCTCTCCATGCAGTTCCAGGTGGGACGCAGCGGCAAGTTCAACGAGTTCCTGACGACGTTCCTCAAGTGCCTCTCGGTCGACCGCATCGAGTACGTCGAGAACTGGTACCAGGAGCAGACGGATCAGACCGAGGACGCCGAGATCGGCGACTGGGTCGTGCAGCGCCGCTGCCCGCACCTGCGTGCCGACCTGACCAAGACCGGCAAGGTCGACGAAGACGGCATCCTGACCTGCAGCATGCACGACTGGAAGTGGGACCTGAAGACCGGTCGCTGCCTGTCGACGAGCGGTCACCCCATCCGTTCCACGAAGATCGACGAGGTCAGCGACGCTGTGCTCAGCGAGGCCAGCTGACGTGTCACGAACCCCGCATCCGCAGGGATCGGGTCGTGATGCCCGAACGACGCGGCTCGAGTACAAGGGGCCGTTGCGCGGTGCGCGATGGATCGTGCGATCCGACTCCGAGCGACTCGTGCGCATCGCCGCGGACTTCTTGACCGGCGTGGGCTTCGAGCGCCGCGACGACGACTTCGACGGCAGGCTCCGCGCGCGAGGCTCGGAGTGGACGGCGACCGCGCTCGAGATCGGCGACGAGAAGGGCTCGAAACGCAGCTGGTGGCGAGGCTTGCTGACCGATGAACTGCCCTTCCCGTTGCCCCACGCGCTGCAGCCCGTGCTGCCCCCGACGCTCGTCGTGGCCGCAGCTCGCCCCGTCGCCGTCGGCGTGGCCGAGCTCGTCGTCTTCCCGCACACTTCGGCACGTGGAGATGCGACGCATGCGCGCGCAGCGGCACCACGCGTCACATCCGCCCTGGAACAGATCACCGCCGCCGCCGGGGCTGAGGGCGCGATGCTCTCGCACGAGTCGCTCTCTGGCATAGCGAACGACGGCTCGCCCGCCTCGCAGGCGGTCGTGCGTGAAGTCCTGGAGTGGCGCTGAGTCGCGCTAGACTGGGTCAATCAAGCAACCTTTAACACCGTCCTGTGAGGCGGAGAAGGGAGCGGCCGATGAGTGCACGAACTGTGCTGCACGAAGCCGATATCTCGCGGGCATTGACCCGCATCGCACATGAGATCCTCGAATCCAATCGGGGGGCTGAGAACCTCGTCCTGCTGGGAATTCCGACCCGCGGAGTCACTCTCGCCCATCGCCTGTCCGCTGTGATCGGTGAGATCGCACAGACCGCCGTTCCCGTGGGAGCGCTCGACGTCACACTCTTCCGGGATGATCTCGCGAAGCAGCCGACGCGGTCCCCTCGTCCGACGGACATCCCCGCCGGCGGCATCGACGGCAAGACGGTCGTCCTCGTCGACGACGTGCTCTTCTCCGGTCGCAGCATCCGCGCTGCGCTCGATGCGCTGCAGTCGATCGGCCGTCCCTCGATCGTGCGCCTCGCGATCCTGGTCGATCGGGGTCACCGCGAACTGCCGATCCGGCCCGACTTCGTCGGCAAGAACATCCCGTCGTCCCGTCAGGAGCGAGTCAACGTGCGGCTGGCCGAACATGACGGCGCCGAGGAGGTGACGATCGAAGCATGAGACACCTCCTCGACACCCGCACCCTCGATCGCGAGACGGCTCTGCGCATCCTCGACGTCGCCGAGGACATGTCCGACACGCAGTCACGCGAGGTCAAGAAACTCCCGACCCTCCGCGGCAAGACCGTCGTGAACCTCTTCTTCGAGGACTCGACGCGAACCCGCATCTCGTTCGAGGCCGCAGCGAAGCGTCTGTCGGCCGACGTCATCAACTTCGCGGCCAAGGGGTCGAGCATCTCCAAGGGGGAGAGCCTGAAGGACACCGCCCAGACGCTGCAGGCGATGGGCGCGGATGCGGTCGTCATCCGCCACCCTGCATCAGGTGCGCCGCAGACACTCGCCACCAGCGGCTGGATCTCGGCCGGGGTGGTCAATGCCGGCGACGGCACGCACGAACACCCGACCCAGGCGCTCCTCGACGCGTTCACGATCCGCAAACGGCGCTTCGGCGCCGACAGCCGCGGTCGCGATCTCGCCGGCATCCGGGTCGTGATCGTCGGCGACGTGCTGCACTCGCGGGTCGCGCGATCGAACGTCTGGCTGCTCGCCACACTCGGCGCCGAGGTGACCCTGGTCGCTCCGCCCACCCTGGTGCCGCAGAACGTCTCGCTCTGGCCCGCCAGGGTCGTCTACGACCTCGACCAGGCTCTAGCCGAGGGGCCCGACGCCGTGATGATGCTCCGCATCCAGCTCGAGCGCATGAACGCCGCATATTTCCCCACTGAGCGGGAGTATTCCAGACGATGGGGTCTTGACGCACTGCGTGTGGCCGGCCTTCCGGACGGTAGCATTGTCATGCACCCCGGACCCATGAACCGAGGGTTGGAGATCTCCTCCGAAGCCGCCGATTCCCCGCGCTCGACCGTGCTGGAACAGGTGACGAACGGGGTGTCCATCCGCATGGCGGTGCTGTACCTGCTCCTTGCAGGAGAACGAGACGACGAACGAGGGGGAGACCAGTGAGCGAGACCCTCGTCATCACCGGCGCACAGCTTCTCGGTGCCGAGCGCGCCGACATCATCGTGGAGAACGGTCTGATCACCGAGATCGGCACCGGGCTGAGCCGTGGGGGTGCGCGGGTCATCGACGCCGACGGCCTGGTGGCACTTCCTGGACTCGTCGATCTGCACACCCATCTGCGCGAACCCGGCTACGAAGCATCCGAGACGATCCTCACCGGCACCAGGGCGGCCGCGGCCGGCGGGTTCACCGCCGTGTTCGCCATGCCGAACACGTCTCCGGTGGCCGACACCGCGGGCGTCGTGGAGCAGGAGCTCGCGCTCGGTGAAGCGGCCGGGTACGCGACCGTGCAGCCCATCGGCGCCGTGACCGTGGGGCAGAAGGGCGACCGACTCGCCGAGCTCGGTGCGATGGCGACATCCCGTGCGCAGGTTCGCGTCTTCAGCGATGACGGATTCTGCGTCTTCGACCCGCTGATCATGCGTCGCGCGCTCGAGTACGTAAAGTCCTTCGGCGGCGTCATCGCGCAGCACGCGCAGGACCCCCGCCTCACCGAGGGCGCCCAGATGAACGAGGGCACCGTCTCGGCCGAGCTCGGCCTCGCCGGATGGCCGGCCGTCGCCGAGGAGTCGATCATCGCCCGCGATGTGCTCCTCGCCGAGCACGTCGGATCGCGTCTGCACGTCTGCCACCTGTCCACGGCCGGCTCCGTCGACATCATCCGCTGGGCCAAGAAGCGGGGCATCGACGTCACGGCCGAGGTCACTCCGCATCATCTGCTCCTCACCGATGAGCTCGTGCGCGGGTACGACGCGCGCTACAAGGTCAATCCGCCGCTGCGTCGTGAGGAGGACGTCCTGGCGGTGCGCGAAGGCCTCGCCGACGGCACCATCGACATCGTCGCGACCGACCACGCGCCGCACCCGAGCGAGCACAAGTCGTGCGAGTGGCAGGCCGCCGCCAACGGCATGGTCGGACTCGAGAGCGCGCTGCGCGTCGTGCACCAGTCGATGGTGCATACCGGCCTGATCGGCTGGGAGGACGTCGCTCGGGTGATGAGCGCCGCGCCCGCGCGGATCGGCCGTCTCTCGGGCCACGGGCTGCCTCTCGAGGCGGGTGCTCCCGCGCAGATCACCCTCTACGACCCGTCCGTCGCCGGCGTCTTCACCGAATCGGACCTGCACGGTCGCAGCGTGAACTCGCCCTACCTCGGCCGCGACCTCCCCGGTCGCGTCGAATTCACGGTGCACCGCGGAGTCCTGACGGTCGACGGCGCAGACGTCGTCGAGGAGCTGAACGCATGAGCGCACGCGACATCGCCATCGCGATCACCATCGCCGTGGCGGCGCTCGTGCTCGTCGTCATGTTCACCGCGTGGCGACGACGACTCCGACGCGACTCTGGTCTCTCGGCGCCCCTCGGAGTGCCGGAGCACGCCGAGGTGATCGCCCGTCGTGAGGTGCTCTACGTCTCGACGACCAAGCACGACCAGCCGCTGGAGCGGCTGACCCTGCACCCGCTCGCCTACCGAGCCAGGGGAGAGGTCGCCGTCACTGATCGCGGCCTCGCGCTCTGCCTCGACGGGGCGCCGACGGTCTTCCTCGCCTCCGCACGGCTCGCGAGCGTCGATCGTGCGACCGTGACGATCGACCGCGTCGTGGAACCGGGCGGACTCGTCCGCGTCGCCTGGAGCGCAGACGACGACACGATCGTCGACTCGTACCTCCGCCTGACAGACGGCGACCCCCAGAACTTCATCTCAGAACTGCAGCGCCTCGTCCCGGCCACGGACGACGCCGCCGCCCCCGACACAGGAGCAACGTCATGACAGCCCTCCCCGAACCCGCCGTCCTCGTCCTCGAAGACGGGACCCGCCACACGGGCCGTGCATACGGCGCGCGGGGCACCACTTTCGGCGAGGTCGTCTTCGCCACCGGCATGTCCGGCTACCAGGAGACCCTCACCGATCCCTCGTACGCAGGCCAGATCGTCTTGCAGACGGCACCGCACATCGGCAACACCGGCATGAACGACGAAGACCGCGAGTCCCGTCGCATCTGGGTGGCCGGCTACATCGTCCGCGACCCCTCGCGCGTCGTCTCGAACTGGCGAGCCAACGCCTCGCTCGACGAGATCCTCGAGCGAGACGGCATCGTGGGCATCAGCGGCATCGACACCCGCTCGATCACCCGACACATCCGCTCGGCCGGCTCGATGCGCGGCGGCGTGTTCTCGGGCGACGCCGCAAAGATCGACCCCGAAGAGCAGCTGCGGCTCGTGCGCGAAGCCCCCGAGATGGCCGGTCAGAACCTCTCGTCGCAGGTCTCTGTCGACGTCGCCACGGTGACGACGGCCATGGGGGAGCGGGTCGGCAACCTCGCCGTCCTCGACCTCGGCGTCAAGCAGGCCACGATCGACAATCTGGCAGCCCGCGGCTTCGAGGTGCACGTGCTGCCGCAGAACGTCACGATCGACGACATCCGCTCGATCGATCCGGTCGCGGTCTTCTACTCGAACGGCCCCGGCGATCCCGCGGCCTCCGGTGACCACGTCGAACTGCTCCGCGCGGTCCTCGACGACGGGCTGCCGTTCTTCGGCATCTGCTTCGGCAACCAGCTGCTCGGCCGAGCGCTGGGCCTCGGCACCTACAAGCTGCCGTTCGGTCACCGCGGCATCAACCAGCCCGTGCTCGACAAGTCGACCGGTCGGGTCGAGATCACCGCGCACAACCACGGTTTCGCCGTGGAAGCGCCGCTGGAGGGTTCGTTCGACAGCCCCCACGGCTACGGCAGGGTCGAAGTCAGCCACGTCGGTCTGAACGACAACGTCGTGGAGGGCCTCCGCGCCCTCGACATCCCGGCGTTCTCGGTGCAGTACCACCCGGAGGCCGCCGCCGGCCCGCACGACGCCAACTATCTCTTCGACCGGTTCCGTGACATGGTCATCGCCAGCAAGAAGGACGCCAAGTAATGCCCAAGCGCGACGACATCAACTCCGTTCTCGTCATCGGCTCCGGCCCGATCGTCATCGGTCAGGCCTGCGAGTTCGACTACTCCGGCACCCAGGCCTGCCGCGTGCTCCGCGAAGAGGGCGTCAGGGTCATCCTGGTCAACTCCAACCCGGCCACGATCATGACCGACCCCGACTTCGCCGACGCGACGTACATCGAGCCGATCACGTGGCAGGTCATCGAGACGATCATCGCGAAGGAGCGCCCTGACGCGATCCTTCCGACTCTCGGTGGACAGACCGCCCTGAACGCCGCGATCGAGCTGCACAACCACGGCATCCTCGAGAAGTACGACGTCGAGCTGATCGGCGCGAGCTTCGAGGCGATCAACAAGGGCGAGGACCGCCAGATCTTCAAGCAGCTCGTGCTCGACGCCGGAGCCGACGTCGCCCGCAGCATCATCGCGCACACGATGGACGACCTGCTCGAGGGTGCGGCCGAGCTGGGCTATCCGCTCGTCGTGCGCCCTTCGTTCACGATGGGCGGTCTCGGCTCGGGCTTCGCATACGACGAAGAGGACCTGCGCCGCATCGGCGGGGCCGGTCTGCGCGATTCGCCGACCACCGAGGTGCTCCTGGAGGAGTCGATCCTCGGCTGGAAGGAGTACGAGCTCGAGCTCATGCGCGACACCGCCGACAACACGGTGGTCGTCTGCTCGATCGAGAACGTCGACCCGGTCGGCGTGCACACGGGCGACTCGATCACGGTCGCCCCGGCTCTGACGCTCACCGACCGCGAGTACCAGAAGCTCCGCGACATCGGCATCGACATCATCCGCGCCGTCGGCGTCGACACCGGTGGCTGCAACATCCAGTTCGCCGTCGACCCCAGCAACGGCCGCATCATCGTCATCGAGATGAACCCGCGCGTCTCGCGCTCGAGCGCCCTCGCCTCGAAGGCCACCGGATTCCCGATCGCCAAGCTCGCGGCCAAGCTCGCACTCGGCTACCGTCTCGACGAGATCCCCAACGACATCACGGGTGTCACCCCGGCGAGCTTCGAGCCCACGCTCGACTACGTCGTCGTCAAGGTGCCGCGATTCGCGTTCGAGAAGTTCCCGGCCGCCGATGCGACGCTGACGACCACCATGAAGTCGGTGGGTGAGGCCATGGCGATCGGCCGCAACTACGCGACCGCGCTGCAGAAGGCGCTGCGCTCGCTCGAGAAGCGCGGCTCGAGCTTCCACTGGGGCGAGGAGAACCGCTCGGCAGACGAGCTGCTCGAGATCTCGAAGATCCCGACCGACGGTCGCATCGTCACCCTGCAGCAGGCGCTGCGCAAGGGTGCGACAGTCGAGCAGGCGTTCGAGGCGACCGCGATCGACCCGTGGTTCATCGACCAGATCGTGCTGATCAACGAGGTCGCCGAGACCGTGCGCACGGCGCCCGAGCTCGATGCGGCCACGCTGCGCTATGCCAAGGAGCACGGATTCTCCGACGCGCAGATCGCACAGCTCCGGGGTGACGACGAGGCCGAGATCCGCGGTGTGCGCCACGGCCTGGGCATCCGCCCCGTGTACAAGACGGTCGACACCTGCGCCGGCGAGTTCCCGGCTCTCACGCCGTACCACTACTCGAGCTACGACTTCGAGACCGAGGTCATGCCATCGGATCGCACCAAGGTCGTGATCATCGGATCCGGTCCCAACCGCATCGGCCAGGGCGTCGAGTTCGACTACTCCTGCGTGCACGCGTCTTTCGCGCTGTCGGATGCCGGCTTCGAGACCATCATGGTCAACTGCAACCCCGAGACCGTGTCCACCGACTACGACACGTCCGACCGGCTCTACTTCGAGCCGCTGACGCTCGAGGACGTGCTCGAGGTGCTCGACGCGGAAGCCGCCAGCGGCACCATCCTCGGCGTCGTCTGCCAGCTCGGCGGCCAGACGCCGCTGGGTCTCGCCAAGGGCATCGAGGCCGCGGGCTACACCGTGCTCGGCACGAGCCCCGAGGCCATCGACATCGCCGAAGAGCGCGAGCTGTTCTCCCAGCTGCTCGACTCGGCGGTTCTCATCGCACCGCGTCACGGCACCGCTGTGAACGCTGACGCCGCGGTGGCCGTTGCCGACGAGATCGGCTACCCCGTGCTCGTCCGTCCGAGCTTCGTGCTCGGCGGCCGGGGAATGGAGATCGTCTACAGCGCGGAGTCGCTGCGCGAGTACTTCGTGCGCACGGCGGGCGAGGTCATCATCGAGGAGGGCAAGCCCCTGCTCGTCGACCGATTCCTCGACGATGCGATCGAGCTCGATGTCGACGCGCTGTACGACGGCACCGATCTGTACATCGGCGGCGTGATGGAGCACCTCGAGGAGGCCGGCATCCACTCGGGCGACTCCAGCTGCACGCTGCCGCCGGTCTCGCTCGGCCGCACCGACATCGACCGGGTGCGCGAGGCGACCCTCGCGATCGCGAAGGGTGTCGGCGTGCGCGGTCTGCTCAACGTGCAGTTCGCGATCAGCGCCGGCGTGCTCTACGTCATCGAGGCGAACCCGCGCGCGAGCCGCACGGTGCCGTTCGTCTCGAAGGCGCTGGGCATCCCGATGGCGAAGGCCGCGAGCCGCATCATGGTCGGCTCGACCATCGCCGAGCTCCGCGCCGAGGGCATGCTCCCCGAGCAGGACGGCTCTCGTGTGCCGCTCGACGCCCCCGTCTCGGTGAAGGAGGCCGTGCTTCCCTTCAAGCGGTTCCGCACGGCCGACGGCAAGACCGTCGACTCGATCCTCGGCCCGGAGATGCGCTCGACCGGCGAGGTCATGGGCATCGACCGCGACTTCCCGACCGCGTTCGCGAAGAGCCAGGCGGCCGCGTACGGAGGGATGCCGACCTCGGGCACCGTGTTCATCTCGGTGGCCGACTCCGACAAGCGCGCGGTGATCCTGCCGGCCCACCGTCTGCAGCAGCTCGGGTTCACGATCGTGGCCACCGAGGGCACGGCCGAGATCCTCTCGCGCAACGGCATCGCGGTGACCGTGGTCGAGAAGTACAGCGAGACCCAGGAGTCGGGCGCGACCAACATCGTCGACCTCATCAACGACGGGTCGATCGACATCGTCGTGAACACGCCTTCGGGTGGAGCGGCGCGTGCCGACGGCTACGAGATCCGTGCGGCGGCCGTCGCGGCCGACAAGGCGCTGTTCACCACGATGGCAGTGCTCGGCGCAGCGGTGAGCGGCATGGATGCAGCCCACGAGGGCTTCCAGGTGAAGAGCCTTCAGGAGTACGCACTCGACCGGAAGGCCGCTCTGTGAGCGCACGCTTCGGCGAACGGGTCCGTGCCGCCCTCGCGGCGCACGGCCCGCTGTGCGTGGGTATCGACCCGCATGCGGCGCTGCTCGCGGACTGGGGGCTCGGTGACGACGCCTCCGGCGTCCGCGAGTTCGGGCTGCGCACGGTCGAGGCCGCCGTTGGCCGTGCCGCGATCGTGAAACCGCAGGTGTCGTTCTTCGAGCGCTTCGGCTCTGCGGGGTTCGCGGCCCTCGAAGAGGTGCTCGCGGCTGCGCGCGCGGCCGGACTCATCGTGATCGCGGATGCCAAGCGCGGCGACATCGGCTCGACCATGGATGCGTATGCGGCGGCGTGGCTCACACCGGGGTCTCCGCTCGAGGCCGACGCCCTGACCGTCAACCCGTTCCTCGGGGTCGGTGCGCTCGACGGCGCCTTCGCCCTCGCCGGCGAGCACGACAAGGGCCTTTTCGTGCTCGCCGCGACGAGCAACCCTGAGGCGCAGACTCTGCAGCGCTCGGTCTCCGAGACCGGCCGCGCCGTGTCTGCGGACATCATCTCGGTCGTCTCGGCACGCAATGCGGAGCACTCGGAGGCAGGCGAGTGGGGGAGCTTCGGCTTCGTCATCGGAGCGACGGTGGACTGGACGGATGCCGGCATCGCCGCATTCGCGCCGGTGGCACCCGTCCTCGCCCCCGGTTTCGGCACGCAGGGCGCGACTCCGGCAGACCTGCACCGGCGGTTCGGCTCGATGAGCCCCGCGGTGATCGCGAGCGAGAGCCGCAGCATCCTCTCGGCCGGACCCGCTGGTCTCGCCGCCGCCATCGACGCCCGCGTCGCAGAGTACAGGGAGGCCGGCCGTGGCTGAGTCCCGTCCCGTCCCCGAGGTCGATCGTGCCGCCGCCGCACGCAAGGCGGTCGAGCGGCGCCGCGCCCGTGCGTCGCTCAAGCGCGATCTGACGACGCGTGTCGTCACCCCGCAGTCGGTGCTCGAGCGCGCCACCGCCGACCCCGACTCGGTCGAGGGATCGATGCGCATCACGGACTTCCTGCTCGCCCTCCCTGCCATCGGGGCGGGCAAGCGCGACCGGATCCTCGCAGAACTGCACATCTCGCCGGTCAAGCGACTGGGCGGTCTCGGCGTCAGGCAACGGCTGGCGCTCACGCAGTGGCTCGACACGCGCTTCCCGCTCCTGCAGCCGCGGGGCGCACGCAGCCGTCTGCTGGTGCTCGCCGGCCCGACCGCTGTGGGCAAGGGCACGGTCGCTGCCCACATCCGCGAGCACAATCCCGAGATCCATCTGTCGGTCTCGGCGACGACCCGCGCACCGCGCCCGGGCGAGATCGACGGCGTGCACTACTACTTCGTCGACGACGCGGAGTTCGATCGGCTGATCGCCGAGGACGAGCTTCTCGAGTACGCGGTCGTGCACAACAGGTCGCGATACGGAACTCCGCGTGCCCCGATCGATGCCGCGCTGGCCGCCGGCAAGACCGTTCTGCTCGAGATCGACCTGCAGGGTGCGCGCCAGGTGCGCAAGGCCGAGCCTGCGGCGACGCTCATCTTCCTGCTGCCGCCGACCTGGGACGAACTGGTTCAGAGACTGGTCGGTCGAGGCACCGAGGGTGCCGAGGAACGCGCTCGCAGACTGCGCACCGCGAAGGTGGAGCTCGCCGCGCAGAACGAGTTCGATCACCTCATCGTGAACGAGGACGTCGCCGCCGCGGCCGCAGAGGTCGTAGAATTGTCTTCAAGCTCTGCGCGCTGAGCTTCTTCGCGCGCCGCAGCACAGTCTTCGCGACGATCCCGTCGCCTGATCAGGAGGTCCCACCATGGCCGGACACCACACCAACGGAATCATCGATCCCCCCATCGACAACCTGCTCGACCGCGTCGACTCGAAGTACGAGCTCGTGATCTACGCCGCCAAGCGCGCCCGTCAGATCAACGACTACTACTCCGATCTCCACGAGGGCAACCTGTTCGACAACGTCGGTCCGCTCGTCGACTCCTCCGTCGAGGACAAGCCGCTGACCATCGCTCTGCACGAGATCAACGAGGACAAGCTCCGCCTCCGTCACGCCGAGTGACGTCCGATGACCGCACCGCCGACTGATGTCGGCGGTGCGGTCCATCATGGGAGCCACCCCCTTCCTGCTGTCCGATTCCGTCCTGGAGCCCCGATGAGCGCGCTGCGTCTGTTCACGTCCGAGTCCGTCACCGAGGGGCACCCGGACAAGATCTGCGACCAGATCTCAGACAGCATCCTCGACGGACTCATCGCGAAAGACCCCGGCTCGCGGGTCGCGGTCGAGACGCTGGTGACCACCGGTCTCGTGCACGTCGCCGGTGAGATCCGCACCGAGGCCTACGTCGACATCCCGACCATCGTCCGACAGGTCGTCAATCGCATCGGCTACACGTCGAGCGACACCGGCTTCGACGGGGACTCCTGCGGTGTGAGCATCTCGGTGGGCGAGCAGTCGACGGACATCGCCCACGGTGTCGACAGCGCCCAGGAGCACCGCGACGGCTCATCCATCGATCCGCTCGACGGACTCGGTGCCGGAGACCAGGGCATCATGTTCGGGTTCGCCACGAACGAGACGCCGCAGTTGATGCCGATGGCCGCGTGGACCGCGCACCGCATCGCCGAGCGTCTCGCCGAGGTTCGCCGCTCCGGCGCGCTGCCGTTCCTCCGCCCCGACGGCAAGACGCAGGTCACGCTCGGGTACGACGGCTTCACCCCCAAGACCGTCGATGCCGTCGTGCTGTCGACCCAGCATCACCCCGAGATCTCGCAGGACGAGCTCAAGGCACAGGTGCGGGAGCACGTGATCGACCCGGTCCTCGAGACCACAGGGCTCGACCTCGACGACATCACCTACTACATCAACCCCGCCGGTCCCTTCGTGACCGGCGGTCCCAAGGGCGACGCCGGGCTCACCGGCCGCAAGATCATCATCGACACGTACGGTGGTGCGGCGCGCCACGGTGGCGGTGCCTTCAGCGGCAAGGACCCGTCCAAGGTCGACCGCTCGGGCGCCTACGCGACCCGCTGGGTCGCCAAGAACGCCGTGGCGGCGGGTCTCGCCGACCGGCTCGAAGTCCAGGTCGCGTACGCGATCGGAGTGGCACGCCCGGTGGGGCTCTACGTCGAGACCTTCGGCACCGGCAAGGTGTCGGACGAGGCGATCATCCGCGCGATCAACGGCGTCTTCGATCTCCGTCCGCAGGCGATCATCGAGGAGCTCGATCTGCTGCGCCCGATCTATGCGCAGACAGCCGCCTATGGGCATTTCGGTCGCGAGCTGCCGGAGTTCACCTGGGAGCGCACCGACCGCGCTGAGGAGCTGCGGCGCGCTGCAGGCCTCTGACGGAGCGCGAGCCTGATGGCGATCCGCTCATGACGGCCGAGAGCCGTCGTATCGCGCGCGTGCTGCTCGACTCGCCGCTTCCGCAGCTCGACCGGCTCTTCGACTACGCCCTGCCGGCAGAACTCGGAGACGTGCCCATCGGAGTCCGCGTGCGTGTGCCGCTCCGCACCGCCGGTCGGGTCATCGACGGGTACGTGGTCGAGATCGACACCGAGGACGACGCCGACAGGCCCCTCTCCGAGGTCGAGAGCGTCGTCTCACAGGTTCCCGTGCTCCCCGAGCGCACCTACCGGCTGGCTCGTCGTGCAGCCGACCGTGCGGCGGGTTCGGCGTCGGATGTGCTGCGTCTCGTCATCCCCAAGCGTCAGGTGCGGGTCGAGAAGGCGTGGACCTCAGACGCGCCGACGCCCGTGCCCGCCGATGACGCCGTCACCTCCGCATCTTCGCTCATCGCCACGTACGACCACCTCGAGGAGGTGCTCGAAAGCGCAGGCAGGGCCGCAGTGGAGGCGATCCCGGTGCAGCACAGGGGCGAGCCTGGCTGGACGGCTCTGCTCGCGTCGACGGCGACGCGGATGCTCGCTGCCGGACGCTCCAGCATCCTGATCGTGCCGGACCATCGCGACCTCGATCTGCTGCTCGCAGCGCTCGGTTCGCTGGTTCCGCCCGAGGCTGTCGTGCGATACGACTCACGGCAGACGAACCCCGAGCGATACCGCTCGTTCCTCAGATCGCTCGAGGATGCTCCGTGCATCGTCGTCGGCAACCGCTCCGCCGTGTACGCGCCGGTCCGCGCCGGGCTCGTCGCCGTCTGGGACGACGGCGATCCGCTGCTCGGCGAACCTCTCGCGCCCTACATCAACGCGCGCGATGCGGCCCTGCTCCGGCAGGAGCAGGAGGACTCCGCCCTGCTCTTCGTCGGCCACACCCGTACGACGGACGTGGAGCGCCTCGTCGCGCACGGCTACCTGCAGGACGTGCGAGCCGCGCGGCGGGTGATGCCGAGGGTGATCCTGAGCACCCCGCAGGAGATGGATGCGCCGACAGCCCAGCGGATGCCGTCGTCGGCGTTCCTGTCGGCGCGCAACGCCGCGTCCGAGGGGCCGGTGCTCGTGCAGGTCTCGCGCCCGGGATTCGCACCGTCCCTCGTGTGCGCGGAGTGCCGGGCCCCCGCCCGATGCGCGCACTGCGGCGGACCCCTGGGCGCCAAGCATCGCGGCGCCGTGCCGGTGTGCGCGTGGTGCGGCCGGGGCGCGCGAGCCTGGACCTGCCCGACGTGTGCGTCGACCAAGCTGCGCCTGGCGTCGTCGGGAAGCGAGCGGACCGCCGATGAGCTGGGCAAGGCGTTCCCCGGCGTCCGCGTGATCGTGGCCGACAGCGCGCACCCGATCGAGCACGTCGCGGACAAGCCCGCACTGGTGGTCGCGACGCGCGGCGCCGAGCCGCTTGCCGAGGGCGGTTATCGCGCAGTGGTGCTGCTCGACGGTCCCCGGATGCTCCAGGCCCCGGATCTGCGGATCGGCGAGGCCTGCCTGCGGTGGTGGTCGAACGCGGCAGCGCTCGCGGCCCCGGGGGCGCCGATCCACCTCGTCGGAGTCGACGGCACGATCGCGCGAGCGCTCGCGACGTGGAACCAGTCGGGTTACGCACGCGCTGAGCTCGCAGAGCGCGCGCCGCTCCACATGCCGCCGGCCGCGCGCGTCGCCCTGGTCGAGGGGTCAGCCGCGGCCGTCGGTCGTGCGCTGGCGGCGCTGCAGGAGCTCGCCCTCCCGTCCGACGCGGTCCTGGGTCCTGTGCCCATCGAGTCCGACGACTACCCGCCGCGCGTCCGCGCCCTCGTCCGGTTCGAGTACGGCGCCGGAGTCAAGGTCGCGGCGACGCTGCGAGCGGCCGTCGTCGCCGAAGCCGTCAGCAATCGCCGGGGCAAGGGCAAGTCGACACGGAGCACGCTCTCGGTTCGGCTCGATATCCTCGACCCAGAGCTCTGATCAGTCCGCACCGATCCGATCACCCCGATCCTCCCGGATCCTCACCCCGCATCCCTCCGGAGCACCTTCATGCGTCTCGTCTTCGCCGGCACACCATCGGCAGCCGTTCCCACCCTCCTCCGCCTCGCGGACGAACACGACATCGCGGCTGTAGTCACGCGTCCTGATGCGCCACTGGGGCGCAAGAGGGTGCTGACACCGTCACCCGTCGCTCAGGCAGCCGCCGACCTCGGTCTGCCGATCATCAAGGCTGCGCGGCTCGGTGACGAGGCGACAGAGGCGATCGCGGCCCTGCAGGTCGAGCTCGGCGTGATCGTCGCGTATGGCGGCCTCGTGCGAGAGCCTCTGCTCTCCACCCCGGCGAAGGGGTGGATCAACCTCCACTTCTCGCTTCTGCCCCAGTGGCGAGGTGCTGCTCCCGTGCAGCGCGCGCTGATCGCCGGCGACGCCCAGCTCGGAGCAAGCGTCTTCCAGCTCGTGCCGGCCCTCGACGCAGGAGATGTCTTCGCCACCCGCGTCGTCGATGTGGCAGCAGGGGCGACGGCCGACGCGGCGCTCGCGACCCTTGCCGTCGACGGGGCGCAGCTGACGGCCGAGGTCGTGCAGGCCATCGCCGACGGCACCGCGCGCGCCGTGCCGCAGCAGGGGGAGCCGACGCTGGCGCCGAAGCTGACGCTCGACGACGGACGGCTCGATTGGAGCCAGCCCCTCGCTCAGGTGTTCGCGCGCTTCCGCGGAGTCACTCCCGAGCCCGGGGCGCACACCACCGTCGACGGGCTCCGTCTGAAGATCCTCGAGGCGGCGCCATCGAGCGACGTCGTCACCCTGGAACCGGGAGAGATCATCGCCACGAAGTCGGCCCTCCTCATCGGCACGGGCTCGACGCCCCTCTCGGTCGCTCGTGTGCAGCCGGCTGGCAAGGGAGCCATGAACGCGGTCGACTGGTGGCGGGGCCAACGCGACATCGACGGTCTGAGAGCCGGAGCATGAGCGGCCAGGGAGACGCGAGGCGTCGCGACGGCCGTCCGGGCGGTCCGCAGAACCGGCCGCAGGGGCGATCGCACGGGCAGCGAGGCAGTCAGCAGGCCGGTGGTCAGCCACGGGGCCGTCGTGGCGACCAGCCTCGCGGGCCGCAGCGCACGGTGCAGCCCGCGCGTCGGGTGGCGTACGACGTGTTGCGAGCGGTCTCCGAGTCGGATGCCTACGCCAACCTCATCCTGCCTCCGGCCATCGCCGAGGCGGGCCTCGGCCCGCAGGATGCGGCCCTGGCCACTGAACTCGCATACGGGACGCTCCGTCGACGTGGCACCTACGACGCGATCATCGCCTCCGCCGCCGATCGTCCGGCGGAGGAGATCGACCCGGCTGTGCTCGATGCGCTGCGCCTGGCCACGCACCAGCTGCTCGCCACACGGGTCGCCTCGCACGCGGCCGTCAACGAATCTGTGAATCTGGTCGCCTCGACGCAGGGGCGAGGCGCTTCGAGCTTCGCGAACGCCGTGCTGCGCCGGATCGCCCGAGAGACACCGGGGGAGTGGGAAGACCGCATCGAGAGCTCGGCACGGTCCGATGACGAGCGTCTCGCACTGCGCTCCGCGCATCCCGTGTGGGTCATCAGGGCATTGCGACGTGCGCTGGCGGCCGAGGGCCGGGCAGACGAGCTCGATGATCTCCTCGACGCCGACAACGCCTCGCCGGAGGTGACGCTCGTCGCGCTCCCCGGTCTCGCAGACCCGGGTGAGCCACGGCGTCCGTACGCGCCGACCGCCTTCGGCTCGCCCGGGGGAGACCCGCATCGCGTGATCGCCGCGACAGGCGGCACCGTCCGCGTGCAGGACGAGGGTTCGCAGCTCGTCGCGCTCGCACTGGCGGCCGCCGCGCCCATCACGTCGGGCGAGCGGTGGCTCGACCTGTGCGCCGGCCCGGGCGGCAAGACCGCGCTGCTCGCAGCCATCGCCCGCGAGCACGACGTCACGCTCGAGGCGAACGAGGTCATCCCGACACGCGCACGTCTCGTGCGCAACGCCCTACGTGCGGTGCCGGGCGAGGTCGTGGTGCACGAGGAGGACGGGCGCTCGTTCGGTGCGTCCCATCCCGGTGCCTTCGATCGCATCCTCGTCGACGCGCCGTGCACGGGCCTCGGCGCGCTCAGACGGCGGCCGGAAGCGCGCTGGCGCAAGACCCCCGCCGATGTCGCAGAGCTCGTGCCGCTGCAGGTCGAGCTCCTCAGCTCCGCGCTCGACGCACTCGCGCCGGGTGGGATCGTCGCGTACGTCACCTGCTCGCCGCATCTCGCCGAGACGACGGGCGTCGTCCAGGAGGTCCTCCGCGGCCGCACAGACATCACCGAGCTCGATGCGCGTGGCGTGCTCCAGGGCGTCTCCGCGTCACCGATCGACCTCGCCGGCGACGGCTCCGGTCGCGTGCAGCTGTGGCCGCATCGCCACGGCACCGATGCCATGTTCCTCGCGCTGCTCCAGCGCACCGCCACCGAGCAGGGCGACGCGAACTCCGAAGAGAGAGACTAGAGACGTGGAACTCCCCAGCGCACCGCGCATCAACCCCAGCATCCTCGCTGCCGACTTCGTGAACATGCAGCGCGATCTCGCCAAGATCGCGACCGCGGATTTCGCTCACGTCGATGTGATGGACAACCACTTCGTGCCGAACCTCACGTTCGGGCCGCAGATGGTCGAACGGATCCAGGCGACCAGCCCCATACCGCTCGACGTGCACCTGATGATCACCGAGCCCGAGCGCTGGGCGCCCGCCTATGCAGAGCTGGGCGCCGCCAGCGTCACGTTCCACCTCGAAGCGGCGGCGGATCCGATCTCGCTCGCTCGCACCCTGCGCAGCATCGGGGCGAGGGCCGGCGTCGCGATCAAGCCGGACACCCCCGCTGAGGGGCTCTACAGCGTGCTCGAGGAGTTCGACCAGATCCTCGTGATGACGGTCGAACCCGGGTTCGGCGGGCAGGGGTTCATGCACGAGACCATGCCCAAGCTGCGCGCTCTCGCCGACGAGGCCAAGCGTCGCGGATCGAACGTCTGGTTGCAGGTCGACGGCGGCATCTCGGACGCGACCATCGAGGCGGCAGCCGCCGCGGGCGCCGACACATTCGTCGCCGGGTCGGCGGTCTACGGCGCCGACGACGTCGAGGCGGCCGTCACGCGGCTCAGAGACCGCGCCAGAGCCGCTAGCCTGGAATCGTGAAGACTTTCGACGAGCTGTTCGCCGAGCTCAGCGTCAAGGCCGAGACCCGTCCAGAGGGATCGGGGACGGTCGCGGAGCTCGACGGCGGCGTGCACACGATCGGCAAGAAGATCGTCGAGGAGGCCGCCGAAGTCTGGATGGCCTCCGAGTACGAATCCGACGAGGCCGCTGCCGAGGAGATCTCGCAGCTGCTCTACCACGTCCAGGTGATGATGATCGCGAAGGGCCTGAGCCTGCAGGACGTCTACCGACATCTGTGAAGCGCTCCGCCCCACTCGCTTCGATCTGAAGGCTTCCCATGCTGCGCATTGCTGTTCCCAACAAGGGCTCTCTCTCCGAGACGGCCGCCGACATGCTCGCGGAGGCCGGTTACGCCGGTCGTCGTGACCCCAAGACGCTTCACGTCGTCGATGCCGACAATGACGTCGAGTTCTTCTATCTCCGCCCGAAGGACATCGCGACCTACGTCGGGTCCGGCGCCATCGACGTCGGCATCACAGGACGCGATCTGCTCCTCGACGCCCGCATGCCGGGCGCGCGCGAGATCGAGGCGCTCGGCTTCGCCGGGTCGACGTTCCGCTTCGCCGCGCCATCGGGGCGCTACACCGACGTCTCAGAGCTCGACGGGCTGCGCATCGCGACGTCGTACCCCGGCCTCGTCGACGCGTTCCTCGACGAGCGGGGCATCGCCGTCGACCTCGTGCCGCTCGACGGCGCGGTGGAGTCCGCCGTGCGCCTCGGCGTCGCCGACGCCGTCGCCGATGTCGTCGAGACGGGAACGACGCTGCGTCAGGCGGGGCTCGACGTCTTCGGCCCTGTGATCCTGCAGTCCGAGGCCGTGCTGATCGCCGGCCCGCATGATGCTGAGGGCTCCGAGACGCTGCTTCGCCGCCTGCGCGGCGTCATGGTCGCTCGGCGGTTCGTGATGATCGATTACGACCTGCCGCTGGCTCTGCTCGACGACGCCGTCAAGATCGCGGGTGGCATCGAGTCGCCCACGGTCTCACCGCTCCGCGATCCGGAGTGGGTCGCCGTCCGCGTCATGGTGGCGCGTGCGCGGGTCAACCCCGTGATGGACGCGCTGTACGCGCTCGGCGCTCGCGCGATCCTCGTCACGGCGATCCACAACGCGAGGCTCTGATGGCGCTCGCGAGTCGCGTCATCCCGTGCCTCGACGTCGCCGCGGGTCGCGTCGTCAAAGGCGTCAACTTCGAGAACCTGCGCGACATGGGCGACCCCGTCGAGCTCGCGCGCCACTACGCGGCGCAGGGCGCAGACGAGATCACGTTCCTCGACGTCACGGCGACCGTCGATGCTCGCGCGACGACGTACGACGTGGTGCAGCGCACGGCTGAGCAGGTGTTCGTGCCGCTGACGGTCGGCGGGGGAGTGCGCAGCGTCGACGACGTGGCGCGGCTCCTCTCGGTCGGCGCCGACAAGGTCGGGGTCAACTCGGCGGCCATCGCTCGCCCTGAGCTGATCGGCGAGATCGCGGACCGCTTCGGCGCACAGGTGCTGGTGCTGTCGCTCGACGTCAAGCGGGCACCCGGCACTCCCTCCGGTTTCGTTGTCACCACCCATGGCGGACGCACCCAGACGACCCTGGATGCGCTCGACTGGGCGCGTGAGGCGGCGGAGCGCGGGGCAGGCGAGTTGCTGGTCAACTCGATCGACGCCGACGGCACGCGAGACGGCTTCGACCTCGAACTGGTGAAGCTCATGCGTGAGGCCGCCTCAGTGCCGGTGATCGCCTCAGGTGGCGCGGGCAAGGCATCCGACTTCGCTCCCGCGATCAAGGCCGGAGCGGATGCGGTGCTGGCAGCCAGCGTGTTCCACACGGGCGCGCTCACGGTCGGCGACGTCAAGGACGCGCTGCGCGCGGAGGGAGTGCTCGTCCGATGAACGATATCGAGGAGCGCATCGCCCAGGTCGCCTTCAACGACGACGGCCTCGCGCCGGTGATCGTCCAGCAGTGGGACACGGCAGAGGTCCTCATGCTCGCGTGGGTCGATGCCGAGGCCCTGCGCCGCACCCTCACCACCGGCCGCGCGGTGTACTGGTCGCGCTCGCGTCGGGAGTACTGGCGCAAGGGAGACACCTCCGGACACATCCAGGTGGTGCACGAGGCGCGACTCGACTGCGACGGCGACGCCATCCTGCTGCGGGTCGACCAGACCGGCCCTGCGTGCCACACCGGAACCCGCACCTGCTTCGACACGACGGACCTGCACGCCGTCGAGGGGAGCTCGGCCGAGTGACTCTCGCGCGCAGAGGTCGCTCGATCGCCGTCTCCGGCTTCCTCCTCGCGGGAGCGGTCGGGATCATCTCGTCGACCCAGACGTGGCTCACCGTCGAACGCGCGGATGCCGGGGAAGCCATCCTCGTGCCAGGCGCGTCCGCGCTGCCGCTGCTCGCTCCTCTGAGCCTCGCGGTCCTCGCGCTCGGCATCGCCCTCTCGATCGTCGGCCCGGTGATGCGACTCGTGTTCGGCGTTCTCGCCACCGCAGCAGCGCTGTTCCTCGGCTGGACGACCCTGCAGCTGCTCCTGACCGAGCCGCTGAACGCTGTCGGTCCCACCGTCACCGAGACGACCGGGCTCGCAGGCAGCACGGCGATCGCCGACGTCGTCGCCGGCATCGAGCTCTCGGCCTGGCCCGTGATGACGCTCATCGGCTGGGTGATCCTGCTGGCGGCATCCCTCGTCGTGCTCCTCACGTGGCGGCGATGGAAGCGCGGCGGACGCCGCTACCGCACCGATGCCGCACATGTCGACTCGACCGCCGGGCCCGTGGACGCGATCGATTCGTGGGACGACCTCTCGCGCGGAACCGACCCGACACGATGACCCCGATAGACTTGATCAGAACCAGCACGTCGTCCCCCGGAGGAGACCATGACCAACCCGATCGCTGACCCCGGCCACGGACACTCGCCTGCCGCATGGACGGGCGTCATCATCATGCTCGCCGGCTTCACGATCGGCACGCTGGCGTTCTGCCTCGCCGAGTTCAGCCCCGTCTGGGTCGCCCTGATCTGGGTGGGCGCCGCGATCATCCCGATCGGTGCGCTCGTGGGCTGGCTGCTGTCGAGGGCCGGCTACGGCGTGAAGGGCCCCAAGTACTCGCCGAAGGCGCACTAATGGTGCTCGCCGACCTCACGGCCGGCGCAGTCGCAGACGCTGAACGTCGTGCTCTGACCCGGCCTCTGGCCAACGTCGAGCGCGACGCTCTCGCACGCCCCGCCGCCAAGGACGCGCTCGCGTTCCTCGCTCCCGCCGAGCGCGTGAAGATCATCGCCGAGGTGAAGCGCGCGAGTCCGTCGCGGGGTGCTCTCGCCGAGATCCCCGACCCGGCACTGCAGGCTTCCCTGTATGAGACGGGCGGTGCGTCTGCGATCAGCGTCCTGACCGAGGAGCGTCGATTCGGCGGCAGTCTCGCCGATCTCGAGGCCGTCACGGCCCGGGTGTCGCTGCCTGTGCTGCGCAAGGACTTCATCGCGAACCGCTACCAGGTGCTCGAAGCCCGAGCAGCCGGTGCCGACCTCGTGCTGCTCATCGTCGCCGGACTCGATCCTCACGTGCTCCGTGATCTGTTCGGCTTCATCACGGAGCTCGGCATGACTCCGCTCGTCGAGACCCATTCTGCCGACGAGCTCGAGGTGGCGATCGATCTCGGCGCGCCGCTGATCGGGGTCAACGCCCGCGATCTGACGACACTCGAGCTCGACCGCGACCTCTTCGGCCGTCTCGTCGACCGCATCCCGGACTCAGCCGTCAAGATCGCCGAGTCCGCGGTCCTCACACCTGCAGACGTCACGCACTACCGCTCCGCGGGTGCTGATGTCGTCCTGATCGGGGAGGCGCTCGTCACGGGCGACCCGGTCGCCACTCTCAAGAGCTTCCTGGAGGCGTGATGAGCCTGCGAGATCAGCATGGTCCCCTGTTCGGCGAGTACGGCGGGCGATACATGCCCGAGTCGCTGATCGCCGCGATCGACGAGCTCTCAGCGGCGTACGCCGATGCGATCGTCGACCCGGCGTTCCGCGCCGAGCTGGCGTCTCTGCTCAGCTCGTACGCCGGCCGCCCGTCTCCGCTCACCGAGGTCGCGCGGTTCGCCGAGCACGCCGGTGGTGCGCGCGTCTTCCTCAAGCGCGAGGATCTCAACCACACCGGCTCGCACAAGATCAACAACGTGCTCGGTCAGGCGCTGCTGACGAAACGTCTCGGCAAGAAGCGCGTGATCGCCGAGACGGGCGCGGGTCAGCACGGCGTCGCCACGGCGACGGCTGCCGCCCTCTTCGGTCTCGAGTGCACGATCTACATGGGTGAGGTCGACACGGAGCGCCAGGCGCTGAACGTCGCTCGGATGCGACTGCTCGGCGCAGAGGTCGTCGCCGTCACCTCGGGTTCGCGCACCCTGAAGGATGCGATCAACGACGCCTACCGCGACTGGGTCGCGTCGGTCGAGACCACCAACTACATCTTCGGCACCGCTGCAGGCCCGCATCCTTTCCCCGCGATGGTCCGGGACTTCCAGAAGATCATCGGCGAGGAGGCGCGACAGCAGCTCCTCGACGAGGTCGGACGTCTGCCCGACGCGGTCATCGCCTGCGTCGGAGGCGGCTCGAACGCGATCGGCATGTTCGATGCCTTCCTCGACGACGAGGGCGTGAAGCTCTACGGCGTCGAGGCCGCCGGAGACGGCGTCGACACTCCGCGGCATGCCGCATCGATCGAGCGTGGGCGCCCCGGCATCCTGCACGGCGCCAAGACCTACGTGCTGCAGGACGAAGACGGTCAGACGGTCGAGTCCCACTCGATCTCCGCCGGCCTCGACTACCCGGGCGTCGGTCCTGAGCACTCCTGGCTCGCCGACATCGGCCGCGCCGAGTACATCCCTGCGACCGACGACGAGGCCATGCAGGCACTGCGCCTGCTGAGCCGCACCGAGGGCATCATCCCGGCGATCGAGTCGGCGCACGCCCTCGCGGGGGCTCTGCGCCTGGGCCGTGACCTGGGGCCCGACGCCGTGCTCGCCATCTGCCTCTCCGGCCGCGGGGACAAGGACATGGACACGGCTGCTCGGTACTTCGACCTGTACGACGCCGAGGCGCTCGCGCACGACGTCGAGGACGAGAGCGACGCCGAGGCAGCCGCGTCGAAGGGGGAGCCGGAACTGTGAGCCGCGTGGAACAGGCGATATCCGCAGCACACGAGGCCGGCCGCAGCGCGTTCGTCGGATACCTCCCGGTCGGGTTCCCCGACCTCGAGACCAGCATCCAGGCGGCCATCGCACTCGCTGAGAACGGCGTCGACATCATCGAGCTCGGCCCGCCCTACAGCGACCCGGTGATGGACGGCGCGGTGATCCAGGAGGCGACCACCGCGGCGCTCGCGAACGGGTTCAAGATGAAGGACCTCTTCACCGCTGTGCGGGCGATCACCGCCGCCACAGACGTGCCCGTGCTGGTCATGACGTACTGGAACCCCGTGTTCCAGTACGGCGTCGATCGATACGCCGACGACCTGCTCGCAGCCGGCGGCGCCGGACTCATCACCCCCGACATCACCCCGGAGGTCGCGGGGGAGTGGATAGCAGCGAGTGAGCGCACCGGTCTCGACCGTGTCTTCCTCGCAGCTCCCACATCGTCGGACGAACGCCTCGGGCTGGTCGTGAAGTCCTCGACCGGCTTCGTCTACACCGTCTCGACGATGGGCATCACCGGTGAGCGCACCGAGCTCGACCGGGCGGCGCGCACCCTGGTCGGCCGCCTGCGCGAGCACGGCGATGTCCGCGCCTGCGTCGGCATCGGCATCTCGACCGCCGAGCAGATCGCCGGGGTCTCCGAATACGCGGACGGCGCGATCGTCGGCACCGCGCTGGTCCGCGCTCTCCGCGACGGCGGCATCCCCGCGCTCGCAGAGGTCACCCGAAACCTGGCAGTCGGCACGTCGTCGGCACGCCTCACACACGAGAACTAGAATCGCACTCATGTCCCTCGCGCTTCACAGCACCTTCGGCGGCGTGCTCGCCAGCATCCCGAGCCCCCCGGTCTCCTACATCGACCTCGGGCCGCTACGGATCCACTTCTACGCGCTCTGCATCATCGCCGGCATCATCGCCGCGGTGCTGCTGACCAACCACCGCCTCACGAGGCGCGGGGCAGAGCCGTGGGTCGTGATCGACATCTCGATCCTCGCCGTTCCGCTGGCGATCATCGGCGCGCGCATCTTCCACGTGCTCACGCACCCGAACTTCTACTTCGGCGAGGGCAGGAACACCTGGAACCCGTTCGAGCCCGGCTCCGTCTGGGCTATCTGGGAGGGTGGCATCGCCATCTTCGGCGCCCTCATCGGTGGAGCCGTCGGTGCATACCTCGGCTGCCGCTGGACCGGCATCCGCTTCTGGACCTTCGCCGACGCGCTGGCGCCCGGGCTCCTGCTCGCGCAGGCCATGGGCCGCTTCGGCAACTGGTTCAACAAGGAGCTCTACGGACTCCCCACCGACCTGCCGTGGGGTCTCGAGATCCCCGCCGACAACTCCGCGTTCCCCCCTGGGCTTCCCGAGGGCACGCTCTTCCACCCGACCTTCCTCTACGAGGTGCTCTGGAACGGTCTCGGCGTCATCGTTCTGCTGTGGCTGAGCCGCAAGGCGACCGCGTTCCAGTGGGGCAGGCTCTTCGCGATCTACCTCATCTGGTACAGCGCCGGCCGTGTGGTCTGGGAGTCGATCCGCATCGATCCGAGCGAGATCTTCCTCGGCCTGCGCAGCAACGTCTGGGCTGCGATCATCGGCATCGTCGTCGGCCTTGCGATCCTCATCGTGCAGTCGCGCCGTCACCCCGGACTCGAGCCGTCGCCGTACCAGCCCGGTCGCGGCCGGACCGACCTGGACGCTGATGTAGAATCGCAGAACAATCCCTCCGACTTCGTGGACCTGAGTGAGCCTCCGTCCGAAGAAGTCGCCGCAGGAGCCAGCGCCACAAGCACCGCTCCCACGGACACGGAAGGCGCTCGATAGCCGACCGGTCCGTGCGGACCCCATCACATCCACCCGGCCAATGACGCCCCCGGGTCAGCTGCAGATCTGAGGACGGTACTGGTGTATTTTCAGCCTCCCTACGGCGCTTCCGGCGCTTACCCCCCGAAGCAGGGCATGTACAACCCGGCGTTCGAGAAGGACGCCTGCGGCCTCGCCATGGTCGCGACACTTCGTGGCGAAGCCGGCCACGACATCATCGCGTTGGCGCTCGAGGCGCTGCGCAACCTCGAGCACCGCGGTGCGATCGGCTCGGATGCCGGCACGGGTGACGGCGCAGGCATCCTGACCCAGATGCCGGACGCGTTCCTGCGCGCGGTCACAGATTTCGAACTGCCCCCGGTCGGCGAGTACGCCGCGGGTCTGGCATTCCTCCCGCGCGATTCCAGCGAGCGCCGTCAGCAGAAGGCGGGTATCGAGAAGATCGCCCGCGCCGAAGGCCTGCGCGTCCTCGGCTGGCGCGAGGTGCCGACGGTCAACGACAACCTCGGCAAGCTCGCCGACGAAGCCCGACCCGCCTTCGAGCAGCTCTTCGTGAGCGCCGGGGGAGCGACGCACTCCGACGCGCCGCTCACCGGGATCGCGCTCGACCGCGTCGCCTACCGTCTGCGCAAGCGCGCCGGCCATGAGCTGGGGGCGTACTTCGTCTCGCTGTCCGCGCGCACGCTCGGCTACAAGGGAATGGTCACGACGCTCCAGCTCGAGCCCTTCTACCCCGACCTGCAGGACGAGCGCTTCATGTCGGAGCTCGCCGTCGTGCACTCGCGCTACTCGACCAACACGTTCCCGTCCTGGCCGCTGGCTCAACCGCTGCGCATGCTCGCGCACAACGGTGAGATCAACACGGTCGGCGGAAACCGCAACTGGATGCGTGCGCGTCAGTCGCAGCTCGAGTCCGAGCTGCTCGGAGACATGGCACCTCTGCTGCCGATCTGCACCGACGGCGCCAGCGACTCCGCGTCGTTCGACGAAGTGCTCGAGCTGCTCACGCTCACGGGTCGCAGCCTGCCGCACGCCATCATGATGATGGTGCCGGAGGCCTACGAGAAGCAGTCGGACATCTCGCCCGAGCTGCGCTCGTTCTACGAGTACCACTCGAACCAGATGGAGCCGTGGGACGGCCCGGCCGCCCTCATCTTCACCGACGGCACCGTGGTCGGAGCGACCCTCGACCGCAACGGTCTGCGCCCAGGGCGCTGGACCGAGACGACCGACGGCCTGATCGTCATCGGTTCGGAGACCGGCGTGCTCACCTTCGAGCCCGAGCGGATCAAGCGTCGAGGACGCCTGCAGCCGGGCAAGATGTTCCTCGTCGACACCTCGCAGCAGCGCATCATCGAGGACGAGGAGATCAAGCGCGACCTCGCGACCCTGCACCCGTGGCAGGAATGGCTGGATGCCGGATCCGTCCGTCTCGCCGACCTTCCCGAGCGTGAGCACATCGTGCACCCGCCGGCGTCCATCACCCGGCGTCAGCGCACCTTCGGCTACACCGAAGAAGAGGTGCGTCTGCTGCTGACCCCGATGGGTCAGACCGGCGTCGAGCCCCTCGGTGCCATGGGATCGGACACTCCGATCGCGGTGCTCAGCAAGCGCCCGCGTCTGCTCTTCGACTACTTCACGCAGCAGTTCGCGCAGGTCACCAACCCGCCGCTCGACTCGATCCGCGAAGAGGTCGTCACGAGCCTCAAGCTGGGTCTCGGCCCCGAGAGCAACCTGCTCACGTGGGGCCCGGACCACACGCGCACCGTGTCGCTCGACTTCCCCGTCATCGACAACGACGAGCTCGCGAAGATCCGCCACATCGACAAGGCGCTTCCGGATCGCTCGAGCGTGACGATCAAGGGTCTCTACCACTTCGACGCCGGGTCGAACACGCTCGAGAAGCGTCTCACCGAGATGTGCGACGAGGTCGACGAGGCCATCGAACAGGGTGCCGAGTTCGTCATCCTGTCGGACCGCGACTCGAACAAGGATCTGACCCCGATCCCGTCGCTGCTCATGGTCTCTGCGATCCATCACCACCTGATCCGCCGCGAGAACCGCATGAAGGTCGGACTGATCGTCGAAGCCGGCGATGTGCGCGAGGTGCACCACGTCGCGACCCTGATCGGATACGGCGCCTCGGCGGTCAACCCGTATCTCGCGATGGAGACGGTCGAGCATCTCGTGCGCACCGGATACATCACGGGCATCAGCCCCGAGAAGGCCGTCCGCAACCTGATCTACGCGCTCGGCAAGGGCGTCCTGAAGATCATGTCGAAGATGGGCATCTCGACCGTGTCGTCGTACGCCGGGGCCCAGGTCTTCGAGGCCGTCGGCCTGAGCGAGGAGTTCATCGACAAGTACTTCACGCGCACCGAGTCGAAGCTCGGCGGAATCGGCATCCAAGAGATCTTCATCGAGAACCAGGCTCGCCACGACTACGCCTATCCCGAGGACGAAGCCGCTCGTGCGCACGAGCGACTGTGGACCGGTGGTGAATACCAGTGGCGCCGCGACGGCTCACCGCATCTCTTCAACCCCGAGACGGTGTTCAAGCTGCAGCACGCGACGCGCGAGCGCCGCTACGACATCTTCCGCGAGTACACGAAGATGGTCGACGACCAGGCGGCGGAGCTCAAGACGCTCCGCGGGATGTTCACGCTGCGCACCGGCACCCGCAAGCCGGTGCCGCTCGATGAGGTCGAACCGGTCTCCGCGATCGTGAAGCGCTTCTCGACGGGCGCCATGAGCTACGGCTCGATCTCGAAAGAGGCGCACGAGACTCTCGCGATCGCGATGAACCGGCTCGGCGGCAAGTCGAACACCGGCGAGGGCGGCGAGGACACCGACCGTCTGCTCGACCCCGAACGCCGCAGTGCGATCAAGCAGGTCGCGTCAGGACGCTTCGGAGTCACGAGCCTGTATCTCACCGAAGCCGACGACATCCAGATCAAGCTCGCCCAGGGCGCCAAGCCCGGCGAGGGCGGTCAGCTGCCTCCGCAGAAGGTCTACCCCTGGGTCGCGCGCACACGCGGCGGCACGCCCGGCGTCGGCCTCATCTCGCCGCCGCCGCATCACGACATCTACTCGATCGAAGATCTGAAGCAGCTCATCTTCGACCTGAAGCGGGCCAACCCCGAGGCGCGGATCCACACGAAGCTGGTCAGCCAGTCGGGTATCGGCGCAGTGTCCGCGGGTGTCGCGAAGGCGCTCAGCGACGTCATCCTGGTGTCCGGCCATGACGGCGGCACGGGCGCGAGCCCGATGAACTCCCTCAAGCACGCGGGAACGCCCTGGGAACTCGGCCTCGCCGAGACGCAGCAGACGCTCATGCTGAACGGCATGCGCGACCGCGTGGTGGTGCAGGTCGACGGCCAGCTGAAGACCGGACGGGATGTCATCATCGGCGCCCTGCTCGGCGCAGAGGAATTCGGCTTCGCCACCGCCCCTCTGGTCGTGAGCGGATGCATCATGATGCGGGTCTGCCACCTCGACACCTGCCCGGTGGGCGTCGCGACGCAGAACCCAGTGCTGCGCGAGCGCTTCACGGGCAAGCCGGAGTTCGTGGTGAACTTCATGGAGTTCATCGCCGAGGAGGTCCGCGAGATCCTGGCGGAGCTCGGGTTCCGCTCGATCGACGAGATCGTGGGGCGTGCAGAGCTCATCGAGGCGAACGCGGCCCTGCAGCACTGGAAGGCGGAGGGTCTCGACCTGAGCCCTGTGCTCGAGGGCCCCGCGTTCCCCGCGAGCGAGCCGCGTCGCAGCCGCCGCACCCAGGATCACGAGCTCGAGAAGCACTTCGACGTGCAGCTCATCGACATCGCGAAGCCCGCTCTCCTCAACGGAGAGCCGGTCGTGGTCGAGCTGCCCATCGCCAACACCGAGCGGGCCGTCGGCACGATGCTGGGTCACCAGGTCACGTCGCGCCACGGCGCCGCGGGCCTTCCCAGCGGCACCATCGACGTCACCCTGCACGGAACGGCGGGTCAGTCGCTGGGAGCATTCCTTCCCTCCGGCATCGTGCTGCGCCTCGAAGGCGACGCGAACGACTACGTCGGCAAGGGGCTCTCGGGCGGCGACATCTCGATCCGTCCGGCTCGGGGCTCTGCCATCGCGCCGCACGAGAACGTGATCGCCGGCAACGTCATCGGATACGGGGCCACGTCGGGATCCATGTTCCTCTCCGGCGTCGTGGGCGAGCGATTCCTCGTCCGCAACTCCGGTGCCACGGCGGTCGTCGAGGGCGTGGGCGACCACGCGCTCGAGTACATGACCGGTGGAGTCGCTGTGATCCTCGGCTCGACGGGTCGCAACCTCGGCGCCGGCATGTCCGGGGGAGTGGCTTACATCCACTCGCTCGACAGCGCCAAGATCAACGCCCAGTCGCTCGGCAGCGGAGAGCTCAGGCTCGAGCCGCTCGACCGTGCCGACCTCGAAGTGCTGCGCAGCCTGATCGTCGCACACGTGGAGCGCACGGCCTCGCCGCTCGGCTCCGACATCCTGGCGCGGTTCGATGAGACCGCAGGCCAGTTCACGAAGGTGCTTCCGCGGGACTACGCCGCAGTGCGCAGCATGCGCGAAGAAGCAGTCGCCGAGGGCATCGACCCCGACGGCGACATCGTCTGGAACCGCATCCTGGAGGTGACCGGTGGCTGATCCCAAAGGTTTTCTGAAGGTCACTGAGCGTGAGCTTCCGAAGCGTCGTCCTGTGCCCGTGCGCATCATGGACTGGAAAGAGGTCTACGAGGCCGGCGATCAGGCGGTCCTGAAGCGTCAGGCCGGGCGCTGCATGGACTGCGGTGTGCCGTTCTGCCATCAGGGCTGCCCGCTGGGCAACCTGATCCCCGAGTGGAACGACCTGACCTGGCGCGGAGAAGGGCGGGCGGCGATCGACCGTCTGCACGCGACCAACAACTTCCCCGAATTCACCGGTCGGCTGTGCCCTGCGCCGTGCGAGAGCTCCTGCGTCCTGGGCATCAACCAGCCCGCGGTCACGATCAAGCAGATCGAGGTCTCGATCATCGACGAGGCGTTCGCCAAGGGCTGGGTCGAGCCGCAGCCTCCCGCTCGTCTGACCGGCAAGACGGTCGCCGTCGTGGGCTCCGGCCCCGCCGGGCTCGCCGCAGCACAGCAGCTGACCCGTGCAGGTCACACGGTCGCTGTCTTCGAGCGAGACGATCGCATCGGGGGTCTGCTGCGCTACGGCATCCCCGACTTCAAGATGGAGAAGGGGCAGCTCGAGTCCCGCCTGCGCCAGATGCAGGAGGAGGGCACGAGGTTCCGTGCCGGAGTCGAGATCGGCAAGGACATCTCATGGTCCGACCTCCGCGCCCGCTACGACGCCGTCGTGATCGCCACCGGATCGACGGTTCCCCGCGACCTGTCGATCCCGGGACGTGACCTCGACGGAGTGCACTTCGCGATGGAGTACCTCGTCGAGTCCAACCATGCGGTCGCCGGAGACAAGGTCCCCGAGCAGATCAGCGCCGAAGGCAAGCACGTCATCGTGATCGGCGGCGGCGACACCGGTGCGGACTGCATCGGAACCGCACACCGTCAGGGTGCGCTCAGCGTCACCAACCTCGCGATCGGCAAGCAGCCGGGCACCGAGCGTCCGGGGCACCAGCCATGGCCGATGATGCCGACGCTCTTCGAGGTCTCCTCGGCTCATGAAGAAGGCGGTGAGCGCGTCTTCCTCGCCTCGACCGTCGAGTTCCTCTCCAACGACGTCGGCGAGGTTCGTGCTCTGCGCGTCGCGGAGACCGAGTACATCGACGGCCGCCGCGTGCCCAAGAGCGGCACCGAGCGCGAGATCCCCGCAGATCTCGTGCTCATCGCCATGGGCTTCACCGGTCCGGAGCAGGACGGCTACACCGAGGACACGCTTCCCCAGGTCACCGACCGCGGTGCCTTCCGTCGTGATGACACCTACGAGTCGACCGTGCCCGGTGTCTTCGTCGCCGGCGACGCCGGGCGTGGGCAGTCCCTCATCGTGTGGGCGATCGCGGAGGGCCGTGCAGCCGCGGCCAACGTCGATCGCTTCCTCATGGGCACGACCGTTCTGCCCGAGCCTGTGCGACCGCATGAAGTCGCTATCGGTCTCCAGCCCGCGTAGGCTGAGCCGCGGCACCGTCGCCTGATTTCCATCCCCCACTACCCTGGAGCAATCTGTTGAGACGCGCGAAAATCGTCGCCACCCTGGGCCCCGCCACCTCCACCTATGAAACCGTGCGTGCACTGATCGACGCCGGCGTGGACGTCGCGCGCCTGAACCTCAGCCACGGTGACTACTCCGTGCACGAGAACAACTACGCCAACGTGCGCAAGGCCGCCGACGACGCGGGCCGCGCCGTCGCCATCCTCGTCGACCTGCAGGGACCGAAGATCCGCCTCGGCAAGTTCGAGAACGGCCCCTACGAGCTCGCCGCCGGCGACATCTTCAAGATCACGACCGAGGACATCATCGGCAACAAGGAGATCTCCGGCACGACGTTCAAGGGCCTGCCCAACGACGTCAAGCCGGGAGACTTCCTGCTCATCGACGACGGCAAGGTCCGCGTCGAGGTCGTCGAGACCGACGGCGTCACCGTCACGACCCGCGTGATCGTCGCCGGTGCCGTGTCGAACAACAAGGGCATCAACCTGCCCGGTGTCGCAGTCAACGTCCCCGCTCTGAGCGAGAAGGACGAGGAGGACCTCCGCTGGGGCCTTCGCATCGGCGCCGACCTCATCGCCCTGTCGTTCGTCCGCAACGCGGAGGACATCAGCCGCGTGCACGAGATCATGGCCGAAGAGGGCGTCAAGGTCCCCGTCATCGCCAAGGTCGAGAAGCCGCAGGCCGTCGATGCGCTCGAAGAGATCGTCGACGCGTTCGACGCGATCATGGTCGCCCGTGGTGACCTCGGCGTCGAGCTTCCGCTCGAGGCCGTGCCGATCGTGCAGAAGCGCGCCGTCGAACTGGCGCGCCGCATGGCGAAGCCGGTCATCGTCGCGACGCAGATGCTCGAGTCGATGATCAACAGCCCGGTGCCCACGCGCGCCGAGACCTCGGACGTCGCGAACGCGGTGCTCGACGGTGCAGACGCCGTGATGCTCTCGGGCGAGACCAGCGTGGGCGACTACCCCGTGGTCGTCGTCGAGACGATGGCTCGCATCATCGAGTCCACCGAGGAGCACGGTCTGGAGCGCATCGCTCCGCTCACGACCAAGCCGCGCACCCAGGGAGGTGCGATCACCCTCGCCGCTCTCGAGGTCGCAGAGTTCGTCGACGCGAAGTACCTCTGCGTGTTCACGCAGTCGGGTGACTCGGCTCGCCGCCTCTCGCGTCTGCGCTCGCGCATCCCGATGATCGCGTTCACCCCCGAGCCGAGCATCCGTCGGCGCATGGCCCTCACCTGGGGCATCCGCTCGAAGCTCGTCGACATGGTGCAGCACACCGACCTGATGTATCTGCAGGTCGACGACTATCTGCTCTCGAGCGGACTCGCCGTCGAGGGAGACAAGGTCGTCGTGATCTCGGGTTCCCCTCCCGGAATCGTGGGCTCGACCAACGACATCCGCGTCCACAAGGTCGGGGACGCCGTCAACGGCGCAGCGCCGATCTACAAGGAAGCCACGATCTGATCCAGGTCGCACAGCGAAGGGGCGGAACGATTGTTCCGCCCCTTCGTCGTCCGTTCGGCGATGTTCCAGGGCGGTCATGTCAAGCGTCTGGTGCGGGAGAGCGCGTCGCACCTACGGTGAGCGGATGACCCTTCTCTCTCGGCGCATCGTCGTGGCGGGCCACGCCTTCCGTCTGCACGAAAGCACCGAGACGCACGGGCCAGGCGTCCTCACATATGTGCAGGTCCACGGCATCGGCATGTCCCATCGGTATTTCGCTCCTCTGCACGCGGCCCTGCCGAGATCTGCACGGGTGATCTCGATCGACCTCCCCGGTTTCGCCGGGCTGCCGCAGCCCGAGCGCGATCTCGAGGTGGAGGACATGGGGCGCCTGCTGGCAGAGCTCGTCGCGGTGTTGGGGCTCGGACGCGTCGTCTACGTCGGGCATTCGATGGGAGCCCAGTGGGTGCTCGAAGCTGCGCGTGCGCGTCCGGAGCGTGTCGAGGGCGTCGTGTTGATCGGCGCGGTCGTCGATGAGCGGCACCGCACGCTCGGAGCGCAGGCACGCGCACTCGTGGTCGACACGCTGGGGGAGACCCCGGCAGCGAACGCCGTCGTCCTGGTCGACTACCTGCGCTGCGGCATCCGCCGGTATCTGAAGCAGGCACGGCGGATGATCGAGTACTCGACGGCGTCGACGGTTCCGGCATTGCAGATGCCGGTGCTGGTCATCCGCGGAGGCGACGACCCGGTCGCGGGGTCGGAATGGAGCCACGCTCTCGGCGCCGCGGCGCATGACGGTGTGGTCGTCGAGATCCCCGGACAGCAGCACAACGTGCACTTCTCGGCGCCGCAGGCAGTCGCCGAAGCGATCGAAGGATGGGCGCCATCCGCACGCTGAGACGAGCCGCCTGGTGGATCGCCGACTACACCTATGCCGTGTATTGGCAGTTGCGCGCTGCCGTCGACCGACGCGACGCCGCTTCCTTCGCGACCGGCTCCGAGGCTCCGATCATGATCCTTCCGGGCGTGTACGAGACGTGGCGATTCATGCAGCCCCTCATCACAGCACTGCACGCCCGGGGGCACCCCGTGCATGTCCTCGATTCGCTCAGGCACAACCGCCGGCCCGTCATCGAATCGGCCCAGCTCATGACCGACTTCCTCGAGTCGGCGCAACTCACCGATGCGCTCATCGTCGCGCACAGCAAGGGCGGACTCGCCGGCAAGATGGCGATGGCTGGTCCCTCGGGGTTCCGGGTGCGCGCGATGGTCGCTGTGGCCACGCCCTTCGGTGGCTCCCGCTATGCGCGGATGCTTCCCGTCCGCTCTCTCCGCGCGTTCTCACCCTCGGACCCCTCGATCATGCAGCTCGCGCGCCAGGTGGACGTCAACCGACGGATCGTGTCGATCTACGCGGCTTTCGACCCGCACATCCCCGAGGGAAGCGAGCTCAGCGGCGCGATGAAGAACGTGCGTCTCGATTCCGGAGGGCACTTCCGGGTTCTCGCGGACCCCCGGGTTCTCGCGGAGGTCGCTGCGCTGTCCGAGCGGTGAACGACGTGTCGACCCTCGGGCCTCACCAACCCGTCGTCCACGGCTCCGCGGCTTCTCAGCCGCGGACTAGTACTCTGGTCAGGCGCAGGCCGCCCGCACGGCGGCAGGCCCGCACCCGCACACATGGATGACCTGACCATCGACCCCGCCGTGGCCGAGCGACCCGACAGCTCCCGCCCGCTGGTCGGAGCGCCATCCGCACCTCAGCGGTATCCCGCCGGCGCGCTCCCGGAAGCCGACGACACGCCCCTCCTCTCGAGGAAGCCGGGAAGCATCGGCGTCAGGTTCCGCCTCAAAGGTCGCTTCCGCACCCACGAGGCCATCGCGTGCGTCCCCGCCTATCTTGCGCAGAGTCATGCATGCGACACCGTCCTCGACTCCGACGGACACCGGGTGCACGACGGGCAGACATATGAACCGGTGCTGGTCGGCGGACTTCACGTCGATGCAACCGATGAGAACCTCGACGCGATCATCCGGTCCGTGGTTCCGCGAGACGTCGTCACCGCCGACCACCCTGCGGTCGCTGAGCGGATGATCCTCGAGGCGATGAGCCCCGCCCTCGATCGATATCTGTTGATCGACGGTCAGGTATGGATCAGCATCTGAACTGATGTGCCGGCGGTGGGACTCGAACCCACACGCCCTTTCGGACAAAGCATTTTGAGTGCTCCGCGTCTGCCATTCCGCCACGCCGGCTCGTGTGTAGCGTCTTCGACTTTAGCGCAGGCGATCCGTGCTCACCGTCACCCGCCACACCATCGGGGGACCTCAGAGGTGGTCTCCACTAGGATGGGTCTGTGACCGAGCAAGAACAGGCAGCAGAACAGCCCACGTCATCCGCACCCAGACGCGTCGTCGTCGCCGAGGACGAGTCGCTGATCCGTCTCGACATCGTCGAGATCCTCCGCGACAACGGCTTCGATGTCGTCGGTGAGGCAGGTGACGGCGAGACGGCCGTGGCACTCGCGACCGAGCTCCGCCCCGACCTCGTCATCATGGACGTCAAGATGCCGCAGCTCGATGGCATCAGCGCAGCCGAGAAGCTGCACAAGGGCAACATCGCACCCGTCGTCCTTCTCACGGCGTTCAGCCAGAAGGAGCTCGTCGAGCGCGCGAGCGAGGCCGGAGCACTGGCCTACGTCGTCAAGCCCTTCACCCCGAACGACCTGTTGCCCGCCATCGAGATCGCCCTTGCGCGTCACGAGCAGATCATCACGCTCGAGGCCGAGGTCGCCGACATGGTCGAGCGCTTCGAGACCCGCAAGCTCGTCGATCGTGCCAAGGGCCTGCTGAACGAGAAGATGGGCCTGTCCGAGCCCGAGGCGTTCCGCTGGATCCAGAAGGCATCGATGGACCGCCGCCTCACGATGCAGGATGTCGCCAAGGCGATCATCGAGCAGCTCGCTCCGAAGAAGTAGCCTTTGCTCCCGCTCGACGCGGAGCATCTGCTGCGTCCTGTGCAGGTCGGCGACGGTCCTGCACTCGCCAGGGCGTATTCGGCCAACCGAGAGCACCTCGCACCGTGGGAGCCGCTCAGGTCACCGGAGTTCTTCACCTCGGAGTGGCAGGAGTTCCACGCCGAGCAGTGCGTGATCGAAGCCTCTGCTGGCCGGAACATCCGCTTCGTGATCGAGTCGTCCGACGGCGAGATCCGCGGACGGATCAACCTCAACAACATCGTGCGCGGCGCGTTCTGGAACGCCGATCTGGGTTACTGGGTCGATCACACGCGGCTCCGTCGCGGTCTCGCCTCCCGCGGGGTGCGCCTCGTCGCCGCCTACGCGCGGGACGAGGTGCGACTGCACCGCCTGCAGGCAGCGACACTGCTGCACAACTCCGGTTCTCAGCGTGTTCTCGCGGACAACGGCTTCGAGCGCATCGGCATCGCACCGCAGTATCTGCGGATCGCGGGGGAGTGGCAGGACCACCTGCTGTTCCAGCTGCTGCTGGACGAACCTCTCAGCGAGCCTCGGGAGCGTCCTTGATCATGTTGGTGATGCGGATCGTCGAGCACCGGCGGCCCTGATCGTCAGTGACGACGATCTCGTGCACCGTGATGCTGCGCCCGAGGTGCACGGGCGTGCACACGCCGGTCACCACGCCGGACGTCGCCGATCGCGTGTGCGTCGCGTTGATGTCGACCCCGACGGCCAGTCGCCCTGGACCCGCGTGCAGGTTGGCGGCCATGGATCCCAGCGACTCGCCGAGCACGACATAGGCGCCGCCGTGCATGAGGCCGACGGGCTGAGTGTTGCCTTCGACGGGCAGCGTCGCGACGCAGCGCTCGGTGGTGAACTCGAGGAACTCCATGCCCATCTTCTGAGCGAGCGCACCCATTCCCCGGGCTGTCGCCCAGTCGAGTCCTGCACTGGTCGCGGTGTCGCTCATGGTTCCTCCTCAGCGGGTGTCTGTCGTCCTCGTTAGGCTGACAGGGTGACGGACTCCGCAAAGCCTACCCTCATGGTCGTCGACGGCCATTCGCTCGCCTATCGTGCCTTCTTCGCCCTGCCGGTCGAGAACTTCACGACCAAAGACAATCAGCACACGAACGCCATCTACGGCTTCCTGTCGATGCTGGTCAACCTCATCAAGGCCGAGCAGCCCACGCACATGGCGATCGCTTTCGACACTTCGCGCCACTCGTTCCGCACGGATGTCTACCCGGAGTACAAGGCGACCCGCTCCGAGTCCCCGCAGGAGTTCAAGGGACAGATCCCGCTCCTGCAGGACTGTCTCGCCGCGATGTCCATCCCGGTTCTCACCAAAGAGGGGGTCGAAGCCGACGACATCCTCGCGACGCTCGCGGCGCAGGGAGCGGAGCAGGGATACGACGTGCTGGTGGTCTCGGGAGACCGCGACACGATCCAGCTGGTCACCGACGACGTCACGCTGCTGTACCCGTCGGTGCAGGGCGTCTCGCAGCTCAAGAGGTACGACCCGGTGACCGTGCAGGAGCGCTACGGGGTCCGACCCGAGCAGTACCCCGACATCGCGGCTCTCGTCGGCGAGACGAGCGACAACCTTCCCGGTGTGCCCAAGGTGGGCGAGAAGACGGCCGTGAAGTGGTTGACCCAGTTCGGCTCGCTCGACGACCTGCTCGAGCGCTCAGACGAGATCAAGGGCGTCGTGGGCGGCAATCTGCGCGATCACATCGAAGACGTGCGTCGCAACCGCCGCCTCAACCGACTGCTGCGTGACGTCGAACTTCCCGTCGCGCCTGACGACCTCGCCGTCGCACCGATCGATGCCCAGGCCGTGCGAGACATCTTCGCCCGCCTCGAGTTCCGCACCCTGCTGCCTCGCGTCTTCGAGGCCGTCGGCGCGGGCGAGGTGGCTGACGATCCGACGACGACAGTGGTGCTGCCCGAGCCGACCGAGGTCACCGCGGCGGACTTCGTCAGCTGGGCCGAGGCGCAGACCGACGACGTCGCCGTGCGGATCGTCGCGCAGGGCGGGGCTCCGACGAGACTCGGTGCCGCCTCCGGGGACGAGCTCCGTGAACTCGACTGGAACGACGAGGTCGTCGAAGTCCTGCGGCCGTGGCTCGAGTCCGCGAGCCCCAAGGTGCTCCATGACGCGAAGCCCCAGGTGAAGGCTCTGCTCCGCCTGGGGGTGCGAATGAGCGGCCTGGCCTATGACACGAGTCTGGCGGGATGGCTGCTGCGTCCGAGCTTCCCCGACAAGACGCTCGGCGACCTCGTAGAGCGCTACCTCGGCGAGAAGCTGCCGGAGGCAGATCCGACGCAGCTCGTTCCGGAGACCGAGGGCGCGACTCCCTCGCAGGAGGCCTGGTTCGCGCTCCGTGTCGCCGCCGCGCTGCGCGAGGACATTCCCGAATCCGTCGCCGCCGTGCTCACCGACATCGAGCTGCCGACGCTGCTGACCCTGGCCGACATGGAGGTCGCCGGTGTCGCGGTGTCGCACGACGTGCTGTCGACCTTCTCCGGCGAGCTGGCGACGCGCGCCGAGGGTCTCGCTCAGGAGGCGTTCGGCATCGTCGGTCGCGAGTTCAATCTCGGGTCTCCGAAGCAGCTGCAGGAGGTGCTGTTCGACGACCTGCAGCTGCCCAAGACCCGCAAGACGAAGACCGGGTACTCCACGGATGCCGCAGTGCTCGCCGACCTGCAGGAGTCCCACCCGCATCCGTTCCTGGGCCTGCTGCTGCAGCACCGCGAGGCGACGAAGCTGCGCCAGATCATCGAGTCGCTCGACACCGCCATCCAGGACGATCACCGCGTGCACACGACGTACGTGCAGACCGGCAGCCAGACCGGACGCCTGTCGAGCACCGACCCGAACCTCCAGAACATCCCGGTGCGCACCGAGGAATCACGTCGCATCCGCAGCGCCTTCCAGGTGGGAGAGGGCTACGAGTCTCTGCTCACCGCCGACTACTCCCAGATCGAGATGCGGATCATGGCACATCTCTCGGGCGACGAAGGTCTCATCGAGGCGTTCAACAGCGGTGAGGACCTGCATCGGTTCGTCGGTGCGCGGGTGTTCGGTGTCGAGCCGAGCGAAGTGACCTCGGCGATGCGCACGAAGGTGAAGGCGATGTCGTACGGGCTCGTCTACGGCCTGTCGGCGTTCGGGCTGTCGAAGCAGCTCCGCATCGAGCAGTCCGAGGCGAAGCAGCTGATGGTCGAGTACTTCGCTCGGTTCGGAGCGGTTCGCGACTACCTGCGGGCATCCGTCATGAAGGCCAAGGAGGTCGGCTACACCGAGACCATCTTCGGCCGCCGCCGCCCGTTCCCCGACCTTGCGAGCCCGAACCGCGTGCTTCGCGAGAACGCCGAGCGCGCAGCGCTCAACGCCCCGATCCAGGGAAGCGCGGCGGACATCATGAAGATCGCACTCCTGCACATCCACGAGGACCTGAGGTCAGAAGGTCTCAGCTCGCGCGCACTGCTGCAGATCCACGACGAACTCGTCGTCGAAGTGGCACCGGGGGAGTGGGATGCGGCGGAGCGGATCGTGCGGACCCGCATGGGCGACGCAGCGGACCTCACCGTGCCTCTCGACGTTCAGGTCGGCCGCGGACACGACTGGAACGAGGCCGCGCACTGAGGCTGGCCGACGCGTCGTGACTTCCACGGTGCAGAGCACGGCTGCGCGGCACACCGATATCCTGCGCAGGGGGTGCGGGGCTACGCTGGAGGGATGACTTCAGCTCCCCGCACTCCGTCTGCCATCGACAAAGTCGCCGATGAGTGGGTCGACACCATCGCGGTGCTCGCCCCGACGCTCGGCACCTACATCGGCAGAGACGAGGTCAACGACCGTTTCGGCGATCTGAGCCCCGAGGGGCACGAGCAGATCGCATCTGCAACGCGATCGACGCTCGCGAAGCTGCAGGCACTCGACCCGGTCGACGCGATCGACGAAGTCACGAAGACCGATCTCTCGGCAGAGCTCAGCCTGGATCTCGAGCTGCACGACGCGAACTGGCACCTGCGCGACCTGAACGTCATCGCTTCAGCGCCACAGGACGTGCGGTCGGCATTCGATCTGATGCCGACGGCCACAGCGGACGACTGGAGCGTCATCGCGACGCGTCTCGCCGCGGTGCCCGACGCGCTCCGCGGATACACCGAAACGCTCCGCGCGGGCATCGCCGCCGGAGTCACCCCCGCTCGGCGCCAGGTGGTGGAGGTCGCCACGCAGATCGACCGCTACACCGCCGACGACGGGTTCTTCGCCGCATTCGTGGCCGAAGCGACTCCTCAAGAGGGCAACCTCCCCGCATCCCTCGCTCGCACTCTGGCCGACAACTCCGCTGCGGCGCGGGTCGCGTACGACGAACTTCGCAGCTTCCTGGCCGAGGAGCTCGCTCCCGTCGCGACGGAGGTCGATGCCGTCGGACGAGAGCTCTACGCGCTGAACTCCCGTCGCTTCCTCGGTGCCACGATCGACCTCGATGAGACCTACGACTGGGGCCGCGAGGAACTGGCCCGCATGGTCGCCGAACAGACCGCGATCGCGAACGAGATCCTCCCCGGCGCCTCGGTCGAAGAGGCCGTCGCCCACCTCGAGGCCGATCCCGCTCGCAAGCTCGTCGGAACAGACGCTCTCCAGAAGTGGATGCAGGAGACGAGCGACCGCGCTGTCGCAGAGCTCGGCGCCACGCACTTCGACATCCCCGAGGCGATTCGCACTCTCGAATGCATGATCGCGCCGACGCAAGAGGGCGGCATCTACTACACCGGTCCGACCGACGACTTCTCGCGTCCGGGGCGCATGTGGTGGTCGGTTCCCGAGGGCGTCACCGAGTTCGACACATGGCGCGAACTGACGACGGTCTATCACGAGGGTGTCCCGGGGCATCACCTGCAGATCGCCCAGGCCGTCTACAACCGCACCGAGCTCAACTCGTGGCGGCGACTGCTTGCCGGCACCTCGGGCCATGCAGAGGGTTGGGCGCTGTACGCCGAGCGTCTGATGCAGCAACTCGGCTACCTCGACGATCCGGCCGACCGATTGGGCATGCTCGACGGCCAGCGGATGCGCGCGGCCCGTGTCGTGCTCGACATCGGAGTGCACCTCGGCAAGCCGCGTCTCGATGGCGACGGCACCTGGGACGCCGACTACGCACTCGACTTCATGCGCAAGAACGTGAACATGTCCGATCAGTTCGTGCAGTTCGAGGTCAACCGCTATCTCGGCTGGCCGGGCCAGGCGCCCTCCTACAAGGTGGGTCAGCGCATCTGGGAGCAGGTGCGAGACGCCTATCAGGCAGAGCGGGGCGCGGACTTCGATGTGAAGGACTTCCACAAGCGTGCTCTCGACATGGGCGGGGTCGGACTCGACACACTCCGAACCGCGCTTCTGTCGCGCTGAGGGAATGCGCCGACCGGATCCGCTGTTCATTCAGCTGAATAGAAAGGGCTGACATGAGCATCGAGTTCGGGCTGGACACCTTCGGCGACATCACGAGAGGCGACGACGGCGAGCTGCTCACCGGCGCGCAGACGATTCGCAACATCGTCGAGCAGGCGGAGCGCGCCGACAGCGTCGGTGTCGACTTCTTCGGCGTGGGGGAGCACCACCGCACGGAGTTCGCCGTGTCGGCACCGGAGATGGTGCTCGCCACCATCGCAGGTCGCACGAAGAGCATCCGTCTCGGAACCGCCGTCACCGTGCTGTCCTCGGATGACCCTGTGCGCGTGTTCGAACGCTTCTCCACCCTCGATGCCCTCTCGAACGGACGAGCCGAGGTCGTGCTCGGCCGGGGCTCTTTCATCGAGTCCTTCCCGCTCTTCGGCTACGATCTCCGCGACTACGACGCCCTCTTCGAGCAGAAGCTCGAACTCTTCGTCGAACTCCTCAAAGAGCAACCGGTGACCTGGTCGGGATCGATGCGCGCCTCGCTCGAGAACGCGAACGTCTTCCCGAAGACGGAGAACGGTCTGCGCACCTGGGTCGGGGTGGGCGGCAGCCCTGAGTCCGTCGTGAGGGTGGCACGTCACGGTCTCGGCCTCATGCTCGCGATCATCGGAGGCCCTGCCGGTCGCTTCCGTCAGTTCGTGGATCTCTACCACCGTTCGGTGGCATCCTTCGGCACGAACTCGCACCCGATCGCCGTGCACTCGCCGGGCCACATCGCAGACACCGATGAGGAGGCATGGGAGGCCGCGTACTCCGGGTTCGAGGCGATGAACAACACCATCGGTCGCGAGCGCGGATGGCCCCCGTACAGCCGGGCACGCTTCCAGAACGACGTGGGACCTGCGGGAGCTCTGTATGTCGGCTCGCCGGAGCGAGTCGCGGCCAAGATCGCCGACACCGTCACGACGCTCGGACTCGGCCGCTTCGACATGAAGTACGCCACCGGCACGCTGTCACACGACGCGATGATGCGCAGCATCGAGCTCTACGGCTCAGAGGTCATCCCTCGGGTGCGTCGGCTGCTCGCCGACCGCGACTGACGCACGTGCTCGGCGGCGCGCGCGTCACATCTACGATGTAGCCATGGCCAACACCGCGCTGCCGAGCCGGGCGTCGATCGCCGGACGTCTCGATGAGCTCCCGTTCACGCGCCGTCACCTCCGCCTTCTCACCGGGTCAGGGGTCGGCTGGGCTCTGGATGCGATGGACGTCGGACTCATCTCGTTCATCCTCGCGGCTCTCACTCAGCAGTGGGGTCTGACGAAGACGGATGCCGGATGGATCGCATCGGTCGGCTTCATCGGAATGGCGATCGGCGCGACCCTCGGCGGCCTCCTCGCCGACAGGCTCGGGCGGCGCCAGGTCTTCGCATTGACGCTGCTGATCTACGGCGTCGCCACGGGCGCGAGCGCACTCGTGAGCGGTCTCGCCGCGCTCCTCTTGCTGCGGTTCCTCGTCGGACTGGGTCTCGGCGCCGAGCTTCCCGTCGCTTCCACGTATGTGAGCGAGTTCGCGCCCGCTCGCATCCGAGGCCGGCTCATCGTCATCCTCGAGGCCTTCTGGGCGCTGGGGTGGACGGCGGCAGCCCTGATCGGGTTCTTCGTGATCCCCGCATCCGACGACGGCTGGCGCTGGGCTTTCGCACTCGGCGCGATCCCCGCCGTCTACGCCCTGATCGTCCGGTGGGGGCTCCCGGAGTCGCCGCGGTGGCTCGCCTCGCGCGGCCGCATCGCCGAGGCCGATCGGATCGTGGCGACCTTCGAGGCTGACGCGGGTGTCGAACCGGCGCCTGCGATCAGGAGAGAGCCGGCGTCGCGCGCGATCGCCGTCACCACCCGCGCGCGATTGACCACGCTGTGGAACGCGGAGTTCCGGGTTCGCACCATGTGCCTCTGGCTCGTCTGGCTCTGCGTGAACTTCGCGTACTACGGCGCGTTCATCTGGATCCCCAGCATCCTGGTCGATGCGGGATTCGATCTCGTACGGTCCTTCGGGTTCACGCTCATCATCACTCTCGCTCAGCTGCCCGGATATGCGGTCGCCGCGTGGCTGATCGAGGTGTGGGGCAGGCGCACGACGCTCTCGGTCTTCCTCGTCGGCTCGGCGGTGTCGGCTGTCTTCTTCGGGACATCGACGACCGAGACCGCCATCATCGCCTCGGGCATGGCCCTCTCGTTCTTCAACCTCGGCGCCTGGGGCGCGCTGTACGCCGTGACTCCCGAGATCTACCCGACCTCGTTGCGGGGCACGGGAGCTGGCTGGGCGGCGGGAGTGGGACGCATCGCGTCGATCGTCGCTCCGCTGGCCGTGCCGATCGTGCTCGTCGCGGGCGGGGCGCCGGTGCTGTTCGCAGTGTTCGGCGCGTGCTTCATCGTTGCGGCAGGAGCGGCGTGGGGCTTGGTCGATCGCGGGGGAATGGCGCTCGACGACCGGTGAACGCCTCAGTGTCCGTGCGCGGGAATAGGCTGTCGAGGTGACAGAAGTACGTTATGTGGCCATCGGAGATTCCTTCACCGAGGGAGTGGGTGATGATCTCCCCGACGGCCGTGAGCGAGGGTGGGCGGACCTCGTGGCTCAGGGATGGGCCGATGCCGCCGGTCACCCGATCAGCTACGCGAACCTCGCGATCCGCGGCAAGCTCGCCTGGCCGATCGTCGAGCAGCAGCTCGAACCCGCGCTCGCGCTGCGTCCGACGCATCTGTCGTTCAACGGCGGAGGAAACGACATGCTCCGACCGAGGACCGACCTCGAGCACATCGCCGACGCGTTCAGCCGGGTTCTGCGCCGGTGTGACGAAGAGGGCGTCACCCTGATCCTGCTCTCCGGGGCGAATCCGAGTGGTCAGCTTCCGATGGGGTCGCTCGTGCAACGGCGCGGCGACCTGCTCTCCGACGCGGTGCTGCGCCGGGTCGAGGGTCGCGACGACGTCGTGCGGGCACTCAACTGGCCAGACCGAGAACTCGCCGATGCGAAGTACTGGTCTGCGGACCGGCTCCACATGAACTCCGCCGGTCACCATCGTGTCGCCGCGCGAGTGCTCCACGGCCTGGGGTTCGAGCCGCCGTCGACGTGGTGGTCTCCGACCGCTCTCACCGCAGGTGGCCCGGCCGGTCTCGCCTACTACCGTGAGTTCGTCGGCCCCTGGGTCCGACGGCGCGTCACACGCACCTCTTCCGGAGACGGCCGCGCCGCGAAGTACCCGGACTGGGTCGAGAGGGTTCCGCACGCGTGACCGACATCGAGATGCGCCGCATCACAGGCGGCTCGGTCACTCTGCATGATGCGCGTCGCAAGGTCGAGCGCACCGTCGCGGTCGAGGACTTCGAGATCGGCGTGTTCCCGATCACCGAGGAGCAGCTCGCGGAGATCCTCCCCATCGCATCACGGCATCCGCGGCGTCCTGCAGTCGATGTGAGCTGGCTCCGGGCGATCCATTTCTGCAATGCCGCCTCCGAATGGGAGGGGCTCGATCCGGTCTATCGCTTCGACGGCGAAGACGTCAGCTGGGATGCGACAGGTGACGGGTATCGGCTGCCCACTGAGGCCGAATGGGAGTACGCCTGCAGGGCGGGCTCGGTCGGTCCTCATTACGCGCCGCTCGCCGACGCCGCCTGGACGAGCGCCGACGCGGTCTCCTCTCCTCAGGATGTGGGTGGCAAGCTGCCGAACCTGCACGGCCTCTTCGACACTCTCGGCAACGTCTGGGAGTGGTGCTGGGATCTTCTGGATCCGGCCCGCTACGACGACTATCGGGTGTTCCGAGGCGGCGGATTCGCCGACGACTCCTGGAGCGTCCGAGCGTCGGTGCGCCGCGGGGGAGGACCCCGCATGCATCACGAGGACGTCGGCATGCGTGTCGCCCGAGGAGGCTTCGACTCATCGGATGACGCCCAGGGCTGGTCAGCGCGAGCAGATCGCGAGCGTGCAGCGGTCGACGGCCCCGTGCCCTTCGGATGGACACCGTTGAGGCGACCGGGGCGCTGACATCACCCTCGGTCGATCAGCTTCACCATGTAGTGGTTCGGATCGGCAGAGGGCGCGAAGCCGTACTGCGCGTAGAGACCGCTCGCGGTACTCGTGGCGAGCATGATGCGCTTGACCGTCGATGATTCGCGAAGGTCTTCCAGCACACCCTCGACGAGTATTTTTCCGACTCCGTGCCCTCTGGCCTCCTGGTCGACGAACACGTCGCACAGCCACGCGAAGGTCACGCCGTCGGTCACGACGCGCGCATACCCCACCTGCTGATCGCGCTCGTCGCGGATCGAGTAGTTGCGCGACGCGTCGATCGCGGCGTCCTGGGTCGCGCGGCTGCGGCCCTTCGCCCAGTACGACTCCTCGCTCAGCCAGCGGTGCACCAGGTCGCGATCGATCAGGGCGCGGTCGTTCGAGAAGGTGAAGCTCGTGGGCATGAGCCCCATCCTAGAAGCAGTCAGCGCCGCCTCTCGGGATCCAAGCCCATCCTGATGCGTGTGCGCTTGCGCTCGATCAGGATGAAGGTGACGCCGAGGATCCAGAGCGGGATGGGCATGAGGAACGCGACCCGGAATGCCTCGAGTGAGTAGGTCTCCGGCGTTCCCGCCCCTTGCAGGTCGAGAGCGAGCCCGATGAGGAAGATCGCGATCAGAGCAGCGATGAACCCGCCCGCATTCGTCACTCCGGTCGCGGTGCTCAGGCGGTGCGAGGGATTGTGCGTGCGTGCGTGGTCGAAGGCGATCATGCTCGCCGGGCCTCCCGTCGCGAGAGCCACGGCGAGAAGGTAGAGCAGCCAGAGCGGAGCCGGCTCGGGCAGAGCGAGGACGGCCACCCATGCGACGACCTGCACACCGACGGCAGGCAGGACGAGTGCGAGCGAGCGCTGGTTGGGCAGACGACGAGAGAGGTCGCCGATGATGGGACCCAGCGCCATTCCGGCGACCACGTACACCGAGATGATCCCCGCGGCGTGCGCGGTGTCGAGTCCCTGAGCCGCGGTGAGGAACGGCATTCCCCACAGCAGGATGAAGGCGGTGCCGGCGAACGGCGTCGTGAAGTGCGACCAGAACGCGAGACGCGTGCCGGGGTGGGCCCAGGCCGCGCGGATGCCGACGCCCGTATCGATGGCCGAGGTGACGACGCGGATCACGCCCGTGTCGGTGTCGATCGTCACGTCAGCGCCGCGCTCGGCGGGGTGATTGCGGATGACGAGCGCGACGAGGATCGTGAACAGGACGCCGAGTCCCGCGATGCTGCCGAAGGTGACCGTCCACGTGGTCGCGTGGAGAAGAGCTGCGAGCGGTACGAGTGCGATCAGCTGGCCCGCCTGACCGATGATGCCGGTGAACTGCACCATGATCGGTCCCCGCTGCGCCGGGAACCAGGTCGCCACCAATCGCAGCACGGCGGGGAAGATCGCCGCGTCGCCTGCGCCGAGAAGGATGCGGGCGAAGATCGCGATCCCGATGCCGGGGGAGAGGGCCATCGTGAGCTGGCCCGCTGCCATGAGCAGCATGCCGATCGTCATGATGGGGCGGGAACCGAAGCGGTCGAGCAGGATTCCGATGGGGATCTGCATTCCGCCGTAGACGGCGAGCTGCACCACGGCGAACAGCGCGAGGGTCGACGCATCGGCCTGGAACCGATCAGCGGCCTCCACGCCGACGGCGCCGAGCGACGTGCGGTTGGTGATGGCGAGAACGTAGGCTGCGACACCCACGCCCCAGATGAGCCAGGCCCTCCAACCCGGGGTGGTCACGGGGGAGCGGGGAACCTGTTGCACTCCTCCCACGGTACTCCTCGTGGGAGAGTCTGCCGACGCGAGGACACTCGAGCAGGGGGTGCCGGATGTCCGACGCTCTCGCTACCGTGGCCGCATGACACCTGTACCCGTGCACCACTCCATCAACTACGTCGAGCTCGTCGTCAATGATCTCGAGACGGCAAAGCGGTTCTACCGAGACGCGTTCGGCTGGGTCTTCGTGGACTACGGTCCCGCCTACGCGGGTATCGCCTCTCTGACCGGAGACGGCACGGAGGTGGGCGGTCTGCTTCTCTCCGACCAGGGGCGTCCGCCCGGCGGGCCGCTCGTGCTGCTGTACTCCGACGATCTCGACGCCACGCAGAAGTCGATCACCGACGCGGGCGGCGCAGTGGTCCAGGGGCCGTACGAGTTCCCCGGTGGACGGCGACTGCACTTCATCGACCCGAGTGGCAACGAGCTCGGGGTCTGGGCTGCGCGGTGACGACAGAATGAGTGTGTGACGTCTCATCCTCATCCTCATCCTCCGTATGACGAGCTCCGTCGGTCGCTCCGCGTCCGTGCATCGACGTGGGATGACGCGGACACGACCGCGGTGAGTGAACTCGTCCGCACGTATCTGCTGCAGACCGAGGCGGAGAAGGTCGAGTATGCCGAGGCATCGCCGGCAGGGCTGGCAGCGTTGCCGCCGAGTTACGAGCGCGAGGTGGCCGATCCGGTCGCCGCCTACGCGGACTGCACCACTCTGCTCGCGATGACCGAGCAGGGGCCCGTCGGTGTGGTGATCGTACGGGTCGATGGGGGAGAGGCCGAGATCAAGCGACTCTGGGCAGATCCGAACCTCCGTGGACGTGGTCTGGGATCCGCGTTGCTGGATGCTGCACTGGCGCTGACAACAGGACGCGTCCGGCTGTCCGTCTGGGAGTGGCGGGCGCCGGCGATCAGGCTCTACGAATCGCGCGGTTTCGAACGCGTCGCGTCGTGGGACGACCGAGAGGGGCTCATCTGCATGGAGAGACCCGCAGAAACTTTGCCCTTGCGCTAACTGTTCCCGTGATCAATACTTATCTTCATGGCTAACGATCAGGACGAGAACGCGGTTTTCCTTGCTCTCGCGGATCCGACTCGCCGCGCGGTCATCCGAGCACTCGGACCCGGCCCGGCAAGCGTGGGCAAGCTCGCGCAGCCCTTCGCGATGACGCTTCCGTCGTTCATGAAGCACATCCATGCGTTGGAGGACAGCGGACTCATCCGCACATCCAAGAGCGGTCGCGTGCGCACCTGCACACTCGATCGCGACCGCCTCGCGGTCGTGGGGCACTGGCTCGACGAGCAACGGCGAGTCTGGGAAGACCGCACTGACCGCCTCGACTCCCTGATGGCCGATCCGGAGGAGAACCGATGACCCGCACCGCACTCGACCCGCGACTCGACCTGACTCTGGAGACGGCGCTGACTGCGACCCCCACCTCCGTCGATCCGACGCACGGGGGACTCTGAATGACTGACCACGTCGACATCGTCGAGCATGATGCCCTGTCCGAATCGCAATCGGCGGCACTGAGAGAACTCTTCGATCGTGAGTACCGAGCAGAGTATGGAGAGTGGAACCCCGATCGCCCGTACGGGTATTCGCCCGCGGATGTGCACACGATCGTGTTCCGTGGCTCCATCGCTGTCGCGCACGTCGGGTTTCAACGGCGCCTCATACGCGTCGGCGCACGCGAGGTGGCGGTCGCCGGAACCGGGGGAGTCCTCGTCCATCCGGACTGGCGCTCCGACGGAGTCGGTCGCCTCGTGATGTCGCACGCGCAGCAGGCAATGCGCGACGACGATCGTGTGAGGTTCGGCTACCTCGGGTGCCGAGAGGAGGTCGTGCCGTTCTACGAGCGCACCGGCTGGTCACGGGTGAACGCCGTAGAACGTCATGTCTCGATGATCGACTCGAACGAGACGGTGACATCTTCGGCGGGGCCGATACTCGTCTTCTCGGCCGGCTCGGGCGCTGACGCAGATCTATGGCCGGAGGGTGACATCGACCTGCGAGGCACTCCATGGTGACCGTAACGAGGCGGACAAGTGGTCCACAGCCAGATGCAGCCCGCAGACAGCCGACTCCGTTGCGGGGCGCGCTCGGAGGCGCCTTCACCGCTGCGGGCGCGGGTTGGTCGTGACAGCTATGGGAGTGTGACTGGCTTCGACACCGCGGGTCCATAAGCGACGGGGAGGCCGACTCTGACTTGTTCTGACATAATGTACATTATCGGCGTTACTACGTTGCCGCGATCGGAGCGCTCGATAGGCTCGTGACGTGAACGGAAGCAACGTCGAGATCGACTGGGAACTGGCGCGAAACGCCAACCGACAGAACTGGGATGATCGCGTGCCGTTGCACGAAGCGGCATACGGTCTGGACGCGTACGACGAGCCGACTCACATCAGCGACGTCGTGAGCGAAGACCTGCCGGTGCTCAACCGCTTCGTGCGCGGCGGAACGCTCGCGGAATTGGACGTGTGCCACCTCCAGTGCCACATCGGCACGGATACGATCTCGTTGGCGCGTGCCGGGGCGATCGTGACCGGCGTCGATTTCTCGGAGCCGGCGCTGCAAGCCGCAGAGGCACTCGCGAACCGCGCCGGGGTCTCGGCCACGTGGGTCCAGACCGACGTCCTCGATGCGAGCAACGTGGTGTCAGGCGACTTCGACATCGTCTACACGAGCATCGGGACGATCTGCTGGCTCGAGGATCTCGACCGATGGGCGGCCCAGATCGTCGCTCTGCTGCGTCCGGGTGGGACGTTCTTCATCCGCGACGGCCATCCTGCGCTGCTGGCTCTCGACGAGGGCGCGCAAGAACTCACGACCCGCTACCCGTACTTCGGCGACGGCCGTGCGCAGCAATGGGACGACGAGTCGACCTACGCCGGAGACGGCAAGGTCGCTCACCCGCGCACCTACGAGTGGCCGCACCCCCTCTCCGAGATCCTCGGATCGCTGTTGAGAGCCGGTCTCCGCCTCCTGCACTTCGATGAGGGACGAACACTCCCCTGGCAGTTCAGCCCGCGGATGGTCGAGGTGTCCGGCGGCTACGCGTGGCCAGAGGCGGAACGGAACCTCATCCCCTGCACCTTCACCATCGTCGCGCGCCGGGACTGAGGCTTTTCTGCAGCGGTGCTGCGCGAACAGTGCGACCTGTAGGGTGACCGAGTGCTTCTGCCCCGCGCCACTCCTTCGTCGATGCAATTCTCAGCATCGGCGATCAGTTCGTTGCTCGACCATCTGGAGGAACGGGGTATCGAGTGCCATTCGCTCATGGTGTTGCACCGAGGCCGCATCATCGCGGAAGGGTGGTGGGCGCCGTACTCCGCTGATCAACCGCACCTGCTGTACTCGCTGACGAAGTCCTTCACGTCAGTCGCGGTCGGCATCGCGGTGAACGACGGGCTGTTGCGACTCGATGACCGCGTCGTCGACATTCTGCCGGATCACGTTCCCGACGACGCGTCCGAGCAGGCGCGTGCACTCACCGTGCAGCACCTGCTGACCATGACCACCGGTCATGCCGAAGACACTCTGGGCGACGCCTGGGCACTCGAACCGACGGATCTGGTGCGAGGTTTCCTCAGGATGCCGGCAACTGCCGCGTCGGGTTCACACCACACCTACGACAACTCGTCGACCTTCGTTCTGGCGCGAATGGTCGAACGTGTCACAGGAACGCCTCTCCCGACGCTTCTGGATGAGCGACTGTTCGCTCCGCTCGGGATCACTGACATTGAGTGGGATCGCGTAGGCGACGGTGCGGTGTACGGGTTTCACGGTTTGCATCTGACTACCGAGTCTGTCGCGGCGTTCGGCGAGCTGATGCTGCGCGGCGGGGAATGGCAGGGACGCCCGATCCTGTCGCAGGACTGGATGGCGGAAGCCACCCGGAAGCAGGTTGACAGCCGCCACTACTCCCCCGGCGCCCCGGGTGTGGACTTCCATGCCGGATACGGGTATCAGATCTGGTCATCGACCTATGGCTTCCACGGCAACGGCGCCTTTGGGCAGCAGTGCATCGTGGTCCCCGACCAGGAGCTCGTGGTCGTGCTGACAGCCGCGCACAGCGAGGTCCGCCATGCGCAGGATGTGCTCGACGCGGTCAGACGCTTCGTCGTGCCCGGGGTCGGTGGCGCACGAGACGACGACCAGGATGCAGCACTGGCTCGGCGGATGAGTGACCTCTCTCTTCCGATGGTGGAAGGCACGCTCGGGGGTGCATCGTCAGCGATCTGCGCGACGCTGGATGCCTCCCCAGCGGGCTCGGCACTCGCCGAGGGCACGCCGGTGGTGGTCGAACAGCGGGCTCGCGGATGGATCATCCGCCTGGGGCTGGACATCGAGATCGCGGTGGGCTTCGACTCGTGGCGGGAGAGCCGCCCGCTGGGACGACCGGTGGTGTCAAGCGGCGCCTGGCAACGCGACATCTTCGTCGCTGATCTGCACCTGGTCACCTCGCCGCACCGCGTACGGCTGACTGTCCGAAAAAGCACGGCACACCTGGTCTGGGTGACGGTGCCTCTCACGACCTCAGATCTGACCCTGCACCTGAAGTCGCCGCTCATGACGCGCCCCGACATGGCCTGAGCGTCCCCTCCCCTACGCGCCGACGTATTCCGCCAGGTGCTCCCCCGTGACCGTCGACTTGGCCGCGACGAGATCCGCCGGGCTTCCCTCGAAGACGACCCGACCTCCGTCATGGCCCGCGCCCGGTCCGATGTCGATGATCCAGTCGGCGTGAGCCATCACCGCCTGGTGATGCTCGATCACGATGACGGTCTTGCCGGATTCGACGAGTCGATCGAGAAGGCCGAGGATGTTCTGGACGTCCGCGAGGTGCAGGCCCGTGGTCGGTTCGTCGAGCACGTACGTGTCGCCCTTCTCCCCCATCTGGATGGCCAGCTTGATGCGCTGACGCTCGCCGCCCGACAGTGTCGACAACGGCTGCCCGAGGGAGAGATAACCCAGGCCGACGTCTTCGAGGCGACCGAGGATCGTGGCGGCGGCGGGCAGCTTCGCTTCCCCTTCGGAGAAGAACACCCTCGCCTCGGCGACAGGCAGATCCAGCACCTCGGTGATGTCCTTGCCTGCGAGCTTGTACTCGAGGACGGCAGCCTGGAACCGCTTGCCGCCGCAGTCCTCGCACGGCGTCTCGATCGTGTCCATGAACCCGAGCTCGGTGATGATCACACCGGCACCCTTGCATGTCGGGCACGCTCCTTCGGAGTTCGCACTGAACAGCGCGGGCTTGACGCCGTTGGCTTTCGCGAACGCCTTGCGAATGGGCTCGAGCATGCCGGTGTACGTGGCGGGGTTGCTCCGTCGTGACCCCTTGATCGCGCCCTGGTCGATCGCGACGACGCCCTCGAGCTTCGACACCGATCCGTGGATCAGCGAGCTCTTGCCCGAACCGGCGACCCCGGTGACCACCGTGAGAATGCCCGTGGGGATGTCGACGTCGACGTCCTGCAGGTTGTTGGCGTTGGCACCGCGGATCTCGATCGCACCGGTGCTGCTGCGCACCGATTCCTTGAGCACTGCTCGATCGTCGAGATGATCACCCGTGCGCGTGCCACTGGCCTTCAAGCCTTCTACGGTTCCCTCGAAGCAGATCTCGCCTCCCGCGCTTCCCGCGCCGGGACCGAGGTCGACCACATGATCACCGATCACGATGGTCTCGGGCTTGTGCTCCACGACCAGCACCGTGTTGCCCTTGTCGCGCAGGCGCAGAAGCAGCGTGTTCATGCGCTGGATGTCGTGCGGATGAAGGCCGATGGTCGGCTCGTCGAACACATAGGTGACGTCGGTGAGAGACGACCCCAGATGGCGCAGCATCTTGATGCGCTGCGCCTCTCCGCCGGACAACGTACCGGAGGGCCGTTCGAGGCTCAGGTACCCCAGGCCGAGCGTGACGAATGCGTCGAGGTTGGCACGCAGCGCCTCGAGCAGCGGAGCTGCGCCAGGAAGCTCCAGACCGCGCACCCAGTCGGCCAGATCCGTGACCTGCATGCGGCACGCATCCGCGATGCTGATGCCGTCGATCTTCGACGACCGAGCACCTTCGGTGAGACGCGTGCCGTCGCACTCCGGGCAGGTCGCGAACGTCGCCACGCGCTCGACGAAGGCGCGGATGTGCGGCTGCAGGGCGTCGAGGTCCTTCGACAGCATCGATTTCGTGATCTTGGGGATGAGCCCCTCGTAGGTCATGTTGATTCCCGAGATCTTGACCTTGGTGACTTCGCCGTAGAGGAACAGGTGGCGCTGCTTCTCGGTGAACTCGGCGACCGGCTTGTCGGCCGGGTAGAACCCCGACGCGGAGAAGCCCTTCACCATCCAGCCGTCCGCGGTGTACCCCGGGACCATGATGGCCCCCTCATCGAGGGACTTCGACTCGTCGACGATCTGAGTGAGGTCGAGGTCGGACACCGCTCCCCTGCCCTCGCACCGAGGGCACATGCCACCGAGGTAGATCGCGTCCTTGACGATCTTCTTCTCGCCCCCCGGACCTGTCATCACCCCGCTGGCCCTCTGGGTGGGGATGTTGAAGGAGAAGGCTGTAGGCCCCCCGATGTAGGGCTGACCCAGTTTGCTGAAGAGGATCCGCAGCATCGCGTTCGCATCGGTGACCGTGCCGACCGTCGACCGCGGATTCGCCCCGAGGCGCTCCTGATCGACGATGATCGAGGTCGTGAGTCCCTCGAGCACGTCGACGTCGGGGCGAGGCACCGACGGCATGAATCCCTGCACGAACGCACTGTAGGTCTCATCGATCATGCGCCGGGACTCGGCGGCGATCGTGTCGAAGACCAGCGAGCTCTTGCCCGACCCCGAGACGCCGGTGAACACCGTGAGACGACGCTTGGGGATGTCGACGCTCACTTCTTTCAGATTGTTCTCGCGCGCACCCTGCACGCGGATGATGTCGTGGCCGTCAGCGGGGTGCGTCGTCATGAGGATCCTCGAGTAGCGACCGGGGTCAGCCGGCCTGGTTGATTCGGAGAAGGTTGCCCGCAGGGTCGCGGAACGCGCAGTCGCGCACGCCGTACGGCTGGTCCATGGGCTCCTGGACCACGTCCGCGCCGCTCTCGACGAGACGCTCGAACACGGTGTCGAGATCGTCGCTCGCAAGCGTCAGCGCGCCGTAGCTGCCCTTGGCGATGAGTTCGAGGATCGTCTGTCGCTCGGCGTCGGTGATCCCGGGGTCTGTGGCCGGCGGGTGCAGCACGATCGACGTCTCCGGTTGCCCTTGCGGACCGACCGTGAGCCATCGGAGACCGTCGTAGCCGACGTCGTTGCGCACCTCGAACCCGAGGGCGTCACGATAGAAGCCGAGGGCCGCATCGGCGTCGGTGTGCGGAAGGAATGTGTAGTGGATGCTGATTCTCATGGGATTCACGTTAGGTGCGCGCCCGTGCGCGGCGCTTCTTGATTCCTGATCGGTCTGATCACGTGCTTCGCCTGGAAGGTGGGGATGCCGTCGACATCCGCTGCGCGCTCACGATACACGCGGGGTGAGACACCGACGAGCTCGGTGAATCGTGTGCTGAAGGTGCCGAGCGATGAGCACCCCACTTCGAAGCACACCTCGGTGACGCTGAGGTCGCCGCGGCGCAGCAATGCCATGGCCCGCTCGATCCGCCGCGTCATCAGATAGGAGTACGGCGATTCGCCGTAGGTCTGTTTGAACTGCCTGCTGAGATGCCCCGCCGACATGTGCGCGCCGCGCGCCAGAGCCTCGACATCGAGAGGCGTCGCGTACTCGCGATCGATGCGATCCCGCACTCTGCGCATCACGACGAGATCGCGGAGCCGCGCATCGTCGTCCGGGGTCACCCCCCGATTTTCGCATGACCTCGCGTAACAGCGTGTGAACGTCCGCGACATATCGATATCGACCTACCCCCATCCCGCCCCGGACAGCGCTACTCTGTGACCATCCCTCACAGGATTTTCTCAGAAAGGGGTCCCCAACCATGTCTGATCCACTCGCAACCGAAGCGAAGTCACTGTTCAAGTCCATTCGCGTGGTGCTGGCGGTCTCGGGCGCCATCGCCCTCATCGCCGGCATCGTCCTGCTCGTCTGGCCGCTCAAGTCCGCCGTGATCGTCACAGGCATCTTCGCCACTTACCTCGTGATCGCAGGTCTCGTCTACATCGGCCTGGGCATCTTCTCCAAGGTCAAGGGCGGATGGGCTCGAGTCGGCCACATCGTGCTGGGCCTCGTCTACATCGTCGCCGGCGTGATCGCGTTCGCGAACCTCGGAGTCGCCGCGGCGACCCTCGCGCTCGTCGTCGTCATCTTCATCGGCATCAGCTGGATCGTCGACGGAGTGGTGGCGCTGTCCCTCCTCGGACAGGACGGCTCGCGGGTCTGGACGCTGCTCTACGCACTGCTCAGCATCATCGCCGGTATCGTCGTGCTCTTCTCCCCGCTGTACGCGGCGGCGGTGCTCTGGCTGGTGCTCGGCATCTCGCTCGTCGTTCTCGGAATCGTGCAGATCGTCCGCGCGATCACCCTCGGCAAGGACGCGAAGGAGTTCGTGGCCTCGGCGAAGTCCGACTCCGCGATCTGACTCGCCTCGTAACGCAGAGAGAGCCCCGTCCATCCGGACGGGGCTCTCTCTGTTGGTCTCAGAGACTCACTCGGCCTCGAAGGCGCTGACGTCGCCGACCAACCGGGTGTTGTCTGCAGGAACGGCGTCGACTGCCGCACGTGCGATCTCCGCCGCGAACTCCGACACGTTGTAGAGCTTGCCTGCGGACTCGCGGCGCTCGGCGATCGCGCCGGGGTTGGCGCGCTCGAGCAGCGTCGCCGTGATGGTGCCCTCGATCATGTCGCCGGAGACGACGGTGAACCCGATGCCCTTCTCGGCGAGACCGGGGATGCGCTCGCGGAGCGCATCCTCACCTGCACGCTTCGACAGCGCGACCGGCTCGTACTCCGGCATCGTCGGCGTGGTGCGGATGAAGTGGGCCTGGTGGCTCGTCACGAAGACGACCCGCGACCCATCGCCGAGCAGAGGGGCAGCGGCGTCGAGGACGTTCAGCTGCGCGTCGCGGTTGAGCGTCAGCGCGTAGTCCTCAGCCATCCCGGATTCCATGCCCCCTGATGCGTTCAGCACGAGCACATCGAGGCGACCGAACTCGGCCTTCACCGCATCGAACATCTCGCCGACCGACGAGGGGTCGGTGAGGTCGGCGCCGACGACGAGCACGCGTCGCCCCAGCTCGCGCAGCTGCGCGGCGAGCTTCTCGGCGCGCGGCGCCTTGTTGCGGAAGTTGATGACCACGTCGGCCCCCGCCTCGGCGAGGTAGCGCACGGTGTCTGCCCCGATTCCTCGAGACGAGCCGGTGACGAGGGCGACCTTGCCCTCGAGAGAACCTGCGGGAAGAACGTCGGTCACGGTGACTCCTCTGATGCGTGAATCGCCGTGATGACACGGCGCTTTCAGACTATCAAGCCGGCCCCTTCGAACCGGGAACCGCCTCGTGCCGCGTGATAGGTTGACCGCAAAGGAGGCCGCATGGACAACTTCGCGACATTCGTACAGTTCATCGACCAATGGGCATGGATCGGGTGGCTGATCCTGATCGCCATCTTCCTCGTGATCGAGATGCTCACTCTCGACTTCACCTTCCTGATGCTGAGCTTCGGCAGCGCAGTCGGCCTCGTCACCGATTTCCTCGGCATCCCGGTGTGGGTCCAGGTGCTGATCGCCGCGGCGGCGGCCGCACTGTTCATCCTCTTCCTGCGTCCGCCGCTGATCAAGCGTCTGCATCGCGGCGAAGACCCGACCAAGTCCAACGTCGAAGCCCTGCTGAACCTGCGAGGCACGGCCCTGCAGGACATCACCCAGATCTCCGGACAGGTGAAGCTGAGCAACGGCGACACCTGGACCGCCCGCACCGCAGGTGCCGTGCCGATCCCCCAGGGCTCACCGATCGCAGTGATCGCGATCAACGGCGCGACCGCGACCGTCCGTCCCGTCAACGACTAGGAGAACCTCTTGGACGATGCATCGTTCATCCCCGCCGCGATCGGGTGGATACTCGTCATCGCGATCATCATCTTCGTGGTGGTCACGCTGGCTCGCTCCATCCGCATCATCCCGCAGGCCACAGCCGGCGTGGTCGAGCGCCTGGGCCGCTATCACAAGACGTTGATGCCCGGACTCAACATCCTGGTGCCCTTCATCGATCGCCTCCGGCCCCTCATCGACATGCGCGAACAGGTGGTCTCGTTCCCGCCGCAGCCTGTGATCACCGAGGACAACCTCGTGGTCTCGATCGACACCGTCGTCTACTTCCAGGTGACCGACGCTCGCGCCGCGACGTACGAGATCGCGAACTACCTCGGTGCGGTCGAGCAGCTCACGACGACGACCCTCCGAAACGTGGTCGGTGGCCTCAACCTCGAAGAGGCTCTGACGAGCCGCGACAACATCAACGGCCAGCTCCGCGTCGTTCTCGACGAGGCGACCGGCAAATGGGGCATCCGCGTCGGGCGAGTGGAGCTGAAGGCGATCGACCCGCCCATCTCCATCCAGGATTCGATGGAGAAGCAGATGCGCGCAGAGCGTGACCGCCGTGCGGCCATCCTCACGGCCGAGGGAACCAAGCAGTCCGCGATCCTCGAGGCGGAGGGCGCACGGCAGGCGGAGATTCTCCGCGCAGAGGGTGACAAGCAGGCGGCTGTGCTGCGCGCCCAGGGCGAGGCCGAGGCGATCCAGAATGTCTTCACCGCCATCCACCAGGGTGAGCCGGACGACAAGCTGCTGGCCTACCAGTACCTGCAGATGCTGCCGAAGATCAGCGAGGGACAGTCGAACAAGCTCTGGATCATCCCGAGCGAGTTGACCGAGGCGCTCAAGGGCATCGGCACCGCGTTCACGCCGAAGCCCGGACAGCCTCCGACGAACCACCCGGGCGCGTGACGCACCCCTACTTCGAGAAGGCAGCCCACCCCCGAGTCCTCGCTCACCGCGGTCTGATCACCACGGCGGGCGAGGACTCCGGCGTCTGGGAGAACTCGGCAGCGGCCTTCGCCGCGGCCCACGCCGCCGGCGCCGAGTACATCGAGACGGACTGCCGGATGACGGCCGACGGTGACGTCGTTCTCTTCCACGATGCGACGCTGCAGCGACTTGTCGGCGACCCCCGACCCGTGCGGGATGTACGCACCCGTGAGCTCGCCGCGATCTTCGCCGATCACGGCGGTCTCCTCACCGTCGCCGAGGCCCTGTCGGCATTCCCGACAACGCGCTTCAACATCGATGTGAAGACCACCGAGGCCGCCGAGCCCCTGGGCCCGATTCTCGAAGATCACACGCACCGTGTGCTCGTCACCAGCTTCTCGGATTCCGACCGTCGCGCCACGATCGCATCGGTGCTCCGTGCAGGTGCCGCTCTCAGACCGGCCACATCGGGTGGCAGTCGCACCATCGCCGCAGTTCGCGCCCTCTCGGCTGTCCGCGTCTCCCCCGGCCGCGCGCTGCGCGACATCGACGTCCTCCAGATCCCCGAGCGTCACCGCGGTGTGAAGGTTCTCACTCCCCCTCTGATCAGCGCCGCGCACCGACGCGGCGTCGAGGTCCACGTGTGGACGGTGAACGACGCCGACTCCATGCGACGGCTGGTCGATGCAGGTGTCGACGGGCTCGTCACGGACCGCGCGGACCTCGCGCTGGCGACGATCGGCCGCTGATCGCGCCACGCCGCCTCTACGCTGTGGCGCTGGGATTCCGCTGTGAATCGCGCCGAGATTCCGCCCGCGTGGATGAAGCGCACAGGCTGGAGCGTTATACCTGACAGCGACGAGAGGACCACACAATGGCAGATCGCAGCCTACGCGGCATCCGACTCGGCGCCCAGAGCCTACAGAGCGAAGAGGGCGTCGTTTTCATGGAGCGCCGTGAAACCACCTACATCTGTGACACCTGCGGCCATGTCACGAACCTGATGTTCTCGGCGGACGCAGAACCGCCCCAGACCTGGGAATGCCGTGCCTGCGGAGCGGACGCCCGCCTGAACGTCGACGGCCAGGCCGTCACGCTCGACGCGACCGACGAGAAGGCAGCGCGAACGCACTGGGACATGCTTCTCGAGCGTCGTACACGCGCAGAACTCGAAGAGCTGCTCGAAGAGCGACTCGCCTTCATCCGCGCGCGCCGCGGTGCAGGTGAAGACCCGACCCGCGAGAAGATCGGCGCCTAGCGCCGACGGGCGCGCAACCACCCGAAGGCCAGCGCGCCCAGCCCGCCCCACAGCAGCAGCATCTGGATCCAGGGGCCGGTGACGACACCGGCTGTCAGGCCGGAGCGAAGCTCGACATCCTCGAGCAGCGCTCCGGCCTTTCCTGCGTCGAGGCTCGATACGGTGGACCCATCCGGGCGGATGATCTGGCTCGTGCCCACCGTCGAGATGTTCACGACGCTGCGGCCGGTCTCGATCGCCCGCATCCTCGCGAATGCCAGCTGCTGCAGATTCTCGTTGGTGCCTCGGAAGTCGGCGTTGTTGGTCTGGAAGACGAGAACCTCGGCTCCTTCGGCCATTCCCTCGCTGATCACGTCGTCGTAGATGACGTCGAAGCAGATCGCCAATCCGACCCTCACGCCGTCGACATCGATGACCGGCGGGTTCGTTCCCGGGGTGTATTCGCGTTGGATGAGTCCGATCAGATCGGGCGCGAGTGCATTGAAGAAGGCACGGTCGGGCACGTACTCGCCGAAGGGAACCGGGTGCCGCTTGTCGTGCACTTGCCCGTCCCCGCCGTCTTCCGTCCACAGCAGTGAGGTGTTGTAGAACAGGCCCTCTCGTTCCGTCGCGGCGTTGGCAAGCAGCGGCGCGCCGATTCGCGAGGTGATCGCGCTCATCCTCCGCGCCAACGAATCCGACTGGAACGGGTCGAAGTCGAGCGATCCCTCGGGCCAGACCAGCAGATCGACGTCTTCGCCGTAGAGCGGTTCGGTCGCGTCCGTCTGAGCGTCGATGAGCGAGTAGGGCTGGCGCTCGTCGAAATACCCGCTCGGCCCGTTCCCCTGCACCGCGGCGATGCGCATCGACCCGGTGACGGTCGTGGGGAACAGCGGCGTGATGAGCAGGGCCACCGTCACGATGACCGGTGCGATCAGCGCGGTCGGGCGTCGCCAGGCACGTTCGCGAATCACCTGGATGAGGAGGGCGACGAGGAACACCATCAGGAAGCTGAGACCGCTGACGCCGATCCACGAGGTGACCGGGGCCAGCGGGCTCTCGGCCTGGCTCATGCCCAGACGGGCCCACGGGAAGCCTCCGTACGGCCAGGAGCCGACGAACACCTCGCGCCCGACCCACAGCGCAGCCACGACGGCCGGAAGAAGCAGGAGGCGCGCCCAGGCGCCAGGGAAAGCTGTGGGGATCCATCGATAGGCGAGCGTGATCAGGATCAGCGCCACCGCCGTGAGGACGCCTTCGAGGACGCTCAGTGCGGCCCAGGGCAGCGGGCCGAGGTAGCGCGAGGTGAACGACACGAGCAGTCCGAAGAAGATCACCCCGTAGACCAGCCCCACCGCGAGCGCGCCTCCGACCCGACGGCCGATGAGCGCGACGAGCAGCAACGCGGTTGCCGGGAACGCCAGTGCCCACACCGCGGCATCCGGGTAGGAGAGATTCATCAGGAGCGCAGCCAGGGCCGCAACGGGAAGGGCGAGCGAAAGCGGCAGAAGAGGGCGCTGTCGCGCTGGGGAATCAGGCATCGGTCCCGTTCTCACATCGAGGAGTAGGCAACGATGCCGCGGCGCACGCCGTCGAGAGCGACGCGGGCATTGCGCGCCAGGGCGCCGTCCTCCGCGACGATCGAGAGCTGGTCGAGCAGGTCGATCGTCTGCTTGGCCCACCGGACGAAGTCGCCCGCGGCCATGTCGGCGTCGATCAGGACGCGATCGAGCATCCCGCCCCGGGCCCACGAGTGCATTGCGCCCGCGAGACCGGCAGCCAAGGGCTCGGACCCCGGAAGATGGTGATCCTTCTCGAGGTCGTCGAGCTCGGCCCAGAGAGTCGTGGTCTTCTCGTAGGCTGCGCGGAAAGCCCCTCTCGGCAGATCGCGCTCGCCCGCGTTCGCCTCGTCGCGACGCGGCTCGTAGACGAGGCAGCAGGCCATGGCGGCGAGCGACGGAGCGTCCAGGCCGCTCCAGAGACCCTGCCGCAGGGATTCTGCGACCAGGAGATCACGCTCTCCGTAGATGCGACGCATCGTCCGACCGGCCTCGGTGAGAGTGGTCTCGTCGTTCTCGTCTCGGTGGAGGTAGTCGAGCGTCTCGAGCACCTCGACGACACGATCGAAGACGCGAGCCACCGTTCCGGTCCTCGTCTCGATCTGACGACGGATGCGGTCGTTCTGCCTCTTGAGCTTCCAGTACCGCTCCGCCCAGCGGGCGTGGGCCTCGCGATCGGGGCAGCGGTGGCAGCCGTGCCGCTGCATCCGGGTGCGCAGGCTCTGGATCTGCTTCATGCGCTTGTCGCGCGATGCCCGCGGAGCGTTCGAGTCCTGACGGTTCTTCTTCTCGAGGTCGCTGAGCTCTCGGCGGATCGAGGCATAGTCCAAGAAGTCGCCGTGGTCGCAGACCATCGCCGCCTTGTAGCCGTCGAGGGATTCCTCGGCCTCACGCACCTGCCTGGCGAGTCCGACCACTGCGCGATCGGCCTGGAACTGAGCGAAGGACGATTCGAGCACCTCGCGCGCCCGCTGTTTGCCGAACAGGTCGATCAGGTTGACCGCCATGTTGTACGTCGGACGGAAACTGGAGTTGAGCGGGTAGGTGCGACGTGAGGCGAGTGCGGCGACCGCCTGCGGATCCATCCCCTCGGTCCACTGCACCACGGCGTGGCCTTCGACGTCGATGCCCCGTCGCCCGGCTCGCCCGGTGAGCTGGGTGTACTCCCCCGAAGTGATCGCCACCCGGGCCTCACCGTTGAACTTCTCCATCTTCTCGAGCACCACGGTGCGTGCGGGCATGTTGATGCCCAGCGCCAGGGTCTCGGTCGCGAACACGACCTTCACGAGCTTGCGCTTGTAGAGCTCCTCGACGACCTCTTTGAATGCGGGCAGGAGCCCGGCGTGGTGGGCGGCCACGCCGCGTTCGAGGTTCTCCAGCCAATCCCAGTATCCGAGAACACCGAGATCCTCGTCCTGCAGGGTCCGCGTCCTGTCTTCGACGATCGCGCGGATCTCGGCCCGCTCCTCGGTCGAGGTCAGACGGACACCCGATCTGCGGACCTGCTGCACCGCAGCGTCGCAGCCGACCCTGCTGAAGATGAAGAAGATCGCCGGCAGCAGGTTGGCCGCCTCGAGCAGCCGCACCACGTCGGGGCGGTCCATGCGCTCGATCCGCTGCACGTTCGCCGAGCGGACCGCACGGCGTCCTCCGCGTGGCGGACGCTGCGCCTGCCGTCCCGCATGACGATTGCTGCGGTAGGACTGCGCCTCACGGTTGTTGTCGTAGTTCGAACCGGTGGACGAGCGGATTCGCATCAGCTCCTGATTCACCAGAGCCGTCGCGATGCCAGCGCGGTCGTCGAACAGCGGGAGCAGATCATCACGCACCAGCACGTGCTGCTCGAGCGGCACCGGTCGGATCTCCGAGACGATCACCTCGGTGTTTCCGCGCACCGTGTCGAGCCAATCGCCGAACTCCTCGGCGTTCGACACCGTGGCGCTCAGCGACACCAGCCGCACCTGCTGCGGGAGGTGGATGATCACCTCTTCCCACACCGCCCCGCGGAATCGATCGGCGAGGTAGTGCACCTCATCCATCACCACGTACCGAAGGTCGCGCAGCGCTGCGGAATCGGCGTAGATCATGTTGCGCAGCACCTCGGTCGTCATGACGACGATCCGAGCGTTGCCGTTGATATTGGTGTCACCCGTGAGCAGACCCACGTCGTCGGCGCCGTAGACGTCGACCAGCTCGCGGAACTTCTGATTGGAGAGGGCCTTCATCGGCGTCGTGTAGAACGCCTTGTCGCGCGGCGTCTGCATCGCGAGATGGATCGCGAACTCTCCGACGATGGTCTTTCCCGCCCCGGTGGGAGCGGCGACCAGCACGCTGCTCCCGTCTTCGAGCGCGTGGCACCCTTCGATCTGGAACGGGTCGAGCTCGAACTTCTGGTTCGCGGCGAAGGCGACCGTCGCCGGGTGCCCTGCGGCTTCGCGAGCCGCGGCGTATCGCTCTGCCGGCGAGCTCATGCGCTCACGGGTTCGATGCCCGCGGCCGCATCAGCCTTGCGCTTGCGCCGATCGAAGAGCATCGAGATCAATGTTGCCGCGAAGTACAGCACGATCATGGAACCCATCAGCAGCAGCATCGAGAAGACATCGGCGGGCGGTGTGGTGACGGCCGCGAAGATCGTGCACACGAGTATGGCGACGCGCCATCCCTTGAGGATCTCCTTGCCCGAGACGACCCCCGCGAGGTTGAGCGCGACGAGGAAGACCGGGAGCACGAAGGCGATGCCGAGCACGAGCAGGAACTTGAAGACGAAGTCGTAATAGGTCGCATAGTCGAAGAACTGCGCCATTCCCGTCGGCACGAAGCCCGCCATGATCTCGATCACGTGCGGGAGGACGAAGAATGCGACGGTGCATCCGCCGAAGAACAGCGGGATGGCAGCTCCCAGAAACCCCCAGGTGTACTGGGTCTCCTTCTTCGTGAGTCCAGGCATCACGAACGCCCAGACCTGCCAGAGCCAGACCGGGGCTGAGATCAGCAGACCGATCGCGAACGCGATGCGCATACGGAGATCGAACCCGCTCGTCACGGTCGTGAAGTTGAGGCCGACGTACTCGCGACCTTCTTCTTCGGCGATCGCAGCGATCGGAATCGACAGGAGATCGATGACCGGTCCGGTGATGATGAACGCGATGATCATGCCGACCACGAGCGCGCCGGCCGCGATGAAAAGTCGCCGACGCAGCTCGACCAGATGCGCGCCGAGAGACATCCGCCTGTCGCGGCCCGGCGTCCCCGGATCGGCGGATTCGAGAGCGGACACGAACTATGCGGATCGAGGAGGCTGACCCGGATCCGTGTCGCGAGCCGTCACCGTGGTCTCCGCGGTGGTGGCCGCGGGAGTCGGGGATGCCGGATCCGCGGCGTCAGTCGCGTCCTCGTTCTTCATCGCCTTCATCTCGCCCTTGAAAACCCGGGCGGACTGCCCGAGGCTCTTCGCGAGTGCCGGCAGCTTCGCCGCACCGAAGAGCAGCAGGATGACGGCGAGGATGATCAGCAGATGTGGCCAACCGAAAGCGCCCATGATTCTCCTTCGTCGTTTAGTAGCAGTCTAACCGGCGTTGTCGCCGTCTGGTCGGCGATACAGCGCGAGTCCTGCGGCGGCCCACTCGCGAGCAGCTGTGCGGGCGACACCGGGATCCACGACTTCGAGGGCTCCGCCGAACCTCGCCGCCAGTCGTTTCACACCCCGAGGGTCGGCCAGGTGCAGCCGCACGGTGACGATCCCGTCACTGACGTCGGCGTTGTCCGCGGTGAGGAAGTCACCGAGCAGAGGCGCCATCCGCTCGGGCACGCGCACTCTGACCTCGCCCTCGTCCTCGACGGCGGTGAACGCCTCCGGGACGTGGTCACCGGCATGTGTGATCGGAATGTCCGTCAGACGCGCATCGCTCACCCGATCGAGGTGGAACGTCCGCATCGCCTGTCGCATGTGGCACCACCCCTGCAGATACCACTGTGCGTTCGTGATCAGCACCTGCACAGGATCCACGGTTCGCGTGGTGGGTGCGGCATCGGGCGCCTGGTACGTGAACGACACGGCGACACCGTTCTGCACACCGCGCGACACGACCTGGCGCACCTCGTCGACAGCGCTCGGCGCGACGACGACCTCTGCCGGGGCGTCTGCCGCACCGCGCGACAGCTTCGAGATGAGACCGCTGACGAGTCCGGAGTCGGAGACCGCCGGCACGGCGGCGACCATCTGCAGACCGGCGAGCAGCGCTGCGGCCTCGCGGGCGGTGAAGCGCGGAACCCGCCGCAGGGCGACATCGTTGGTGATCTCGATGACGTCCTCTTCGTCGAGGAGGTCCCAGTTGATGTCGAACATCTCCTGCGGCTGCTGCCAGAAGCCGGAATCACCGGGCAGGCCGATGACGGTCAGCTTCTCGACCATCTGTCGCATCTCTGCCGGAGTCACCCCGAACTCCGCAGCCGCCTCAGCGAGAGAGACCTGGCCGTGCTCGAGAAGGTAAGGCACGAGCGTCAGGTAGACGCGGACGCGGTCGGCGGCGAGCAGCGGCTTCGCCTGAGCGCTCATCGTGACTCCCCTGCGTCGGAGTTGGTCGCGACGACCGCGCTCAGGCGATCGACGACTGCGGTGCGGAGCGCGACGGGCTCGACCACCCGTACCTCGGGGCCGTACGAGGCGAGTTCGTCGGCGAAGATATGCAGGTCGACGAACGGCACGAGGATTCCCTGTGTCGCCGCAGGCGTCGCACGGCGGCCCAGACGCAGCGAGGCCTCGGTGCCAGGGGTGACCTCGAGCAGCGCCGAGTTCTGAGAGGCCACGCGCTCGAGACCGCTCAGTGCACGCTCCCCCGCTCCCTCGCGCAGGGCTGAGTCGAAGGCCCTCGTCGTGATCCTCACGTCCCCGACGATCCTGCTGAGCAGGAACATGCGGTCCTCCTCGATGTCCACGTCGACGCCGAAGACATGCCATCTCGCCTCGTAGTCGACAAGAGCCAGCGGACGGATGCTGCGGCGGCGCGGCGCGTCCTCCCCCGGCTTGAGGTAGTCGAAGACGACGACGCGGCTCTTCTCGATCGCGTCCTGCAGCTGCGGGAACGCCGCATCGCGAGCGGTGATCCGTGGCGCGAAGCCGATGATCGGCTCGTCGCCGTCGATCCCGAGTGCCCGGATCTTGCGCACGCCGGCCTTGGCGTCGCCCGACGCGGATTCGGCACTCCACACACTGCCGGCGAGTTGCAGCACAGCGAGCTCAGCAGCGGTGAACTCGATGTCGCTGGGCAGGTCGTATTCCGCCTGCGGAATGCGATAGCGGGCTTCGCGGAGGTCATTGGGATCAGCCTGGTCGCCGATCGTCTCGACGGGGACGCCGAGAGTGCGCAGCTCGTCCTTGTCGCGCTCGAACATCTTCTCGAGCGCATCCGAGCGCACGCCCGCATCGGCACGCTGACGGTAGCCCGACACGTTGTCGAGGATCTGCTGCTTGGTGAGCCCGATCTCCGTGGCCATGAGCGCCACGACGAGGTTCGTCAGACGCTCTTCCGCGGGAATACGGGCGGCCATCACTGCTCCGGAACGGGAACGATGCCCAGGATGTCGACCACGATGGCGGTCGCCGGGTTTCCGTCGGCTTCGGGCACGACGACGAGCAGCTGCGACCCGACGGTCGCGCCGACGAGCTCCTCCGCCGCCGGACCGATGTTGGGCTCCGCGCCCCAGCTGCTCGATGTGACGGTCTTGTCATCCCAGCCCAGAGCCATGATGTTGGTCACGATCGTCGAATCCTTCTCGACTTTCGCACCGTCGCCCTTGATGAGCGTCTGAGTCACAGCCTCCGTCGGAGCATCGCTGTCGGGGATGATCACGCCAGGGGTGCCGTCAGGAGCGCGCACCACGGTCGGCAGGCCACGGGCGTCGTTGAACTGGGATGCGCCTTCGGCGTGGGCCAGGTAGACATCCTGCAGGTCGACGATCGCGACGACGTTCTCGTCCTTCTCGAGTCCGAATGCCTCGGCATTGGCTTCACCGAAGTCCTCGGGGGTCAGCACGGCGACGATCCGGCTTCCGCCGGTGGCGCACTCGAGCACCGTCTCGAGTCCGGCGGACCGCTCGGCCCAGTACGAGATGCTGTGCACGCGGCTCGGGTCGCCGTTGAATTCGGACTCGTACAGCTTCTCGCCGCTCTCTCCGCCATAGAAGGCGATGTCGAGCACCATGGGCTGAGAAGTCGAGGTTAGGGTGTTCCCCTCGCCGGTGATCACGTCGGCGAACGAGGTCTCGTCCGCCTTCACGGGGCTGTAGACCGTGACGTCGGGCGCCTCACCCAGATCGCCCTCCACGGACACCGAATCCTTGATGGATGGGGTAGACGCGGCCGCACGATCGCAGACATCACCGGCGAACGACGGCGCCGAAGCGCATCCGGTCAGAGTGAGGACGGCGAGGCTGAGGGTGGCCAGAACGGCGGACGTTTTACGCACGCGCTCCAGTCTATTCCGTCGGTGGCTCGGATTCGCGCGAACCAGACGCCAGACGTGCCCCTTCGGCGGCCTTCGCGGCCTCCCTGGCACGCTTGCGCAGGTTCTTGTCGTTGATCTCCCGATCGCCTACGGCGCCGGGCGTCCACGCGTCGACATCCGCATCGCCATAGCTGCTCTTCGAGGCCCTGCGCTTCACCTGCGGCGCCACGGCACCCGGTGCCAGCCGGCGCGCCGTGAGGAGGAAGCCGGTGTGCGCCACCATGCGGTGATCGGGCCTGACGGCGAGGCCTTCGACGTGCCACCCTCGAACCATCGTCTCGGACGCCTCGGGGTCGGTGAACAGCCCGGTGCCGCGGATGTACTCGGCGACGCGCGAGAGCTGTGTGGCCGTCGCGACGTAGCAGAGGACGACGCCGCCGGGTGTGAGTGCGTCGGCGACGACGTCCATGCATTCCCACGGTGCGAGCATGTCGAGCACGACGCGATCGACCGTGCCGGCCGGGAACTCGGCTGGAAGCGCATCGGCGAGATCCCCGACGACCACGTTCCAGGTGTCCGGCGTCTCGCCGAAGAATGTCTCGACGTTGCCGCGGGCGACCTGGGCGAAGTCCTCACGACGTTCGAACGACACCAGTCGACCGACCGGACCGATGGCCCGGAGCAGCGAGAGCGAGAGGGCACCCGAACCGACGCCCGCCTCGACGACGACCGCACCCGGGAAGATGTCGGCCTGCATCACGATCTGCGCCGCATCCTTCGGGTAGACGATCGCCGCGCCGCGCGGCATCGACATCGCGAAGTCGCGCAGCAGCGGCCGCAGCGCGAGGTACTCGTGCCCCGAGCTGTTCGCGGCGACCGAACCGTCGGGAAGACCGATGAGGTCACGATGCCGCAGCACTCCCTGATGGGTGTGCAGCTCGCCGTCCTCGCGGAGGGTCACGGTGTGCAGACGACCCTTGGGGCCGGTCAGCTGCACCCGATCGCCCTCCCGGAACGGCCCGCTCGGCCGCTGTGAGGTGATGTCGGTCATCGGGTGGCTCCCGTCATGGAGGTCTTGCGGTCGAAGAGTTCGATCAGGTCTGCGGCGGTGCGGCCTTCGAGGGTCGGCCAGAGCTCGTGAGCGCCGACGTCGTCGAGGGAGACGATGTGCGGCACGCCGAGAGCGACGGCGCCGGAGGCGATGCCTGCACGGAGTCCGGTCGGCGAGTCCTCGATGACCACGGCCTCGGCGATGTCGATCTCGAGCAGCGACGCCGCGTGCAGGTACGGCTCGGGGTGAGGCTTGGGGTGGATCACGTCATCGCCGGCGACGACGATGTCGAAGGCGTCGAACTCGATCAGGTCGACGACGCTCAACGCCATGCGGCGCAGCGACATCGTGACGAGGCCGGTGGGGATCCCCGCCGACTTCAGGTCCTGCAGCAGCTCGCGGGCACCGGGGCGGAAAGGCACTCCCTGCGTGCGCAGCGCCTCCTGCACTCCATCGGTGAGGAGCGAGATGATCGCCTCCGCGTCCATGTCCACCCCCGCGTGCTGGAGGATGATCGCACTGTCGATGAGACCGTTGCCGACCAGCTGAAGGGCGTCCTCGTGGGTCCATGACCCGCCGAAGGATTCGACCAGCGCCGTCTCGGCTGCCATCCAATACGGCTCGGTGTCGACGAGGGTTCCGTCCATGTCCCAGAGGATCGCGCGGGGCTGTCTGCTCACCGAACCATGTTACCCGTGGCTCCGCCCGGTCCCCGCGCGGTCGGACTAGCCTGGAGGGATACCGATCGGGAATTGGCGAAGGGAGCCCACGATGGATGTCCTCGGTTCACGCATCGTCATCGTCGCCTTCGATGGCTGGAACGACGCGGGTGAGGCCGCGAGCGGTGCGATCGCCGCGCTGCGTTCCGCGAACGACTACGACCTCGTGCACTCCATCGACCCGGAGCTGTACTTCGACTATCAGTACACCCGCCCGGCTACGAAGACGGACGCCGAAGGCCGCCGCCAGCTCACCTGGCCCGAGGCCGGTCTGTGGCGCCCGCGCGACCCGGGGCCCGGTCCCGAGTTCTGGGTGCTGACGGGAGTCGAGCCCGCGCGCACCTGGCAGTCGTTCGCTGCGGAGTTCATCGACGTCGCTCTTCGCGACGACATCACCGGGTTCGTGACCCTCGGCGCGATGCTCTCGGATGTGCCCCACACGCGACCGATCTCGATCTTCGCCTCGAGCCAGAACGAGCAGGTCCGCGCAGCGCATGGCCTCGAGCGGTCTCTCTATGAGGGCCCCGTCGGCATCCTCAGCGTGTTCGAGCACTTCGCCGAGAGCGCCGGCATCCCGACCGCGAGCCTGTGGGCCAGCGTGCCGCACTACGTCGCCTCCGCCACTCCGTCACCGAAGGTCACCCTCGCTCTTCTGGACAGGCTCGAGGAGCTGACCGGCGTCGACGTCCCGCGCGATCACCTTCGCACCGAGGCCGCCGCGTGGGAGGCGTCGATCGACGCCGCCGCCGCCGATGACGAGGACATGACGGAGTACATCCGCCAGCTCGAGCAGACCCGCGACACGTGGGACTCCCCCGATGCGTCCGGCGATGCGATCGCTCAGGCCTTCGAGCGCTATCTGAAGCGCAGAGGCGACGGCCCCGGAGACCACAAGCGCTGAGCCAGGAGGTCTCCGGTGCCGCGGCTATGCTGCGATGACGCCGGTGCCGAGAAGGACCAGGAGCACCGTGCCCAACAGGATGCGGTAGATCACGAACGGCAGGAAACTGCGCTTCGAGATGTAGTTCATGAAGAACGCGATCACGCCCAGTGCCACGACGAACGCGATGCCGGTCGCTGCGAGCGTGTCGCCGAACGAGAAGAACGAAGGCTCGTCCCAGCTCTTGAACAGCTGGTAGAAGCCACTGCCGAACACCGCGGGGATCGCCAGGAGGAACGCGTAACGCGCGGCTGCCGCGCGCTCATAACCGAGGAACAGTCCCATCGTGATCGTCCCGCCTGAGCGCGACACACCCGGGATCAGCGCGAGCGCCTGCGCGAAGCCGTATGCGATGCCATGCGGATACGTGAGCTGATCGAGCTTGCGTCGCTTCGCGCCCACATGGTCGGCGACGCCGAGCAGGATGCCGAACACGATCAGCATGATCGCGACGATCCAGAGCGACCGGAAGACGGTCTCGATCTGATCCTGGAAGAGCAGACCGAGCACCACGATCGGGATGCTGCCGATGATGATCATCCAGCCCATCCGGGCATCCGGATCGCTGCGCGGCACTCTGCCCGTCAGCGAGCGGAACCACTGCGCGATGATGCGGACGATGTCGCGCCAGAAGAACACCACGACCGCCGCCTCCGTGCCGATCTGCGTGATCGCGGTGAACGCGGCACCAGGGTCCTCGCCGGACGGCAGGAACGTGCCGAGGATGCGCAGATGGGCGCTGGAGGAGATCGGGAGGAACTCGGTGAGTCCCTGGACGATGCCAAGGATGAGCGCTTCGAACAAGTGCATGGAGGAGCTTTCTGATTCGTGGTGCGCGGACGTGGAGCAGAGAGCTCAATACGTGCGCAGCAGATCGGCCAGCACCCGCTGACCGAAGACAAGCGATTCTACGGGCACTCGCTCATCGACACCGTGGAACATCCCCGTGAAGTCGAGGTCGGCAGGGAGGCGGAGTGGCGCGAATCCGTACCCGGTGATCCCCAGATAGGCCAGCGCCTTGTTGTCGGTTCCGGCGCCGAGCAGATACGGGATGACCGGCACTCCCGGGTCGTGCCGCCCCAGACTCGCCACCATCGCCTCGACGAGTTCGCCCTCGAACGGCGTCTCCATGCCGATGTCGCGAACGACGGTCTGGATCTCGATGTCATCGCCGACGATCTGCTGCAGCTCGGCGAGCACCTCGTCCTCGGTTCCCGGGATCACCCGCACGTCGATCAGCGCTTCGGCTCGTTCGGGGATCACATTGTGCTTGTACCCCGCGGTGAGCGCCGTGGGGTTCGTCGTCGTGCGGAACGATGAGCGGAGGAACGCCTCAGCGGGGCCGGCGGCGGCAGCAAGGGCGTCCGGGTCGTCGATGGAGCGGCCTGTGAGGGCGCTCAGGCCCTGCAACAGCGCCTCCGTGGTGGGAGTGAGACGAAGGGGCCACCGAGTGCGCCCGAGGGCCGCCACAGCTTCTGCGAGCTTCGTGACGGCGTTGTCGTCGTGCAGTCGGCTTCCGTGGCCGGCACGCCCCCGCGCGACGAGGCGGATCCAGATGAGCGCCTTCTCCCCCACCTGCAGCAGGTAGGCGCGGCGATCGTCGACCGTGATCGAATAGCCTCCCACCTCGCTGATGGCCTCGGTCGCTCCCGCGAACCACTCCGGGTGGTTCTGGACGACGAGCGCCGAGCCCTCGACGCCGCCGTTCTCCTCGTCGGCGAAGAAGGCGAGCACCAGATCGCGCTCCGGCTGCTCCCCCGCACGCAGGAGGTCTGCGACGGCCGTGAGGATCATCGCGTTCATGTTCTTCATGTCGACCGCTCCACGCCCCCAGAGCATGCCGTCCTTCACGATGCCCGCGAACGGGTCGACGCTCCAGTCCTCGGCCATCGCCGGGACGACGTCGAGGTGTCCGTGCACGACGAGAGCCGGCTTGCTCCGATCGCGCCCCGGCACGCGCGCCATCACGTTCGTGCGCCGCGGGATCGGCTCGTAGTATTCGACATCCAGACCCAGGTCCTGCAGATAGGCGCCGACATATTCGGCTGCCTCACGCTCACCCTTCGCGTTGCCTCCGCCGAAGTTCGAGGTGTCGAATCGGATCAGGTCGCTCGCGATGCGAACCACCTCGGGGAGAGCCACGTCAGTCATGAGGTCCAGGCTATCGAAACGTCGTGGCGCGCCCGGGCGTCACCGCCGGTTTCTGAGTGCCTCGAAGCTCGTGCTAATGTAAATCTTCGTTCGGCAACGAACATCCAGCACCTGCGCGGGTGGCGGAATGGTAGACGCGCTACGTTGAGGTCGTAGTGCCCGTAAGGGCGTGGGGGTTCAAGTCCCCCTCCGCGCACAGACAGGCCTCGGATATCCATACGATATCCGAGGCCTTCTTCGTACCTTCGGCGTCGACGTGTCGTCCGGCAGGACCCGAGGTGAATTCCCCGAGCCCTGCCCACGGGCCGGAGCGCGCGTCAGAGCGCGCTCACGCCGAACACCAGCCCGAGCACGTACGTGACGGCCGCAGCGCCGAAGCCGATCGCCAGCTGCCGCAGCGCGCGACGCAGGGGCGGTCCCCCCGACAGGATGCCGACCATCGCTCCGGTCGACAGCAGAGCGACCCCCACCAGCACGAGCGCGACGACCACCGCAGTTGTCCCCTCGAGTCCGAAGATCCACGGGAGCACAGGGATGATCGCGCCGGACGCGAAGAGCAGGAAGCTCGAGATGGCCGCCGTCCAGTCGCTGCCGACGATCTCGTGGTCGTCTCCGGCGTGGAGGTGGATCGGCCCGGTCGTCGTGCGCTCGACGCCGGCACGTGCGGCGTCCACTATCCGCCGTGCGCGCTCGAGCGCCTCCTGCTGGCCGATTCCGCGCGCGCGGTAGACCAGAGCGAGTTCGTTCTCGTCGATGTCGAGATCGGCGGCGGATGCCGCGGCATCCTCGTTGGCTTCCGTGGACGCCAGCAGCTCGCGTTGGGAGCGCACGGAGACGAACTCCCCCGCGCCCATCGACAGAGCCCCGGCGAGCAGACCCGCGATCCCGCTGAACAGGACGAAGGCGGAGCTGACACCCGTGGCGCCGATGCCGAGCACGAGTGCGAGGTTGCTCACCAGGCCGTCGTTCGCTCCGAAGACGGCAGCACGGAACGACCCGGACAGACGGCGCCTTCCACGAGCGGCGAGACCGCGGACGACTTCGGAGTGCACCTTCTCGTCTGCGCGCATGGCAGGAGTCGCGTACTGCTCGGAATCGTACGGAGATCTGTCCTCGGCGCTCTGCGCGAGTGCGAGGACGAAGATGGATCCGAACCGCCCGGCCATCCAGCCCAGCAGTCGAGACCGGATGCCGGCTCGCGGCAGTCGCGCCGGTTCGGCGCCCAGCAGATCGAGCCAGTGCTGCTCGTGGCGACGCTCGGCGTCGGCGAGGCTGAGCAGGATCTCGCGCTCCTCGCCCGTGCGACGGTTCGCGAGCTTCTGGTAGACGAGCCCTTCGGCGCGTTCTTCCACCAGGTAGCGAGCCCAGCGGCGACGGTCTGCGGCGGTCGGCTCGGCGGCAGCGGGGGCTGTCATGAAGTCTCCTGATCGACGATCCCCGGGAACGGGGCAACCGTTCAACGCTAGCTTCGAGCCACTCTCTCGGCGGCACTGGGAGCAGGATTGCCAGCTTTTCGGGCCTCCGAACCGAAGGCGCGATTCAGGATCGGACGCGCTTGCGGAGCACGTCGATGCGCGACTGCAGCTGCGTGACGGTCGCCTGCGCGACAGCAGGCCCGCCGCAGATCCGGCGCAGCTCCGCGTGCACGGCCCCGTGTGGCTCGCCCTTCTGTCGGGCGTACAGGCCGACGAGGCTGTTCAGCAGCTGGCGCTGCTCGCGAAGCGTGCGGTGCAGCGGCGCCGGGAGCGTGGTCGTCTCGGTCGGCCCCGCCTCGGCCTCCCGTGTCTCTCGCAGGCGAGTCTGACGTGCCTGGCGTTGCATCAGCAGCTCGTGCACGTGCTCCGGCTCGAGAAGACCGGGGAACCCGATGAACTCCTCCTCCTCGGGAGTGCCCGGCTCGGCGAGCTGGCCGAACTCCTGTCCCTCGAACACGACCCGGTCGAAGTGCGCAACAGACGAGAGCGCCTGATAGCTGAACTCCTGTGTCAACGCATCCGAGGCGTCGTCTTCGCGGTTCGCCGACTCGAGCAGCGAGTCCTCGAGCCCGTCGTCGTCCTTCGACTGACGATCGAGAGCGTGGTCGCGCTGCTTGTCCATCTCGTTCGCGAGTCCCATGAGCACCGGAACCTGCGGAAGGAAGACACTCGCCGCCTCACCCCGTCGACGCGCCCGCACGAAGCGACCGATCGCCTGGGCGAAGAAGAGCGGCGTCGACGACGACGTCGCGTAGACCCCGACGGCGAGTCGGGGCACATCGACGCCTTCCGACACCATGCGCACCGCGACCATCCAGCGATCCTCGCTGTTGCTGAACTTCTCGATCCGCTCCGAGGCTGTCGCGTCGTCGGACAGGACGATCGTCGGCTGCTGTCCCGTGATGCTGTGCAGGATCTTGGCGTAGGCGCGTGCCACCGTCTGGTCGGTCGCGAGCACCAGCCCTCCGGCATCGGGCACGTGGTGCCTGATCTCGGTCAGACGACGATCCGCAGCCGAGAGCACGGCAGGCATCCACTCGCCCTCGGGGTCGAGGGCGGTGCGCCATGCCTGCGACGTGACGTCTTTCGTGTTGTCCTGACCGAGATGTGTCTCGAGCTCGTCGCCGCTGCTCGTGCGCCACCGCATCTTGCCCGCGTACATGTGGAAGAGCACGGGCCTGACTACGCCGTCTGCCAGCGCCCGGCCGTAGCCGTAGTTGTAGTCGGTGCGGGAGATGCGCGCGCCGGACTCGTCAGGGTGGTACTCGACGAACGGGATCGGTGCGGTGTCGCTGCGGAACGGGGTGCCGGAGAGCAGCAGTCGGCGCTTCGCCGGTCCGTAGGCGTCGCGGATCGCGTCGCCCCAGCTGAGAGCGTCGCCGCCGTGATGCACCTCGTCGAGCACGACGAGCGTCTTCGCGTCTTCGGTCAGATGACGGTGGACCGACGACTTCGCCGCCACCTGCGCGTAGGTGACCACAGCGCCGTGGTAATGCCGTGCGGGCGCCCAATGACTGTTGCGGAACCGGGGGTCGAGACGGATGTGCACGCGAGCGGCGGCATCGGCCCACTGCGTCTTCAGATGCTCGGTCGGGGCGACCACGATGATGCGGTTGACCTCGCCCATGCGCATGAGCTCGACCGCGAGCGTGAGGGCGAACGTGGTTTTCCCTGCACCCGGTGTCGCCGCCACGAGGAAGTCTCGCTGATCTGCCTGGAAGTACTGCTCCAGCGCTTCCTGTTGCCAGGCGCGCAGCTTGTTCGCGGTTCCCCAAGGGGCACGCTGAGGAAAGGACGGAGAGAGCATCGAGACAACGATAATCGCTGCCGCCGACACTCGGCACGCTCACGAGTTCCGCCGCGCGCGTCTCGCCCGGACGCTCGTACCCGGGTAGGCTCGGTCACTGCGCGGCCTCCACCGCACGGCTGCGCTCGTCGTGAAGGAGAGCTGGATGACAGATCAGGATTCGATCCGAACCCCGGAGCTCGACAACGAGAATCCCCATCCCTGGCGGAGATTCGTCGCGATCGGCGACTCGTTCACCGAGGGCATCGGCGACCCGGACCCGTCGCAGCCGGGCAGCCACCGTGGCTGGGCAGACCGTGTCGCCGAGGTGCTCTCGCGCCAGGTCGACGACTTCGCCTATGCGAACCTCGCCGTGCGGGGCAAGCTGATCTCCCAGATCGTGCGCGATCAGATCGAGCCCGCCGTGGCGCTGCATCCTGACCTCATCTCGATCTGCGCCGGGGGCAACGATGTGATCCGACCGGGAACCGACCCCGACGCGATCGCCGCCCAGCTCGAGGACGCCGTCGCGCGTCTGTCGTCGACGGGCGCCGCGATTCTGCTCTTCACCGGAGTCGACACGGCCTTCACCCCGGTCTTCCGGGCTTTCCGCGGCAAGGTCGCCATATACAACGAGAACGTGCGCGCGATCGCCGAGCGACACGACTGCATCGTCGCCGATCAGTGGGCGCTCAAGGTCGTGCAGGACATGCGGTTCTTCGACGACGACCGCCTGCACTACAACTCGCTGGGCCACCACGAGGTCGCCCGCATGGTTCTGCGCGCGCTCAACGTGCCCAACGACCTCGAGGCCATGCAGCCCGAGACGATCCCGCTCCGCACCTGGCGCGAGGCCCGCACCGAGGACTTCGGCTGGGCACGAGAGCATCTCGTGCCCTGGGTCCTGCGTCGTCTGCGCCACCAGTCATCCGGCGATCACATCGTGGCCAAGCGCCCCGAGCCCTCCCCGATCATCCTCCCGAAGTCAGACTGACGACGGCCAGCGGTCAGGGCGAGGTGAGCGCCCACAGCGCCACTGCGGCGGCAGACGCGACGTTCAAGGAATCCACGCCACCGGACATCGGAATCGTCACGACCGTGTCGGCGTGGTCGAGGACCGTGCGGGAGAGCCCGTCGCCCTCCGACCCCATGACGATGGCGACTCGCTCGGGCCGGCTCGCGACATAGGCATCGAGCGTCACGGCGTCATCGCTGAGAGCGAGAGCTGCGATGTCGAACCGCGCCGCGTGGAGGTCCGCCACGGCCGACTCCCAATCCGTGATGCGAGTCCATGGCACCTGGAACACCGTGCCCATGCTCACGCGCACGCTGCGTCGGTACAGCGGGTCCGCTCCCCCGGGCGACACCAGCACCGCGTCCGCCCCGAGGCCCGCGGCCGCACGGAACGCCGCACCGACGTTGGTGTGATCGCCGACGTTCTCGAGGATCAGCACGAGGTTCGCGGCGTCGAGGACCTCGCGCACGGTCGGGAGCACGGGGCGATGCATCGACGCGATCGTGCCCCGGTGAACGGCGAAACCGGTCACCGATTCAGCCACCTCGTCGGGGACGACGTACACCGGCACGTCGAGGTCGCCGACGATCGCCCGGATGTCGTCCAGCCGGCGCTCCTGCACCAGCACGGAACGCGGACGATGACCCGCCCCGACCGCCCGAGCGATCACCTTCGTCGATTCGGCGATGTAGAGCCCACCCGCCGGTTCTCTCACGGTCCGGAGCGCGGTGTCGGTGAGCCCGCGGTAGTCGTCGAGTCGTCGGTCGTCCGGATCGGTCACGCGCAGCAGTTCCACGCGGCCCAGTCTGCCATCGCTTGGTCCACCGGCTCCGCGGTCAGCCGCGACGCGTCGACCACGCTGCGCACGTCGTAGACTCGCACAGGGAGGTCCTGTGAGCGCATCGAGTCCGGTCGAACTGTCGGCCACCATCGCTCGCACCGCTGAACTCCTGCGTGGTCGCAAGATCGCACTGCTCACGGGCGCCGGCATCTCCACGGACTCGGGAATCCCCGCCTACCGCGGCGAAGGATCCCGCAACCGGTCCGATCCGATGACGATCCAGCGGTACCTCGCCGACGAGGCTGCACGGCGCCGCTACTGGGTCGGCGGCCATCTCGGGTGGCGGGCGTTCGCTCGGGCCGAGCCGAATCCGGGTCATCTGTCGCTCGCCGACATGGAGTCGTCGGGTCACGTCAGCGGCGTCATCACCCAGAACGTCGACGGCCTGCATCTGCGTGCAGGCAGCTCTCATGTGATCGAAGTGCACGGAACGATGCGCAGGGTCCTCTGCCTGAAATGCGGTCAGGTGTTCGATCGCCGCGACGTCGCGGTGCAGATCGAAGAGCGCAACCCCTGGATCACCGTCCCCGAGAACGTGGCATTGAACCCCGACGGCGATGTGCTCCCGGAGAGCACCGACGGCTTCGTCGTCCCCGTGTGCACTGTCTGCGAAGGGATGCTGAAGCCTGACGTCGTGTTCTTCGGCGAGTATGTCCCGCAAGACCGCTTCAAGGCTGCCGAGTCCCTGCTCCGTGCCAGCGACGCTCTGATCGTCGCCGGCTCGTCTCTCGTCGTCAACTCCGGCGTGCGGCTCGTCGAACGCGCACGACGACGCAGCATCCCGCTCGTCATCATCAACCGTGAGCCCACGCGCGCGGACGTCTGGGCCGATGCCACCATCGCCGCAGGCACCAGCGATGTGCTCCCCGCGATCCAGGAGCTCCTCGAATGACTCTGCTCACGCTCATCCGCCATGGCCAGACGGACTGGAACCTGGCACGCCGGATCCAGGGCTCCACCGACATCCCGCTGAACGAGAAGGGCCGCGAGGATGCACGGACCGCCGCAGGTCTCCTCGAGGGCACCACGCACCATTCGATCTACGCCAGCCCGCTGAAACGCGCGCGGGAGACGGCCGAGATCATCTCCGGGAGTCTCGGCCTCGGCTCACCGGTGCTGGTGCCGGACATGCGCGAGCGCGAGTTCGGCGAGGGCGAGGGCATGCTCGTGTCGGACTACATCGAGAAGTACGGCGACTGGCTGTCTCCGGTCCCCGGGGCGGAGACATTGGAGGGGGTCGCAGAGAGAGCGCTCATCGCACTCGACACGATCGCTCGTGACGCTCGGCGTCGTTCCGCACCGGTGGCGGAGTCCGTCATCGTCGTGACGCACGGAGGCGTGATCCGGTCGCTGATCGACCATGTCTCCGGTGGCACGCTGCCGCGCGTCGGCGAGGTCCTCGCGAACGGCTCGGTCCACCGTTTCGAGGCCTCCCCCGGCTCGCTGCGCCTGATCGACCAGGGCATGCTCGTCTGACCCGGGAACCCGTGCAGCACGTCTGATCAGCGGACGCGGCTGAGCACCGATCGCGCGTGCCTCAGCACGGGCTCGTCGATCATGCGTCCTCTGAAGCGGAAGACGCCTCGTTCGCGCCCGGCGGCTTCGAGCACTCCGCGGGCCCACTCGACGCTGGCTTCATCCGGTGCGTACGCGGCGCGGATCACCGCCACCTGACTCGGGTGGATGCACGCGGTGGCGACGAACCCCGAAGCGGCCGCATCGACCGCCTCTGATTCGAGACCGGAGACGTCCTCGATGTCGACGTGCACCGCGTCGATGGCTCCCTTGCCCTGGGCTCCGGCCTCGAGGAGCACCCGTGAGCGCGCATAGCGGGCGACGTCGCGATAGCCGCCCGTCGCCGTGCGACTCGACGTGCCGCCGAGGGAGGCGACCAGGTCCTCCGCGCCCCACATCATCGCGACGACCTGAGGGTGGGCGGCGATTCGATCTGCGGCGTGAACGCCCCTCGCCGTTTCGCACAGGGCGACCAGCGAGAAGCTCTGGTCGAAGGCGGAGAGACTCTCCGCGCTCTCCGTCTTCGCGACCATGACGGTGCGGAAATCGGTCTGGGCGAGGGTCGCGAGATCGGCGGTGAAGGCGGCGGAATCCGGCGCGTTGACGCGGACGATCACCCGATCGGGGTCGAGGTCGGCCTCGATGAGATTCTGCCGGGCGCCGGCCTTCGCCTCTGGCAGCACGGCATCCTCGAGGTCGATGATGACCGCATCCGCCTTCTCGAGGGCTCCGCGGAATCGCTCGGGTCGGTCGGCAGGACAGAAGAGCAGCGCGGGTCCCAGGCTGAAGGTCATCGTCCCCCCTCCGGCAGGCAATGGACGAGGACGGTGCGGGTCGCCGTCGCGACGACTGTGGCGTCCTGGTTGCGTCCGGTATGGGCGATGGTCACGATTCCCTGACCCGGGCGTGATGTCGAGAGCCTCTTCTCGACGACGATGCTCTCGGTGTACAGCGTGTCGCCGGCGAACAGCGGGTGAGGGAACGCGATCTCCCCGAATCCGAGCTGAGCCACCAGCGTGCCCTGGGTCAACTGCGCCACAGATGCCCCGACCATCGTCGAGAGCGTCCACATCGAGTTGATCAGACGCGCACCGAAGGGGCGCTGCGCATCGGCGAAGGCCGCATCCAGGTGGAGCGCCTGGGTGTTCATGGTGAGCGTCGTGAAGAGGACGTTGTCGGCCTCGGTCGCGGTGCGTCCAGGACGATGCAGGTAGCGCGCGTCTGTGACGAACTCCTCGAAGAAGAGTCCCCGCTGGACGATGTCATGCACGGTCATGCCTGCCACGCTACCCGGCGAGTCCCAGCGCCCGCGCGATCACGAGCAGCTGCACCTCCGTGGTGCCTTCACCGATCTCGAGGATCTTCGAGTCGCGGTAGTGACGGGCCACCGGGAACTCGTTCATGAAGCCGTTCCCGCCGAAGATCTGCGTCGCATCCCTCGCGTTGTCCATGGCCGCTTCTCCAGCGACGAGCTTCGCGATCGCGGCCTGCTCGGCGAACGGTCGTCCCGCGTCGCGCAGACGCGCAGCGTGGTGCCAGGCGAGTCGCGCGGTGTGCACTCGGGCGCGCATGCGCGCGAGGGTGAACTGCGCGTTCTGTCGCGTGCTGAGGGCGCTGCCGAAGATCGTGCGACTCTTCGCATAATCGACGGCGGCTTCGAGACATCCTTCCGCCGCACCGGTCGAGAGCGCGGCGATCGCGATGCGTCCCTCGTCGAGGATGCTGAGGAAGTTGCCGAAGCCGCTGCCCTGCTCCCCCAGCAGGTTGCCCGCGGGCACGCGTGCACCGGCGAAGCTGAGCGGATGCGTGTCGGACGCGTTCCATCCGACCTTGTCGTACGGGGCCTCCACGGTGAATCCAGGGGTGCCGTTGGGGACGATGATGGTCGAGATCTGCTTGCGTCCGCCTTCGTTTCCGGTGACGGCCGTCACGGTGACGAAGCGGGTGATCGGCGTCCCTGAGTTCGTGATGAACTGCTTCGAGCCGTCGATGACCCAGTCGTCCCCGTCGAGGCGAGCGGTCGTGCGGGTCGCTCCGGCGTCGCTGCCCGCCTCCGGCTCTGTGAGACCGAAGCCCGCGAGGGCGCGGCCGGCGAGCAGGTCGGGCAGGTACTCCTGCTTCTGCTCTTCCGTGCCGAACCGGAACACGGGCATCGCCCCGAGGCTGACTCCGGCCTCGAGCGTGATGGCGATGGACTGATCGACGCGTCCGAGGGCCTCGATCGCGATGCCCAGGGCCATGTAGTCGCCCCCCTGGCCGCCGTACTCCTCGGGGAACGGCAGACCGAACAGCCCGAGATCACCCATCTGCGCCACGACGTCCATCGAGAGGGTGTGCGTGCGGTCCGCTTCGTAGGACTGCGGTGCGACGACCGTCTCGGCGAAGTCACGCACCATCGCGGCGAGCTCGCGTTCCTCATCGGTCAGCTCGAACATGCTCAGTTCTCCTCTGTCGTCATGTGCGCGACCTGTTGATCGCGTCGTACCTGATCGCCGACGGCGACCGTCAGGTGCACCGTCCCGTCGTGCGGTGCCAGCACCGGATGCTCCATCTTCATCGCCTCGATCGAGATGAGAGGGGTGCCGGCGGTCACCACGTCGCCGTCTCGGACGTGCACGGCGACGACGCTTCCCGGCATCGGGGCCCGCGCCTCCGGCCCGCTCTCGGTCTCGCGCTGTTCCCGCGCCTGCAGGCGGTGCAGCATGCGGGCCCGGCGATCCAGCGGCCGCAAGTGCACCGTGCGTCCGTCCTCGCTCACCCAGACACCGCCGTCGACGTCCGTCGCGACAGCCGCGCGGGATCGAGGACCGTCGGTCCCAGGGGCACAGATCACCTCGCCCCGGTCGGTGAGGAACCACACTTCGCGTCGGTCGTGCCTGGTGAGAGACTCCCACACCCGGCCCGCTCGTCGAGCCCTCCTGGCTTCGCCGAGGGAGTCATCGACGTGAGACACAGCGCGACTCGCCGCCTTCAGCATCGTCGGCGACGGCGGCTCGTCGTCGAGCGGCAGAAGCGTCTCGATGAGTCCGGTGTCGAGGTCTCCGGCCCTCACCCGCTCATCGCGGCAGAGCAACCGGAGGAAGGCGATGTTCGTGTCCACGCCCAGCACGACGGTTCTGCCCAGGGCCTCGTCGAGGCGGCGGAGGGCAGTGCTCCGGTCATCCGCGAAAGCGATGACCTTGGCGATCATCGGGTCGTAGAAGCCGGTCACCTCGCTGCCGGTCTCGACCGCCGCATCGACTCTCACCCCCTGAGGGGGGTCGAAGAGCAGAATGCGGCCGGTCGACGGAAGGAACCCGCGCTCGGGCGACTCGGCGTACACGCGCGCCTCGACTGCGTGCCCGCGCACCGTGGGTGCAGAGTCGAGGCGTCCTCCTGCGGCGACAGCGATCTGGAGGGCGACGAGGTCGAGTCCGGTCACCTCCTCCGTGACGGGGTGCTCGACCTGCAGGCGGGTGTTCATCTCGATGAAGAAGACCTGGTCGGGAGCATCTGCATCGATGAGGAACTCCACCGTGCCGGCGCCGACGTACGAGACACTCGCCGCGGCCTGGGTCGCGGCCTCGAGAAGACGGTCCCTTGTCGTTTCAGGGATGCCTGCAGACGGAGCCTCTTCGATGACCTTCTGGTGGCGGCGCTGGAGCGTGCACTCGCGCTCGCCGAGGGCGATCACCGTGCCGTGCGTGTCGCCGAAGACCTGCACCTCGATATGTCGTGGCCGCCGGATGAGCCTCTCCAGGATCAACGAGTCGTCACCGAATGCCGATAGCGCAACGCGGCGCGCAGAGGCCAGGGCGGCGCTCAGTCCGGCCGGCGTCTCGACGACCTCCATCCCCTTGCCGCCACCCCCCGCGCTCGGCTTCACGAGCAGGGGGTAGCCGACAGCGTCCGCCTCCTCGGCGATCTCCGCGTCCGACAGTCCTCTCGCGTCGAACCCGGGCACCACGGGGACTCCTGATCGGACGACGTGATCGCGGGCCTTGGCCTTGTCGCCCATGATCTGGAGCGCGTCGATCGGCGGCCCGATGAAGACGACACCGCTCTCGGCACATGCTTCCGCCAGCCCGACGCTCTCGGAGAGGAAGCCGTACCCGGGGTGGATGGCCTGCGCCCCGGTCGCACGCGCGGCCGCGATGACGGCGTCGATGTCGAGGTAGGACTCGGCGACCGGCGCCGGACCGATCCGCACGGCGTCGTCGGCCTCGCGCACATGGGGTGCATCGGCATCCGCATCGCTGTAGACGGCGACGCTGCGGATGCCCATGGTCTGCAGCGTGCGGATGATGCGGCGTGCGATCTCGCCCCTGTTGGCGACGAGCACCGTGTCGAATTCGCGGGAGGCAGAGGGGGTCGTCATCGCGGTCACATCCTGAAGAGGCCGAAGTGCGGCTCGGGAAGGGGGGTTCGGGCGACCACGTCGAGGGCGAGCCCCAGCAGGTCGCGAGTCTGGGCCGGATCGATGATGCCGTCGTCCCACAGGCGGGCAGTGGCGTAATACGGTTCGCCCTGGGTCTCGTACTGCTCACGGATGGGCTGCTCGAAGGCCGCCCGCTCCTCCGAGCTCCAGGCCTGCCCGCGTGCTGCGAGCTGGTCGTCCTTGACCGTCCCGAGCACGGAGGCCGCCTGGGCGCCGCCCATCACCGAGATGCGGCTGGCCGGCCACGTCCACAGGAATCTCGGCGAGTAGGCCCGTCCGCACATCGAGTAGTTGCCTGCGCCGAAGGATCCGCCGATGATCACGGTGAGCTTCGGCACGCGCGTGCTGGCAACGGCGGTGACCATCTTGGCTCCGTCCTTCGCGATGCCCCCCGCCTCTGCGTCCGCCCCGACCATGAACCCCGAGATGTTCTGCAGGAAGACCAAGGGGATGCCGCGCTGGTCGCACAGCTCGATGAAGTGCGCGCCCTTCAGAGCGGACTCGCTGAACAGCACGCCGTTGTTCGCCACGATCCCGACCGGATGCCCGTGCAGTCGCGCGAACCCGGTGACGAGGGTCGTGCCGTACTCCGCCTTGAACTCCCGGAACGTGTCGCCGTCGATCAACCTCGCGATGACCTCGTGCACGTCGTATGCGGCGTTGACGTCGACGGGGACGACGTCGTAGAGCGATCCGGACTCCGCGGGCTCACGAGTGTCGTGCACCTCCCACACCGGCTGGAGGGGCGCCGGCAGAGTGGCCACGATGTCACGCAGGATCTCCAGTGCGTGCTCGTCATCTTCGGCCAGGTGGTCGACCACACCGCTGCGACGGGCGTGCAGTTCACCGCCGCCGAGCTCTTCCGCGGAGACGACCTCGCCGATCGCCGCCTTGACGAGCGGCGGGCCACCGAGGAAGATCGTGCCCTGGTCCCGGACGATCACGGTCTCATCGCTCATCGCGGGGACGTAGGCGCCGCCTGCCGTGCAGGATCCCAGCACCGCCGCGAGCTGCGGGATGCCCTCCGCCGACATCCGCGCCTGGTTGAAGAAGATGCGACCGAAGTGCTCCCGGTCTGGGAACACCTCGTCCTGCTTGGGAAGGAATGCTCCGCCCGAATCGACGAGGTACAGGCAGGGCAGTCTGTTCTCGAGCGCGATCTCCTGCGCGCGCAGGTGCTTCTTGACCGTGAGCGGGTAGTAGGTTCCCCCTTTCACGGTGGCATCGTTGCAGACGACCATCACGTGGCGTCCGTGCACGAGGCCGATACCGGCGATCACTCCGGCGGCCGGCGCGTCTCCCCCGTACAGCCCGTCTGCGGCCAGAGGGGCGATCTCGACGAAGGGACTGCCCTCGTCGAGGAGCCTGGTCACCCGGTCTCGCGGAAGCAGCTTGCCCCGAGCGATGTGCCTCTCACGAGACGCTTCGGGACCGCCCCTGGAGGCGACCGCCAGTCGTTCGTGCAGCTCGGCGGCAAGGGCCTGCTGGGTTGCGGGCATCGTGACGTCCTCCTCGACCACACGGCGCCGGCGTCATCGCTCTGGCGCACTGGATGCTTTCTCGGTTAGTGTTCACTAACCGATCGCATCAGGTTAGCGAGGATTAACTGAGATGACAAGCCCCCCGACTGCGCGAGATCGCGCGAAGGCAGAGAGGTCGGACGCGATCCTCCGAGAGGCGGCCCGGCTCTTCGCCGAGAGCGGGTACAACGGGGTGAGCCTCGAGGACATCGGCGCCGCCGTGGGCGTATCCGGCCCTGCGGTCTACCGTCATTTCGCCGGAAAGCAGGCACTGCTCGGCGCCGTGCTGATCAAGGTGAGCGACGATCTCGTCTCCGGAGGAACCCGGGTCGCGGCCGACGGGTCCACGCCCGAAGAGCGTATCCACGCACTCGTCGCCTTCCACGTCGAATTCGCCCTCGGCAACGCCGACGTGATCCGCGTGCACGATCGAGATGTCGTGCACCTTTCATCGCAGGATCACTCCGCAGTCCGACGCCTGCAACGCGCCTACATCGAGCTCTGGATCGACACGCTGCACCCTCTCGTCGAGGCCGATGCCGACGAACTCCGCCTGCGGGTGCAGGCGTGCTTCGGGTTGATCAACTCGACTCCGCACAGCACGCGGGCAGCAGCCAGACACCACTCCGCCACCGCGGCAGTGCTCGCCGCGATGGCGGAATCGGCGCTCCGAGCGACTATCTGAGAAGCATCGCCCGGCCGGGTTCCTCCAGCACATCGGCGACGTCCTTGAGGAACCTCGCGCCCTCCGCTCCGTCGACGATCCGGTGATCGAAGGAGAGGCTGAGCGTCATCACGTGGCGAAGGGCGATCTCGCCGCGGTGCTCCCACGGAAGACGCCGGACCGCGCCGACCGCGAGGATCCCCGATTGCCCGGGCGGGAGGATCGGGGTGCCTGCATCGACGCCGAACACCCCGATGTTCGAGATCGAGAACGTGCCGCCGGACAGCTCCACCGGAGACGTCCTGCCCTCACGCGCCGTGGCGGCGAGAGACCTCACGGCATCCGCGAGCTCGATGAGGCTCATGGTCTCGGCGTCACGGATGTGCGGCACGATGAGTCCGCGGTCGGTCGCGGCCGCGATTCCGAGATCGACGTACCCGAACTGCACGATCTCTCCCGCGGATTCGTCCCACCGCGCGTTCAAGCCGGGGGCGCGGGTCAGCGCGAGACACACCGCCTTCGCCACGACGGCGAGTGGGCCGATCCGGTGCTCGGACAGCGACCGGTCGCCACGCAGCGACTCGAGAAGGTCCATGGTCGCTGTCACATCGACGGTGTGGAAGACCGTGACGTGCGGAGCGGTGAAGGCGCTCTCGACCATCGCTGCGGCGGTGTGCTTGCGGACTCCGCGAATGGGGATGCGCGTCTCGCGCGAATGCTCCCGGAGCCCGGTCGCGTCGTCCGGAACAGCAGTGCGTCGTGGCGTGGGGTCCGCCTGCTCGACAGTCACCCCGGTGCGGGAGACGTAGTCGTCGATGTCGGCGCGTGTGATCACGCGATCTCCGACCGACGCGGCGACCAGGGCGAGGTCGACGCCGAGACGCTTCGCATACGCGCGCACGGGAGGGGTGGACCGAGGCCGTTCGATGACGACCTCGACGCTCACAGTCGGCGAGGCGTCATGCGGTGCCGCCTCGAGCACCGCCGTGTCGGTCGTCGCTCTGGCTCCGGCCGCACGCCTGGCGCGCCGAGCGGGCCGCCCGGATGCCGTAGGGGCGGCTCCGTAGCCCACCAGGTTGGGCTGCGCCTTCTCCTGCCCATCGACTCCGCTCGAGCCTGCGGTGGACGGGCCATCGGCTCCCTCCACGTCGAACTCGATCAGCGGAGCACCGACCGCTATCGTCTGTCCCGCCTCGGCATGCAGGGCGGCGACGACGCCTTCGTAGGGAGACGGCAGCTCGACGATCGCCTTGGCCGTCTCGACCTCCGCCAGAGTCTGGTTGAGCGTCACCGTGTCGCCGGGTGCGACGAGCCACTGGACGACCTCCGCCTCTGTCAGCCCCTCGCCGAGATCCGGCAGTCGGAACTCCGCGTTCATGCGTCTGCTCCCGTCAGGCTGTTCGGACGGTCGAGAACGCGATCGACAGCATCCAGCAGCCGGTCGAGGTCCGGCAGGTGGTACTTCTCGAGCTTCGCCGGCGGATAGGGGACATCGTGTCCGGTCACACGCAGTGGAGCAGACTCGAGGTATTCGAAGCATCGCTCCGTGACGCTCGCGATCACCTCGGCGGCCATGCCTGCCTCGCGTGAGGCCTCGTGCGCCACGACGACCCGCCCGGTCTTGCGGACCGACGTCGCGACCGTGTCGTAGTCGACGGGCGACAGCGAACGCAGATCGATGACCTCCAGCGAGATGCCCTCGTCCTCCGCAGCCTCGGCCGCCTGCAACGCCGTCGTGACCATCGCCCCGTAGGTGATGAGGGTCGCATCGTCACCTGCTCGGACGACACGTGCGAGTCCCATCGGCGCAGCATCCGCCAGCGGTGCGTCGAGGTCGACCTCGCCCTTGTGGTGGTAGAGCCGCTTGGGCTCGAAGAAGATCACCGGGTCGTCCGACGCGATGGCCTGGCGCAGGCTCCGGTACGCATCCTCGGGATTCGACACGGCGATCACGCGCAGTCCTGCCGTGTGCACGAAATACGCCTCGGGCGATTCCGAGTGATGCTCGGCCGCGCCGATCCCGCCGGCCCAGGGGATGCGTATCGTGATCGGCATCCGTACCCGACCCTGCGTGCGGTAGTGCAGCTTGGCGACCTGGGCGACGATCTGATCGAACGCGGGGTACACGAAGCCGTCGAACTGGATCTCGACGACCGGCCGATAGCCACGGAACGCCAATCCGACAGCCATTCCGACGATGCCGGACTCTGCGAGAGGCGTGTCGATCACGCGCTTCGCACCGAACTCGTCGAGGAGTCCGTCCGTGATGCGGAAGACGCCGCCGAGTCTGCCGATGTCCTCGCCCAGCAGCACGACCTTGTCGTCGTCGCGCATCGCCTGGCGGAGACCCGCGCCGAGCGCCTTCCCGAGAGTGATCTGAGCCATCTTCACACCTCCCCGTCGAAGGATGCCAGGTACGCGGCGTACTCATCGCGCTGACGATCGAGCCCGGCGTGCGGCTCGGCGTAGACGCCGTCGAAGACGGCGAGCGGAGGGCGGGTCACCATGCTCAGGCACTCGGCGCGCATCTCCCGTGCCGCGACGTCGGCGGCCTTCTGAGTGTCGGCGATCTGCTCGTCGCTCAGCTCGCCCAGCGACCGCAGATGCGTTTCCAGCCGAGCGATGGGGTCGCGACGACGCCATGCCTCGAGCTCGTCATCCCTGCGGTAGCGAGTCGGATCGTCGGCTGTCGTGTGCGGGCCCATCCGGTAGGTGACGGCTTCGATGTAGGCGGGGCCCTTTCCTGATCGGGCGTGTGTAAGGGCCCAGCGCATCGCAGCCACGCATGCGAGGACATCGTTGCCGTCGACCCGGAGGCTCGGGATGCCGAAGCCGGGCGCCCGCCCGGCGATCGGATACTTCGACTGCACCGACACGGGCTCCGAGATCGCCCAGTGGTTGTTCTGGCAGACGAAGACGACCGGTGCCTGATAGGAGGAGGCGAAGATCATCGCCTCGTTGACGTCGCCCTGACTCGTGGCGCCGTCGCCGAAGTAGGTGACGGCGACTTCGTCCGCTCCTTCATGACGGATGCCGAGCGCGTAGCCGACGGCATGGAGCGTCTGCGCTCCGATGATGATCTGCAGCGGAGCGACCCGGAGTGCTGCAGGGTCGTGACCCGCGCCCTCCTCGCCGCGCCACATGCGGACGAAGTCGCCGGGCTCAGCGCCACGCGCGTAGATGACCCCCGTCTCCCGATAGCTCGGGAAGACGTAGTCCTGAGGAGCGAGCGCCCTCGCTGTGCCGATCTGGGTCGCTTCCTGTCCCTGGCACGGAGCCCAGAGCCCGAGCTGCCCCTGACGCTGGAGCGCGACGCCCTCGGCGTCGATACGACGGAGGATGACCATGTCGCGATGCAGCGCCCGCAGCTGTGCTGCGTCGACGTCATCGACATAGGAGTCGAGCAGCGGGTTCGAGATCCGCTCGCCCTCCGGTGAGAGGATGCGCTCGGCGAGTTCGAGATCCTGCGCCGTATCGACGATCGGGGTGATCTGCGGTGACATCATCGTCCTCCTCATTCGTGGCCGTCGTCACGGGTTCTACGCTCGGCCCCGGCCTCATCGCCGGTTGAGTCGAGCGTACGTCCGCTCATCACCTCGCTCAAGCAACCACGATCGGCTTGAGCATGTTGCCAAATCCGGGCATCCCCCACCCTGCTATCGTTTGGCACTATGGCCGGACTTGACCGCATTGATCTCGAACTGCTCGCCGCGCTCGCCGATGATCCCCGCGTCACGATCGTCGCGCTCGCGGAGAACCTCGGGCTGTCCCGCAACACCATTCAGGCGCGGATGGCGAGACTCGAGCAGACCGGGATATTCCAGTCGTACGAGCGATCGTTCTCGACAGACGTGCTCGGATTCCCGCTTCAGGCGTTCGTGAGCATCGGGGTGCGTCAGACCGAGCTGCCCCGCATCATCAACGAGCTGGCCCGCATCCCCGAAGTCGTGCAGGCGCATGGACTCAGCGGGTCGATCGACCTGCTCGCGCGCGTCGCGTGCAGAGACGCCAGACACCTCTTCGACACCGACGCGCGCATCCTGTCGATCGAAGGCGTGGAGCGCACCGAGACCTCTCTCGCGATGGGCGAGGTGATCCCGTTCCGTGTCGCCGGCCTCATCGGCCTCGCGCGACGGGAATCCTGAGGAATCGGCGAACGGCACCTGCGGCTTCGGCGGGCGTCTCGTAGTGGATCAGGTGTCCGACCTCGGCGATCTCGACCAGAGTGGCGTCGTCGAAGCGCTCCGCAAGCTGTCGCTCGACCTCGATGGGGGTGATGTCGTCTCGCTGGGCGGCGATGAGAAGCGTGGGCGTCGAGATCGAGGAGGCGAACTCGCTCACGTCATGCGACACGCTCGTCACGAACGCATCCCGGAGGACGTCGCGGTCGGCGAACCGCGAGAAGTAGGTGTCGTGCTGGTCGTGGATGAACCGCCGCAGCTGCGGGTCCGACGTCTTGGCCATCGTGATGCTCATGACCCTGACGATCAGGCGGTTGCGCAGGAGCGCCGTTCCCGCTCGTTCGGGCAGGCGCGCTCCGAGTGAGTAGTACAGGACCGCGAGACGCGTCATGATGCCCTTGGGTCCCTCGAGTGCGGGCGCTCCGATGGGGTTGATCAGGATCAGCCGCGGGGTCTCGAGACCCGCTGCGACCGCCGCAGAGGCGACGATCGATCCGAAGGAGTGCCCGAGTATCACCGCCCCGGGAGCCACCGTCGCCGCGAACTCCTTCAGCCACGCGACGTATTCGTCGAGATCGTAGGAACGGCCGGCGACTGGCGCCGTCTCGCCGAATCCCGGGAGATCGGGAGAGATCACGCGAACCTCCGGAAGGAACGCGAGGATCGGCTCGAGGCCGTGGTGCTCCCCTCGGAATCCGTGCACCGCGACGATCGTCACGTCAGCGTCGGCGGGTCCGTACTCCCAGAACACGGTGGTCCCACCTCGAACATCGACCTCGTGGCGCACGACCGGCAGTCGGCTCAGGCGGTCTGCATAGGGAGAGGGCGCGGTCATGGACCAAGTCTAGAGTCGGCGGATGCATGCTCTCCGTGTGCCTCCGTCCGGATGTCGGAGCCCGGATCTACGGTGAAAGCATGCCCCCGCCCCCCTCGCTCCCGCACTGGATCACTCGTGTAGGCGTGTTCGACCTCGAGACCACGGGGATCGACGTGGAGAAAGACCGCGTCGTCACCGCGCATGTGGGGCTGCTCGACGCAGACGGACGTGAGATCGCCGCGAGGGACTGGCTGTCTGATCCTGGAGTGCCGATACCCGAGGGGGCCACGGCCGTGCATGGAGTCACCACCGAGCATGCCCGCCGGCACGGGCGTCCGGGCGCTGAGGTGGTCGGAGAAGTGACCGCTGCCCTGCGGTCGCTGCTCTCACAGGGGGTTCCGATCGTCGCGTACAACGCGGCGTACGACTTCTCCCTCCTGGCTCACGAGGCGCATCGCCACGGAATCGCACCGCTGGAGGATCCCTCCCCGATCATCGACCCTCTCGTGATCGACAAGGCCTACGACCGGTACCGCCCCGGCAAGCGCACTCTCGAGGTGGTCGCCGCCCTCTACGCGGTGCGACTCGAGGATGCCCACGAGGCGGCCGCGGACGCGGTGGCCGCAGGCCGGGTCGCGCAGGCCCTGGCGCGCCAGTTCGTGCTTCCCGAGACGCTCGAAGAGCTGCATACGCGCCAGATCGGGTGGGCGCGTTCTCAGGCGGCGAGCCTGACGGAGTACTTCATCCGGATCGGCCGTCTCGAGCCGGAGGAACGCCTCGACGGCACCTGGCCTGTGCGCGCACACCGCACCCGAGGGGAGGAGCCTCGCGATGCGGTTCCGAACCAGTGACGTCTCACGCGTCGAGAGCACCTGGAAGCAGTTCGTCCCGTCTGCGGTCCTGCACGACGTCGACCCCGAGCGCTTCCACTTCGATTGGCACTCTGCGGATCTCGGCGGCGTGAGCCTCGTTCGCTACGACCTGGCAGCGGAGGTGCGTTCGACCGCGGAACCACTCGACCAGGTTCTGGTGTGCCGGGTGGACGGTCCGGATGCGCGGGTGTACTCCGATCGGGGCGATCTCGATGCGAGCCGCCCGTGGATCTCGGACGGACCCCGAGTGCATGCACGATGGGACGCGGGGGCACGAGTGGCGGCGCTCGTGTTCGACCGCGACACTCTGTCGCGCCTCGCGCGGCGGATAAGCGGTGACGACGACCTCTCCATACGTGTCGAGGACCTCTCCCCTCGCTCCGCGTACGCGGCCGCGGCATGGGATCGCATGTTCGCGTATCTCGAGCAGAGCGCCGCACCGCTCGGTGACACCACGGACGATCTCGAACTCCTGCGCAGCGAGTTGGCGCGCCATGCGGCGGCCACGACGGTCGCCGCGTTCGCGACGACGAGCCGCCTCGAACGCCATCGCCCGGCACAGACCACAGCCGCTCCGGCGACCGTGCGCCGTGCTCTCGATTTCATCGCCGAGAACTCGCACCGGCCGATCACCGTCGATGATGTCGCCGCGGCCGTGCACATCTCGACGCGGGGATTGCAGTACGCCTTCCGACGAGCGCTCGACACGACGCCGGCCGAGTCGCTGCGACGGGCGCGGCTGGACGGCGCCCATCGCGACCTGCAGTCCGGGGCGCCCTCGACCGTCGCCGCGGTGGCCCGCCGATGGGGTTTCTCACATCCTTCGCGATTCGCCGCCGCGTATCGCGACAGCTTCGGTGTGCTTCCCTCTGTGACGGCCGCGACGCATCGCCGATGACATTATGCGAACAGATTGTTCGCTCCCCTCGCGCGCCGAGGGTGGCCGGTGCGATGGTTCGCCCCCCGGCGCATATATTCCGAGATATGGGTTCTCTCTACTACGGCGCCTCCGAGCCGATCCATATCGACGATCGTGCACTCGCGCACCTCAAGGTCGTCGTTGCGACGAAGCTGCGTCGCAACGAGAGCTTCACACTGACCTGGAAGCACCCGGACGGAGACCCTGAAGGCCGCTCGACGGTCTGGCTGCATCCGTCGATCCCCCTGAGGTTCGTCTTCGACGAGAGCGAGGCGCCCGAGCTCAGCCGTCGATGGATCGAGGATCTCGCCCATTCGGCCAACTCGAGCGGCGGCATCACGCTCGTGGAGGAGCTGATCGAGCCTTCGTCCGACCTGCAGGCTGCAGACGCTCGCTGATCCGGGCGCGGAGGGTCGGGCGGGCTCCGCAGTGTCAAGTCCCTCGTTCTATCCGTCGATCGATGACATGATCGCGCCGATGACGGAACGCAGCGAAGGGCATGTGGTCGACAGTGCCGCCACGGTCCGGTCACGGATAGGGCCCGCCCACTCCCCCACCATCTCGGTGGTCGTGCCTGTCAAGGACGACGCAGCTCTGCTGGCACGGTGTCTGCGGGCCCTGCACGCCCAGGAGTCGCCGGCGGACGAGATCATCGTGGTCGACAATGATTCGTCCGATTCGTCGGCCTCGGTGGCTCGAGCCTCGGGCGCGCGCGTGCTCACCTGCATCGAGCCGGGCATCCCCGCTGCGGCGTCCACCGGATACGATGCCGCACGCGGTGATCTGATCCTCAGACTCGACGCGGACTGCGAACCGGATGCCGACTGGATCTCCGCGGTCGTCTCGGCCTTCGGGCAGGACGAGCTCATCGGGGCCGTCACCGGAGGTGCGCGCTTCACCGACGGCCCTGTGGCGCTCCGTGTCCCGCTCGCTCGGCTCTATCTCGGCGCGTACACGAGCCTCTTGAGCGTGACTCTCGGTCATAGACCGCTGTTCGGCTCGAATCTCGCGTTCCGCAGGGAAGCATGGCATGCGGTGCGAGCGGACGTGCATCGCGGCGATGCACACATCCACGATGACCTCGACCTCGCCTTCCACCTCGGCGAGAACCACCGCATCGCTCGGCTCCCCGACGAGTCGATGGGGATGTCGATGAGACCGTTCACCGCAGGGCAGTTCGGCCGGCGCGTGCAGCGAGGCTTCCGCAGCGTGCTCGTGCACTGGCCGCGCGACTTCCCCCCTGTGCGGTGGGCACGCCTGGTGGTCCGCCGTCGCCTACGCGGCCCCGCAGCACGGCGGACACGACGATGACCGTGCCCGCGCTGATCGGCCCTGTGGTCGCACCGGAGCTGCACGCGATGTCGTTCAACATCCGCCGGGCCATGGAGGGCTTCGCGCGTCCGAAGCAGGACCGCTGGAGTGTGCGCGCCCCGGCAGTCGCTGAGATGCTGCGCTCGGAGCGTCCGACGATCCTCGGGCTGCAAGAGGTGCTTCCCGGCGCGATGACGGTCGTCACCCGAGCGCTCGGCCCCACTCACCGGTTCATCGGCAGAGGACGAGGCCGCGAAGGCACGGGCGAGGGCACCCCGCTCGTCTACGACGCCGAACGCCTGGAACTTCGCGGATGGGAGCAGCAGGCCCTTTCAGCGCGCCCAGACGAACGGGGCAGTCGATCCTGGGGCAACCTCATCCCCCGCATTCTCGTGACGGCGGAGTTCGCCGACACGTCGACGGGCATCCGGTTCCTCGTCGTCAACACCCATCTCGACCACCTGTCCTCTCGTTCACGACGACGATCGACCGAGGCCATCTCCGCGCTGGTCCGGAAGCGTGCTCTTCCGACGATCGTGATGGGTGATCTCAATGCCGGTGCCCGCTCCCGCGCCGTACGCACGCTTCTGTCGTGCGCGGAGCTCACCGACTCCTGGAGCGCTGCCGAAGACCGGCTGACACCGCTGTGGAGCACGCTCAACGGATATCGACGACCGCGGCTCACAGGGCGGCGCGTCGACTGGATGCTCGTCAGCCGAGACGTCCGGGTGCGTGCTGCCGGCATCAACGCAGGTGTCTTCGATGGGATCAGACCCTCGGATCACCTGGCAGTGCAGGCGCTGCTGCGTCTGGACGGGAAGACACAGTGAAAGAGGACACAGTGAAAGAAGACTTCCTCCGTCCGCCTCGGTCCCTCGCGGAGTGGTCCGCAGACTCTCTGCGCGTTCTGGGGATCGTCGGCGTCGGCGTGGCGCTGATCTGGCTCGCGCCGACGGACGCCGGCATCGCCGCACTCGCTCTTCCGGCCCTGATGCTGCCTCGAGTGCTGGGACTGCGCGGGTGGTTCGATCTGGCGGTCTGCGCGACCGTGCTCGTGGCCGCGTGGAGCAACATATTCGACCTGTACCGGACGATCCCGGGCTGGGATCTGGTCGTGCACCTGATCTGCACGGGGATTCTGACGATCGTCGCTGCGCTGATCCTCACGCGGGCGGAGGTCGTCACGATGACTCGCGACCACGGCGCCCGGCCGCGAACTCCGCTCGTCCTGGCACCGCTCCTGGCCCTCGCACTCAGCGCCATGTGGGAGATGGTCGAGTGGCTGGGCTGGGCCTACCTCAGCGACGAGATCTTCGTCACGTATCAGGACACGATCGGCGACATGGTCTTCGGCGGACTCGGCGGTATCGCTGCCGGCGTCATCCTCGCGACGTCATCTCTGAGACGACCGCGCTCGACAGATGGCGTGGGCGGCTCAGCGAACAGGAGTAGGGCGGGCGGGACTTGAACCCGCGATCGTTGGGTTATGAGCCCACTGCCTTAACCAGCTTGGCCACCGCCCCGTGATGACAAGCCTATCGGGCCGAACCGGTCAGATCGGTGTCGCGGCGACGTGCGTCTCGAGGTGCACCAGATAGATGTCGGCGTTGGCGATCAGGTCGGCACGCTCGTCGTCGCTGAGGGACCGACGCACCTTCGCAGGAACCCCCGCCACCAGTGAGCCGTCCGGCACCTCGGTTCCTCCGAGCACGACTGCTCCGCCGGCGATGAGGCAACCCGCACCGATGACCGCGCCGCTGAGCACGACAGCCCCCATGCCGATGAGCGAGCCGTCTCCGATCGTGCATCCGTGCACCACGGCGTTGTGACCGATGGACACCTTGTCACCGATGGTGACGGGATGAGCCGCATCGACGTGGACCGAGACGTTGTCCTGCACATTGCTGCCTCGACCGATCACGATGGATGCCGAGTCGCCTCGGAGCACGGCGTTGTACCAGACGCTCGCGCCTTCAGCCAGCGAGACGTCGCCGACGATGCGCGCTCCCTCGGCGACGAACGCGTCTTCGGGTACCGACGGGGTCTTCCCCGGGAGCGCGAGGACAGAGGCTCCGGCTGCGATGCTCATGAGGTGAGACTATCCTCCCAAGGCCGGATTTCCGCATGATTCCGGGGCACTAAGCCGAGCCTTCGCTTGCTTGCGGAATGTTTTCAGACGAGTAGCGTTGTCATCATCAGGCACGAAGAGACAACTCCGGAGGAGTCAAGATGAGCAAGGTACAGACCGTTTCCACCACCGCCAGCGACCCGACAGTGGCAGCTGCAGCGGCTCAGTTCCTCTCCCCCGTCGTGCTCGGACTCCAGGCACTGACGATCGATGGCAAGCAGGCGCACTGGCACGTGCGCGGCGCCAACTTCGTCGGCGTCCACGAGCTTCTCGACACGATCGTCGCGCACGCAGGAGACTTCGCCGACACCGCCGCCGAGCGGATCGTCGCCCTCGGCCTGCCGATCGACGCGCGTATCGGCGCCGTGGCCGCCAAGGGCAGCGCTACGTCGGTTCCCGCCGGCTTCACCCAGTCCGACGAGCTCGTGCGCGCTGTCATCTCCGACATCGACGCGATCCTCATCGACGTGAAGGCTGCGATCGATGGGCTCGACGAGGTCGACCTCACGAGCCAGGACGTCGCGATCGAGATCATGCGCGGACTCGAGAAGGACCGCTGGTTCCTCGTGTCGCACATCGCCGCATAAGCATCCGTCTGACGAAGAAGGGCACCGGGTTTTCCCGGTGCCCTTCTTCGTGCTCCGGATGTCAGGCGCCGTAGGTCAGACGCCCCGCCACCATCGTCGCCGTCACCGGCATCCCTCGCAGATCCGCACCGGAGGCGGTCAGCGGGTCGTAGCCGCACAGGGCGACATCGGCCAGCTCGCCCGGGCGCACAGAGCTGCGGACGCTCGCCTGGAGCGCCTGCTCGCGTGTCAGCCGCTCCTCGGGGTGCCACGGATCACGGTCGTCGTCGGTGCGGGTGACGGCAGCGGCGATCGCCTGCCACGGATCGAGCGGTGCCACAGGCGCGTCCGATCCGAAGCGCAGCTCGACACCGGCGTCCCGCAGGGCGCCGAGCGGATAGCCGATCGAGGTCTGCCCTGCCCAGTGCCGGCCGACGAGATCTCTGTCGTCGAGAGCGTGCTGCGGCTGCACGCTCGCGATGATGCCGAGTCTGCCGAACCGCGCGAGATCTGCGTGACGCACCAGCTGGGCGTGCTCGATGGTGCCCACCGCACCAGACGCGGTGAAGGCATCGAGCGCGCCGGTGACGGCGCGGTCGCCGATCGCGTGCACGGCGACCGCGAGTCCTGCTCCGGTCGCGACGGTGAGCAGCTCTGCGAGCTCGGCCGGAGGCACGGTGAGCACCCCGAAATTCTCGGGATCACCCGGATACGCGTGTGAGCACGCGGCGGTGCGGGTGCCCAGCGAACCGTCGCTGATGATCTTCAGCGGCCCGACATGGATCAGGTCGCGCCCGGCTTCCGGCGCGTCCTCGTCCTGGTGCAGCTCACCCGACCTCAGGCCGGCACGGATGGCTCGCTCGAGGTCGAACGGATAGATCGCGAACTCGACGCGATGCGCGGCGAACCCCGCCGCGACTCGGCGTGGCCACGCATCGGCATTCCATGCCATGTCGAAGTCGACCAGCCCCGTGACGCCGCGGGACGCTGCTCGCTCCCCCGCGTCCCGGACCGCCGCATCGCCGCGAACAGGATCCACGGCATTCAGTCGACGAGAGATCTCGAACGCGTCCTGCTCGCGCAGCATCCCGTCGGCGCTGGCGAACCCCTCGAGTCGCAAGGCAGCCGAGTTGAGCCACGTGCTGTGCACGTCTGCGTTTATGAGGTAGGTGGGGACCTCTCCGGTGACGCTGTCGAGCAGAGCGAGCGTCGGGTGATCCGGCCACATCGCATCGCGGAATCCGCTGCCCACCTTCCGTCCATCCGGCAGGGGTGCCGCGGCCGCCATGATCGCAGCTGCCTCAGACGCGGAGGCCGCGCTGCCGAGTGCGACTCGCTCCGCCGCCAGCGCCCACTGGACCGTGTGAACATGGTTGTCCCACAGGCCGGGCACTGCCCAGGCCCCGTTGCCCTCGAGGATCTCGCCCTGCGGCGCGACAGCTCCGGTGGGAGCGATGTCGCTGATGCGACCGTCTTCGATGAAGATGTCCACAGGCTCGTCGTCGATCAGGAACTCTCTTCCAGGGCCGGAGACGCGCACGCCGACGAGGGTGCCGACCCGCTCTCCGATCCCGATCACGAGCGACCTCCGACGCGCGCCTGCTGAGCACGGCGCATCTCGGCCGCGAGGGCGGGCTGCCTGTACGGCCCGTCGGCCTCGAGCTCGGCGATGACCGTCTCCACGGTCTCGGCCGGCTTGTTCTGACTGAGCTTGCGCTTGGCGACGACCCTGGTCGGGGTGAGTCTGAAGCCCACCGTCCCTGTGGCCAGGCGAGTGACGAACGCGGGATCGTTCGGCCGTTCCCACATGCGCCGTGGCTCCGGCATCCGTCCCTCGAAACGGTCGACCAGCCGGTCGAGCACGGCGAGGTTCTCTTCGTCGCTGAGGATCTCGGGAATCCCTGCGAGATGCACGGCCGTGTAGTTCCAGGTCGGAACCGACGGCACATCGCCGTACCAACCGGGCGAGATATAGCCGTGCGGTCCCTGGAAGACGACGAGCAGCTCCCCATCCCCCAGGCCGTGAATCAGGTCGTCCGGCCGCCCGACATGCCCCACGACCGTCAAGTCGTCATGGTCGTCATCGAGAAGAACGACGTAGTGCGAAGAGACCAGGCCGTCGGGACCGTGGCTCACGATCGTCGCCCAGGGATTGGCATCGACGATCCGACGGATCTCGGCCACATCCGCGAGCGTGAAACTGGGGTTCTGACGCATCCCCTCAGCCTATGGCCGACGGGTCACGCTTGGCAGCGCGGGCACCAGTACAGCTTGCGCGCGCCGATCTCCTCGAGAGCGATCTCGGTGCCGCAGATACGGCACGGCAGACCTGCGCGATGGTAGACCCAGTGCCGGTCGTCGCGGCTCGCCATCGCGGCGCGGTACGAATCGGGCGAGAGATCATCCATGGTCATCATCTGACCGGTCTCGACGCCGACGGCGAGGAGACGCACCCAGTCATGCCACAGGGCTCGCACGACGTCCTCGGGAACCTCTCGGCCGGGGGTATGCGGGTTCAACCGCTGGCGGAACAGCATCTCGGCCCGATACACGTTGCCGATGCCGCTCACCACGGCCTGATCCATGAGCAGGAGAGCGATCACCGTCTGCTTCTTGCGGACCGCCGCGACGAAGCGCTCCTCGTTCTGCACCGGATCGCCCACGAGCGGATCGGGACCGAGCTTCGCGACGCTGGCGAGCATCTCCTCAGGAGTCTGCAGCACGCATGCCGTGGGACCGCGAAGGTCAGCGGCGGTGATGTCGGTCATCAGACGCAGCCGAACCTGCCCGACGACCGGCGGCGGCCACTCGAGCCCCTCGTCAGCGAGACCCTTCGTCTGCTCCGACATGCGAACGTGCACACGGGTTCGACGGGGCGCGCCGATCGACGCCAGCGAGTTCTCTCCGGCATCGTCGAGGATCTCCTCATCCACCACCGTGCCCCTCTGGTTGGTCTGCCCCATGCGACCGTTCGCAGACGCGATGGTGGGGTCCACCAGGATGTCGCCGGCGAAGTCCCAGGCTCCGTAGAGACCGAGGTGCACGCGCAACCACACATCGCCTTCAGCCTCGAGGAACATCTGCTTGCCCACAGCCTGCACGCTGATCGCCTCGCGTCCGTTCAGGACGGCCGCCCCCTCGGCGAATCGTCCCTGCGGGCTCGAGGCGAGCATCGGCTTGCCGACGAAGTTCCGATCGAACTGACGAGCGATGCGATGGACGGAGTGGCCCTCGGGCATGTCAGGCTCGCGGGTCCGGAAGCAGCGAGCCGTCGCGCTCGAAGTCCGCGATCTGACCGATGCGGCGGATATGACGCTCGTCTCCCGAGAACGGCGTGGCGATGAAGGTGTCGATGAACGAGGTGACCTCGTCGAAGGAGTGCTGACGCGCCCCGATCGAGATCACGTTCGCATCGTTGTGCTCACGGGCGAGCTCTGCGGTGGACGTGTTCCACACCAGCGCGGCGCGGACACCGGCGACTTTGTTCGCGGCGATCTGCTCGCCGTTCCCCGAACCGCCGAACACCACGCCGAGCGTCTCGACCCCGGCCCTCTGGTCCGCCACGACCGCCTGCGCAGCGCGGATGCAGAACGCGGGGTAGTCGTCGAGCGCGTCATAATCGACCGGCCCGTGGTCGACGACTTCATGGCCTGCGCTGCGCAGATGGTCCTGCAGCTGCGTCGAGAAGTCGAGACCGGCGTGATCGGTGGCGATATGGATGCGCATGGCATCCATCCTAGAAGCGCAGACGGTCAGCGGGTGCTCACGGAGCCACGCCGGCCGCAGCCGGCTTGAATCCCGCCCGGACGTTCTCGCAGCAGCCGGGGCGGCACACATCGAACGCACCGGGCAGAGAGGTGACATGGGGGCGATCCTCGTTCGGACGACCCTCCAGGCGCTCGACGATCAGGTCGACGATTCCGCTGACGAACGACGGGGCGACTCCGGGCGTCGGAGTACGCGTGAAGGCGAGTCCCGCCTCCTCGGCGGCTTCGGCGGCCTCGGTGTCGAGGTCCCAGAGCACCTCCATGTGATCGCTCATGAACCCGACGGGCACCACCGCCACGGCCTTCCGGCCGCGTTCGGGCAGCTCGCCGATGACGTCGCACACATCAGGCTCGAGCCACGGCTGCGAGGCGGGGCCCGACCGGGACTGGTAGACCAGCTCCCACGAGACGTCAGCCGCTGCCGGGATGCTCTCACGGACGCGATCCATCACCCACGCGGCGACGGCGAGATGCTGCGCGGCATACGCGCCGCCCTCGCCCCAGTCGATGTCCCGCGCGCCCGAGCGCTCGGCATCCGCGGTCGGGATGCTGTGGGTGGAGAAGAGGATCTGGATGTCGGCCGGGGCGATTCCCTGACCGAGGAAGGTCTCCACGGCCTCGCGGACACCCGTCTCGAACGACTCGACGAACCCGGGGTGGTCGTAGAAGGGTCGGATCTTGTCGATCGTCACCGTCTCGCCGAGCTTCGTCTCCTCGAGCACTCGCGCGAAGTCCTCGCGATACTGCCGGCAGCTCGAGAAGGAGCTGTAGGCGCTCGTGGCGAAGGCGAGGAGCGTCGTCTTGCCGTCGGCTGCGGCTTCGGTGACGACCTCTTCGAGGTAAGGACTCCAGTTGCGGTTACCCCAGTACACCGGAAGATCGATGCCGCGGCGCGCGAGCTCGCCCTCGAGCGCCTCCTTGAGGATGCGGTTCTGTCCGTTGATGGGGCTCACGCCGCCGAAATGGCGGTAGTGGTGCGCCACCTCTTCAAGGCGCTCGTCCGGGATCCCCCGCCCCCGCGTGACATTGCGCAGGAAAGGTATGACGTCCTCCTGCCCTTCAGGGCCACCGAACCCGGCGAGCAGGATGCCGTCGTAGGCCACCGGGGTGGTCATATACGGCGCGCCGGAGGCAGCGGCATCGGAGGCAAAGAGGACGGTGTTCTGCTCGATCGCGGTCACCCGTCCATTCTTTCATCTCCTGGAAGTGAGTCAGGCCGCCGTGCTGGCGTAGGCTGTCATGGTTGCCGTGGGCGCCAACTGCGCTGGGTTGCGGCAGCATCCCCTCACCCCTGGGAGTACAGCTGTGCCTGGAGAGAACCTCACCCGCATCGAAGCGCAGGAGCGCCGCGACGTCATCGACACCCAGTCGTACGAAGTCTCGCTCGACCTGACGAAGGGTGCGGAGGTCTTCGGCTCCCGCAGCGTCGTCCGGTTCACCGCGACGCCGGAGAGCATCACCTTCATCGACCTGATCGCACGCGACGTGCGCGAGATCTCGTTGAACGGAGAGCAGCTGGACCCCGACGAGGTCTTCGCCGACTCGCGCATCGCGCTCGCCGGCCTGCAGGCCGAGAACGTCCTCGTGGTCGATGCGGACTGCCTCTACACCAACACCGGCGAGGGACTGCACCGCTTCGTCGACCCTGTCGACGGCGAGGTCTACCTCTACTCCCAGTTCGAGGTCCCCGACTCGCGGCGCGTGTTCGCCGTGTTCGAGCAGCCCGATCTGAAGGCGACGTTCCAGTTCACGGTGACGGCACCGGCGTCCTGGAAGGTCGTGTCGAACTCCCCCACGCCCGAGCCCATCGTCCACGACGACCACTCGGTCGCGACGTGGGGCTTCGAGCCCACGCCGCGCATCTCGTCGTACATCACGGCTCTGGTCGCAGGCCCCTACGAGGCGACGTTCTCCGAGCTCACCAGCGCCTCGGGCCGGGTCATCCCGCTCGGCGTCTACGGACGCAAGAGCCTGTGGCAGCACCTCGACGCCGACTACATCTTCGACAAGACGCGCGAGGGCTTCGCGTACTTCGAGTCGAAGTTCGGCGTTCCCTACCCGTTCGCGAAGTACGACCAGCTCTTCGTCCCCGAGTTCAACGCCGGTGCGATGGAGAACGCGGGAGCGGTCACCTTCACCGAGACGTACGTGTTCCGCAGCAAGGTCACCGACGCCGTCAAGGAGCGCCGCGTCGTCACGATCCTGCATGAGCTCGCGCACATGTGGTTCGGCGACCTCGTGACCATGAAGTGGTGGAACGACCTCTGGCTGAACGAGTCGTTCGCCGAGTGGGCGTCGACGATCGCGACCGCGGAGGCCACCGAGTGGACCGAGGCGTGGACCACCTTCAACGCGATGGAGAAGACCTGGGCCTACCGCCAGGATCAGCTTCCCTCGACCCACCCCATCGTGGCTGAGATCAACGACCTCGAAGACGTGCAGGTGAACTTCGACGGGATCACGTACGCGAAGGGCGGCTCGGTTCTCAAGCAGCTCGCCGCCTGGGTGGGCATCGAGGCGTTCTTCGCCGGCGTCTCGCAGTACTTCCAGAAGCACTCGTGGGGGAACACCGAGCTGAGCGACCTTCTCACCGAGCTCGAAGCCACCAGCGGACGCGATCTGAGCACCTGGTCGAAGAAGTGGCTCGAGACCGCGGGCGTGAACACGCTCGAACCGGTGATCGCAGACGACTCGGACGGCACGATCACACGATTCGCCGTGACGCAGACCGCTCCGGCCGACTACCCGACCATCCGTCCGCACCGGCTCGGCATCGGGTTCTACAACCTCCAGGACGGCGCACTCGTGCGCTCGCACTACGCCGAGGTCGACGTCGACGGAGACCGCACCGAGGTTCCCGAGCTGCATGGCCTCGCGCGTCCCGACCTCGTGCTGCTCAACGACAATGACCTCGCCTACGCGAAGATCCGCCTCGACGAGCGCTCCCTCGCCACCGCGATCGCGCACCTCGCCGACATCAGCGACCCCCTCGCGCGCTCCCTCGTCTGGGGCGCCGCCTGGGACCAGACCCGCGACGCCGAGACCGCGGCCTCCGATTACATCGACCTGGTGCTCGGCAACATCGGCCGCGAGACCGAGTCGACCACGGTCCGCACGACGCTCGCGCAGCTGCGCAGCGCCGCGACGCTCTACGTCAGGCCAGAGGCTCGTCTCGCCGCTCGCCAGAAGGTCGCAGACGGACTCTGGGCTCTTGCAGAAGCCGCCGAATCGGGCAGCGACAGTCAGCTCCAGTTCGTGACGGCCTTCGCCAACGCCCTGGTCACTCCCGAGCACGCGGGCATCGTGGGGCGCCTGCGCTCCGGCGAGGAGACACTCCCTGGCCTCGAGATCGACGCGGACCTCAGCTGGCAGCTGCTCGTCGGACTCGCCACGATCGGCGCGACGGATGCTGCATCCATCGACGCCGCGCTCGCGTCTGACAACACGTCGAAGGGCGGCGAGTTCGCCGCGCAGGCACGTGCGGCGCTGCCCGACTCCGCCTCGAAGAAGGCGGCCTGGGCGTCGCTGATCGAACGCGACGACGCTCCGAACACGATCGTGCGGTCCGCCGCGCTCGGCTTCGTGCACCCGGCCGGCGCCGAGGCTCTTCGCGAGTTCGTGCCCGCGTACTTCGACATGCTGGTGCCGATCTGGGAGTCCCGCAGCTACCAGATCGCGCAGTATCTGATCGTGGGCCTGTTCCCCACGGCCATCGCCGATGTCGAACTGCGCGACGCGACACGCGCGTGGCTGTCGGCCAACCAGGACGCGGCACCGGCGCTGCGCCGTCTGGTGCTCGAGAACCTCGCCGACGTCGAGCGCTCGCTCGCTGCGCAGTCCCGCGACGCGGAGGACTGAGCCCGCTTCTCCGATCAGGCCTCTGCGCGGTGCGTCCAGCCCGCGCAGAGGCCTGATCGCTACTCTGGAGGGGATGATGCAGCCATTCGACACGACGCCCGACCCCGCAGAGACCGTTCTCCCCTCCTGGTGGATGGACGTCGTCACGGTGCTGCGCGATGTGGGCCTGCAGGCGCTCGGAGTGGTCGCGATCATCGCCGGCTGCGTTCTCATCGCTCTCTTGCTCCGCGTGGTCATCCGCCGCGTCGTGCATCGCATCGTCGACAGCGCGAAGAACAAAGCGGCCGTCGACGACACTCAGGCCTTGGAACGCTCGCCGCTCGCTGACATGCGTCTCGTGCAACGCACGCGGACTCTCGGCACCATCCTGCAGAACATCGTCAACGTGATGCTGGTGGTCATCGCGATCGTGCTCGTGGTCAATCACCTCGCGCCGACGCTCCTGGGCTCGCTGACACTCCTCACTGCGGCTGTGGGCGCGGGTCTCGGTTTCGGCGCTCAGAACATCGTCAAGGACGTGCTCAACGGCATGTTCATCGTGGCGGAGGATCAGATCGGAATCGGCGATGTCGTCGATCTCGGCCTCGCCTCGGGCGTGGTCGAATACGTGAGCGTGCGCATCACGCAGGTGCGCGACGTGAACGGCACGCTCTGGTACGTCCGCAACGGCGAGGTGCTTCGCATCGGCAACATGTCGCAGGGCTGGGCCAGGGCGATCATCGATCTCGGCGTGCCGGTGGACGCCGATCTCGAGAAGGTCGAGCAGATCATGCTCGACACGGCTCAGGCTCTCGCGAAGGATCCGAAGTGGCGCACCCGCATCATCGAGAAGCCCGAGCTCTGGGGCCTCGAGTCGATAGACGGCGACGCCCTCGTCGTGCGGCTCGTCATCAAGGCTCGTGCCAACGCCAAGGACGACGTCGCGCAGGAGCTGCGTAAGCGCCTGCGGGCCGCGATGCTCGAGAACGAGATCTTCCTCCCGAGCATGACCACCGTCGTCCCCACCGGCCTCGAGGGCGCCCGTCGCGTTCGGGGTGCCAATCCGCCCAAGACACGTCCGAACGCCGTCACCGGCGTTCCCGTCATCCCGGATCGTGGAATCTGGCGGCGCAAGAAGACGAACGATGACGGGAGCTCCCAGAAGTGACGTTCTACGACGAGGTCGGCGGGCGCGACACCTTCGCGAAGATCGTGTCGGTCTTCTATCGCGAGGTCGCACTGGACCCGGTCCTGAAGCCGATGTACCCCGAAGAGGATCTCGGCCCTGCCGAGGAGCGACTGCTGATGTTCCTGGAGCAGTACTGGGGTGGCCCCACGACCTATGGGGAGACGCGCGGACACCCACGCCTGCGGATGCGTCACATGCCGTTCCACGTCGATCCCGACGCTCGTGACAGGTGGCTCCGGCACATGCGAACGGCTTTGGACGAGGCGCAATTGTCGCCACTCCACGAATCGACGCTGTGGGACTACCTCGAACGCGCCGCGTATGCCATGGTGAACACATTCGAGCCGTCCGGCATCGGCGCACCCTCGGCCGGGCGCCCCACGCTCGAGACGCGATCGCGTCAGGAATCAACGGAGAGCACATGACGAACACGCCCCTGTCTGCAGACGTACTGGTCATCGGATGGGGGCTCGCCGGTCTTGTCGCAGCGGGTGAGGCGCTGGATGCCGGTCGTCGTGTGATCCTGGTCGACCAGGAGCCGCGCACCAACCTCGGCGGGCAGGCATGGTGGTCGTTCGGTGGCCTGTTCTTCATCGACTCTCCCGAGCAGAGGCGGATGGGCATTCGCGATTCGCTGGCCCTCGCCACGCAGGACTGGTTCGGGACCGCATCGTTCGACCGCCCCGAGGATCACTGGCCGCGTCGGTGGGCCGAGGCCTATCTGCAGTTCGCGGCCGGAGAGAAGCGCTCGTGGTTGCGCGAACGCGGAGTGGGTTTCTTCCCGGTGGTCGGCTGGGCCGAACGCGGAGGCTACGGTGCGCTCGGTCCCGGCAACTCCGTCCCTCGATTCCACATCACCTGGGGCACCGGGCCGGGTGTCGTCGCGCCGTTCGCCGCCGCGGTCGAGCAGGGCGAACGCGAGGGACGGATCACGATCCTCCCCCGCCATCGCGTGACGGAGCTGATCACCACCGACGGAGCCGTCACCGGCGCGCGCGGCACGATCCTGGAGTCGAGCCCTGCCGCTCGCGGCGTCGAATCGACGCGGCGCGCGATCGGCGACTTCGAGATCAGCGCCGGCGCCACGATCGTCTCCTCCGGCGGTATCGGAGGAAATCACGACCTCGTGCGCGCTGCCTGGCCGGCAACCTTGGGCGCGCCTCCTGAGCACATGCTCACGGGAGTGCCCGCATATGTGGACGGATCGATGCACGCCGTCTCGGAGTCTGCCGGTGCGCGTCTCGTCAACGGCGACCGCATGTGGCACTACGTCGAGGGAATCACGAACTGGAACCCCGTGTGGCCGTCGCACGGCATCCGCATCCTCCCCGGCCCGTCGTCGCTGTGGCTGGACGCGACGGGCAAGAGACTGCCCGTGCCGCTCTTCCCCGGCTTCGACACGCTGGGCACACTCGCCCACCTCCGCAGCACCGGCTACGACCACTCGTGGTTCGTCACCTCTCGCCAGATCGTCGAGAAGGAGTTCGCCCTCTCCGGAAGCGAACAGAACCCCGATCTCACCGGCAAGGATGTCGGGCTCCTCGTGAAGTCCCGACTCGCCAAGGGCCCGACGGGGCCGGTGCAGGCGTTCCTCGACGAGGGAGAGGACTTCATCGTCGAGAACGACCTCGAATCGCTGCTCGAGCAGATGCAGCGGCACCCCGGCGGAGAGTCACTCGACATCGATCATGTGCGACGAGAGGTGATCGCGCGTGACCTCGAGATGGAGAACGAGTTCACGAAAGACGCCCAGATCGGCATGCTGCGTTCGATGCGCGGCTACCGTGGCGACAAGCTGATCCGCACCGCAGCTCCGCATCGTCTTCAGGACCCGGCAGCCGGCCCTCTCGTCGCCGTCAAGCTGCACGTTCTCACCAGGAAGTCACTCGGCGGGATCAACACCGATCTCGACGGCCGCGCTCTCGGAGCCGACGGCGAACCGATCGTCGGTCTGTATGCCGCCGGCGAGGCGAGCGGATTCGGGGGCGGCGGTGTGCACGGTTACCGGGCGCTCGAGGGCACGTTCCTCGGTGGGTGTCTCTTCTCGGGACGCCAGGCCGGGCGCGCCGCCGCCCGCTGAGCTCGTGGTCCGCGCTACTGGGCGGAGCCGGTGCCCCTGACGGCTGTGAGACCGGTCGCGACGGGTCCTCGAGCGAGAACGTGACCGCGCCGGAAGGCGAGTCGAGTCCACCGCCCCGACTGCATCACCGGAACGTCTTCCTCACCGGAGATGAAGCCGAACGCGTCGGCCGCGAATGCGACTCCGCGAGGCAGGCCGCCGAGATCCTCGTCGGGCTCCCCCCAGATGGCTGCACGAAGCGCTCTGACGGCTTCCTCCCCGGACCCGGGCGTCACTCCGCGCGCAACTGCGCTGATCCCCCACTGCGCGCGTCGAGCGATGACGGATGCCGCCAGGGTCGACGTCGGCTGCCAGTGGCCGCGCGGTGGAGCGACTCCGGCCCACGCGGGTGAGAGCCCTGTCTCCGGCAGGGTCAGCGCGCTGTCATCGTCTGTCGCGGTGAGCGAGGAGACGACGACATCGCACTCGAGCTCAGGATCCGCCTGCACGACGCGCATCGCCAGCACCGTCGGGGTCTGATCGAACAGACCGTGGGGCGCTAGAGCGGCTCCTGTGAGCGCGAGAACACCTCCGGCCGCCTGCAGCCGAACCCCCTCATCGGAGATTCGGGTCGCTCGCCCGAGGAAGGTCAGTACGTCCTTCGCGGTCTCGGCGTCTGCAAGAAGAAGCTGGTGGGGCACACCCTCTAAACTAGCAACGCCAGCGGCATCCGCCGTCGCGGGAAGGAACTCATGACCGCCGACGCCCACGCGATTCGCACCGTCGAACAACTCCTCGACGTACTGGACCTCGATTCCACTCAGGCCCGCACCACCGAGGACATCTTCACCGGATCTTCGCATCCGATGCCGTCCGGGCGGATCTACGGTGGTCAAGTGCTCGCTCAGAGCCTCCTCGCCGCGGAACGGACGCTCCCCGAGGATCGTGCGGTGCACTCCATGCACGGGTACTTTCTGCGGCCGGGCGACGCAAGCCAGGGCATCACGATCGCCGTCGACCGCATCCACGACGGCCGATCCTTCTCCACCCGTCGTTCACAGGCGTATCAGAACGGTGTGCCGATCTTCTCGATGATCGCCTCCTTCCAGGACGACGATCCGGGCATCGAGCACGCGGTGCCCATGCCTGAAGGAATTCCGGGTCCGGACTCTCTGCTGCCCGACGAGCAGCGCGTCGACGGGCTGCCGCCCGGCGTTGTTCGGATGCTCAGCGATCGCGCTGCTGACGTGCGCCACATCGACTCGCCGATGTTCCTGCCGAGCGAGGATTCCCGCGTTCCTCAGCAGGGCGTCTGGATGCGCATGAAGGCACCGCTTCCCGACGACCAGCGCATTCACCGGGCGGCTCTCGCATATCTCAGCGATATGACGATCCAGGAATCGATCCTTCGCGCCCACGGCGTGTACTGGGGGCTCCCGGGGTTGAAGGTGGCGAGCCTCGACCATGCGATGTGGTGGCACCGGCCTGCGCGCGTCGACGAGTGGCTGCTCTACCTGCAGGAATCGCCGAACGCGCGCGGGGGCCGCGGCCTCGCTCAGGGACGCATCTACACGCAGTCGGGCGATCTGGTCGCCTCTGTCGCCCAGGAGATCATGGTCAGGGTGCCGTCCCCGGCCTGATGCCGCGCCATTCGGCTCAGCGGTGGGTGTACTCGATGGAGGGGCCGACGTACGGCTCCCACGCGTCGCGCATCTCCTGCGTGAGCCGTGTGGGACGGCCCGACTTGGCGTCGACGAGCACGATGATCGCGGTCGACCGCGCATAGATCGTGCGGGGCTCGGCTGCGGGGTCGTTGTGCACCTCGTAGCAGACCTCGACGCTGGAGCCGCCGAGCTTGCCGAACCACATCTGCACTTCGAGAGGTCGACGCTGGTAGGGCACCGGAGCGAGGTACTCGATCTCCTGCCGCGCGATGAGCGTCAGCGTGCCCTCGTCGATGCCTGAATCGAGCACAGCGGTCGATGGTGCCTGCTCACCGGGACCCGCACGCCAGAACGCGCGTACGCGCGCCTCCTCGAGGAGCTTCAGCATCGAGGTGTTGTTGACGTGATTGAATGCGTCCAGATCGCCCCAGCGGAGGTGGATCGGGATGTGCAGCCGGGGCCCCGGTGTCAGGTCGGACATCGGCGATCAGTCGCGCGTGAGCTTGCGGTGCGTCGACCGGTGCGGCTTGGCCGCGTCGGCGCCGAGGCGCTGGACCTTGTTCTCCTCGTAGGACTCGAAGTTACCCTCGAACCAGTACCACTGAGCGGGCTTCTCGTCGGTGCCCTCGTACGCGAGGATGTGGGTCGCGATGCGGTCGAGGAACCACCGGTCGTGAGTGATGACCACTGCGCAGCCCGGGAACTCGAGAAGCGCGTTCTCGAGAGAACTCAGCGTCTCGACGTCCAGGTCGTTGGTCGGCTCGTCGAGCAGGAGTAGGTTGCCGCCCTCCTTGAGCGTGAGGGCCAGGTTCAGACGGTTGCGCTCACCACCGGAGAGCACGCCTGCCTTCTTCTGCTGGTCCGGGCCCTTGAAACCGAACTTCGAGACGTACGCGCGTGAGGGGATCTCCGTCTTGCCCACCGTGATGACGTCGAGACCATCGGACACGACCTCCCACAGCGTCTTGTCGGGGTCGATGTTCGAGCGCGACTGGTCGACGTAGCTGATCTTGACCGTCTCGCCGATCTTGAGGTCTCCGCCGTCGAGCGGCTCCAGGCCGACGATCGTCTTGAACAGGGTCGTCTTACCGACACCGTTGGGGCCGATCACACCGACGATGCCGTTCGGCGGCAGGTTGAAGCTGAGCCCATCGATGAGCACCCGGCCGTCGAAGCCCTTCTGGAGCTTCTTCGCATCGATCACGATGCTTCCGAGACGCGGTCCCGCAGGAATCGAGATCTCCTCGAAGTCCAGCTTCCTGGTGCGTTCGGCCTCTGTCGCCATCTCCTCGTACCGCGCGAGTCGCGCCTTCGACTTCGTCTGACGGCCCTTTGCGCTGGACCTGACCCACTCCAGCTCCTCCTTGAGGCGCTTGGCGAGCTTCGCGTCCTTCTTGCCCTGGACCTCGAGGCGTTCGCCCTTCTTCTCCAGGTAGGTCGAGTAGTTGCCCTCGTAGCCGATCAGGCGGCCACGGTCGACCTCGGCGATCCATTCGGCGACGTGGTCGAGGAAGTACCGGTCGTGAGTGATGGCGATGACCGCGCCCTTGTATGCCTGAAGGTGCTGCTCGAGCCAGAGCACGCTTTCCGCGTCGAGGTGGTTGGTCGGCTCGTCGAGCAGGAGCAGATCGGGCTTCTGCAGGAGCAGCTTCGCGAGTGCGACGCGTCGCTTCTCACCTCCGGAGAGCGGAGCGATCGCCGCGTCTCCGGGAGGCGTGCGCAGGGCGTCCATGGCCTGTTCGAGCTGCGAATCGAGGTCCCAGCCGTCCGCCGCGTCGATCTCCTCCTGCAGGGTTCCCATCTCGGAGAGCAGGGAGTCGAAGTCGGCATCGGGATCTGCCATCAGCATGGAGATCTCGTTGAACCGGTCGACCTTCGCCTTGATGGCGATGCCGTCCTGGATGTTCTCGATCACCGTCTTGGTCTCGTCGAGCTCCGGCTCCTGCATCAGGATTCCGACCGAGAAACCGGGAGACAGCTTCGCCTCGCCGTTCGACGGCGTGTCCATGCCGGCCATGATCTTGAGGATCGTCGACTTACCGGCGCCGTTGGGACCCACCATGCCGATCTTGGCACCGGGGAGGAACGCCATCGTGACGTCATCGAGGATGAGCTTCTCACCCACCGCCTTACGTGCACGAACCATCGAGTAGATGTACTCAGCCACCGAAAACCGCTCCTTCTGTTGGCGTCGAAGATCGACACTCCAGCCTACCGGCGATCTCGGTGGCCGCTACCGAAGCCGGATGCCAGCTCCACGACGCGGTTGCGCGCTTTGCCGCACGTGCCACGCACGTGGCGGGTTACCAGTCGATCGCTCGCGTCGTCCCGACGAGACAACGTCCCTCGGCCAGTTGCGGCATGACGACCGTGACGGGCTCGCCCGTCGACGGGCCCACCTGCCCTATGAGGCACTCCGTGTCTCCCCACCGCACGGCGAACATGAGGCTCTCCACCGGGTTGCCGACGGTCGAGACGTCCTGTGTGACCTGCATGGCTGCCCGGTCGAACCCGGCGGCGATCAGGGCGTCGATGTAGGCACGACCCGACACCTTCTGGTCTGACGCCCACACCGCGGCGGTCACGGCCGCGAAGAGCGGCAGGTTGTCATCGGCGGTGCCGTCCGGAACATACGCGGGACCCGAAGGAGACGCCGACGGACTGGGGCTCACTCCGGCATCCGTCGGCTTCGGTGTGGGCGTTGCGGGCGCACCGCACGAGGTCAGCATCAGCGCGAGCGTCGTGGCGACGCCGGTCGCGATCGCCGCACGCGATGCGGAGGAGTCCGGTCGTCGAAGCACGAACTGAGTCTAAGGGCGTCCTCCCCCGCAGCGCCCGAGCGCGCTCACGGATGCCATGTGCGCCGGCGTCGATCGGCCAGGGATCTCAGAGCGTGCTCGCCCCTGCGGCAGCAGAATCCGCGAGGCCGTCTTTGGCACCCAAGAGCGCGCCGTCCTTCGCCGCCCACGACGTGTCGATGTCCGGACCGTCACCACGCGAGTGCGCAGAGTGCTCGGCGTCATCGTGCGGGTCCGATGTCGCAGTGGTTCTGGGCGGGGCATCGACCCCCGATCGCGCGCTGCGGCGATACGCCGTCGTCCCCCATCGGAGATCGTGGCCGATCGCATCGGCGTCGATGTCGACGCTCGTGCCCTGCTTGCCGTTGTTCTCCCAGGCACGGATCTTCATCCTCCCCGTGACGATCACGCTGTCACCGGACCGCAGAGAGGCCTTCGCATGTTCGCCCAGCTGACGGAAGGCCGCGACCGAGTACCAGTTCGTCGTCACATCGACCCACGTCTGGGTCGCATCATCGAATCGTCGGTGCGTGCTCGCGAGTCGGAAGTTCGTGACGGGAACTCCACCTGTCGTTCGCCCCTGAGTGGGATCGGTGGCGACGTTGCCGACGATGGTCACTGTGTCATGCATGTTCTCTCCTCTGTGCCCGGAGCGTGCGTCCGGATCACTTCAGAGTGCGCCCTCTCTCCACCTCGCCGATGCCGAGAACACGGGCTTCCTGAACAACTCGGAGCGGCGCGCGAATGTGCAGAACTACTCAGTCGCCGGCAGTCGTCACGTCTGGCCAGCAATGTCGGTGGTCGGTCATACGTTCGAATCATGAAAGGAGATTCGATGTCTGCAACCCTGATCACGTCCACGCCCGAGGTTCCCTACGCGACACCGCAGCTGTCGACCAACAAGGAGCATCTCGTGCGCGCGTCCGCCCACCTATGGCGGGTTCAAGACGCGCGAGAGAGGGTCCTCGGGCACCTGCGCCTCATCCCGGATCCACTCGGGGTTCGCTACCGGGCGGAGCGCCTGCACCTCGCCACGGCGTCGTTCCGACTCGTCGGCGACTTCTGGAGCGCGGATGACGCGGTCGCCGCTCTCCGCAACGGATGAGCACTGCCCGGCTCAGGTGATCGTGCCCCCGGCAGGATTCGAACCTGCGACCAAGAGATTAGAAGGCTCCTGCTCTATCCCCTGAGCTACGGAGGCGCACACATCTACCGTACCGCGCCAGACTCGGATGTCGGAGCCGTCGATAGGATGGCGAAATGGTATCTGCCTCAGAGAATGACCGCCTCGTATGGATCGATTGTGAGATGACCGGTCTCGATCTGGCCGTCGACGAACTCGTCGAGATCGCCGTCGTCGTCACTGATTTCGAGCTCCGTCCGGTGGACCCCGGCTTCCAGGTCGTCATCCGCCCGAGCGACGCGGCACTCGAGAACATGAATGACTTCGTGACGAAGATGCACGAGACGTCGGGGTTGATCAACGAGATCCCCCACGGCGTATCGCTGGCCGAGGCCGAAGCGCAGACCCTCGCCTACATCAAGCGGTTCGCTCCGGTCGAGCGCAAGGCTCCTCTCGCCGGCAACACCATCGGCACAGACCGGATGTTCCTGGCCAAGTACATGAGTCAGGTCGATCAGTGGCTCCACTATCGCAACGTCGATGTCTCGAGCATCAAAGAGCTCTCGCGGCGGTGGTACCCGCGGGTGTTCTTCCAGGCGCCGGCGAAAGACGGCGGACACCGCGCCCTCGCCGACATCCTCGAGTCCATCCGCGAGCTGCGGTACTACCGCGAGGCGGTCTTCGTCGCCGAACCGGGGCCCTCGAGTGACGATGCTCGCGACATCGCCGCACGCACGGTGTCAGAGTTCACTCCGAACATGTAATAGACTCGTCTGGTTGCCGATCGCGATCGGCACATGGTGGGTATAGCTCAGCTGGTAGAGCGCTGGCTTGTGGTGCCGGATGTCGCGGGTTCGAGTCCCGTTACTCACCCCACTCTGAGAAGGTCCGAGTCGAAAGGCTCGGACCTTCTCTGCGTCACGAAGCGCTTCCTGCTCCGGGCCCGAACCACGGTGATCGACGCACGGTGAGGCCCCCGTAGGATTGCGGGGTGTCGCTCGCCGTGTGGTTCTCACTTCTGACCGCCTGCGTGGTTATCAGCTTCACGCCGGGGGCCGGCGCCATCAACACGATGTCGAACGCCCTGAGCCAGGGCTGGCGCCGTTCGATCTGGGGAATCCTCGGGCAGCAGCTCGCTCTCATCGTGCATGTCGTGATCGTCGCGGCAGGCCTCGGACTCGTCGTGTCGCAGTCTGAGGTGCTGTTCAACGTGATCCGATACGCCGGCGCGGCATACCTGGTCTTCCTCGGCATCCGTCTGATCCTCACCAAGCCGAAGCTTCCTGCGGCTGACGAGGGGACCACGGTCGACCTCTACGAGGGCCACTGGTCGATGATCAGACGAGGGTTCTGGGTGAATCTCCTCAACCCGAAGGCGATCGTGTTCTTCCTCGCGTTCATCCCGCAGTTCATCCGCCTCGATCAGCCACAGCTCCCTCAATACCTCACTCTCATCGTCACGGTCATCATCGTCGACATCGTGGTGATGTGGGGGTTCTTCGCCACCGCGGCTCGGCCTTTCCGAAGGCTCACACGATCAGCGCGCGGACAGCGGACGCTCAACAGCGTCTTCGGCGTCCTCTTCATCGCCGTCGCCGGTCTCCTCGTCTTCCTCCACTGACGCTTCGCTCCCAGGCCCGGCAATAGGCTGGACCTGATGGAAATGGATGCTGCGGACTTCGAAGAACTCGTGATCGACGAGCTCGATCGGCTGCCCGACGAGATGGTCGACGGGCTGGAGAACGTGGTGTTCGTCGTCGAGGATCGGCCGGAGGACGGCAGCCTGGACCTGCTCGGGCTCTACGACGGGCTGGCCCTGACCGAGCGCACGCAGTACGGCTCCGGCGAGCTCCCCGACCGGATCGTCGTCTACCGCGAGCCGCATCTGGCAGCGTGCGAGACGGACGACGAACTGCGCGACGAGGTGCACACGACCCTGGTGCACGAGATCGCGCACTTCTACGGCATCGACGACGAGCAGCTCCACACGCTGGGGTGGGCATGAGCCCCCTCGCCACGCCCGACATCGAAGAGTCGGTCGATCTCTCAGCAGCTCCGCTCGAACCATGGGAGGTCGTCGTGTGGAACGACCCTGTCAACCTGATGAGCTACGTCGTGCGAGTCTTCCGCACCTACTTCGGCTACTCGCTGGAGCGCGCGACGGTGCTCATGCGACAGGTGCACCACGACGGCCAGGCGATCGTCGCGACAGGGCCGCGAGAGACGATGGAGGTGCACGCGCAGGCGATGCACGACTACGGCCTGTGGGCGACCGTCCGAAAGGCCACGAGATGAGCGAGCCGATGGTGCGGATACGTATGGCTCGGGTCGAGGGCGCGCAGCTCGCGCAGCTGGTCGACGACTTCCGCGATCTCGTGGGAGCGACCCGCGACGTCGAGGATCCCGCGATCGGCCGCCTGGTTCCCGATGCCTACCCCGAGGACGAGGAGTCGTCTCGCGCGTTCCGGGATGCGACTCGAGAAGACCTGCTCGATCGACGCGCTCTGGACGCGGACATCGTCCGCACCGCACTCGCAGGCATGCGCGGTGACCTCGCCGAGATGTCACACAGCGAGGCCTTCGCGGAGCACGACCTCGACATACCTCCGTCCGACATCGACGCATGGCTGCGCACGCTCACCGCATTGCGCCTCGTGATCGCGGAGCGCCTCGGCATCGAGAGCGACGATGACCACGACCCCGACGACCCGCGGTTCGGCGTCTACGACTGGCTCGGGTACCGCCTCGAACTCACGATCGACGCGGCCGACGAGCTCCTCTGAGACCTACGGCACCTCGATGACCCTGGTCGCGAGCGCACGCGGATCGTCACGCACGATGTGATCGCTTTCCTGCTGCGCCCAGCGATCCCAGTGCGGACGGTACGTATCGCCATCGCGCGCCAGCGCTCGGGCCTTGCGACCGACCTCCGCGGACTCGACCCAGACCCGCACATCCGCAATCGCCGCCGTGGCGGGCGTGAGTATCCCGCTCCCTTCGATCAGCACCCCGAGCGCCGGGTCGACCGCGTGAATCTCGGCCTCGCTGCCGCTCCCCCAGTCCCATCGTCGCCACTCGCCCAGATACCCTCGTCCGTGCGGGCGGAGGATGCCGTCCAGAGCGCGTTCGACTCCGTCTCTGAGCCCGTCCCACCCCGGATAGATCGAATCCAGTGCGACGAGCTGCACCCGTCCTGCGATCGGCCAGCGTTCGACGAGCATGCGCGCGAGGGTCGTCTTCCCCGCTCCGCTGCGACCGTCGATCAGGACGACCGGGTTCGCCGCCGCGAGCATGTGGATGTCGTCGACGATCAGGGCCGCAGCGCGCTCGAGGGCGTCAGCGACCGGGTCACTACTTCTTGAGGGCACGGATGATGCGAGAGAGCGCGCGTCCGGTCACCCAGATGAACGGCACAGCGACGACGAGCAGCGTCACGATGTTGGGCTCGAACCGGAGCCCCTCCTCGCGACGGACGTAGACGCCGACCGGGACCGACACGCCTCCGCCTCCGCCGCCCTCGGCGCCGTCACCGCTTCCTCCGCCGAAGCCGGAGTAGGTGAACGCCACCGGAGTGATGCTCACGCCGTCGATATCCTGCGGCTCGCCGTACGCGCTCTTCACGCCGAACGAGGCGGCCTGCTGTCCGAGTTCCAGTGCAATGTTGGGCATGGCTCCACGCTAGCCCAGGAAGCGGCCGTGGGAAGGGTCAATCGAGCCCGTGCGCCCTGGGATGCTGCGCGGCACCACGGCCGTCACCCCGCCCGATGTGTCTCGCTCGCCTGATCGTGGCAGTGCCGAAACGTGCGACGGCATCGTCGACCGCGCCCTCGACGCGCCTCCAGTCCTCGTCGTCGTCCCAGAGGCCGAAGCCGCCGCCGCCGGCCGGCCGCAGCTTCTCAGCGCGCACTCCGACCAGACGCACGGGATCCCGTCGATCGATCTGGTCGAAGAGCGCTTGGGCGGCCTCGCCGATGCGCTGGCCCACCGCGGTGGGTTCCGGGAGCGTCTGCGAACGGCTGATGGTGCGGAAGTCGTCGAACCTGATCTTGATGGCGACCGTCGACGTCTCCCATTCCGCCTTCCGCAGGCGCGCTGCGACGCGGTCGGCGAGGCGCAGGAGCTCTGCTCTCAGGAAGGACCTGTCTGAGATGTCGGTGTCGAAGGTCTCCTCGTGCCCGACGCTCTTCTCGACGCGCTCCGTCTCGACTGCGCGGGGATCCTCGCCGCGAGCGAGCTCCGCGAGTCGCGCGCTGAGAGCCGGCCCCACGGCGCGGTCGAGCATCGCCGGAGACGAGGTGCGGATGTCGCGCACCGTGCGGATTCCGCGCCCCTCCAATGCCTCGGCCGCCTTCGGCCCCACACCCCACATGGCGCGCACCGGACGCGGGTCGAGGAAGTCCTGCGTGCCGGATGCCGAGACGACGAGCATCCCATCGGGTTTCGAGATCGTCGAGGCCATCTTCGCCACATGCTTCGTGGCTGCGACGCCGACACTGCAGGTGATGCCCACCTCATCTCTGACGCGCTGACGAACGAGGTGCGCGATCTGTGCAGGGCTGCCCCAGAGCCGTCGGACGCCGCGCACATCGAGGAAGGCCTCATCGACCGACAGCGGCTCGACCAACGGCGTGAACGACTCGAAGATCGCCATCACCTTACGTGAGACCGCCTGGTAGCGATGGAAGTGCGGAGGAACGACGCGCGCCGACGGGCACAAGCGCAGCGCCTGAGACACCGGCATCGCCGCACGCACGCCGTAGCGGCGCGCCTCGTAGGAGGCACTGGACACCACCGATCGGCCGTCGGGTGACCCGATGATCAGCGGGAGACCGCGCAAGCTGGGATCATCGAGCACCTCGACACCGGCGTAGAACGCATCCATGTCGACGTGCAGGATGCTCGTGCCGGTGTCGTCGGCATCGGCTGACGACACGATGCGCCCTCTGCCGTCACCGTGTCCCATGAGACCATTCTCCCCCGGACCTCAGACATGAGGTCCGGGGGATCCGATCACTGCGCAGCGCGCTCGAGAACGAGTTCGCGGACCCGGGCTGCGTCGGCCTGGCCCTTCATGGCCTTCATCACAGCGCCGATGACGGCGCCGGCTGCCTGGACCTTGCCGTCCTTGATCTTCGCGAGAACGTCGGGCTGAGCTGCCAGGGCCTCGTCGATCGCGGCGATCAGCGCGCCGTCATCCGAGACGACGGCGAGTCCGCGGCCGTCGACGACCTCCTGCGGCGTCCCCTCACCGGCGATGACTCCCTCGAGCACCTGGCGGGCCAGCTTGTCGGTGAGGGTCCCGGCGTCGACGAGCTTCTGCAGCGCCACGACGTTCTCAGGAGAGATCAGCTCCGCGGCATCCTTCTCCTGCGTGTTCGCGAGACGGCTGATCTCGCCCGTCCACCACTTGCGGGCCGTGGCAGGAGTCGCTCCGGCCGAGATCGTCGCCTCGACGACCTCCAGCAGGCCGCCGTTCCGCACGTCCTGGAACTCCAGGTCGGTGAACCCCCACTCGCCCATCAGGCGGCGCCGACGCGCCACGGGCTGTTCGGGCAGCTGCGCTCGGAGCTCCTCGATCAGCTCGGCCGCAGGCTCCACCGGAACCAGGTCGGGCTCGGGGAAGTACCGGTAGTCATCGGCATCCGACTTGGGACGACCGGGCGAGGTCGTGCCCGTGTCCTCGTGCCAGTGCCGGGTCTCCTGAGTGATCGTGCCGCCGTCGGCGAGGATCTGCGCCTGACGCTGGATCTCGTAACGCACGGCGCGTTCGACCGACCGCATCGAGTTGACGTTCTTCGTCTCGGTGCGCGTGCCGAGCTTCTCCTGGCCGCGAGGGCGCAGCGAGATGTTGGCGTCGCAGCGGAGGTTGCCGCGCTCCAGGCGGGCTTCGGAGATCCCGAGGCTGCGGACGATGTCACGGATGGTCGCGACATAGGCCTTGGCGACCTCCGGGGCACGGTGCTCAGTGCCGAAGATGACCTTCGTGACGATCTCGACGAGCGGAACACCGGCGCGGTTGTAGTCGACCAGCGAGTACTCGGCACCCTGGATGCGTCCGGTGGATCCGCCCATGTGGGTGAGCTTGCCGGCGTCCTCCTCCATGTGCGCGCGCTCGATCGGGATCTGCACGATGGTTCCGTCTTCGAGCTCGACCTCGACTTCACCCTCGAACGCGATCGGCTCGTCGTACTGCGAGATCTGGTAGTTCTTGCCGAGGTCGGGGTAGAAGTAGTTCTTCCGTGCGAAGCGGCTCGACGGTGCGATCGAGCAGCCGAGTGCGAGACCGAGGCTGATCGACGAGCGAATCGCCGCCTCGTTCACGACGGGCAGCGATCCGGGTAGACCGAGGTCGACCGGGGCGATCAGCGTGTTCGGCGCAGCCGCGTGATAGGCCTCGTTCGCCGGGTTCGGCGCGTCCGAGAACATCTTCGTGTTGGTGTTGAGTTCGACGTGCACCTCGAATCCGAGAACGGGCTCGAACAGCTCGAGCGCTTTGTCGAAGTCCATGAGCTTGGCAGTGGCCATCAGCGGGTCCCTCCCACGAGCTGGGGTGCACGCGTGAGGAGCGGTGCTCCCCACGAATCGACGAGGAGCGTCTCGACCGCAGCGCCGACCTTGTAGAGTCGCGCGTCCTCCCTCGCCGGTGCGATGAACTGGATGCCGACGGGCAGTCCGTCCTCTGCCGCGAGGCCGCTCGGGATCGAGATGCCCGGGACGCCGGCGAGGTTGACCGGGATCGTCGTGATGTCGTTGAGGTACATCTGCAGCGGATCGTCGATCTTCTCGCCGATCTTGAACGCGGTGGTCGGTGCCGACGGCGTCGCGATGATGTCCACCTCCGCGAAGGCGTTCGCGAAGTCCTGCTGGATGAGCGTGCGGACCTTCTGTGCACTGCCGTAGTAGGCGTCGTAGTACCCCGCCGACAGTGCGTACGTGCCGAGGATGATGCGTCGTTTGACCTCGTCGCCGAAGCCGGCGTCGCGCGTCGCGGACATGACGTCCTCGACGGTCGGGTTGCCATCCGGAGTCACACGGAGACCGAAGCGCACGGAGTCGAACTTCGCGAGGTTGCTGGATGCCTCGGCGGGGAGGATCAGATAGTACGCGGCGACGCCGTACTCGAAGTGGGGCGCTCCGATCTCGACGATCTCTGCACCCTGAGCCTCCATGAGCGCGAGAGCGCTGCGGAACGACTCGGCGACGCCCGGCTGGAACCCGCTGTCGGGCAATTCCCTGATGACACCGACTCTGAGGCCTTTGAGCACATCTCCGCGCGCGCCCTCACGGGCGGCATCCGCGAACGAAGGCCACTCGTCGCGCAGCGATGTGGAGTCCTTCGGGTCGTGACCGCCGATCGCATCATGCAGCAGACCTGCGTCGAGCACGGTACGCGTCACCGGTCCGACCTGGTCGAGACTGGAAGCGAGTGCGATCGCGCCGTAGCGGCTGACACCGCCGTAGGTGGGCTTGACGCCGACCGTGCCGGTCACATGCGCGGGCTGACGAATGGATCCACCGGTGTCTGAGCCGAGCGCCAGCGGAGCCTCGAAGGCGGCGACAGCCGCGGCCGATCCACCGCCGGAGCCACCGGGAATCCGATCGAGGTCCCACGGGTTGCGGGTGGGGCCGTATGCGGAATGCTCGGTGGACGACCCCATGGCGAACTCGTCCATGTTGGTCTTGCCGAGCGGGATCAGCCCTACCGCGCGCGATCGAGCGACGACGGTGGCGTCGTACGGCGAGCGGTAGCCCTCGAGTATCCGCGAGCCGCTGGTGGTCGGCTGGTCGGTCGTGACCAGCACGTCCTTGATGGCGAGCGGCACACCGGCGATCGGGCCGAGCTCCTCGCCCGCAGCCCGCCTGGCGTCCACAGCTGCGGCGGCATCGAGCGCGCCCTCGTTCACGTGGAGGAAGGCATGGACGTCGCCGTCGACGGCGGCAATGCGGTCGAGGTGTGCGCGCGTCGCTTCGACGCTGGAGATCTCGCGGCTGGCGAGCTTGTCCGCAAGCTCGGCTGCGGTCATCCGGATGATGTCGCTCACTGTTCTTCTCCCAGGATCGCGGTGACGCGGAACCGGCCATCGGCCTGGTCCGGCGCGTTCTGGAGCACCTGTTCGTGCGTGAGCGTCTCGCCCACCACATCGGGACGGTAGACGTTGCTCAGCGGGATCGGGTGACTCGTCGCGGCGACGTCGGGGCTTGCGACCTCAGACACCTTCGCGATGTTGTCGACGATGGCATCGAGCTGGCCCGTCAGCCGGGTCACCTCGTCGTCATTGAGCTGGATGCGCGCGAGCACGCCGAGATGGCGCACAAGATCAGGGGTGATTTCAGACACGTCCCAAGTCTAGTTGCCGTGCTCGTCGTCTCCCCGCAGACGGGCGGTGCCGGTCCTATGCTGGGCGGGTGAGCCCGTACCATCCTCCCCGCCCGTGGATCGCCAGCTATGCGGAAGGCGTCCCCGACGACCTCGCCCCCGTCTCGGGATCGCTGATCGACATCGTCGCGGCATCCGCTCGCGATTACCCCGACGCCCCTGCACTGCAGTTCTTCGGACGTGAGACGACCTATGCGCAACTGCAGGATGCGATCGACCGCGCCGCCGAGGGTCTGCGCGATCTGGGCGTGCGCGCAGGGGATCCGGTCGCGATCGTGCTGCCGAACTGCCCGCAGCACATCGTGGCGTTCTACGCCGTGCTCCGTCTGGGCGCCGTGGTCGTCGAGCACAACCCGCTCTACACGCCTCGCGAGCTCCGCAAGCAGTTCGAGGACCACGGCGCGAAGCACGCGATCGTCTGGAACAAGGTCGTATCGACAGTGCAGGAGTTCCCGGCCGATCTCGCGGTGACGAACCTCATCTCCGTGGACGTCACCCGGGCGATGCCCTTTCTGACCCGCGTGGCTCTGCGACTGCCTGTGGCGAAAGCGCGAGAGTCGCGCGCGGCGCTCACCGAGCGCGTCCGCGGGACCGTCGCCTGGGACTCGCTGGTGCAGTCGGCTCCGATCTCGGCGACGCACCCGAAGCCGGCCACCCGCGACCTCGCCATCATCCAGTACACGTCGGGCACCACGGGAACCCCCAAGGGTGCGGCACTGACGCACGGCAACCTTCTCGCGAACGCCGCCCAGTCGCAGGCGTGGGTGCCGTCCATCCAGCGCGGCAAGGGCTGCGTCGTCTACGCGGCGCTGCCGATGTTCCACGCTTACGGCCTCACGCTGTGTCTGACGTTCGCGATGTCGATGGGAGCACGACTCGTGCTCTTCCCGAAGTTCGATCCGGACCTCGTGCTCGGTGTGATGAAGAAGCACCCGGCGACGTTCCTCCCGCTCGTGCCCCCGATCGCTGATCGACTGCTCGCCGCGGCGAACGCCGAGGGCGTGTCCCTCGACGGGATCGAGGTCGCGATCTCCGGCGCCATGGCGCTCCCGCACGAGCTGGTGGTGCCGTTCGAGGCTGCCACGAACGGCTTCCTCGTCGAGGGATACGGACTCAGCGAATGCTCCCCCGTTCTGATGGCGAATCCGGTCGCAGACAACCGCGTTCCGGGAACAGTGGGACTTCCTTTGCCCGGCACCGAATGCCGGGTGGTCGATCCCGACAACCCGACCGTCGATGTCGAACCCGGCGCGGCGGGCGAACTCCTCGTGCGCGGTCCACAGGTGTTCTCCGGGTACTACGGCAAGCCGGAGGAGACCGAGGCCGTCTTCGTCGACGGCTGGTTCCGCACCGGAGACATCGTGACGGTCGACGATGCGGGCTTCATCAGAATCGTCGACCGCATCAAGGAACTCATCATCACCGGCGGCTTCAATGTCGCACCGACGGAGGTGGAGAACGCACTGCGTCAGCACCCGCAGGTGGCCGACGCCGCGGTGGTCGGCCTGCCGAGCGATCACTCCGGCGAGGAGGTGGTCGCGGCGATCGTCATCGACTCCGGAACCGAGGTGGACGTCGAGGCGATCCGCGAGTATGCGCGCAGCATCCTCACCCCCTACAAGGTGCCCCGTCGCATCTTCGTCGTGGATGAGCTTCCGAAATCGTTGATCGGCAAGGTCCTGCGTCGGCAGGTCAGGGAGAAGCTCCTGGCGCTGACCTCCGGCGCCTGAGGGCGCCCTCACAGGCGCGGGAACCCGGGACGCGCTACCCTTGATCAGTGACCCCTGAAGACGCTGTGCCCACCGACGCCCCCGAGACCCCTGGATTCGAGGAGCTCGGCATCACCGGCCCCGTCCTCAAGGCGATCAAGGACCTCGGCTACGAGACCCCCTCCCCCATCCAGGCCGCGACGATCCCGACTCTCCTGTCGGGCCGCGACGTCGTCGGCATGGCGCAGACAGGAACGGGAAAGACCGCGGCCTTCGCGCTCCCCGTCCTGGAGCGCCTCGACGTCTCGCAGAAGACTCCGCAGGCGCTGGTGCTCGCTCCGACCCGCGAGCTCGCACTGCAGGTCTGCGAGGCCTTCGAGTCCTACGCCTCGAAGATGAAGGGTGTGCACATGCTGCCGGTCTACGGCGGCCAGGCCTACGGCGTGCAGCTCTCCGCGCTGCGCCGCGGCGTCCACGTGATCGTCGGAACGCCCGGCCGCATCATGGATCACCTCGCCAAGGGCACTCTCGACCTCTCGCAGCTGCAGTACCTGGTGCTCGACGAGGCCGACGAGATGCTCAAGATGGGCTTTGCGGAAGACGTCGAGCAGATCCTCGCTCAGACGCCCGTCGAGAAGCAGGTCGCACTGTTCTCCGCGACGATGCCCCCGCAGATCCGCCGCCTCGCTCAGAAGTACCTGCGCGATCCCGAAGAGATCAGCATCAAGTCGAAGACCGCAACGGGCACCAACATCACGCAGCGCTACCTCGTGGTGTCGTACGCACAGAAGGTCGATGCGCTGACCCGCATCCTCGAGGTCGAGAACTTCGACGGCATGATCGTGTTCGTCCGCACCAAGAACGAGACCGAGACGCTCGCCGAGAAGCTGCGCGCCCGTGGATACTCGGCCGCTGCGATCAACGGCGATGTGGCGCAGGTGCAACGTGAGCGCAGCGTCAACCAGCTCAAGGACGGCAAGCTCGACATCCTCGTCGCGACGGACGTCGCCGCTCGAGGTCTCGACGTCGAGCGCATCAGCCACGTCATCAACTTCGACATCCCCACCGACACCGAGTCCTACGTGCACCGCATCGGACGCACCGGACGCGCCGGTCGCAAGGGCGACGCGATCAGCTTCATCACCCCGCGCGAGCGTTACCTGCTCAAGTCGATCGAGAAGGCGACCCGCCAGCAGCCGACGCAGATGCAGCTGCCCAGCATGGACGACGTCAACACCACGCGTCTCGCGCGATTCGACGACGCGATCACGACCGCGCTCGGCGACAGCCCGCGGATCGAGAAGTTCCGTGACATCATCGCTCACTACGTGCGCAACCATGATGTGCCTGAAGCCGATGTGGCCGCTGCGCTCGCGGTCGTCGCGCAGGGCGACACTCCGCTGCTGCTCGACCCGTCGGATGACCCGCTGACGAAGGCCGTCGAGTTCGACAACCGTCCGCCGCGGGAACGCAACACCCGCGATCAGCGGGAGCCCCGCGAGCCTCGCGAGCGCCGTGGACGGGGCGACTACAAGCCCTACCGCATCGAGGTCGGTCGACGTCACCGGGTCGAGCCGCGTCAGATCGTCGGCGCGCTCGCGAACGAGGGCGGCCTCGGCCGTGACGATTTCGGCGCCATCAACATCCGTCCGGACTTCACGGTCGTCGAGCTTCCCGCGAACCTCGACTCCTCGGTGCTCGACAAGCTCAGGGACACCCGCATCTCTGGTCGACTGATCGAGATCAAGCCCGACCGTGGTCCGGCAGCCCGACGCAACGACGGCCCGCGCGACGCCGGCGCTCGAGGCGGCTTCGACCGCCCCCGCTACGATCGCGAGGACCGTCCGGCCCGCTCCGATGAGCGCGGCGAGAAGCCGTTCCGCAAGCCGCGGCACAAGGACTGATCGACATATGCACATCGAGCGCGCAGGCCCCGAGGATGTTCGGGGCCTGGCGCGCTTGAAGTGGATGGACAGAGCCGCTGACGACGCCGACACCGCGGAGTTCGATTCGTTCGTGGACGCGCTCGGGGCGTGGTGGGAAGCCCATCGGGCCACCCACTTCGCGTTCGTGGCCCTCACCGAGGACACGACGGTGGGCGCCGCATGGGTCGCGCTGCTCCCGCGCGTGCCCAGCCCTGGTGCGAACAACCGCCTGTCGGCGGACATCCAGAGCGTCTTCGTGATGCCCGAGCACCGTGGGGGCGGCGTGGGCGCCGCACTCGTCGACGCAGCGGCCACCCATGCGCACAGAGCCGGCGCCTCCAGGGTCACCGTGCACTCGAGCGAGCGCGCGGTTTCGGTCTATCAGCGGCTCGGGTTCACCGGATCGCCGAAGCTGCTCCAGCGGATCGCCGAGGCATAGTCGCGTCAGGCGCCTGAGGCTCCGGACGCCGCGCTGCGTGCCAGGCGCGCGGCGACGTCGAGCAGGGACTCCGGCCGCGCGAGCAGCGATCGCTGTTCCGGGTGGTCGATGAGGTGCTGCAACAGCCTGTGGGCGCCATCGACTGTCGGAGCCCAGTATCCGCCGACATGGTGACGGCTCAAGGGTGCGGTGGTGGATTCTCCGTCGATCTGCACGTCGACTGTGCCGTCATCCGGGTCCATTCCGAGATCGGAGACGGCGAGGAACGTCAGCGCACCGATGACGATCGTGCTGACGAGCCCCGGCAGCCGGAATCTCGTCACGGGTACGTCGATCAGCACTCGTTCGACCTGAATCCACGGGACGATGCCGCAATTCTCACTGCCGTCGCGGAAGAGGACCGCGTCGGGTGTCAGGCGCAGGTGATGCCTCCCCGAATCACCCACCGCCAGCGCGCCCGGAACGACGATCAACGGCCCGTAGCGCTTCATCCGAGCGCGTCCGGCCCCTGGGTCACGAGGATGTGGAACTGAGCAGCGTCGAGGATGCGGATACCGAGCTCCTCCGCCTTGCCCAACTTCGACCCCGCACCAGGACCGGCGGCGACGAAGTCGGTCTTCTTCGACACGCTGGACGCGGCCTTGCCGCCCGCCTTGATGATGGCCTCCTGGGCACCGTCGCGTGTGTACCCGTCGAGCGATCCGGTCGCGACGATGGTGAGGCCGTCGAGTACGCCGCCCTCGACCACCGCAGCACCCGGACCCGGGTGACCGGGAGTCGCCCACTGGACCCCGGCCTCGGCCCACCGCTGCACGATCTCTCTGTGCCAGTCGACGTCGAACCACGCGAGCAGCGAGTCGGCGATGATGCCGCCGACCCCCTCGACCGCAGCGAGCTCGTCGCGGGAGGCCGCGCGGATCGCATCGAGCGAGCCGAACCACTGCGCGAGCGCTCGTGCAGCGACGGGGCCGACATGACGGATGTTGAGCGACACGAGAAGTCGCCACAGGTCCTTCGTCTTCGCCTTCTCGAGTTCGGCCAGGAGGGTGAGGGCCTGCGACGACGGCTGCGGCCCCTCGAGGCCGGACTTCTTCTCTGCGGCCGTGGGATTGCGGCGGAACGGCGCTCGTGTCTTCACCAGCCCGTCGTCGTCCTCCTTCGGCAGGCCCGTCTCCGCGTCGCGGACGAACAGCTCGATCGGCACGATCTCTTCGAGCGTGAGCGCGAAGAGTCCTGCCTCGGTCTCGAGGGGCGGAACGGCCGGCGACGTCGGCTGGGTGAGCGCCGCTGCAGTGACCTCGCCGAGAGCCTCGATGTCGAGCGCGCCCCGTGATCCGATGTGCTCGACGCGACCGCGCACCTGCGCAGGGCACGATCGCGCATTCGGACACCGCAGATCGATGTCGCCCTCCTTCATCGGGCGCAGCGGGGTGCCGCACTCGGGGCACTCCACGGGCATGACGAACTCGCGCTCCGTGCCGTCGCGCTTGTCGACCACGGGACCGAGCACCTCGGGGATGACGTCGCCCGCTTTACGCAGCACGACGGTGTCGCCGATGAGTACGCCCTTCGCCTTCACGACGTCCTTGTTGTGGAGCGTCGCCTGCCTCACCACCGAGCCCGCCACCTGGGCGGGAGCCATCACCGCGAACGGCGTGGCCCTGCCTGTGCGACCCACCGACACGACGATGTCGAGGAGTTTCGTCTGCACCTCTTCGGGCGGGTACTTGTAGGCGATCGCCCAGCGCGGAGCGCGGCTGGTGGCTCCGAGCTCATCGTGCAGGGAGAGCTCATCGACCTTCACCACGATGCCGTCGAGTTCGTGCTCGATGTCGTGCCGGTGCTGGCCGAAATACTCGACGAACGCCGCAACTTCGTCGATGCTCGTGCAGACCTTGGTGTGCGGGCTCGTCGGCAAACCCCACTCTGCGAGCTGCTCGTACACCTGGCTCTGCGCTGCGACGGGTGGGTTCTGCCAGGCGCCTATGCCGTGCACGTAGAGAGCGAGCGATTCGATGCGCAGCATCCCCGCCTCGAGCTCGAGACCGTTCTTCTTGTCGATCTGCTGCCGCAGGCCCCCGCTCGCCGCGTTCCGCGGGTTGGCGAAGGAGGGGAACCGCCGGGCGGCGGCCGTTCGGGCCTTCTCCTCGTCGAAAGGCTTCTTCGCACCCGATCGTGCCTCCCATCGCGCATACGCGTCGTCGTAGGCACGCTCGCGGAACTCCGCCTGCGCCGCGTTCAGGCGTTCGAACGCCGCAACCGGGATGAACACCTCACCGCGGACCTCGACGATCGCAGGGTGGCCCGTGCCCGAGAGCTCGAACGGTATCTCGGGCAGTCGCAGCGCGTTCTCGGTGACGATCTCCCCGACGCGCCCATCTCCTCGCGTCGCGGCGGACGTCAGCCGGCCGTTCTCGTAGCGGAGATTGATGGCGAGTCCGTCGATCTTCAGTTCGGTGAGCCAGTCGACGTCGCGCCCCGCCGAGGCCCGCGTCTTCGCTGCCCACTCCCGCAGTTCGTCGATCGAGAACACATTGTCGAGACTCAGCATCCGCTCGGCGTGCTCGATCGTCGCCAGACCCGTCGCTTCGGCGGCGCCCACCATCTGGGTGGGTGAATCCTGCCCCTGGAGCTCGGGGTGCAGCCGTTCGAGTTCTTCGAGCCGGCGCATCCATCCGTCATACGTGGCGTCGTCGACGAGCGAGGTGTCACGCCCGTAGTACGCGTCCTTCGCCTCGAGGATGCGAGTGGTCAGCTCGTCCGCTTCGATACGGGCGTCTTCCAACGAGATGTTCTCCGGCACCCCGCCAGTCTACGAGCGAGCACCGACATCCCGAGCGCGGGTCTAGGCGTCGACAGGCACGGCCGACACCGTGCGATCGATCGTGAACTGGCCGAGCACTCTCGTTCCCACGTACAGCACAGCAGTCTGTCCGGGGGCGACGCCGTCGAGGGGGCGATCCGGCACCACTCTCACTTCGTCCGCCGAGACGAAAGCCCTCGCAGGTTCCGGTTCCGAATGAGCGCGGATCTGCACGTCACAGCTGAACTCCGCCTCTTCGGGTGCTGCACCTGCCCAGCTGAACCGACCGCCGGAGATCTCGCGCGTCGCGAGCGCCTCCTTCGGCCCGACGACCACGGTGTTCGAGACCGGACGCACTTCGAGCACGAATCGGGGCTTGCCGTCCGCGGCGGGAACCCCGAGCTTGAGCCCGCGGCGCTGGCCGACCGTGAACGCGTGCGCGCCCTCGTGGGACCCGACGACGGCTCCGCTGCGGTCGACGACCTCGCCTGTCGCCGTGCCCACCTTCTCGGCGAGCCAGCCACGGGTGTCGCCGTCAGGGATGAAGCAGATGTCGTGGCTGTCGGGCTTCTGCGCCACGCTCAGACCGCGCGCTTCGGCTTCCGCACGCACGACGGCCTTGGACGGCGTGGTTCCGAGCGGGAAATAGGTGTGCGCGAGCTGGTCGGCCGTCAGCACACCCAGCACGTAGGACTGATCCTTCGCGTTGTCCGCAGCCCTGTGCAGCTCGAGGCCGGCATCCGTGGGGATCAGCGTCGCATAGTGTCCCGTGCAGACGGCATCGAAGCCGAGCTCGATCGCTCGATCGAGCAGGGCGGCGAACTTGATCTTCTCGTTGCACCGCATGCACGGATTGGGAGTGCGCCCCGCCTGGTACTCCGACACGAAGTCGGCGATCACGTCTTCGCGGAACCGCTCGGAGAAGTCCCAGACGTAGAAGGGGATGCCGAGCAGATCTGCTGCGCGTCGGGCGTCGAGAGCGTCCTCGATGGTGCAGCAGCCCCGGCTCCCGGTGCGCAGGGTGCCGCCCGCGCGGGAGAGCGCGAGATGCACTCCGACGACGTCGTGCCCCGCCTCCACGGCCCTCGCGGCCGCGACTGCGGAGTCCACTCCGCCACTCATGGCCGCAAGAATCCTCATGGAGCCAGTCTACGAGCGCGCAGCTGAGCCGGAGCCGGAAGCTCTCGCATAGGCGTCGGCGATAGCGGCGAGAACCGCGTCGATGTCGGCGTCTGTGGAGGTGCGGCCCAGCGAGAACCGGAGCACGCTGCGGGCATCCTGCTCGCTGCGCCCCATCGCCATCACCACATGCGACGGCTCTGCGACTCCTGCCTGGCACGCCGATCCGGTCGACGCGGCGATCCCTGCCGTATCGAGCAGGAAGAGCAGGCTCTCCCCCACCGCACCGGGGAAGAGAATGTGGGCGTTGCCGGGGAGGCGTCGCGAACTGTCACCGAGCAGCTCAGCCTGCGGCACTCGTGTCAGGATGCCGTCGACCAGCCGGTCGCGCATCGCTGCGAGTCGAGTCGTCTCCGACTCCCGCTCAGACTCCGCGAGTTCGAGCGCGGTGGCGAATGCGGCTGCGCCCGCCACATCCTGCGTCCCGGCGCGGAGCCCTCTCTGCTGCGCGCCACCGCGAAGCAGCGCCGAGAGCCGAGCGGTGCGAGCGACGACCAACGCGCCGACGCCGACCGGCGCTCCGATCTTGTGTCCCGCGACGCTCATCGCGACCAGACCCAGCGCATCCGGGGCATCGCCTCTCAGCCCTCGGAAGGACAGTGGGAGATGACCGAGCGCCGACACCGCATCGAGGTGAAGGGGCACGAGAGCCTGCGCGGCCGACGAGGCCAGCTCAGCGGCGTCGTTGATCGTCCCCGCCTCGTTGTTGGCGACCAGGGCGGTTGCCAACGCTGCTCCGGGAAGCTGGTCGGCGAACTCTCGCCCGTCGATCGCCGCCGTGCGAAATACCGGTACAGCGCGCAGGACCGCTCCCGCTGCGACCAGAGCCTCGATCGTGTCCACGGTCGCGTGATGCTCGGCATCCGGCATCACGATCGCATCCGTCCCCACGGGCCGCGCCCGCCAGAGTCCCTGCAGCGCGAGATTGATCGACTCCGTGCCGCCCGAGGTGAAGACGACCTCGATGGGATCGCAGTCGAGCACTGCAGCTGAGCGCTCGCGCGCCTCCTCGAGCAGGCGCCTCGCATCCTGCCCCGCGCCGTGGGTCGACGATGCGTTCCCGACCATCTCGCTCGCAGCGAGCCATGCATCCCGCGCCTCAGGGCGCAGGGGTGTCGTGGCCGCGTGGTCGAGATAGTGCCGCATTCCTCCACTCTCCCCCATTTTCCCGGTGGTGGCGTGCACATGGAACTGAGTGCATGCGGTCCTGAGACCCGAGTGCAGACCTCTAGTGTGTATTCATGCCCGCGATCCGAGACATCACCGTGCCCGGCGGTACTGCACTCGACAACCTCGGTGTGCGCCTTCACGACGGCGTCGGAACCCTCCGCGTCTGGTCGCAGAACGCGTCCTCCATCGAGCTCGTCGTCTTCGATGCCACCGACCTCGACTGGGTGATCGATCAGGTCGACCTCGCCCGCCTTCCCGGCGGCATCTGGGAAGTGACCACGGAGCTGCTCCAGCCGGGAACCCGGTACGCGATCCGCGTGGGAGGGCCGCACGGTCCGGGCAACACGTTCAACCCCGAGACCCTCCTGCTCGATCCCTATGCCCGTGGTCTCGCGCAGGGGGACGGCTATGAGGAGTGGCGCTCCGTCGTGATCGTCGACGGGTTCGATTGGGGAGAGTCCGTCAAGCCGCAGATCCCGCTCGACCGGACCGTGATCTACGAAGGGCACCTGAAGGGTCTGACCAAACGCCAGCCCGACGTGCCGCCTGCTCTGCACGGCACCTACGCCGGGCTCGCGCACCCGGCCATGATCGAGTACTTCCACTCTCTCGGCATCACCTCGATCGAGCTGCTTCCCGTTCAGGCCTTCGTGCCGGAGCCGCGGTTGCTCGAGCGCGGCCTCACCAACTACTGGGGCTACAACACCCTCAACTTCTTCACGCCGCACAACGCCTACGCGACAGAGGATGCCCGCAAGGGCGGCCCTGAGGCCGTTCTCGCCGAGTTCAAGGGCATGGTGCGACTGCTGCACGAAGCCGGACTCGAGGTCATCCTGGACGTCGTGTACAACCACACGTCTGAGGAGGGCCTCGGCGGTCCTCGCTCGAGTCTTCGCGGCATCGACAACGCGAGCTACTACCGACAGGACGCGTCCGGCGCGTACATCGACACGACGGGGTGCGGCAACACGCTCGACACCTCGACCGATGCCGGCGCCCGACTCGTGCTCGACTCGCTGCGCTACTGGGCGCAGGAGATGCAGATCGACGGGTTCCGGTTCGACCTCGCCGCCGCGATCGCGCGCGACGACTCGCACACCTACACACCGGAGCATCCGCTGCTCACCGCGATCGCCAACGATCCGATCCTCAGCGAGACCAAGCTCATCGCGGAGCCGTGGGACGTCGGCATGGGCGGGTGGCAGACGGGCAACTTCCCGAACGGCTGGATGGAGTGGAACGACCGCTACCGCGACCGGGTGCGGAACTTCTGGCTGAGCGACATCGATTACGCGCGTCGTGCCTCCGCCCCGGTCGGCATCGGCGGCTTCGCCACGCGTCTCGCCGGCTCCTCGAACACCTTCGCCGCTGAGCGGGGCCCGCTCGCGAGCATCAACTTCGTCACGGCGCACGACGGGTTCACGCTGCACGACCTCGTGTCGTACGACGTCAAGCACAACGAGGCGAACGGCGAGCAGAACCGCGACGGTGCCGACATGAACCGTGCGTTCAACCATGGCATCGAGGGGCCGACCGACGACCCGACCATCCTCGCCGCCCGTCGAAAAGCGATGCGCAACCTGCTCGGCACCCTGTTGCTGTCTGCGGGCATCCCGATGCTCACCGCAGGCGACGAGGTCGGGCGCACTCAGCGCGGCAACAACAACGCCTATGCGCAGGATTCGTCGCTGACATGGCTCGGATGGGACGCGGAGCCGTGGCAGGAAGACCTGCGCGCGCACGTCGCTCGACTGATCCAGCTCCGTTCGGAGAACCCCGCCCTGCGCCCGAGCCGGTACGCCCGACTCGGCGAGCACATCCCCAACGCCTCGGTCATGGACTGGTTCGACCAGAACGGCGAGACGATGGAGAGCGAGCAGTGGACGGACCCCGGTAACCGAACGCTCCAGTACGTCGCGGCCTCGACACCCGACCGTGAGGCGGCCAACCGGATCCTCCTCATCGTGCACGGTACGGAGTCGCCCATCGACGTGCGCCTCCCGGAGGAACTCGAGGATGCGACGCGCTTCGTCTCGCTGTGGTCGAGTGCCGACGAGCGCCCGGATGCCGGTGGTGAGGTGTTCGCCCCGGGCGACGTCCTGCCCATCCCCGGCACCTCCATGCGACTCTTCCGCGTGGAATGACGGGCGGCGCGCCGGTGCCTTCCGCGAGCTACCCGCTCACCGTCCGGAGCGGTACATTCGGGAGGTGGCCGCACGAATGAGCAGCACCAGTCCGAAGGCTCTCCGAAGCCCCGCACAGATCCCGTCGCGCCCGTTGGGGCCCGTCTCGGACGGCGACGGGCTCGTCGCGACTCGCATCCCTTTGGTCGGCGGCACGCCCGCCGTGCCTGGCGGTTTCGCACCCAAAGCCTTCGTCGGCGAAGTGGTGCCGTTCAGCGTGGTCGCCTTCCGCGAAGGGCACGACCTCATCGGCGTGCAGCTCCGGCTGACCTCACCCGACGGCGAGGAGACGCTCCACCGCCTGACCCCTTTCCTGGACGGGACCGATCGCTGGGGTACCGAGATCGCGATCGACCTTCAGGGTCGCTGGTCGTTTCGCTTCGAGGCGTTCTCCGATGACTTCGCGACCTGGGCGCACGCCGCCGAGGTGAAGGTCGCCGTTGGCGTCGATGTACCGGTGATGGCGGCGCTCGGCGCCGAGCTGCTCACGCGCGCAGCGGCCGAGAAGGACCGTCCCGCCGCTCAGCGCCGACGTCTCAGAGACATCGCCGCAGCGCTGGCCGGCGGCGATGCGGCGACGACGATCGCTGCCTCGACCGATGCCGAGCTCGCGGGATTCTTCCGTGACCGGCCGCTCACGACACTGCGTTCGGCGTCGGCCGTGCACACGCTGCTGGTCGAGCGGACTGCAGCGGGCGTCGGCGCATGGTACGAGTTCTTCCCGCGCTCAGAGGGGGCGAAGCGCCTCAAAGACGGCACTGTCAAGAGCGGAACGTTCAGGACGGCCGCCAAACGCCTTCCCGCGGTCGCCGCGATGGGATTCGACGTCATCTATCTGGTGCCCGTCCATCCGATCGGTACGACGAACCGCAAGGGCCGGAACAACACTCTGACGACCGAACCAGGGGACCCGGGTTCGCCGTATGCGATCGGCTCTGCCGACGGCGGACACGACGCGATCCACCCCGAGCTCGGCAAGCCCGCCGACTTCCGCGCGTTCGTGCGAGCCGCGAAGAACGAGGGTCTGGAGGTCGCTCTCGATCTCGCGCTGCAGGCATCTCCGGATCACCCCTGGGTCGATGAGCACCCGGAGTGGTTCACGACCCTCCCCGACGGCACCATCGCATACGCCGAGAACCCTCCGAAGAAGTACCAGGACATCTACCCCCTGAACTTCGACAACGACCCTGCCGGCATCTACCGGGAGATGCTGCGCATCGTCCAGCACTGGGTGCGCGAGGGCGTCAAGATCTTCCGGGTCGACAATCCGCACACGAAGCCGCTGCAGTTCTGGGAGTGGCTCATCGCCACGGTGAATGCCCAGGACCCGGACGTGATCTTCCTCGCCGAGGCGTTCACTCGCCCTGCCGTGATGCGCGCGCTCGCTGCCGTGGGGTTTCAGCAGAGCTACAGCTACTTCACCTGGCGCAACACCAAGGCGGAGCTCGAGGAGTTCCTCACCAGCGTCGCGCACGAGACCAGCGACTACATGCGACCGAACCTCTTCGTGAACACGCATGACATCCTCACCGAGTACCTGCAGTTCGGCGGACGCGCGGCATACCGGATCCGGGCATGCATCGCGGCGACAGCTGCTCCCGTGTACGGGGTCTACGCGGGCTACGAACTCTTCGAGAATGTCGCGCGCCCCGGTTCCGAGGAGAACATCGACAACGAGAAGTACGAGTTCAAGTTCCGTGACTGGGAGGGTGCGGAGGAGGCCGGCGACTCGTTGGCGCCCCTCCTGCGCCGTCTGAACGCGATCCGTCGTGCGCACCCGGCTCTGCGACAGCTCCGCAACCTCGCCGTGCACTGGAGCGATGACGACTCCGTGCTCGTCTACAGCAAGCACCTCGATGCGGCCTTCACCGGCACCGGCGAATCCGACACGCTTCTCGTGATCGCCAACGTCGATCCGCATTCCGTTCGCGAGACCACAGTGCATCTCGACACCACGATCTGGGGTGTGCCCCTGGGCGAGCAGTTCGAGGTGGAGGACCTGCTGACCGGTGCCGTCTGGACCTGGGCCGATCACAACTACGTGCGCCTCGACGCCTTCGCCGAACCGGTGCACATACTGAAGGTGAGGAGACGATCATGAGCTACGTCGAGGATGCAGCTACGTCATCGGACTGGGCTGCGGTGGCGGCCGGTGCCCACCACGACCCGCACGCCGTGCTCGGCTCGCACCCGTTCACCGACGCGAGCGATCGCACCGTCACGGTGATCCGCGCCCGTCGCCCTCTCGCCTCCTCGGTCGCGGCGGTCTTCCGGGACGGTAGCCGACTCGAGCTCGACCACGTCGCGCACGGTATCTGGGAGGCGCAGCACGACGGAGCCCCGGTTCCGTATCGGATCGCCACCGCGTACGGCGACGACGATGAGACGATCGCCGGCGACCCCTACCGCCACCTGCCCACCCTCGGCGACGTCGACCTGCATCTGATCGCAGAAGGGCGACATGAGCGGCTCTGGCAGGTGCTGGGAGCTCATGCACAGACCGTGGGAGGCGAGACCGGCGTCGCGTTCGCCGTGTGGGCACCCAACGCGACGGCGGTTCGAGTAGCGGGCGAGCACAACGGCTGGAACGGCGAAGCACACGCGATGCGCTCGATGGGCGTGAGCGGCATCTGGGAGCTGTTCATCCCCGATCTCGCGATCGGAACGACCTACAAGTACGAGATCCGCACCCGCGGAGGGTCATGGATCTTCAAGGCCGACCCGATGGCGCAGGCGGCGCAGATCCCCCCCGAGACCGCATCGGTGATCACGCAATCGACCTACGACTGGTCGGACGGCGCGTGGATGACCCGCCGTGCCGCGACCCATGCGGTCGCGCAGCCCTTGTCGGTCTATGAGGTGCACCTCGGATCCTGGCGCGGAGGCCTGAGCTACCGCGACGCCGCAGAGCCGCTCATCGCCCATGTCAACGAGGCCGGTTTCACGCACGTCGAGTTCATGCCGCTCGCGGAGCACCCCTTCGGTGGCTCCTGGGGCTATCAGGTGAGCGGGTACTACGCGGCGACGAGTCGTTTCGGCAGCCCCGATGATCTGCGATACCTGATCGATCGATTGCACCAGGCCGGGATCGGCGTGATCATGGACTGGGTGCCCGGGCACTTCCCCAAAGATGCCTTCGCCCTCGCGAAGTTCGACGGCCAGCCGCTCTACGAGCACCCCGACCCTCGGCGCGGCGAGCACCAGGACTGGGGAACCCTCATCTTCGACTACGGTCGCCCCGAGGTGCGCGGCTTCCTGGTCGCCAACGCCCTCTTCTGGCTGAGCGAGTTCCATGTCGACGGTCTGCGGGTCGACGCAGTCGCCTCGATGCTCTATCTCGACTACTCCCGCAACGAGGGCGAGTGGGAACCGAACATCCACGGAGGCAGGGAGAACCTCGAGGCGATCCGCTTCCTGCAGGAGGTGAATGCGACCGCCTATCGCCTTCACCCCGGCGTGCTGATGATCGCGGAGGAGTCGACGAGCTTCCCCGGCGTCACCGCACCGACCGATCACGCCGGACTCGGCTTCGGGTTCAAATGGAACATGGGCTGGATGAACGACTCGCTCCAGTACATCGAACGCGACCCGATGTACCGCGCGCACCACGAAGGCGAGATGACCTTCTCCTTCGTCTACGCGTTCGGTGAGAACTATCTGCTTCCGATCAGCCACGACGAGGTCGTGCATGGCAAGGGCAGTCTTCTCGCGAAGATGCCGGGCGACCACTGGCACAAGCTCGCGAACGTCCGCGCGTACCTGGCATACATGTGGGGGCACCCCGGGAAGAAGCTCCTGTTCATGGGGCAGGAGTTCGGGCAGCTCGCGGAGTGGTCCGAATCCCGCGAACTCGACTGGTGGCTGCTGGACCAGCCATCGCATGCGCAGCTGCAGAGTTTCGTCGGCCAGCTCAACCGCACTTATCGTGCCCAGGCGCCCCTCTGGGAGCGAGACAACGACGGCTCGTCGTTCGCACGTCTCGGCGCTCCCAGCTGGGACCCGAACGTGATCGCCTTCGAGCGCCGTGACGCCCACGGTGGCCGTGTCGTCGTGATCAGCAACTTCGCCGGCGTGGAGCGCAGCGGCCACCGCCTCGCTCTGCCCATCGCAGGCGTGTGGCAGGAGATCCTCAACACGGATGCGTCAGAATACGGCGGTCGAGGATCGGGCAACCTCGGCATGGTCATCGCGCACTCCGACGATGACGGACCCGCCGTGGCGACCCTGACGATTCCCGCGCTGTCCACCATCTGGCTGCGCCACGAGGGCGAGCCTCACGTACCCACGATCAGCCACGGCTGAGCGGCTGCGGCTGACCGGCATCGGGCCGCTCAGCCGCAGCACAGCGTCAGAAGAGCAGCGAGGAAAGCCTGTTGCGCGCGGTGATGACGCGAGGGTCCGCGGCGCCGATCAGTCCGAAGAGCTCGATCAGACGCTCTCTGACCGGCGTCCGCTCGTCTGAGGGAAGCTGAGCGAAGAGGTCGAGCAGCCGTCCGAACGCATCCTCGACGTGACCACCGGCGAGGTCGAGGTCGGCGACGTCGAACTGCGCCTGGACATCTCGTGGCTGGGCCGCAGCGGCAGCCCGCGCATCCTGCAGGTCGAGATGCTGCACACGGTCGAGCAGACGAACCTGGCCCAGGCCCGCGATCGCATCCTCATCGCGAGGATTCTCTGCGAGAGCCTTCTCATACGCCACGATCGCCGCAGCGTAGTCGCCCGCCTCGATGGCAGCGAATGCCTCGGCGTGCAGCGGCGGCATCGGCGGTTCCTCCGGAGCCTCCTGCCCCTCGGAGATCTCGCCGACATTCAATGTGCCCGTCACACCGTTCTGAGCCGCGAGCTGGAGCAGCTGCGCGAAGACCTCTCTGACCTGCTGCCCGGGAACCGCACCCGTGAACATCGGGACTGGCTGGCCGGCGATGAGTGCGACGACCATCGGGATCGACTGCGCACGAAAACCCTGAGCGAGTTGGGGGTTCGCATCGACGTCGACCTTGGCGAGCAAGACCTTGCCGCCGAGTTCGCGCGCCACCTTCTCGATGATCGGGCTCAGCTGCTTGCACGGGCCGCACCATTCCGCCCAGAGGTCGACGACCACCGGCACAGTGCGAGAGAGCTCCAGGATCTGGCCGAACGACTCATCGGTCGCATCGACCACGATGTCAGTCCCGGTAGCGGGACTCTGCGCGCCTGCCGCCGGTGCTGCAGGGCGGTTTCGCAGAGAAGAGAGGTCGACAGCTCCGCGGAGCGCGGCGGGAGAGATATCGGTCATTTGATCACCTCGACGGAGAGAAGGTCCTGTCGGACAGCCAGGAGACGGATCTGCTCGGTCGACCCCTGGGAGGGAACCGAGAAGAACAGTTGGAATTCGTACTTGGTCGTCACACCCTTGGCGGACTCGGACACGCCCGTCAGGGCTTTCGCCTGCGCGTTGTCGCCGAAGCGGATCACGGCGTCCGCCGACGTCGGCGTCACCGACTCGGTGTCGACGAGCGAGACCGCCACGATCGCGCCGCTGTCGAGCGTGGCCATCGAGACCGGTGCGGAATCCGCCGGGACGATGTCGAACGCCGTCTGCGAGGTCTCGGCGGCACCATTGTCCGCGAGGTTCTGCACCACGGCCTGGCGGCTGTCGCGAATCGACTGGGCGAGTTTCTGAGATATCTCGTCGAAGAGCCCGTAGGAGGCGCTGGTCTCTCCCGCGTCGACGATGTCGGCGAATGTGGTGGCGAGCTCACTCGGCGGGATGCTGAGGAACGCGGAGTCGTCCGGCACGAGTGAAGTACCGAGCCACGGTGCGGCCACCTCGGGGAAGACTGCGTCAGCCGACATCTCGGCCATGTTCGTCACCTTGTAGTTCGACCACGGGTCCTGCTGAGTCATGGTGAGGATCACGGGCGGCACGGTGTCGTCGCCCGCGTTCTTCGAGAGCAGCAGAACCGTGCGCGGCCAACGGTCGGTGGCTTCGGGCAGCACGACCTCGACGTCATCCGTCGGGATCGCGGCAGGCACCGGGGTTTCCGGAAGAGCGGTCCGAAGCGCGTACTCGGTCGTCCGAGCCGTCAGCGCCGGACCATCGAGTCGGGTCCCGGCGAGAGCGATGTCCATCGCCGCGTCCGCGTCCGAGAGGGTCGTCGACACCTCCTGCAGGATCCGTCTCGCCTGCGCCTCGGTCACGGCCGGCGGTTTCTGGTTCTCCGGGGCGATCACGGTCGCACTGGGCGACGGTGACGGTGTCCCTTCTCCGAACTGCGGCCAGGAGTCGGGCGAGCAACCGCTCGCGAGCAGGGCCGTCACCGCGAGCGCGGGCAGGGCGAGCAGGCGGCGTCTGCGGTCGGTGGTCGTCGCACGCCTCTCGGTCTTCCGATCGCGGTCGGAGCTGCGCTCGCCAGCCGCGTCATCCGTGCCTTCGCGGCCCACTCCCGCCGTGTCCGGGCCCTCAGCGGGCGCACCCCCAGAGGCCTCATCCGCATCGCCGGGTGCGGGCGCCGAGCCCTCGATCACCGCGCGTTCCGAGGGCGGAAGCTGAGCCACATCGATCGGCTCGGTCGCCGGGAGGGGGCCAGGGCCCTTGCGCCGCGGACCTCGCCCGCGGCGCTGGTGACGGATTGCGAGGACATAGAGCACGAGTCCGACGAGGAGCAGGGCCGCGCCTGCGGCCATGAGCGGTCCCGCGAGCGGCGTCGACGTGTCGAGCGGCCACGAGATCACGATGTCGTCGGGAGCATCTGCGGTGCCGTCGTACGCGATGATCAGACTGACTCCTTCGGGGAGCTGCATCTTGTCGACGATGAGAGCGTCGGTCTCGGTGAACGAATCCAGCCAGAGATCGGAGCCCGCCGGATTGCGTCCCGGCTCTGCGGCCGCGCCGCCCTCGGTCGGAGTCGCGGAAGGCACCGGAGTCTCCGCGGGAGCAGGGCTCTCGGTCGGTGCCGGGGTCGCGGTGGCGTCATCGCCGTCGGCCGCGGCTCCGGCGGGAATCAGCTCGGCCTCGAGCTCGCCACCCTTGCCGGCGGTCACGTGGTTGTACGAGGCGTCGGCCAGCCATGCCTCCATGTCGGCCGTCCGACCGTATGCCGCGAAGATCTCACCTTCACCCCGCACGAGCAGCGTCTGAGAGCCCGGGTGCTCGCGCAGGACGTCGCCGTCCAGCAGCACATAAGGGGCGGGTTCTTCCACAGCGACTGAGACCTCCTGGGTCGACGGACCCATGAAGATGGTTCGCTGCGCGATGCCCGCAGCGATCAGTCCCGCAGCCAGCACGAAGGCCACGACGGCCCATACGAAACGCACGAATAGTCTCCTCACACGGCCCGGACGCATGCCCGAGTCGCAACACTCGACATTTCAGACTAGCGAAATCAGCTGTGTGTTGCCCACGAGGGGGGCGCCGGAGTCGCGTGCGGCACGTCGTCGCGGCCAGTCGCGGTGCGGTGGATACGCTTGCATGGTCCCGCATTCCGAGGAGCACCGATGAAGATCCACAACCCGTTCCGTACCGCTCTCGTGGCGACGCTCGGCGTGGGGTTGGGCATCCTGCTGATCGGCAGCGTGGAGAGCCTCTCGACGGTGCTGCTCTACGTCGGAACAGCGCTCTTCCTCAGCCTCGGTCTCGACCCGCTCGTCTCGTTCCTCGAACGCAGACGGCTCCCCCGCTGGCTCGCCGTGCTCATCACCATCCTCGCGGTTCTCGGCGTGTTCGCGGGCATCATCCTGATCGTCATCCCGGTGCTCGTCGATCAGATCTCACAGCTCATCGCCGAGATCACGGCCATCGTCCAGCGAGGCACATTCCTTTCCGACCTGCGCCAGTGGATGGTCGACACCTTCCCCAATCTCAAGGTCGACGAGGTCTTCGCATACGTCACGAACTGGCTCGAGACGAACCTCGCCCAGATCGGCGGGTCGATCGGCCAGAGCGTCCTCGCGGCCGGCGGCGCCGTGGTGAGCGGGCTGTTCGGCGCGTTCATCATCCTCATCCTCACGATCTACCTCACCGCCTCCACACCATCGCTCAAGCGCGCGGTCTATCAGCTCGCCCCCGCGTCGAAGCGCGAGCGGTTCATCGACCTGGCCGAACAGATCACCGATTCGGTCGGCTACTACGTCATGGGGCAGGTCACCCAGGGCGTCATCAACGGCGTCCTGAGCATGATCTTCCTCACGATCATCGACGCGCCGTTCCCCGCCGTGCTCGCCGTCGTGGCCTTCTTCTTCTCGCTGATTCCGCTCGTGGGCACTCTGACGGGGTCGACGATCATCGTCCTCGTGTGCCTGATCCCCGGACTCGGCTCTCCGGCGACAGCGATCGCCGCGGCCATCTACTACCTCATCTACATGCAGATCGAGGCGTACATCATCTCCCCGCGAATCATGAGCCGCGCCGTGTCGGTACCGGGCGCGGTCGTCGTCGTGGCGGCGCTGGCCGGTGGCAGTCTGCTGGGCCTGCTCGGTGCGCTGATCGCGATCCCCGTGGCGGCCAGCATCCTGATCCTCTACCGACAGGTGCTGATCCCCCGGATGAACGAGCTCTAGACGGCGGACCATTCGGTCGGCAGCGGGAGAGCCGCCGGATTCACCGCAGCGACGATCTCGGTCAGGACGCGTCGCGTCTGGCTCTCCCCCACCCAGAGGTGCTTGCCGCCCTCGACGGCGATCAGCTTCGCGTGAGGGATCGCTGCGAAGCGCTCTCGCGCTTCGGCCGGGCGAAGGTAGTCGTCGAGCTCGGGAACGAGCACCACCACTTCGACATCGACGCCCGCCCACGCCGCGACGTCGGAATCCGTCGCCCGGTGGAGCGGCGGAGAGAGCAGGATGATGCCTTCGACGTCGTGCTCCCGCCCGTACTTCAGGGCGAGCTCGGTGCCGAACGACCAGCCGAGGAGCCATGGGCGAGGAAGACCTCGCTCACGCACGAACTCCATCGCCGCTGCGACGTCGAATTGCTCTGCTGCTCCCCCGTCGAACGCGCCACCGCTGGTGCCACGGGGTGAGGTCGTGCCCCGGGTGTTGAATCGCAGCACTGCAAGATCGGCCAGCGCAGGCAGCCGCGCGGCGGCCTTGCGGATGATGTGCGAGTCCATGAAGCCGCCGGCCGTCGGAAGCGGGTGCAGCGTGACCAGGGTGGCCGCAGGTGCAGATGACTCGGGCATCGCCAACTCGCCGACAAGCGTCAGCTCATCAGCGGTCTCCAAGACGATGTCCTCGCGCAGCGCCGGCAGCTCGATCGGTCCACGGATCTCCATGCTCATGCAATCCTCCAACAGTGTGTGTGCCAATGCCGTCGGGCGGCGAGATCCGCGGCGTCGCCGAGAACCCCGTCTGCTCGCCAGACAACGAGGTGGGCCGTTCCCGGCGCGACGATGCGCCCGCATCCGGGGCAGATGTACTCCTTCAGAGCCTGCACCGCCGACACGGGCTGCACGGTCCACTCCGAGCCGCGACGCACTTCCGTGCGCTTCCATGACGCGAGGAGACGATCGAGCGAGTCGTCGGTGTCAGGGCGCGCCGGACGGCGTCTGCGAGAGCGGGCCATGACGCCGGCTCACCACCAGTGGTTGTTCGTCCAGAAGGCGTGAGCGCCGGCCCAGCTGCCGTATCGGCCCGTGGCGTATCCCGTCGCCCAGCGCAGGTTGTCGACCGGATCGTAGCCGTTGCCGGGAACCTTGCTGCAGGGCAGGGCCTGAACGAGACCGCACGCGCCCGAGGACTTGTTCGTCGCGTTCGGGTTCCACCCGCTCTCGCGGGAGACGATGTAATCGACGTAGCCCCAATCGGACTCCGCGATGCCCGCTGCCGCCATCCACTCGGCAGGGGCTCCCCCGCCGGTGTAGAAGAGAGGACCACTGGGGCCGGGCTTCGACGAACCGGAGGATCCCTCGGAGGCAGTGGTCGGCGTCGGTGTCGGCGTCGGCTTGGGCGTGACGTAGACCGAGAACGTCCCTCGCTGAACGGGAGCGATCGCCGCGCCCTCTGCCGTGACAGTGAGATTCTGCGTATCGCCGAGCGCCGCCGAGTATGCCGACTCCGGGGCGACCTCTTCGGGTTGCTGGGCGAGTGCGACACCGGTCGGTGCCACCATGGCCGCAGCGAAGCCGACGACCGCGAGGCCGCTGAAGAATCCCGCGACGCCTCGTCGGCGACTGCCGGTGCGCGCCGAAAGAGTCGCCGATGCGGGCACAGGCGTGACGTCTTTTCGATGAGGTGTCATGTCGTTTCGGGAGTTCACGATGAGTGGCAGTCTACCCGGTGAGGCACGAGTCGGCCATCGGAACGCTCAGCGAACAGCCAGGATCACGTCGACGGTCGCGTCGAGCAGTGCGTCCACCTGCTCTTCTCGATATCCTCCGCGCTGCATGCGGAACGCGGCCGAGCGCAGCTGCTCGGCCGTCAGCGGCTCGCCATCCCGCAGATAACGGGCGATCCGGGTGCCGACATGGTCTACCTCATCGATCCGGTAGCCGAAGGTGAGAATGCCCGTACGTGCGAAACGGTGCCGCTTCGGACGCGCGAGGTGGTCGAGGATGACCTGGGCTTCACCTCGGGCCTGCTCCACCCACGCCCCCGCGCCCTGCGAACGGACGACCCGGTCGCGCGCACGCGCAGCCAGCGCATCCTCCACGCGCCCGAGTGCCGCGTCAACCTCAGCCACGACGTAGCCGTTCTTGACGAGCGGGAAGGATGCCACGCGGACGTCAGCTGCGCTGAGGTCGTCGGCATCTCCTTCGAAAGCCGCCCTGGCGGCCGCGAGAAACGTGTCGACCGCGGCACGGTGATAGCCGCGCACTCGCCCCGTGGTCAACGAGAACGCGGGCGGAGCCTGCGTCGCGGCGTCCGCAGTCTGTACGTCGTCGGAGAGCATCACAGCACCACCCAGGAGGAGAAGAGGAAATACAGGCACAGTGCGGGAATCGTCGACGGCAGGATGCTGTCGAGCCGGTCGAGGAGCCCCCCGTGCCCAGGAAGCCAGGAGCTCATGTCCTTGATCCCGAGATCACGCTTGAGCATGGACTCGCCGAGATCGCCCAGCGTCGCAGACAGGAGGATCGCCACGCCGAAGATCACGCCGGTCCACCACGGCAGGTCGAGCAGGAAGAGCGCGAGAAGCACGCCGGCTGTGATCGAACCCACGACGGCTCCGCCGAAGCCCTCCCAGGTCTTCTTGGGGCTGATCTTCGGCGCCATGGGGTGCCGCCCGAACGCGAGCCCTGCGGCATACGCACCGGTGTCGGCCACGACGGCGATCGCGATGAAGCTCAGGACCCACCACTGACCCCCCTCCTGCTTGAGCAGGATCAGTGCGACGGCCGCGAGGAACGGCACGTAGATCTGGACGAATCCGCCGATGACCGCATCCGTCAGCACATCGCCGTAGGTTCTGCCGTCCTTGGCGATCATCTGGCCGACCAGTCGCCAGACGATCACGAATGCGACGGCGAAGAACAGCATGACCCAGACGAACCACAGGTCGAGGAAGAACGCCGACAGCACGAGCAGAGTCGCGGCGATGAACTGTGGGATCACATCGATCCGCCGCCCCGATGCACGCAACGCCAGCGAGAGTTCGTAGACGCCGAGCAACGCGGCAGCCAGTGCGAACGGCACGAAGAGGACCTTGATGAACAACAACGACGCGAGCAGCGCAGCGCCGAACGCGAGCCCGATCAGGGTCGCGAGGATCAGGTCGCGGCCCGTCCGCTCCTTGATGCGCTCGTTCGCCTGGTCGAGCTGACCTCGCGCATGAGTGACATGCGTGCCGAACTCGTCGCGCTTCGCCCGCCACTGCTCTCTGATCGCATTGTGTTCAGCGGTGTCCAGTGGGGACTCCGTCATCGCACGTTCGTCGGCAGGGAGGGGTGGCCGTGGCGGGATGCTCGTCCCGTCGAACGCCACGAGGGCGCCGTCGACCAGCGGGATGGCGCCGGTCGAGGTCGACGAGTCGCGCGCCTCGCGGCGCGTCTGCGGCTTGTCGGCGCCGTCATCAGTGCGTTCGTCGGACATGCCGCCTATACCTCGAGGAGTTCAGCCTCTTTGCGCTTGAGTGCGTCGTCGATGAGATCGACGTGCTGGCGCGTGAGGGCGTCGAGTTCCTTTTCTGCCCGGGCGATCTCGTCTTCGCCGAGTTCGCTCTTGAGGCCGTCGAGTTCGTCCTTCGCCTTGCGACGGATGCCGCGCACATGCACCTTGGCGTCTTCGGCCTTGGTCTTGACCAGCTTGACGTACTCCTTGCGACGCTCAGCCGTGAGCTCCGGCATGGTCACGCGAACGAGGTTGCCGTCGTTCGTGGGGTTCGCGCCGAGGTTCGGCATGTCCCGAATCGCCTGCTCGATGCCCTTGAGAGCCGACTTGTCGTAGGGCGTGATGATGAGCGTACGCGCCTCCTGGTTCGCCAGCGAGGCGAGCTGAGCGAGCGGCGTGGGCGTGCCGTAGTAGTCGACGAGCACCTTCTGGAACAGCTGCGGGTTGGCGCGACCGGTGCGCACCGTGGAGAAGTCCTCCTTGGCGGCCTCGACCGCGCGTGCCATACGGGAGGTGGTTTCAGCGAGGACATCCGCGATCACGGTGACTCCTATCGTCGGGGTGTTCTGAAATTCTATCGGGCGTGACCCGTGAGCACCGTCAGGCGCTCAGGCAGTGACGAGAGTGCCGATCGGCTCTCCCAGAAGCGCACGCGTGACGTTGCCGGCAGGTTCCATGCCGAACACGCGCATGTCCATGTTGTTGTCCATGCAGAGACTGAATGCCGTGGAGTCCACCACCTTGAGTCCGCGCTGAAGGGCGTCGCGATACGTGACGCGCTCGATGCGCTCCGCATCGGCGTGCTTGTTCGGGTCGGCGGTGTAGATCGCGTCCACGCCGTTCTTGGCGACGAGGACTTCCTGCGCGCCGATCTCGAGGGCACGCTGTGCGGCGACCGTATCGGTGGAGAAGTACGGCAGTCCGGCACCTGCGCCGAAGATGACCACACGGCCCTTCTCCATGTGCCGCTCGGCGCGGAGCGGAATGTACGGCTCAGCGACCTGGGTCATGGAGATGGCCGACTGCACGCGGGTGGGCGCACCCGCCTGCTCGAGGAAGTCCTGAAGGGCCAGGGCGTTCATGACCGTGCCGAGCATTCCCATGTAGTCGGCTCGCCCGCGATCCATCCCGCGCTGGCTGAGCTCCGCTCCGCGGAAGAAGTTGCCACCGCCGACGACGATGGCGACCTCGACCCGATCGACCGCCGCAGCGATGTCACGTGCGATCTGACTGACGATGTCGGGGTTGACGCCGAGCTGGCCGGCGCCGAACGCCTCACCGGAGAGCTTCAGAAGGACGCGACGGCGTCCTGTGCGTTCGGTCATGGGGTGATCCTCTCGTCCCGATTCAAGATAGTGCCTTCTGGGCATGAAGAAGGGGTTCGGATCGCGTTGATCCGAACCCCTTCGACGGTGTTACGCGCCGACCTTGAAGCGCGCGAAGTCCGTCACGGTGATACCGGCGTCCTTCGCCACCTGGGCGACGGACAGCTTGCTGTCCTTCGCGTAGTCCTGCTCGAGCAGGGCGACCTGCTTGATGAACGCGGAGACACGGCCCTCGACGATCTTGGGCAGCGCCGCCTCCGGCTTGCCCTCGTTGCGAGAGATCTCGGTCACGATCTGGCGCTCCTTCTCCACGGCGTCGGACGGAACGTCCTCGCGGGAGAGGTAAGACGGGTTCGCGAACGAGATGTGCTGCGCGATGCTGCGGGCGGTCTCGGCGTCATCACCCGTGTAGGCGACGACGACACCGATCTGCGGAGGCAGGTCCTTGCTCGTGCGGTGCAGGTAGACCTCGACCTTGTCGCCCGAGATCGTGCGCACGCGGCGCAGCTCGACCTTCTCGCCGATGATCGCGGCCTCTTCCGAGATGACCTGCTCGACGCTCTTGTCGCCCGCCTGGGCGGCGAGTGCGGCCTCGACCGAATCGGCCTTGACAGCTGCGACAGCGTCGGCGACCTTGTCGGCCAGCGCGATGAAGCGCTCGTTCTTCGCGACGAAGTCCGTCTCGCAGGCGAGCTCGATCAGCGTCACTGCGCTGTCCTGCTCGCGAGCGACGATGAGGCCCTCGCTGGTAGAGCGGTCAGCGCGCTTCGCGTTGCCCTTGGCACCCTTGAGACGCAGGATCTCGGTGGCCTTCTCGACGTTGCCGTCAGCCTCCTCGAGCGCCTTCTTGGTGTCGACCATTCCCGTGCCGAGCTGCTCACGGAGCGCCTTGAGATCGGCGATGGTGAAGTTGGCCATGTGTGGTGGCTCCTTGCTTCGTGATGTGTGTGGTGGTCGCGGAATTACTTGGCGTCTGCAGCCTCGGCGTCGGCGACCTCAGCGGTCTCCTCGCCCGAAGCGTCGGCGATGGCCTCGTCGTGCGCCTCGGCACCGGCCTCGTCGGCAGCGGTCTCGTCAGCGGCGGGCGTCTCGACGACGGCAGCCTCGTCGGCGGGCGTCTCGACGGCAGCGGCATCAGCAGACTCCTGGACGGGGGCCTCGAGAAGCTCCTTCTCCCAGTCGGCGAGCGGCTCAGCGTCGCCCGTCTCGGGGTTGTGCTTCTGCTGGAGACCCTCAGCCGCGGCGTCCGCGATGATGCGGGTGAGCAGCGAGACCGAGCGGATCGCGTCGTCGTTGCCGGGGATCGGGTACTGGAAGTCGTCGGGGTCGGCGTTGGTGTCGAGGATGCCGATCACCGGGATGCCGAGCTTCTTCGCCTCGTCGATGGCGAGGTGCTCACGCTTGGCGTCGACGACCCAGAGGGCGGACGGCGTCTTGGTGAGGTTGCGGATACCGCCGAGCGACTTGTGCAGCTTGTCGAGCTCGCGCTTCTTGAGAAGGAGCTCCTTCTTCGTGAAGCCCGAAGCGGATGGGTTCTCGTAGTCGAGCTCCTCGAGCTCCTTCATACGAGCGAGACGCTTCGCGATCGTCTGGAAGTTCGTGAGGAGTCCACCGAGCCAGCGCTGGTTGACGTAGGGCTGGCCCACACGGGTCGCCTGCTCGGCGAGGATCTCCTGCGCCTGCTTCTTGGTGCCGACGAAGAGGATCGTGCCGCCGTGCGCGACGGTCTCCTTGACGAAGTCGTAGGCCTTGTCGATGTACCCGAGCGACTGCTGCAGGTCGATGATGTGGATGCCGCTGCGCTCGGTGAGGATGAAGCGCTTGACCTTCGGGTTCCACCGACGCGTCTGGTGTCCGAAGTGCACGCCGCTGTCGAGCAGCTGGCGGATGGTGACCACAGCCATGGTCGTCTCCTTGTTCTGGCGCGGATATGCGCCGTTGAGGTTGTCAAGTCGATCGGATGATCGAACTTCCTGGTGCCCGGCGCACCCCCGCCTGAGTGGAAACAGGACCTGTGGGAGTGGATGCCACGACTGAAGTCGCTCTGGGCACGCGTAGTCACCCCGAGATCGAGGTGCCTCCTCAGCATACAGGATGCGCGGGCCTCACTCACCCTGCACATCGCGCCTGTTTCGGGCATTCTGCACGCGCTCCGCGCAGGCGTCAGTCCGACGGGGAGCCAATCGCACACAGGAAGGAGCATTGCCTCATGAGCACCCGCACACGCCGGACGATCGTTCTCCTACTGCTGATCGTCATCGCTCTCGCACCGCCCACCGCACCGAGCGCGAGAGCGTCATCGTCATCCTCAGACGGCGCTGCGCATCCACTCTGGAGATGGCCGATCGATGCACCCCGCTCGGTCGCAACGCCGTATCGCGCTCCGGCACACGCGTTCGGCGCCGGCCATCGAGGCATCGATCTCGCGAGCGCGCAGGGGGTGATCGTCCGCGCACCCGCCGATGGGGCGATCGCATTCCGTGGGACAGTCGTCGACCGCCCCCTGATCACGATCGCGCATCCCGGCAGCTATGTGTCGACGTTCGAGCCGGTCTCCTCCACACTCGCCCCCGGCGATCTCGTCTCGGCCGGCGACGAGATCGGCACGGTCGCGGCCGGCGGTCACACGATGCTCGGCGCACTGCATCTCGGAGTTCGGCTGGATGGTGCGTACATCAACCCGATGCTGCTCTTCGGGCCGGTGCCTCGAGCGGTGCTGCTTCCCTGCTGCGACGCGCCGTGACGCGCGACCCGTCTGCGGCTCACGCCCGGGGGTGTGCGAGACGGTACGTCGCAGTGAGACGCTCAGCGGAGACGTGAGTGTAGATCTGGGTCGTGCCGAGGCTGGCATGACCCAGGATCTCCTGGACCGCGCGCAGGTCTGCTCCGCCGTCCAGGAGATGAGTCGCTGCGGTGTGCCTGAGCGCATGCGGTCCGACAGTCTCTTCGCCGACGAAGGGCGCGAGCACCTCGGCGACGAGTGAGTACACCGCGCGCGGTCCGATCCGCGCACCACGACTGCCGAGGAACAGAGCGGGAGTCGGCCGCGCTGTGCGGGCGGCGAGTGCGGGACGCCCTCTGGTCAGGTACGCGCCGGCCGCATCGCGGGCGGGAACCCCGAAGGGCACCACTCTCTCCTTCGAACCCTTTCCCAGAACGCGCGCGGTGCCTCGATCGAGATCGAGGTCGTCGACATCGAGGCCGCACAGCTCGGAGACGCGGATCCCGGCGCCGTAGAGCAGTTCGAGGATCGCGTGGTCTCGGAGCACTATCGGATCACCGGCGCCGGCGGCTCGGCGTTGCGCATCGAGCAGGGTCGTCATCGCATCCTGAGAAGCGATGGTGGGGAGGGTTCGCCCCCGCTTGGGAGCGACCAGGCGCAGGCTCGGATCGTGATCGACGAGCTGCTGCTCGTGCGCCCAGCTGAAGAAGGAGCGCGCCGCCGCCGCTCGCCGCGCGAGCGTCGACCGCGCGTCCCCACGCTGAGTCGCCCGCCAGAGCCAGTCTCGGAGAGTCTCCAGCGTGACCTGGTCGACCTCGAGCTCACCGACGGTCTCCGCGAGGTCCCGGAGGTCTGATCGGTAAGCGCGCACGGTGGCGGGAGACAGCCGACGCACCTGAGCAAGGTGGTCGGCGAAGGCAAGTGCGGCCGCCGCGAACTCCATGGATCAAGTGTGCAGGAACGCCGATCACCGTCGCGTCAGCCGCGCCGCTCGCTGACCCGCGCCCTCTGCCACCCCCCCTTCGACTCGTCTCACCGCACCCTCGAGCTCGAGCAACCCGAGCAGGGCATTGACTCGTTCTGGCGCGAGCCCTGACCGTCGAGACAGCTCGTCAGCGGCTCGCGCATCGCGGCTGCTCATGGCATCGAGCACGCGAGACTGGTCGGGATCCGTGCCTCGACCGGGTGACGTACCCGGCGGCCCGTCGCCCCAGAGCTCGCGTATCTCGGCAGTCGTGGTGACGCACCGCGCGTCGTACTCGCGCAGGAGCCGATGACAGCCGGCTGACGAAGCGGATGTCACCGGCCCGGGCACCGCGCCGAGCGGTCGACCCAGTGCAGCTGCGTGCCCCGCGGGTGTGAAAACAGATACCCTCAATCTGTGGCATTTTCTGCTGAGGCAACCTGCGCAATCTACGTACGCATCTCTCAAGACCGTAGTGGCGAAGAACTCGGGGTTGAGCGCCAGCAGCGGGAGTGTCAGGAACTGGCTACGCGCCTGGGCCTCCATGTCGTGCGCGTGTATGTCGATAACGACATCAGCGCGACGAGCGGCGCTCGACGACCCGCGTTCGAAGAGATGCTGATGGATCGTCCCCGTTCAGTCGTCGCCTGGCACCAGGATCGCCTGCTTCGGCTCACGAGCGACCTTGAGAAGGTCATACAACTGGAAATTCCGGTGCACATGGTGACAGCCGGATCATTGGATCTGAGCACACCCTCGGGGCGAGCCGTTGCCCGCACCGTCGCCGCGTGGTCTCAGTTCGAAACCGAGCAGAAGGCGCTGCGTCAGAGGGCATCCAACCGCCAGGCCGCAGCCAACGGCTACTGGCAGTTCAGCTTGCGTCCTTTTGGCTATGAGCGAGTCAACGGTGACATCGTCGCGATGGACGCAGAAGCGAAGCTAGTTCGTGACGGTTACCGGTGCGTGCTTCGGGGAGACAGCTACCGGTCGGTCGCAAGGCGGTGGAACCGTCTCATCGAGCGCTGGGATACGCCCGGGTTCAGACCCGTCATGGGCGGCACCTGGGCGAGCTCAAGAGTCCAGAGGCTTCTGGAGAACTCTCATTACGCCGGCATCGTGACATATCAAGGTGAAGTAGTCGAGCTAGCGCCGGGGAAATCTCCTCAGTGGACTCCGCTCATCACCGAGGAGACCTGGCGGGCCTTCAGAGAGTTGAAACTGGCTCGGAAGACGAAGCGATCGTGGGCGGTTTCGCCGAAGCACCTTCTTTCGGGACTGCTTGAGTGTGGCGTCTGCGGAGGCACTCTTTACTCGCACGCCCAAGATCAGACAACACGGAAGGGCGCAGCTGACGCAGGGAAAGCCCGGCTCCCGGTATTTGACGCCGCGGGAAGACGCGTCAAGCACACAACATACGTCTGCGTGGACAAGCACTGTGTATCGATCCGAGCCGAGTACGTCGACGCTCTTGTCGGAGAGGTCATCTCTCTCAAGCTCTCGGACCCGCGAGTAGTCCAGGCGTTGCGAACCACCGAAGATAGTGCTCCTCTCGAGGCGGAGATCGCAGACCTTCACAAGCGGCGCGACGATCTCACGGACATGATCGGTGACGGCCTCATCCCCCGAGAGCGCGCGCGAGAGAAGTTGAACGAGATTGCGGAGCGGTTGCAGAGCGCGCTCTCGCGAATGGAACGACTTCGATCCGATTCACCCATCACGGACCTCATGCTGTCCAGCTCGATACCAGAACGATGGTCAGCGCTCCCCGTACTCGCGCGAAGGAGGGCCATCGTCAGACTTGGCCTCAAGCTCACCATCAATGCTGCCGATAAGGGGAAGCGCACCAGAGATCCGATCACCGGGCTCGTTCAATCCGAACGCGCATGGGCTATGCGCCGCGTCGCCTGGAACTGGGACGGGTGATTCTGGACTTAAGTCCATACTGCTTCGGCAATACCTGCTTCACCAGTGTGGTAAATTAGGTTATCTAATAGACGAAAATGACGAAGCCCCACCTGTAATCCGGGTCAGCCGGAATAGAGTTGCGTCATAGGAACCACGTGCGTTCCACCGGATCGAAGATTCGGACACCAACCCGGCGATAGAGCGTGGCAGAAGTCGGTCCTACAAAGGACCGCTCATGCCCAAAACTAGCTCGCAACCGCTGAACGCCGCCGAAAGGCTTCTGGACCTCTATGAAGCCGCGGAGATCCGAAACCCTGACGGATCCCGTCGCTTCGGCAGCGTGTTCACTCTGCGCCGTCGCCTCAAGGATGGCTCGCTCCCCCATCAACTCAGCGAGGGCAACCGCAAGTATCTCGTCACGCTCGCCGACCTCGAGCAGCTTGAGCTCGCAGATTCCCCTGTCGCGGCCGACTCAGCGAGAGCTGAGCTCCGTCTAGCCGCGAACCGGGTCCTAGCTACTAGCGGACCGCTCACGAATGACGAGTGCGCACACTTCGCAGCTCTTCTCCGCGGAGGTGCCGCGGCGTGAGCAAAAACGAAATCCGCCCCAGCGCGGTGAACAATGAAGCGGATCAGACGTTTGGCGGCGTCATCCCTGATCTTAACAGCGCTACTGCTGCGAGCGATACTTCTGCGGCTGGCCGGGGTACTACGCCGAAGCAGGTTCGCGTATCCGTCGAGACTCTCGTTGACAAGACCATCAGGCGCTACCTGAAGGAGATTAGTGGCGACGTTGATGTTTCGTCCGAACAACTCCGGGACACCGCCCTGACAAGGGTCAGTGCGGAGATCTGGCTTGAAAATGCTGAAAGAAAAGGCACACCTGCACCTGTGCTGAAACCGCTGTACGCGCTGGAAGAACACTCGGTGGTCCAGATGCTGCTAGCGCGCCATCGCATCGTCAAGATCGACCTCACCGATGGCCATGGGAGTGAAGATGCCGGCGTGCTTGCGATCTATGAGTCATCGGGATCGCTTGAAGGGATCTACAACCCGAGTGTGTCGCGCATCAAAGCGCTGATCAGCGAACTGCGACCATCATTTAAAGACTCCGCGCTCGATTCCGCGCTGAACCGCATGAGAACACATGCACCGGTGGTGAGTCGCACGGTGCTGCCGCATCTCATTCCCGTGGCGAACGGAGTGTTCGATCATGCACGTCAAGTCTTGCGCCCGTTCACGCCGCATTGGGTGTTCTTGTCAAAGACCGGATCGAGCTACGACCCGGCAGCGCAGAGTCCTCGAATCGCTCAGCCCGACGGCACCGAGTGGGAAGTCGAAGAGTGGTTCCGCAGTTTGTCGGACGACGTCGGGGTTCCGGAGTTGCTCTGGCAGATCGTTAGCGCAGCCGTCCGTCCGTTCTGCGCATGGAACCAGTCGGCGTTGCTGGTTGGCCCGAAAGGCATGGGCGGGAAGGGCACGGTACTCGGCCTCATCCGGAGCCTCCTCGGGCCGCGCGCACACGCGTCTATCCCGCTAGCAGCTTTCGGCAACAGGTTCGCTCTTACGGCTCTCATCAGCAAGAGCGTCAATTTGGTCGATGAGAACGAGGTCGGCGCCTTCGCTACCAAACTCGGCGACTGGAAGTCGACCGTGACCGGGGACGTGATCAGCGTCGAAGCTAAGTACAAGGACCCAATAGAAATGCGGTGGAATGGCTTCGAGGTGCAGTGCTACAACGAGATGACCCCGCGCATGAAAGACAAGTCGGAGTCGCTGATGCGCCGAATGCTCATCGTTCCGATGGTGAAGAACTTCAAGGGTTCTGAGAACAAAGAGATCAAGGAGAAGTACCTCGCCGATCCGGCCGTGCTCAGCTACGTACTCAAGCGCGCCCTCCACATGCAACACACTGCGTTCACGGTGCCTGAAGTCTCCCGCGTTGCACTAGAACGATGGTTCGCTGCAAACAACAAGGTCGTCGGCTGGTGGGAAGAGCATAAGGATCAGTTCGTCTGGGACCTCCTTCCTTGGGCGTTCCTCTACGACGCGTACAAGGCCTGGTACGCGAACGTCGAGCCCAGCGGAACTGTCGAAGGGTTCAATCAATTCAGTGAATCTCTCAAGGACCACCTGCAGGCTTCGAAGTCCTGGTCGGTGACCTCTTCGTCAATGCGGCCCGGGTCGCGGATGTCGGCACCAGAGCCCCTTGTCAACGAACACAAGCTGACCGCTTGGATGAATCAGACTTACTCGGGTTCAGGCCCGCTCAAGCGAACCTTCCCATATCCTCTCAAGACGAACTACAAGGGGATCCTGCGGCTACAGGCGCCGGCCACAATCACAGTTGGAGGGGAGAACTGATGGCCTTCACCATGACATTCGATGCATCCGTCAAGGTGAAACGTGGCGCGCACGCAAAGAATCTCTTCCGGCATATCGCGAGGGATGTCGATCAGGCTGCTGGGTTCAACTTCCCACAGCTGAACGTCAATATCGATGCCGCGCGCACCCCCTTGAACGTGACGGTCGTCAATGACGGTCACGGAGGATTTCGTTCGCCAGCTTCAGTCGACGGTCGTCCGCCGTCCGATGAGTTGAACGACTATCTACAGAAGCGCCTCGCAAGCGTTCACAGACCGCTTCGCCGCGATGCAGTCCTGATGCGGCCGATCGTCCTGCAACTCGACCCGGCCTGGTTCGCTTCGAACAACGCTGACTGGCGTCAGAGTCGCCTCAATCCTGAAGCCCGCCGCTACATGGGAGCGTCCCTGGACTGGCTGTGCGGGGAGTTTGGCCGAACGAATGTCGTCGGCTGGTCGCTGCACCTAGATGAATATCACCCTCAGTTGCAAGTATTGATGACCCCCGTTACCAACGATGGTCGACTGTCACAGAAGGATTTCTTCAAGGGGCCGCACGATCTCAAGCGTCAGCATCGTGAATTGCGCGAGGCAGTCGCCGCAAGCGGCTACGAGGTTGAATATCGGGTGACCGAACGGTCTCGAGAGCACTTGAGCAGTAGCGACTTTCAGACCCGCGCGGAGAGACTTCGCGCGGAAGCGAAGATGTTGGCGGATGCACGTGAAGACACTGAGCTGCTCAAAATGAGGATGCATGCGCGGCTGTCAGCTGTGGACGATCGCGAAACCGAGCTGGCAGAGCGCGAACGCGAGATCGAATCACTGAGGTCCTCGTCTCTACAGACACAACGGGATGCCCGGGAGCTTGAACAGAGCGCACGGTTGGCACGCGCGACCGCTCTCCGAGCTCGCGAAGACGCCGAGACGGAGCGCGCGCGCCTGGAGCACGCCACTGCTCGGCTCGAGGCCCTACCGCCCTTCTTCGAGCGCTGGCTTGATAGGTCCTCCAACAAGGGGAGGCCGCTTCGTGAACGGTTCGAGGCCGACCGAGCGAGTATGCGGCGGCAAGTCTTTGGCTCAACTTATGGGGAGCCCCGACTAACAGTCGATGGCCCCGAGGAGCCGGGCCTTCCATAAGCGGGCGTGAGGTGGCTGCTCGAAGCGGAACCGAGTAGCCACTTCACACGTCGCCGCTGCCGTCAGGCCGATCGAATGGGGTCATCACACTCACGCTCAAGCAGCACGGTTGGTAGGCAGGCAGGTGGCAATCACCAAACGGCCACTCGTCCCCGGCTGGGGCCGCCGGCGCCACCGCTCCGCCCCGACTACATCGGCGTCTCGCGCTCACTCCTAGATGTCGCGGTCGCGGCCACCCTGCCGAGACTTCGCAGAAAACCCCCGTCCTGCCCCACGATGACCCGGCGCGTCATCTTGTGCGCCCCTCCGCTATCCGATCGTGGAGGTACGGCGAGAAAGTGACCGGAGTGCGGCCAGAAAGTGGTCACTTCGCCAACTTCGCGGACAGAGGCGACCAGCGATGACCAGAAAGTGACCCGATAGTGGCCACTTCACGGACGCCCGTCTCAAGACTCGCTGCGCCGGACCGGGAAGTGACCAGAAAGAGGCCACTTCACGGACACCCGTCTCAAGACTCGCTGCGCCTGACCGGGAAGTGACCAGAAAGAGGCCACCTCACGCCCACCCTCCTGGCGACTCCCCTACGCCTGACCGGGAAGTGACCAGAAAGGAGCCACCTCACGCCCACCCTCCTGCCGACTCCCCTACGCCTGACCGGCAAGTGACCAGAAAGAGGCCACTTCGCGGCCCCGCCCTCATGTGCGTTCAGCTTGAGTTACCGGCTCAGCAGCTCGGACACGAGGTTGCCCGCATCGCAGTCTGGACTTCATCGCGGCGATTGGTACGCCCCATGGGTCCGGGGCCTACGTGCCTGCCGAACGAATGCCTCGCCCGGGCGACCAGCTTCGCCCTGGGGTACAGCCGGTACTCCGCGCTCACCGCTGGAGCTCATCGCGTTCGTAGCCGCGCACACGGAGCACATCAGACGCTGTCATGACGAAGCTCACCCTAGTTCGAACGCGAAATTGAACTTGCCGAACGAAGTTGATGTAGCTGGAGCGATCCGCCTGGCTACGCCGTCGCTACTCCTTATGCCATAGAGCCCCTGCGGAGTTGGCGGCTTGTAGCGCTGTAGCTCATTTTTGAGAAGTCTGTTGCGATCCCGTTTACGTACGTCTGCCTACCGCAGACGACTATCGAAGGTTGATCCGCAGGGTTGCCTGATTTGAGAGCTACCGAGCTACAGGAGCACAAAAATCCCGTTCAGATTTGCTTTCTGCCGTATTCGAGCCGAGCTACACGACCAGCGAACTTCCCTACGCCAGATGCTCGCTCGTCTCGACTCCTCATGAGAGGGGAAAGACACAATGATCAGCGAGCCCGCTGTCTTCTCCCCCTGTGCAAGAACGTGCGTCCCCTTGCAAGGTGATTGATTGAACCCGGCCACCGGCTACTACGAGGGGGCGATAGCGCTGACTCCGCGGGCAGGTCGAGACCATTCACAAACGTACGGGACCGTTCGCAAAGGTGTAGCCCCATACACTTCGCAAGACTTCGCGATGCCGTCCACGCGTGCTGAGCATCCGCGAGCCCAGCTGCAGGCAATGCCGCCGCCGGATGTCAGTCGGCTCGTTGACGTCTGCGTTGTGGTTGAGTTGCGTCGCGCGGGGCTTCGAGACGCTGACGAGCGCGCAAGTAGTTGTGCACGCCGTCGCGGTGACCCCAGCATCGCCGTTCGAGCGTCTGCCCACGACCACCACCTCCGAGCGCGTTCGGCCTCTCGGCCGGCGCATGGCATGGGAAAACTGACAGCGGAAATCGCGCTGCTCCGGGATGCAAGCGCGTGTGCATCACCGCACTCTTCGTCGGGCTGCAAGCGTTACGCTCCGCGAACTTCCGCCATCTCGACCCTCGGAGGAACACGGGCGAGCGACACCGCCTGGGTTCCTCCACCCGATCAGAAGCTTGGCTCCAGCCTCGCGCGACGATGCTCGGAAGGTCGCGGCCGGTTCTCGGACGTCCGTATCATCTTCTTCTGTCCCATGCCGCGTCTACCCTGTGGCCATGACTAATTCTTCCCAGACAACTCCTGGACAACCACGGCAAGCACGCCCCTCGGATGACGCTGTTGCTGGCCTCGTTGACGCGATCACGAGACTCAACGCGGACGGTGACTTTCTGGCGCGCGCAATCACTGACTCCCTCCTCGCCGAGAGGCCTGTCTCTGATGAGTCACGGCTGTCGACCGAGGAAGTCGATTTCCTGATCAGATCTGGAAGCTTCACGGCGGAGAAGCTCCAAGAGACGTCCGCGCGCTTGGCGCGAGGCGAGCTGCAGTCGAATGTCGTGAGCACGCTTTTGTCGAGCCTGAACGACAGCTTGTCGGCGGACGATGTCGAGGGATTCCTGGAACTGAGCGCAACGGAGCTCGACGAACTCATCGCCGCCGGCGGGATTTACTCGGTTGAAGTTGCTGGCAGGCGACGATTCCCGTCGTGGCAGTTCAGCCTGTCGTCGCAGGGGAAGCTCCTCCCCCACCTCGCCGAAATCATCGGTCTGGTCAAAGACGATCACTGGATCTCTGTCTCGGGCATGATGCACACACCGCAAGCCAACATGGTGACTCGAGGAAGGCAGACACCGGTCGAGTGGTTCCGCAGCGGCGGTGGCATCGAGGCGATGAGACAGATCAAGGAAGGCCAGAAATGGCGGTGAGGAACACTACCCGGATCGGCTCTCGACACTCGGATGTGCGCGAGAAGACGCCTTCCGGATGAGGCTCGTAGCGCCGATCCATCGACGAGGTGTCCAGAGGTTGTCAAGACCCAATTTTTACTCCTTTCCTGCGTGAGAACGTTCGTTTCAGCAGTACCCGCGGCGAATGACCCACATATCTTGGTCTTCGTGATGATCAACAACTTGACGGAGCCCCCTGGCGACGGCTCACATCAGACACGCCTGAACACTCCTGGGCCGGCGCAGTTCTGTGCCTCCGTTGAAGCGACGGCGCCGTGCAACGAACAGTGAGCGCCTCCATGACCTTCGGCACGGAAGACGCGTTGGAGGACTTCCTCACGCAGCGGTGGAGTGCGGTCTGCACGTTTCTGGGGATCGATCTGCTACTGATCGGCCGACAGGTTCGCTTTGTGCCCGATCGCCAACTTGACCTGCTCGCTATTGATATCGCGGGACGGCTTTACATCATCGAACTGAAACTCGGCGAGACGCCGGATGGGACAGCCGCCCAGGTCCTCGAGTACCGCCAACGTATCAAGCGGCAGACGCTGCACGAGCTCATGAAGACCCTACGGCCGGGGACGCTTCGAGTTAACCTTGCAGCCGCGTTCGAGCAGCACTTCAACCGCGCACTCCCGCAGAGCATCGCGACTACCCCAGCCGTCGTCGTGATCGCACGTGCGATTACGCCACGGATCGCCAACAGCGTTCTGGAACTCTTGGATCTTGGATACCCGATATCCGTTTTCACTTACGCCGTTATTGATCGGACTCTGCAACTCAAGCAAATCGGGCGGGAGGGCTTGATACAACTAGGGCAATCGCGAAAGTGCGACCGCCGCGCGGTCAACACATCACCGGCCCAGACTCCGCACCGATCCGGCCTAGCGATCGAGTGGTTCTGGGCTATGCAGTCGCAACAGTTCCGCGCATCGATCGTGACGTTCCGAACGGTATGGGCGCTGTATGAGGAGTGGCACTATAAGCAAGTCTCTACGGGGGTGAACCTAACCCTCTGCAACCAAGGCGAACTCGGTTCCAAACTTAAGTCGATTGTGGAGAACAGCGGGGACTGGAAACACGTATACATCGCTTCAGGCGTTACACCCGACCCGTTCATGCCGACCGCTGAGATCCCCCCGTACGTACGCAAATATCACGCCAGACACACCACTGTGGCGTACCTGCGCACAACCGCCCCCGCCGATGGTCTGTCTTCGGCGAGACAAGGCGGTCGGATTTGGCGATTGCTCAGCCGCAACCGCTTCTACTCCGCTGTGATCGCGTTCGTTCGCCTCAAACAGATTGGAGACGCGTGATGTCATCGAGTGACGCCGAACACACTCCCATCACGCAGATCAGAGTAGGAGATACGGTGCGACTGACCGGAACTGCATGGGACGAAATCGATTCGATCTCACCCACAAAGTTCGACCGTGTGCCCCAGGTTGGCGAAGAGCACCGAATCGTCGGCGGATCAGTTCTGGGTCCGTTTTTCTTTTTAGCGGGCACCCCCTGGGCCATTAACGACACCTACACCGCCGTGGTGCTACGCGACAGTATGAACATCCACGACATTGTGCGTGAACTCAATGCGGCCCTGGGCCCGACGCTCGTGGCGGGAATCGCTGGATCCAAGGATCGCAAGCTGCCGAGCCGCTGGGCCAAAGCTGACGGACCCGAGCCACGCTCGGAAACCTCGAATCGGCTGACCTTTGCACACCAGAAGTGGCTGCTTCTGGCCACGGTCGAAGGCGACGACATCGCGCGGCAGTGGTTCATCGGCGGGAACCCGCGCCTACGGGAGGACACTCCGATCACGGCGATCCGAGAGGGGCGCTACGGCGAGGTCACCGACGCCGTCGAGTCCTTCATCGCCGGAACAGCCACCGCCTGACGCAGCGTTCCTGACCCCCGACACCTGGGACACCTGGCTCACTCCGGAGAAGCTCACCGGGCACCGGAAGCCGGAGATGTTGGCAATGCTCGATCACACCTCGAGCGATATCGCCTCGACGATCCGCGAGCATATCGTCGACCGGAAGGTCAGCAACAGCCGCACCGTCGATCCCACTGACCCGACTCTGCTGGAGCCGGTCGCCTGTGGACAGGGTGACAAGGGTGCCGGCTCTGGTGTGCTCGATCCGATCGATCGCGCTATCGACGGTGATGCGGCCGAGAGCCGCGGCGGTCAAAGTTTCTGCCCGCCTGAGGCTCACCTGCGCCGGCGGCGGTCCTTTCGGGACGTCGGGCGCACATGTCCTGCAGCGCCGGTATCGGCCGACTGTCGCGAGCTCGTCGATGCTGACATACGACGCCTGATGGTGGCTTCGATGAGTGCCATCGCCGGCGCCGACCAGCGTCAGACCGTCTTCGTAGGTTTCGAGAATCTCGACGCCGCCTGACTGCTCAATACGAGCATCGACTCGCAGTTGGTGCTGGGGATGGTCGGGCAGTCTTCCCTGTGCAGCACGCGGGGAGGCTGGTGTGATTCAGGATGAAGCGGACAGTCTCGGGCACGACGCCACCCTCTCGCAGAGATTCAGCCTCGCGCATCAAGCTGGGGCCCGGCGATAGAGTCGCACCATGCCGCTGCCGCCTGGACTCGACGTCATCGAAGACGCCCTCTCCGCCCTCACCGGTGAACGGTGGTCGATCGTGGACGCCACGAAGCACGTGCCTGCTCGGCCGGGTCTTTACGCCATCTACGGCGACGAGACGGCTTGGCGGAATCTCGGTCTGGAGCCTCGCACCGAGATGCCGCTCTACGTCGGCAAGGCCGAAGACAGCCTCGTCTCCCGAGAGCTTAACGAACACTTCGCCGCGGACCCGAGCATCGCACCGCGCACGGGCAGTTCGACCGTTCGCCGGTCGTTCGCCGGTCTCCTGCGCAATGTACTGGACTTGCGGGCGGTTCCGAGGAACCTCAGCCGGCCCGCCCATTTCCCGAACTATGCCCTTGCGGAAGGCGGCGACGCACGCCTGAACCGGTGGATGCATGAACGGCTGACGCTGGCCGTCTGGCCGGCCCCGGCCGCGCGCGACTGGTCGCTGGCGGATGTCGAGACTACGGTCATCCAACGCCTCATGCCGCCGATCAACATCTCGAAGAACCCTCGCAAGCTCGCCCGGCTGAGTCACGCCAGGGCGGCCATGGCAGCCGAAGCCTCGCAGTGGCGCGCGGAGACGGCGTCATGACGACACAGTGGATCTACGAACCTTCCTCCGATGGGTTGGCACGTTTCGTACTGGGCGTCGTCGGGACCAACCCGCTCGTCTGCTTCGGCATCAACCCCTCCACCGCCAAGCCCGGCGATCTTGATCCCACGGTGACGAGGGTGAAGAACTTCGCCGCTGCCCACGGTTACGACGGATGGACCATGCTCAACGTCTACCCGCAGATCTCGACTAAGCCCGCCGGAATGCACCGGCAGCATGACCCCAAGCTGAAGGCTGCGAACGAGCACCACATCGCGGCCGCAATTCAAGGCCGTCCAACGCTGCTCGCTGCGTGGGGCGAGAACATGACGCGGCGGCCGTACCTGTCGGGGCTACTCCGCGATATCTTGACCATCACCAACGCCTCGGGTGCCGAGTGGCTCTCTCTCGGCTCGCCCCTGAAGGACGGCCACCCGCCGCACCCCTCTCGGCTCGCGAACGCCACCCCCCTCGTTCCGTTCGACATGAACGCCTATCGCTGGGCGCGCACCCCGTGACGACCGCCCCGGTGGATCTCGAGATCACCGTCACCCCGCGCGAGACGCTCGTCTGGGCGCCGACCGTGCAGGCTGCTCTGGAGCTGCGCCGCTCTCTCGCCAATGACGTCTACCGCGTGCTCGATTCCGATCCTTTCGAGCTGATCGCTGCCGGGCTCATCCCTGAGGGCGCGCACCTCGAGTTCGATCCTGCGCGGATCTTCAATGTCACGACAGGCCCCAAGGCCAACGCCACGCTTCAGGCGCTTGTCGACTCTGGCCACACGCTCGTCTGGCACCGCTGGCAGACACCGCTCGCGCGGAAGGTGTGGGGGGTCAGCATCGCGATCCCACGCCGCGGCCGGTCGCGCGTCAGCGGTATCGAGCGAGCCACGCACTTCGGCACGACCGTACGCGGCAACGCAGGCCGTGGCCTGAAGATCTCCCGCGACACCTACGCGACCATCAACAAGCGTTCTTCGATGCCTCGCGGGTCCAGAGATGACAGCCCGGAGGCGTGGGACAGACAGAGTCGCTTCTTCGACGACGACGAGCACCGCATCCTCACCGACGAGTGGTGCGAAGCGCACCAGGCCGACGCGCTGGCGAACTTCGACATGAACATGGCCCATTTCACCTCGCTGGACCCGATCGAGTTCGAAGCCACTCTGCAGCTGGCGCTCGACGGCCACCCGGACATGCTCGAAGTGACGGATCTCACTCAGTGGGCTGGCGTGCCTGGGGTCTACATCATGGTCCTCGACGAGTACCGGCAGGTCTACGTCGGTGCGTCATCCGAGTCCGCGGGGATCGCCAAGCGCATCCGTCAGCACTGGACCAACCAGAAAGAGTTCGACCGACTCATCTTCGGCAGCGTGGAGACATCGATCCTGTCGATCGACAGCTTCCGCGCCCTGGACACCACGCGCATCTTCGCCATGAAGACCACGGATTACTTCGACGAGGAGATCTCTGTCCTCGCGCAGTTCCCGCCCAAGTTCGCGCTGAACCGCTTCATGGGCGGCAACGAAGCTGCACGGTTCGCCGGCTTGGTCGGCGTCGACGCCGTGATGCGCACGCGCGACCTCCCCAAGCCCGCCGAGGGTGTCGACGAAGACTCCGTCATCGCACGAAAGGAGAACACGTGACCGATCTCGACGACGCCACCCGTCGCGCCCGACTGCGTGATGTCCGCGCAGGGATGGAGGAGCTTCACGCGGCGGCACTCGCTGAACGCGACGGACGCGTCTTCACGACCAAGGAAACGCTCGACCAGATCGCAGGCGACCCCCCGAAGTGACGCTCTGCCGTGCGGCGGGGTCATAAGCCCCGGGGAATCACCACTGCTTATGACCCCCGACCAGACTTCCGCGGAATCACGCGGATTCTGTGCGCTCCCGTGCGCTCGATTGCTGGGGCACTTCGACAGAGACCCCCAGCAATCGAGCGGCTCTGAGCGGTCGGGCAGACCGGCCTGTGGAGGGAATATCGGTCGCTCGCCGGCGCCCTCATACTCTTGCCGGCATGACCTCGACCTCGATCGCTTCCCCGAATCCTGAACCACCTGCGGAGCGCGAGCGATGCCGAAAGTGCGACCGAGGGATGGACTGGATCCGCGTCCAGCCTGGATACCTCTGGCAGTGCTGGAACTGCGGTGATGTTCGCTTCCCAGTGCCCCCGCAGAGTGTCACAGAGGTCCCGTAGTGCCGCCCGGCCACTGCAACGTCCGACCCACCCGATAGCGTGGTGCGACCCGCCGATCACGGAGAGAGATCATGACAGACCCCCAGACCCGGATCATCGTGACTCCTTCACTGACTGAGCTGATCGAAGAGTTCGCTGCGGTGCTCGACGCGCCCGCTGGTCTCGGTGTCGCAGACACCGCCGCGAAGATCGCCGTCCTCGGGAACGTACGAGCTGCGTTCGTGAACCAGCGGCAGATCCCGATCCCGTCGGACACGTCAGCAGCACGCGGCGCGTTCATCGCGCTCCAGAAAGCTGCCGAGCGGATCGCGGTCCTCCAGCTCAAGATCGACGCCGACGTCGTGCCGAGCGACGACCACAGGATCGTCGTGGAGACCGACGATCAAGGCAACCTGAACCCGATGCGCCTCTTCGATGAGGACGACGACCTGACCTTCGGGCTCTACCCTTTCGCGTCTCTCGTGCCAGCCCTCACCGGTGTGATTGACGACGCCATGCTGCAGGTTCCGCAGAGCGACGCTGTCGCACTCGTCGAACTCGAGGAAGCAGTCTCCTGGGAGACGTGGATGGCCTCGTTCGCCCGCTGACTCCTCTCTGACTTCTCTTCCCCTTCCCCACACCCATCCCCGCAACAGGAGAACACATCGCATGGTGAAGCTCATGAACGTCAACCAGCTCGTCAAGATCGCCGCAGACGCTGGCATCAAGCTCGAGCCCGCGACCCCCGACACGGAGAACCTCTACGTGTACGCCGTCGACGAGGAGAACCCCGAGGACCAGCACACCGTCTACGTCGGGAAGAGCACGGATCGCAGCCGTAGCCTGACGGAGAGCAGGGTTCAGGCCAGGGCTTACATCGACACCATCGGTCTCGGCTTCTCCGCTCTCGTCGTGGAGAACAACGCCACGCGGCACTCGTTCCACTTCGACCCCTCGGCGTTCGATCCGACCGCGATCCTCGGGCAGATCGAGAGCCGCGAATGGGCTGGCCGTTCGATCGACGCACTGAAGCTGCGCCTCGACGCACACACCCCCGAGACGCCCGCCCTGTCGCGTGACGAGGTCGAAGCGTTACTCATCCGCGTGCACGTCAACACTGGCCGCCTCACCGGGAACTCTGAGTTCGCATCGCAGTGGGAAGCGAGCAACGACCGAATCCCGAACCTCGCCGCGGTCCTGGCTGTCGACATCGCCCGTCACAACGGCACGCTGCCGCTCGGCACTGAAGTCGCCGCCGGCCCCGACGTCGAAGCACACGACGACGCTGAGTAACTCACCCTCTACGCAGTAGCGGATCCACAAGAGCCGCCTGGAGCAACACGCACCAGGCGGCTCTTTCGCGCACCGGAGCACACGCGCCGGACGGCTTTTTGCTGCCGACCTTTCGCCTCAACCCCACAAACCTCAGAAAGCGGGCGGACCGCCGATCCGCGTAATTCCGGGGATCTCGCGCCTCCAACCTCACAAACCTCAGATCCGCCGGGGTGCCTCATCCCACACGACGATCACCCCGCACACGACCTCGAGGAGACACCGATGGTTCTCATCTACAGCACGACCCCACACGACACCGACGAGCTGGTTGCTCTACGCCAGACGATCAACGACAACGAACGCGCGTTCTCGGAGATCAGGACCATCTACAGCGACGACCAGCGGCGTCTCTCTGATGAGTACGACACCCTCATGGCCGCGCAGCGGCCCACCTACCCGACGCCGGAGCACCTGCAGGGTCTGGACATGGTCGCCGAGATGATGCGAGCCGGCACCGAGTACGGCGACCACCACGGTTCACCCAGGCAGGTCGATCGTGAAGCCGGACGGGCTCTCCCCCTCAGCGTCGATTTCTCATCGTTCGCCTGCAGGATCAACATCCGTGCCCTCGCCCCGTACCGTGCCCGCTCGTCGCAGCACGCATGGACCTTCACGGAAGACGACATCGAGACCTTCCGGGACGAGCTGAACAAGCGCTCCCTCGGCATCGCCTCCCACTGGCAGCACGAGGACGGTGTCGCCTTCCAGGTGTTCAACGCCCGCGTCTGAAGCGCGCTCTGAGGGCCAGCCGGAGCGGCCTATGGACCTGCAAGTCCCTCACGTCAGACGGTCTTGATGGCGCTGGAGCATCCCCGAGCCGCCGCAGGCAATCGACACTGACGATTCTCTGTTCGGCCCTTGTACTCAGGCTGGAGCAGCCGCGGGGAAGGTCCAACTGCCGTCGAGCACCTCGGGCCGAGGCCGGTAGAGCCGGACGGCGTAGTTCCACCCCTCGACGATGGGGATCGTGTTCGGCTCGTCGCCCGAGCCGAATCGCACGGTCACAGCCCCGTCGTCGTCTTTCACGGCTGTGACGCTGTTGACGGAGTTCACACCCTTGTCGTTCGGCTCGAAGTAGCCCTCGGCGTTGTAGACGGAGACGGACCAGAACGCATCGACCGGCACATTCCGGGCGGTGAAGGCGAAATCGGCGACCGGCAGCCCGGGGTCGACGTTGATGTAGAACGCTTCACTGCTCGGGAGCCCACCCCACCCCGCGGCGGTCCCGATCAGGTGCTTCACCGGGTCGACTTCTTCGCGGGACCCGAACGCTCCGGTGTAGTCGGTGATACCCCGCGCGAGTTCTAGAAGGGCGTCGCGGGTGAAGTCGAGTGACTTCTTGTCATACTCGGGGGCAGTGAACGTCGCCGTGGACGGCGTGGAAAGGATAAGGGAATCCTGGATCGCTGCCACAGCTGCGACGTCGGCGGGGTCGCCGGGGTCAACCAGGATACGAGCGGCGACGACAACCCACGGCGTGTCATACCTATCGAGCGTGAGTTCGTAGGTTCCGGGCTCGTGGAGCACGTCGTTGATGTAGTGATCCTGGTTGACGATCATCACCGAGAGGTATCGATTGCCGGCGTCGGGAATGCTCAGTGTTGCGCCCTGCGAGATGTCGACGACTGCCGTGCTGTACAAGGTGTCGCGGTTCATCCGGATCACGGTCTGCTCGTCGAGCGGCGCGGGTTCGCGCACGTGCCGCCATCGATTCGAGCCGCCTGCTGTGGCGGCGATCCCGGGGAGCATCCGATCCGTCTCGGCGCGCACGAAATTCTCGACATTGACCTTCACCGGCTCAGCTCCCATGTCGACAGCATGCCGCACTCTTCCGCCACCGTATAGGGCGGATCCAGATGACCGTCTTCCCTGGTTGCTCACCCCTGGTGTTTTCACGAAAGACCAATGGACACTGCGTGCCGAAAGCGGGTTCCGGACCCTCTTTACAGCAGCACCCAGGAACCGGGTGGCTTGGTCGCACCGCAAACGATCGTTTACCGACGCCATGGGCCGCCGTCCCATATGCTCTCGTCATGGGCGAAGCCGAAGCTGAGCTGCCACTGACCCGGCAACGGCGTGCGCTCCGCCGCTCGACGATCGCCTGGACCGTCCTCCTGGTGCTGCAAGCGTTCATGGCCGCGTACTACTGGATCTCGCTCGTCTTCGAGAGCAACGACTCGTACCGATGGGTGGGTGCGATCGGTTTCTCGGTCGCCGCTGCATGCGCCCTCGTCCTGGTTCTGACCACACGTCGCACTGCTCGCAGACTCGAGGGCCGTCAGAACGCCGTCCCCAATGCTGAGAATTGACGTGAGCCCCACACGGCGTCGTGACCCTCGCGCGCGTGTCGCCGGCACCGATAGTCTCCGTCCATGAGCGACGGCGATACTGAGAACACGTCCGTGACCAGTCGGCACCGCGTACTTCAGCGCAGGAAGTCGTGGGCGATCGCGCTGACGTCCGGGTTCTCGGGAGCTGCGGTGGTCTCGTTCGGCGTGCTGCTGATGCAGGGTGGTGAAGCGCGGGCGTATTCCACAGCAGCCTTCGTCATCGCGGCCGTCGCCTTCGCCGTCTTCCTGATCTCAGTACTTCGAGAGGTCCGCAATCTCGAGAAGAAGGGCGCGGACGAGAACTGACCACCACTGCGTCAGCACCGGATGCGGTGCCTCGGCATCAGTCCGCGGGAGTCTCCAGGACCTCCTCGGTGAGACTGATGCCACCTGTCGAGCTCGCCGAATGCATGAGCTGTTCGATCCACTTCGCATTCAACTGAGGAGCTTCTGGCTCGTCAAACGTGAATCGCAGCGGGATCGACGGGTGCAGCCAGATCGTCGAGCGGCCTTCCGGGTGACCCTCTGGGTGCTTCCACGACAGGGTGAAGCTCTCATTGCGCCGCAGCTTTGTAGCGATCACGACCTTGAGATGAGCGAGCGCTCGATCCTCGATGTGGATCTCGTTGCCGCCGCCGTATTGGATGTATCCCATGAATTGAACCCTATCCGGGAGAGCACGCAGCTCAACGGCTGAAGATCCGGCGGATATTCACGGTCACACGCAGGATCACGATTGATGGACGCATGTCAGAATTGGGTCAACCACGATGCGGACATCGTCAGCCGCGCCTCGTTCGGGGATCTCGTGGCAGAGCAGAAAGCACCTGATGGGCAAGTTCATCTACGAGAACGGCGTCAAGACGGAGATCGAAGACCGTGCACTGACGCACCTCCAGCTGGTCATCACCGCGAAGCTGCGCCGCGGCGAGCCGTTCCCGTTCACCTGGCGCGAAGACACCAGCGTCGGTGGTGGTCGAGTGACCGTGTGGGTGCACGGGGGCAGCTCCCTCGTGTTCAAGTACTTCGGCAGCCGCCAGCCTGCGATCAACCGCGAATGGGTCGACGCTCTCGCGTTCACGGCGAACTCGCCGAGCGGTCTCTACCTCGTTCCCGAACCGGCCGAGAACACGTCCACTGATCGCATAGCGGTTCCCGCGCAAGCCTGATCGTCCCTCAGAGGGCGCCACAGCGCCTGCCCCAGTCGGTCGATCGTTACAACTCGTCGTCGTCGGATGCAAGCCCCTACGCATGAGCCGCCGGGCTGGAGCTACCCTCGCGGGATGACCGAGACGCGAGTGGAGACGAAGACACAGGTCACGATCGACGGATGGTCGTTCCGTTTGCAACCGGAACACGATCTTGACGACCTCATGAGCCGTATAGAAGCTGCCGCCACCACCGGTCCGTCCTTCGTTCAACTGCAGGACGGCGAAAGCATGGTGAAGGTGCTGGTGAGCCCTCAGTCCAAGGTCCTCATCACCGTGTCACCGCGAGAAACGAACGGCACCGGAGACACTCCAGCGTTCGAGCCCACGCTCACCACGGACATGACCGACTGGGAGCTGTGATCGCCCTATCCCGTTGAACGGTACGAATCGGTCCCCTAGGTGAACCGGTCTCAGCTGCCGTCCGGATCGGAGGGCGGCGGGACCGGTCGTGACCGGGATCGTTTCGTCAGCCACACGGCCAGCCCCACACCAACGACCACCAGCACGGCCAAGACGACCCCGCCGATCAGCAGCAGGTCCGGGATAGACGGCAGCAGAGGATTCGGTTCCATGCGCCGATCATAGGAGCGCGACGACTCTTACGTCCCGGTCACTCAGTGAGGTAAGAGCAGCACGAGCGCGATGATCACCACTACCGCCGCGCACAGAGTGGCCCATCCCAGAATCACGCGGCGACGCGGCGGCTCCGCTGGATGGCGGGTCGGCTCGCCGAGACGAGCGCGAATGACGTCAGCTTTGCGCTCGAGCTCATTGGCCCGCTCCGCGAGCTCGCCATTCCCCACACTCACCATGCCGATCGTTGACGAGAGGAGCACAGCGTGCTCTTCCTCGAGCCGTAGCAGCTCGCCTCTCAGCTCGTCTTCGCTCTGAGCATCGCCATCACTGGGTGGCATCGGCACTCCCGTCGTCAGCGAGATTGAGACGTCGGTTCGGCCCTGAGCCCCGGTCGCGACCACCGCCCTTCCGCCTAACCTGTCCGACCTGAAACGTGAGCAGCGCTGCAGACCCGAAAACGAGCGCCCCAACGACAACCCATTGGAGTGGCGAGTAGGCGGTGCCGAGTTGGACTGTCCTCGTGAGCAGGCCGATCATGTACCCGAACAGGACGGCGCAGAATCCGAGCATGGCGCGATGGAACCGAAGGCTCCGCTGATCGATCGATCCCACCATGCATCGAGGGTACGACGAACAGTCACCTGCGCACCATGCGTGCGTCAGTGGGCGGCGCGGAACGCCGGAGGCAACGGCCTCACATGGCGACGTCGACGGGGCGCCGGTCACCTCGCGTATTCGGCGCGCTGATCACCAAGAACCGCGTCTCCACGGCGCCCGGATTCGAGAACCGGTGCGCTAGCCCGGCCGGGATCTCCACACCCTGTCTGGCACCGAGGTCAACAACGTCCTCGACGGTCTGCATCTGAGCCGTTCCCTCAAGCACATAGAAGAATTGCATCGCTGTGTCGTGCACGTGCCACTCTTCGCCGGCACCGGCCGGCACTCGCTCCTCGATCACCGACAACCCTGGGCTGTCGAGCAGCCGCCACCCATCCGAGACCTCGCCCCACACGTAGTGATCAGCGTTGGTGACATCGACAGGTTCGGGCACTCTTCGATCCTTCCAGACGAACCCCCGGCGCTAGGTGCAAACGCGCGCCCGGCCACATGGTCTACGAATTGCGCGCAGTCTGCGAGCGAAGAGACTGAAGCATGCAGACAACGAACACCCCGGCGCCAACGACGGCGACACCAAGCGTGATCACCATCACTGCCGCGTCGTTAGGCAGCATGGCGCACCCGACGGATGTGTCCTCGTAGGGACAGCTTCTCCAGGGCTGGAAGAAGAACAGCACGGCTGTCGCCGCCCCCACCAGCCCCGCTGAAGCGCCGATGACAGCCATCAACTTCGATCCGCGTTGAGTCATGGTCCCAACGTAGACATCAGACGAGGCAATCGGCTCGACCGTTTTGCGACCTCCCAGCTTCGACATCAAGTCCGCGTGTCGCCGACTGTGCCGCGCCAGCACTGGAAACGCGCTCTCATCTGCTCAGCCCGTTCTTACTTCCCTGTCTGGCCGTTTACCGACGATAAGACCACTTATCGCAACTATCCGGCGCAGCCGTTGCTTCCGCTCGTGATCGCGTCGCTCACTGTCCGTACAACGGGCAGGATCGTCCCCGCGTACACCGTCGTCCGTCGACGGGGTCCGCCCCGCCGCGCGATCGATTCGCCGGACTTGTCGTAATCGGCCGACGAGCGTTCCGCAGAGGGCGGCCAACAGACGGCACGATACCTGCCCCTCGGTGCCGACGGCATGAGCAGGGAGCAGATCTCTTGCTGGCGGACATGATGCTCCAGAGGACGTGCGCGCCATATGCGGGATCCTCGACACGACCACATGGTTTCAACCGGTATCCCGTGAAGGGCCTTCGTTTGCGGGGCGATCCGTTTGAGCCGTCCGGACGCGGCCTTGGTCATCGAAGCCGGCATAGAAGAAGTCGAAGCACCGCGACTCTGCCGCGCATCGGGCAGCCGGCTAGGCAAAGTCTTCGGCAGTGGCACCTTCATACCCGAAGAAAGCAAGGTATGCCGGGACCATCTCGAGTAGCATGTCCCGGCCCACCTGAACTGCGCAACCTCTGTCGCGCGCTGACATCAGGAATGGAGTGAGACCTGGTTTGTTGACCACGTCCGCAACGAAGGTAGAACTCTCAACGCCATGAAGCTCGAGAGGTAAGGGATCATTCGCACGCACACCGAGAGACGTGGCGTTGACGATGAGGTCGAAGCCGCGCGGGTCTCTCGAGCCTAGGCTGGTGTTCACGGCCGGATAGTGAGCTTCAAGACGACGAGACAGCGCCTCTGCCGATGCGCTACGGCGATTCACAAGGCTGAGTTCGTTGACCTGAGCCGCTGCCAAAGACGCAGCAATAGCGGAACCCACTCCTCCAGAACCAACGATCAGGACCCGCTTGCCGCCGGGGTCGAATCCTTTGCGCACAAGGGCGCGGACAAAGCCGGCACCGTCGAACTGGTCCGCGAGGAGAGAGCCATCTTCACGCTTGACGACGGCGTTCGTTGCGCCAGCTATCGCGGCCGCGGGGCTTACCTCGTCAACGAGCTCCATGGTCGTGACCTTGTGAGGCATGGTCACGAGTGCCCCGCGGAGGTTCGTCAAGGAAAAGAGGGACCGAAACAGCTCGGGATAGCCCTCAGCCCTAGCTGACATTGGAACGACCGCCGCGTCGAATCCGTTTCGGTCAAACCAGGGATTGCAGAGTGAGGACGAGGCGAAGGTGTCCGTAGGGTATCCAAGGTGCGCGATAAGCGTGGCCCTGCCACTGATCACGCGATTTGCTCATTTACGTGGACGAAGCTGGGGTGGGACACTAATTTCTTCTCTCGTGAGGGGTAGTCCATCGGCGGGGCAGGAAGGCCAGGGGATGCGTTCGACGGCTATGTCAGAGTGGGTAGGGAGTAGCCGCTAGACGAGCCGTTGCGGGGTCGTCTAGATACCGACTGCTGCTGCGATCACCTCCCAGGCACCACTAGCGGTCAGCCAGGCGCCGCCCGCTGCTGCAACTGTCAACATCACCCATCGCACGGTGCGCGCTGGAATGCGCCGCGCCGCGAGCGACCCCGAGAGGAGCCCGAAAACGCACCCTCCGATCGCCCACCACACGCTGGACAGATCGGCGTCGACGGGGCCGAGCAAAAGTAACGCGAAGAGGTTCAGGGGGAGGAAGAAGGCTTGCATCGTACCGCGGGTGACATCCGGTGGCCACTTCCTCTGCACAGCCAAAAGAGTCACCGGTGGTCCACTGACCGCGGCGACGATCGTGAACACTCCGCTGACGGCGCCGACCAGCACCACTCCCCCAGTGGTATCGATCACCTTCAATGGGCGGCCTCTGAACACAACCAGCGTAGCGATCAAGATCACGGCGCCGGCAGTGATCGTGAGTGCTGGGCCCCGAATGGCATCCACAGCGAAGACGGCGGGAACAATGAGGAGCGCGGCAGGCAGTAGCAGCAACAGAGCGTCTTTCCACCGGACATGGCGGAACGTGACCACCAAAAGGTACGCGTTCAACGCGAGAGAGAGAACCAGCACCGCGCGAACTCCGACGTCATGGCCAAGCATCAGTAGCAAGAACGGCGCGCAGACGAGTGCGAACCCGGTCCCAGTGATGATCTGTACTGTGGCCCCCACCGCCACCGTCAGAAGGACGCCGATACCTACCCAATCCATCAGGCGAGGAAGCGCAGTGATGGCAAAGTGTGCGCAGTTTCTTCTCTAGGGCGATACACAGAAGCGCAGTGGATTTGAGAGGTGTCGGGCCACGTCCGCGTCGTTTTGAACCTCATTGGAATGCCGTAGGCGAGCTGGCTGATTCGTCGGTCGCAGACAGCCGCACGTCGTCGTAGACTCCGGCAGCGACGTCAGCGAATTGCACAGGTTTGTGCAGCGCGGACGCGACATAGATCGACCGGATCACCGCCATCGCGTCGTATGCGTGCTGGATCGTGACTGCGGGTTGCGTGCCGGAGGTGATGGCGTTCACGACATCCATGTATTGAAGATGATGGCTCGTCGGGTCGAGGCTGTACTGGCCCGGCGGCGCCGGCGGAAGGTCGAAGCCGAGACGGTAGGTCTGTTCTCTGATGTCGACGAGCACGCTTTGGGCCGTGTTGCCCTCAGCTGAGGTGAGGCCCATCGGGCCGATGTCCATTCCGAACGATTGTGCGGCGTGGAAGTAGGTGAGCAGATCATCTTCGATGATCGCGGAGCCCAGTGATCCCATCAGATGGAGTCGCGTGGCAAGACCTGGGTATGCCGCGGTCGTCGCGTGCACAGAGGCAAGTGCTCCTGACTCGAATCGGATTGTCGCGACGACAGAATCCTCCACCTCGATTCTGCTGTGCGCCAGAAGAGCCATATGCCCCGAGACTTCTAGGGGGCGTCCGAGGAACGACAACAGGAGGTCGACGTTGTGCACGCCCTGGTTCATGAGAGCGCCGCCACCGTCGAGACCCCACGTCCCGCGCCAATCGGCGGAGTCGTAGTAGCTTTGCGTCCGCCACCAGGCTGTCGACGCAAAAGCCGTCGTCACGCGTCCAAACGCGTTTGACTTCAGCGCATCCGCGACGATCACCGACGCGGCGTCGAATCGATGCTGGCTGATAACGGTAGCGACAAGGCCCTCGCGGGCTGCTTCGGCGGCACGGTCAGCCATCACGCGAGCTCGCCCCAGATCCACGTCGAGAGGCTTCTCGAGAATGACATGTCGACGCGCATCGAGAGCCAGTGTCGCTTGAGACACGTGTAGTCCACTGGGCGTCGTGATCACGACAAGGCCGACCTCTGACAGAGTGAGGGCCTCATCCAGTGTGGCGAATTCACGAGGTCGGTGGAATCCTGCTGTGTCGAGTCGAGCGGCGACCCGAGCAGTGGCTTCTGCGGACGGATCCACTACCGCGACGACATCGAGATCGTCTATGCCAGATGCGATCGCCGCGTGCACAGTCCCCATTGCACCAGCTCCCACTAGTGCAACACCGATGGTTCCTTCGCTCAAGAGCGTCCTCCTCAATTCAGTTTCTGGTGGGGCAGTCGATGACGAAGCGATGCTCGCGGTCCGCATGAACGGCGGGTATAGCCGTGAGTGTGGCCGTTCTGAGACTGAGGGCGTCGATCATGTTGCTCTCGTGCGCCGCCAGGAGCTTGACGATCGTGGCGTCTGCGAACAGCCGGGGTAGTGGCTGGTCAATCGGCAGCTCCGCCATTGCGCGGTCAACGCGGGCAGCGGCAGCCGACCTCATACCCTTTGGAACTTCCGTGTGGAAATGCATTCACGGGGGTCACGAGGAAACCGAGGCCGGCGCCGTAGCCGTACCCGGATTCACCCCTTGACCCCGCCCGAGGTAAGTCCGGCAATGAACCAGCGTTGGAACGCCGCGAAGATGATGAGGACGGGGATGAATGCGACGAGCACGAAGGCGGAGAACAGGCCCCAGAAGTTGCCGAATCCGGTCTGGATGTAGCGGACGATGCCGTTCTGCACTGTCTTCATGTCTTCCGTCGTGGCGAGGACGGTTCCTACAAGGAAGTCGTTCCACACGAAGACGAAGATGAAGATGGCGATGGCGGCAATCCCGGGGCGAATGAGCGGGATCACGATTCGCCACAGGATCTGCATCCGAGAGCAGCCATCGATTGCAGCGGCCTCTTCGATCTCGACCGGGATGTTCTCGATGAAGTTGCGGAGGAACAGAATGGTCTGCCCGCAGATGATGGCCGTGTAGACCACGATCAGCATCGGATAGGTGTTGATCAGCGCGGTCTTCACGAACATCGAGTACAGGGCGATGAAGACGACAATGGCAGGGACCATCGAGAGGACCAGGATGCCGGTCATCAGGGTCTCCATGCGTCGACTGCGATACCGGGTCGCGACGTACGCGGCAGGGATGCAGATCGCCAGCGCCAGGATGATGGATCCTCCGGCGTAGATCAGCGAGTTCACGAAGAATCGGACGTTGGTCGTGGTGTAGATGCCGGCGAACGATTCCATGGTGAATGGATTGGGGATCCATTCGGGAGGGAAGGCGATGGTGTCGGCGGCGGGTTTGAGGGCCGTGGAGAGAATCCATGCCACCGGCGGCAGGACGATGGCAGCCGAGAGGAGGATGTAGACCCAGGTGGGCACAGCCCGGAACCAGTCGATGCGGCGCCGGCGGCGCCTCGGGGTTCCGCCTGTCACAATGCGTTCGGTTGCGGTGCTCACAATGCTTCCTTTCGACGGAATCGGATGGCGACCAGGGTGAGAACCGTGTTGACCGCGAACAGCAGGATCGCCGTTGCGGAGGCACCCGAGAGGTCGAAGTCGAGGAACGTCTGGTTGTAGACGCGCATGGATAGCGTTTCCGTGGCTCCGAGAGGCCCGCCACGAGTGGTGACGAGGATGATGGTCACCATCTGCACGTACAGCATGAGCAGAACCACGACGACGGAGACGATGGTGTTCCGCAGATAGGGCAGGGTGATGCTGACGAATCCCCGCCAGATCCCGCCGCCGTCCATCTTCAGGCTTTCGCGGAGCTCTTCCGGGATGGTCTGCAAAGCACCGAGGAACAGCAACATGGCCTGTGGATACGACCACCACGCGGTGATCAGCGTCACTGCGACCAGGGCGGCTGCCGGTGAGGAGAACACGTCGGTAGGGCCGAATCCGAGCGAGGTGGTGATGTAGGACGCGGGGCCGTAGTTGGGGTTCAGGAACCACAGCCAGATGGTTCCGGCGATCGCCTGGGACATCAGCCACGGCAGCAGGAACAGGCTGCGCACCGTTCGTTTGAACCGGTGCAGGTCATTCAGCACGATCGCTGAGATGAGGCCCGCGGGCAGAGCGACCACGAGGGCGCCGAGCGAGAAGGCGAGAGTGGTGCCGATCTGGGAGGGGAGATCCGGGTCGGAGAACAGTGCGACGAAGGAGTTCAGTCCCGAGAACTCACCGATCTGGTAGTACGTCGTCTCGTGCAGGGCGGTCCACGCGGTGTAGATGAGCGGGCCGATGAAGACGAACGTGAAGACGAGCACGACGGGGACCGTGTACAGCCATACTCGCCTGTCGATGCGGCCGGGCCGGCGCTTGGAGGGGGAATCCGTGCCGGTGGCGGCTTTGCGACTGCCGGAGGGAGCCCCGACGACGCCAGGAGAAAGAGTCATGATGTTCCGATCTCCGGGGAGCCTCTTCAGGCTCCCCGGATGTTTGTCGGGTTACTTGTTCGCGGCGTCCTGCGCAGTGGTGATGAACTCGCTGCCCGACAGCCCGTTCAGGTACAGCGCCTGGCCTGCCTGTGACAGCCCGGTCGCGAGACTGATCCAGTTGTCCTGGTAGACGTGCGGTTCGCTGTTGCTCTCGACGTACTTCGAGATGGCGTTGACCGTGTCGGCCTCAGGAGTCGCAAAGTACGGGTCGTCGTAGCTGGATGAGCGTGTGGGAACCTCACCGCCGCCCGCCAATCCCGCAGCGGCCTCAGCACCGGTCATGAACTCGATGAACTTCCAGGCGGCGTCAACCTTCTTGCTTCCGGCACCGATGCCCATGGTCCAGCCGAACGTCGCGCCGGTCTGGTCGCCGGTCGAGGCGGTCGGAAGCTCGCTCCATTTGATGTCGGGGTTGGTCGTGCCGTAGGTCACGATGCGCTCGGTACCGAGGACAGCCATGGCGACTGTCCCGTTCGAAAGCCCGTCGGTCACGGAGGAGTACGTGTCCGACACGACGCTGCTGCCGAGGGCGTTCGCGTCGCGGAGCTTGGCGAGGAAGTCGCCGAACTCGTTGGCCTTCTCTCCGGCGTAGTCGGCGTCGCCGTCGTCGTTCCAGATGTCCTGATCGACCTGACTCATGAAGCAGTCGAAGAACGTCGCGATGATGGCGGAGTTATCGGTGTCCGAGAAGCCGGTGCCGAAGCCGGTGTACCCGGCGGCTGCCGCCTTGGCGGCGACGTCGACGACCTCGTCGTAGGTGGTGGGCTGTGTGGCGCCGATCTCATCGAGGATCTTCTGGTTGTAGTAAAGCGCGCACGTGCGGTACTCGTACGGGACGGCGACCTGCTGGCCGTCGGGACCGGCGAGCGTGTCCGCAGGCCGCAGCCAGTCGTCCACCGCGAGGGCAGCTTCCGGCAACGGCGTGTAAGCGCCCGCGGCTGCCATCTGTGGCACCTGCGGCGTGAACATCTTGAACACGTCCGGGGCCTGTCCGGCTGCTGCTGACTGCGGAAGTCTGCTGATCATGTCGCCCAGGGCCACGACGGACAGGTCGATCTTGATGTCGGGATTGGCTTCTTCGAACGCAGCGATGTTGTCTCGCAATGCGTTCGCCCGCGGGTTGTCCTGACTTGGGTCCAGGAAGTCCCAGTACGTGAGGGTCACCGGGCCGCTGTCCCCGCCGCCATCGCCTCCGCCGCCAGAATCATCCGCCGGCGCACAGGCGGACAGCAGCAGACTCGCCGCCGCAACAGCTCCCAGAGCTATGCTCCACCGCTTCTTGATCATGTCGTTCTCTCCTTTGAGATGTGTTCGCCTCGTTCGGCTGCTGTGTGCCCGGGAAAGCGAGTGCCCGTGTCTGTGTGGATGAGGCCCGAGCGCGTGTCGGCGCTCGGGCCATTCTTGGTCAGGCCTTCGAACTGGGCCGGCCAGGGATGTGGCTGAGGATGGACTTGGAGAATCCTCCGTCGACGCAGATGTCCTGGCCGGTTACGTAGCCTGCGAGCGGACTGATCAGGAACTCGATCACGTTGGCGATGTCGATCGGCTGCCCGATTCGCGACAGCGGAATGATCGCTTCGCGACCCTTCTTGATCACGGGATCGCTGTAGAGATCGGTGTTCATCCCCGTCCGGGTCATCCCGGGCGACACCACGTTGACGCGAATTCCGTCAGGCGCCCATTCCAACGCGAGCGTCTGCGCGAGCAGAGTCAAGGCGGCCTTCGTGGGGCTGTACGCACCGGATCCGGCGTGAGGGGTCTGGCCCGACATCGAGGACGTGAACACCGCTGCACCTTCGCTGTCTCGCAGATGCGGGTAGCTGGCCTTGGCCAGAAGCCATGCTCCGCGAAGATTGACGGAGAACATGTGCTCCCAGTCCTCCAACGTCACGTCTTTCAGAGCTCCCGGCTTAGCGATGCCGGCATTTGCCACGAGCGCGTCCAGGCCCCCGAATTCGTCGACTGCGGCCTCGACCAACTTGGCCGGCACCTCCGGGTCGCCCAGGTCGCCGATCAGGGCGATGGCGGTGCCTCCGGCAGCGCGAACAGCTTCGACGACGTCCTCATGTTGCGAACCGGATGAGTGCCCGCACACCGCGATGAGGGCCTCTTCACCTCGAGCGAGGGCCGCTTCGGCGATCCTCACACTCGCGGCGGCGCCGATCCCGCTGCTTCCACCGCTGACCAGAGCTCTCATCGCACGACCTCCTCGGTACGGTTGTTCTCGACACTCCACCCTGCGGCGCCGAGGTCACGCAGCGCAGTGGCGAATTCCTCGAGGGTGTTCTCGTCGCGGATGACCTCGAGGACGACGTTGTCGACTCCCAGCGTCGCGTCGACAGCCGCACCCAGCGCCGACCAGTCGATCACGCCGGTGCCGATCGGGTCGTGGCCCCATGAGTCCGTGCCGGTGTCTGAGATGTGGATGAGGGGGATCAGCTCGCGGTACTCCAGCAGCGCCGCGACCGGGTCTTCGCCGATGTACGCGGCGTTGGCCACGTCGTACACGATCTTCAGCGAGTCGTCATTCACCGTGCGTACGACGTGAGCGAGAGCCTCGATGGTCGGGGTGAAGCAGTACGGGGTCTGCTCGAAGAGGAGTCGGGTCCCCGATTCCTTCGCCCGAGGGATCAGGGTGTCCAGACTCTCGTACAGCCACCCGTGCACCTGCTCGAGTGTCGGGGAGATCATGGGGCGTCGCGTGCCGGGAGAGATGATGATCTCCTCGACGTTCCACTCGGCCGCCAAGTCGATGACTGAGGTGATGTGCTCGATGCTCTTTCGGCGCATGCTCGCGGCGGGGCTGGCGAGGTTGAGGTCGTAGCCGCCGGCGTTGAGCGAGCGGACCCGAGCTCCGAACCCGTCGAGCTTCGCGCGAACATCCGATCGTTGTGCGCTCGGGATATCCTCGGGCCAGCAGTGCGGAGCGCTGACCGGGATCTCGAACACCGTGTACCCGTTGTCGACAAGCTCCCTGATCGCCTCGAGAGCCGACGCCTTCCAGAGATAGGAGAACGTGTTGATGATCATTCGGGTGTCCTTTCCGTCCTGTGAAGTGAAGTCATTGCTCAGTCGTCTCAGCTCGCACGGGCGCGTGCGTGTGCGCGGCGAGGCGAGTCTGCTTGCGTGATCGCCGGGTCGTCCACGACGACACCGATGCTGTCCGTCGCGGACACGGTGGCCTGCGGTGCGCGGCTTCCGGTCTCCGGGAGCGTGAAGTACACGATGAGGCACAGGCTGACGACGACGATCATGTAGATCGCGACCCCCATGGGATTCCCGGCACCGACGAACGCGGCCGCGATGAGCGGTGCGGTGCCGCCGAACACGGCGATCACAATCTGGTGGGCGAAGCCGATTCCGGAGACGCGGACGGCAGCGGGGAACAGTTCCGCCTGAATGGTCGGGTAGACGGACTGCCAGATGCCGAGGACGACCCAGCCGGAGGCGGCGACGAGCACATAGACGCCGAAGCCGGGTGTCTGCAGAAGCAACAGGAGGGGGAAGAAGAGGACGATCATCCCGATGGCACCGGCGATCGGGAAGATCTTGCGTCGGCCCAGGCGATCGGAGAGGTAGCCGCAGACGGGCACGACGATCACGAGCAGGGCGAGGCCGATGACGCTGCCCGCCAGTGTTGAGGACAGGTCGCGCCCCGATGTGAGGTTCGCGTAGGTCGGCAGGAAGGTCGCCCAGGTGTAGTAGGCCACCGCGGGAGCCGAGAGAGCCGCGGTCTGCAGGATGGCCTTCGGGTGGTTGCGGAGCAACTCCATGAGCTTCTTGGGCGCAGACTTCTGCTCGACGAGCGCGCTCGCCTCGAACTCCGGAGACTCGTCCGAGCGCGCCCGGAGGATAAGACCGACGACGCCGAGGAGGCCGCCGACGATGAAGGGAATTCTCCACCCCCACGACTCGAGGGCCGCCGGGGCGAAGGCGGAGGTCACGATGGCGGCAGCCCCGGTCGCGGTGAGCGTTGCCAGACCGCTGGCCATGTTGGTGAAGGAGCCGAACAGACCGCGACGATTGGCGGGTGCGTGTTCGACCATGAACGCGATGGCGCTCTGCCCCTCAGTGCCCGCGGAGATGCCCTGGAGGATTCGCGCTACGACGAACATGATCGGGGCCAGGTAACCGACGACGGCGAAGGGCGGCGTCAGCCCGATGATCAGGGCCCCCAGTGCCATCCCCGACACCGCGAGCGACAGGATGCGGCGTCGACCGTATTTGTCTGCGAGCGGGGAGAGGATGATGCCGCTGAGCGGGCGAACGATGAACCCGACGGCGTACGTCAGGAACGCGGCCATCAGCGAGGCGAACGGCGAGTCGGAGGGGAAGATCTGCGAAGAGAAGACGGCCGCGAGGAGGCCGTAGACGTACCAGTCGTACCACTCGACGAAGTGGCCGACGGTTCCAGCCAGAAGGTTGCGAGCGCGGCCGTTCCGGACGGGGGCATCGTTCGTTTCCACAACGGCTGCGCTGGCGGCGTGGGGGGAAGTTGTCATTCGGCTCCTCCTCGGAAGACGCGTCGGCGGCGAACCAGGAGCCGACGTTGGACACACTTGATAGAGGTTGATCGAGGTGCGATCAACCGGAATAGGACAAATCTCAGCAGTGAGCTGGGGCTACGCGGACAGTTCCTCGCTCGCGACGAGATATGCGTAACTCGGCCAGCTCTTGGCAACCTCTGCCGCCGCGTTGAGCAGCAGTGGGGAGAGCTCAGCCATTCGTGCACGCGTCATCCGAACAGACGGACCCGCGATGCTGATGGTGCCGGTCGCTTCCCTGCCCGGTCCGGCGCCATAGATCGGTGCCGCCACCGCGTTGATGCCCAGGTCCATCTCCTCGAATGTTGTGGCATATCCACGATGCCGAACTTCGTCGAGTTCGACGAGAAGTGCGGGCCGGTCCAACGGCGACCGAGAGGTGACGCTCAGCCGGTCCTCATGATCCAGGACAGTGTCGACGCGCTCCGATGAGAGCGTGGCCAGCCATGCCTTGCCGGACGCGGTTGCGTGAGGGACGACGTCCTGACCCATCACCGGGTCGAGGCGGAGCGACGAGTTCGACCCCTGAGCCTTCGCGATCCACTGCAGCGAGTCATTGGTCGCGACAGCCAGGCGGACGAGCTCTTCACTGTCAGCGGCAAGAGAGTCCAACGACCTCTGCGCCCACGTCCCCACACCGGAGGACGACAGCTGCCGCAGCCCCAGAGCACCGAGGCTGTGCGTCGCCACATAGCTCGAAGTGCGGGCATCCTGACTGACGTACCCCACGTTCGTCAGCGCGGCGAGAAGGCGGTGAGCGATGGCCTTGTTGATATCCAGCCGCTCGGCGATCTCGCTGACGCGTCGACCTTCGGGTCGCGACGCCAGGAGCTCGAGCGCATGCATCGCGTTGGCGACGTCTTCCGCTAGTGCCATGGTGTGATTCCTCATCATCGTGGGATCGGTAACAGCGTTTCAAGTAACGCCGTTACCGACTCTCGCACGAGGTGTCGTATCTGTCAAGCATGAGTCCGAAGCGGATCGACTATCCCGGGGACTCACCAGCGCGAGTCAGATCAGAGCGGCCACCCGCTCGAAGGCCGAGGCATCGTCGTTGGCGACGGTGACATGCTCACCGGTGGTCCAGCGGCATCGCAGAACGCCGAACGTCGCCCAGTAGTTGTCCCAGTCGGCGAGCTTGACTCGATCTCGTTCGCTGCCCCGTTCGATCAGTCTCTGCCGGACGATGTCAGGGGATGTTCGGACATGGATCACCTTGAGTCGGGCAGGTGGCCAGCTCGCTTCCTCGGTGGAACGTTGAAGGAAATCCGGGTCCTCGAGGTAGGCGACGAACGGTGCGTCGAGAACGACCGAGTGCCCCAGCTCGAGGTTGCGGCCGGCGGTGGCGAAGAGGGTCTCGTACTCGGCGGGCATGATCTTCTCGCGATACAGCCCGTTCGACTCTCGATCGGAGGGGTTCTGCCCCAACGCTTCGAGCGCAACCCTCACCAGCGGCCCGGCCAGCGTGTCTTTGTCGAGGTATGCCGCGCCCGTGAGCGAGCTGAGATGCCTTGACAACGTCGACTTGCCCGAGCCCGCCCCGCCCAGAGCGATGTAGGCGACGGGAACAGTCGCTTCTTTGGATGTCATCGCTTCGCTCGGGCGATCGCCGCCACGAAGCCCTCCGCAGCCTCGGTGACCTTGCCCATGTCACCGCCAGGGCGGCCAGCCTTCGTGATAGCGCTGCCTACCCCGACGGCGACGACACCGGCATCGAACCAGTCTCCGACGTTCGCGGTGGTGACGCCGCCCGCCGGGAGGATCGGGATGTGAGCGAGAGGTGCGAGTACGGATTTGGTGTACGGGATTCCGCCAGCTTCGGTAGGGAACAACTTGACGATGTCCGCGCCCGCCTCCGCGGTGTTGAGGATCTCTGTCGGTGTGTACGCGCCGCTGATCGTGGCGATCTGGTAGCGGTTGGCAACCCGGATCATCCCGGGATTGAGGTTGGGGCTGACCAGGAACTGGGCGCCGGCTTGGATGCTGGCCCAGGCGGCGTGTTCATCCAAAACTGTGCCTGCACCGAAAGTCACGTCTTGGCCGGCAAAGCGTTCGACCAGGCGCTGGATCACGGTCAGAGCGCCCGGAATCGAGAGCGTGATCTCGAGCGCGCGGATGCCGCCGGCGACGGCGGCGGCGGCGACCTCGTACGCCTCCTCAGCGGTGTCGAGGCGCACGATGAGTACGTTGCCGGAATCGCGGATGGTTTCTAGGACATCAAGTTTCTTGAACATGACATCGAGGATTACACCACTTTTACTCGTTTCGCGAGCCCGCGTTTTCGGCTCGTTGACAACAACCCGTCGCGTATGGGAGTCTTTCTGCGATCGATCTCAGCAATCGTTCTCATTTTGTTCAGGATCGCTTGCTGAGGCAGGGATGGAGGAATCAACGGTGATCAAAGGTCCTACCGCTGACCCCCGGCCGACAGCCGTGGTGCTGGGTGCCTCGCACTGGCACGCGCTGCTGTACCGCGACGGACTTGCTCGACGATTTCGGGTTACGACGGTACAAGATATCGATCTTGAGGTAGCCCGCCGACTGGCGGAACCACTTGGCGCATCGGTCGCTGCGAGCGTAGATCAGGCCTTGAACGGCGACGACATCGATGTGGTGTTCGTGTTCAGCCCGCATCACCAGATGCCCGCGATCGCCCAGCAACTCATCGATCGTCGGATCCCCTTCGTGATCGAAAAGCCCGCCGGGACGAACCTCGACGACCTCAGAAGGATCGAGAAGCAGGCGCGCCTCACCGGCGTCGCAGCGACTGTGCCATTGGTTCAGCGTGAGGCCCCCGTAGATACCTGGCTGAGCCGTGCCGGTGACATCGTCTACGAGCGGATGGCGTTCATCGCCGGGCCTGCCAGCCGATATCGGCGCAACGGCAATCCCTGGATGCTCGACCCTGCGCGTTCCGGCGGCGGAAGCCTGATGAATCTGGGCCCGCACTTCGTCGACATGGCGATCCGCCACATCGGGCATCCCTCCGACGTCGTCCGACGCCTGTCCACCGCGCTGCACGGTGAAGGCGTCGATGATCACGCGACGCTCATTCTGACGACGTCCACGGGTCGAGAGGCAATCGTGGAAGTCGGGTATGCCTTCCCCGATTCGCCGTTGAAACGGTACTGCAGCTTCTCTGCGAGCGGGTCCAACGGCTTCGCTTCCGTCGACTCAGACGGCAACGCATCCTTCACGAATCAGCAGGGCGTCACCGAGGGCTCGGTCCTCGAAGTGGACAGCGATCCGCTCTACGACGTGTTCGTCGACCGTGTCGCCGACACCCTCGAGAAGGGATTCGCGGGAATGCCGACGTTGGCGGAACTCGTGGAGACCATGGAAGTCATCTGGTCATCGGACGAGGGCGGGCGGTAGGACATGACCGACGTGAGCATCGACGACGTCGCCGAAGCGGCTGGAGTGCACCGTTCGACCGTGTCGCGAGCCTTCTCCCGACCGGATGCCGTCCGCACAGCGACGCGGGAGCATGTGCTGCGTGTCGCCGCTGAGCTGGGCTATTCGATGAATCCCCTCGCCCAAGCGCTCCGGCGCGGTTCGAGCAATCTCATCCCGCTGATCGTGCCGGACATCACCAACCCGTTCTACGCCGAGCTCGCACGGGCGACCACCGCCGCTGCGGAAGCGCGCGGCTTCCAGCTGATGCTCTGCATCACCGGCGGGGATACCGGTCAGACCGCCGGTTACTTGGCGTCGATGCGCTCCATGTACTCCCCGTTCGGCGTCGTCGCCCCATCCACCCGCGTCGACCTGGAGGCACTACGCGAGTACGCGTTCCAGAACAGAGTCGTCGTCATCGACCGTGTGAAAGACGACTCCGGTGTGCCCACCGTCACCGTCGACAGCACGCACGGCATAGACCTCGCCTTCGACCACCTCCTGGGTCTCGGCCACACGCACATCGCCTATGCGCCGGGGATCGTCGGCACCTACACGGCTCAAGACCGGTGGGACGCGTACCACCATGCTGCCGAACGCCACGGGGTTTCGCCTGTCGTTCTGGAGGCAGCGGCGGGCACGGAGCTCGCTCCGGGGATCGTCGACCACTGGCTGCGGGAGCCGGTGCGACCCACCGCGGTCATCGCATCGAATGACGCCATCGCGTTCGCCGTGATCTCGGAGCTCAGCAGCCGCGGATTCGCCGTGCCTGATGATCTGTCGGTGGTCGGGTTCGACGGCCTGGATCTGGGTGCCGATTTCAGCCCTCGATTGACCAGCGTCCGGCAGCCCATCACAGAGCTCGGCCGGATCGCCATCGAACTCGGCGAAGGTCTCATCGCGAACCGTCCTCCCGATCACGTCGTCCTCAGACCGACTCTTCTCGTACGCTCATCCACCCAGAAACTCCCCTGATGAACACAGACACCGCCCGTCTTCCCGGCCTGCAGTACGTCGACCACGTCGCGTTCACAGTTCGTGATCTCGATGACGCGACACGCCTTTTCACCGTCCTCCTCGGCGCCGAAGTGCTCTACGAGTCCACCCGCGGACCTGACGCTGCCGTCATGCCGGAGCACTTCGGCGTCCCCGAAGACGCGCATCTGAAGCTGCGCATGCTTCGACTGCCGCCGAACCTGAACATCGAACTCTTCCAGTGGTGGAGCGAGGATCGCTCGCCAGTGTTCCCGCGCGCCAGCGACGCCGGGGGTCACCACCTGTGCTTCGTGGTGGCTGACGTCGACGACGTCGTGGCCGCCATCTCAGACCTCGCCGGCATCGAGATCCTCGGCGCCCGCAAGGAGGTCGCCGGAGACAGTCCCGCGGTGGCAGGAAACCGGTGGGTGTACGCCCGCACCTCCTGGGGACTCATCCTCGAGTTCGTCGACCGATCACGGGTCGCCGACCCCCCGCACCTCGTCGGTCCGCGCGACTGGCACGCCCACTCCCCCTCAACCACCCCGGAGACTCCCTCATGAAAATCGCTGGACACACCCTCGGAACCCCCGACCACACGGTTCCCGAAGCGCTCAAGCTGTTCGCGCGGTCCGGGCTCGATGCGGCAGAGGTCATCTATCAGGATGACTACATCAGCGGTCTTCCCGTGGGCGATGCCACGGCTGCCGCGGAGGCGGCGCGCGTCGCCGATGGTGAAGGCATCTCCATCATCGGCCTCACTCCGTACACCACAGCGATCAATGCGACGGCTGAGCGCGACCGCGGGGCCGCGGTCGCGGAGTTGAAGTCCGCCATCGACATCGCTCATGCTGTCGGTGCGAACCGTATCCGCGTGTACTCCGGCGCCTGGCAGCCGGGTCAGGCGGACCACGCCGCCCATTGGGCGCAACTCGTCCGCTCCTTCGAGGAGTTGTCCGGCCCCGCGGCGGAAGCGGGTGTGGTGCTGTGCGCGGAGAACCACTTCGGCACGATGACGCAGACGGCGCGGGACACCGCCGCGCTCGTCCGCACGGTGAACTCACCGTCTGTCCGTGTGCTCTACGACCAGGCCAACCTGACGTTCACCCACGACGAGAACGTCGATGAGGCCTTCGCCGTCCAGGGCGACCTCATCGGTCACGTCCACGTCAAGGATCTGATCTTCAAAGACCCGAACGCTCCCTTCGTCGCTTCCGAGACGGCGCGCGTGCATGCGTCAGAACGTGCCGTCATCTCGCGCGTCGTCGGCGACGGCGCCCTCGACTGGTCACGCGCCCTCCGCCTCCTCCGCGACGTCGGGTACGACGATGTGCTTTCACTCGAGTACGAGTACCGGTGGCACCCTCAGGACCTCGACGACCCCGAGATCGGCTTCCGTCGCGGTGCGCAGTACCTGCGCAGGCTGCTGTCGGAACTCGAGCCGACCGGCACCGGCAAGACCTCGGAGGGTCGGTCGTGACCGCGCTGCGGGTCGGCGTGGTCGGCGCGGGCAATATCGCCAGTATCGCTCAGCTCCCCACGCTGGTGCAGCGCGAGGATGTCGAGCTCCGTGCCCTGGTGTCCCGGCGCGAGGATCCGAGTGCCGTGCAGCGGCGGTGGGGGTTTGCGAACGTCTACCGCACAGTCGACGCGATGATCGCTTCCGAAGACCTCGATGCGGTTTTCGTCCTCACGCCCCGGTCAGAGCATGTCGCGGGCGTCGAGAGCGCGCTCCGCGCGGGAATCGATGTGTTCTGTGAGAAGCCTCTCGCCACTTCCACCGCTGATTCCGTCCGTCTCGCCGAACTCGCGGACGCGCACGCCCGGATCCTGATGGTGGGGTTGAACCGCCGTTTCGCGCCCGCATACGTCGCAGCGCGGGAGGCGTTCGGCGCATCCGGGGCGTCGTTCTGCGTGGCGCAGAAGAACCGCGCTGGCACCGAATACCGGGCCACGTTCGAGAATGCGATCCACATGGTGGATCTGCTCCGTTGGTTCTGCGGCGGAGACGTCGTCGATGTCACCGCCGCGGCAGCCGGAACCAACCCATGGGAGGAAGACGGCACCGCGGCCCTCGTCCGATTCTCGACCGGGAACACCGGTGTACTCGTCGCCGCCAGAGCCGCTGGGGCGTGGGGAGAGAAGCTCGACGCGTACGGGCAGATGCGCTCGGCCGAGGTCATCGCCCCCGATTCCGTCGCCATCACCGTCGACGGCGTCCGGACCGTTCGGTCGATGAGCCCCGAAGCGTTCGGGTGGGCGACTGCGACCGAGACCTTCGGGTTCGCTGACGCTGTCCGGCACTTCCTCGATCGCGTGAAAGACCGGGAGCAGCCGCTGACGTCCGGCTGGGAAGCGGTCAAGACCCAGCAGCTGCTCGATCAGATCCTGGCCTCCGCCGGCCTGCCCACCGAAGAACAGGAGGGACGCACATGGTCCAGCAAAGCAGTGCAGTAGCATCCGAGAGCCAGCCCCAGATCGCCCTCCTCACGGGCTCGAGCGGAGGTATCGGCGCCTCGGTGGTGACTGCTCTCCAGGCACGCGGAGACGTGGTCATCGGGGCAGACCGCGCACCGCTCGACGGCCAGGACCTCGCCGCTTTCTACGAGCTCGATGTCACCGATGAGCGGCAGACCGCCGACGTGGTCCGCCAACTGGTCACGGAGCACGGCCGCATTGACGTTCTCGTCCATGCCGCAGGTGTACTCGGCGGCACCCCCGATCCCCTCGTCACAACGACCGAGGAGTTCGAGCGCGTCATGCGCATCAACGCCACCGGCACCTTCACGATCACGCGCGAGGTCGCCAACATCATGCGCGACAGCGGCACGAAGGGAACGATCCTGCTGCTGTCCTCGGTCGCCGCGAAAGAAGCGCGGGTCGACTACCTCCCGTACAACGCGAGCAAGATCGCCGTGCTGCACATCATGTGGTCGATGGCGAAGATCCTCGGGCCGAACGGCATATCGGTCAATGCCGTCAATCCGGGCCCCGTGAACACGCCACTCTGGGCGCAGCTCGCCGATCAATCCGGCTCCGCACAGGCAGCGCGTGCCGCTCGCGCAGCGCAGCTGCCGATGCAGCGTTTCGCCGAATCGGCCGAGATCGCCAACGCGATCGCTTTCCTCACGGACCCGACCAATCGCTACATCACCGGGGTGTCTCTCGATGTGGCCGGCGGCGCGCACCTCGGCATGGGGACATAGCGTACCGTGATCGCGCTCACGGACTTCGAGAATCGGCTACGAGTGCTGCGGTTCGACCGCAGCGCGCACCCTCTCGGTGCTCAGCGCTTCGCCGTAGCCGTGCGAGTAAAGCGGATCTTGCGTGTCGAATGGGACATCCTCGCTGGATGCCTCCACGGCCCGCATGGACCGGGGCAGGTCGAAGGGCAGCGTGCCGGTGAACGGCGTCCGTCCGAGCAAGGCGTTGAGGATCACAGCGTCGCTCGCTCCGTACTCACCGATCAAAGCCGCCGTGTGCGGTTCGAGGTCTGTTAAGACCGGGGGTCGTTCCAGATAGATGACGACGATGGTCGGGGCCCGCTGCGCGAGGGTCCGGACGTGATCGATGACGCTGTCGGGGTAGCTCAGCGACCCTGAGTGGAACCAGTTGCCGAGAGCGCCGTCCTCATCGGGCTCGTAGGGGGCGGTCAGCCGCACGATGTTGACGTCTGCCTCCTCGGAAGAGAGCACGCGTTCGACCGGGATGTCGATGCCGTCCCAGTCGATGTTCTCGGTGAACACCCGCGTGCCGCGCGCGAGCGGCAGCGTGTCGTTGTTCTTGAGGAGCGTGAGCGCTGCGGCCTGCGCGTTGTGACCGAGGGTGTGATTGCGCACGTCCGCCCCGACGATACGCGCTTCATCTGCGTCGACATACCTGTGCTCAAAGAGACCAAGCCGGAACTTCTCGAGCAGGATTCGCCTCACCGAAACGTTCACTCGATCCTCGGTCACCTGCCCCGTGGTCACGAGATCGACGACTCGCTCGGGGCAACTGTCACCTCCGAACTGGTCGACCCCTACCTCGAGGGCGATTCTGAGTCGCTCAGTGGGTGTGAGGTTCTCCAAGCCGTAGCCGTTCGGACCGAAGGTGATGTCCTCGACGGTCGAGGATTCCAGCAGGTACCAGTCGGTGCACACGATGCCGTTGAAGCCGAATCTCTCTCTCAGGAGACCCTTGATCACGGGCTCGTTGAAGGCGAAGCCGCGCTCTTGCCAGTCGGTCCCGACCGGCATCCCGTAGTAGGGCATGACCTGGGTGACGCCGGCGGCGAATGCCGCCTCGAACGGACGCAGGTGCAGTTCCTGCTGGTGGCCGGGGTAGACCTGCTCACGGTAGCGCTTGTCGTGCGCGTCCATGCCACGCAGCTGCGGTCCGCCGCCTGGGAAGTGTTTCACCATGGCGCTGACGCTTGTCGCGGTCAGCTCGGGCCCACCCCGGAGTCCTTCGATGAACGCAGCGACCAGGGCGGAAACGACTTCGGGGTCTTCGCCGAAGGTGCCGAAGCCGCGCGACCATCGGGGCTCGGAGAAGATGTCGGCCATCGGCCCTAGGTACACCCGCATGCCCATCGCGAGCATCTCTTGCCGGATGACGTCTGCATACTCGCGCACGAGCTCGACGTCGTCGATGGCGCCGAGTCCCGTGTGCTCGGGCCAGCGGGAGACGGCGTCGGCGGTCTTCCCTGTGAACGGGGAACTATGGAAGCCGTTCCGGGGATCCGTGGAGAAGCTGATCGGGATGCCGAGCCGCGTCTCTGCAGCGAGCTTCTGCAACCGGTTCAGCCACCGGGCGATCTCGGTGGCGTCGTCGCCATCCATCACATGGATGTGGGAGATGAGCTTGCCAGCGACTTTGTCTTCGGCGTCTGCGAGAGCCTGCGCCGTAGTGGTGATCCTGCCGGGGATGTTGATCGCGGGTTGGAACATCAGCCCGGCCTTCTCTTCGAGAGTCATTCGGCCGAGAAGGTCCTCGGTCCGCTCCTCGGGGGTCAGAGAACGGTTCAGGTAGGGGAACTGAAACATGTTTGCCTTTCGGGCGGTTGAGATGGACGCCGGCCGGTGAGATCAGCGCTGAGAGCGGATCGCGATAAGTGGGACCACCGCCGTCGCCATGAGTACTGCTCCTAAGATCACGAGCGCGACGTAGTTCGCCGATCCCCCGCCGAGGCTCAGGAGTGCCGGGGCGATAAACGGAACGACGGAGAACGGAAGGGTGAGGGCGATGTTGATCACGCCCAGATTTCGTGCGGCGGCGAGCTTGTCCCGCATCACGGCAATGCCGAATGCGATGTACGTGCCCATCATGATGCCGGCGGCGACCCCGGTGACCAGCGTCACGCCGACCAGGAACGGACCCGCCGCGGGTGCAACCGCGATAACGCTCATGCCCACGACACCAGCGATGACGGCCGCGATGATCAGCGGCTTACGCCGTCCGAGTCGATCGCCGATCCATCCTGCGATCGGGCCGATCACGAACGCGACGACACCGGGAATCACGTACGACAGGGTGATGGCGTCCGACAGCTCGGCTTCGGGCACCGCGATATGGTCTTGGAGGAGGTAAACGGTGTATGTGGCTACAACTCCAAAACCGCAGGACAGCAGAAACAGTGAGAGCAGCAGCCAGGAGAAGTCCGGCTCGCGGCGCGGGCTGACAAAGAAGGACCCGAGGAATTCTCGGGCGCCGAGCGGTGTCACCTCGGCGGTGGGTGTGTCGTCTTTGAAGATGGCGACGAGCGCTGCGGCGAATACGAGTGCGACGGCGACAGGAAGGCCGATCTGAGCAAGGATGCTGGTCGGGAACGCCTGAATGAAGAAGACGCCCAGCACGATGGACGCAGACGACGCCGCGCCCGACAACGAGCCGACTAGGCCTTGCTGTGACGTGGGTACACGGTCGGCGACAATCGCGAGGGTTGCAGCAATCGCGGCGTTCACGAAGGCCTGCATCAGGATCCACCCGAGCAGCAGCATTGGGAACGTGTCCGAGAAGCCGATCACCGCGGCGCCAATCGTCGTGCCGACCAGGCCGATCACGATCCACGGTCGGCGGCGACCGAACCGGCTCCGCGTCCGGTCGCTGAGACGTCCAAAGAACGGGTTGGCCAGCACCGCCGTGAGTGTGCCGACGCCCGCGGCGATCGAGTAGGTCGTCGTCTTCCCTTCGGGGTCGATCTCGGAAATCCGCAGTGCGAGGGTGACCGATGCGGGGAGGTTGATGGCCATCCAGATGCCGAACATTGCGAGCGCGTAGATAGCTATGAAGACTGGGCCCACACGCGCCGGGGACGTGGTGTCGGTCGTGGTCACGGATTCAGACATGAAAGGTTCCTCGTCGTTGAGACTGCGATTCCAGAACGTTACCGGTAACGTTTCCGGTGACGCTTCCGATACACTAAGCCACGACCGCTTTGCCCGTCAAGCGGTGCGAAGGAGCTAGACAATGACACAGAGAGTGACTCTCAAAGACGTGTCCAAAGCTGCCGGAGTCGGCATGGCCACGGTGTCGCGCGCACTCGCGGATCACCCTGATGTCAGCGTCGCCACTCGGGACCGTGTTCGAGCGATCGCGCAACAACTCGGATACCGCCCATCTGTCGCCGCTCGCGCCTTGCGCAACGGCGGCTTTCACGCGATCAGCGTGATCGTTCCGGACGACGGCTGGGGCTGGTGGGAACCGGTCGTGCATAGCGCCTTCCAGGCCGCATCCGCCATGGGCTACCAGACATTCGTACATCCCATCGCCGGAACTGAAGGCGGGATCGCTGCCGTTGTCGAAGGGCTGGAGAACATCCCTACCGAGGGGGTAATAGTGATCAGCGTCCGCGACCAGCAAGCCGTCCGCGATGCCTGTGACCGTATCGGCATCCCCGGCATCGCCATCGACGACTCCAGCGCGGAGCTGCGCTTCGCGACGGTATCCCCCACCAACCGCTTCGGCGCGGAAGAGGTCGTCGCACACCTCGTAGACCAGGGCAGTAAGCGCATCTGCTTTCTGCGGCCTAGAGCAGGTAAGCTCAATCCAGCCTGGGGTGAGGGGCTCTTCATCCGCGAACGTGAGCTGGGCTACCGTGATGCCCTGGCCGCCGCCGGAATCCCCATCGACGAAAGCCTCGTCGTAGAGATCGAGAACTCGCCGGAAAGAAAGCCGTTGTGCGACGAGCTCGACCAACTCCTGGGGGCCGGGATCGTGCCGGACGCCGTGTTCTGCGCGTTTGATGGACTTGCTGCTCCAGTGCTGAGAACTTTGGGCGCCCGTGGCTTCCGTGTACCTGCAGACATCGCGATCGCGGGCTTCGACGACGAGCGCGCCGCTGTTCTTCTCAACCCTCAGCTGACCACCTCTCGACAGCCGTACGACGAGATGGGTCGCGCAGCTGTCGAACTACTCCTCCAAGCCATCGCGGGAGGGCCCGTGCCGATCGCACGCCACGAGTTCCCCACGAAGCTTGTGGTCCGCCACTCGACGAGCTCCCCGTAGTTGACCACATTGAAGCGATCGCCAGCGCGACGCAAGATTGAGGACGCGTACTCCTGAGAGGAGGCGAGTCTCGTTGGCGACACCCGACACTCACCAAAACCTCACCCAGCCGTTCTGTCAGCGATCCCCGGAATGGGTGGTGGTTGGCGTCAGAATCGCGGTCTCTTACGTGTGCGCATCCCCTATCTGGGCGAACGCTAGAGAGAGCAAGTGTTGCGGAGTGCGGGTCTCAGAGGGTTCGGCCCAGGCGAAGAGTGCGACCTCGAAGCACGCGAGCGCCGATTGGATCAGCACCCGGGCACGTAGTGCGACATCTTCCCGAGGTTGGAGCCGTTCTTCGACAAGCGGAGTGAGAATAGTGGTCCACAGGAGATGCTTCTCGAGGTGACGCGCGCGAAGGGAATCCGTGCTGTCCATCACCCGCAGACGTCGCTTCCACGGCTCACCTCGGTCCCCGTCGAGTCCAATAACGCGCCGAAGGCGGCCGCAAGCGATTCCCACACCGTCTCGTCCAGCGGACGCGCGGCGAAAGCATCCGTGACCAACTCACCACCCACCCGGGTCTCGCCGATGACGCTGTCCTCCTTCGTGGGGAAGTAGCGGTGGAAGCTTCGAGCCGAGATTCCCACGTTCGCTGCAATCTCCTCGACGGTCACCGCGTCGAACCCCCGCTCCGCGAACAAGTCGATCCCTACCTGCGCGACGTGATCCCGCACAGCGTCACGGGCGACACCGCGAATGCCCGCGAAACTTGTTCTCCCATCCCACAAGTCTAGTGCGACCCTCGCGTCAGACACTGACACCCGCGTCGTATAGTGACTGTGTTGACTCTTTTGAGGGAAGCACATGCAGAAGCGCACGCTCGGCCAGCAGGGCCCCGTCACGTCCGCAATCGCTTATGGAGCGATGGGAACCGCTATGGGATACGGGCCTAGCGACGATGTACAGCCGATCGCCGCGGTCCGGCGCGCCCATGAGTTGGGGGGCACGCACTTCGACACTGCGGAGCTGTACGGGTGGGTGAAGGCGAGAGATTGCTAGGCACGGCGCTGGCCCCGATCCGTGAGGAGGTGACGATCGCGACGAAGTTTGGCTTCATACCCGCCTTCACACCCGACTCATCCGCAGATCACATCCGTGAGGTTGTCGACGCGAGCCTGAAGAATCTGGGTACCGACCACATCGATGTGCTGTACCCGCACGTAGCCGATCCGAACACGCCCATTGAGGATGTCATCGGGGTCATGAAAGACCTTGTCGAAGCAGGCAAAGTGTCCTACCTCGGCCTGTCGAACACTGATGCCGAGAACATCCGGCGCGCGCACCTCGTTCACCCGATCTCGGTCATGCAGAGCGAGTTCTCCCTGTTCTCCCGCGACTCCGAAGCACTCTTTCCCGTGCTCGAAGAGCTCGGCATCGGTCTCGTCGCATACTCACCTCTGGCGCGCGGATTCCTCAGCGGGGCGGTCGCGCCGCGCGACCACTACGCCGCCGACGACTTCCGCCAGAACGTCGGCTGGTGGGCGCCGGAGAACTTTGACGCGAATCTCCACGTCGTCGAGCAGCTCACCGAGCTCGCTGAAAGCAAGGGCACCGGACTCGCTGAGCTGGCTCTGGCCTGGGTCCTGGCCCAGAAGGACTACATCGTCCCCATTCCCGGTTCCCGTAATCGCGACCGTGTCGCTCAGAACATCGCCGCCGCCGACGTCACGCTGACCGCAGCCGACCTCGACACCATCCGGCAGATCATTCCCCGCGGCCCCACCGGTGACCGCGGAATGTTAACGGCGGGCTTGAGAGAAAGAGCCAGCATGAACGGACGCAAGCTCGGCAGATAGGGGCTCGTCTCTTCCGCCCTCGGCTATGGATCGATGGACACTGCACTCGGGGACGGCGCGGAGTATGATTCCGAGTCGATCGCCGCGATACGCCCCGCGCACGAGCACGGCATCACGCACTTCGATACCGCCGAGCTGTACGGCCGGGGCAAGGGTGAGACGCTGCTCGGCGCAGCGCTCGCCCTATCCGGGGTAACGTGACTATCGCCACGGAGTTCGGGTTCACACCGGACTTCACCCCAGATTCTCGGCTCCCCCACGTGCGACACAGCGTCGACGGAAGCCTGCGCCAGCTGGGCGTAGATTCCATCGACGTGCTGTATCAGCACATCCACGACCCTGCAGTCCCCATTGAGGGAGTCGTCGGGGTTATGAGGGGTTCATGGATGCGGGAAAGGTGCGCTTTCTCGGCCTTTCGAACACAATTCAGGAGAACGTGCGCAAGGCGCATGCTGTTCATCCGATCAGCGTCGTCCAGGCACCTTACTCACTCTTCGATCGCTCAGCTGAGACGTTCTTTCCTGTGCTTGAGAAACTCGAAGTGGGCCTCGTCGCATACCGTCCACTGGCGCGTGGCTTCCTCACGGGTGCAGTCAAGACTCTCGACGGGTATTCGGCCGGTGATTTCCGTCGCCGCAACCCGTGGTGGGCACCCGCGAACTTCGGCACGAATGTCGCAATCGCCGAAGAACTGAGCGAACTCGCGCAGAGCAAAGGGGCGACGCTCTCGCAGTTGTCGCTCGCGTGGTTGCTGGCACGCAAGCCCTTCATCGTGCCGATCCCGGGTTCTCGCAACGCTGATCGCGTCACTGAGATCACCATCGCAACCGATCTCCTGTTGACGCCCGAGGACCATATCGAGCAAATAATCCGGAACAGTGCTGCCATCTAATGCTGATACGTGGGCTGGAGAACGACTTCGTGAACGACCGTGGTCTGACTCCGCTTTTGTCCATCCCGTCTACGGATCCCCGAGTGGCATCTAGTGACGAGTAGGCCAACAGCACACGTGGTGATCGGGTGTCAGCGCCGCCGGCGATCCCGCTTCCGAATAGTACGTATGGTCTCAGTCTGCGAGCCGCCGGCTCGTCCGACAGCGGCCATCGGGTCGTTGCGGCCGGCGTGCGCCCGGACTTTGCCGACGACGGATGCGGCCACGACTACCGCGAGGAGCAGATAGATGCCGATCGCGATCGGCGTCGCCATGAGGACGCTCACGTCACCCCCGGAACTGAGCAGCGCATCGCGCGAGGACGTCTCCGCAAGTGGGCCGAGGACGATGCCGATCATGAGCGGCGCCAGCGGGATCCCGAAACGACGCATCGCGAATCCGAGGATTGCCAGACCGAGCAGTAGCCAGAGTTCGAATGTCGATGCGGACGTCGCGTACACGCCCATCGCGCAGAACACGGCGATACCTGCGTAGAGGTAGTGCTTCGGTATCTCGATGAGCTTTGCCCAGAGACCTGCGAGCGGGAGGTTCAGGAGCAGCAGGACGATCATGGCGATGAAGAAGCTTGCCAACAGCGCCCAGACCAGATCCGGAGCTCGATCGAACAGCAGTGGTCCTGGCTGGAGACCGTACTGCTTGAAGGCTGCCAACATGATGGCCGCCGTCGATGACACGGGCAGACCGAGGGCGAGGAGGGATGCCATCGCCGTCCCCGTGGTGGCGTTGCCTGCGGCTTCAGGGGCGGCTAGTCCGCGGATCGCTCCCGTGCCGAACATCGGCGACCTCCGTCGACTGTCGAGCCGTCGCTCCAAGCTGTATGCCATGAACGTTGGGACCTCCGATCCACCGACCGGGATCACTCCGAAGGGGAGCCCGATCACGGTGCCGCGAGCCCACGCGGGTGCTGCTTCGCGAAGATCCTCGCGAGAGAGACGCGGCCATCGTGTTGCTACACTGACGGCCCGCATTCCGGGCTCTTGGCGTGCTCGGGAGACCACCCGGAACACCTCTCCGAGAGCGAGGATCGCCACGGTCACCGTGATGAGCGAGATTCCGTCGAACAGCTCGGGGACCCCACCGGTGAAACGCTCCACCCCTGTGACGGAGTCGATGCCGATGAGCGAGATTCCCAGGCCGAGAGTGAGGCTCGCGAGGCCGGCTGCGACGGAATCCGCGACGACGGACGAGGTGGCAACGAAAGCAAACAGCGCGAGCGCGAGGTACTCCGCGGGCCCGAACATCGTTGACAGTTCCGCCAGAGCGGGGGCCAAGAACACCACGCAGAGCGACGAGACCATACCTCCGATGAACGCGCCGATGGCTGCGGTCGCGAGCGCCTGTGGCGCTCGGCCTGCCTTCGCCATGGCATGACCTTCGAAGGTCGAGGCGATGGCCGAGCCACTTCCCGGCGTGTTCATCAGGATGGCCATCGTCGAGTCGCCGAACAGCCCTCCGAAGTACACCCCGGCGAACATGATGAAGGCTCCGGTCGGGTCCAGCGCGAAGGTCATCGGCAGCAAGAGCGCTACCGCCATCGAGGAGCCGAGCCCCGGGAGCACACCGACGGCAGTTCCCAACAGGCACCCGACGAGCACCCACACCAGGTTCATCGGTTCCAGGGCGCCCGCGAACCCGCCGAGCAGATTGTTCAGGATGTCCATGTCAGAGCCTTCCGCCGAAGAGAGCGCCGGTTGGCAGGTTTACTGAGAGCACGCCGGCGAAGATCAGGTACAGCACGGACGAGAACACGAGCGCGACGCCCACATCGCGAAGGGGATGCTTTGAGTCGAGTGCCCGGGCCACCGCCCAGAACAATATGGCCGCCGCGACGATCCACCCGGCGGGCTGCAGCAGCAGGATGAACGCTGCAAACCCGCCGGTCGCCCAGGCGAGCCGCGGCCAATCGCTGAACCAGGACGTGCCGTGATCCGGGTTCTGTCGGACCTTTCCCTCGGTTTCGAGCGTGACTTCGGCGAGGGGCGGTTGCGGTGCACGCACGATGGACACTGCGAGAACGACTGCCAACGAGTAGAGTGCGACGATGACGATCGTGGGGAAGAATCGCGGCCCGGGAAGGTCGACATCGTCAGGTACCGGCATGGCTATCTGCCCGACGAGCAGATAGGTCGCGAAGGAGAACAGGATGAGCGGGAAGACGAGGCCCGCTCGACCGGCCCACCACCCCCCGAGGGGACGTGGCACGCTCACAGCCCCAGCTCCCGAAGCGTCGCCTCGGTCGCGGCCATGTCCTCTTCGATGAAGCGGTCGAACGCCGGCCCGGTGAGCCAGGCGTCCTCCCAGCGGTTGCGATCGAGCACTTCCTGCCATTCGGGTGTCTCACGCATCGTTTCGAGGAGCGCGAGCTGCTGCTGGAAGACCTCGTCGCTCACACCGGGAGCCGCCACTAGACCGCGCCAGTTCGCAACCTCCACGTCGTAGCCCGCGTCGCGGATGGTGGGGATGTCGATGCCTTCGAGTTTCTCCGAGCCACTCACGGCCAGGGCTCGCACCCGGCCTGCTTCGATCTGGTCTGACACGTCGTTGTATCCAGTGGCTACCGCATCGACCGTTCCGTTGAGCAGCGCCTGGATCGCCTCCCCGCCGCCGGATTTCGGAATGTATGTCAGATCGCCGGGCGCGATGCCCGCGGCCTGGGCAAGTTCCGCAATCAACAGATGATCGATCGTTCCCGCAGAACCGCCGGACCAGGGCATGTCGGCCGGATTCGAAGCCCATTCGGTGACGAGGTCCTCGAGAGTCTGATGCGGTGAGTCCGCAGGGACGATGATGACGTCGTAGTCTTCAGCGAGTCGCGCGAGGGGACGGACGTCGCTGAAGTCCACTGGTGAATCGTTGAGCGCGATGCCGCCGACCATTCCTGATCCGGTGACGAGAAGCGCATCGGAGCGACCGCCCATCGTGGAGAACGTGCTCAAGCCGATGGTGCCGGCCGCGCCGGGGATGTTCACAACCTGCACGTTGCCGACGAGACGCGTGGTTCGGAGAACCTGCTGTCCCTCGCGTGCGAACCCGTCCCAGCCTCCTCCGGCTCCGGCGGGGGCGATCAACGTGAGGTTGGCTGTGACATCTTCGGACGCCGATGAACGACTCACCGAGAGCGCGAGGGCTGAGACCGTGACGACTCCTGCGACGATGACACCGAGGACTCGCATCGGTGTGATGCGTCGGGGTGTTGTTAAGGAATGCATGAAACTCCGTTGTTTCGATGGGTGACAGTGTTCAGATCGTGATCGGCGGGCGTACGACGATGCCGTCCTCATCCGCCGTTAGTCGATCCCCCGGGCGGAAGCGAATGCCGCCGAATTCCAACTCGACGTCTCTTTCACCCTCCCCGTTTTTCTTCGACCGGCGGGGGTTGGTACCGAGTGCTTTGATGCCGATAGGGATCGATGCGAGGGCCGCACTGTCGCGCACGACACCGTTGATGACGATCCCGGCCCAGCCGTTCGTGGCTGCACGCTCGGCCATGTTGTCGCCGATCATCGCTCCGCGCAGCAGTCCGCCAGCATCGACGACGATGACTCGCCCATCCCCCGGCTCGGACAGTATCTCCTTCAGTACGAGGTTGTCCTCCGGGGATCGGAACGTCGCGATGAGACCGGCGAAGCGAGTGCGCCCTCCGAAGTCGCGGAACTGCAGGTCGCACGACTGCACGGCGTCCCCGAGATCATCGGCCAGATCGGTGGTGCGCGGAGGGGTCTTGGCGTCTGTCATGCGGTTGCCTCCATCAGTCGGTCGGTGGTCGAGTTCGATCGTTCGCGGATGGCCGCTCGCTCCAAAACGTAGGGCAGCACCCCGCCGGCTCGGAAGTAACGCTGTTCCAGGGACGTGTCGATGCGCACATCCACGGTGAAGTCGATCGCCGGGCCGCCAGTGGCCCGTGTTGCGCGGACAGCCAGCGTCCGAGGAACGCCCGGCCCGTCACCGACGCCATCGATGTCGAATGTCTCCGTCCCGTCCAGGCCGAGCCGCTCAGCGGACATCCCGTCCCGGAATTGCAGGGGAAGGACGCCCATCCCGACGAGATTCGAGCGGTGGATCCGTTCGAACGACTCCGCGATCACCGCTCGGATGCCGAGCAACCGCGACACTTTGGCGGCCCAGTCCCTGGAGGAGCCGGTGCCGTACTCGCGCCCGGCGAGCACGATGAGCGGTACCCCCGCGGCGCGGGCGTCGGCGGCAACTGCTGCGATCTCGCGTACCCGACCGTCGGGGGCGACGACGTCCCGTGTTCGTCCGCCGTTTCCCTCGGGAAGGAGACGGTTGGCGAGACGGGGGTTCGCGAACCCGCCAAGCTCCATCACCTCCCAGTTGCCACGACGTGCTGCATAGCTGCTGAGGTCCTCAGGAGCCACACCGCGATCGGCGAGTAGCCGAGCAGCAGGACTGTCGCGCGGGATACGCCCCGCCGGACAGATGTGGTCGGTCGTGACCGAATCCCCGAGGTACACGAGCGCGCGAGCGCCATCGATGGGCCCAGCTGGTGGCCGGTTGAGGTCCAGGAATGGGGGGCGACGGAGGTAGGTCGATTCGGGATCCCAGTCGAATCTGTGCCCGTCCGGTGCGTCGAGAGCCTGCCAGTTCCCGTCACCGTCGAAGATCGTCGCGTAGGCGGACTCGTACATGTCCGGGTCGATGGAACGGGAGACGAGTTCTTCGATCTCACGATCGGACGGCCAGAGTTCGGCCAGAGTGACTTCACGACCGTCGCGGTCGACTCCGACAGCGCCGTGCACGAGATCCACGTCCATCGAGCCGGCCAGCGCGTAAGCGACGACGAGGGGCGGCGACGCGAGAAAGTTCATGCCGACATCGTTGTTGATGCGGCCGTCGAAGTTCCTGTTGCCGGAGAGCACCGATGCGACCACGACCCCCTCCTCGTGAACGGCTGCCGCCGCCTGCGGGAGCAGGTCTCCCGAGTTACCGATGCACGTCATACAGCCGTATCCGACGAGACTGAAACCCAGCGCTTCGAGGTACGGAAGCAATCCAGCACGCTCGAGATAGTCGGTCACGACGCGGGATCCCGGCGCGAGACTGGTCTTCACCCAGGGTTTGGGAGTGAGACCGCGGGCGACAGCTGCACGAGCGAGCAGACCGGCCGCGACCATGACCGACGGGTTCGAAGTGTTCGTGCAGGACGTGATCGCTGCGATTGCGACGGCTCCGTCGGGAACCGCAGTCGACGTCGCCGGCGTGAGAGTCCGATGCGCATGTGACAGCGCCGCCACAGCCGCTGCAGGCACGTCGGTGAGATCGAGGCGGTCCTGCGGCCGGCGGGGACCGGCGATGCTGGGCGTGATGTCATCGAGATTGACGACGAGTTCACGGTCGTAGTCCGTCGCACGAGACGGGTCGTGCCAGAGCGCCTGGCGTCGCGCGTAGGTCTCGACTGTCGACACATGTGCAGGAGCACGTCCGGTGGTCAACAGGAAATCGAGCGTGACTTGGTCGATGGGGAACATCGCCGCTGTCGACCCGAACTCCGGACTCATGTTCGCGATCGTGCATCGGGTCGCGAGCGAGATCTCCGTCACACCGGCCCCGAAGAACTCCACGATGTTGCCGACGACTCCGAGCGCTCGAAGCCGTTGCGTGAGAGTGAGGACGAGGTCGGTCGCGGTGACCCCGGCACGAAGACGCCCGACTAGCTCGACGCCGACCACAGGCGGGATCAGCATGGTGACCGGTTCGCCGAGCATCGCAGCCTCTGCTTCGATGCCCCCGACCCCCCATGCCAGCACCGCGAGCCCGTTCACCATCGTGGTGTGCGAATCTGTGCCTGCGACCGTATCCGGGAACGCGAGACCGTCCCGGACGTCGATGACGGATGCCAAGTATTCCACGTTCACTTGGTGCATGATGCCTGCGCCCGGCGGCACGACCTGAAGACTCGAGAACGCCTGCTGACCCCACTTGATGAACCGATAGCGTTCCTCATTTCGTTCGTATTCGCGGCGCACGTTGAGAGCGGCAGCGTCGGGACGAGCGAAAAAGTCGGTGACGACGGAATGATCGACGGTCAGATGAGCCGGCACCGTGGTATCCAATGCCTCAGGCGCCAGGCCTCGAGTTGCGAACGCATCCCGCATGGCCGCGAGGTCGGTGAGCACCGGCACCCCATTGGTGTCGTGGAGGAAGACGCGCGAGGGGTGGAACGCGATGTCGTGTCGTCCAGCCTTCGAGAGGACCGCCTCGATGTCGGCCCGCGATACGACGTCGCCGTCCTCGTGCCGCAGAAGGTTCTCAAGGATGATTCGATGGGAGATCGGGAGCCGGTCGGTTTCCGGCAGGCTGTCGACCGGCCAGATGCCTAGGTCGCCGAGCGCCGTGTGCAACGTCTCGGGCGCAGACGTCGGTGATGTGAGCATGATTCTCCTCGATTTCTCCGAGGTTATAGCCTACAGCCTCGATCCTGCAAGACATGGCGTAGTCTGGACTGGTGCCGACTCAGGGTCCCGTTTTCGCGAGCAAGAGCGACTTCGCTTACGAAGAGGTCCGCAGCCGCATCCTCAGCGGGGCGATCAGCCCGGGTGCCATCATCGGACAGGCCAAGCTCGCCACCGAGATCGGGCTGAGCACCACCCCGCTTCGCGAAGCACTCAAGCGACTCGCCACTGAGGGACTCGTCACCCTCGACAACCACAGGGATGCCCGCGTCGTCGAACTCTCGAGCGACGAAGCACAGCACCTGTTCGAGGTGCGCGCCACGGTTGACCCGCTCGCATGCGCACTGGCGGCGGAACGGCGCACTGTGCACGATCTGACCCGGATCGACGCTGCCCTCAGAGACCTCGAACCACTCACCGGTGCTCCGACGACACAGGCACTGATCGCCCACCGCGCCTTCCATCGCGCCATCTACCTGTCAGCTGGCAACCCGCTGCTCGTCAACATCCTCGACAGCATCTGGGACAAAGGGGATCTGTACCGTCTGAGAGCGCTGCGCTCGCGGACCCCGTCCGCTGAGGACCGAGTCCGGGTACATGAGCAGCATCAGGCGCTGCGCGAGGCGATCTCCGAGGGGAACGTGAAGGCCGCCGAGTCGCTGTCTCGGGCACATGTCACTCACAGCCTCGGTCGACGCGCGATCGGGCTGCTCGACGAGCCCTCCGAGTGAGGAGCAGAGCTTCGCATCAATCGCCGCTCACCTGAGCCTTTAGACCAGGCGGTCCAGACCATAGCGGCGACATCGCCCGAGTTTGTTCGCGGGCTCAGCTCGCAAAGTGCTCCGCCGACATGGACTCGCCCCGGATGTGCCGGAGAATCGTGTGCTCCAGCTCCCCGAACTCGCTCGAGCGGATGGTCTCCGCGGTTCGTGGGCGCTTTAGGTCGATCGGTACCTCGGCGAGGATGCGCCCGGGCCGGTTGCTCATCACCAGAACACGGTCGGAGAGGAACACCGCCTCGGCGATGTCGTGGGTGATGAACAGCACGGAGAGCCTCGACTGCTCCCAGATCTTCACCAACAGCTCCTGCATCAGCTGGCGGGTGAGTGCATCCAACGCCCCAAACGGCTCGTCCATGAGCAGAATCGACGGCCCGTAAGAGAGCACGCGAGCGATGGCGACACGCTGACGCATTCCACCAGAGAGCTGATCCGGGTAGCTACCCGCGAAGTCGAGCAGACCGACCTCTCCGAGCATCTCCCGCGCGCGATCAGACCGCTCCCGCGCGTTCCTCATGCCCGTTTCCCTGAGCGCAAACTCTACGTTTTGCTGGGCGGTCAGCCACGGGAACAGCCCGTAATTCTGGAAGACCACTCCGCGATCGACCCCCGGGGCGGCGATAGGCACGCCATCGATCGTCGCCGAACCCTCGCTCAGCGGGCGGAGTCCACCGACAATCGAGAGCATCGTGCTCTTGCCGCACCCGGAGGTGCCAACCACCGAAACGAACTCGTGGTCGCCCACCTGGAGGTTCGCCCCCCTCAGAGCCCACATCGGCGTGCGGCTATCGCCAAAGTTCACTCCGGCGTCCTTCAATTCGATCACGGTGCGTGCCTCATTTCTTCAGATAGCCGAACAGAGTCCGCTTCGACAGGCGGAGGGCCTGATCGGTAGTGAGACCGAGGAGCCCGAGAACCAGGATGTAGCCGATGATCAGCGACGTGTCGAGGTACCGCTGGCCGAGGGTGATGCGATAGCCGAGCCCCGAGGTGGCCGCCACGAGCTCGCCGAGCACCAGCCAGCTCCAGCACCAGCCCAGTGCGAGCCGGAACGAGTCCCAGATCGAGGGCATGGCAGCCCGGAACACCACGCGCTGCAGGATGCGGTGCTCCGGCATGCCGAAGGTCCGTGAGCTTTCGACGTACTCACGGGGTACCCGCTGCACGTCGTCCATCACCATGAGGAGCAGGGCGAAGAAGGTACCGAGAAAGATCAGGACGAGTTTCTGCGCTTCGTCGACGCCGAACCACACCACGGTCAGAGGCGTGAACGCCACCACCGGCATGTACCGGATGAACTCGGTTAGCGGAACGAGGAGCGCCTCGAACAATCGGATCCGTCCCATGAGCAGCCCGAGCGGAACCGCCACGACAGCGGCCACCAAGAAGGCCGAAAGGATCCGGAGCACCGAGATCCCGATGTCGCTCCAGAGCTGACCGTTCCGCGCCTGCTCCAGCAAGCGCAGAACGACGTCGACCGGATTCGGGAGAAAAATCGGCTTCACCAGGCCGCTGGCCGTGACCGCGAACCAGACGACTCCCAGCACCACAAACGTTGCAATGGCGCAGACGAGATACGCCCGGCGAGTAATCGTTCCGTCGAGTCGGAACAGCGGCAGTCTCCGCCGTCTCGTGGTGGAAGTCATCAGCGCGGTCTCACTCGACGAAGTCGGTGCTCACGAAAGATCCGAAGTCAGGCACCGACTCGATCAGGCCTGCCTTCCGCATCGACTCCGCAATCGACGGGATCGTCTCGGTCACGAACTCCCCCGACAGGGCCTTCGCGCTGTCGGCCACGGTGTAGTAGCTGACGCCCTCGAACGCGCTGTCGAGATCGTCGGCCTGGGCGCCGAGCGCGTCAGCGATGATCTGCCGCCCCTCGTCGGGGTTGTCCGTCAAGAACTCCACCGCGTCGTTCCAGGCCGCGGTCATGCCAGAGACCGTCCCCGGGTTCGCGGCCGCATAGTCGGGGTCGACGACTAGACCGTCGCTGATGATGCCAGGAATCTCGTCGGCCGAGTAGACGACCGTCGCACCGCTGTCCTGGGCCAGAGCGGTGGAGATGTACGGCTCGTAGGTCACCGCAGCATTCACCTGACCCGCGATGAGCGCGGAACCGGCTTGGTCTGCGTGCAGTTCGACGTGGGCGATCTCGGCGGGATCGATGCCCGCGGCCTCGATCGCGGCGAGATAGAGCAGTTCGCTCGTCGTGCCGGTCTCGTAGGCCACGGTCTTGCCCACGAGGTCGTCGAGCGAGGTGATGCCAGGGCCACCGATCACGGCGTCCGCCGTGGTGCTGCGGTCTTCCATCATCACGAGTTCGAGGTCGACGCCCTGGGACAGCTGCTGCAACCAAGCATTTGTGGCTAGGTTGGCGCCGTCGACCTGACCGCTACTGATGGCGGCCAGTTCGGCCCCGTAGTCGTCGAAATTGGTGATCTCCACGTTGACGTCGTGGTCGTCGAAGTAGCCGTTCTTCTCTGCGATATACCACGGGCCGAAGCCCACCCAGGTCGAGGTGGCGAGGCGGAATGGTGTGGCGGCGGAACCCGTTTCCCCGGGCGAGGAGGTCGAGCACCCGGCGAGGGTGGCCGTCGACAGGCCGACGACGGCGAGCGCGGCGACGAGCCGGGCGGAGTGGTGAGTGAACATGTGCGTGGTGCCTTTCTCCGTGTCTCCAGCCCGCCATCGTGCCTCAAGGCGGACTGGGTGGTTTCAAGTGGAACTCCGTCGGCTGATGGTCAGACGCCGGTTCGCACGGACTCCTCCCGCTCGGCCGTCGACCGACGAAGGGGGCCTGCGGCTTTTACGCGCACCCGCACCGCGGGTGAGGTGAGGTACGCGAGTGGGATCTCCACGTGCTCGACGATCTCGACGTGCGCGGGGTCGGCGCCGGCTGCGACCGCGCGCTGGATGGCCTCGTCGTAGGAGGCCTGCAGCGAGTCGCGAAAATCGCTGCCCTGCGTGTGGATGCCGTCGCTGCGGCCGCTCACCCATGCGATGGCCGCGCCTACGGCGTTCGCCACGTCGCCGTTCTCGGGTCGCAAGACCATCGACACGCCGGCCAGACGGTCGGGTACCAGGTAGGCGCCACCACCGACCGCGACGAGTGGGAGAGTCGTGCGGCCCAAGGAGACCCGGTCGACCGCGTCGGCGAATAGCTCTCTGATCCGGTCGACGGCCGCGCGGAGGATTTCGCGGTGCTCGAGGCCCAAGGGGTGGGTGCCGATCTCGGCGAGGCCGGCCACGACTCCGGCGTCCGTAAGCGTCGGGGTGGTGCCGCCGAACGACAGCGCTTCGGACGATACCCGGTAGCCGACGGATCGCGGCCCAATCTCGGGTCGCTCCGCGGTGCCCGACACGATCGTGCCGCCACCGAGGGCGATGGCGAGGATGTCGGGCATGCGGAAATTGGTGCGGACCCCGCCGATCTCCACGGCCGCTGCCGACTCCCGGGGGAAGCCTCCGATGAGCACGCCGAGATCGCTTGAGGTGCCGCCGACGTCGACGACGATGGCATCGCTCTCGCCGCTCAGGTAGGCAGCACCGCGCAGCGAGTTCGCTGGCCCCGAACCGATGGTGAGGATGGGGAACTGCTCGGCGAACTCGACGGCCATTAGCGTTCCGTCGTTCTGGGCGAAGTACGTCTCAACATCAAGATCACCGGCGAGAAGCACGTCGTCGAGAGCCTTGATTACCTGACCGGCCACACCGAAGAGCGCGGCGTTCAGAATTGTCGCGCTCTCCCGCTCCACGATGCCGAGGCTGCTTATCTCGTGGCTCAGCGAGACCGGGAATCTGTCGCCGAGGATGTCACGGACGACCTCGGCGGCACGCACCTCATCTTTACCCGAGGCCGGGCTGAACACGGCGGTGATGGCGATCGCGTCGGCGTGGTCGCCCACCGAGCGGGCGAAGTCGGCGATGCCGTGCTCGTCGAGCGCAGAGATCCGCCGTCCGTCGATGTAGTGCCCTCCGCGAAGGATCGTCCAGTCGGCGCATACCGCCTCGCGCAGCTCCTCGGGCCACGACTCCATCGGCCGAAGAGACATCGTCGCGGGGGCTCCGAGTCGGATGACGCCCACCCGTCCGAGGGCTCGGCGCTCGAGGATGGCGTTGGTCGCGTGGGTGGTGCCGAGCATTACCCGGCCGATCCTGGCCGCATCGGCTCCCACCTGCTCGAGTACGGCAGTCAGCGCCGCCTGCATTCCGGCGGTGACGTCCTCGGATGTCGGCTGCTTCGTACGGGCGACGATCCGGTCGCTCTCGTCCATTACCACTGCGTCGGTGTTGGTGCCGCCGACGTCGATGCCGATGCGGAGGTCTCGGGTTTCAGGCACGGTGCAGCTCCTCGATCGGTACGTAGTCCAGGTCGTAGCCGAAGGCGCGCGGGCCGACCGTCTGCACGCCCCGCTCGGTGCGCCAGAGCGGATCGCTCGGCCAGGCGAGAGCGGTGACCCGCATGCCGTGCAGGAGCTCCTCGGTGGCTATGGCGACTCCGGTCTGACTGTCGATCACTGAGATGAGGTCGGGCACCGTCGCAAGCGCGCGCCCGCCCTCGCTCGCCATGAGGTTCTCGTTCTGGATGTCGATCCGTACGTTCCTGGCTTTGTCGTCGCCGGTTCCGCTGATGACGAAGCTGCCCCGCACGAACCCCCCGCCGGTGCGTCGTTCCAGCTCGGTGACCTTGCCGGAGATGAGGCGGAACGCGCCGAGTTCCTTGCGGATCGCCGCCACCGGGTCGGAGGAGGCGCGGGCGGCCCGTCCGAGCGCATGAGCCCGGGAGACCGATCCCGCCACGATCCGGCCGGCCATCTCCCCTGCCGTCATCGTGTAGTCGGACATCAGGGCTACACCGCCGCAAGCCACCGAGAAGGCCCTGGCCAGTGATTCCGACCAGGCCCCATCGATCGGGCGGAACGTCGCGACGTTTCCCTGGAAGTCGGCCATACAAAGCGGAGCGACCGGGGCGCCTGCCACGTAGAACGACACCATTTGCACCTCGGGAAAGGCCCTGCCCATGGCGTCGGCATCGAGCAACGGTAGACCGAGCCGGGCCGCCCACATCGCGGTGCCCACACCGTTGGAACCTCCGATCTCGGAGGCCATCACGGCCACCACCGTGCGCCCGAACTCTTTCTCCACGGCGCTCAGAACCGCGGCGGCTTCGCCGCCACTGTTCAGCATCTCGAACGACACGGTGGGAGCTCCGACGCTCGAGAGCGGCATCACGAGGCCGTCGGGTGGCAGGTCGTCCAGATGAACGACGGGAACGGGGCCGAACTCCCGGATGGCGTGGGCGACTTCGAGCCGCGCACCCCCGACCGAGCCGCCGCCGCCGGTGCCGAGCAGCGCGCATCCGAACGCGAAGTCATCAACGTCAGTTTCGGTGAGGGCTGAGATGCGGAGGGCCATAGACCTACGTTAGCCAGCGCATGAGACGCCCGACTGTGGTCCGGCCACGTTATTCGAGGGCTATTTTGTGTCGTGAGCCCTAAGTTTGGAACATGCCGACTGTTCGTGAACTGGTAGTAATGACCGAGAGCCACTCGGTGCGCCTGCTGGCGCCCACCGCGCCGATGAACCTCTCCGGGCAGGACGTGGAGCGGATCGTGATCTTGCAGAGCCTCGCCGCGCTGCAGACAGTGCCCCAGAACTCCGTCGTCGTGGTGCCGGAGGGGCTGTTCACCCGCCAGGACTCCTCCGGCCTCGACATGCTGCTGCGCCGGGTCTCGGAACGCGGCGTCCTCGCGGTGCTCATCCAGGGACTCGTGCAGGTGCAGCCCCGGCTGCAGAGGCTGACCGACCGCTTCCGGGTGGCCGTTCTCGGCTGCCCCGCCGAGGTCGACCTCGGCGATCTCGTGACCTCGATGAATTACAGCGTCTCCGGCGGCCCGGCCTCCACCCTCCTGCGCGTCTCCGTCGCCCTCGATCGCATCAGGGAGTGGACCGACGAAGGCGCCGGTGACGATTTCGGCAGACTCGTGACCGAGGTGAGCGCCATCCTGGGCGAGGAGGTCTCCTTCGACCGGGACGTCGCGCTCGGCTCCCCCGTGATCGTGAACGGCGTAGTCATGGGCCACATCGGCACCCGCAACGACTCGGTACCCACCGTCGAGGTGCAGCTCGTGCTGCCCGCGCTCTCGCATGCGATTGGATTCCGACTCGCACTGGCGAACCAGCAGGAGAAAGCGATGGAAGATGAGAGATCGCGCGCCCTCACCGCGCTAATCGTGGCCGACTCCGCATCCGTCGACCACTATGCCTCCGTGGCCCGTCGGCTGGGAGTCGACGTCGACGGCTTCCATGTGGCCCTCGTCGTGACCTCGGAGAGCGTCGACCCCGTGCTCCGCGACGCCGAGTACCGCCAGGTACAAACCGCACTCGCGCGGGCGACGGTCGAGCTCCCCGTCGAGCTCGCCCCCACACGGTTTGAAGCACGGTTCGGAGCGCTGATTTCGTCTCGATCGAATCACGGCCTGAGCTCGGTGGAAGCTCGGGCCGCGCTCCAGTCCGCCATCGGAGCCGCCAGATCAAGCGCACTGTTCTGGGGCATCGGCACGGAGCACGTCGGCCCCGCGGGCATCCGCACCTCGATGTACGAGGCCACGAGCGCCTCGAACAACGCGGCGGCCGAGCGCGTGACGCACCGGATCGTGCCGTTCGACGCCTCAGGCGTGCAGCGCCTGATCTCGGAGATGCGCGCCTCCGTGACCGCCGGACGGGTGGCCATCGAGATCCTCGAACCCTTGAAGGGTCTCGGCAATCGTGACACCTCGCTCGAGACGCTTAGCGCATGGCTCGACGAGCGCGGCTCCCTGAAGGCGGTCGCCGAACGACTGCACCTGCACCCGAACGCGGTGGCCTACCGCATGGCGAAGATTGCGCAGGCACTCGATCTCGACCTGGCCGACTCTGACAACCGCTTCGCGCTTCACCTGGCCTGCCGCATCCTGCTCGGCAGTTGAACCAGTGATCCAGATTGATCAGGCGATCGCGTGGGCCTCCCGACCCGATACGACGTCCCCACCCGTAAGCAGCGACCCGACCCTCTCACGTCTCCCCGACCGACGCCCGCACGTTCTGAACCGTCGGAACCTGTCCGCGCGTTCCCCGATGAGATGTTCGGCCTGCGGGTCGAGGACGCCGACGGGATGCTCCCGGTTCAGTAAAGGGCGTGGAATGCGACCTCGAGCACGTCGTGGACGTCGCGGGTCTCGTGTTCTTTCGCCCATGCGGCCAGCGCGACAGTGAACGTGCTGAGGCTCGACTGCACGAGCACGCGTGCCCGAAGGTCGGCGTCACCGCCGACGAACCGCCGGGCGACCAGCGGTATGAGAAGCTCCGCCCAGGCCAAGTGCTTCTGCACGTTGCGAGCGTCAAGCGAGGGGACGCTCGAGAGGAGACGGATCGCTACCTTGTCGCGCGCTGTCTGCGGGCGGCTCCGCAGCATTGCCGCGTAGGCCGCGTGCAGCGAAGCCATGACTGGCTCTTCCGCAGGACGATCGCGAAGAGCGTCACGGACGACGTCGCCGTACGCGGCGAGCTCGCCGACAACCATGTCCTCTTTCGCCGGGAAGTACCGGTGCACACTCCTCGCCGAGACGCCCGCTGCCGCTGCGACCTGCTCGACGGTCACGACGTCGAAGCCGTACTCGGCGAACAGGTCGATGGCGACCTCGGAGAGACGCCGTCTCACCATGTCGCGGGTCACGGCGCGGAGCCCGCCAGCTGAAGTGTTTTGATCATCCACGAGACCAGTCTATATCTGCCAGACTTGTCAGACTCTGACAAGTCTGGGGTATGGTGAGACCAGACGTACGAAAGGACCACATCATGGAGTACCGCCCCCTCGGTCGACAGGGACTGACCACGTCCGCCATCGGCTACGGCGCGATGGACACGGCGTTCGGAGACAGCGTTGAGTACGACGCCGCGTCGAGCGGCGCGATTCGCGCCGCTCACGCCGCCGGAGTCACCTTCTTCGACACAGCGGAACTCTATGGCTGGGGAAAGGGCGAACGGCTCCTTGGGCAGGTGCTCGCGCCGATCCGCGACGAGGTGACGATCGCCACAAAATTCGGCTTCACCCCGTCGTTCGGTTCAGATTCTCGGCCCGAGCACATCCGCGAGGTCGTCGAGCGTAGCCTGCGCACTCTTGGGGTTGATCACATCGACGTGCTTTACCAGCACATCGACGACCCGGCGGTCCCTGTCGAGGATGTCGTCGGGGTGATGAAGGAGTACGTCGACGCTGGCAAGGTCCGCTACCTCGGCCTGTCCAACACGACACCGGAGAAGGTGCGCAGAGCACACACTGTGCACCCGATCAGCGTCGTGCAGACGTCTTATTCGATCTTCGCCCGCGAATCAGAGGCCTACTTCCCCGTCCTCGAGGACCTTGGGATAGGTCTCGTCGCGTACCGCCCGCTCGCTCGGGGGTTCCTCACCGGCGCCGTGAAGCCCCTCGATCAGTACCCGTCCGCAGATTTCCGACACCGCAACCCGTGGTGGGCACCCGGGAACTACGAAGCAAACATCGCTCTCGCCGATCAGCTCAGCACGGTGGCCGACAGCAAGGGTGTCACCCTCGCGCAGCTGTCTCTGGCATGGCTGCTCGCCCGCAAGCCTTACATCGTCCCCATCCCCGGTTCCCGCGACGTCGGACGCGTCGCGCAAAACGCCGCAGCAGCGGAGCTCACCCTGACTGACGAAGATCTCGCGCTCATCGATCGCATAGCGGGCCACGGTGCCCACAGCTGACATCACGCCCGACTCGTCTCGGTCGTTCTTCCCAGGTCTTCACGACACACGCGAACCCACAACAACAGAAAGTCACTCCATGGAAACCCGCACACTCGGCCGCCAAGGCTTCACCACCTCCTCCATCGCCTACGGAGCGATGGGCACAGCGATGGGATACGGACCCAGCGACGACGTCGAATCGATCGCAGCCATTCGCCGCGCTCACGAGCTCGGCGTCACCCACTTCGATACCGCCGAACTGTACGGATGGGGCCAGGGCGAGAAGCTCCTCGGCACCGCGCTCGCCCCAATTCGCGACCAGGTCACGATCGCGACGAAGTTCGGATTCACGCCCAGCTTCACCCCCAACTCCTCCCCCGATCACATCCGCGCAGTGGTCGACGCGAGCCTGAAGAACCTGGGCACCGACCACATTGATGTGCTGTATCAGCACGTTGCCGACCCGGAGGTTCCCATCGAGGACGTCGTGGGTGTCATGAAAGAGTTCGTCGACGCCGGCAAGGTCTCCTATCTCGGCCTATCCAACACGGACGCCGAGAGCATCCGACGCGCGCACGCCGTGCACCCGATCTCTGTCATGCAGAGCGAGTTCTCACTGTTCTCGCGCGATTCCGAAGTCCTGTTCCCTGTCCTGGAAGAACTCGGCATTGGCCTGGTCGCGTACTCGCCCCTAGCACGCGGGTTCCTGACCGGCGCCGTCAAGCCCCGCGACGCTTACGCGGCGGACGACTTCAGGCGGAACGTCGGATGGTGGGCGCCCGAGAACTTCGACGCCAACCTCAGCATCGTCGCCCGACTCACCGAGCTCGCCGAACGCAAGGGCACCGGGCTTGCCGAGCTCGCCCTCGCGTGGATCCTCGCCCAAAAAAACTTCATCGTGCCCATCCCCGGCTCCCGCAACCCCTCACGGGTAGCTCAGAACCTGGCCGCGGCCGATGTGACGCTGACCAAGGCAGATCTCGACACCATCGCCGACATCATCCCACGCGGTGCCGTGGGCGACCGCGGCATGTAACAGCTCCCGCACGAGGGGGGCATGCCCGCCACGCTCCCCTCGTCTGCACCACTCAACGGTGCCAGTGCGGGAACAACAAACGCCCGGGCTCGGCAGAAAAGGGCTACTCCTTCTCAGAGTCCGGGCGACCGGGCGGGTCGGTTTCCGGTTGGTCCGATTCGGGTGAATCGGCTTCCGGTGTCGCGCATTGGCGGGCGAGGTACCGAGCGTGCTCGATCTCCAGGTACATCATGGAACCATCACTTTCTCTTCCCGGGCCCCTTCGATGAGGTACCGGAGTGAGGACCTCCTCTGAGCGTCGGCCCGGGGTCGCGACTGCGACGAACCCCCGGGCCAACGCTTAGAGGTCATGGCCGTGCGATGCCCTCGAAGGTCTTCAGGATCTCGATCGCATGGGTGGTGGGGTCGTAGGGCGGGTTACCGATGCCCATCGTGACGGGCTCCGTCGTCACCTTGTCCCACAGTTCGTCTGCCTTGCCTTCAGCGACCTTTAGGACGGCGTCACGGACGAAGGTGTCGCGGGTGATCTGTTCGTCGCTGGCACCGGGCTTGGTTTGCCCGACGATTCCGTACATCTCTGTGCCGTGCACGGCTGGTTCCCCGTTGACGGGGCCGACGCAGAGCAGGTGCGCGTTCCCGCCGGCGGCCGCGTGAGCGAGGGCCCCTCGTGCCTGGGGCAGGGTGAAGGAGAAGTTGGTGAGCAGAGCGCCGCGTACCTGGACGGGGGTTCGTCCGTCGACGTCGAACGCGGAGATGATCTGTCGGGCCCGGGTGAGGGTGATGCGGTTGCTGTGGGCGAACTGCTTCACGAGCGCGTCGATGCTGCCGGGGTCGTAATCTTCTGTGCGGTGCAGCACCCACCAGTCGTTCTCGGCAGTGGTGCTGCTGAAGAGGATGTCGATGTCCTTATGCTTCCCGGACTCGAGAACGCGCATAGGGTGGTCGGTCACCACACCGTTTGGCTGGTGGCGGTCGTCGACGACGGCGATGACGTCGTTGTCGACGCCGTGCTGAGCGCCGGGGTCCGTGGATTGGGTGTTACTCATGGCCTCGGCGAGCAGGTGCGCGTCGACGGTGAGGATCGCCTCGGGGTTGTCTTGGATACCGAGTGCGGTGAGGACTTCCAGGGCGCGTTCTTCGGCGCCCCACGCCGGGACCTGACGGGAGGGCATCCCGGAAAACGCGGCGATGTGCTGGTAGAGGCCGTCGGCAGACGGTGCGGCGAGCAGTTCGAGTGTGGAGAATGCGCCGGCGCTGTGGCCGGTGACCGTGACGTTGTGGGGGTCGCCGCCAAACCGGGCGATGTTCTCCCGGACCCACCGCAGCGCGGTGATGATGTCCTGCATGCCGAGGTTCGTGGCCTCGGCGAGCTTGCCGCCGTATTGCGAGAGTGAGAGTGCGCCGAACGCGCCGAGCCGGTAGTTGATCGACACCCCGACGGCACGCCCGGTCGAAGCGAGGCCCGAGGCGTTGGAGGTGGTTTGGGTGTTGGATCCGAGCATCCAGCCGCCGCCGAAGATGTAGACCACGACGGGGAGGGGTGCGTCGCCGGCGTTTACGGGTGCCCAGACGTTGAGGTTCAGGCAGTCTTCACTGAACCCGTTGTCGGCCTCCAGCCAGGAGGTGTCCCCTGCTTGAAGCGGGGCGGGGCCTTTTTGGTCGTAGGGGAGGTCCGGATTGAACGGCAGCAACTGCGGTTTGCGGAACCGTTCGGCGGTGGCAAACGGGATGCCCAGCCAGGAGCGGACCGTGTATTCGTTGGTGAGGGTGGTGCTGGTGTCGGTCATGAGAGAGTCCTTTCCGGGAGCTCAGTGGAGGGTTAGGGGCGTTCGATGCCGGCGAATAGCTCGAGCACGTCTTGCGCGTGGGTAGTCGGGTCATACGCCAGAGTGCCGATGCCAGTTGCGGTGGGCATGTCTGTCACCGGCGTCCACAACGCCTCGGCGTCTCCGCACGCGACAGCGAGCAGCGTGTCGCGGACGAAGGTGTCGCGGATGATCTGTCCTTCGCTGGCACCGGGGCGTTCTCCCCCGACGATCCCGTACAACTCGGTGCCGTGGACGGCGGGGGCGCCGTCTGCGGGGCCGATGACGAGCCGGCGTGTGGTGCCACCGGCGGCGGTATGGGCGAGGGCCGCCCGTGTGACAGGCAGGGTGAAGATGTAGTCGGTGAAGATGTCGGCGCGCACCTGCGCGGCGCTGCGATCGTCGACGGTGTAGGTGTCGACGATGCGCTGGGCCTGACTCCGAGGGATACGGGAGGTGAGGACGAGTTCGTCGACGATCCGATCGACACTGCCGGGGTCGAAACCGGGAATGTTGTTGATGACCCAGTAGTCGACTTCCTCGGTCGCGGAGCTGAGAAGGATGTCGATATCGCGGCGACGACCGGATTCGAGCGCAGAGAAGGGGTGTCCTACGAGCACGCCGCCAGGCTGGGTGTGGTCATCGACGATGCCCAGGGTGGTGTTGTCGACACTATTGCGGGCGCCAAGCTCCCTGGGTGTGACCTTCGCCAGGGTCGTGGCGAGCACCTCGCCGTCGACGTCGAGCAGACCTTCGGGGTTGTCTTGGAGGTCCAGCTCGGTGATCAGCCTGTGGGCGAGTTCTTCGGCCCACCATGCGGGGACGGTGCGGGAGGTGGGACCTGAGAAGGCGGCTACGTGGTGGTACAGGCCATCCGCGGCGGGTGCGGCGAGAAGCGCGATGGATGACATCGACCCGGCGCTGTGACCCGTTACGGTGACGTTGTCCGGGTCTCCCCCGAAACGCGCAATGTTCGCCTGTACCCACTCCAGCGCGGTGATGATGTCCTGCAAACCCAGGTTGGAGGCGTCCTCCAGGGCGCCGCCGTACTGCGACAGCGCCAGCCATCCGAACGGCCCGAGCCGGTAATTCAGCGACACCCCGATCGCGCGTCCCGTCGCGGCGAGCCCCGAGGCGTTCGAGGTCGTCTGTGTGTTCGATCCGAGTTCGAACCCGCCACCGAAGATGTACACGATCACCGGGAGCGGCCCGTCGCCGGCATCTTCGGGAGCCCACACGTTGAGGTTCAGGCAGTCCTCGCTAAACCCGTTGTCGGCCTCGAGCCAGGAGGTGTCCCCAGCTTGGAGTGGGGCGGGGCCTTTCTGGTCGTAGGGCAGGTCCGGGTTGAACGGCAGCAGCTGCGGTTTGCGGAATCGTTCGGCGGTCGCGTAGGGGATGCCTAGCCAGGAACGAACCGGGTGGGTTCGGGTGGTGTCAGCCATCGGATGAGTCCTTTCGATGAGACGTATCGCTGAGATTGGTGGCGGGGCCGCTGTCGTTCGTCATCTCCGAGCGGAGGTGCGCCCAGTGGCGGAGTCGTTCGGTGATGGTGCGCTCGTACCCGCCGGTTGTGGGTTCGTAGAAGGTCTCCCGGGGTAGGTCGTCGGGGAAGTAGTTCGCGCCGGAGAACCCGGTTTCCGTGTCGGGGTCGTACTGGTATCCCTTGCCGTAGCCGAGGTTCTTCATCAGCCGGGTGGGGGCGTTCAGGATGTGGGCGGGGGGCATGAGGGAGCCGGTGCGTTTCGCGGCGGCCCAGGCCTTGTTGAAGCTTCGGTATACGCCGATCGACTTCGGAGCGGTCGAGAGGTACAGCACGGCTTGGGCGATCGCGATCTCTCCCTCCGGAGATCCGAGCCGTTCGTAGACGTCCCATGCGGCGAGAGCTTGTTGCACCGCGTTCGGGTCGGCCAGGCCGATGTCTTCGTTAGCGAATCGCGTGATCCGGCGCGCGATGAACAGCGGGTCTTCTCCGCCGAGCAGCATCCGTGACAGCCAGTACAGGGCAGCGTCCGGGTCCGAGCCCCGCATGGCCTTGTGGAGCGCGGAGATCAGGTTGTAGTGCCCCTCCTGCGACTTGTCGTAGAGAGGTGCGCGCTTCTGCACGGCAGCAGCAAGAGCTGCCGTGTCGACCGGGCCAGGGAGGTTCTGGATTTGCTCGATCATGTTCAGCAGGTACCGGCCGTCGCCATCGGCCATCGCGATCAGCGACTGTCGTGCATCGGCGTCGAGCGGGAGCGGTGCGCCGGTGAGATCTTCTGCGCGACTGATGAGGGTGTCCAGTGCGGCGTCATCTAGGCGCTTCAGGACGAACACCTGCGTTCGGGACAGGAGTGCCCCGTTGAGCTCGAAGCTCGGGTTCTCCGTGGTCGCACCGACGAGGATGATGGTGCCGTCCTCGACGAAGGGCAGGAACGAATCCTGTTGCGCGCGGTTGAACCGGTGGATCTCATCCACGAACAACAACGTGCCCTGCCCGATCTCCCGGCGTTGCCTCGCCGCCTGGAACACCTTCCGAAGGTCGGCCACACCGGAGAAGGTCGCCGAGAGAGGCTCGAACGCGAGATCGGTCTGATCCGCGAGGAGGCGAGCGATGGTGGTCTTCCCGCATCCGGGTGGCCCCCACAGCACCATCGACACCAGCCGCTGCCCCGCCACCATCCGCCCGATCGGCGCGTCCGCTGCGAGCAGGTGATCCTGCCCGACCACCTCCTGCAGGGTTTGGGGCCGGAGCCGGTCCGCCAGCGGACGCGACTCGTCATCCACTTCAAACAGGGAGGGCGTGCCGGTCACGATGACTCCGGGTGATGCGCGTCCGCGAGCTCGTACGAGGTGTGGACGAGGTGGTCGATCAGCTTCGCCGTGATGCCCGGTCCCGGGCCGACGGAGATCCAATGTTTCTTGTCGAGGTAGTGCCCGACGGTGATCGACTCGTGGTCGCGGCGCAACGCGTCACCGTGGTGCGGGTCGGCTTTGATGGTGATGATCTGCAGGTTGGGGTTATCGTCGGTGACGATCAAGAACACTTTCTCGCCCGCTTTCCACACGTCCAGGTGTGGGGTGAACGGGTGCCCGTGAGACACACCAGGGAGAGACGCCGCGGTGTCACGGGCGATCTGCCGCAGCCGCTCCCCCGTCAGTGTCATTTGCTGCCCCGCCCGAACGTGGCGGGGTCCACTGGCCGCTTGGCGTGCGGAAGGTTCTCGACGACCCGGAGATACGACTCGGTCACCAGCTCCTCGACCAGCGACACGGGAAGGTGGCCCGAGGGGTGCAGCGTGATCCAGTGCTTCTTGTTCATGTGGTAGCCGGGGGTGATCTCCTCGTGCTCGTCCTGCAGCGCCATGCTCTCGTCCGGGTCCGCTTTCAGAATCACGATCGGCTCACCGGTGGCATCGGTCATCAGCATGAACACCTTGTCCACCACCTTGAACACCTCCCAGCCCGGGCCGAACGGGTGCTCCAGCTTCGCGCCGGGAAGTTCGTGCACTCGCGCCCGAGCGTGCTCTTGCAATTCGTGACCGATCATGCGAACTCCTCCATCGTGGGCTAGATTGGAATCAATACGTACCAGTGTACGCACTCGGTCTGACATTGGAGAAGTTGTGCGACGAGGAAAGCCGAACGACCCGGGTCGGCGGGCCCGCATCCTGCAGGCCACGCTCGAGGTGATCGCCGCGGATGGCGTGGCCGGAGCGTCGTACCGCGGTATCGCGACGCACGCCGGGGTGCCGCTGGGGTCGATGACGTACTACTTCCCCACCCTCGAAGGCCTCATCGTCGCCGCGTTCGACTCGACCCGTAGCCACCTCGGACCCCGCTACGACACGCCACTGCGCGACGCCCGAACACCGGAGGACATCGTTGCCGTACTCGTCGACGCGACCATCGGCGCGACGAGTCCCACACTCGACGACATCCGCCTGTATGCGGAGATTCGGCACTACGGCATCCGCCACCCTGACGTGGCGGCGGTCCTGCAAGCGGTCGAGGACGACGCCCTGGCGATGACCCACGGTCACGTATCTGACAGCACCGCGCTGACAATCAACGCACTCCTGTGGGGATGGTGGAGCCACCGCCTCGCCCACCCCGACACCCCCCTCGACGAGGCCATGGTTCGTCGGTCATTCGAAGCCCTGGTTGCCATCCCCGCCGCCGATCACCCCATTCACACGAAGGAGCAATCCGATGTCTGACACCATGCGCGCCATCCGCCTCACCGGCCCCGTCGAGATCGACGGCCTCACCGTCACCGACGTCCCCATCCCCGAGGTCCGCCCGGGCTGGGTGCGCATCCAGGTGAAGGCATTCGGGGTCAACGAGTCCGAAGTCACCAGCCGGCAGGGCGAATCCGACTCCGACTTCACCTTCCCCCGCATCCTCGGTATCGAAGCCGTTGGCATCGTGGATGCCGTCGGCGACGGCGTCGACCTCGCGCTGGGTCAGAAGGTCGCCACGATGATGGGGGGCTTGGGCCGCACGATCGATGGCAGCTACGCCGAATACACGCTCGTCGACGCCGCGAACGTCATCCCGTTCGACACCGACCTCGAATGGGACGTCATCGGCGGGCTCCCGGAGATGCTGCAAACCGCGCACGGCTCACTCACCACGGGGCTGAGTCTTCAGGCGGGGCAGAGCGTCCTCATCCACGGCGCAACCTCCACCGTCGGGCTCACTGCGGTCGCGATCGCACACCAGCTCGGCGCAACCGTTCTCGCCACCACCCGCAACCCGCGCCGGGCAGATCTGCTCACCGAGGTGGGCGCCGACCATGTCCTCGTCGACGACGACACCCTCGCCGACGCCATCCGCGCAATCGCCCCGGACGGGATCGACGCCGCGCTCGAGTTCGTCGGTGCAACCACCCTTCCCGCCGTGCTGTCAGTGATCCACCCTGGCGGTACGGTCTGCTTCGTCGGGGCGCTCAGCGGCAACTGGACCATCCCCGACTTCGACCCATTCACCATCCCCACCGGCGTCCGTCTCACCAGTTACGCAGGTGAAGCCACCGACCTCCCCGCCGCCGCCCTCGACACCTACCTGAAGGCGATTGAGGCCGGCACACTCCATACCGTCATCGCCGGAGTGCACGAGGGGCTCGAGAAGGTGTCCGACGCACACCGCAACCTCGAATCCCGACACCAGCCCGGCAAGTACGTCATCGTCATCCCTGCCTGACGGCGGCTTCGGCTCAATGTGTCCCCGACGGCCGGACCGATGAACGAGAACGACCACCCAACCCCAAGGAGGCGCGGCGCCCCACCACTACGCGCCGTGCCTCCACCGCACTATGAAAAGGAAGCAACGAGATGAAGATCCGCATCACCCTGCCGACCGGCCAAGCCATCGGTGCAATCGACGACACGCCCGCTGGCCACGAGCTCATCGACGCCTTGCCCATGACGCTCACCCTGGGAGATCTCTTCGACCGGGAGAAAATGGGACCGTCGCCTCAGGCCCTCAAAAACGTGACTGACACCCTCGATACCTACGCCGTCGGTCAGATCGCGTACTGGGCTCCGAGCCACGACATCGTCTTCTTTTATGCCGACACCGGAGACCTCTCCATCCCGGAACCGGGCATCGTGCACCTCGGAACGATCATCGAAGGACTCGAGCACATCGCCGCCTCCGGCGAAGGTTTCACGATGACCCTCGAGCAAGCGTGAACTGCTCCGCCCTCGACACCTACCTGAAGGCGATTGAGGCCGGCACACTCCATACCGTCATCGCCGGAGTGCACGAGGGGCTCGAGAAGGTGTCCGACGCACACCGCAACCTCGAATCCCGACACCAGCCCGGCAAGTACGTCGTCGTCATCCCCACTCGCTGAGCCGCCCCGCCCGCGTGACACAGCCCCTGCCACTACCTGCCAAGGAGCCCACTATGACTGCAGATCCAGCCCGCGACCACTCCGTTCCTGATGTGATCCGAGTTCGCGGCGCGCGGGTCAACAATCTGCAGAACATCGACGTCGACGTTCCACTGAACAAGCTGGTGTCGATCGCCGGGGTTTCCGGGTCAGGAAAGTCGTCCCTCGCACTCGGGGTGCTGTACGCGGAAGGGTCACGCCGCTACCTGGAGGCGCTGTCGACCTACACGCGCCGTCGTCTCACCCAATCTGCGCGGGCCGCGGTCGACAGCGTCGAGCACGTCCCCTCCGCTCTCGCGTTGCGGCAACGTCCCGCGGTCCCAGGCGTGCGGTCGACTTTTGGCACCTCGACAGAGCTGCTCAACAGCCTTCGGCTGATCTTCTCCCGCCTCGGGCACCACCAGTGCCCCAACGGGCACCGCCTCGACCCCACCATCGACGTCGCACTGGACCTGCCACTGACCTGCCCAGTCTGTGACGTCGTATTTCCACCTCCCAGCGCGGAATCATTTGCCTTCAACAGCGAAGGGGCCTGCCCGCGGTGCGAGGGCACCGGAATCGTCCGCGACGTCGACGACAGCACGCTCATTCCTGATGAGTCGCTCAGCATCGACGACGGCGCCGTCGCCCCCTGGGCGATGTTCGGACTTGCCGCGAACGCGAAAGTCGTCGCCGAGATGGGCGTCCGCACCGACATCCCCTTCCGTGACCTGACCCCGGTAGAACGTGAGATTGTGCTGGCCGGGCCGGAGGAGAAGCGCGTCATCCTCTACCCCTCCAAGAGCGGGAAGCTGTTCGAACTCAACGCCACCTACCGCAACGCCCACCAGTCTGTGGTCGAAGCACTCCGGAAAGCCGAAACCGAGAAGGGCCTGGGGCGGATCAAGGGGTTCCTCAGTGTGCAGACGTGCCCCGACTGCCACGGCACCCGCCTCAACGCCCTCGCTCGCTCCACTCTCGTCGACGGCATCACCCTCCCCGAAGCGACGTCGAAGACGCTCGTGGACGTCACTGAATGGGTGCAGACCCTGCCCGCGCAGATGCCAGAGAATATGACGGCGATGGCGGGCAGCATCGTGACCCAAATGGTCGAGACCGCGCAGATGCTCCTCGGTCTCGGGCTCGGATACCTCACGCTCGACCGGGCATCCTCGACGCTCTCCACCGGGGAACGGCAGCGCGTGCAGCTCTCCCGCGCCGTCCGCAACCGCACCACCGGAGTGCTCTACGTCCTCGACGAACCCTCCATCGGCCTGCACCCCTCCAACATCGACGGCCTCATCACCGTCATCCGCAACCTTCTGGACGACGGGAACTCGGTCGTGGTCGTCGACCACGACGCCCAGGTGCTCCGCGAAGCGGACTGGCTCGTCGAGATCGGCCCAGGCTCCGGCATGCACGGCGGCACCGTCATCGCCTCCAGCACCATCCCCGACCTCGCCGAGAACCCCCAATCGCACATCGCCCCCTACCTCGGCCCGAACGCCCCCGACCTGGTCCGTCCCCGCCTCAAGGCCGGGACCGTCTTCGACGAAGGGCGCCTCCACGTCTCCACCACCCCGCTCCACACGGTCCACGCCCTCGAAGTCGACATACCCAAAGGCCGGCTCACCGCCGTCACCGGCGTCTCGGGTTCGGGCAAGACCACCCTCGTCCTGGAAGCACTCGTCCCGGCCCTGCAGGCACACGCGAAGAACGAACCCCTCCCCGCGCACGTCATCAGCGTCGACCCCGGCGGCATCACCACCGTCGCCGTCGTCGATGCGGCGCCCATCGGCGTCAACGTTCGCTCCACCATCGCCACCTACAGCGGCGTCCTCGACGACCTCCGCCGCGCCTACGCCGCCACCCCGGACGCGAAAGCACGTGGACTTAAGGCCGGTGACTTCTCCTACAACACCGGATCGCTGCGGTGCCCGACCTGCGACGGTACCGGCCAAATCTCCCTCGACGTCCAGTTCCTCCCCGACGTCGACATCGTCTGCACCGCCTGCGACGGCACCCGATACAACCCGACCGCACACGACATCCGCCGCACTCCAAAACAGGGCTCCAGCGACACATTGAGCCTCCCCGAAGTCCTTCGCCTCACCGTCGAACAAGCACTACCCGTCGTCGCCGACCTCAAAAAGGCTCACTCCAGGCTGCAGGTCCTCTCCGACCTCGGCCTCGGCTACCTCACCCTCGGCGAAGGCACCCCTGCCCTCTCAGGTGGTGAAGCACAACGACTCAAGCTGTCCGCAGACATCGACCGCGACCAGCACAACACGCTGTTCGTCCTCGACGAACCCTCCATCGGACTCCACCCCACCGATATCCGAACTCTCCTCAGCGTTCTCCAACGCCTCATCAACAACGGCGCGACCGTCATCATCATCGAACACGACCTCGACATGATCCGAAACGCCGACCACATCATTGACCTCGGCCCCGGAGGCGGCACCGCAGGCGGACACATCGTCGCCACCGGCACACCCGACGACATCGCTAGATCCCCCGAAAGCCCCACCGGTCGATACCTGGCCTGACCCACCCGGCGGCCGATCGACTTGATTGTGTTGAGATCATGTCCAATGCGGTGCCGGTGCCGTGCCCCAGCTGGAACATCTTGGGCACTCACTTGCAGAGTGTGAAGCATCCGCTTCACCCTCGACCATCCATCCGATCACTTTTCCCTCGATGAATCCTGCGCACGCTTGCGTCACACTACTGAGATTGTGCGCCGTGCTCTGATGGGCGGTTTCGCGCTTCACGGTCTCCGGGCAAGCTGATCGCCCGTGTGACCTGAGAGCACCGCTACGACCTGCCAGCCTCCTTGCGGGTTTGAACGAGGGAGAGGAGCGACCTTCACCGAGAGGCGATGCTGGACTGCTTTGCCAATCGCAACCAGGTCTCCACGACGGTGTCGGGGTTGAGTGACATCGATTCGATGCCCTGGCCGACGAGCCATTCCGCGAGGTCGGGGTAGTCGCTCGGGCCTTGTCCGCAGATGCCGACGTACTTGCCCGCGCGGCGGCATGCTTCGATCGCCATCGACAGCATCTTCAGCACGGCTGGATTGCGTTCATCGAAGGTGGCCGCCACCAGGCCGGAGTCGCGGTCGAGCCCCAGGGTGAGCTGGGTCATGTCGTTGGATCCGATAGAGAAGCCGTCGAAGTACTCCAGGAAGTCATCGGCCAGAACGGCGTTGGACGGCAGTTCGCACATCATGATGATGCGAAGTCCCTTCTCGCCGCGGCGCAGCCCGTTCTCGGCGAGGAGGTCGATGACGCCGCGCGCCTCATCCACGGTGCGAACGAACGGCACCATGATCTCGATGTTCGTGAGTCCCATCTCGTCGCGCACGAACCGCAGCGCTTGGCACTCCATGTCGAAGCACTCGCGGAAGTCTGCCGAAATGTAGCGAGACGCTCCGCGATAGCCGATCATCGGATTCTCCTCGTGCGGCTCGTACAGCTCGCCGCCGATGAGGTTGGCGTACTCATTGGACTTGAAATCGCTGAGCCGCACGATCACCTTCTCGGGGGCGAAGGCAGCACCCAACATTGAGACGCCCTCGGCGACACGAGAGATGAAGTACTCCCGCGGCGATGGGTAGGCGGCGATCCGCTCGGCGATCTCGCTCTTGAGCATCGGTTCAAGGGTGTCGAAATCGAGAAGCGCTCGGGGATGGATGCCGATCTGGCGATTGATGACGAACTCGAGACGCGCAAGGCCCACACCTGTGTTCGGCAGCTTCGAGAAGGCGAATGCCTGATCGGGGGCTCCGACATTGAGCATGATCTTCGTCGGGCTCTCGGGCATCTCGTCGAGTCTGGTGATGACCTCATCGAAGGCGAGGAGTCCCTCGTAGATGAAGCCGCTGTCGCCCTCCGCGCATGACACGGTGACCTCTCTGCCGTCGGCAAGCGCGACCGTCGCGTCGCCCGTGCCGACGACGGCGGGGATCCCCAATTCACGGGCGATGATCGCAGCGTGGCACGTGCGGCCGCCACGGTTGGTGACGATCGCCGAAGCGAGCTTCATGATCGGTTCCCAGTCGGGGTCCGTCATGTCCGCCACCAGAACGTCACCGGGTGTGAACTGGTCCATCTGAGCGAGCGAGGTCAACACGCGCACGGGTCCGGCGCCGATCTTCTGCCCGATCGCCCGGCCGGTCGTGATCACGGTGCCGGGCTCCTCGAGGACGAAGCGGCGCGTGACGTTGCCGTCAGCACGCGAGACGACCGTCTCCGGTCGAGCCTGGAGGATGTAGAGCTTGCCGTCGATGCCGTCCCTGCCCCACTCGATATCCATCGGTCGGCCGTAGTGATCTTCGATGACGAGCGCCTGGCGCCCGAGCTCTTCGACCTCGGAATCCGTGATACTGAACTGTGCGCGATCGGAAAGCGATACATCGGTGAATACTGTGCTTCCACCCGTATGCGTTCCGTCCGCGTAGATCATCTTCAGGGCCTTCTCCCCTAAGGACCTCTTCAGGATCGCAGGACGTCCTGCGCGGAGCGCCGGCTTGTACGCGTAGAACTCATCGGGGTTCACCGCCCCCTGCACAACCGCCTCCCCGAGCCCGTAAGAACTGGTGATGAACACGGCGCGGTCGAATCCCGATTCGGTGTCGACCGTGAACAGCACGCCCGACGCTCCGACATCCGACCGCACCATCCGCTGGATCCCTACCGAAAGGGCGACATCGTGGTGGTCGAACCCGTGATGGACGCGGTACGCGATCGCGCGGTCGTTGTAGAGAGATGCGAAGACGCTCCGCACCGCAGCGAGGACGTTGTCTATTCCACGGATGTTGAGGAACGTCTCTTGCTGTCCGGCGAACGACGCGTCCGGCAGATCTTCTGCTGTCGCGCTCGACCTCACGGCCCACGACACGGTCTCTGGCTGTGGGTCCTTCTCGACGAGGGTTGCGTACGCGGCGCGGATGTCTGCTTCGAACGCAGCGGGCAACGGCTGCTCCTCGATCCAATCCCGAACGGCGGCCCCCACGCGCGCGAGCTCTGCCACGTCCGTCACGTCGAGGGCCTCGACCGCGTGCTTGAGGCGATCGTACAGACCGTCTGCGGCGAGAAACCCCCGGTAGGCGTCGGCCGTCGTCGCGAACCCGCCAGGGACGCTCACGCCCGCATCCGAGAGATTCGAGACCATCTCCCCGAGCGAAGCGTTCTTGCCACCCACTTGGGCGACATCGGCCATCCCGATCTCAGTAAACCAGAGGATGCTCGTCATTGTGACTCCTGTGTGGATCATGCGCCGGCGCGCGGGGTGGAGGTCGATCAGGCGCGCAGCCGCATGGACTGCATGATGACCGCGGACATCTCCTCGACGGATCTCGTCGAGGAGTTGAGGAATGGCATGTGATTGCGCCGGTAGAGGTCTTCGGCTCGACGCAGCTCGCGAGTGCACTGCGCAAGACTCGAGTAGTTGGAGTCCGGGCGTCGCTCGTGGCGCACTTGGCTGAGGCGAAGCGGCGTCGTGGTCAGACCGAAGCACTTGGTGGCGTGAGGCCGCACGATGCGCGGGAGGCCGTCCGAGGGAAAGTCATCGTCGGTCAGCGGATAGTTCGCGACGAGCAGTCCGTACTGCAGAGCGAGGTACATCGTCGTCGGCGTCTTGCCGCAGCGCGATGGCGCGATGATGATCACGTCCGCGATGTCTAGCGCGCGGGCACTCTGCCCGTCGTCGTGCTCGATGGCGTACTCAACCGCGCGCATCCGTGCGAAGTACCGTTCGATGTCGCCGACCCCGTGATACTGCCCCAACTGCTCTGATGCCGTGCTTCCGAGCGCGGCCTCCATCTCCCGCAGATGCCCTCTCAGAAGATCGATCACGACGGCGCCGGATGCCATGAGCTCGGCGAGGATCTCACCTGATTTCACCGTGGCGAACAGGATCGGGTCCGTCCCACGTTCGTTCGCCGCCTGGATATCTTCTACGACGTCGCGCACTCCGATCAGGGTGTCGACGAACGGGATCGTGTGACGCTCGAACGAGAAGCCGGGAAAGTTCGCCAGCAGCGCGCTGCCGAGCGTCTCCGCAGTGATGCCCGTGCTGTCGGAGACGAAGTACGCAGAACGAGGGCGACCCGGCTCGACCGATTCGATGTCAATAGCAATCCCCTCCCCGTTGGCCGGTGGAACGATCTTCTCCGCTGAATCCGGCATTCCCCTCGTCGATCAGGCGAAGGAAGTCGCGTATTTGCCCGTCGTGAAAGTGCCTCGATTCGGCACCTCGTTGCGCGCGAGTGACGGCGTCATGCATCGGCGAGGTACTCCAGCTGCGCCGCTGTGGATGCCTCGGCGGCGAAGCGGATGGCAGGATCGATCTGCGGGTAGACGATGTCGGTGACACGCGCGACGACCTCAGGCTCTACCGATGCGTCGACGTCGAGTTCGGCGAGCGCCTCTCGCACCTGAGCGAGCCGCATCCTGCGGTGGCCGAGGTATCGACCGGCGACCACGGCGAGGCTGGGAAGCGACGGTCCATGAGCTGGCAGAACGATCGTCGAGTCCGGGAGGCTTCGCAGTCGCTCCAATGATCTGATGTAATCGCGTAGCGCTCCGTCAGGTTGCGTCAGGACCGTGGTGCCGCTCCCGAGAATGGTGTCCCCCGTGAGGATCGAGCCGACGGGAGCATCCGCACCGGCTGCACCGTCCTCCGGCAAGTGGAAGCACAGGGAGTCGATGGTGTGACCGGGCGTCGCGAGGACCGCGATGCGCGTCTCGCCCGCACGGATCATCTCACCATCACGAAGCGGCTCTGCCCCTCGGCACAATGTCGCGTCGGCAGCTCGCACAGGAGCACCGGTGCGAGCGACCATGGCGTCGATCGACTCCGCATGATCGCTGTGGTGGTGGGTCAGGAGGATGAGTTCGACCGGGCCGAGTGCCTCGATCCGGTCGAGGTGCGCGGAGATCTCCGGGCCTGGGTCGACGATGACTGCCGAGGAACCCGGGGCGCGGACGACGTACGTGTTCGTACCGTCCAGCGTCATGGATCCGGGGTTGGGTGCCAGCACGCGCGTGGCGAGGCTAGACCACTGCTCAACGTCCATAGGTGTCACCGCCCGCTGACCTTCCCCGTGAGCGCGGCGATCGGCGTGAGCACAAGCGGTCGCGCGCCGATCCAGCCGGCGATGACGAGCACCATCGATCCGGTGAAGATCAGGAAGCCCGGCCAGTTGACAGCGTCGGTGCCGCCATACATATGGTTCAGGTTGCGTAGAACACCCGTGGCGAAGACCAAGGCCACGTGGATGATGATGAAAACGACGAAGTACACCATCACCGGGAAGTGCACGGCCCGCGCCCACTCGACCGGATAGGCCCTGCTCAGCTTGATCGCGTTCTTGGGCCACAACCCCGACATACGCACACCGGTCACCGCTGCGAGGGGCGCCGCGACGAACACCGTGAGGAAGTACATGATCTGCTGCAGACTGTTGTAGTTGACCCAGCCGTTCTCGGTCGGCCAGGCGAGCGATACGTACTGGAGCAGAGCGGACAGCGCGTTCGGAAAGACGTCCCAGCTGGTCGGCACGATGCGCATCCAGTGGTTCGTGGCGAACAGCAGCACCACGAACAGGATGCCGTTCACGAGCCACAGGATGTCGAGCGACTGGTGGAGCCACAAAGCAAGACTGATCTTGCCGTTCCCGTTCTTGGACCACTTCGGTGTCCAGTAGACCGGCGGGCGCTTCTCGGCGCGCACCTGCAGTCCGGTGCGGATGATCAGCACCATGAAGAACATGTTGAAGAAGTGCTGCCACTGCACCCAGGCGGGGAAACCGGGACTCGACGACTCGGGCAGGTGATACTCGCCCGGGTAGCGGGCGAGCCAGTCGCTCATGGCGTCGGTGCTCAGCACAGCACGAACGAGGAACACGCCAGCCAGAGCCACGATCAGGAGCGCAAGGGCGCCGATCAACGCGCTCAGTTTCCTGGTCCAGGGCGTCGCTCGGATCCGCTCGGCGAGGGGAACAGCCGGCGCGGGCTGGGCGAGAGCCGTTGGGTGCCACGACGCAGCGATGCCCGCCCATGCCGTGCGGGTGAAGGGGATCGGCGTCGAGACGTCGACGACGTATGCTTCGACGGGCACGACCGAGTCGGACTCCGGCCACCCGTCGCCCTCGACCGCGATCTCGTCGGCCGTGGGCGTCGCTGCTGCGGGGGCATCCGTGGCTGCGGTTCCGAGACTTTCGGTCACGGGGGCACGGGCGAAGTCCGCGGGGGGCCACGGCTCGCCGCCGGGCGTGCGAGGCAGGCCGCGCCGGACCCCTGTGCGGCTGCCTGCGCCGGTGCCGACAATCGCTGAAGCCGCGCCTTCGCGCTCTCCTGCGCTTTCCGCAGAGCCGTCGCTCACGTGTGCTTCGCCGGCAGAGGGCCAGGGGTCTCCACCCGGCCAGCGGGGAAGCCCGCGGCGAATTGTCGCTCCATACGTTGCCATGGTCGCCTAGGCCCTCTTCGCCTCGAGCGCCGCGATCAGCTGCGGCACGACAGCGAAGAGATCGCCCACAATGCCGTAGTCGGCGATGTCGAAGATCGGAGCGTCGGCGTCCTTGTTGATCGCGACGATGGTTTTCGCGGTCTGCATGCCGGCCTTGTGCTGGATGGCGCCCGAGATGCCGAGCGCGATGTAGAGCTGCGGCGACACCGAGACGCCGGTCTGCCCGACCTGAGAATTCTGCGGCACATAACCAGCGTCGACCGCGGCGCGCGACGCACCGACAGCGGCGCCAAGCGCGTCGGCGAGCTGCTCGACGAGCGCGAACTTTTCCTGTGACCCGAGACCGCGGCCGCCTGCGACGACTTTGTCCGCACCACGCAAATCCGGGCGGAGTACGGAGACAACGGCTTCCTCCACCTCGCCGAACGCGGCGGCCTTTCGAGCCGAGGCCACGACCTCGAGGGGTCGCACCGCCGGCGATGCGATGGCCTCGGCACGCTCATCGACAGCGCCCTGCCGCACCGTGATGATCGGCGCCCCGAAAGTCACCGCGCCGTCAACCTTGTAAGCACCGCCATAAACGGAGTGCTTGGCGACGATGCCCTGGCCATCCCTCACCACGCCCGTGGCGTCGACGAGAAGACCGGAACGAGACCTCGCGGCGTATCGTGCCGCAGCCTCGCGCCCTTCGATCGAGTGCGACACCAGGATCGCGTCGGGACCGACCTCGCCGACGGCCGCCGCGATCGCATCGACGCGATCACCCGAGGCGACCAGGACAGACTCGGCACCGAGAGCACCGGCATGACGCGCCACCTTCTCGTCGCCGATCACCAGCGCGACAGGCGTTCCCACCTGAGCGGCGGCACCGAGTAGCGCGGGGGCGGATGTTCCCAGCTCACCGGACGGAAGCGTGTCCAGCAGCACCAAGATCGAATCAGCGGGGTAGTCCATATCCACCATTCCTCAGACGAGCCGGTTCTGGATGAGGTGGTCGGCGAGCTTCTCGCCGGCGTCACCCTCATCGACGATCTTGATTCCAGCCGGCCTCGGGGGTTTCTCGCTGAGCCCGATGACGATCGACCGCGCAACGTCGGAGGAGAGCGCGTCGACTCCGAGATCAGCGAGCGTCAGTGTCTCGAACGGCTTCTTCCTCGCCGCCACGATGCCCTTGAAGTTCGGGAAGCGCGCGTCGGGAAGGGCTTCGGTGATCGAAATGAGCGCAGGCAGCTCGGCCGAGACCTTGACTGTGCCAGCATCCGTCGCTCGCACGCCCTCCACCGTGCGCTCGGCGATCTCGACCGAGGTCAAGTTCAGCGCGGCGGGAAGGTCCAGCAGTTCTGCGATCATCGCCCCCAGTACTCCGCCGGACCCGTCGGTGGATTGGTTGCCCGTGACAACGAGATCCGCGCCGATCCGCTTCACCGCTGCCGTGAGCACCTCGGCCGTCAGACCGAGATCGGCACCGAGGAGGTCTTCATCGACGACCTGCACCGCCGAGGCGGCCCCCATCGCAAGGCCCTTTCGCACGGTTGCGGCGGCGGACTCCGGCCCCATCGAGAGCACGACGACCTCGGTACCGGTGTGGGCATCGGCGTAGGACAATGCGACCTCGAGCGCACGTTCGTCGATCTCGTCGAGGACGGTCTCGGAGGCGGCACGATCTGCCAATCCGGTCTCGAGACTCAACTTTCGTTCGCCCCACGTATCCGGAACTGCTTTGACCAAGACCACGAACTTCATCAGGAGCTCCTCTTGTTCCATCTAACGCTGACGGCCATACGCCTAGTTTTCAGCGCCTCGAACCGAAGCCGCCTGTGCATGGGTGCGATCGCGCTCGATCTCCCCCACATTCGGGGCGACCGTGCGTCCGCGCCAGGCGGCGATCACAAAGAAGAGACCTCCGAACGCGAAGAGCATCGATACACCGATGGTGCTGAACGAGGGTGATGCGCTGACGAGCGCGAGCGCGATCAAGGGGCCGAAGCCCGCCCCAAGGGCGCCGCTGGATTCCTTGCCGACGCCGATCCCCGTGACACGAGTGTTGGTCGCGAATTGCCGTGCCATGAATGGGCTCGCTGCGACTGACAGCAAGGGGGCGATGAGGCCTGTTCCCAGGATCATCGCCAGCCAGATCCACACGGGTGTCTGAGAATTAAGCAGCCAGAAGAAGGGGACGGAGTACGCGATCACCAACACGCCGCCGGCTGCGAGGACCCATCGGACCGGTGCCGCGTCGCAAAGCCTCCCGACTACGGGTGTCCACAAGATCGCAACGGCGCTCGCGAGGGTGACTCCGAAGCTGCTCACGGCGCCCCCGATGTCCTGAAACTCCGTCAAGTAGGAGAGCGAGAAGGTCTTGTACAACGTCGCTACCAGGGAGTACCCAAGATAAGTGATGAAAACGATGACCAGACCTCTCCAGTCCGACCTGAAAAGATCGGCTAGCACGCGGTACCACGGACGACGAGTCTGCTCGGGCTTCATCTCCAGGAACTCGGGGCTCTCGGGAAGCTTGATGCGAATCACGTACCCGACGATCGCCAACACGAAGCTGAGGACGAACGGGATACGCCATCCCCATGAGTAGAAGAAGTCGTCTCCGATGAGTGCGAGACCAGCGACAACCAATGAAGCGGCGAAAACCCCGAGGTTGACGCCGAGCGTGGGGAGAGAGCCGAGTCTGCCCCGTCGCTTGGGGGCCGCAAACTCGTACGAAACTGCAATCGCTGAACTGAACTCCGCACCGGCGCCGATTCCCTGCACGATCCGCAACAGCACGAGCAAGATTGGAGCTGCCACACCGATCGTCGCGTAGGAAGGGATCAGCCCCATGAGCCCAGTTGAAACGCCCATCAGGATCAGGCTCCAGGAAAGGACGGTCTTCCTGCCGAACTTGTCCCCGATGATGCCGAACACCAATCCTGCGAGCGGACGTGCAAGGAACCCGACGCCGAATGTCGCCAGCGCCGCCATGGCGCTGGCGACGGAATCGTCAGACGGGAAGAACGTAGGACCGATGACTAGTGCAGCCATAGCGGCGTAAAGGAAGAAGTCAAAATACTCGAGGGCAGTGCCTACGACAATGGCAGCACCGACGCGTTTCTGAGAAACCGGGGGTGTGGGTTGTGAAACGTTCGCATCCATGTATTCGCCTTCCATCGTTGGTTGGGGCGGCGACCCTTCCATCGTTGGTTGGGTCAGCGAGAAATTGTTCCACTGAGCGGCACACCGTGCCGTTTGGGGACATTCCATAGTCGCTTCGTCCGGGGTTCCTGTCAAGCACGCAAGGTCGAGCCTTCGATCCCGACGGCGCACGGAATGAACACGCGAAGGGTAAACCGTGTTTACTCGGTAGTGTGATCAGCCACCGACGCCCCACCTCACCGACCGCGCTCATCGTTATTTTGTCGCTGTGCGGGATGGTGGTCTCGCTGCAGCAGACGCTGATCATTCCGCAATTGCCCGAGTTGCCGCGGATCCTGGACATCACCCCTGACGATGCGACCTGGCTGGTGACCGCGACGTTGCTGACGGCTGCAGTTGCGACGCCGATTGTGTCGCGGACGGCAGACATGTACGGAAAACGCCGCATGCTGGTGGTTTCGCTTGCCGTCTTGACCGCCGGGTCTTTGATCGCAGTCGTTGGTCAGACATTTCCGTTCCTGGTGGCGGGGCGGGCAATGCAGGGGTTCGCATCGGCGCTGATTCCGGTGGGGATCAGTATTCTGCGCGACGAGCTTCCGAAGGAGCGGGTCGGGCAGGCGATCGCGTTGATGAGTGGAACGCTAGGCATCGGTTCGGCGCTTGGGCTGCCGCTCTCGGGAGTCATCTCGCAGGCGTTCGGGTGGGAGGCGATCTTCTGGTTCTCGGCGACCGTGGGTGCTGCTCTGGCGGTGGCCGTGATGCTACGTGTTCCGGAGTCCCGAGTGCGAACCGCCGGCACATTCGATGTTCCGGGTGCGATCCTGCTCTCTGTCGCTCTTATCGCTCTCTTGCTCGGTATCTCGAAGGGCACTTCTTGGGGGTGGTTGAGTTCGGAGACCGTCAGCGCGTTTGTGATCGCAGTTGTCGCATTGGCGGCCTGGGTCCCATTGGAGTTGCGGGTGAATCAGCCGATGGTGGATCTGCGTACGTTGGCCATCCGGCCGGTGCTGTTGACAAACATCGCCACACTGTTCGTCGGCATTTCGATGTACGCGAACATGTTGGTCACGACCCAGATCCTCGAGGTCCCGGAGGCTACGGGCTACGGACTCGGGCTTCCGATTGCGCTGGCCGGGCTGACAATGGTGCCATCTGGTCTCACCATGCTCGCGATCTCGCCGGCAGCGGGAGTCATGCTCACTCGCTGGGGTGGAAAACCCACCCTGCTTCTCGGTGCGGCAGTGATGGCGCTGGCGTATCTGTACCGGGTTTTGGCGGGCGGCTCCGTGTGGGAGATTGTCGTAGGTGTCGTCGCGGTCAGTCTGGGTACAGCGCTGGCATTGGCAGCGTTGCCTGCTCTGGTGATGAACGCGGTGCCGATCACCGAGACAGCATCCGCGAACGGCGCCAACACGCTGGTGCGGTATGTCGGGACGTCGGTGTCCAGTGCGGTCATTGCCCTCATCATCGTGTCGCAATTCGTCACAGTTGACGGCGTGGACTATCCATCAGAGAGCGCGATCCAGACCGTATTCACCATGGCCGCAGTTGCCGCCGCGGTCGCGGTCGTTATCGTGCTGTTCATTCCGTCGATGCGACGGTCCTCGCTCTCCACTGCAGCATTGACGGCTCAAGAGCCTCTCGTTCTGCCTTCGACAAGCGGAGGAGCTGGGACGGAGCAAGTCGTCGGCGGCCGGGTGGTTCTCGGCACCACTGAAGGGATGCGCCGGAACGCGGTCGTGTCCATCGTGACGGTGGAGGGAAAGCCCATCGACTGGGCGCGCGCTGACAACGAGGGCCGATACAGGATCGCTCTGCCCGGCGCGGGCCGCTACGTGGCTATCGCGAACGCGCAAGGGTGGACACCCGCCTCGCGCGTGTTCGTTTTCGACGGTGGTTCTTCGATCGTGGATCTGCTGCTCACCGTTCCCCTCGCCATCGCGGGGGTCGTCACCACAGACATGGTCGGGCACGAAGGCGCCCTCGTTGTCCTCACCCGGTCCGGCGGTGAGTTCGTGGCCGCGACTGTCAGCGGGCCCGACGGCGGCTACAACTTCCCTCTTCCCCCGCAAGGTTCATACGTGGTCACTGCTGTGGACTTCGACGGCGACGGAGCGGTTTCACGCAAGTGCACCCTCGCAACCCAATCCGTCGAGCTCAACCTCGACCTGTATGCCGATCTCGACGCTGAAGGCGACGCATGAACGTCGACAGCCGTGCGGCGATCCGTCACGCTGCCGCGTCGCTCTTCGCGCAGCGCAACTACGGAGACACCACAATCCGCGACATTGCCGAACTCGCCGAGGTCTCCCCGGCATTGGTCATCAAACACTTCCGCAGCAAAGGAGAACTTTACCTCGAAGTAGGGCCGAATACCGAGCGCCTCGCCGATCTGGAACTCCCACGGGACGTGTTGGGTCACGCCTTCGTGAAACAGATCTTCGACCGCTACGACCGCGGCCTCACCGAACCATGGATCGACAACCTCGTGGCCATCCGCCAATCCCCCGTTCCTAAAATGACCCGTAGCGCGATACGGGACCGAGTAGTGAGCAGGGTCGCAGAACTTATCGGTGACACGACATCGGACAGCATCCATGCTCAAGCGGTGGCGGCCACCGTCATCGGCATCGCCCATGCCGTCCGAGAGCTCGGCCTCTTCGATAAGGAAGAGTCGGAGCGCGCCCGCGTCGTCCAGTACCTGTCACTCCTCATACAGAGGAGTATCGATGCGTGCCAAGCCCCTGCCTGACTGCCGGCTTATCACAGACCGAGGTCAAACGATCAGAAACAGCTACCAACCAGTCCCCGGCGCTCTCGAACGCCAAACTCAGGCTGTTCGGGCGGATGCCGGGCCGCTCATTGCACGCCGACGCGCGCGATTTAGACGGCGGCGGTCAACCGCGGGCGCATGGTCCGGTTGACGCCCGAGACGATCGCCTTGAGGGATGCGGTCGAGATGTCGCCGTCGATGCCGACGCCCCACAGCCGCTGGTCGCCGACCTGCAGCTCGACATAGGCCGCCGCCTGCGCGTCGCCACCGGCGCTGAGAGCGTGCTCCACATAGTCGTAGACCGTGATGTCGAAGCCCTGCGCCCGCAGCACCTCGACGAACGCCGCGACCGGGCCGTTGCCGGATCCGGCGACGGCGAGCTGCTGCTCGTCGTCGCGCAGCACAACGTCGAGCACGACCTCTCCCGACATGTCGCTGCGGGTCTGCGTGGCCAGGAGCTCGAACCGGCCCCACTTCGCCGCGACATCCGCAGCGGGCAGGTACTCGTCGTTGAAGATCGACCAGATTTGCTCGCTCGTGACCTCGCCGCCCTCGGCATCCGTCTTGGCCTGCACGACACCCGAGAACTCGATCTGCAGCTTGCGGGGCAGGTCGATCGCGTGATCGGACTTCAGCAAGTACGCGACGCCGCCCTTGCCGGACTGCGAGTTGACGCGGATGACCGCCTCATAGGAGCGGCCGAGGTCCTTCGGGTCGATCGGCAGGTACGGAACCGCCCACTCGATGTCGTCGACCGTGACGCCCTCGGCCTCGGCTCGGGCGGCCATCGCCTCGAAGCCCTTCTTGATCGCATCCTGATGCGATCCGCTGAACGCGGTGAAGACGAGGTCACCCGCCCACGGGCTGCGCTCGGGCACCGGCAGCTGGTTGCAGTACTCCACGGTGCGCTTGACCTGGTCGATGTCGCTGAAGTCGATCTGCGGGTCGATGCCCTGGGTGAACAGATTGATGCCCAGCGCCACGATGTCGACGTTTCCCGTGCGCTCGCCGTTGCCGAACAGGCATCCTTCGATACGGTCGGCGCCGGCCATGTAGCCGAGCTCAGCAGCCGCGATCGCGGTGCCGCGGTCGTTGTGCGGATGCAGCGACAGGATCACGTTCTCACGCTGCGCGAGGTGACGGCTCATCCACTCGATGGAGTCGGCGTAGACGTTCGGCGAGGCCATCTCGACGGTCGCCGGCAGGTTGATGATGACCTTGCGGTCAGGAGTCGGTTCGAAGACCTCGATCACCTGGTTGCAGATGTCGACCGCGAACTCCAGCTCGGTGCCCGTGTAGCTCTCCGGCGAGTACTCGTAGAAGACCTGGGTCTCGGGGATGGTCTTCTCGAACCTGCGGCACAGGCGCGCGCCTTCGAGCGCGATGTCGATGATGCCCTGCTTGTCGGTGCGGAAGACGACCTCACGTTGCAGCACGCTCGTAGCGTTGTAGAGGTGCACGATCGCCTGCTTCGCGCCGGCGATCGACTCATAGGTGCGCTCGATCAGGTGCTCACGCGCCTGCGTCAGAACCTGGATCGTGACATCGTCGGGGATCAGGTTCTCTTCGATGAGCTGACGGACGAAATCGAAGTCGGTCTGGCTCGCCGACGGGAAACCGACTTCGATCTCCTTGTAGCCCATGCTGACGAGTAGCTCGAACATGACGCGCTTGCGCTCAGGCGACATGGGATCGATGAGGGCCTGGTTGCCGTCACGGAGGTCGATCGCGCACCAGCGAGGAGCCTCGGTGATGCGGACATCGGGCCACGTGCGGTCCGGCAGGTGGACGTTGATCTGCTCGTGGAACGGCCGATACTTGTGGATCGGCATCGCTGAGGAGCGCTGAGTGTTCTGCATGATGGGCTTCTTCTCTTCGTCAGAATGTACGGGTCAACATCGAACGCCGCGACAAGGCAGACCCCTAAAGCGAGGACTCGTCGCGGCAGCTAAGAAGAAGCAGACCGAAGAGCACGAGGCGAGGTTACCACGTGGATCTGCGCTGGTCTGCTGTCCGTCCTTCGTTCTCTCCGAGCATGCACTTGACGATCGTCCGGAGAACTCTCGCGGGATCTGCGGTCGCCTTCCACAACTAGTCAGCACGCTCATTCCCAGCGACGGAAGAGTCCGGCGAGCGCCTGACCGCCGCCGATGCACATCGTGACGATCCCCCACTCGCCTCCTGTGCGGGTCAGGTGCTTTGCGACCCGCAGTGTCAGGATCGCGCCGGTCGCGCCAACCGGATGCCCGAGCGCGATCGCTCCGCCGTAGGGGTTCGTTCGCTCGGGGTCGAGTCCTGCATCGCGCGTTACGGCGACTGCCTGCGCGGCGAACGCCTCGTTGAGTTCGACGATATCGATATCCTGTGGCTGCAACCCTGTAGCGGCGAACAGCTTTTTCAATGCGACCGTTGGCGCGTAGCCCATCAGCTCCGGCTCCATCGCACCGGTCGCGACCGCCTCCAGGGTGACAAGTCCACTCAAACCTTCCGCGCGGACGACGGACTCTCGCGCGAGGATGAGGGCGGCGGCACCGTCGTTGATTCCGGACGAGTTCCCTGCCGTCACGGTTCCGCCAGCGACGAACGCAGGTCGGAGGCCCGCGAGGCTTTCGATGGTGGTGTCAGGCCGAGGATGCTGATCCACGGTCACGATCGTCGAATCGCCCCGCCGGGCGGGCACCTCAACCGGGACGATCTCCTCCTCGAACGCCGCGCGCGCGAGGGCCGTCGCCGCGCGTTGCTGTGACCGGGCGGCGAACTCGTCCTGCTCTTCTCGAGAAACGCCATACTTACGAGCGACGTTCTCGGCTGTCTCTCCCATGTGAATCCCGTGGAACGGGTCTGTGAGCATCATCACAGTGCCATCGATGAGGGAGCGGTCGCCGAGGCGGTAGCCGTCGCGAGCACCGAAGTCGTAGAACGGCATCCGCGACATCGACTCGTCTCCGCCCGCGAGAGCTAGGTCAGCAGCTCCCCAGCGGATCTGCATGGCCGCCGACCACACTGCCTGCAAGCCTGATCCACACAGCCTGTTCACTGTGTAGGCCGGCGTGCTCATCGGAAGGCCGGCGGCGAGCGCGACGCGACGCCCGTTGTGAGCGTCAGCACCGACTTGTCCGATACAGCCCATGACCACCTCATCGATTCGGGCCGGGTCGACGCCGGCCCGAACGAGTGCGGCGGCGGCCGCGGCCGCACCGAGTTCGTGAGCGGGTACGTCCTTGAATGTGCCGCCGAAACTGCCGATGGGGGTACGAGCGCCGTCGAGAACGACGATCTTCTCTGTAGACATTCTGGGTTCCTTTCGGGGTGGGACAGTCAGCGATCCAGGAAGTGTTGGATGAGCCTCTGAGCGTCGGGCGTGCGGACTGCCGCAGAGATCGTGCGGGCTTCGTCTTCGCCGTGCTCGCTGCGGGACCGCTCTGAGCCCGCTCGCAGCAGCCGACGCGCCTGCCCGAACGCGGGTGCGGGTCCAGATGCCAATGTTTCGGCTATTCGCTCGATATCGGCGGCGGCGTGCATGGCATCGGAGGCGAGCATCGACGCCAGCCCCCATTCCACGGCTTCCTCCGCCCGGATGACGCGACCGAGGAGGCTGATCTCCAATGCACGTCGGAGTCCGATCACGCGAGGAAGGAGGAAGGAGACCCCGCAGTCTGGCGTCAAACCGATCCCTGCGTAGGCGGTGGCGAATTTGGTGCCCCGCGCAGCGACGACGATATCGGCGGCGAGGACCAGGCCGAGACCGGCGCCCGCGACCGCTCCGTGCACGGCTGCGATGACCGGCTTCGGCATCTCTGCCAGAAGCCTTACGGCTTCCTCGAGTGTGGTCGCCAGCGCGAAGAGGTACTCGGATGGGTTATCCGCCGACTGGAAGGTCGACACGTCGCCGCCCCCACAGAATCGTGGTCCTGCGCCCGTCAGCACCACGACTCTGACGTCCGCTGACCCGCAAGCTGCGACCGCCTCGAGCAGTGCGTCCGCCATCGGTTGGTCGAACGCATTCGCGACCGCCGGACGGTTGAGTACGATCCGTGCGATGCCTTCCTCGACAGTCAACAGCACCGGGTTCTGGGCCGTGCTCACCGCAATCCCAGTCCCCTCGCGACGATGCTCCGCAACACTTCCTTCGTGCCTCCGCGGATCGTGCTGGAGGGCGAGTTGAGCATCACGTGTGCCAACGTTGCCTGGTAGGCGTTCGAGGCGTCCGAGTCCGGCTCCGTCTGCAAGGCCAACCGAAGGACTTCGGGGATCTCCTGTTCGAAGCACGTGCCCAGGTCCTTCACCAGAGCCGCATGCAGCGCCGGATCCTTGCCGTCGGCGATCATCGACGCCACCGACCTCGACATGCGTCGCAGCGTGACGAGGTGGGCCACAAGCCGTCCGAGGGCTCTCGTACCTTCTGCGGAGGGCTGCTGCTTCAGAATTCTGACGAACTCCTCCATCACACCGAGATGCGAAAGGAACCGCTCCGGTCCGCTGCGCTCGAACGCCAGCTCACTGGTGACCTGACTCCATCCGTCACCTTCCGTTCCGATGATCGCGTCATCGGGAAGGAAGACGTCTTGAAGGTGCACTTCGTTGAAGTGTCGCCCTCCGGCGATATCCGCGATCGGCCGGCACTCGATTCCCGGCGTGCTCATGTCAACCAGGAACTGGCTCAGACCTTCGCGCCGCGAGTCGCCGGCTGGAGAGGTACGGCACAAGAGGATCATGTAATGGCTGCGGTGCGCGTTCGTCGTCCAGATCTTCGTGCCGTTGACCGACCATCCGCCGTCGACTCGATCTGCGCGGGTCCGAACTGAAGCGAGGTCCGATCCGGAATCCGGCTCGGACATCCCGATGCAGAAGTATGCTTTGCCGGACGCGATACGGGGAAGAATCTCCTCTCGTTGGCGCTCGCTTCCATACCGCAGCAGCAAGAAGCCGCTCTGCCGGTCTGCCACCGAGTGGGCGGTGATCGGGGCGCGCGCGGCGAGCAACTCTTCGAGCACGACATAGCGCTCGACGAGCCCGTAGCCGCCACCGCCGTATTCACGGGGAAAACCCATGCCGATCCACCCGCGGTCGCCGAGCGCCTCGCTGAATTGCGTGTCGTACCCCCCGAAGGCGGTGGCTGCGTCTCGGTCGACGGGCCAATCGAATCCGTCGAGGAACTCTCGCACTTGCGCGCGTATCAGCTCACCTGCTTCAGACTGTCTGGGGCGCGGGAAGGTCAGAGCGCTCATTTCGACTCTCCTTTACTGAGGCCAGCATCCAGTGGCGCCACCGTGCGCCACAGGGTTGTATCAAGATCTTCGCCGAGGATCTCTCGTCCTAGTTCGTCCGCCCAGAAAGACTCGTTGCCGAACTCGTCGCGCCACGACCAGAGTCGTTTGGTGAACAAGCGCAGTTGGTGTTCTTCTGTGAAGCCGATCGCACCGAATACCTGATGAGCGATCGCGGATCCCGCCCCGGCTGCTTCCCCGGTTCGGATCTTCGCACTCAATGCGGCGATGCTGCGGAGAAGCGGCTCGCCCTCCCCAGCCAACCATGCGTCTATTGCCTCGCCAGCGCCCTCCGTCGCTGCCCGCGCGGCAGCGACCTGCGTTGCGAGAACGGAGACGTTCTGCTGCACGGCTTGGAACTTGCCGATCGGGCGGCCGAACTGGACGCGCATGTTCGCGTACTCCACAGACAACGACAGAGCGCGCTCAAGCGCCCCGGCCATCAGCGCACTGCGTGCGATCGCGGCGATCAGGAGCAGCGACTTCGATTCGAACGGCGCAGGCACGACCTGGGCGGGAACGACGTTCTCGAGTCGGATCTCGTCGCGCGGATCCCCCGCGATATTCAGCCCGGATGTCACTGAAACACCGGAATCCTGGCGGTCCACGACGACGAGCTGGGCCGTCGGGGTGTCGCTCACGAACACGATGTGCGTAGACGTACCGCCCCACGGAACACGAGTGAGCGTCCCGTCCACACGCCAGCTATCGCCTGAACGGCTCAGACGCACCGGTGCGGCCACCGAAGGGAATGCGATCGTGGGCTGATCCGTCTCCTCGGCGCCTGCCAGATCGATCAGCCAGTGGCCGATCATCGCCTCCGCTATCGGCACGGCAGCGGCGTTGCTGCCTGCGATCTGCAGGAAATCGCAGGCAACTGCCCAGTCCACACCGATGCCGCCGTTGTTCTCGGGCACCAACGCCCTGTCCATACCGACGCTTTGCAGAGATCCCCAGAGGTCAGACGGCTCGTCGGCGAAGACCTCCGCCACCGCTTGATGAAGCATCTCGCGCGTTTCGTCATCCATCTCTCGTTCCTTCCTTCTGTTCGCTGCGGGGTGCGCCGCCTCCGTGCGCACCGTTGATTGCACCACCGGGTCCGGGCGCGGGTTTCACATTGTCGGAGACTCGTTTCTCGGCCCGACAGTGGATCACGTGCCGAGCTCAGGCCCGGTGACGACCCGTGTCTTCGACCTATCGATCCATCGTGTGAAGACCTCGACAGGCTCTCGCGGTGTCTCGAGAGTGTTGACGACCATCTGCTGGTCTGCGTAGCCGATTGCCATGCCGCAGACCAGGGTCTCTTCGGACCCGGCGCCCAGAAACGGAAGAATGACTTTGCCGTAGTAGTTCCATGCCGCCTGCGGACACGTGTGCAATCCGTGGGCCCTCGCCAGAAGCATGATGTTCTGCATGAACATTCCGTAGTCGAGCAGCGCACCACGCCCCATGACGCGGTCGATCGTGAAGATCAGTCCTACAGGGGCATCGAAGAAGCGATAGTTGCGTTGTCTCTGCGCGTGCATCTTGTCTTTCTGGCCCCGTTCGATCCCGAGAAGGTCGTAGAGACTCCAGCCGTTCTGCCGCCGACGGTCAAGGTACGGCGACACCCACTCACTGGGATAGAAATCGGGATCATCACGATAGCGGGATGCAAGGTTCGGATCGATGCTGATGGCATCATCCGCTGCCAAGACCTCGGCGACCAGGTCATCGCGCGATTGACCCTGCAGAACGTACACCTGCCATGGTTGCGTGTTGGTCCCGGACGCAGCCCGGCTTGCGACCCGCAGAATGTCATCGATGACAGCGCGATCGACGGGACGGTCGGGGTCGAACGCCCGACACGCCAGTCGCGACTCGATAGCCGTCACGACGCTGTTGGGATCGGCGATCTGCGCTGCGACTCTGGACGGGGACACAGGGTAGTCCTCCAACTGGACGTGATGATCAGGGCCGGCGGCAAACCTCTCGGACAGCGGCTCTACCTGCCCTCGAACTGGGGAGAGCGCTTCTCTCGGAAGGCGGCCAGACCTTCAGCGCGGTCGAAGGAATAGCTGTGCGCCGCAGCAAGAGCCCGCTCATAGCGCAGACCGGTCGCCACAGGGTGGTCGAGCGAGTCGTTCACTGCCTGCTTCATGCGCGCGAGAACCAAGGGGCTCTTGGAAGCGATCGTCTCGGCGAGCCGTACAACAGACGCAGAGAGGTCGTCGTCTGCGACGACCTCGCTCACCAGACCCAAAGCAGACCACTCCCGCGCCGACAGCGTCGCGCCTGTGAGCATCAGATACTTGGCGTTGTTGACGCCGATCTTCCGCGGGAGCCGAACAGTGGCTCCCGCGCCGGGGAACATCGCGAAGTTCGAGTGCGAATCGCCCAAGACGGCCGACTCTGCCGCCACCACCATGTCGCAGGCGAGAACGAGCTCCAGGCCGCCCGCGACGGCGATACCGTTGACTGCGGCGATCACCGGCGTGCTGCTGGCCTCGATCAGGTTGGTGAGCTCACCGATCTTCTTGACAAATCTTGCGCCCTCTTCGGGACTGCGCTTCGCACTGTCCTTCAGGTCAGCGCCAGCACAGAATCCTCGGCCGCTGCCCGTGAGCACGATCGCGCGCACCTCTGGATCGTTGCTGCCCTCTTCAATCGCAGCAACGAGCGCATCCAGCATCGTCGCTGTCACGGCGTTCAGCGCGTTCGGTCGATTGAGAGTCAGCCACAGCACCTTTCCTCGTCGCTCCGCCAGGAGCTCACCCGTCGGGACATTCGTTTCCGTGGTCATTGCGGTCCTTCCTCCAAGATCGGACTGGTACTCGTCCGGTGAAGATGTTCGAAGCAGCTGGTCTCGCGCTGCCCGGGGGCGAAGTTCATCGCTGCAGAATGTGCACGACGCACACCGGTCCGATTCCGACCATGTGCGCCAGGCCGATCTTCGCGTCCGGCTGCTGTCTGTCTCCGGCCTCGCCGCGCAACTGCCTGGTGATTTCGGCGATCTGCCCCAGGCCTGTCGGGCCGAGGGGATGGCCCATCGAAAGGAGGCCACCCGAGGGGCTCACGGCATGTCGTCCGCCGATGTCGAAGGAACCCTTGGCGAGTTCGGCCGCGCCGTGCCCGGGAGGGCAGAGCCCCATTGCCTCCACGAACAACAACTCCTCGATCGCGAAAGCGTCGTGCACCTCGATGACGTCGAGATCGGACGGATCGCCGCCCCATTCTTCGTAGGCCGCGTGGGTCGCAGCCTGGGTCAACGCGACGTCAGCATTCGCGCCGTCGAATGCTCGATCGCTGAACGTCGATGACGCCGCGACACGGACCGACCGGCTCTGATCGGTTCGGTGGCGCTCCATCGCCTCCTCGGACATGACGATGACTGCCGCCGCCCCCTCGCCGATCGGGGTGATCTGCAGACTGTTGAGCGACCCGGCGACGTAAGGAGGGCGCACCACCTCTTCGAGCGTCCGCTCCTTCCTGCGTTGCGCATACGGGTTCCGAGCTCCGTTGTTGTGATTCTTGACGGCGACGAGACCGATCTGTTCTTTCGTGTACCCCGCCTCTGCCAGATAGCGCTCAGTCAGCAGTGCATAGCGCGCGAACGGGACATCCTGCACGGGGGAGATCGGCGCGATTCCCGTGTCCGGGGCAGCGATCCTACCTAGTGGCTTGTCGACGCCGATGGCGATGGCCACGTCGGCCAGCCCACTCGCCACTTCAGCCACGGCCTGTCGGAACGCCGTGGAGCCTGTGGCGGAGGCGTTCTCGACTTGAGACACTCGAAGTCCGGTCATCCCGAGGTACCGGAGCATGGGGACCCCGGCCGCCATCCCGAGCCGAGCAGTACCGACGAACGCTGCTTCGACCGTCGGCCAGCTGATGCCCGCATCCGTGAGCGCTTCTCTCACGGCACGCAAGCCCAGCTCGATGTACGACGTTTCGGTCGGGTACTGGTAGGGGTGAAGTCCGATGCCGACAACATGCACCGGACGCAGGTCAGTGATCAAGGCCATCAGTGTGCTCCTGCCGTGAAGACGAGATAGGAGTCGCGCGAGAGGTCGCCGCCCTGGCCGACGACCTCCGCACCGGGAAGCCACTCAACGGCATCGTCCAGGAACGCGTGAATCGTCGGGCCGTCATCCAAACTGATCTCACCCATCACGAAGGGAACCGGCCACTTGGCGTGTCTGTGGACTTCCGCGAAACTGCGCAGCACTCCGCGAGCGCTGAACATCGATTCACCGATCTCGTCGCCCGCCGCGCCGCACCGCTCGCAACCGAAGGTCTGACGCGGAACGCCCCTCTGACCGCACGTGAAACAGATCCATCCGATCAGCTGGAACCCGTCTTCGTATTCCATCCACTGAGCTCTCTTCTCCTGGATCAGCTCTTCACTCGAATTCACTTCGTGCCCTCACTCCGCACATCTGCTTCGTCGCTCAATGTCGTCAGCCCGACAACTGCGTCGGCCCTCTTGTTCCTCACACCCGGTCAACGCCAGGTGCATGCTCCGTCGGATCGTGCCGCTAGTCGGCACGCGGTTCCGCCGGGCGGTACCACAATGATCCACGCTCCTCACCGTCCTGTCAACAAGAGCTCGCAACCTTCCTGCACTCGGCAAGTACGCCAGGGGGGTTCTCCGGCGACGGGGCGCCACGATCGGCACCTCGCCGTCTCTCCCCACCCCCTACGGCATCTTCGGAGCCTCTGTCACCGGCTCGAACGGTACCTCGCTCAGCGCCTGTGCAATGCCGGGAACGTCCCACCGCCGGCCGTTCTCGAAGGAGTCGACGAGATGCCAGCCCTCGTACACTCCGATGAAGTCACCGACGACACGGAACATGTGGCCGTTCAGTCGGCAATCACTCGACGCAAGATACGCCACGAGGGGTGAGACATTCCCTGGGTGGTACGGATCGAAATCCGAGCGCGACTCCGCTTCGGCGAACCGTTCGACCAGCCCCGGTGTCGACTGGGTCGTCTGCGTCCGCGCGAACGGGGCGATGCCATTGACCCTCACGCCGATCCGCGACAGTTCCTTCGATGCAACTTGCGTCATGGCTGCAATCCCGGCTTTGGCAGCCGCATAGTTCGTCTGCCCGACACCCGGCTGCATTCCCGCCCCGGACGAGGTGTTGATGATGGCCCGATCTTCGTCTCGTCCCAGCTTCGACTGTTCGCGCCAGTACGCGGCAGCGAAGTGGCTCACCGCGAACGTCCCCTTGAGATTGACGTTGACGACCGAGTCGAACTCTTCCTCCGTCATGTTGACCAACATGCGGTCGCGCAGTATTCCCGCGTTGTTGACCACCACGTGAAGATCCCCGAACTCCTTCACGGCTGTCTCGGTCAACCGTTGCGCACCTGCCCAGTCGCTGACGCTGTCTGTGTTCTCGACTGCCTGCCCGCCGGACGATGTGATCTCGTCCACCACAACGGAGGCAAGACTCGAGCCAGAGCTCGACCTGCCGACGTCGTTCACCACGACAGAAGCACCCTGCGCGGCGAACAGCAGCGCGTGCTCGCGCCCGAGCCCCTGCCCCGCACCTGTGACGATCGCAACCCGACCTTCAAGAAAACCCATGGTTCATGCCCTCTCTCGCACTTCGCTGCACGATGCAGCTCTTGATGTCGAGGATCCACTCGACAGTTCGTTCTTCGAGATCCCCGCCGTCAGCTCCCACAGTCGGGATCACGACGGTGAGGATCGATCGTCAACGATGCGCGGTCGTCCCCGACTCTCGGAGGGCTTCGATCTCCAGCTCCGTGTAGCCGAGGTCCGCAAGAATCGTGTCGGTATCGGCGCCGAGTCGCGGGGCTGACGTATGCTCCGCCCCGTAAGGATGCGAAGTGATCGGGATACGGACGCTCTGATAGACCTGGCCGTCGAACTCCCCTTCCACGAAGCAAGCATTGCTCCGCGCTTCCTCGCTGCGCATTGCCTCGCGATGGCTCAGCACGGGGCCGGCCACGACACCTCTGGCCCGGAGCAGGGAAGTCCACTCATCCCTCGGACGTGTCTTGAAAGCACTCTGCAGTTCGGTCCTCAAGAGCCTCTGATTCTCCACTCTCGAGTCCAGGTCAGCGAAACGCGGGTCATCGACCAGATCCGGCCTCTCGATGACCTCGCACAACAGTCGCCACTGCTCGGGAAGGTACGCCGCTATCTGGATATACCCGCCGTCTGACCCCGCGAAGAGATCTGTGGGATACGCCAAGGTCCCTCCGGAGTTGCCGATCCTCGCCACGTCTCTGCCCGTGACGGAGGCTTCCACGAAGTAATGGCCCTGGAGGAAGGCGCTCACCTGGTAGAGCGACGTACTCAGGAACTGGGGCTCACCGGTCATGTCCCGCAGCCGCAGCGACGCCAGTATCCCTTGCGCGAGCGCCAGCCCCGCCGCGGCATCCACCATCTGAAAGCCGACCTTCATGGGAGAACCATCCGGATCACCTGTGACGGCCATGACCCCCGTCTCAGCCTGCACGACCGCGTCGACTCCCTTTCGGCTCGCGCCCACTTCCGCCGTTCCGAAGCCGGACAAGGACGCGTACACGAGGCGCGGTTGCACCTTGACGAGATCCTCGTACCCCAGGCCCAGTCGATCCATGACCCCTGGGCTGAAACCCTGAACGAAAATGTCACTTCGAGCGACCAGCTCGCGCACGATCTCCCGCGCTTGCGGGTGCTTGAGATCCATCGCCATCGACCGTTTGTTGCGGTTGTTGGCCAGGAAGAGCGACTTCACCGACGTGCCGAGCCGCCTGGACAGTTCGCCCTCGAGCTGCTCGATCTTGATGACTTCGGCCCCCATATCGCCGAGCAGCATCGTCGCCGACGGCCCCGCCATCAGTTGGGTCAGATCGACGACGGTCACCCCAGACAACGGTTTGACCGCGCTGGCGCCGTTCACCGCACTCTCACTTCTCATCCGGAAGCACGCCCGTGTAGGTGATCTGATCGGCAGGAACGTGTCGCCACGTATTCCCCTGCTCGATCTCCTCCAGGTAGTGCGCCGCGAGGCCGATCGTGCGAGGCGTGACGATCAGAACTCGCGCCACATCCGGCTTGAGTCCGAGATCGAGAAGGAGGGCAGCAGACGCACCATCGATATTTGCGCCGATCCTGCGCCCGAGCGCATCGGCCAGCTCGTCTTCGAGGTGGCCGAGCAATGCGGAGTGATGCGAGAAGACACCCTCCTTCTTGGCCAGCTCCAGGAGGATGGGAGTCCGGAAGTCAGGATCGTGTTGCGGGTGGCCGAACCCGTCAAGAGGCACGCGCCGCGCGCGGCTCTCGGCGACCAACTTCCGCGCCGCGTTCCGCAACGCCTCATCCGTGAGATCACCCTCGACGGCGATCCGTTCGACGATCTCACTGAGATTGCGAGCCAGCTCCTGACCTGCACCGCCCTGGATATCACCGAAGGTCAAAGCGCCCCCGGCGATGGCAGCCTGGATCGGGACACCATACGAGGCCAAAAGTCGGGCGACAGTACTCGACGGAGCAATACTGTGATCCATCACGGAGACGAGGAGCGCCTCAAGAACTCGCGCCTGCCCCTGTGTTGCGCGCTTGCCCGACAGGATCAGGTATGCCACCTCGGCAAAGGATGCGTTGCCGATGAGATCACTCATCCGCTCACCCCGGACGATCACATCGTGTGCCTCGATCTTCGAGATCGAGGTCTCCCACGAGTTCGTATCTCTAGCAGCCATTTTCACTCCTCATTGATTGTGTACAGAGGTCATCAGCGACCCTGCATGGCGCATATACCGACGTTGTCCAGCGATCGAGATATCCGACCCCTACCGGCGGCACGTACCACTCTGTGGCACGCCGTGCCGTTCATCGATACGCAAAATCTATGGCGTCGTCGGCTCGATGTCAAGCGCGACGGCTCGACAAGCTCCGCCTCCGACGACCACCTCGACACCGCACGGAACAGCGCTGTTCAGGGGGTCGATCGCGGCCCCACGTCGATCGATGCGCACGAAGCGACATCGATGCCACCGATCGTCCGGCGTTCTCAGCGGAGTCGCGCTGACTCGCGGATGCCGCGGTCAGGCGCCTCGCACCCTCAGATTCAGATGGAGCGAGGGCGCTGGACCATCAGCACACGCCCCCGGCCGGGTCTGTCCTCGCGCGCAGACTGCGGAGCGACGGTCAGCGGGCCTCTCCCAAGCCGTGCGCGATCGCGCGAGCAGCCTCGACCACCAGGTTCCCGTATTTCTCTTCCAGTTCAGTCGAGATCCGCTGGGCCGGCGTGGAGATGCCCACGCCTGCCACGCCCACTCCGGCCACGATGATGGGGGCCGCCACGGCGTGAACACCTTCTCGCCACTGCTGGTCATTCACCGCGTAACCGCGGTTCCGGGCTTGGTCGATGGCTGCGATCAATGCGCTTGTGTCAGTGATCGTGTGTGAGTTGTACGCAGTCAGTCCGCGAGAGAGGAGTTCTTCGATCTCGTCATCTGACCATGTCGATAGCAGGGCGCGGCCATTTGCGGAGGCTGGCAGAGGTATGAGCATGCCGACAGATATGTGGGCTCTCACTCCCTGCGGGCTTTCGAGGCGCTCGAGGACGAAGACCGAGTCCCCCCTCACCGCGGCGAGGTGGATGGTCTCTCTGGTCTCTTCCCAGAGGTGCTCCATCACCGGACGCGCAACCTCGCGAATATCGTGTCCGACGTGGTGCCTTTGCCCCACCTGGAACATTTTGGGTGTCAAGGTCCAACGAGTCGTCTGATCGCGCACCTCGACTGCCCAGCCACCCTCTTGCAGAGTTCGGAGCATTCGCTGCACGGACGATTTCGGGAGCTCCAGGTCCCGGGCCAACTCCGACACGCCCACGATCCCCGGCTCCGCGAGTCGCTCCAAGACCCGCATCGCCGTCAATACGCTTCGCACACCTGTGCCGCCGTCCATTTTCGATCCCTCTCACCCTGCGAAGAGCTGCACGCGCCGGCACCACTCTATCGACATCCTGCTCACCCCCTGCGGCTGAACCAGTACTGGATATGAGCAAGGACGACGTGCCTGGCAGCCGAGGTCGCAGTGTTTCGGAGACGGTTCGCCGGTCGACACGACTATTGGCGCCCGATCAGTTCGTAGACATCCGGACGGCGAGTGCGGTACACCCAGGCGAGCGCGAAGCCGCCGATGAAGACGAGAGCGAGGACGACCATGAGTGCGTCCGAGACCACAGCGGATCCGCCCGTAAGCTCATTGAAGTGCGTCACGGCCAAGAAGACGCCGATCGCCAGGACGATTCCTGAAATCGCCGGACTGACGACACGTGCCCAGAACGAGAACTCTCGCCGCCCGTAGCGGTGCAGATACACGCCGATGGCGATGTTCGTGATGAACATCACGACGATGAGTACAAGACTCGTCATGCCCAGCATCATCGCGTAGGACGCGGAGGGGTCTACGCCGATGATCACGAACACGATGTTCAGAGCGAACGCCGCGACGCTCGCCGTCATGGATGCGCGATGGGGCGATCCCTGGATCGGATGCACGCGGCTCAGCGCGCGCGGGAGGATCCGGTCTGCTCCGAGATTGAAGAGATAGCGCGAGACGATGTTGTGACCCGCCAGAATCACAGCGAACGTGCTTGTCAGCACCATGGCGGACGCGAAATCGACGAGCACCCGCCCGCCGAAGGCCAGGAATGTCGCGGTCATGCTCGCCGTCGGCTCGGCAGCGGCATCGTCCACGACCCGGTCCACGCCGGCAGCGTTGATGAAGGCCCAGGATGTGACTACGTAGAGCACGGTCGCGACGCCGACGACCATGAACGTGGCGACGGGGACCGTGCGCGAGGGATTCTTCACCTCGGAGCGGAACAGAGCGGTGATCTCGAAACCACCGAACATCCCCAGCGCGAACAACAACCCGATGGCCACCGATCCGCCCAACCAATTCGCCGGTAGGAGCGGCTCCACCGAGATGGCGCCCGCGGCTCCTCGCTGCGCGAAGACGGCGATGTTGTAGATGACGATCATCAGCAGTTCGAGCCCGAGGAAGATCGCCATGATCGTCGCGGATATCGAGAATTTCAGGTACCCGAGGACTGCGATGATCGCCCAGATGATCGCGCCCCACACGTACCAAGGCAGCTCGGGCAAACCCAATGTGCCGTGGAAGAACAGGTTCGCTGCGATCCCGCCGAAGGCGAAGGTGCCGGCGTATCCGCAGAAATACCCCACGAGAGTCACCAATCCCGCACCGAGCCCGATCCGCTTCCCTAAGCCTGCCGTGATGTACGCGTAGAACGCGCCTGGCTTGGGGAGAATCTTGGTCATGCGCGTGAACCCGACCGCGAAGAGGCCGATGGTGGCGCCCGCAACGAGAAACATCCCCGGAGCGCCGATCCCGTTCCCGAACCCCACGATGACGGGTATCGAGAAGAAGACGATGACAAGCGGCGCGTTCCAGGCCATCACACTGAAGAACAGATGGAGGACTCCGAGATTGCCCTCCAGATCTCGGGCTCTGAGCGAGGTTGTGGCTGGGGAGGGAGAGTTGCTCGGCGCGGACATGAGGGTCCTTCTCTTGAGACGTCTGGATTGCTCACCGACGACTCGGTCAATGAGCAGATGGACAGTGTCGCTCGTGCCGCCTGCGACGGATTAGCTGCGGATGCGGCCGAGCACCTCGGCAACGAACTCGTCTGTCGTCGCCTCCCCACCGAGGTCCCTGGTCGAGACACCATCGGCGAGCGTATTCTCAAAGGCGGACTGCAGCTGGGTCGCCGCCTCGGTCTCGCCGATGTGCTCGAGCATCATCGCCCCCGCCCAAAGCGCCCCGACGGGATTGGCCAGGTTGCGACCGACGATGTCGGGGGCTGTTCCGTGCACGGGCTCGAACATCGAGGGCTGGGAGCGATCCGGGTTCACATTCGCCGAGGGAGCGATGCCGATCGAGCCCGCCGTTGCGGCGACCAGATCCGACAGGATGTCTCCGAACAGATTCGACGCGACCACGACGTCCAGCGAATCGGGCGCGAGGACGGCACGAGCGGCAAGCGCGTCGATCAGGACACTCTCGAGACGCACCTCGGGGTATCCGGCGAGCACCTCAGCGACGACCTCATCCCAGAAGGGCATCGAGTGGATCAGGCCATTCGACTTCGTCGCGGATGTGACGAGGCCCCGACGACGACTTGCAAGGTCAGCTGCGTACTCGGCGACGCGGGAGACACCTCGACGAGTGAACAGGGCCTGCTGGAAGGCCATCTCGTGAGGGGTGCCCCTGTAGGCACGCCCCCCCACTTCGGAGTACTCGCCCTCAACGTTCTCGCGGACGACGACCATGTCGATATCAGTGTTCCTCGTGACACGAGGGGCGATACCCGGGAGAAGTCGCATAGGACGGATGTTGAGGTAGAGATCGAACGCGCGTCGGATGGGGATCAGCAGCCCCCAGAGTGTGACGTGATCGTCGATGTCAGGGTGCCCCACTGCTCCGAGGAAGATGCCGTCCCCCTCGGCGAGCTCCTCGAGACCACCCTGCGGCATCATCGTGCCGTCTCGGAGATATCGATCGGACCCCCAGTCGCGCTCTCGCCAGTCGATATGAAAGCCATGCGTCGCCGCGACCGCGTCGATGCAGGATGCGGCGGCCGGAGCGACCTCCTTGCCGATCCCGTCTCCGGGAATGAGGTCAATCGTATATTTCTTCATCGAATCAGCCTTCTGGTGCGTTGCGGTTCAGTGCAGAACGGTGGCAGTGGGAATGTGCGATGTCCCGGCGGTATGCGCCTCGTTCGCGCCGCGCAGGTAATCTGTGACGACTTCTGGCATCGGCCTCGAGCGGTCCGTCGACGGATCGACATTCACGTACACAGTGCGTATCGTCGCCACGGGCTTCTCATCGCGTGAGATCTCGAAGGACATCTCGAAGCTGCTCACCCCGACTCGAACACACTGGGTCTCAACGCGGAGCAGGTCATCGAGCTTGGCTGGCAAGCGATAGCGCACCGTGGTCTCGACGACGGAGGGATCGAACCCGCTGATACGGAGCGCGTCCAACGTGAGTCTTCCCGCCCTCAGAAACTCCGTGAGGGCGGCATCCGCGATTTCGAGGTACCTGCTGTTGAACACATACCCCTGGTTGTCGATCTCAGGGACGCGTACCCGGTGCGTATAGGAGGGCATCCGGATTCATCCGAGGCGCAGGCGAGAGTACACGTCAGGGCGCCGCAGCGCGAGGCCGGGCGCCTCGGGGTTCGCACGCGAAGCCGCCAACAGATCGAAGTCGAGGTCCGCGAAGATGACGGTCTCACTTCTGCGATCCCCCGAAATCTGAAGGAGCCCGTCGTTCAGGCCGAACGTGCGGTCGATGGGCGCGGCGACGAGCGCCTGCCCCACCGCGTGCATCGGCGCATCGGTCGGCAGCCCCGAGCTGCCCACGAGCGTGGAGAGGACCACGAACAGCTGATTCTCCATCGCGCGCGCACTGCATCCGGTGCGTACCCGGTATTCCCCCCGGGAATTCCAGGTGAGAGATGGGCACAGGATCAGCTCGGCACCTTGGTCGACAAGGTGACGAGAGAGCTCCGGGAACTGGATATCTGCGCAGATGAGCATGCCGGCGGTGCGTCCGCCGACCTGGACGAGCGAGACGGTGTCGCCGCCGCTCATCCCCAACTGATGCTCCTGAGGCGTGAGATGGATCTTGTCCTGAGTGAATACCGTTCCTGAGCGCGAGACGAGGTAAGCGGTGTTCTTGAGCCGTCCATCATCGTCGATTCGAAGCAGGCTACCGCCCGCGACATCGATCTGGTGTCGCTCCGCCATCTCCTGCAGGGCCGTCACGATGCGGCCGGTGAGAGCCGGCAGGGTCTTCCAGTAGTGCTCGGTCAACGACGCTGCGGTGACCTGCGGATCTCCGATCGTTCCGAGAAGTCCGGTGTCGGCCAACTCGGGGAAGAGAATAACTTCGGCCCCGCCGTCTGCCGCTCTCTCGACGAGTGAATCGAGATGCTCGAGAAGCTGCTCGACATCTCGCTCCGCGCGCAACTCAAGCTGAGTTGCAGCAACCCTCAAACTGGACATAACGATGCTCCTCCGCGCTCGTGCGTTGGCGCCCGAGCGCAGACATGGAGTCGCGCTCGGGGCTCATCTCGAACGTAGACCCCGGCGGGTGAGGGCCGATCTGGAAGAATCCCGAATCCGGGACTCGCGCGCCGTTCGCCGAACGAACCGGCTCAGAAGCGTCCGAGACTGGTGCGCGACAATGAGAGCGCATTGAGTAGTTCGGATCGTGCGCCGGTGATCAGGTCGGCCGTGAGCTGTCCGCAGATCGGTGCACTGAGCACGCCCCACGCATGACCGACATTGACGAACACGTTATCCGTCTTGTCCACGAGTGGAAGACCGTCCGGAGTGAGGCAGGATAGTCCTGCCCAGAGACCGGTAACGCCCAGCGTCCCGAATCTCTCGTACCGCTCTCCGGCGATATCCAGCATCACTCTCGATGCATCGAGAGTGATGTGCGGGTTCAACGAATTCAGCCCGTCGATACTGTGGCCGACATAGATCGAGCCTCCGCGGTTCTGCACCAGCGTGTCGTCGTAGCCGAGCAGCTTCCCCCCGCTCGTAGCCGCCTTCGTCGTGCTCGCCCAGGGCTCGAGCGCACCGGCGCTGAAGGTCCCCCGCAGACCGCGGAGGATCGGGCTGCTTTCTCCGGGAACCCGCTGGGTCATCACCTGACCGTATCTGAGCGTCTTCATCGGGAGCACGATGCCCTCGAGCTTCAGGTTCGTGGCCCACGCCCCGGTTGCCCAGACGACCCCGCCCGCGTCGATCCGACCGCGCAGCGTCTGGACACCCACAACCTGCTCTCCCGCCCTGGTGGTCGAGAGCACCGGGGTGTGCTCGAAGATCTGAATGCCTCGTCGCGTACAAGCGGCCGTCAGCGCCGTGACGAACTGGTGGCTGTCGATCTGGGAATCTTCTTCACAGAACGCCCCTGCCACCGCCGTGTCGGGCATGATCCGCGATGCGGCGTGAAGTTCCGCGCCCTCGAGGAGCGAGATCTCCAGCCCTGCCGAGGTGCGCTCGCTCGCGTACTGGCGCAGCCCCTCCGTTCCCTCGGAGTCCTCCGCGAACACAATGCCCCCGCGCTGCGTGAAGCCGAACACGTCGCCGAGCTCGTCTCGGTACTCGTGGTACTTCGCCACACCGGCCCTGGCCAGGTCCAGCTCGGGTCCCAGCCGTTTCGTCTGCACCCAAAGCGCACCCGGATTCCGGCTCGTGGCGCCGAACCCTGCGAAGCGCTGTTCGACCACCACCACCTCGAACCCTCTCTTCGAGAGTTCCCAGGCGGTGCAGAGTCCGACGATGCCGGCGCCAACGACGACGATGTCCGCTGTTGCGAGCGTCTCTTCGGACATATTCGACTCTCCTTCTCCTGGTTCCCCTCGGGCCCACTCCCCGATCACATGATGCCGCCTCGCATTTTCCGAAGCAACGTTGACGGATCAGTAAATTCTCTGAGAACGCGGTAACTTTTCCAAAGCTACGCTGAAATTTACCCAATTCCTGAAACTCGAGGTTGAGGAGGTTGCCCGCGATGACCGATTCCATTCCCCACTCGACCGTCGCCGACATGCTGGCGGCGCTCTCGGACGACTACGATCTTGCGCCGGTCGGATCTTGGAAGCGGGATCGGACGATCTCTCGCGTTGCGCTGATCCATGACATCGACCCCACGGCACCCGAGGCGGACACACTGCTCGTCGTGCCGAACCGCGACGTTGCATCCATGACTGCCATGGCAGCCGATTGGACTGCGCCGTTCCCGCTGCTGGTGCTCTCGGACGATCGTGAATCGCCTCGTCCTGATGACCTGTCGCCTGAGATTCCGGTGATTCTCGTTCGCGGCGGATTCTCGACGACGTCTTTCCTGACCGCGGTCTCTCGATGGCTCGATCCCAGTGAAGCCGCCACTGCACGCAAGCTTGCCAGCATCCAGGCGAAGTACAGCCTCTCACTGACGCATTCCGACCCGATGCAGGCATTGTTCCGACGAGTCAGTCGACAGCTGGGAGGTACGGTCGCCCTTGTCGACGCTGCGGGGAGGATACACTCCAGCTCCGGACCGCTGCCCATGTCCCAAGTGGGCCCCAGCCTGAGTGGCAATGCGGCCCCGACCGTGAGGATCAGAACGCCGCAGTGGAGCGGTGCGGCCATCCACATCAACATCGGTGGCTCCGGCGGTGGCCAAGGTGCCGGCTGGCTCATCGGGCTTGTGCCCGCGCCACAGCAGTTCGATGCGGGTCAGTTCGCCGCCCTGCAGCTCGCCGCTCCCCTGTTCGACACGATTCTGCTCTTGCGCAGCGCGACGCAGGAGCAGGAACGCGCCGCCAACTCGGCGCTCATCACAGAGGCGCTCGCCTTCCGCCCCACTCGACAGGATGCTGACATCCAGAGCAAGATGCTCAGCTCCGGGATCTCGTTCGAAGAGGATCTGCACGTTCTGGTCCTGCAGCCGAAGACCTCTCACGCGGCGAGCGCCCGGAGACAGGTGAAACACCTGGTCCCCGAACTCAAGGGAATTCTCGATTCCGCCGGCGTTCGCAACCTCGTCTCGGAGAGGGACCAGCATGTGGTGGTCCTGGCGCAGGCGCACCTCGGAGACCTCAAACGCATCATCATGGCCGCGGGTCAGCAGCTCGGACAACCCAGAGCAGGCGCCGGGCGGCGTGTGGACTCGGTCGCCGATATCGCCTCCTCGTATCAGGATGCGACGCTCGCCCTACGGATCGATGCGCTTTCGACGGCCCCGAGGTCGTTCGTGGCGGCGAAGAACTTCGATTTTGCTTTCCAGCTGTTCTCCGAGGTAGGTCTCGATCGCATGATCGAGTGGGCACAGCAGTTCTTCACGCCCCTGTGGGAACGTGAGCCGTTGCTCTCCGGCCTCCAGGCCTACTTCGCCTTCGATCAGAACATGAACGCCGCAGCCGCTGCGCTCGGCATCCACCACAACTCTCTCCGCTATCGAATCTCGAAAGCCGAGGAAGAGCTGAACCTGTCCCTGCGGTCACCTTCTTCGATTTCATCCGTGTTCCTCGCATTGACTGCTCTCGAGTTGGGCCACCAGCTTCGCCCCTTCGTCGCGCGGAGCCCGTTGCAGCACATCGCCACCGGCGAGACGCCGCCGGCCGTCGATGCCGAGGAACGTCCGAGGACGCTGGAGCCCTCGACCGGCGTGGTACTCGACGACAAGGGGTGACACGGAAGAGATCGAACCGAACTCCTCGTCGCGGACGGGAAATTCCGTTCAGACTACGCGGAGCTGTTCGGCCAAGGCTTTGCGGTTGATCTTCGATGTCGTGTCGTTCACCGGGAGCTCAGACATGAGGATGAACTCTTCGGGCACCTTATAGGCAGACAGATGCTCGGTGGTGAAGGCCTTGAGGCTGTCGAGAGACAGCGTGGAGACTCCGGTCACCGCCGCCACCACCCGTTGCCCGTAGATTTCGTCGGGCAGCCCCACGACAGCTGACTGCCGAACATCCGGGTGCTGGTTGATCACCGACTCGATCTCAGCCGGCGAAATGTTCGTCCCGCCCCGGATGATGACGTCGCTGAGCCGCCCGACCACGTACACGTACCCCTGCTCATCGACCCGAACCAGATCCTTCATTCGGTACCACCCGTCAGGAGTCATCACCTGCTCGGTGAGCTCCGGACGATCCCAGTACCCGAGCATCAGACCAGGTCCGCTGGCCAGCGCCTCGCCCACCTCGCCTGCGGGCACCTCGTTACCCTCGGGATCGACCACGCGAAGCAGCTGCCTCGGAACGACCCTCCCCGCCGAGCCCGGGATCGGCTCAGAGTCCACGTTGCTGTCATACGTGACCAGAGGGATGCACTCCGAGGCGCAGTATGCATCGAGGACCGCACTGCCCGTGATGCCCCGCCACTCCTCGAAGACGGCCTCGTTTCGGGGCTCACCGCCGGAGATCGTCAGGCGGAGGTGCGAGAACGCTTCCCGCACCTCGTCAGGCTCTGAATGACGCGTCAGCTTCGCATAGATCACCGTGACTCCGGCCATGAAGGTGATCCGGTGTCGACGGGCGAGCTCCACGAGCACATCAGGCCGCGCCCTGCGGGCCACGACCACTGTTCCGCCTCGGTACAGCACCGCCAGCGTGGTGCTGGCAAGACCGTAAAGCCACGCCATCGGCAGGCTGATCAACGCTCGGTCGTCCGACGACAGGTGCCAGACCTCGGCGTAGGTCTCCGCCGTATTGTCGACGGTGGCCGCCGACAACATGATCGCCTTGGGCTCGCTGGTGGTGCCCGAAGAGAAGCAGATCATCGACAGCGGCTCGCGCAGGCCCGCCGGATTCGGGCGCGCGCCCTCATTCACACTCTGCGGATGGAAGTCGCCCAGAGCGACGACGGGGGTGAGCGGAAGGCGGCGCGCAATCAATTCCTCGTGCGCTGGCCGCGAGACGACGACCAACGAAGGATCGCTGATCTGCAAAGCCCTGATGACGTCTTCGTCGCTCGATGAGGAGTACACGGTGACAAGGACTGCGCCGACCTTCCAGATCGCCAACACAGTCGCCACGTACAGAGCAGAGCTGTCAGCGACGACGGCGATCCGCGATCCTTCGGTCACTCCAGCACTGTGAAGACCGTCGGCGCGCTCCTCGGCGATCGTGACGAGCTCCTCGTAGCTCAGCGCGAGGTCGTCATCTACGAGCGCCACATGCTCGGGGTGCGCGCCAGCGACCTCTTTCACCCGGTCGAAGACATTGGGGGGTCGCGTCACGTCGGCCTCCCCCGGGGATCGTGATGTTCTCGTCATCGCCGTCGTCGCCTAACCTACGCGCTCGGCCAGACCGCGAATGATCTGATCAGCCTCGGCCGACATCCGGCGCACCACTTCTCCAGCGGGCAGCATCTCGTGCACCAGACCGAGCGTCTGTCCGACTGGCATCATCCCCTCCTGCAGGTCGCCGTCCTGGTACCCGGTCTCGACACGGGCCCCCGCGACGGCGTACTGCGCGGGGAAGCCTCGCTCGTCGCCGCCCTCACCCTCCCAACGCTGCGTCCATTCATTCGAGAACGCACGCATCCTCTTACCGCTGTACGAGAAGGTGATCGTGGTGTCCTGGAAGCGACCGTCGATGACGCGCTGTTTGAAAGCATCGTGCCCGTACGCCTCGGGAGTGGCGATGAACCGCGTGCCCACCCACGCCCCGCAGGCTCCGAGACCGAGCCCCGCGGCGAGTCCGCGTCCGTCGGCGATTCCGCCGGCCGCGATCACCGGGATATCGACCGCATCGACGATCGCGGGCACCAGCGTCATCGTCGTGACATAGCCCGTGTGCCCGCCCGCCTCAGTTCCCTGAGCGACGATGAAGTCCACGCCCGCCGCAGCGTACTCGCGCGCCTTTCCGACAGACCCTGCGAGCGCGATGGTCGCGATTCCGCGCTGTTTGCATTCCTTCATGAACCAGTCCGGTGCGGCGAATGTCAGGGTAACGGCCGCGGGGGCTGCGTCAAGTACGATCTCGACCTGATCCGCCACCGCGCCCTGGGTGAGGAGCGCCTCGACGCCCGCCATCTTCCCACGTTCTTCCTCGGAGAGATGCCCCCACAGCTCCCGTACAGGCGCCCACGCCGAGTCGTCCTCTGTGGTCAGCGAGTCTGGCAACAGGAGGTTGATGGCGTACGGCTTGTCGGTGAGAGCGTTGATCTTCTCGATCTCGGCGACCAGCGCCTCGGGCATGTAGCTGACGCCTCCGAGGCAGCCCATCCCTCCTGCGTTGCTGACAGCGGCGGTGAGCTCTGCTTGCGCGACGCGCGCCATGCCGGCTGAGAAAATGGGGTGCTCGATACCGAATCTTTCGGTGACTGCGGTCTTCACGGAATGTCCTTTCGTTGGGTGAGGGGGAGGGAGGAGATCATGCGATGTCCGCTATGGTCCATCCCAGGTCTCGTCGAGCAGCAGCGAGATCGCTCCTGATTCCGAGGCTGTCGTCGTAGTCGACGTCCTCGCGAGGCACGATGCGAATCGGCACGCGCGCTTGCAATTCTTCCGAGATGTGCGCGATCAACCCGGGCATCGTCGATAGCACGGCGAGACCCGTTCCTTCCTCCGGCGTGAATCCGAGCGCGTCAATGACGGCGGCTACTGCGCCGACATCATTGATGCAGAAATGTTCCTTGCCGGGAATCTCCACGAATGCCCTGTGCACAGCTTCGTACACCTCTGCGCGCTCGCCCCAGAGCCCCTCGGCTACGGCGATCGTGCGGATCTTCGCGGCGCGGGGATCGACGAAACGGAATGTCGGATGCCCGAAGCCGGGAATCCTCTTCCCTTCTCGGCGGATCTGATCGACCTTTAGGCGAGCAAAATCGGCGATGCCGAGTCCGGAAGCGAAGAATTCCGCGTGGGTGTCGCGGATGAATCGACCGGTGAACTCCGTCGCCAGCGTATTCTCGCCGACTGCGAGGCAAGCACTTGCGAGCCCGACGGCCATCGACGGGTTCGCCGACACGGCGTAGCGAGCGGCGACCGTACCCGGCTTCTCCAGCCCGTAGTCGAGGACCGCGTTCAGGATCGCGTCGAGCGCTCTGGCCTGACCAGGGGTGGGGAGAATGCCTCGAATCAGGAGAAACACGGATTCCGTGAATCCGGCCCCGCCGATGAGCTCGGTGAGTGAGAAGCCTCGGATGCCCACCCCCCCTTCGGACAGCACACTGACGTTGGTTTGCCAGTACTTCTCTGCTCCCATGACTACACCTCCGTGGCGGCGACGCCGTCGTGGCTGCCACCTGTGATCGCGCGAATCTCGGCCGGCATCTGCGCTCGGACCGTCTTCGACCATCTCAATGGTGCTGCGCGCGACGACCCGATGCGCTGGAACTTTCACGACAGATCGACACCGGCTTGAGGTTGTTCACAGTGCGTGCCGCAGTGAGGCTTCCGTAACTTGAGCATCCTAGGGATGCTTTTCGAAGACACACAAAGGAATGTGACATGACGTCAGTCGCTACGGCCAACCCGATGATCAGGTACTTCGACGACCTTGAGATCGGCACCAGCTGGAAGTCCGAGGGTCGAACCATCACGGAGTCCGACATCGTCACTTTCGCCACGTGGACCGGCGATATGCATCCTCTGCACACGAACGCCGAGTATGCCAAGCTCTCGCAGTTCGGCCAGCGCATCCTGCACGGGCCGGGAGCGCTCGCACTGGCCTTCGGGCTCGAGATGCGTCTGGGATGGAAGATGGGATCTGCGGTGGCCTTCCTGGGAATCAATCGCTGGAAGATGTCGGCGCCCATCTTCATCGGCGACACCGTCCATGTCCGCGAGGTGATCTCAGATCTGAGACCCTCCTCCTCGAACACCGATCGAGGGATCGCTCTCTCAGAGGTCGAGATCGTCAATCAGGACGGACACGTCTGTCAGCGCGGAGAGTGGGCCGTCATGCTCTTCAAGAACGCTGCAGTTGCGCTGGATTGAGCGGTAGACAACATGCCGATCCTCATGCCCGAAGGAAAAAGATTCGCCGTTGTCCTCAGCCCCGACTTCGACGCACAGAGCGTCTGGACGGGAACCTTCAGGTCGACGTCCCAAACCAATCTCTCGCGCGGGGAGTTCGGGGCGCTGGTCGGAGCACCACGGCTGCTCGAGACCTTCAAGAACGCCGGGATCACCACCACCTGGTGCGTCCCGACCCACACGATGCAGACCTTCCCGGATGCTGTGGCGGCGGTGGTGGAGGCCGGCCACGAGATCGCCGCGCACGGCGTCTATCACGAGTACGTTCCCAAGCTGGAGAAAGACGAGGAGCGGCGGCTCCTCGAGCTGCAGCTCGAGCTCCACTCCGCACTCATCGGCAGGACGCCGAGCGGCTACCGCTCCCCCGCTCTCGACATCACGATCAACACCATCTCGCTCCTGGAGGAGCTGGGGTTCCGGTGGGACTCGTCTCTAATGGGGCGTGACTTCGATCCATACCATCCGCGCATCGTCACCGAGCTGAATCGGGAGTCCGCGAACGTCTTCTCCGGGCCGTCGTCGATCGTCGAACTGCCGGTCTACTGGGCTCTCGACGATTTCCCGGAGCTCGAATCGTTCAACGGCAGTCCTCTCATGCAGAGCAACGATGCCGTGCTCGACCGCTGGATCAAGACGTTCACCTTCGGGCGCGAGCGTCACCCCGGTGGTGCGATGACGATCACTCTGCACCCCCAGACGATCGGGCGCGCTCACAATCTCCTGATGCTCGAGGCGTTCATTGAGCACGTGGCCGCGTATGACGACGTCTGGTTCCCGACCCTCACCGCGCTGGCGGATGCCTGGACGGCCGACTGATCCGCACGCTTCGCCGTCTAAAGGGGGCGCCGCCCGAGAAGATTCTCGAGCGGCGCCCCCTTTATCGTCTCGCGCGTTACCAGCGGATTACACCGTCGGGATTCGCGAGGGCCGGCCTGTCGAGCGCGAGCTCATCGATCGGAAGGCTCAAGGTCTCTTCCGAGATCAGCTCGGCGACCAGCTTGCCCGTGATGGGGCCTGCCAGGTTGCCGAAGACGTGCCCGGTGGCGATCACCAGCCCCGGCGCGGAATCCACCTCGTCGAGGATCGGCATCGCATCGGCAGTCGCCGGGATCAGGCCCGTCCATGCACGTTCGACCCCCAGGGACGCGTAGTTGGGGAAGGTCTGCAGAAGCGCGTCGATGGCCATCTTCAGTCCACTCAACGGCATCCTGTCATCCAGCTGGTCCGGATAGTCCATGGGGCAGCCGATGAACAGGTTCCCGTTCTCGGTCTTGGAGACGACTTCGAGGTGCTCGATTCCTTGGCTCGGGTCCTCATACGGCTCGGTGAAGTACTCATCCTTGTAGCTCGGGAGCTCTCGGTAGAAGGAGTACTGCTTGACGGCGAGAGGACCGTTCAGGATCTTGTCGAGGTGCTCCTCGACCTCTCCCAGCATGATTCCGCCGAGACGTTCGGTCTTGATCGGAACTTCGATCTCTTCTGCGCTGAGCATCGTGCTCCAAGCGCCTCCGCACCACACGACCCGGTCTGCGGGAATGTCTCCGTAAAGTGTGCGTACGCCCTTCACGACGCCTCCGGATCGCAGAAGACCGAGCGCCGGGTTGTTCTCCCGAATCCGCACACCCAGCCGGATGCACTCCTGAGCGAGCGCCCGCACGAACTTCGGGGTTCGGATCTGTCCATCCTCCGGTGAGAACGTGGCTCCGATGACGTTCGGCGGCAGTATCGGCGCCGCATCATGAGCCTGTTGAGCATCAAGCAGCTCCATCGCGACGCCCTGGCCCTGACGCATCTCGACGAACTCCTTGAAGACCTGTTTCTGATCGTCTGTGAAGAAGTAGGTCATCGCACCATTGGCGCGGTATTCGAAGCTGGGTCCGAGCAGGTCGGAGAAACCGTCATAGAGGGCCCGGCCCGCCCGCGAGAACTCGAGCTGGTAGCCGGCCGCCCGATTATGCATGTGGAGGAAACCCATGTTCCGGCCTGACGCACCGAACGCGATCTCGCGCGCTTCGACCACGACGACGCTATGCCCCTTGGATGCGAGGAAGTACGCGGTCGAGATACCCACGATCCCGCCGCCCACGACGACGACATCGGCCTTGTCCAGAATCATCTAGCGGCTCCGTTCATTCATGCTGGTCGCGCGTCGGTCCTTACCTTCGAGTATGAACCGCTGCCGACTCCCGCTCCATCGCAGACCTGCGTGGAGTCCTGCGTTCGGGATGCGGCGTGCGAACTAGACCTGACGCCTCCCCTTCCCCAAGTTTCGAGGACATCGGTGAAGCCCGCCTCGTAACTATTCATACGATCGCCATCACCGATATCAATTACCACGACGCCAGCGCGACGCGCATCGGCATACGCTGACGGCTATGACGAACAGGAATGCAGTTGTGACAGGGGCGGGCTCCGGTATCGGCCGAGGCATCGTCGAAGCCCTCCTCGCGGCGGACTACACCGTCTGGGCGACGGACCTCTCGGAGGAACGACTGCGTGAGACGGAGACCGATCTGCCCGATACCGCGCAGCTGCGGACGCAGGTCGTCGACGTCACCGACATCGCCGCGCTGGAGCGGCTCGCGGAGAACATCGTGGCCGAGGGCGGCAGTCTCGACGTCTGGGTGAACTCCGCGGGGATCTTCGACGGATACGCAGACGTCCTCGAGACGTCTCCGGAACTGTGGAGCAAGGTCCTCGCCATCAACCTCTCCGGCTCCTTCTACGGATCCCGCGTAGCGGCACAGCACATGACCGAGCAGAAGTCCGGCCGGATCATCACGGTCGGCTCCGTCGCGGGCCAGCGCGGTGCGGCAGACGGGATCTCCTACGCCGCATCCAAGGCCGGCATCGAAGGCATGACCAGACGGCTTGCCGTGGATGTCGGCCCGTCCGGCGTGACGGCGAATGTCGTCGCTCCGGGAGTGATCCGGACGAACCTGCGGGCCACCTCGGAAGAGATCCTGGGAGACCTCGTCTCCTCGCAGCAGCGCGGAATCGGCGTGTCCAGCCCCGAGCTGCTCGACTTCCTGATCCCCGCGAAGCGCTCCGGCCTGATCAGCGAAGTCGCCGCGGTCGTCGTCTTCCTCGCTTCCGAAGGAGCCGGGTACGTGAATGGACAGGTTCTCGCAGTCGACGGCGGATGGACCGCAACGTGACCTTCTCCCGCTAGAGCACAGGAGGTGAGGCCCGGATCTTTCGATCCGGGCCTCATCTCTGCGTTCGCTGTGGCTGATCAGCTGCCCGCAACGGTGGTGGCAAGAGCCTCGACAGCCCCGGCGTCATCGACCGTCCCCAAGATCTCACCCGACGCGGAGGCCACGATCACGGGGCGACCCGTCTCGGTGAGTTTCCGCATGACCAGATCCAGGAGGGTGTCGCCCTGAACTGTCGCGCTCGAGAGCTCGAGCGATCCGACGCTGCGCTCCGAGTTCTCGGGCGCAAGGAGGTCGAGCACGGTCACGACGAACGGCGCACGGGCGTCGGGACGCACGATGGCTGCAGCCGCACCCTGTTGCGCCAACGCCGAAAGCGCTGCGCCGCCGGAGAGGTCCGCCGAGATCTCAGGCATCCTGCGGGCGATGGTCTCAGCGCGAACGACCTTCGCTCGGGGAGCTTCGACGGCGAAACGTCGGACATAGTCATCCGCGGGCTTCAGGACGATCTCCTCCGGGGTGCCCACCTGCACGAGAACTCCGTCGCGCATGATGGCAATGCGATCTCCCACCTTCAGCGCCTCTGAGAGGTCGTGGGTGATGAACACAGAAGTCTGGCTGCCGGCTCGCGCGAGACGCATGAGTTCGTCCTGCAGGTCGGTGCGGATCAGGGGATCGAGTGCGCTGAACGGCTCGTCCAGGAGGAGGAGGCGCGGGTTCTGCACAAGCGCCCTGGCCAAACCCACGCGCTGGCGCATGCCACCGCTCAGCTCACTGGGGTACTTATTCTCGGCACCTGCGAGCCCCACGAGTTGAACCATCTGGTCGGCCCGCTCCTCGCGCTCACGGCGAGGAACGCCGGCCACCTCAAGACCGTAGGCGACGTTCTGAAGGACACGACGGTGAGGGAGAAGGCCGAAGTGCTGGAACACCATCGCCCAGTCCTCGCGACGTTGCTGGGAGAGATCCTTCCGCGAAAGACCGATCACATCCCGACCATCGATCTCCACCTGTCCCGCCGTGGGTTCGATCAGTCGCGAGATGCATCGGATCAGGGTGGACTTCCCGCTCCCCGACAACCCCATCACCACGAACGTCTCGCAGGGTTGGACCTCGAAGGACACGCCGCGGACCGCGGTCATGTGGTCCGGCACGTTCTCCGCGCCTGCCTGGTATTGCTCCAGCGCACGTGCGGGATGCGGTCCGTAGATCTTCCACAGGTCACGGACCTTGATGGTCGACCCCGGGACCGAGGGATCAGCGCCAGGAAGACGGATCTGTTCCGTCGGGATGCGGATGCGGCCGGTGAGCGGGAACCGAATTTGCTGCGACATTGTTCTTCCTCACTCCTACTTGCTGGGCGAATGCTGGGCTGACGCGGCGACTTTCGCAGCGCCGTTGAAGAGACGGTCGAGAACGACGCCGAGCAGGAACATCGCAAGGCCCGCCTCCATGCCGAGGCCGAGAAGCGCCCGGTTCACCGCTGTCAAGATGTTCGCCCCGAGACCCGGGGCTCCGATCATGGCGCTCACGACGGCCATGGCCAAGGCGAGCAGCAATGCTTGATTCAGACCGACCATGATGGTCTGGATCCCCATCGGGATCCGAACCTGACGAAGGATCTGCCCGGGGGTGGCGCCCGAGATCTGGGCCGCCTCGACGACCTCGCTGTCCACTTCGCGCAATCCTGCGTTCGTGAAGCGGATCATCGGCGGCACCGCCGCGATGAACGTGGCGAGCACCGCGGCGACTTCTCCGACTCCCAGCAGCATGACGGCCGGAATGACCAGCAGGTAGATCGGGAGGGTCTGCATGACGTCGAGGATCGGACGCAGAATCGCGGCTGCTCTGTCGTTGAGCGCCATGAGCACGCCGAGGGGGAATCCGACGAGGATCACCAGCGCCAGCGATACGGTAATGACCGACATCGTGAGCGCCGCGGAGTCCCACATGCCCAGGCAACCGATCAGGAAGACGCCCAGTCCGAGAACGAGGCCCTGCAGTCGCCCGACCGTGAGCACTCCCAGGATCGCCGTGATCGCGACGACCAGGATCCAGGGCGTTACGGCGAAGATGCTCCCGAGCAGATTGAGGCCGTACACCTGCACCACGCCGCTCGCGCCCTCGAGGAACGGCCCCCACACCGTCGTGATCCAGATCACCACTTGTTCGACCGGTTGGCGGAGGCGGATGACGGTTCCCCAGGGCGGTTCTGAGAAGTACTGCCACGGACCGCGGAACACCTGCGATGCGACAACCACGAGAAGGAAGATGGCCAGATAGATCTGAGCGCGTCCATATGGCGGAGCGAAGAATCGCAGTATCCGCTGCACGATGCCCGGGTCATCAGCAGTGGCTCGCGCAACGATCTTCGCGGGGCGTGCCGACGTCGCCCTGTCGACGATGATGGCGAACAGTACGAGCGCGATTCCCGCCTGGAGCGCGTCCCCGAGAGCGAGCCTGTTCAATCCGCTCCAGATCGGTGCGCCGAGCCCCGATGCGCCGACGAGGGCCGCCATGGTGGCCATGCTGATCCCGTACATGATCATCTGATTGCTGCCGGCTCGGATGCTCGGTGCGGCCATAGGCAGCTTGACGTCGAAGAGCATCCTGCGCCGCCCCGTTCCGAGCGAGATGGCCGACTCGACGGTATCCGGCGATACGTTCCTCAGCCCGACGCTCGTCATTCTCGCGAGCGGCGGCATCGCCCAGATGACCGTGACGACGAGAGCAGCCGCATTGCCGGTGCCGAAGAGGAAGACGACCGGGACCAGGTAGGCGAAGGCCGGGAAGGCCTGCATGGCATCCAGGACCACGCGCACCACCGCATTGCTGCGCGGACCGATAGACCCGACGAGCCCGACCGCAATTCCGAGGATGAACGCCACCGCCACCGCCACCGCCATGAACGCGATGGTCTGCATGGTGTAGTCCCAGAGCCCGGCGAGCACGACCCAGGCGAAGAGGACCCCAGCGAGGCAGGCCAGCCGAATGCCTCGGAAGTACGCGAGGCCCAGAACGATCGCAGCGCTGAGAATGACGGGCGAGATCGAGCTGAGGACGCTCAGGAGCGTTTCGAACATCTCCTGAAGGAAGTCGGCAAGGGGCTCATAGGCCCAGGGGGCTCCCTCTGCGAAGCTCGAGAATGCCTCCTCGAAGACCTGGCCGAACGGGATTCTGAACTGCACCGGAAACTCTTTGGGCCCCCACACCGTCAGGCCGACGGCGAGGAGTGCCAGCGCAGCTACGAGTGCGTACGTGAGGGAGCGGGTTTTGGTGTCGATGTGGTTCGCCAAGATGGCTTCCTCTCAAGGTCGGACATTCGAGCGAGCCGTGACTGCGCCGCTGAGGGAGAGAGCGTGAGGGGCGGACGAGGCCCGATCGTCACGTCCGCCCCGTTGCTTCACAGATGGAGATCTCGAATGCCCGTCACAGCCACCCGGTCCAGACCTCGCGGTTGTCCTCCATCCACGCTTGAGCGGCTTCCTTGGGGGTGAGACCGTCATCGATGACCAGCAACTGCATCTCCTGGAGCTGCTCGTTGTTGAGGTCGTAGTTCTGGAGAATCCCCCAGGCCGTGGGGTGGTCCTTCTCGACGATGGAAGACGCCACCTGGTAGATGGTGGTCTCCGGCCACTGGCACGCGTAAGTTTCACCCCAGCATTCCTCTGAATATTCAGGGAACTCGACGCGCGTCAGATCGTACTTCTGCGTGAGATAGTTCGGCCGCCACATGAGTCCCAACCAGGGCTTTCCCTGTTCGTAGGCACTGGTCAAAGAGGCGTAGAGCGCGGCCTCCGACCCGGCGAACACCATCTCGTAGTCGAGATCGAGGTTCTCGATGCGTTGCGGATCGCCGTATGCGAATGCCCAGGACTCCGCGCCGGACATGTACTGGCCCTTCTCGCCGGTCTTCGCTGTCGCGAAGACGCCGGTGCACTCATTGAGCGCTTCCCAATCGGGGAGTTGCGGGCACGCGGCCTCGATACCGCGCTCCTCGTCACCTTCGATGACGTAGGTGGGGACATACCACCCCTCTTCGCCGACGTAGTCCGTCGTCCCGATCTCTACGGCCGTGCCTTCTTCCTCGACGTATTTGTTCCAGAGATCCGGCGTCTGCCATCTCCAGAAGACCATCGAGACGATGGGCTCGCCCTTCGACATGGCGGCCATCGTCTCGGTGATGGCGCTCTGGAGGACCTCCGCGTCACCTCCCAGCTCATTGATGACCTCGGTCATCAGATTCGCCTGAATATCCTGCTCGAGATCACCCAGTGTCGCGAACTGAATAGTGCCCTCGGATTCGAGGGCGGCGGCGGTGTCTGCGTCCACCGCATCGGTGGCCGGCCCCTTTGCCTCCTGCGGAGTGCAACCAGCCAGAATGCTGGTTGCGATGAGTCCGGTCGCGAACGTTGCAAGCCATTTCGTGGTGGTCTTCGATCCTGTAGCCATTTCTTCTCCTACGATCGGTTCATCACTGATTCGGGTGTGCTGCCACTGCGCAGCGCGGCGGTTGCAGCTGAGATTTCGGGAGATACAGCTGCGCGAGCCTTGTCTGAACCGTAAAGAGCGTCACACTTGGCAACCATTGGTAATACTCCAGCGGAGAAAATGGGGTTGGTGAATCCCACAACGGTCGGCGCACCTCGCCCTGAGGCATAGTCGAATCAGCGGCGGGCGCTTGCGCGCCCGCCAGCTCTCACGCGACGACGACGGGACCTGCGACGGATGCGATATCGGCACCTCACCCACTTCGGAGTATTGGAAGCGGAATCCGACGGGAAGTCGCTGTCCACGCGCGCATGGAGCAAGGACCCCGACCCGCGCCGGATCATCGACAACGTCGCGACCAGCCAGCATCATCCGACCCGCGTGCTGCGGCCTGCGGTGCGTCAAGGCTGGCTGCAACGCGGCCCGGGCGGCACCGGTCGCGGGGACGAGCCTTTCGTCGAGGTGAGCTGGGACGAAGCCCTCGCTCTGGTAGCCGGCGAATTGAATCGCGTGTACTCCGATATCGGATCCTCCGCCGTCTACGGAGGATCGTACGGGTGGTCGAGCGCTGGGCGCTTCCACCACGGTCAAAGCCAAGTACACAGGTTCCTGAACTGTCTGGGCGGGTACGTCTCGGCGGTCGGCGACTACAGCTACGGCACGTCCGGCGCGATCCTTCCGCACGTCATCGGAACGTCCCCCGCCGACGTCATGATGAGCGGGACGACGTGGGAGGTCATCGCGGAGCACACGGAGCTCTTCATCTCGTTCGGAGGCTTGTCGGAGAAGAATTCCGCAGTGGGCCCCGGTGGGATCGGGCGCCATACGACGCGAAAGGGAATCGTCGACGCTCGTGCACGCGGCTGCCACTTCGTCGACATCACTCCGATCCGCGATGATGCGTTCAACGAGGCATCAAGTGAATGGATCGCTCCCCGACCGGGCTCCGACACCGCCCTGATGCTCGCCCTCGCCTATGTTCTCGATGCCGAGAACGCCGTCGACCTCGAGTTCATCCACCGATACACGGTCGGCTATGAGCGATTTCTCCCATACCTGCGCGGCAGCGTGGACGGCATTGCGAAGAGTCCCGAGTGGGCCGAGGGGCTCACCGGCATCGATGCTGCAACTATCCTCGGACTCGCCAGACGGATGGCGAGGAGCCGTACCATGATCAACCTCTCCTGGTCGATGCAACGTCAGGACCACGGCGAGCAGCCGATCTGGATGGGGGTCACGCTCGCGGCGATGCTCGGCCAGATCGGCCTCCCCGGAGGCGGCTTCCAGCACGGCTATGGCTCATCAGCGGATGTGGGACTCGCTCGACGCGTGTCGAGTCCTCCGTCGTTCCCGCAGGGGCGGAACCCGGAGCCGCGATACATCCCCGTCGCCAGGATCTCCGACATGCTGCTCGAGCCGGGCACGACCATTCCGTTCAACGGCCGCGAGGTCACATTCCCCGACATCGATCTCATCTACTGGGTCGGCGGGAACCCCTTCCATCATCACCAGGACCTGGCGAAGTTCCGTCGCGCGTTCCAGAAACCCTCGACGGTGATCGTCCATGAGACGCATTGGACGAGCACAGCCAGGCACGCGGACATCGTTCTGCCGGCCACCATGTCGATCGAGCGCGACGATTACGGAGCAGGGAGGAACGATCCGCAGTTCTTTCCGATGCCGGCACTGACGGTTCCTGCCGGGCAGGCGAAGGACGACTACGCGATCTTCGCCGAGCTCGAGATGCGACTCGACATGCGGACGCCCTTCTCCGAGGGGAGAACCTCGCAGGAATGGCTGAGCCACCTCTACGAGGAATGGCAGCAGCGCCTCTCGTCCCGCGGTGTGCAACTGCCGGAGTTCGATGCTTTCTGGGCGAGTGAACACATCGACATCCCGCTGATCGACGAACGACAGGTTCTTCTCTCGGCGTTCAGGGACGACCCCGTCGCCCACCCGTTGCGAACGCCCTCCGGCCTGATCGAGATCTTCTCTGAGACCGTGGACTCCTTCGGCTACGACGACTGCCCAGGCCACCCTGTGTGGCTCGAGCCGCGGGAGTGGCTCGGCACTGCCGACGCGGTACATCCCCTCCATCTGATCTCGAACCAGCCGAAGACGAGGCTCCACAGTCAACTGGATGTCGGCAGCACGAGCCAATCGAGCAAGATCCATGGCCGAGAGCCCGTTCGAATGAATCCATCGGATGCGCGGCAGCGTGGACTTCAGGACGGCGACGTGGTCCGGCTCTTCAATGCCCGAGGCTCCTGCCTCGCCGGCCTGAAGGTCTCCGACGCTCTGCGCGAGGGCATCGTCCAGTTGTCTACAGGTGCCTGGTACGACCCCGATCCCGCCGACCCATCGTTCTGCCGGCACGGGAATCCGAACGTTCTGAGTGCCGACCTCCCCGCATCACGACTCTCTCAGGGGACCACCGCTCAGCACGCCCTGATCGAGGTGGAGAAATGGAGCGCGCCCGTCCCCGAGCTCACCGTCGACAAGGCGCCGAGGTTCGTCGCCGACGGGCGCGCATCCGGAGATCTCAGCCCTTGAGCGCCCCTTCGGCGAGCCGATCCGGGACCGCGACGATCTTGCCGATGTGCGATCGGGTGAGCATGCTCTCCTGAGCGGCACGGAGTTGGGACAGTGGATAGACGGACTCCACCAACGGCTTGATCTCTCCGGATTCGATCAGGCCGATCAGCCGTATGAAGGTCTCCGCGCTCGGGTTCGTGATCCCGTGCATCTCCAGGTCTTTGTAAACCAGCTCACGCAGGTCGATTCGGCTGATCGGTCCACCGATCGCACCAGCAGAGGCGTACCGTCCACCGCGCCGAAGCATGAGCAGCAGGCTCTCGAACATGCTTCCCCCCACCACGTCGATGACGACGTCCGCGCCTCGCATCCCGACGAGGTCTGCGACCACAGCGACGAGATCATACGCCTGTCGATCCACGAAGCCGTCGATTCCCAGAGCACGCAGTCGTGATTCCTTCGGCGCGCTCGCGATGGCGATCACGCGCGCTCCTCGCGCACGCGCCAGCTGGATCGTCGCCGTGCCGACGCCGCCAGCGGCGCCCGTCACGACAACCGTCTCGCCGGCATCCAGCTGGGTGCGCGCGAGCATCTCCTCGGCCGTGTCGTACGAGCAGGGGAACGTCGCGAGCTCGATGTCGCTCAGGTTGCTGCGCACCGCGTGAGCATTCTCCGAGGGGACCGACACGTACTCGGCGAAGCCACCATCCCGGTCACCACCGAGGTACTCGGTGATCTGCGCCCGACGCGGCAGGCTCGCGTCGCGAACGGAGGGATCGACGAGCACTCGGGTCCCGATCCGTGCGGACGAGACCCCCTCGCCGACGGCGACGATCTGGCCTGCGACCGACGCTCCCTGGATCCGGGGGAACGACATGGCTGTGCTGTTCCATGTCGCGCCCGCGTCGTCTTTCCTGCCCGACCGTCCCAGCTCTTCGGAGACCGACTCCTCGACCACCCGGTCATACCACCCGGTTCGTGTGTTGATCTCGGTGTTGTTGAGCGCGCACGCTCGAACTTCGACCAGCACCTCACCGACGGACGCGCTCGGTGTGGCAACGTCAGTTCGGTACACCAGACGGTCAAGCCCTCCGTGACCGGTCAGCTGGACTGCGGACATCGCAGAGGGTACGTGCGAATACGTGGTCATTGTATCTCTCCGTCGTTCGATGGGGCTTAGACCGAGGGCTTGACCATCACGTGCTTCAGCTGCGAGTACTCGTCCAGCCCGTGCAACGAGAGCTCGCGGCCGTAACCGGACTCGCCGTAACCCCCGAAGGGCATCTCGGACACGTTCGGGGTGTGCTGGTTGACCCAGACGGTGCCGAAGTGCAGCTCGCGACTGAACCGCAGCGTTCGAGCGAGATTCGTGGTCCACACGCTTGCGGAGAGTCCGAAGTTCACGTCATTCGCGAGTTGCAGCATCTCGTCGTCGCTGCCGGCGGACTGAATCGTCACGACGGGTCCGAAGACCTCGCTCTGGATGATCTCGTCACTCTGGGCGGCGTCGGTGATCACGGTCGGCTCGATGAACCAGCCGGCCCGATCGGCGCGCTTCCCTCCCAGCTTGACCGTATTGCCCGCCGCGCGGGCGCGCTCGATGAACCCGAGCACGGATACCATCTGCTTCTCGGAGATCACCGGTCCCAGCGTCGTGGCCGAGTCTGCAGGATCCCCGAGCACCAGCTTGCTGACTTCCTCGGAGTAGGCCTCCACGAACTCCTCGTAGACGGCTTCTTCGACGATGATCCGACAGGCGGCGGTGCAGTCCTGACCAGCGCCCGAATAGCCGCCCATCACGAGATCCCGCGCCGTCTCACGGATCGGGCTGTCCGCGAAGACCAGGACGGGCGCCTTCCCTCCGAGTTCGAGTCCGACCTTCTTCACCGTCTTGGCTGCGACCGAGGCCACGAACTTTCCGGTCGAGGTCGCCCCGGTGAAGGCGATCTTTCGAATGCCGGGGTGCTCGGCCATCGCGGTCCCCGCGGCTCCGCTCCCGAGGATCAGGTTGACGACGCCCTCGGGAAGGAAGCGGTTTGCGATCTCGACCAGCTTGATCGTGCTCAACGGCGTGACGGTAGCAGGCTTGAGCAGGAGGGTGTTTCCCGCGGCGAGCGCCGGCGCGATCTTCCAGGCCCCCATCAGGAGTGGATAGTTCCACGGGGTGATCAGTCCGACGACTCCGAGCGGCTCACGGCGAACCCAGGAGGTGCTCTCTCCGTCGTACTCATCTACTCCCGGCACCGTGGAGATCCGAGCCGCCCCCGCGAAGAACCGGAGGACATCGACGACCGTCGGCACGACGAAGTCACGCACATCGGCGATGGGAAGCCCGACGTTGAGGCTCTCGATCGCTGCGAACTCCTCGGTCTCGCGCTCCACGGCATCGGCGATCTTCAGCAGCACGGCAGCGCGCTCGGCGGGGGTGGTGTGTCCCCACGACGCGAAGGCGACCGTGGCGCGAGCGACCGCAGCGTCCACCTCATCGGCTCCGGCGACCGGGAACCGTGCGATGATCTCTCCGGATGCGGGGTTGACCACTTCGGAAGCGGTCTGGTCTTCCTCGACGCCGGAATAGGGCTCCGTAAAGGTGAGCAGGGTCTCGATGGTCTGGGTCATCACAATCTCCTCGTCGTGTACGAATCCGGTCGCACTGGAGTGGACCGTGCCTCGTCGGGTCATCCGCTCGCAGCGGGTGATGCCGCTCCGACATCGACCTTCTTCATTGTCCACAGATGTCGACGACGCCGGCGTTGGAGAAATTCCGAACCCCGCGAAGAATATGAGATGCGACACGACGACCTCTGACCATCGGACCATCACTCACGACGAATCGCCCTATTCGTAAAGATCCCAAGACCACTCGAGGCCCGGGACGAGCAGTGTGAGTGCAGATCTCCGATTCTCGAGCGTCGTGCCGCAGCTACGCCACCCCGAGGACGGACGAGAGGAGAAGGCAATGAAGGTGGATACCTACGACTACATCATCGTTGGAGGAGGGTCCGCCGGCTGTGTGCTCGCCAACCGGCTCAGTGAGGACCCAGCCAACAAGGTCCTCGTCCTCGAAGCAGGGCACAGGTACTCCTGGTTCGATGTGCCGATCAGAGTACCCGCGGCGTTCCTGTTCCTCATGGGCCACCCTCTGTACGACTGGCGCACGAAATCGGAGCCTGAGCCTGGACTCCACGGCCGTCGCATCGACCACTATCACGGCAAGGTCATGGGTGGAAGCAGCTCGATCAACGGGATGTTCTACCAGCGCGCCAACCCTCTCGTCTACGACCGGTGGGCAAGCGAGACCGGCGCCACGGAATGGGACTATGCGCACGTGCTCCCCTATTTCAAGCGGATCGAGGCCTTCCACGGGTCTGACCCGAGCGGCTCATACCGCGGGAGAACGGGGCCGATCCCCGTGCACCAGCATCACCATGACGGGAAGCGCAACCCGCTCTTCGATGCGCTCTTCGACGCCGCTCGGCAGTCCGGCTACGAAGTCGTCGACAATGTGAACGGGTACAGACAGGAGGGATTCGCCTCGTTCGACTCGAACATCGAGGACGGCGAGCGCCACAATGCCGCCCGATCCTACTTCGCCCCGGTGAAGCACCGAAAGAATCTGACGGTGATCAGCGGCGCTCAGGTCACGCGCATCGTCTTCGAGAACCAGCGCGCGGTCGGCGTGGAGTTCGTCCGACGGGGCCGATCCCGTGCGCGACAGATCGTCCGCGGCGCGGAGACCATCCTCAGTGGCGGTGCGTACAACTCCCCTCAACTGCTCCAGCTCTCGGGAGTGGGCCGGGCGGCGGACCTGCAGCGACTCGGAATCGACGTCGTCGCCGATCTTCCCGGCGTCGGCGAGAATCTCCAGGATCACCTGGAGGCGTTCATCATGTTCGACTGCAAGCGTCCGGTCTCGAACCAGAGCGTGGTCAAGAAGTGGACGTACCCGCTGACGGGCCTGCGCTGGTTGTTCGGGAAGAAGGGGCCCGCCGCGTCCAACCACTTCGAGGGCGGCGGATTCGTGCGTTCCTTCGACGACGCCCCTATCCCGAACCTGATGCTCACGATGCTCACGCTCGGCGTGCGCAACGACGGAACACCGGCTCCGACGCCGCACGCTTACCAGATCAATCTCGGCCCGCAGCAGCCTGAGTCCAAAGGTCGCATTACCCTGCGCAGCGCCGACCCACTCGAACAACCGGTCGCGGAGTTCAACTATCTGAGCACTGAGCGAGACCGTCGCGAGTGGATCGACGGTGTGCGCGTGACGCGAGAGCTCATGAACCAACCGGCCTTCGCATCGTTCAACGGCGGCGAACTGTCGCCGGGTCCCGGGGTCGAGACGGACGAAGAGATCCTGGACTGGGTGGCACAGGACGCAGAGACCACCTACCACCCGTGTGGAACCTGCAAAATGGGCTCCGACGAGCTGTCGGTCGTCGATCCCCGCACGTTCCGCGTGCACGGCGTCGAGGGTCTGCGTGTGGTGGATGCCTCGGTGATCCCCTCCATTCCGAACGCCAATCTCTACGCTCCGGTCATGATGATCGCGGAGAAAGCGGCGGACAGCATTCTCGGCCGAACCCCGCCGGCACCCGAGCACATCGACTTCTACCGCCACGTCGAAGCCGGCTCTCGCTGAGTTCGGCGAGACCTTCACCGACAGCCCTCACGCCGAAACAGCACTCTGGAGCATCATGAATCGCAAGAACATCAACGCATCACCGCCGCGGGAGTCGCAGCTCTACTCCGATGCGGTCACCGCCAACGGGGTCGTCTACACCACGGGGCAGATGCCAGTGGACGATGAGTGGAATCTCTTGTCCGACGACTTCGAGGTCCAGGCCCGATTCGTCTTCGAGCGGCTACGGCGCGTGCTGGATGCCGCCGGTTCGTCGCCTGGTCACATCCTGCGGCTAACCATCTTCCTGACGGACATCGACGACGTCGCGTCGCTGTCCGACCTGCGCCGCGAGTTCCTCGGGGACAATCGACCCGCCAGCGTGATCGTGCAGGTTCCCCGGTTCGGGACGCCAGGGATGCGCATCGAGGCGGAAGCGGTGGCGCTAGTCCGGTAGCGGATTCCGCGCGCGGACTGGACCCGGCTACGAGAGCGGCCGCCGAGTACTTCGGCGGCCGCTCTCACGTGTGCTCGTCCCGGCAAGCTTCGCTGCTCGGGACGAGCCGGGGGTCAAGATTCGGGAACAACGGGCAACGTGATGAAGGATGCGCGATCAACGTCGTGGAATAGCGTCTGACGCGCCGACACGAAGTCTCCGCCGTCCTGATTGCCGGTGTTCAGATTGCGGTCCCAGCGTGGGAAGCAGCTGTTGGCGATCTGGACTCTGATCCTATGCCCGGCGAGAAACACGTTGCTCGTCGACCACAGATCGATCTCGATCTTCTGGACCTCATCCGCGCCACGCTCGACGCGCAGGATACCGTCCGTCAGATTCAGCGATCGCCCGTGGTTGTCCACATCGCACAGACGCGCGATCCAGTCGGTCGACGGGGCCGAGCTCTGCACGTGCAACGTCACCCGGATGGGCCCGGTGACCTCGAGATCCTGTTCGAGCACGTCCGAGGTGAAGACGAGCACGTCGGGTCGCGCCTCGACCGTCGCCTGATCCTGAGGCCCCCGTCCGGGTCCGACCCCGATCGGCCCCCCGCGAGTGGGCACCGGATCAGCCGGGTCGTAGATCACCGTGCTCGCGGCATCCTCGACGAACGGTGCCGATGTGCTCAGCGTGCCGTCCGCTTGCAGGTTCCAGCGCTCGGCTCGGGCGCGCGCGAGCGGCCAGGCCTCCTCGTCGCGCCACACATTGCGTCCCATCACGAAGATTCTGACCGGCGAGCCCTGCTCCGGTGCCTCGTCGGAGGTGAGGTGACGATGAAGGAATGCCAACACCTCGTCACTCCAGCTCCCGTGCGGGTGGACGCCCGCGTCTCGCGAAGACATGATGCCGAAGTCCTGCACTCCGATCCGGCTTCCGAAATCCACGTGCGTCCACGGTCCGATGATCAGACGGGACTCGCGTCCGTGTTCGCGCATCGCCACGAAGGCGTCGATGGTTCCTTGCACGCAGCTGTCGTACCAGCCGCCCGTGTTGAGGCTCGGAACCTGCACACGGGAATGACGCCCGGCGATGCGCATGTGCTGTGTCGCCTCGATGTCAGTGGCAGATCGGGGGTCGACGAACATCGGCGCGCGGTGTCGCCGAAGCACCGGCAGATCCGCGGCGGGCAGCGGCCAGAAGCCGTGCTCCTCGATCGAGTCGAGATCGTCGATCAGCGCCCGCATGCGAGAGGAAAGCTCGCCCTCAGCCAACCCTTGACGACTCAACCAGTCGAATCCGGCGGACAACGACCAGGACGCGATCACGGTGATCTGAGTCGCACCGCCACGCGCAACGAGGGCCTCGCGCGGCTCGGACCACGTCATCAGCGGTGTGATCGCCTTCAATGCCGGGGGCTGCTCGATCGCGGCCCGCCACTGCGTATGACCGCAATAGCTTCCGCCCAACATGCCCACGCTCCCGGTAGAACGCGGCAGGCCGGCAGCCCAGGTGATGGTATCCGCACCATCGAGACTCTCGTGCTGCAGCGGCGCCCAGTCGCCCTCGGAGGCGTATCGGCCGCGGACGTCTTGGATCACCATGATGAATCCCCTGCGGGCGACCTCCGTGGGCGAGAAGCCATTCCAGAGATTGTCTGCAGCGCCGCTCTTGTTGTAGGGGGTGCGCACCACCAGAGTCGGCCACGGACCTCCCGAAGCGGGGCTGTAGACGTCTGCCCGGAGAATGACTCCATCGCGCATCGGCACAGGCACATCGAAGTCCACGATGACTGACGCCGACGCCTCCGCGGGGCGATCGGCCACGATCTTGGCATCGGCATGCGTGCTCATCGCTCGACCACCTGGTCACGAAAGATCCAGCGGAGCGTCTGGGGAAGCACGGCACCGGCATGCGCGAGCGTGTGCCCCCCGGTGCCGAACACGTACATCGAGTCGTACATGCGATATTTCAGAGCGGCATCAAGGTCCTGGTTGGCGATCGGGATGTTGCCGAAGATGATGTCGACGTCGCGGCTGCCTGATTGATGCCAGACACGGATGGGCTTGCGTGGCGTCTGACGGACCATGCCGGGCAGGTTGTTCGCGCCGAGGATGCTGATGAAGCTCCCGCAATGCGAGATCACGTTCCCGAACTGGTCAGGTCGATGGAACGCGGCGGTGAAGGCGCCGGCACCACCGGAGCTGAACCCGCAGATCACACGCCCCTTCGGATCGGAGGTGAGTGCGACCTTGCTGCGCACGACCGGCAGTAGCTCCTCGACCAGGTAGCGGGCGAAGCTGTCGTTCACCGTGTCGTACTCCACACCTCGGTTCGTGTTTCCCCCGTAGATCGGGTACCCGGGCCCCGTCTCTCCGGGGTTGTGGAACAGACCCACGGTCATTGGGATCTCTCCGCTGTGGACCAGGTTGTCTAAGACGGTAGTGGCGCGGACCTTCTCGGCCACGTAGTCGAGTCCGTCGAGGAAGACCACCAGGTTGACCGAATCTGCTTCCTCAGCGCCGTGCGGCAGGTAGAGGTAGACGCTGCTGGTGACCCCCGGATACACGGTGTGGCTTGTCCACCGGACATGGAAGTACTTACCTGCCGGGACGCCGTCGCGAGGAAGGGACTCCGACGTCAGGTGGTACTCCGACCCTGTGTCGTTCTCCGACAACTCGTACATGGCAAGGTCTTCGCGAGGCGTGGTATTCGCCAGATCTTCGTCGTTGGTGATCATTCCCCAGTGATCGAGTTCGACCAACTCGAGCTCGACCGTGTCTTTTGTCGCATCTGTCATGGCGCGGCGCTCTTCCCTCTCGTCTTTGTCTGGATAGCTGTTAGACCGTCCGTGCAGCGGGTCCGTCTCCGCCGCTCGGGGAGGTCTCGCTGTCCGGTGGTCCGTCGAGCGAACTCACGACTGCGAGCGCGAGTGCCCTGTCACGGGTATCGATCGCAGCCGCCAGTTCGCGGAGTCGACCGATGAAAGGACCGGACGACAGGCCAGCGCACCTCGCTGCCCGTGCTTCCTGCACACGGGTCAGCACCGAGGCAGGCGTCATGGACTGCGAAGTACGAGGAGCGAGTTCGAGGATGCTCGCTCGCAGCTCGATCAGACTGCCGACGTCGTCGACGCCGTCAGCACGAATTGACAATTCTCGTGTGAGGACAGTCGCCTGCGGTACCGGTTGCGCCAGCGCCTCGGTCACCGCTTGACGCTCCATGGCACGAAGAACTTCGTCAGCAACCGTCATGCGGTCTGCCCTCGTGTCGGTGATCAGGCGGTTCGCGGCCCTGCGGGTGACGCGACGATCCCGTTGCAGCTCGGCATCGGCACTCAGAGATGCCGAGATGAGGCGACGGGTGTAGGGCTGAGTGGGTTGCTCCGTCACGGCACCGGCTTCTCCGTCCTCGATGAGACGACCGTGTTCCAGGACGGCGATACGCGTACTCATATGCCGCACGACCGACAGGTCGTGTGTGATGAACAGGTACGCCACTCCACGCTCTCGCTGCAGCTCCAGCAGCAGATTGAGAATCTGGGCCTGGACGGAGAGATCCAGCGCAGACACCGATTCATCGCACACCACGAGCCTCGGTTCCGGAAGCAGTGCGCGTGCGATCGAGATTCGCTGTCTCTGCCCCCCGGAGAACTGCGCGGGGAACTTCGTCATCGCAGACTCATCGAGCCCGACGCGCTCCAGCATCGCGATGATGCGCGCGCGCTGCTCGGCGCGCGGCATCCTCGGCAGATTGGTGAGCGTCTCGCCGACGCTCTGCTCGATCGTTCTGTGCGGGTTGAACGAGGTGTAGGGATCCTGGAAGACCGCTTGGATCTGTGTGCTGAGAGCGCGACGCTCCGAGCGTGAGGCTCCGCTGATATCGCGACCGTCGAAGGCGATGGTTCCTTTTTCTGCCTTCACGAGTCCGAGAACGCAGTTTCCGAGAGTCGACTTCCCCGAACCGGACTCACCGACCAGGCCGAGTGTCTCACCTTCCTTCAGGGTGACGCTGACGTCATCAAGCGCGACCTTGTCTTTTCGTCGTCCCCTCCCCTTGTACAGGACCGACAGATCGCGGACTTCCAGCAAGGAACTCATACCGTCACCAATCCGTCGACATGCGAGCGGATGCACCGTGCACGGGCACCGTCATCGAGCACCACAAGCGGTATGGGCTCGGTACGACACGCATCAACGGCGAGGTCGCACCGACTCGCGAATCGGCACCCCTCAGGCCAAGACCCCGGCGGCGGCACGCTGCCCGGGATGACCGGGAGCAACTCGCGGGGAGCGACTCCGACGGATGACGACCGAAGCAGAGCACGGGTGTACGGGTGCGCAGGTCGGGAGATGATCGAGTGCACGTCCGCACTTTCCATGATCTGCCCGGCGTACATCACAAGAGCTCGATCGCAGGCCTCCGCCACGACACCCCAGTCGTGAGTCACCAGGATGAGCGCCATCCCGGTCTGTTCCCGCAGGTCTCGGAGCAGATCCAGGATCTCACCCTGCACAGACACGTCGAGCGCCGTGGTCGGCTCGTCTGCGATCAAGAGCTCCGGTTCGCCGGCGAGTGCTCGCGCGATCGCAATGCGCTGCGCCATGCCTCCTGAGAGCTCATGCGGATACTTCTTGGCCACGGTCTCCGGATCGGGAAGGCGGACCTGAGCCATGAGATCGAGGACGACCCGTCGCGCCGCCCGCTTGCTGACACGACGGTGCAGCCGAACTGCCTCCTCCAGCTGATGCCCGACCGTGAACGCGGGATCAAGACTCGAGATCGGCTCCTGGGAGATGAATGCGATGCCGCTCCCTCGATAGGCGTTCATCTGTCGCTCCGTCAAGGTGCTCAGTTCCACACCTTTGAACGACACCGAGGCGCACTCCACATATCCCCCCATCGGAAGAACCCGGAGTACGCCCGAGATGGTCATCGACTTGCCGCATCCGGACTCACCGACGATGGCGACAGCCTCGCCGGCGCCGACTTCGAAGCTCACCGCCTCGACGATCGTCACGCTCTCCTCACCGCGCGGCAGGCTGACCGTCATGTTATCCACGCGCAGGACCGCGTTTTGGACGACCGGTGCGTCACTGGCGGGCATCGATACGACAATCCTGGAAACTCGAGCAGCGAGAGCTCGCCAGCTGAATGCCTTGGTCGAGCCACTGGACCTTCCCATATAGGCATCGCGGATACCGTTGCCCAGCAGCGTCAGACTCAAGGTGACGACGGTGATGATCCCGCCCGTCGGAAAGAGCATCCACGCGTCGATCGGCATCGCCTGCTGGGCATCCGTCACGAGGTTCCCCCAACTCGGAGTCGGCGGCGCCACCCCGAGCCCGAGGTAGCCGATCCCCGCTTCGACGAGACACGCGACCGCGGCCACAATGCTGATCTGCGTCAGCGCCGGCCCTGTCACGCCCGACAGGACGTGGCGGCGCATGATCTGAGGGCTCGTCAGCCCCGCCACCCGGGCACCGGCGACATACAGCTCCTCACGGACCGCGATGGTCGCCGAATAGACGACTCTCGCAAGCGTGGGCGACATGATCACACCGAGTGTGATCATCGCCGCGGTCTCGTTGTTCCCGTAGATGCCGAGGATCACCAGCAGCATCACCAGTCCTGGCACTGCGAGAAGGAGATCGCACAGTCGCATGGCCACGGACTCCACCCAGCCACCGAGCGTTCCGGCGGCGATTCCGAGAGGAAGCCCGATCACTGTGCACACCGCCACTGCCTGAACGATTCCGAGCAGCGTCACCTGCCCGCCGTAGAGGATCCTGGACAGGATGTCACGGCCGAGCTGGTCGGTGCCGAGAAGATGGGCGGCAGACGGCCCACCGAGGGTGTTCTGCAGATCCTGTTCCAACGGGCCGTAGGGAGCGACCCACGGCGCAAGTACGCAAGCGGCCACGACAAGCAACAGGGCCGCAGCACAGACGACGACTATCGGCTCGCGGACGAGCCGATAAAGGAATCCCGCGCTACGCACCGCTGCCCGCCGAGACACATCCCGCGCAGCCGGTCCATCTACGAGTGCAGTCATCGGGCCCTCACTTTCGCATTCAGGTATCCAGTGGCGATATCGGTCACAAGGAAGACGACGACGACCATCGCCGTGTAGAAGACTGCCAATCCCTGAATCACCGGGAGATCATGTTGGGTGGTTGCGCTCACCATCAGCGTGCCGAGGCCGGGCATACCGAATATCTGCTCCATCAGAATGGTTCCGCCGAGCAGGCTGACGAAGACCAGGCTGACCATCGTCAGCACTGGCCCCGCTGCGTTCTTGCCGACGTGTTTGAAAACGATCCGCTTCCACGGGTACCCGTTCGACCGGAGGCTTCGGACGTAGTCGCTGCGCATCGCTGACATCATCTCCGCTCTTGTCACGACCACGACCAGGGCCGTCTCTCCGACGCCGAGAACAAGCACCGGGAGGATCAGAGATTGAAGCCAGCCTGACGGAGAATCGGCGAACGGAACGTATCCGGAGACGGGAACCCACGCCAGAGTCACACCGAACAGGAGCACCGCGATCAGGGCGAGCCAGAAGCTGGGGAGGCCTCGTCCCAGGATGGCGAGCACCTCGGCCAGCCGCCCTCCGACTCCCCCACGAATCGCCGCGACCGCTCCGAAGGTCACGCCGAGCACGATGACCAACAGCAGCGCGCCGACGGAGAGCGAGAGCGTGACCGGAATTCGAGAGGAGATCGTCGCTGACACCGGGAGTCCCGAGATCACGGATGTGCCGAGATCACCGGTGACCGCACTGCGAAGCCAATCCGCGTACTGCACGAGGACCGGCCGATCGGCGCCGAGCTTCTCGTTGAGCTCAGCGATCGACTCGGGAGAAGCTGTCGGACCGAGAATCGCCTGTCCGACGCTGCCACCGGCGAGAGAGCTCAACACGAACACGACGAGCGAGATCACTCCCATCAGTGGAACGGCCATAATCAATCGCCGTACGACGACCCCTAGCATGAGCTCTCCTTCACAATCGCTTCACCTGCGCCTACCGACGTCAGCGCGGTCGATCGTCGCTTCCTCGACCCCGCGTCGGGGCCGAGGAAGCGAGCGGATCAGTTCTTCGGAGCCCAGTCCGATACCGAGAAGTTGCCCGCAGGCTCAGGCTTGCCGAGTTCGATCCCCTTGGAGAAGACGAACTTGGGAAGCGTCACGATCGGCACGTACCAGACCTTTGAGGTGATCACTTCGTTGAACTCCGTCGCATTTGATTCGAAGTCCGCCTCCGAAGAGCCCACCAAGGCGTCGTACGCCTTGTCGATGTCCGGGTCGGTGGAGCCGAAGGGGTTCCAGACGGCCGAGAAGGGCAGTTTGTAGAGACGATACGCGTCGTTCGGCAGCGCTCCGTACAGCCCGTAGGACACTGCGCCGGCGGAGTAGTTCTTGGCGGCGAAGTCGGTGAAGAACGAGGTGTTCGGCAGCGACTTCAGCTCGACATCGATCCCGATCTTGCCCAGCTGATCGGCTGCGGCGTTCACGGCGACGGTGGCACTCGGGTCATCGCTGTTGACCTCGATGGTCAACGGGAATCCGTCGGCATAGCCGGCCTCAGCCAGCAGCTTTTTCGCCTCGTCTACGTCGTAGGTGTACTTCGACGGCAGATCGGCGTCATAGCCCGTGTACCCCTCGACGGTGAACTGATCTTGTGCGACGACGTCAGGGCCGACTGCTGCAGCGATGGACTCCCGATCGAGCGCCAGCGCAATCGCCCGCCGAACTCGCACGTCACCGATCGGCTCCGTGACCTCGCCCGACCTGTCCCACAACATGATCGTCACCGCGGTCGACCGCGACTGGGTCACGTCGAACCCCTTTGCCCGCGCCTGCTCGGCCAACTGCGCTCCACCGGTCATGTTCACCTGCACCTGGCCTGAGGCCAGCGCGTTCAGCGCGGTGTTCTGATCCGCGATGACGCGCAGCACGACCTTGTCCCACTTCTGGCGAGACGTGTCGTAATACTCCGGGTTCGGCGTGTACGTGTAGTGATCGCCAGGCTCGCTCTGCGTCGGGTCGTAGACGTACGGTCCTGCCCCGAACGTGGCCGTCTTCAGCTTCTCCGGGTCTGCAAGCCCCGCAGCACTAATGATCATGCCGTTGTTGCACTCGCCACTGTCGGACAGGATCGACTCGATCCCGATGAACGGCTCGGCATAACTGATCTCCACCGAGTCGTCACCGACGGCCTTGATCGTCCAGGGCTTGATGTAGCCGTCGTTCAGCCCGGGCACCGACTTGTAGTAGTTCAATGTGTCGAGGACGGACTGGCGGGTCACATCGGTGCCGTCCGCGAACTTGATGTCGTCTCGGATCTTCATCGTGAAGACCGTGTTGCCGTTCGAATACTCCCAGGACTCGGCGATGCCCGGTTCATACCCTCCATCCTTCGTGACGCGGATGAGCGGTTCGTACGCCAGTTGGAACGTCGGGTACCCCGTGCACTCGAGATTGAGCTCGAAGCTTGTGGGGGAATCGCCGGGGATCGCGATCGAAAGCGTGTCCGAGGGTGCCGACGCCGAAGTGCCTCCGCCACAGGCGGCGAGGCCTACGATGCCCAATGCCGCGGCGAGGGCACCTGCCGCGATCCTCGTTGCGCCGCGCGACTTCCACACGGTCCGACCTTGCTTGAATTTGTTCATGCACCTGATCCTTGCGTCTTCAGTCGCTACGCATCGTCGCGCCCGACCTTGTGTGGTCCGACCTCGATTGAGAGTCATCTTTCTCGGCACAAGTTCACCGTGAGGGTTCGACCCCGGCGTTGGTGCGACAGGATCATCGCTAGCCGTTCGTCAGTACCGATGAGCCTTCGCACAGCGCGTGCGCGCCGTTGAATGCTCAGAGCACTGGTCGACATGGGTCTTGTCGTAAGAATCACCCGAGGTGCGTGCGTTCACGCTTGGAATTTCTCCGAACAACACCCGCGGCGGTCGTCGGCGTCACGATTCGTGCAGATGATCGGACCGTTGGTTCAGCCTCAGGCCTTGACTGATCGGAAAGATGCGCCGGCAGTGCGGCGGTGTGTCAGAGTCGACTCGACTGGAATGACGCCAAGCCCAGGAGTCCGGTTTTGGAATTGTTCTCGCTCGTGAAAGCCGGGAACAGACGAGAATCTCAGGTGAAGGAACTTGCTCGATCAACCAAGGATTGCTCACCCGCATCGGAGCGTTGGAACAACCCGTCCACGTCCCCGGAGGCGCTGTGTCGATTCGTGATTGTGAGTCGGAGTGACCTTTTTGGCTGAGCCGACCGGGGGAGCGAAGCTCGTACCGGCGCTGACATACGCCGCCCTCTCCACCGCGGTCGTGAGCTCCCTGGGAATGCTACTGGTGCCGTCCGTCTCCCTCGAGATGAACGTGACGATCGGTACGGCGCAGTGGATGCTCACAATCAACCTGCTGGTTGGCGCAATAGCAACCCCCATCATGGGTCGCTTCGGCGACGGCCCCGGCAAACGCAGACTGCTCTTGTGGGCGCTTTCAATAATCCTGGCGGGGTCCGTTCTCGCCGCGCTCGCGCCGACGTTCGAGTTGTTCCTGGTCGGACGCGCGCTTCAGGGCTTGACCTACGGAATCGTTCCGATCGCGATATCGCTTGCGCGTCGCTACGTTGCCCCCGCCAGGGCACAGATCGCGATCTCCGGTCTCTCCGTATCCGTAGCCACCGGCTTAGGGATCGGTTACCCCTTGACCGGAGTCATCGCAGGATTCTTGAACTTCCGCTTCGCCTTCTGGTTCGCCGCGCTTTTCGTCGTCACGGCGATCATCGTCGTCGTGTTGATCGTGCCGGCAGGGCCCGATCACGATGTACCGAGACTGCCGTTTGACTACCGCGGCGCCGGTCTACTCGGCCTCGGCCTCGGCACTCTGCTTCTGGCAGTGAGCGAGGGACCGAACTGGAGTTGGAGCTCTCCGTGGACCATCGGCGCGTTTGCGCTCGCAGCTGCCTTGCTCGTCGCGTGGGTCTACTCGGGGCTACGGACCCGGCACCCCCTGATCAATCTCAGGGCCCTCCGGCGTGGTGACGTTCTGCTTGCCAACCTCACGGCGGTGGGGCTGGGCGCGACGCTCTACCTGGGCCTGTCCATCTCCAGCCTCGTCGCGCAGGCGCCTGATTCGACGTCGTATGGCATCGGACTGCCCGTCTTCTGGGCCGGGTTCGTCATGCTTCCGCTGTCCGTGGGCAGCTTCAGCGCGAACCGTTTGGTCCGCCGGTTCACGCACCGCGTCAGCCTCGAGGCGCTGCTTCCCATCGGGGCCGGGTTGATGACGTCCGCAGGAATACTTCTCTGGCTCGCCCACACGGAGTTCTGGGCGATTCTGACGGGGATGCTGGTATTCGGACTGGGGATGGGCTCCAGCTACGCAGCCATGCCCGTTCTGATCGCCCGCAGCGTGGCCGCGGACGAGCTGGGGAGTTCGGTGAGCTTCAACCAGGTCTTGCGCACGGTGGGAAGCTCGATCGGCACGGCGGTTTCGGGTGCCGTTCTCGCCGCTCATATGACGTCCGATCTTTACCCGTCAGACGCGGGCATCAGCATGACGTTCGCCATCGCAGCAGTGTTGTGCGGAACACTTTTCACGAGCCTGCTCATCCGCGCGGCGATCGTCCGTCACGGTCGCTCAAACGGGCGTTGAAATCTGATCAGGAGACGAAGGTCTCAGTCACTTCGATTCAATCCAACCGGCGGCCATCGCAGATATATCTCCCAGCGCGTCACGAATCGCTGCGGAATCCATGCCAGCGCGGCCCGCTACTAGGCCGGCGACGAAGGCACCCAGAGGTGCAGCCGGTCGCATGACTCCGCTCGCGACGTCCCGCGCGAGATCGAGCACCGCGGCCACCGGCACATCCGTCTCGGTAAGACCAAAGCGCGCACGAAGCGCTTCGGCCCAGATGTCGAGGGCTTCTGGTGGGAGAGTGCGGGAAGGTTCATTCACAACGGTCACTCCTTTGTCGAACTGCTCGCCGACATCGGGCAATGTTTTTGGCGCGCTTCGTAGAGATACTCCCACGTATCGACATCTCTCATGAGATCGTCAGAGGCAGCGACCGGTCTGATGCGCAGCGATGCAGCGAGAGCCCGCGCGGGCAGGTTTCGGGCTCGATCCGGAAGGCTCATCGCGGCTTCCCGCAGGGCAGCAGTGCGATAGGCGGCGATGAGCCATTGCCGACGCCCTGACCTGCCGGAGAGACACAGCATGTCGTATTCGGCAGCATCGGACACGTTCGCCACGAGTAGCCGGACGGCCACATCGACGCGCGGCAGATCGCAAGCGAGTAGCAACGTCCACTCAGGGACGTCGTCGACCGACCAAGATCCGAGCGCCGTGACGACCGCCGACGCCGGACCGCCGTAGGGCGGATCTTCTCTCACCCAGGTGACAGGCAACGATTCGTCGAGCGGAGACGAGACCACCGTTATCGGGTCAGCGCCAGCCTCGTCGACTGCGTCGACGGCGCGGGCCAGGAGCGAGCGGCCGCCGACGCTGAAGAGTGGTTTGACCGCTCCACCCATGCGGCTTCCGCGGCCGCCAGCGAGCAGGATAGCGCCGAGTCCTCCCGGAATCGCGGAGATCATGACGTCAGCAGAATACGGACGAGGTGGCCGTCCTCGACCTCGCAGACGTCTTCGGGGACGACAGCATATCCGCCTGAACTCGCCAGGGCGCCTATGCCGTGGGAACCAGCCGACCCCGACGGAGAAGCCTTCCAGCCTGAGGGATCAGATCGGTCGATCGAAACCGGGACATACTGTCGCATTCCCGCAGGGGAGCGCCACCCACGGGTCACCGGCAGCAGAAGGCTCGGTCGGTGCTCCGCCACGCGACCCTGCATCTGCAGCAGCGCCGGGCGCACGAAGACCTCGAAGGACACAGCCGCACTCACCGGATTGCCCGGCAACCCGAACAGCAGAACTCCATCGGAAGTGCGTCCGAAGCCCTGGGGCTTGCCCGGCCGCAGAGCGATCCTGGAGAAGTTCATTCTTCCGGCCAATGCCTGCTTCACCACTTCAAAAGCGCCGGCACTTACTCCGCCGGAGAAGAGGACGATATCCGCACGGTCCGGCGATGACGCCGTCGTGACGTCCGAGAGCACGGCGAGAAGTCGATCGCCCTCGTCCGGGACGGTCGTGAGGCAGACGACCCTGCATCCTTCCTCGACAGCGAGCGACGCGAGCATCCGACCGTTCGATTCCGGGATGCGACCTCGTCCTAGCGCCTCCCCCGGTTCGACGAGTTCGCTGCCCGTCGATATCACGGCGACTCGCACAACGCGAGATACGTGGACGTCACCGATCCCCGAAGCGGCGATCGCGGCCTGGTGCAACGGCCTGAGAGTAGTGCCGCTGGCGACGATCTCGTCGCCAGCCGCAATATCCTCACCCACGCGGCGCACGTTCGCGCCCGAAGCGCGCGGAGACCGGGTGATCATGGCCCTCATCAAAGACCCTTCGAGCCCATCGACGGTGTGCTCGAAAGGCACGACGGTATCAGCCTCAGAAGGCATCGGTGCCCCCGTCATGATTCGGACGGCCGTACCGGGCGGAAGAGGAGGATCGTCGCTTGCGCCGGCCGCAAGGTCTGCGCAAACTCTCAATGCGGCGGGACGATCCTCAGATGCTTCACTGACCTCCGCGAAACGTACTGCGAATCCATCCATTGCCGAGTTCTCGAAAGCCGGGATGGGAGCGGCGGCGCGCAGGGCCTCGCGCAGGATGCGACCATGCGCGGACTCGAGAGCCACCTTCTCAATGGCAACGGGCAGAGCCGAACGGAGCACAACGGCGAGGTGGTCCTCGACCGACACTAAATGCTCCATCTCCTCCACCGCTTCCACACGCGATCCAGCCTTCAGCAGGGGCAGGAGTGAATGCAACCCGGCCTTCACCTGACCATTCGCCACGATCCACGACGAACTAGAGCATCGTGCAGCAATATGCATCCAAAACTCCCGTACTACGTGACCAAGAAAGGCCGCTGGCCGATGCACGAGACGAGAAGGCTGGCACACCTGGCTAGGACCTCCGCCTCGACCAGCATGGGGGCCCGACCTGCCAAGGTAGTCAGCAGTCTAGAATCACAGACTATCCGCCGGCATTGGAATCGGTCTTGCTCTAGGGTTGCAGGTTCGAGGTTTCTACGACCGTCACCGCCGTTCAGCCCGACTCCTTCGCCGTTCGGACCTGCAAGGAACTGTGTACGACAGCGCAGCCTCTCCTCACCGCGTCCAGCGATCAACGCGTCACACCTGGCGTATGCACTCCGCAGCGTGTTACCGCTGAGTTACCGCAGCAGATAGATGGTGAAAGACGAAGGCCCCGCATCCCAGTGTTTCCAGAGGATTCGGGGCCTTCGTGGTGGCGGTGACGGTGGGATTTGAACCCATTGTGGGTGCTGCTACTCCGCCGCTCTCTACTTGTTGCCATCGATGCCGTGCGTCCGGTTGGAGTCGCGTCATGCCACAGGCTATCTCTGCCGCGCCTTGGCCGTTCGCCAGCCATGAGACCAACTCAACGCAACTATCAAGCGCATGAAAACGGAACACTGGTTGGCGGGCACGGGCATCCGCGGTCACGCCGTGGCTAAGTGGCGTCGACGCTCGCCAGATCTAACCGTGCCTAGCCACCGGGCATCGATGGTCTCCTCCACGCGATCTAGTCTGAAGTCGCTATCAAGAACGCGCCGATTCCTCCTGCGACTCGGAAGAGGTGCGCCGATGGAAGCCCCGCGTCTCGATAACCTGGGGCGACCGTTGGATGTCGCCCCGTCAACGGGTGCTCCGACCAGCATGAGGAACCGATGAAGCTCTCCCGGATCAAGATCTCAGGGCACGCTGTGCTCGCCGACCTGGACGTTCCCGTACGGGAGCACCTTGTAGTCGTTGGAGGAAACGATGTCGGGAAGACGTCGATCCTCCGGCTCCTCCACCAGCTGCTGGGAGCATCAACGCAGCAGCTGTACCAGTCCTTTCGCCCCGAGCATGTTCGCGAGGGCTCGGACATGCTTGTCGTGGAGACACGGCTCGAGGACTTCACCGATGACGAAGCGGGCCAGTTCCCGTTCCAGATGTCCATTCGCGAAGGGGAACCCGACTATCTGCTGCTCCGACTTGAGGTGTCGAGAGTGGAGGGGGACGCCGAGAGCGTTCTGATCGATCGCTACTTCCCGGATTCGGGGAACCGGAGACAGCCGACGCGGGACCAGCTCGCGGCGATCGGTTGGCAGTACCTTCCGGCCGATCGAAGCAACTCGGCGGACTACATGGAGGGCAAGCGGAGCGCGTTCCGGATGATGCTCGACTCCGTCGATATCGGTGAAGACAGGGATGTTCTTGAAGTCCTTCTCGAGTCCTTCAACGAGAAACTCGCCGACAACTCCGCTCTCCAGTCGTTGCGCGAGGAGATCGCTGGACATCTCTCCCGCGCGGTCCCACGTTCGTTCGACGCCGATGGGCTGACGATCCGCACTTCGGCCGACCCGCAGACCAGTCCCCTCGATGGCGCCACGCTATATCTGCGGGACGGCGACCGATTCAAGGCGCTCGGAGACCAGAGCGATGGTATGAGGCAGCTCATGGCGCTGACCTTCTTCGACCTCGCGCAGTCTGCCGCGAATATCGTGGCGGTCGATGAACCGGAGATCCACCTGCACGCGGCGAGTCAGCGAACTGTCGCTGCTCTATTCGCCGCGTCTCCGAAGCAGCGCATCGTCGTCACGCACTCCCCCTACGTTGTCCAGCGATTTGAGCCGAAGCACGTGCTCGTGGTCAACCCTGACCGGGAGGCGAAGCAGATTCCGGAGGCGAACTTCAACGCCGTCGAAAAGGAGCGGATCCACTGGTGGTCGCCACAGCTCCTCGAGGGGTTGACCGCCCGGAGGCTTCTCTTCGTCGAGGGCGCGGCGGACCGCGTAGTCGTCGAGGCCGTCGCGGCCAACGCCGGCGTGAGCCTAGATCGAGCCGGGGTATCCGTGTTCTCTCTCGACGGCGCGGACAAGTTCAAGAAGGTCCTCGAAATCGTCGGGAAGAAGGGCTTCGATCTCGCGCTAAGCGGCCTGTGCGACGAGGACCGCGAGCACGCCTGGTCGGGTGCCCTCGGGATCAAGCCCAAGCATCTGAGCGCGAACGGGTTCTTCGTGGCCAGATCGGACCTCGAACACGAGTACGTGCCGCTCCTCGGTGCGCGAACGGTCGCGGATGAACTCATCGCCAACGGGATCGCCCGGGAGCAGGGGTTGCTCAACGCGAGCGGCGCGTCCTCGCTCGACGACCTGACCGATGGAGACGTCGCGGACTTCATCACCAATCAGGACAGCCGGAAGGTTCCGGCGGCGCGTGTACTCGCCCCACTGCTCACAGCGAAGATGATCGCGGCCTCTGAAGCGCTCGGCGCCCTGGTCGAACACCTCGAGGCGATGGTGGACTGATGGCGAACACGCCGATCGGCGCACAGCGGCAGGCCGTCGACAGCACGGCAGATCGATTGCTCGTTGTCGCACCGCCCGGGTGCGGGAAGACGGAGCTCCTCGCCATGCGCGCCGAGCGCATGATCCGAGACGGCACCGTGCGACCTGGCCGACGGCTTCTCGCGATCACCTTCACGAACCGCGCCCGGGATAACCTCCGCGAGCGACTCCGCCAGCAGCTCGGCGAAGCGCGGATGCGAACCAGTGTATCGACCATGAACTTCCACGAGTTCGCGGCCCGCGTCGTCGAGGCGCACGCACCCGTGATCGGACTCGAGCGGGGATACAGCGGGCCGAATCCCGCCTGGCTCCGCCGAGCGCTCGCGGCTAGGAAGCTGGGACGCACCCGCGAACGAGAAGTGAGGGACCTCCTCCAGGCAGCGAAGCGCGGACCGCTGACCGACAACGAGGTGCTCGCGCATCTGGCCCATGATCCCGATGCCTTGGACATCGAGCAGTCCCGCCGCGAGGAGAACTACGTCGACTACGGGGACCTCATGCGGTACGCGCAGCTCATCCTGCGCAATGACCGCGTCGCAGCGCTGTTCCAGGCCCACTTCGACGCGCTCCTGGTCGATGAGTTTCAGGATCTGTCTCTCCAGCAATACGAACTCACGCAGCGCATCTCACGACGCAACGCTACCTACGTCGGAGATCCGTTCCAGGGGATCTACGGCTGGGCGGGCGCGGCACCCGAACAGATCCAGGCCGACCTCGAGTCGAGCTGCGAGGTGTTGCAGCTCACCAGTTCGTTCCGCTCCGCCCCCGCCGTGCTCAAAGTCGTCAACAGCGTTTCAGCCGACCTCGGTGCGCCCGCGCTCGAAGCGGCGCGGCCAAAAAGCTGGGGCAAGTCAGGCGGGCACGCATACGCAGCGGGCTACCCGAACGACGCCACCGAAGCGGACGGCATCGTCGAGCTGACTGACTATCTGGCTGAGAGGTATCCCGAGGACCGTATCGGCGTCATCTGTCGTGCGGAGTACCGTCGAGGCGCGCTCGAACGCGCCTATGACCGCGCGGCGCATCAACCTCAGTTCTGGGACATCGCACTAGACACCCCGAGGGTCGCGCGGCTACTAAAGCTCCATGCTCGGCACATCGCCCCGGACGTGTCGTTCACAGATCAGGTGAACGAACTTCAGGAGCGCGCGTGCTCCGCGATTCCTCCGACCGACATCGAGACGCTGCGAGAGGTCCACGAAGCCTGCGAGCAGCTGCGCGAGTACGCGAGCGCCGACACCTCTGTCCCAGCGCTGGTGAGCCGTATCCGAGACCACCAAGTCGTCTCCGCGATCACCTCCGGCGTGCACGTGCTGAACGCGCACGTCGGCAAGGGCCAGCAGTTCGACTGGGTTGTCGTCATGGGTCTCGAGAACGGGCACGTCCCAAGCGTCTACTCTAAGACCCCCGAGGCAATCCTCGAGGACGAACGCATCCTGCTCGTTATGGTCTCAAGAGCCCGCAAGGGCCTCTTCCTCACCCACGCCAGTTCGAACACGAACCAGTACGGCCGCGTCTTTCAAAACGAGCCGTCGCAATGGTGGGACCAGATGGCGAACGCCACCAAGCCGCTGACCCCTGCGATCGCGAAGCTGATGAAGACGACCGCAGGCGTTTGATGCATCCGCCCGATCTGCGCCTCCGGTCCGCCCGATCGATGCCCAGCCGCGATCCCAACTCGGAGCCTCACTGTCAGCGAGCAACGCCGTTCGCTGAGGAGGTTCTTCAATGCAGAGATTGCGGGACGACGAATCCCGTGCAGGGCAGAATGCACTCTCGGCAGCGCCCCTCACCGGCTTCGATCCGCCGGTACAACTCCGACTCCGCGGGCACAGTGATTGGCATCTCGACGACTCGCGCCCGAGGATCTCTTGGCCGGGCGACCATCGCAATCGCAAGGGCTTGGATTGAGGCAGCAATCTGGTGGGCAACGACCAGGGCGGTCTCACCGTGTTGGTGCTCACAATCCGGCTCGAGGCACGCAGAACAACCAGCGTCAGATCGCTCGACGACGACCTCGTACTCCTCGTCAGGGATATGAACGCAGGAATCGAACCTCCGCTGGCACACCGAGCACACCCACTCGGTGACGAGTTCCGGCGACAGACCCCATCTCTGATGCGCGACCCTCACAGGACAATCGCTACTAACGCCACCATCCGTCATCCGGAGCGTGCAGCCTAGAAAGCCGAACCTCAGCACGGCGGCCTGGTGTACGAGCGTATGCGCCGCGTCGCAGAGTTCGGTGTCCTCGAGAAAGTTCAGCGCATCCATCGAGTTCTGCACGGCCGCCTCGATTGGCTCCCGAAGATCTGTCTCGACAATGGCAGAGAACTGTGCGCGCAACTCGTCCCACCGCAGACAGACGGCATCCATGTGCACCACGTCCTGGGATTCGTCGCCGGTGAGGCGCGCGATCGGGATCTCCTGCGTACCAAGTATCTCAACGACCGCGCCTATCGCGGCCTCCGCCGCCGAAAGGAATATCTTCCCGTTCTCCCGAAGGTAGACCTCTCTGGCTGGCCCGCTCTCAGGTGGAGCCCACCCACTAGTCATCAGACGTACGCGGTGCGTCATGACCCTGAGTCAACTCCCTCACTGCCGCGACGACGCTGTCGGCGTCGCCTTTGATCCTGACCCCCCGAGCCTCCGTGGTGGGCGTGTTGAGGTAGTCGATCCTGAGGTCCACACTCGCCTTCTTCGCGCTCTCCTCGGTATAGCCTCGGCGCATAGCAGCCAGCTCGATGAGCGCGTGGATTCCCTGGATCATCGAAGGCACGAGGTTGACGACAGCAATGTACAGGCCGATGACGTCGAGCTGGGCGGAGAAGTGTTCAACGAATTGGCGCTCGTCTTCGGTCAGGGCATATTCCACAGGCAGGCCGGCCGCTAGCGTTCGTTTCGCAAGCAGCGCGTCAGACCCCATGTAGGCGGGGCGCCCGTCCATCCCGCTTGCCGAAGGCATCAGATAGACCACACCCACAGCAGGATTCTTCACCGTCACCCTCAGGTCAGGATCACGGACTTCCACGCTCGATTCGCTCGCCATAACTCTGAATCTAGTCCAGCATGCGCCAACGCTGCCTTCCGAGGGGCCCATCATCCGATCCTCACAGCGAGACCGCAAGTCTCGGGAGGCCTAACTACTCGTTGTGGTGAGATGGCGTGGATCGACCTAGCGGCTCCGCTCTGTGCCGGGGATGAGAAAGTGCTCCCGAACTGACTCTGCGAGCTCATCAACGGCGACGACGAGGCTATTTTCGACGGCGAAGCCGTTGAGAGGATCACCACCGTTCTGGAGAACCTCGCTAGCACACTCCCATACCGTCTCCGCTGCCTGGCGAACGCCGAGAGGGGCGACGAGCCTCAGCATGTTGCATTCTCTCACGAGGGCGTTGAAGGTGTCCGTCAGCTCGGCAACAACCACAATCTGTTCCGAGGGAGGCATTGGCGATTCGTCATGCTGCATCTCGTCGACTGCAACTATGGCCATCGTGTCCGCCATGGCGCGGAAGTCAACTGCGGCTGTCCTAAGCTGTCGCGAAAGAGCGATCACTGCCGACACATGCTCCCGTAGATCCTGGTCCCAGCGCTGACTTATCTGTAGTTCGACGCGTCGCTTTTCCTGGATGCTGCTGAACATGAACGCCAAGACTGCACCCAGCACGAGGAAGGAGCCGGCGATAACCGGCACCCCCCACCATGGAGCTCCGTCACCTCCACCCACGACTTCAATCAAAAACGGAGTGGGAGTGGGAGTGGGATTGGGAGGCATCTGTTCACCCCTTCGGAAAGGTACCTGAGGGGCATCGGGCGCATTGCCGCGATCCTGATCTCGATCTGACTAGACCCGGCCAACGACCAGTTCTGGAACACCCTGATCGTATCGGAGACTTCCAGAGGTGGCGTTCGGCCGCCCCCATCGAATAAATTGACCCGTCCAAATCCTTGCGAACTCTTGGCATGTCATAAGCGCAAGGGCATGAGCGCTCGCCATGCGGCAACCAACATCGGCTTCAGGTACGCCGGAGACCGTTGTCCGGTGTCTCCTAGCAACAGGCATTGAGCACGGCCAAGTCGAACTCGACCCCGCGGGCGCCGTTGCCGCTGCGCCGCTGCTCGGCTTCCTGACCCTCGTTGAGCCCGCTGTCTATTCCCCCACGATACGAAGCACTGGTCGTTGATCCGCGACGCCGAGGAGGCCGCGCACCTGCGCCGGCGGTAGCCGGAGCGCTTCCGCGATCGCGGGCACGGTAACTCCGTGTTCGGCGGCGAGCTCCGCTGCGCGCTCCAGAAGAGTCGGGACCTCTCCGGCGTAGGAACTTGTGGGGTCTGCTGCGAGATCGTTCGTAGCTGCGAGTCGTTGGAAGGCGCGCCGCGCGGAGGAGTCCGTTACCCGCCTCAGCTCGGTCATCCTCCGGATGAGCGAGTGCGGAGATACTCCCCAGGTTCTTCCGATGCGATCAAGCGTCGCGAGGTCCAACCGTTGGGGTAGTACAGCCTCCATGGCTTTGGCGGGCGTGAGGAACTCTGCAGCGAATTCGTCTGCCTCACGCTCGATCGCTGCGCTCTGTTCCGGAGACTCTGCATGCAGCAACAAGTGTCCGATCTCGTGGGCGATCGAGAATCGGTGCCTGAAGACGTTCGCGCTTCGGCGCGGGGTCGTGATCACGATCGGCCGCTCTACGATCCGAACCGAGAAGGCGTCGACCGACTCCACCTCGCTGAGGGGACGTGTCGCGACAACAATCCCGCGCGATTCAGCGGTCGCCACCAAGTGTTTGACCGGGCCTTCTTGAATGCCCCAATGGGCTCGAAGTGCCGCCGCCGCCGCCGCAGGTGAGGTCCCCGGCACCACTGCGGGGAGGTCGACTTCGGGAAGTTTGATGTACCGCTCGAGAGCGAACGTCAACTCCCAGATCAATGTCGCAATCGAAAGAGCTTTCTGGCGATCGCTGACACGTGCCGAGCGCAGGCTTCGGAAGTGAGCGTTGACCGAATCGATGCGAGCGAGTGGTCGCCCGACACTGAAGAACCCTGGGCGCACGTCGAGTGTGCGGGCTAGTCGCTCCACCACTTCGGATCGTGGTGCGTTCACGCCCGCTTCGTACTGCCCGACCGCGGCTGCCGAGACGTCGACCGCAGTGGCGAGTTCTGACTTGCTCATTCCGACTCGAACACGAGCCTGCGTCAGCCGGGCAGGTTCGAATTGGCCGTGCGACCCCCGGGGCGGCGGAAGTTCGAAGAGGGCTGGTGGGACGTCATTCATCGGCGGGGCGATCCTCGCTCTGCAGTGCGAGAGAAGGTGCAACAGGGCTGCCACTGTCGAACGACTCCACCTCAGTGGCTGCTCCGACATCGACGAGCTCCGGCCGCCACAGGACTTCCCCACCCTGAAGACGGACTGCGCCGGTGGCAGAGTCGTACTCCGCGACGGCCCACTCGATCGAGGACAGCTGACGAGGCGTGGAGTGCACCATCACCAAGACAACGGGCATCACGGCACCGGCGGCCTTGACCATGCTCTCGAACTCAGCCTCTTCGGTGTCGTCTCGAGCGGTTTCGCCGCCGTCGAGGAAGCTGTCACCGAAGATCTCAAGCGGCGGGTGCGCGAAGAAGCCGTTCCGCCGGGTCTTGCTCGATGCGAAGCCGTCGATAGCATTCGCGCGTGAGGGGACGCGCCACACGACGAGAAGGCATCGGTTCACGATCGGAAGACGCCAGCCTGCAGGCTCCAACCGGTGGCTCTTGTAGCCGCGGTCCTTGAAGGCGTCGGTCGTCTCGTCGTAGAGATCTCGCCACTGGCTCGCGAAACCCAGCAGGTGGCGCGAGCCGGAGGCCTCGTGCGCTTCAACAGACCGGTCGTGCCGGGCGCGTACGACCTCCACCACGAGATCGCGCGCGGCGTCTGTGTGGTCACCGAGTGCTTCTCTTACGGAACTGGGGGTCATCTGGACTCCTTCACTGAGCTGCTAGACCACATCCCGGCGGTCAAGCTTTAGTATGACACACGAAACGCGCGCCAAAGCTTCAGTGCAGCTTCGGCGTGTTGCGCGCTACACCTCGCCGCGGAGAGAACGACGATGAGGACGTACCCTCGGATTCTCACGACGCTCCTGCCGGCTTTTCACGCTCGAGCATCTACGGCGAGACCTTGCGCGGCGTCCCCGTTGACCGTTCGCCCGGCAGTCGCGACGACTAAGACCCCCACGTGCATCACGGCGAACTCTTACCTGGGAGTCTGGTGTCTCCGAACACGACCCGGAACAGAGATGGGCGTTGTCGCTACTCGTTCAGAATTCCGATTCGTACGTCGAGCGCTCAACTGCGCTTGGAAACGCCCGCCTTTGACGCAGGACTAGCGCGTCTCTCGATGTCGCCGTGCAGAGCGGTCAGGATCGAGCCCGCTCGCTCATGCCAGGCAGGTGGGCCAACATTCTGGGGCGACTGCCACCGGCAACCGGGACCTTCGCGCGCCTGGCAATCACAGCTCCTCGGATAGAAACACCTCAGGAAACGACGCTCGGTGGAAGCAGGTCACCGGCTCTGAAGACCTTCACGGCGCCAGCAGGCAACCGAGCTACGAGGACCGTCATCAGCCCCTCCGCATAGGAGCGCGTGAGGTTGGTCGCTACAAAGATGTCCGTCTCGTCCACCCTGACAACCCGCGGATGTGTCGATCCTGGAAGGCTACCGGCATCCAGCGCTATCGCATTCTCGATACAGACCTGAGTCGGCCCAACTTCCTCGGCCACGATGCGGGTAAGTTCTCGCACCGCTCGGGCGGCAGTAATGGGCCGCGTCGGTTCGCCGCCCTCTGTTTGGAGGACGTAGATGGCGAACTTCCCATTCACTCTTCGAAGCCGAAGCTCGAGCAGTTGTCGCCTCGCTTCATCACGTGTAGCTTCCACGTACTTTCGAGCGAATAGCGCAAGAAGCACGTCATCCAGGCGTCGTGTTCCCGACACTGCACCTGGATAGTCCATCAATGCAGCAACTTCGTCGCGGTCTACCTGGTCCAGAACGGTGTGAAGCCCCGACACGGTTCGGATCCCAAGAGCGTGCAGATGCGCACGCAGCTCGTCTTGACTCTCGAGGCTGCCGACCTCAGCCTCCGGGTAGAGCGAGTCAATCACTCCTGCCAAAGTACTCGACGTTAGCGGCTGACCATCGTCCGCTGACTGCGAAGCAGACTCGATTTCTTCCTCACCAGTCTCAGATTCCTCGCCCTCGAGAGCAGTCGGAACCAGGAACTCATCGATCTCGTTGAACACCTGGTCTAGGTAACGACGCAGACCACCTGCTTCGATGAACCACTGGTCAACCCGTCCTTGGTCATCCTTCTTCAAGTTGCGGTATGCCGCGGACTTGTAGCGCACATCGTGCTCGTACTCGGCCCAGGCATGCCCAGCAACTGTTCGAATCTGTACCTCTAGTCCCGGCCGGTGACGGAAGTACGTCGCAAGATCAGGGTACCTGGCGCCAAGATGACCCGCGTCGACCGACGTCACGATGATGTGGTCGCTGTCGTAACCGTTGTGCTTTTTCTCGCCTGGATTCTGATGATCTCTGGTGCCCAGCCGAGTCTGTAGAAGCCCGAGAAAGTCCATCCTCGCTCGGGTCGTGTAGACGATAACTCGGGCCGCGACGCAGTCATCAATCTGCGAGCGCGGGTGGCTGTACTTGTCCGTCCCGTCGCTCTCAGTTCGCCCGCACTTTTCAATGTACGAGGTGAGCGATTTGGCTCGCGTTTCAATCGTATAGACCGGTATTAGCGCTTCGGTTGACATCTCGTAGAGGTAGTCGCGCATTTGATCCGCCGCGCGCGCCAGAGAGTCTTGTTCGTTGGCGAACTCCCACACGTGACGCGGAATCGTCTCAGTTTGCAAGCTGCGATGTCCGCCCATCTCACTCGAAGCCGGATCCATTCCTGTCATCTAGGCATTTTCTCACACATGGTGGACCGACCGTCGTGTTCGCGTCAGTTCGAAAGCCCGTGCTAGTCCCCATCCTCGTTGACGCACATGGTTCGGGGGCGACTCTTCAGTCAGCATCTCCGCCAAACTCGACTAGAAGAACTCGATCATGATGGCCCCTCAGACGACACCGCCGCGCGCTCGAAGGCTGGCGAACTCCGCATCGATGTCTGGACGAGCGAAGTGTCCCGGGCCAGAAACGTGCGCCGAAGGACCGTCGATTGTCTCGGAGCTATGCACGACCGTGGCCCAAGGACTCGCGACGTCCGGCTGCGTACACGACTTCGACGCAGCAGCGCCAAATCGGGGCAGCTAGGTTCAGCGTTGATCGACTGGGCAACGCGTGCTCAATCTCTGGCTATCCTTTACTGCACATGCTGCTTGTCCAGCAGTGTTCAACGATCCGCTTCGCCATCCTGCCTCCACGACCACCGTCGCGTCGCTCACCGCAGCGATGAGTCTGTTGCGCGACAGGAACCGCCACTTCGTCGGCGCAGTGCCGCACGGGACCTCGCTCACCACGGCGCCGGTCTCGACGATTCGGCGAAGAAGCTGCTGATGGCCCTGAGGGTACGCTCGGTCGACCCCACCGGCGAGGAACGCGACCGTCTTTCCGCCGACTACGAGTGCGGCACGGTGGCCTGCGCCGTCGATGCCGTACGCTCCCCCGGACACCACGACCGCGCCACCTGCGGCCAGCTCGCCGGCGAAGTCACCCGCGAGCATCTCGCCGTATGCGCTCGCGGCGCGGGCTCCGACGATCGCGACTCTGGGGGCCGCGCTCAGCAGCCGCGGGTCACCGCGCACCCAGAGAACGGCCGGCGCATGCACCCCGAGGTCGTCGAGAGAAGTCGGCCAGTGAGCATCACCCGGAATCAGAAGTCGGGCTCCGACGTCCCTGGCGCCGCGCAGCGCATCGACCACGCTCCGCGCGTCGGCTCGGGTCTTCCACCGCGCCCGCCCGTCGGCGAGTGCCCGGCTGCTGACTTCTGGGCCCGCCGCGTTCCCGGCGCCCAATGCGAGCCGGAGCGCGTCCGAAGCACCGAGCTCTTCGATGAGCGCCCCGGCCACACCATCGCCCGGCTCGGTGAGGACCGACCAAGACACCCGGGCGAGCGCCTCCACCGCATCTCCGGAGGGCCTGAGCTGTTCGAGCGACTCTCGGACGCCGGCGTCACCTGTGAGTGACTCGATCATGATGCGTACCCCCTCTTGAGAAACAGCGCCTGGCCCACTTCGTCGCGTCCCGGCCTGTCGAGTCCAGCGAGATCGGCCATCGTCCACGCCAGCCGCAGCACCCTGTCGTAGCCGCGCAATGTGAGCGTCCCCCGCTCGAGAGCCCGGTCCAGCGGCGCCCGTGCATCAGCTGGGATGCGCAGATCGAGCTGTCTCAGCCGAGCGCCGGGCACTTCGCTGTTTCGAAGCCATGGGGTTCCCCGCCATCGCGCACCGGCTCGCTCTCGCGCCTCGATGACCAGCGCACGAGCGATCTCGCTCGTCATTCCGGTGCGGTCCCCGATCATCGCCTGCGAGGCGGAAACCCGAGAGACGTGCAGCTCGACATCTATGCGGTCTCGCAGCGGACCCGAGAGTCTCGTCGAGTATCTCCGGATCGCCAACGACGGGCACACACACTCCGCGCCACGAACCCCGTAGTTGCCGCACGGACAGGGATTGAGTGCCACGATGAGCTGGAACCTCGCTGGAAACAGAGCCGTGATCCCCGCTCGACTCACTTCGATCACACCCGACTCGAGCGGTTGTCGCATCGCGTCGAGCGCCACTCTCGAGAACTCCGCCGCTTCGTCGAGGAAGAGCACACCCCTGTGCGCCCGAGAGATCGCCCCGGGGCGCACAGACCTCGTTCCACCTCCGACGAGCGCCGCGACCGATGCACTGTGATGCGGCGACTCCAGCGGCGGCATCACGTCGAGAGCCTGCACCGAATCGCCCGTGAGCGAGCGGATCGACGCCACCTCGAGCGCTTCGTCTTCGGTGAGACTCGGAAGGATGCCAGGCAGCCTTCGTGCGAGCATGGTCTTCCCTGCCCCCGGCGGGCCGCTGAGCATCATGTGGTGTCCTCCCGCCGCGGCGACGATCAACGCACGCACGGCGTTCTCCTGCCCCACGACGTCGGCGAGGTCCAACTCTTCAGGACGCTCGCGCGCAACCGCTGCGGCCGCGACCGGATCCGCCTCGAGCACGTCGACCTCTGCACCATGCCACACCGCCACCTGCGAGAGGCTCGCCGCAGGGCGCACCTCGATTCCCGGCACGAGCCTCGCCTCGGCCTCGTTGCCCCAGGGGACGATCACGGTGTCGAAACCCGCGCGTGCAGCAGCGAACACCGACGGCAGCACTCCGGGAACGGGCCGGAGCCGACCATCGAGCCCGAGCTCACCGAGATGCACCACGCGGGCGATGGACCGGCTCGACAGCGCTCCCCCGGCTGCCAGCGCAGCGACGGCGATGCTGAGGTCGAAGCCCGCTCCCTGCTTGGGGAGGCTCGCGGGCGAGAGGTTCACCGTCAGTCGACGACGCGGAAGATCGAGCGCGGTGTTCTTGCACGCGTTGTGGACCCGCTGAACAGCTTCGCCGAGTGATTTGTCGGGCAGCCCGATGATCTTGAAATCGGGCGTCTGATTCGAGATGTCCGCTTCGACTTCGACCATGTGTCCATCGACCCCGGTGAGCGCGACCGCCCAGGTGCGAGCCGTCTTCACGACACGTCCACGAGGTGTTCGAGGGTGCTGTGCGCGGGGTCAGCGCCGATGATCCCGATCGCCTCGATCCGGATCATGAGGCCGCCGGCCTGGTCGGGATGATCGGCGGCCCACGCATGGGCCAGTTGCCACAACCGGCGGACCTTGCGGGCGTCCACCGCTTCGAACGGGTGCCCGTGAGCGATGGTGCGTCTTGTCTTGACCTCTACGACTGCCAGATGGCGGCCGCGACAGGCGACGATGTCGATCTCGCCCTGCGCACATCGCCAGTTGCGGTCGAGCACCTCATATCCGATACCCGTCAGGTATCGAACCGCCTGCTCTTCACCGTGTCTACCGAGCTCGTCTTTCGCTGCCATGGTGACAGCCTGTCGAGCGCCCGCGCCGATCAGCGCTCCGAATGAGCCGCAGCCCCAGTCCCTCGGCACAGCCCGTCAGAAACCTGAGCCGTGCAGAAGAGGTCACTCCCCGTCGAGCGACAGCTCTTGCGGCAGTTCGAACTCGCGGCGCTGCAGCTCTTCGACGTTGACGTCTTTGAACGTCAGCACCCGCACGGCCTTCACGAAGCGGTCGGCACGGTAGATGTCCCACACCCAGACGTCACTCATCGAGATCTCGAAGTAGAAGTCGTGCTCGGTATCACGGCGTACGACATTCACCTCATTGGCGAGGTAGAACCGCCGTTCGGTCTCGACCACATACTGGAACTGTGCGACGACGTCGCGATACTCGCGGAACAGCGCGAGCTCGAGCTCGCGGTCGTAGTCGTCGAAGGCTTCCTCATCCATGATCCCTCCATCCTAGAGTCGGCGACACTGCGATGCCGCACGCAGGCTCAGAACAGAGTCGGGACATCTGCGATGGCCCAGGATGATCGGTGATGCGGGGAGAGCCCGAGGCTCCTGATCGCATCACGATGCTCGAGGCTCGCATATCCCTTGTTCCTGTCCCACTGATACGCGGGGTGGCTCTCGTGGAGCTCGGCCATGTAGGTGTCTCTCGCCACCTTCGCGATCACCGATGCCGCTGAGACCGACGCGCAGTCACGGTCTCCTTTGACCACGGGCCGCACGCGCAGCGGAACCGGATGCACAGGCGAGACGTAGTCGTGATTGCCGTCGAGCAGCACCAGCGCTCCGTCGAGCACCACTCCCGAATCGACCACGCTCTGCACGGCGCGCGATGCCGCGAGCCCGAGCGCCCGCATGATGCCCACCGAGTCGACCTCGGCCGCACTCGCCCAGCCGACTCCCGATGCCTGCACCCATGCCGCGGCCCTCGCAGCGACGTCAGGTCGACGCCTCTCGGTGACGAGCTTCGAATCCCGGAGTCCTTCGGGCACGCGACGGCGCGCACCGGCCGCATCCATCACGGCAGCTCCGACCGCCACCGGCCCGGCAAGCGCGCCTCGTCCGACCTCGTCGAGGGAGATGATGAGATCGCACTCACTCAGCAGCCTGCGCTCGAGAGTGAGCTTCGGAGCGACGACGCTCATTCCGGATCCGGGACGCCGTTGAAGCTGTCGTGGTGGCCGTCGATCGTGCCCATACGGTCGAAGGGCCATGTCGTGAAGAACGCCTTGCCGACGACGTTCTCGATCGGAACGAATCCGCCGCTGGGAAGATCCTGATGCGCCCGCGAGTCCCGCGAACGATCCCGGTTGTCTCCGAGCAGCCAGAGGGACCCCTCCGGCACGACCACGTCGAAGGGTTCGTTGGACGCAGCGGTGTCGCCGTCCGGGAGATTCAGGTAGCCGAGCTCGTCGATGGGCGCGCCGTTGACCGTGATCTGCCCGAGGGCGTTGCAGCAGACGACGTGGTCGCCCGGCAATCCGATCACCCGTTTGACGAGGTGATCCTGAGAGTCCGTGGCGGAGATCCCGATGACGTTGAGCATCCAGTCGAACGCTTCGATGAGCGGAGGCTGAGCCGGAGTCTGCGGCTGACCGTCGAGCCACCCGCCGGGATCCTTGAAGACGACGACATCGCCGCGTTCGTAGTCGTTCCACCGGGGTGTCAACTCATCGACGAGGATGCGATCTTTCACCATCAGGGTGCGTTCCATCGAGGCCGACGGAATGTAGAAGGAGCGGACGACGAAAGTCTTCACGACGAAGGAGACGAGCGCCGCGATGACGACGATCACGAGGACGTCTCGCAGGAAGACGAGGAACCCGCGACGCCGCTTCGTCGGTGGAGTGGACGCGGCGGCGGAGTCAGTCGTCATGAGGGTTCCTTCACAGTCTCGCACCGCACGGAGACGGCATCATCAAGGGTCGCACACCCCGGGGATAACACAGCACCCCGGGACATCGTGTCCCGGGGTGCTGTGGAGAACCTGCGCGTCAGTTGTCGCGCTTCTCCTTGATCTTCGCCTTCTTGCCCCGCAGCTGGCGGAGGTAGTAGAGCTTCGCGCGACGCACGTCACCGCGGGTGACGACCTCGATGTGGTCGATCACCGGGGAGTGCACCGGGAACGTACGCTCGACGCCCACCTGGAAGCTGATCTTGCGAACGGTGAAGGTCTCGCGCACGCCATCGCCCTGGCGGCCGATGACGACTCCCTTGAAGACCTGGATACGCGAGCGGGTGCCCTCGGTGATGTTCACGTGCACGTTGACCGTGTCACCGGGGTTGAAGACGGGAACGTCTGAACGCAGCGATGCTGCGTCGACGGCGTCGAGGATCTGCATGATCGTCTCTCTCTGCACTCGCCTCAGGTCGGTTGCATGATGTAAGTAGGAACAAGAAGAGGTGTGCTGAACGGAGCCGAAGCGTCCGTGGGCTCCCCTGAGGCAGAACCGGTCACGGCACAAACATTCATTCTGCCATGGATGCCGCACACGGCCAAAACGCCGTGCGCCGCGTCCTCAGTCCCTTGTGTCCTTCTCGCGGACCACGATGACTTCGTGTGCGCGAGTCTCTGGCACCGACTCATCGACACCCGGCACGGATGACCACGCGATGGTCTCGCGGATCCGTGCTCCGCTCCCCTTCGCCTCGTTCCACAGCTGCCAGAGCTGCAGCCAGAACAGGCCGATGCCGACCACCACCGCTGCCGCGAGGAGCCAGCCGAAGGCGCCGTCGATGAAGCACCCGACCGCGATGGTCAGCCCATGCCAGATCGTGAACCCGCCGACATCCCACCAGGAGACCGCCCGCTCGACGCGCACCGACGGACGCGATCGGGTCAGGAGCGTGAGGAGCAGCTGGCCGACGAAGACCGAGGGCACCGCGATGAACAGCACCCACAGGATCGCCCATCCGCCCTGGAAGACGCCCCACCCCACGAGCAGCCACAGCGGCAGCAGGAACGCGGCCGGAATCAGCCACCGGAAGAACGCCTGACGCAACCACATGCCTCAAATCGTACGACGCGGGGCTCGACATCGTCACGGTGTTCGCTGTGAGCGCGCGGTCTCTGCGCGGACGCCCGCGTCCGGGAGATCGGGGAGAATGGAGTGGACGAGAGGACACCCGATGATCGAACTGCGCACCCCTGCCGAGATCGACGAGATGCGCGCCGCCGGTCGCTTCGTGGCTGAGACCCTGGCAACCCTGCGCGACGAGACGAAGGTCGGCACGAATCTGCTGTCGATCGACCGTCGAGCGCACGACATGATCCGCAAGGCCGGAGCGGAGTCGTGCTACATCGACTACCACCCGTCCTTCGGTGCCAGCCCGTTCGGCAAGGTGATCTGCACGTCGATCAACGACGCGGTGCTCCATGGGCTCCCTCATGACTACACGCTTCGCGACGGTGACTTGGTGTCGCTGGACTTCGCGGTGTCCGTGGACGGCTGGGTGGCGGACTCGGCCCTCTCGTTCGTCGTGGGCACCCCGCGAGAGGAAGACCTGCGCATCATCGACACGACGGAGCGCGCGCTCGATGCGGCGATCGGCGCAGCGGTCGTCGGCAACCGTATCGGCGACATCTCGGCGGCCATCGCGGCGGTGTCGCACGGCGGGGGGTACTCGATCAACACCGACTTCGGCGGACACGGCGTGGGGCGCATCATGCACGGCGACCCGCACGTTCCCAACGACGGCCGGGCCGGGCGCGGATTCCCGCTGCGCGAGGGCCTGGTGTTCGCTCTCGAACCGTGGCTGCTCGAGACGACGGACGAGCTCGTCACCGACCCCGACGGCTGGACCCTTCGGAGCGTCGACGGATCCCGGGGCGCCCATTCGGAGCACACCGTCGCAGTGACGGCGGATGGCCCCATCATCCTCACCGACAGGTCGTTCCTCGGCGTCCGCTGACTCCCGCCGCTCCGCTCGTGGTCCTCACGCGCGGCGGTAGACGAACACATCCGTGACGATGGGCAGGTCGTACTCGTCGTTGTCGCGTGTCTCGGGATCTGAATCCAGCACCGCTTCGATGGCGGCGAACATCTCCGCGCGCGCCGCCTCATCGGCGACGAGGAAGGTGCTCACGGTAGACCAGCGACCGAGGTACGCGTCGCGTCGAATCCGCTCCGTCGAGTGGATCTGCTCGTGGCGCACGAAGTCGAAGCCGGGAAGCTCGTGTGTCGCGGTGCTCGTGGTGACGTCTGCATCCCCCACCGCGGGGTGCGCGATCCGGTGTGCCGCGCGATCCCACGCGCACGTCGGATCGAAACGGTTCCAGATGAGTCCGAGGGTTCCACCAGGTGTGAGCACTCGCGCGATCTCCGCACACGCAGCCTCCTCGTCGAACCAGTGGAAGGCCTGCGCGACCGTCACGACATCAGCGACCTCGGACTCCATCGGTATCCGCTCGGCGCTGCCGAGATACGCCTCGACCCCTGGCAGCTTCGAGCGCAGGATCTCGAGCATCGGCTCCGACGGCTCGACTGCGACGACACGCTCCGCTCGTCCCCCGAGCAGTTCTGTGAACTTCCCGGTGCCTGCACCCAGATCGAGCGCCGTGCGCACGCGGTGAGGCATCACCACGTCGGCTGCAGCAGGAGGGAAGCCTGGACGGTAGCGGTCATAGTCTGCACCGGTGAGGGTGAACGATTTCGCCAGCACGTCGTCGACCATGCCGCGACGCTATCAGGCGCCCGCGATCTCACCCGTCCTGCGACAGTGCGACTGTGCCATCCTGAGTGCATGATTCCGGGGGATCGCCACGTGCCAGAGCATCTGTTCCTGGCTCGGCACGGGCAGACCCGATGGAATCTCGAGCATCGGCTGCAGGGGCAGCTCGACTCGCCCCTGACCGAGGACGGCATCCGACAGGCGCAGAGCGTTGCGGAGCGGGTCGCCGATCGCGGCATCACGACCGTGTGCTTCAGCCCGCTGGGCCGCGCACGACACACGGCAGCGATCATCGCTGATCGTATCGGCGCAGACCTCATCGAAGTGCCGGAGCTCGCCGACCTCGACCACGGCGAGATGGCCGGCCTGACCTGGGACGAGATCGATCAGCGATTCCCCAGGGCGCGCGAAGACCGCGCGGCGAACCGATACGGCTGGGCGTTTCCCGGGGGCGAGAGCTATGCCCAGGCGAGAGGACGCGCGCGCCGGGCGCTGTCATCCTGCGGATGGGCTTCGAGGGGCGTTCCTCTGCTCGTCAGTCACGAGATGCTCGGCCGGCTGCTGCGAGCACACCTCCGAGGCTTGGACGCGCATTCCGCGTTGTCGCTGAGGCACCCGCAGGACGTGGTGTTCGAGATCGACCGCGGAACCGAGCGGATGCTCTAGTTCTCGTCGTCCGGCAGCAGATCCGGCCGACGGCGACGCGTCCGCTCGATCTGCTGATCGCGACGCCAGGAGGCGATCACGGCGTGGTTGCCGCTCAACAGCACCTCGGGTACGGCCCGGTCCCGCCACACCGAGGGCTTCGTGTAAGACGGGTACTCCAGGAGTCCGTCTTCGTGCGATTCCTCGACGAGGCTCTCCGGGTTGCCCACGACACCGGGGATCAGACGTCCGATCGCCTCGATCATCGCCATGGTCGCGACTTCTCCTCCGTTGAGGACGTAGTCGCCGAGACTGACGAGTCGCACCTCGCCGAGCGACGCCGCATACTCGAACACCCGCTCGTCGATGCCCTCGTACCGGCCGCATCCGAAGATGAGGTGATCGCGGGTGCTGAGGTCACGAGCCGTGGCCTGGGTGAAGACCTCACCCGCGGGAGAGGGGAAGATGATGGTCGGCCGACGGCCCTCATCGGAAGGAGCCGACGACGCCAGCTCATCGAGCGCGAGCCCCCAGGGCTCCGGCTTCATGACCATCCCCGCTCCACCCCCGTACGGGGTGTCGTCCACGGTGCGGTGACGGTCGGAGGTCCAGTCCCGAAGGTCCCGGACGCGCAGGTCGAGGATGCCGGCGCTCTGCGCCTTCCCGAGCAGGGAGAGCGTCAGGCCGTCGAAGTACGACGGGAAGATGGAGAGGACGTCGATGCGCACGGGCAGACCGTACCCGTGGTCACTCGGTGGCGTCGGAGTCCGAGGACTCCCCCGCCTCCGTCGCCTCGGAAGCATCGGGAAGCTCTTCGAAGAGTCCAGCGGGCGGCGTCACGATGACGCGTCCTGCTCTCACGTCGACCGTCGGAACGATCGCCTCGACGAAAGGCACCATGATGTCCTGGTCGCCTGACCTGACGATGAGCAGGTCCTGCGCCGGGAAGTGCTCGACCCGAGCGACTCTGCCCACCACGACACCATCACGGACGACATCGAGCCCAGTGAGCTGGTGGTCGAACCACGCGTTGTCCTCGACCTCGTCGTTGTCCTGATCGATCCAGAGGATCGCTCGGACGAGGGTCTCTGCACCCTCACGATCGTCGACGTCCTTGAAGAACACGACGGGGTTGCCGTTCATCACCCGGTACTCGCGAACGACGACCGTCTTGCCGTGCCACGGAGATGCTTCAGGCACCTGCAACGTGAACTCGGCCCCGGGAGTGAAACGACGCTCGGGATTGTCGGTGTAGAGCTCCAGCTTCAGAGCGCCCTTGAGACCGTGGGCCTTGACGAGGCGCCCGACCCGCAGCTGATTCTTGCCCTGGTTGCGGTCTGTCGACACCACGTCAGTCATCCGCGACATCGACACGCACACGACGCCCGTCTGCAAGAGCGGAGATGAGCGTGCGCAGTGCTTTCGCGGTGCGGCCGCCGCGCCCGATCACGCGTCCACGGTCGTCGGGGTGCACGCGCACCTCGAGGAGATCGCCTCTCGGCGAGGTGGAAGCGTTGATGCGGACATCCTCGGGGTGATCGACGATCCCCTTGACGATGTGTTCGAGCGCGGCGGCGAGCACGACGAATTACTCGGCGTCGGCGGCGGGAGCCTCGGCGGCCTCCGCGTCGGCCTTGGCCGGAGCCTCGGCCTTCTTCTCGACCTTGGGCTTCACGACGGACTTCTTGGACGCGTCGATCTCGAACGGAACCTTGGGCTCCTTGACCTTGAGGGTGGACTTCGCGTCCTTGTCGCCCTTGAACTTGCCCCAGTCGCCCGTGATCTTGAGCAGCGCTGCGACCTGCTCGGTCGGCTGAGCACCGACGGACAGCCAGTACTGCGCACGGTCGGAGTCGATCTCGATGAACGAGGGCTCCTCGGTGGGGTGGTACTTGCCGATCTCCTCGATCACGCGACCATCGCGCTTGGTCTTCGAGTCGGCGACGACGATGCGGTAGTACGGCGCACGGATCTTGCCCAGGCGCTTGAGACGAATCTTGACAGCCACGATTCTCCTGAATTGTGTGGAAGGTAACGAACCGATCGCCTGGAGAGTGGGGTGCACACCCGGCGGAAGCTCAAATAGGGAGGACGAGTGCTGGATAGAGGGTCGAGCACGTCGTCCGACCTTCTATTCTGCCAGATCCGCGGCCAAGGAGCGAAACGGGACGACACGGCGGTTGCCGTGTCGTCTGCACCGCATGTCAGACTGTGCTCGTGAAGCTCGATTTCGCGTCATCGGCCCGGTCCACAGTAGGCCTCGAATGGGAGATCATGCTCGCCGACCCGGTGAGCGGTGATCTCGTCGGCCGCGCCCCTGAGCTGCTGTCGGCACTCGAGCACGAGAGCGCCGACGAACGCCATACGGTGACGGGTGAGCTGCTCACCAACACCATCGAGGTCACCAGCGGCGTCGGCGATTCAGTGGCGCACGCCGTCGACGACATCGCCAACGCGATCTCTGCCGTGCGCTCGGCCACGGATCCCGCCGGCATCGAACTGCTCTCCGCAGGCAGCCACCCGTTCGCACAGTGGTACCAGCAGGAAGTGACCGACAAGACCCGCTACCACACCTTGATCGAGCGGACCCAATGGTGGGGCCGCAACATGATGATCTGGGGGATCCACGTCCACATCGGCGTCGAGGATCAGCGCAAGGTCGTCCCCATCATCAACGCCCTCGCGGCATACCTCCCGCATCTGCAGGCGCTTGCCGCGTCGAGTCCGTTCTGGGCCGGTGAGCGCACGGGGTACGCGTCCAACCGCGCCCTGGTCTTCCAGCAGCTGCCCACGGCCGGACTCCCCTGGCCACTCGACGACTGGTCCGACTATGAGGCCTATCTCGACGACATGGTGCGCACCGGTGTGATGGCCGATGCGACCGAGGTGCGCTGGGATATCCGCCCCGCTCCGCGGTGGGGGACGATCGAGGTGCGGGCCTGCGACGGCCTCTCGACCCTGCCGGAGCTGGCAGCGGTGGCCGCCCTCGTCCAGGTCCTGGTGGAGCATCTCTCCCGGCAGCTCGACGAGGGTCGCACTCTCGCACAGATGCCGGCCTGGTACCACCGAGAGAACAAATGGCGCGCGGCACGCTACGGCCTCGACGCCAGGGTGATCGTGGATTCGGCGGGCACCCAGCGGCCGGTGCGGGAGCATCTGTCCGAGGTCCTCGACGAGCTCGCGCCGGTCGCTGTCGAACTCGGCTGCGGGCGAGAGTTCGGCAGCATCGAGACGATACTCACGAACGGCGCGAGCTACGAGCGGCAGTTGACGATCGCGAACGCGACGGGCGGCGACCTCGGTGCGGTCGTGCAGCACCTGATCCGGGAGTTCCGTTCCGGCCCCGAATCGTCGACCGACGAGCCGTAGAGGTCAGTCCTCCACGAGTCGGCGCGCGAGCCCCTCGTCGAGGACCACATCCGTGATGAGCTCGGCGGCGATCGCTGCGCGGAGGCTCGCGAGCTTCGGAACTCCCGAGACCACGCACACGCGCCTGGGCACCCTTCGCAGTCTGTCGAGGCCCGGACCGGTGGCGCGGGCGTTCACACGGATGTCCCTCCACGAGCCGTCTGCGCGGAAGAAGACCGTCGCCACGTCGCCGATCGCATGGTCTTCGCGGAGGCTCCGGTAGTCGTCGCGTCCGAGATACCCTCCGACGTACACACGGCTGGGCACCTCCGCGGCGGGAGAGCCGAGACTGAACACGGCGATGTCCATCTTCGACTGCAGATCGAGCACTCTCCGGGTGCTGCGCTCGCGCCACATCGCCTCGCGCGTCGACGGATCGTCGAAGAACGCCGGCACGGGGAACTGCTGCACTTGCGCGCCGAACGCGCTGCCGAAGCGCTGCAGGATGTCGCTCGAGTACTCGACGCCGCTCGTCTGCGTGTTGCCCGCGCCGTTCAACTGCACGAATGTCGTGTTGTGCGTCTCCTTCTGCGTGAGACCGCGGCTCACAGCGCTGATCGTCGATCCCCACGCGACGCCCACGATCATGTTGGAGTCGACGAACTGCGAGAGCAGCCGCCCCGCTGTCAGGGCCACACGCTCGAGCCGCTCCACCTCGCTGACGATCTCGGGGATGGGTACGACGTGCGCGACGAGGCGGTATCTGTCTCTGATGCGCTGCTCGAGCATCCCCAATCGCTCCAGAGGAGAGTTGATCCGGATGTCGACGAGCCCGCTTTCGCGAGCGAAGCTGAGCAGACGGGACACGGATGATCGCGAGGTCTTCAGCTCCTGCGCGATCACCTCCATCGTCTTGTCCTGCATGTAGTAGAGCTGCGCTGCGGTGAGCGCGGCGATCAGCTTGGAGTCGCGGGATCCCGCGTCAGGCTGGGTCATGAGGGCCTCCTCGCCTCGATCTTTGCACATATGTGCAGCGGGCTTGCGCGCGCTGGCCACATGGGTCGAAGCTGGGGGCACGCACAGAGAAGGGTCGAAGATGATCGAGTCGACACACTCATCACCGGAACGCGCCGAAGTCCGCGCGGTCCGTGAGTCCGGACGCACGAGCGTCCTTGTCATCGGAGCCGGGATCAACGGGATCTCGACGTTCCGAGACCTCGCACTTCAGGGCGTCGACGTCCTGCTGGTCGAACGAGGAGACTTCGCTTCCGGAGCCTCCGCGGCATCGAGCCATATGATCCACGGCGGCATCCGCTACCTCGAGAACGGCGAGTTCCGACTCGTCCGTGAATCCGTCGAGGAGCGAAACGGCCTGCTCAAGATCGCGCCGCACTATGTGAAGCCGCTCGAGACCACGATCCCGATCTACTCGACCTTCTCGGGCATCCTGTCCGCCCCCTTGCGCTTCCTCACGCACAAGAGCGGCAAGCCCCAGGAGCGGGGAGCGTTCCTCATCAAGGTCGGGCTCACGATCTACGACACGTTCTCGCGCGATGGGGGCATGGTCCCTCGTCACCGCTTCCTCGGTCGCAAGCGCTCGCTCGCCGAACTCCCCTCGCTTGACCCGAACATCAAGTACACGGCCACCTACTATGACGCCTCCATGCACGATCCCGAGCGTCTGGCGCTCGATGTGCTGCAGGACGGGCGCGCGGCTCATCCGGGCGCCGTCGCTCTGAACTACGTCGAGGCGATCGCCCGCGACGGCAAGAAGATCGTCCTCCGCGATCGTGAGAGCGGGACGGAGTTCTCGGTCGCCGCAGATGTCGTCGTGAACGCATCAGGGCCGTGGACAGACCTCACCAACGACGCGCTCGGCAACGACACGCGCTTCATGGGCGGGACCAAGGGGTCTCACATCGTTCTGGATCACCCCGAGCTTCTCGAGGCGACGCGCGGCCGCGAGATCTTCTTCGAGCACTCTGACGGCCGCATCGTGCTGATCTACCCCCTCAAGGGGCGCGTGCTCGTCGGGACGACGGACATCGACGCGGATCCGCGCGAGGCAGCCGTGTGCACGGAGGAGGAGATCGACTACTTCTTCGACCTGATCCACCACGTGTTCCCGACGATCGACGTGACGCGCGAGCAGATCGTCTTCAACTTCTCCGGCATCCGCCCGCTTCCTCGCCACGAAGACACGGCCCCTGGATTCGTGTCCCGCGACTACCGCATCGAGGTCGACGACAAGGGCGCGGCTCCTCTGGTGAGCCTCGTCGGCGGAAAGTGGACGACGTTCCGCGCGCTCGGCGAGTCGCTGTCCGACGTGGTGCTCGATCTGATCGGCCGCACTCGCACGGTGTCGACCGCCGGCCGGGCCATCGGCGGAGGCCGCGACTTCCCGCGCACCGAGAAGGCTCGTCGAATCTGGATCCAGGAGAACCTCCCGGGTGCCGGCGACCGTGCCGAGCGCCTTCTCGCCCGCTACGGAACACGTGCGGCTCAGGTCTGGGAGTTCATCGAGCAGGGTGATGACGCTCCCCTCGCCGGCGATGACCTCTCCACCCGGGAACTCGCCTGGATGGTGGAGAACGAGATGGTCGCGCGTCTGCAGGATGTCGTCATGCGACGCACCAGCATCGCATTCACCGGTCACGCCGACGCGGATGTGCTCGAAGAGCTTGCCGCAGCCCTGGCTCCTCTGCTCCACTGGGATCGTGCACGCCAGGATGCAGAGCTCGACCAGACGCGCACGATGCTCAACGAACGACATGGACTCCAGATCTCGTCCCGCGCACGCGGCTGACGAGATATCCGAACGCCGCCCTCCACGCGGCGTAACTCCCAACAAGTGCCAGAGCTATGGGGCTCTGGCACTCAAGAAAGGTCAATGAAGACATGACTGAAGTGAATCTCGGTCTCTACTTCCTCTCGGAGTTCGTCGGCACCGCAATGCTGATCCTCCTCGGATGTGGTGTCGTCGCCAACGTCGCTCTTGCCAAGAACAAGGGCTTCGGCGGCGGCTTCCTGATGGTCAACTGGGGATGGGGTCTCGCGGTCTTCGTGGGTGTCCTCGTCTCGGCGTACTCCGGCGCGATCCTCAACCCGGCGGTCGGCATCGGCCTTCTCGTCGCCGGCAAGATCGACTTCTCGCAGTTCGCGGTGGCGACCGGCGCCGAGCTGCTCGGTGCGATCGTCGGTGCGATCCTCACCTGGCTGGCTTACAAGCAGCACTTCGACGAGGAGCCCGACCCCGCCAACAAGCTCGGCGTCTTCTCGACCGGCCCGGCGATCCGCTCCTACGGCTGGAACCTCGTCACAGAGGTCATCGGCACCTTCGTCCTGGTGTTCGCGATCTTCGCATTCGCTGACTACGGCGACATCGAGATCGGCGTCCCCGGAGGCCTCGGACCGCTCAGCGCCCTGCCCGTCGCGCTCGTCGTGGTCGCTATCGGTGCATCGCTCGGTGGACCCACCGGCTACGCGATCAACCCTGCTCGCGACCTCGGACCCCGTATCGCCCACGCCATCCTGCCTATCAAGGGCAAGGGATCGAGCGACTGGTCGTACTCGTGGGTCCCGGTGGTCGGTCCGCTGCTCGGTGGTGTCCTCGCCGCCGTCGCAGCGCCCGTTCTGCTCAACCTCGCCTGAACCCGAACCTGACTTCAAAGGAGAACACAATGGCCGACTACATCATCGCCATCGATCAGGGCACCACCTCCAGCCGCGCGATCATCTTCGACAAGAAGGGCAGCATCGTCGCGACCGGACAGAAGGAGCACGAGCAGATCCTCCCCAAGGCCGGCTGGGTCGAGCACGACCCTGCGGAGATCTGGCGCAACGTGCAGGAGGTCATCGGCCTCGCGCTGAGCCGCGGCGACCTGACACGTCACGACATCGCCGCCGTGGGAATCACCAACCAGCGTGAGACCGCAGTGGTCTGGGACAAGACGACCGGAAAGGCCGTCTACAACGCGATCGTCTGGCAGGACACCCGCACGCAGGAGATCGTCGACCGCCTGGCGGCTGACGGCGGCGTCGAGCGGTTCAAGCCCGTCGTGGGACTCCCCCTCGCCACCTACTTCTCGGGCACCAAGATCGCCTGGATCCTCGAGAACGTCGAGGGCGCGCGGGAGAAGGCCGAGGCGGGCGACCTCGTCTTCGGCACGACCGACAGCTGGGTGCTGTGGAACCTCACGGGCGGCGTCGACGGCGGTGTGCACGTCACCGATGTCACCAACGCCTCACGCACGATGTTCATGGATCTCGAGACGCTCGAGTGGCGCGACGACATCCTCGAGGCGTTCGGAGTGCCGCGCTCGATGATGCCGGAGATCCGCTCCTCCTCCGAGGTGTACGGCGCCGCCGAGGACTCGTCTCTGCTCCGGGAGACGCCGATCGCCGGCATCCTGGGTGACCAGCAGGCCGCGACGTTCGGTCAGGCCGCGTTCAACCAGGGCGAGAGCAAGAACACCTACGGCACCGGATGCTTCCTCATCTTCAACACGGGCGAGGAGATCGTCCACTCGAAGAACGGGCTGCTCACCACCGTCGGCTACAAGCTCGGGGACGGACCGACCCACTACGCGCTCGAGGGCTCGATCGCTGTCACCGGATCGCTGATCCAGTGGCTCCGCGACCAGCTCGGAATCATCAGCTCCGCTCCCGAGGTCGAAGAACTCGCGAAGCAGGTAGACGACAACGGTGGCGTATACATCGTCCCCGCGTTCTCCGGCCTGTTCGCGCCCTACTGGCGTTCGGACGCCCGCGGTGCGATCGTCGGCCTCACCCGCTACGCGAACAAGAACCACATCGCTCGCGCAGCGCTCGAGGCCGTCGCATTCCAGACCCGCGACGTTCTCGACGCGGTCAACGCGGATGCCGGCGTCGACCTCACCGAACTCAAGGTCGATGGGGGCATGGTCGCGAACGATGCGCTCATGCAGTTCCAGGCCGATGTGCTCGGTGTGCCCGTCGTGCGCCCGGTCGTCGCGGAGACCACCGCGCTGGGTGCCGCGTACGCCGCCGGTCTGGCCGTCGGCTTCTGGAACGGTCTCGACGACCTCTCCGCCAACTGGCAGGAGGATCGTCGTTGGGAACCGTCGATGGAGGACGGCGAGCGTGACCGCCAGCTGCGCCTGTGGCGCAAGGCCGTCACCAAGTCGATGGACTGGGTCGACGAGGACGTGATCTGACCTCAGGACTCTGAGGAGGCGGGCCCGGAGGATTCCTCCGGGCCCGCTTCGTCTTCGTCGCGAGGCGTCGGCCCGATGACCCGGAGGAACGCGGTGGCGACCGCTCTCGGCGACCGTGCGTCCCAGGCGACGTACTCGACGCGCACCGGTCCTCCGACGATCTCCACGGCGACCGCATGGGGCGCAGCCGCGGCGGCGACGCCCGGCGCCAACAGCGTGATCGCGAGCCCAGCCGACACGAGTCCGAGAATCAACTCTGCCGAATCCGCTTCGAACGACACATCGCGAAGCACACCGGCGACACCGAAGGCGGCATCACTCTGCGCGCGCCCTGACGTGCCCGCGGGGAAGTCCGCGAACACCTCTTCGGCAAGGTCTTCCAACGCGAGGTGTTCGCGCCGTGCGAGTCGGTGGGTCGACGGCACGACGGCCACCAGGCGCTCGCGGGCGAGCTCTCGCCAGGCGACGCCGCTGGGGCGGACGTCCTCGTGCAGGCCCAGCATCGCGACATCGAGCTCTCCTCGGCGCACCGCGGCTGCCAAGGTATCGCTGTTGCCCATGCTGAGCTGCACCCGCGCCTCCGGGTGCTCCGCTCTGAACCGCGAGATCGCGTCAGGCACGGAGACCGCGGTGACCGTCGGGATCACACCGAGACGAAGCGTGCCGACAACCCGACCCGCGGCAGCCGCTGCGGCCTCACGCGCCTGGTCCGCTGCAGCCAGCGCGGCCCTCGCATGAACGAGGAACGCTTCCCCCGCCTCCGTCGTCCTGACGCTGCGACTCGAACGCACGAACAGGCGCTGGCCGAGTTCACGCTCCAGCGCCGCGATCTGGTGACTGAGGGCCGACTGCGTCACGAAACAGTGCTCGGCCGCGCGCGTGAAACTCGACGAGGACGCGACCTCGACGACGTACTTGAGCTGTTGCAGATCCACGTATCCATGATCCTCATTCATGGATCCTGTGACAAGCATGCGTTGGACTCATGTGTCGATCGGGATCAGGCTGAGAGACATGAACCGGCTGACTCTGCTGCTCCTCACGTCCCTGGCCCCCATCTCCTGGGGCACGACCTACCTCGTGACGACCGAGATGCTGCCCGCCGGTCATCCGCTGCTGGCAGGTCTCCTCCGATCGCTCCCCGCGGGTCTCGTGGCTCTCGGTCTGGGCCGCGCGCTGCCGCCTCGAGGCTGGTGGCTGAAGTCGCTGGCTCTCGGCATCCTCAACATCGGAGCGTTCTTCCCGCTGCTGTTCCTGGCCGCAGAGCGTCTGCCCGGCGGCGTCGCAGCAGCAGTCGCCGGCGTGCAGCCGCTGATCATCCTCTGTCTGGGGGCGCTCGTGCTCCGCGACAAGATCCGCCCGCTGACGGCAGCCGCCGCCGCAGTCGGTGCCGGCGGTGTCGCTCTCGTGGTGCTGGGCCCGGCCGCGGAGCTCGACCCCGTCGGCATCATCGCAGCGGTCGGCGGCGTCACCGCTACGGCTCTCGGGATGATCCTCACCAAGCGCTGGGGGCGCCCCGCCGGTGTCGGGCCGGTCGCGTATGCGGGCTGGCAGCTGACGGCGGGCGGGTTGTTCCTGCTGCCATTGACACTCGTCTTCGAGGGGTTCCCTCCCTCCATCGACGGCGGCGCGATACTCGGCTACCTCTGGCTCGGCGCGGTCGGCGGTCTCATCGCGTACACGCTCTGGTTCCGCGGCATCCAGGAGCTGCCCGTCATCGCCCCCGGCCTGCTCGCCCTGCTCTCCCCCGTCGTCGCGACGACACTGGGAACGCTGCTCGCCGGCGAGACGTTCACCCCGGTCCAGGCGCTCGGACTCTCCCTCGTTCTGAGCGCGCTCGTCACCGGGCAGCTTGCTGCGCTGCGGAAGCCTCGCAGAGAGGTCGCTCCATCGACGCAGGGGCCGCTCGCGGCGGCACGCCGATGAGTCCGGTCAGCTCTTGCCGAACAGCTTCTGGATCTCGGCGAGGTCGGCTTCACTCGGCGCCTTGGTGCCGCCGAGACCGAAACCGGAGCCGGTCGGGGCGGCCGCGGAGGTGATTCCCGCGTTCTCGGCTGCGCGCTTGGCGGGGTTGCCCGAGCGGGAACCGCCCGAGGACTTGCCCTTCTTACCGCGCTTCGACGACGCACCAGGCTTGCCCATTCCGGGCATGGAACCCATTCCCGGGATGTTCGGAGTGCCGCCGCGTGCGACGGTCTTCATCATCTTGGCGGCCTGATCGAAGCGCTGGACGAGCTGGTTGACGTCCGTGACGGTCATTCCCGAACCACGCGCGATGCGCAGGCGGCGCGAACCGTTGAGCACCTTCGGGTTGCGTCGTTCGCCCGGCGTCATGGACCGGATGATCGCCTCGGTGCGATCGATCTCGCGCTCGTCGAAGTCCTCGAGCTGCTGCTTCATCTGCCCCATGCCGGGGAGCATCCCCAGCATCTTCTTCATCGAGCCCATCTTCTTCATCTGCTGAAGCTGGTCGAGGAAGTCTTCGAGGGTGAACTGCTCGGTCGCAAGCTTCTCGGCCATCTTGACGGCCTCTTCCTCATCGAAGGCCTGCTGGGCCTGCTCGATGAGGGTGAGGATGTCGCCGAGGTCGAGGATGCGACTGGCCATGCGATCGGGGTGGAACGGCTCGAGGTCTTCGAGTCGCTCGCCGGTGGACGCGAAGATGATGGGGCGGCCGGTGACGGAGGCGACGGAGAGCGCCGCACCACCGCGGGCGTCACCGTCGAGCTTCGTCAGGACGACACCGGTGAAGTCGACGCCCTCTTGGAAGGCCTTCGCCGTGTTGACGGCGTCCTGGCCGATCATGGCGTCGATGACGAACAGGACCTCATCCGGGTCCGTCGCCTTGCGGATGTCGGATGCCTGCTTCATCAGGTCGGCGTCGACGCCGAGGCGACCGGCCGTGTCGATGATGACCACGTCGTGCTGGTGGCGGCGCGCGTGCTCCACACCGTCGCGCGACACCTTGACGGGGTCACCGACTCCGTTGCCCGGCTCGGGCGCGTAGACGGTCGCGCCGGCCTGCTGCGCGACGACCTGGAGCTGGTTCACCGCATTCGGACGCTGCAGGTCGGCCGCGACGAGAAGGGGCGTGTGCCCCTCGCTCTCGAGCTGCTTAGCGAGCTTGCCGGCGAAGGTGGTCTTGCCCGAGCCCTGGAGGCCGGCGAGCATGATGACGGTCGGCGCGGTCTTGGCGAACTGCAGACGACGCTGCTCACCGCCGAGGATCTGCACCAGCTCCTCGTTGACGATCTGCACGACCTGCTGCGCAGGGTTCAGCGCCTTGCTGACCTCATCGCCCAGGGCGCGCTCGCGCACCTTCGCGGTGAACTCCTTGACGACCGCCAGTGCGACGTCGGCGTCGAGCAGCGCGCGACGGATCTCGCGCACAGTGCCGTCGACGTCGGCCGCGGTGAGCTTTCCCTTCGTGCGAAGGTTGCGGAAGGTCTCGGTGAGCCGATCGGAGAGCGTGCCAAAGGTAGCCATGGTGACACCGAGTTTACGCGAATCCGGCACCGTTCTCCGCGTTCGGAGCCGCGCCGACCGCGAGCTCGGCCCGGAGCAGTTCTCTCGCGCGCGCGTAACGGCCGCGCACGGTCGACGAAGGGATGCCGAGAAGCTCCGCCGCATGCACGAGAGACAGTCGATCCCAGTGCACGAGCCGCACGATCTCCGCAAGGTCGGGATCGAGCCGTGCGATCGCGTCACGCACCTCCAGCCCCTCGTCAGCGGCAGGTGAGCTGTGATGCTCCTGCCGCTGCAGCCGAAGCCGATCCGCGAGCGCCCACCGTCTCCGCTGCCCCCTGTCGTGGTTGGCGAGCGTGCCTCGTGCGATGCCGAAGACCCACATCCGCGCGCGTTCCGGTTCATCGGGAAGATCGGGTGACCGACGCCAGGCGATCACCATGGTCTCCCCGAGGAGGTCCGCGGCGTCGTCGGGTCCCACCCGACGCGAGAGGTAGGCGAGCAGGTCGGTCGCGCTCTCCTCCAGCACCCGGGTCAGGGCTGCGTCGCGGCTCATTCCCCGTCCCCCCAGTCCTCGCCGTCGCAGTGCACCTGACTGTGCGATTCGGTGCCCCCGAGCGCCTCGCTGGCGAAGCCGTTCGCAGCGAGCTCCGCGTGCACCAGCTCGTCGACGGCCTGTGTGTGCGCCGTCCAGGCATCGAGATCGGCTTGCCGAGGGTCGGGATCGACCGCAGGGTCGCCGGCACGACTCTCCTCCAGCTCGTGGAGGATCCCCGGAACGAGAGGCGCGGCGGCCGCTTCGACATCCGTGCTCGCGAACCAGTCGTCGACGATGCGATTGACCTCGTCGTTCGTGAACATGTCGTGCGTGTCGAGCGCGCTGAATCGCAGTTCGCACTGTCTCCAGGTCGGCGAGGTGTAGCTGTAGGTCCGATCCGCATCCTCGAGGCCCGGGCTCCAGAGCCAATCCGATGACGCCGCGGCCACACCGGCGCCGCCGACGAGGAAGAGCGCCAGCGCCGCGGTCAGCACGGCTCTCCGACGTCCGCGACGAGGGGGCTGCGTCTCCTCGCGCGCTGCGAGGATCATGGCCCGGATGTCTCCGGGTTCCGGTCTCGCCGTCGCCGGTGCGGAACAGTCGAGCATCTCGTCGAGCGGGTCGGTGGCCATCATGTCTCCTCGGTCGGGAAAAGGGTCTCTCATTCCTGACCTGTCCGGCTCGCGCGGTTTCGTCCGCGGGGAGATCAGGTTTCCGTGCCGCCCCACGGCAATCGGCCGATCGCCCGCACAGCGTCGGCGAATCGGTCCCCCACCGAACCTCGTCCCGCACCGCTCTCCGCCCACGCTCGCACGGCGGCGACCACGGCGGCGGCCCAGGTGGCCGCGGCGATGTCCGCGGTGAGAGCGGTGACCCCCGAACGGCGAGCGAGATCGGCCAGCGCCGCTGCGAGGCGAGCCTGGCGAAGCGCGGCATCCTGCTCGAGTTCGTCGTCGAGCCCCATGGCCGACGAGTTCGTCATCGCGAGAGCCAGGCTGTCAGGTGCGAAGTCCTCGACGAGATCCGAGAGAATGCGCCGCACATGCGTGCCGTCGCGGTCTTCGGGCACGACGACCAGGTCGTCGACCGCACGGCCGATGCGGTCGTCGAGGCCGGACCAGAGCACATCGCTCTTCGAGGAGAAGTAGTTGAAGAAGCTCGACCGGCTCACTCCGGCGCGCTGGGTGATGTCGGCGACAGAGGTGGCGTCGTAGCCCCGCTCGAGGAAGAGCTCGCAGGCGGCCTCAGCGAGGGTCTCGCGCGAAGAGGCCTTCGGGCGCCCTGCTCGGCTCGTGCTGCTCATGCAGACACGCTACCGCGCGTCGCTCCTGCGCGCCGCGACCGTCACGGAGGAGTATTCTTAGACGCAATCCATCAATTGATCGAGAGGGACGCCCATGCTCGACATCCTCACCCCCGGACTCGCTCCGAGCTTCGTCCCCTACCCCGCCGGGTGGGACCTGCAACGCAGCATCCACGCCGACGTCGTCGACGGCACTCGCCCGGACACGCTCATCCTTCTCGAGCACGAGGCGGTGTACACCGCCGGCAAGCGGACCGAGCCGCAGGAACGCCCGACGGACGGCACACCGGTGATCGACGTCGACCGCGGCGGCAAGATCACCTGGCACGGACCAGGGCAGCTGGTGGGCTACCCGATCGTCCGGCTGCCCGAGCCGATGGACGTCGTCGCGCACGTGCGTCGCCTCGAGCGCATCCTGATCGACGTGCTCCAGCCACTCGGCGTCGACGGATACCAGGTCGAGGGGCGCAGCGGGGTGTGGGTTCGCCGCCCCCTGTCGGAGGACAAGGTCGCGGCGATCGGGGTGCGCGTGCAGCAGGGAGTGACGATGCACGGCTTCGCGATCAACTGCGACAACAGCCTCGCAGGGTTCAGGGGCATCATCCCGTGCGGGATCACCGACGCCGGTGTCACCACCGTGAGCGAGGTCGTCGGAGCGGACGTCTCCCCCGCCGACATCGTCGACTCGGTGTCCGCCGCTTTCCTCGCCGAATACTCGACAGCCGCACACGCAGGAGCTCACGCATGACCGCCGCACCAGAGGGACGCAAGCTCCTCCGCCTCGAGATCCGCAACGCCGAGACTCCCATCGAACGCAAACCGGAGTGGATCAAGACGAAGGCGAAGATGGGGCCCGAGTACACGGCGCTCCACTCGCTCGTCAAGAGCGAAGACCTTCACACCGTCTGCCAGGAGGCCGGCTGCCCCAACATCTTCGAGTGCTGGGAAGACCGGGAGGCGACCTTCCTCATCGGCGGATCGCAGTGCACCCGACGGTGCGACTTCTGCCAGATCGACACGGGCAAGCCCGATGCCTATGACACCGACGAGCCACGCCGTGTCGCCGAGAGCGTCGTGCGGATGAACCTCCGCTATGCGACGGTCACCAGCGTCGCACGAGACGATCTGCCCGACACCGGAGCCTGGCTCAACGCCGAGACGGTGCGGAAGATCCACGAGCTCAACCCGAACACCGGCGTCGAGCTGCTCGCCAACGAGCACAACGCCGACCCTGCCTTCCTCGGGCAGATCTTCGACGCCCGTCCCGAGGTCTTCGCGCACAACGTCGAGACCGTGCCGCGGATCTTCAAGCGCATCCGCCCGGCGTTCCGGTACGAGCGTTCGCTCGATGTGATCACCCAGGCGCGGGACGCAGGCCTCATCACCAAGTCCAACCTGATTCTGGGCATGGGCGAGGAACCCGAAGAGGTCGTCCAGGCGCTGAACGACCTGCACGACGCCGGCTGCGACATCATCACCATCACGCAGTATCTGCGCCCCTCTCCTCGCCACCTGCCCGTGGCCCGGTGGGTCAAGCCTGCGGAGTTCGTCGAGTTCAAGGAGGAGGCGGAGCGGATCGGCTTCCTCGGCGTGCTCGCCGGGCCCCTCGTGCGCTCGTCGTACCGCGCCGGCCGGCTGTGGGCGCAGTCGATGGTCTCGAAGGGGCGCGAGATCCCACCGCACCTGGCGCACATCGCCGAGAGCGCGGATCTCGGCTTCGCTCAGGCGGTCTGAGCGATACCGAGGCGGTGAGCGTCAGTCGGCGCTCATCACCGACTGCACGCTGCCGTCGGAACCCAGGTTCACCAGCAGGACGTCGTCGGTGGTGGTCGCGTCGAGCGCGTACTCCAGCACCGCGAACGGCTCCGACCCGCCGTGTTCGTCGGCGAGGATCGTCATGCTCATGAGTCGCAGCGAACGGATGATGTCGACGGCGGCGTCACCGCTGACGTCGACCAGCACCTCTTCGAGTTCGTCTCCGTAGGCCTCCTGCTGCTGCAGGATGTACTCGGTGACCTCGCTGGTGCGGTCATCGACCTCCGCGAGCATGCCCCGCCGGGACACATCGTCGACGTTCTCGATCCCCGCGATGAGCGAAGCGGCGATGTCGAGCGCGTCGGCAGAGACATCGTCCTGGTCAGGAGCGGTGAGATCGACGGTGACGCTCTGGTCACCGAGCTCCACCGTCTCAGACCAGAAGATCGAGCCGTCGGGCCCTGAGGACAGGAGTCCGAAGTAGTCGTGTTCGATCGCCATAACGCTATGAAACCAGCCTCGTGCTCGCGGCGGTAGTCCCGTAATCAGCCGACGAGCGACTTGACGAAGACATGGGGGGTGAAACCGGTCAGATCATCGATGCCCTCGCCCTGGCCGAGGAGCTTGACGGGGATGCCGGTGCGCTCCTGCACGGCGAGGACGAAGCCGCCCTTCGCCGAGCCGTCGAGCTTGGTCAGGACGAGTCCGGTGACACCTGCATGCTCGAGGAACGCCTCGGCCTGCATCACACCGTTCTGACCCGTGGTGGCGTCGAGGACGAGCAGGACCTCGCTGATGGGAGCCTGCTTCTCGATCACCCTGCGGATCTTCGAGAGCTCGTCCATGAGCCCTCCCTTGGTGTGCAGTCGGCCGGCCGTGTCGATGATCGCGATCTCGATGCCCTCGCGCTGGGCGAACTCGATGGTCTGGTAGGCCACGGATGCCGGATCCTGACCCTCTTGCTGGGGGCGGACGATCGCCGCTCCGCCGCGCTGTGCCCAGGTGGCCAGCTGATCGACGGCGGCCGCACGGAACGTATCGGCTGCTCCGACGACCACGCTGCGCTGGAACCCGCGAAGGAACTTGGTGAACTTGCCGATCGTGGTGGTCTTCCCGACGCCGTTGACGCCGACGACCAGCACGACCGCCGGCCGCTCGGTGAGCTTCAGGGTCGTGTCGAACTTCGCGAAGTGCTCCTCGAGCGTCTCGCGGAGCATCCGCTGGAGATCCTGCGGATCGGTCGTGCGGTAGCGCTCGACCTTCTCACGCAGCTCTTCGACGACCCGCTCGCTGATGTCGGGGCCGAAGTCGGCAGTGAGGAGGGCCGTCTCGAGGTCCTCCCATGTCGTCTCGTCGATAGTGGGCTTGACGAACATCCCGCGCAGCGCACGAGTGAGGGACCACGACTTCTCCGCCATGACTCCAGCCTACGGGTAGCGCTGTCAGCCGGCCGCCGCGCGGTCGCCCACGCGCTGTCCGACGACCGCCGACACCCCGTCCTGACGCATCGACACCCCGTAGAGCGCATCTGCGATCTCCATCGTGCGCTTCTGATGGGTGATGACGAGCAGCTGCGAGCTCTCGCGAAGCTGCTCGAACACGGTGAGCAGGCGGCCGAGGTTGGCGTCGTCGAGCGCCGCCTCGACCTCGTCGAGGATGTAGAACGGGCTCGGGCGGGCTTTGAAGATCGCGACCAGCAGAGCGACTGCCGCGAGGGAACGTTCACCGCCCGAGAGCAGTGACAGCCTCTCGATCTTCTTTCCGACCGGCCGTACCGAGACCTCGATGCCGGTCGTGAGCATGTTCTCGGGATCCGTGAGCGAGATGCTTCCGGTTCCGCCGGGGAACAGCAGAGGGAAGACCTCCCCGAACGCGATCCTCGTGTCTTCGAACGCGCTCGCGAAGATCGTCTGCATGCGCTCATCGAGGTCCGCGATGATCGTGCGCAGGTCCTGTCGCGTCTGCGTCAGGTCGGCGAGCTGCTCGGTGAGGAACGCGTGGCGCTGCTCGAGCGCCGCGAACTCCTCGAGCGCGAGCGGGTTGACCCGTCCGAGCTGAGCGAGCTTGCGTTCGGCCTCGGCGAGCCGGCGCTGCTGGATCCGCCGATCGAACGGGATCGCCGTGTCGTCGAGCAGGTCGTCCTCAGCCTCGTCGGCTCTCGGATCACGGGGAACGAGCTGATCAGGTCCATATTCCGCTACGAGAATATCTTCGTCGAGCGCGAGCTCCGATGCCACGCGCTCGAGCAGACTGTTGAGGTGCAGCTTCTTCTCGTGGATCTGCAGTTCGAGGCCGTGCACGCTCTCGGTGAGCCCGGCGAGCCGCTCGCGCAAGGAGGTCTCCTGCGCTCGAAGAGCAGTGAGCTCCTGGTTCTGCGCCGATCGCGCGGCCTCGGCCTCGGCCAATGCGACGCGCGCTTCGGTGACCGACCGATCGATCGAGTCCAGGATGCGGGGCAGCTCCTGAGCCACTCCGGATGCCGCTTCGCGCTGTGCGCGTCGGATGACCGCCCGGCGCGCAGCCTCGGCTGCGGCGTCCCGCTCCTGCTCGCGTTGCCGTTCGAGTCCGGCGACGCGAGCCTGGGCAGCACGAACACGCTCACGAAGCGTCTCGATCTCCAGACGCGCTCGGACCTCACCTTCGCGCGCCGTCTCGAGCGCCTCGAGCAGACCGTCACGCGCCGAGGCGTCCAGCACCGGCCGGGGGGCGGCGATGGCCGCATCCAACTCGGCCTTCGCCGCGTCGGCCTTCGCCTCAGCATCCTGCACCGCGCTCTGTGCCTGCGCGAGTCCTGATTCGAGCCGCTCGCACTCGGCGACAGCCGACTCGTGGGTGACCGTGACGCGGTTCACCTGTTCCGCGTGGGTCGCCAGCGCGGCGTCGTGCTCGCGCAGCGCCCGGAGCGCGTCCTTCGCCTGGCGACGTGATGTCTCCACGGCCTCGTTCGCGTCGACGCGAGCCTCGCGCAGTGAATCGACGATGACCTGCACCTCTGCCAGGCGCTCGTTCGCCGCGTCCCGTTCGGCGGCGAGCTCGAGACGGGAGCGTTCGCCGCCGGATCCTGTGCGCAGCGTCTGCGCGGTGACGACATCGCCCGCTGTCGTGACGATCGTCGTGGTCGTATCGCCCGCGACGTCGAGCGCGAGTCGTGCATTGCGCGCCGCGTTCAGGCTCGCGGCGATGACGACGTGCGACAGGATTCCGAGGACCCCGTCCGGAGCCGCGACCGTATCGATCGCGGGCGTCACGCCCTCGAGAGCGGGCAGCTCGATCGACGGACGCGCAGCATCGGCGACGACGAAATCCACCACTCCCCTGCGCTGGTCGGACGCGTCCTGTGCCAGCTCGAAGGCGTCGGAGGCCCTCTCGACGAGGACACCCTCGGCCAGCGAACCCAGCACGGCTGCGATCGCGGCCTCGAACCCGTTCCTGACCTGCACCGAGTCACCCACGAGGCCACGAACACCCGTGGCTCCCGCCTTCACGATCTCGGCAGCGCCTCCTGAGATCGCGAGCGCGCTTCCGAGTGCCGCAGCCTTGGCCGTGAGAGCGTCGACCTCGCGCTCGGCCGCGTGCAGGCGCTCGCGGAGCGTCTCTCGCTCGGCCTCGGCCGCCGTCGCGGCACGCTGCGCGCTCTCATATGCGGCGGAGTGCTCTGCCGCCGTGCCCTCCGGCGCCTCCGCGTCGTCGATCGCCTCGAGGGCTTCGGCGGCGTCTCGGCGACGCGCGTTCGCCGCCTCGAGCGCGTTCTCCTGGCGCAGGACCGCACCGCGCACCGCAGCGAGGGCCGACGCGGCCGCATCCGCCGTGCCTCGCAACGAGCTGAGCCGCATGTCGTACTCCGACACGAGCGCGCTCTGCTCGGCGATGTCCACGTCGAGAGTGTCGAGCTCCGCCCGCGCATTCACCACCTCGCGGCTCGCCACGCTCGCCGCGTCCTGAGCATCGCCGAGGCCGGCGGAGATCTCGGTGATCTCCGCCTTCCCCTCGTCGATCGTGGCCTGCGTGACAGTGATGGCCGTCACGGCAGCATCGTCTTCTTCCGAGCCGAGGAGGGCGAGTCGCTGATTGGCGAGGGTGTACAGCCCGCGCATCCGCTCCTGCACCTGCTCGAGACCGAAGGTCACGCCTCTCGCCTGATCGACCGCCGCCGAGTTCTGATCCTGCTCGAGGCGCGCGATGCTCGCGCGCACCGCCTCTGCCTGATCCGACAGCACGAGCCGTTCGGTATGCCGCTCATGCTCGGTGCGCGTGTGATCGGCCAGCGCCGTGCGCAGCGCCACCACGTCATCCGCGAAGATCCGAGCCTTGGCATCACGCACGACCGCGGCGATCGTCTGCGCCTCGCGCGCGATCTCCGCCTGCCTGCCCAGGGGCTTCAGCTGGCGCCGGATCTCGCCGGCGAGATCGCTGAGACGCGTCAGGTTGGTCTCCATCGCGTCGAGCTTGCGAAGGGTCTTCTCCTTGCGACGCCGATGCTTGAGGATGCCCGCCGCTTCCTCGATGAAGCCGCGCCGGTCCTCCGGAGACGCCTGGAGCACCGTGTCCAGGCGCCCCTGCCCCACGATGACGTGCATCTCGCGTCCGAGACCGGAATCGCTGAGCAGTTCCTGGAGATCGAGCAGACGGCAGTTCTCGCCGTTGATGGCGTACTCGCTGGCGCCGTTGCGGAACAGCGTGCGGCTGATGGTGACCTCGGCGAACTCGATCGGCAGGGCGCCGTCGCTGTTGTCGATCGTGAGCTGCACCTCGGCCCGACCGAGCGGCCCTCTCGTGGACGTGCCGGCGAAGATGACGTCCTCCATCTTGCCGCCGCGCAGAGTCTTCGCTCCCTGCTCACCCATCACCCAGGCGAGGGCATCGACGACGTTCGACTTGCCCGATCCGTTGGGACCCACGATGCAGGTGACGCCCGGTTCGAACACGAAACTGGTCGGCTGCGCGAAGGACTTGAACCCCTTGAGGGTCAGGCTCTTCAGATGCATGCGGCTACCGCGCTCTCCGGGTGATTCACGCCCATACGCTACCGGAATGACGGCTCAGAACCGGCATCCCGCGCGGGAGCGGAGCGAACGGGAATCGGCCGCGACACGCCGGGCCACGCCGGGGATGCTTGACGGACACGCCCGGGTTTCGCTACGGTAACCTCCGGATCGCCACACGAAAAGGAGGTTACCGATGATCACTCAGCTCAACGCTCAGGCCACTGGCCTCGCCGCGCCATTCGCGCCGCGCCTTGCGCACTCGGTAACCACCGGCGTCCGTCTCGGCGCTCTCTCGTAGAACCGCAGCCCGAGAACTCTGCCCCCACTCACCCACCGGTCTCCGATCGGTGACGGGGCTTCTCGTTCGCGTGTCTCCGCGCCCTACCCTCTGATCCTTCTCGGATCACGGATCACCGCCGACCCCGGCGATCGCCTTCCGGCGCGCTGGGCTCTCGACTCTCGCCGCGCTCCGCCGGCCGTCCTCTCGGCGCGCCGCGACAGCGCTCTCCTCACCGAACACCACCACCCATCTCGAAGGAATCACCGTGAACACCACGCTGTATCGCAGCATCCCCCACCCTCCGGATATCGAGGACCAGCAGGTCCTTCACATCCCCGCACCTGATGAGCTGCGGCGCCTGGCGCTGGCAGATCGTCTCTCGCTCAGGATCGGCCTCTGGCTGCTCCAGCGGGCTCAGCGCCCTCGCCCGACGCACCGCGTCACCGCCCTCGAGGCGGACGCGCTGCATCTCGATCGGCCGAGCCGCAGCGAGGGCGAGACATATGCCCTGCTCACCTACGACCTGCAGCGTCAGCTGCGCTGACCTGGAGATCACCATGAGCATTCCGCTCACCGCAAATGCGTCGCTGCATCCGCTCGTGCTGCCTGCACGGGCGGATGCGGCCGACGCCGTCGAGTTCCGCGAGCTCGCCCGTGTGCGCAACGCCGTCTACCGCGAGCTCACCGGCCGCACCGAACAGGACCTCACGCCGGAGGCGCTGCTCCCGATCCTGCGCTCCCGCAAGGAGCGCACGACCGCGGTGTGGACGGTGCGCGTCGAAGGAGAGATGGTCGGACGCACGGTCATCGACATCCCGCACGAAGAAGGCTCGCGTGTGGCCATCGCCTCGATCGAGCTCCACCCTCGGGTCTGGGGTCGGGGAATCGGAACAGCGATCCTCCCGCACGTCGAAGCCTTCGCCCGGCTGCACGACCGCACGGTCATCCAGAACTGGACGGAACAACCGGCGAGCGAGGGTCCGAGACTCCAGCCCCGGACCGGCTTCGGCAGCGTTCCCGACGATCATGTCGCGCGATTCCTCGTCCGCCATGGGTTCAGCCTCGAGCAGGTCTACCGGGTGAGTCGACTCAAGATCGATCCCGAGACGGTTCGCCACGCCGAGCAGCTGCGCGACCAGGCACGCGCGTCGTCTCAGGACTATCGCGTGATCAGGTGGATGCTGCCGACGCCCCCCGAGCACGTCGAGGGCTACGCGTGGCTCAAATCGCGCATGTCGACCGATGCGCCGTCTGCCGATCTCGAGGCGGACGAGGAGGTCTGGGATGCACAACGCCTGATCGAGTCCGAGAAACGCGTGGCGGAGATGGGGCAGATCATCCAGGTCACCGTCGCCCAGCACGTCGGGACCGGCGAGCTGAGTGCGTTCACCGAGCTCCGCATCGGACCCGATCTCGGCGCGACCACCCATCAGCACGACACTCTGGTGCTCAAAGAGCATCGCGGCCACCGATTGGGACAGCTCGTGAAGTGCGACGCTCTCCTGTCGTGGACGGGCCTCGCGCCCGAATCCCGCGACGTGATCACGTACAACGCCGAGGAGAACCGGCCCATGCTCTCCATCAATGAGGCGATGGGGTTCACCGCCATCGCCTATGAAGGAGCCTGGAAGAAGGAACTGTCATGACGACCACCACACTGACCATCGAGCCGCTCATCGTCCCTGTCGCGCTGGACGCCCCCGACGGCTCGGACTTCCGTGCCTACGGTCAGCTCAACCGGCAGATCTGCGATGAGATGGTGGGTCTGCCCGACATCGCACCCGACGCCGCCCAGTTGCTCGCGTCGTGGCAGGACTCCACCGACACCCTGCAGACCGGATTCGTGGCCAGGAACGGCGACGAGATCGTGGGGATGATCACGATCGCATATGCCCAGGAGGCGGATGCGAAGGCGGCGGAGGCGGACCTCCTCGTGCCCGAGAAGCACTGGGGAATCGGCGTCGAGGATGCCCTCCTGACGCTCGCCGAGTCGGAGGCTCGTGCCCATGGTCGGTCTCTGGTGCAGATCTGGACGCTGCACCGACCGATCGAGTCCGAGCGGATGATCTCGCCGAGGACGGGGTGGGGTCGCATCCCGGCGATCCCGCTGTCGGACGCCTTGGAGGCCCGCGGATACGATTTCGAGCAGGTCGAGCGCAACAGCGAGCTCGATCTGCGTTCGGACCCCGCTCCGCTTCAGGTTGCTCTGAGATCTGCACAGGAGGCCGCGGGCGACGACTATCGAGTGCTCCAGTGGATGGCTCCGACACCGCCGGAGTTCCGCGACGGCTATGCGGCGATCCTCGCTCGCCTGTCGACCGACGCCCCGAGCGGCGAGATGGACTTCGTCGCTGAGGAGTGGGACGCGGAGCGTGTCGTCCGCCGAGAGCGACGGCTCACCGGAGCCGGTCAGGCACTGTCGATCGTCGCGGTGCAGCACGTGCCGAGCGGGGACATCGTGGCATACAACGAGCTGCTCGTCGGAGCGGACCGCTCAGGGATCACCCACCAGCTGGGCACGCTGGTGTCTCGCGAGCACCGCGGGCACCGGCTGGGCACCGTCGTCAAGTGCGCGAACCTCCTGCACTGGCGAGAGCTCATGCCGTTCTCCCCCGCAGTCTCCACGTTCAACGCCGAGGAGAACCGCCCGATGCTGAGCATCAACGAGTCGATCGGGTTCGTGCCGGTCTCTTACGCCGGGGCGTGGCAGAAGCGGATCTGAACGAGATCATCCGATCGGTGTACGCGGACGCGAGCGGATCATCCGCCCGGCCGACGCAGCGCCCCTGGCCGAATCGCGAGGCTGGAGGCATGAACGACTCCGTCCTCGACGCACGCTCCCTGACCAAGTCCTACGGCACCACCCGCGCACTCGCCGGGGTGGATCTCACGATCCACCGCGGCGAGTCGGTGGCGATCATGGGCGCCTCCGGATCGGGCAAGACCACTCTCCTCCATGTGCTCGCCGGTATCGTCACGCCGGACTCCGGCACCGTGACCTTCCAGCCCTCGACCGGGGAGCCTGTGCAGGTCGCGGGGCTCGGGGAAGGTGCTCGCTCCCGGCTGCGCAGGGAGCGTTTCGGGTTCGTCTTCCAGCAGGGACTCCTCATCCCTGAGCTCACCGCCGTCGAGAACGTGGCGCTCGCATCGATGATCAACGGCGTGAAGAGAGCGGATGCCACGGCCCACGCGGCGTCCTGGCTCGCCGCGCTGGGGCTCGCCGGGATGGAGGACCGCCGCATCGGCGAGCTCTCGGGCGGGCAGGCGCAGCGCGTCGCCATCGCACGGGCCCAGGCCACCGGCGCGGATCTCGTCTTCGCCGACGAGCCGACCGGAGCGCTCGACTCGCACACCTCGCAGGACGTGATGAACGCACTGCTCTGGTCGACGACCGGGCAGGGGCGGACGCTCCTCGTCGTCACCCACGACGCCGACGTCGCCGCTCGATGCTCGCGAGTCGTGGCGGTTCGCGACGGACAGATCGTCTCGTCGGCGGTGACGGCATGAACGCCCGCGTCCTGACCCTCCTTCTCCGACCCGCGAAGGGTGAGAACGCCGTCCTGGCGCTTCCTGTGGTCGCGTTCGGAGTCGTCACGGCTCTGGTGCTGACAGTCGTGGGCGGAGCACAGTCGTTCTGGACGTGGACCGACGACTACGCTCCGGTCTACCAGGCACTGGCAGCGATCGCGCTCGTCCTTCTCGTCGTACCGCTGACGAATCTCGGAGGGGCGGCTGCTCGCCTCTCGGCCCGCCGTCGCGACGAGCGACTCTCGACACTGCGACTTCTGGGCGTGACTCCGATGGGTGTCAGCGTGGCCACCGTGATCGAATCCGTGCTCGTGGCGGCCTCAGGTGCCGTCGCCGGAGTGGTCGTCCATCTCGCGACCGCTCCCCTGGTCGGGCTCATCCCGTTCCGTGGAACTGCTCTCGGCACCGACGCCGTGATGCTGTCTCCCCTCAGCATCCTGGCGGTCGTGGGCGGGGTCCTTCTCGTGGCGGCCGGCAGCGCCGTGCTCGGTCTCCGACGCGTGATCGTCTCCCCGCTCGGGGTGCGCATGCGGACGACGGTCTCCACCGTGCACTGGTTCCGGGCGATCATCGGCGTCTCGGTGCTCGCTCTGGTCTTCGTCCTCGTCAAGGTCTTCCCGTCCGTCGCGGGGCTCGCAGTGACGATCATCGTTCTCGCAGCGCTGTTCGCGGTGGCGCTCGCCGTGCTCAACGTGATCGGGCCGTGGGTACTCAAGGTCAGCGCATCACGTCAGCTCCGCCGGGCCGAGCGAGCCGACCGGCTGCTCGCCGCCCGTCTGGTGCTGGACTCGCCCAAGGCCGCATGGCGTCAGGTGAGCGGGATCGCGATGGCGAGCTTCATGGCCGTCTTCGCCGGGACCGGCGTCGCACTGATGAACGTGATGAACAGCGGAGAGGCGACGGATGCCGATGCAGCACTCGCCGTGGACATGCGCACCGGTCTCGTCATCACGCTGGTCGCCTCCTTCGTGATGGTCGCAGCGTCCGTGGGGGTGAATCAGGCCTCTTCCGTGCTCGATCAGCGTGATCTGCACCGAAGCCTCCACCACCTCGGGATGCCCCTCGACACCGTCGACAGCGCACGTCGCCGCGCGATCATGTCACCGCTGCTCGTCACCGCGATCGGATCGGCGACCTGCGCGGCCGTGCTCGTGTTCCCCCTGCTCGGGATCGCCCTGATCACCGCTCCCGAGTCGCTGCTGACGATCGGCATCGTGCTCGCGGTGGGAATCGGCATCGTGTGGGCGAGTACGCGGGCGACCCGGCCTCTGCTCGCCCGGTCGTTCGAGACGGCATGAGCCTCAGCGTCGGCGCTGGCAGCGCGGGCAGAAGTGACTCGACCGGTTCATGAAAGCCTGTCGGCGGATCAGCGTGCCGCACCGGGGGCATGGCTGACCGCCTCGACCGTAGGCGTTGAGGGAGTGCGCGAAGTAGCCGGCCTGGCCGTTCACGTTGACGTACTGGGAATCGAAGCTCGTGCCTCCCTCGGCCAGCGCCTTCGCGAGCACCACGCGGATCTCAGCGAGGAGCCGACCGATCGCGGGTGTCGACAGCGCGCTCGCGAGAGTCTCGGGGTGGATGCGCGCCGCCCAGAGCGCCTCGTCGGCGTAGATGTTGCCCACCCCGCTGATCACCTGCTGATCGAGCAGCACGCGCTTGACCGCGCTGCCCCGCTTTCGGAGCGTGCGCACCAGGATGCCGTCGTCGAAGAGAGGGTCGAGGGGATCGCGTGCGATGTGCACGACCTGGGTGGGGATCATCGTCGGACCGTCCGGCACGAGGCTGTCGACCGCCAGCGACCCGAAGGTCCTCTGATCGGCGAACACGATGGCGAGCTCTCCGTGCTGCGGGTGCTCGATGCCGATGCGAATGCGCTCGTGGCGTTCCGCTTCGGCATCCGGTGCGCGGAGCAGCATCTGCCCGCTCATCCCGAGGTGCGCGATCAAAGCGGAACCCTCCGCGTCGAGCGGAAGCCAGAGGAACTTGCCCCGACGCTCGGCGGCGGTGAACACGCGCCCTTCCAGGCGCGACACGAAGTCCGATGCCCCCGCGGCATGACGTGTCAGGGCGCGCTCATCGAACACGCTCACCCCCGTGATGACCGAACCGACCGCGGCAGGAGCGAGACCGGCTCGCACCACCTCGACCTCGGGGAGCTCAGGCACGCTCGTTGAGGAAGCGCCACGCACTGAGCGCGGCCGCCATCTCTGCAGTCTTCTTACTGCTGCCCTTGCCGGTCATCGCCACATCGCCGACGCTCACGGTCGCCAGGAAGCGACGATCGTGATCGGGACCACTCGCCTCCACCGAATACTGCGGTGGGGTGGCACCGACCCGCGCCGCCAGCTCCTGAAGACTGGTCTTCGGATCCATGGCGGCGCCATAGCGCTCGGGGTCGGCGAGGAGCGGCGCGGTCAGACGGAGCACGAGCTCAGTGGCCGCCTCAGGACCCGCCGACAGGTAGGTCGCACCGATGACGGCTTCCATCGTGTCGGCGAGGATCGAATCCTTGTCGCGTCCGCCCGTCTGCTCCTCGCCTCGACCGAGCCGCAGGTGGCTGCCCAGATCGATGCCTCTCGCCACCTCTGCGAGAGCGACCGTCGAGACGACACTGGCGCGCCGCTTGGCGAGTTCGCCCTCATCGAGCCCTGGATGGGTCGTGAAGAGCATCACGGTGACGGCTTGGCCGAGGATGGAGTCGCCGAGGAACTCGAGACGTTCGTTGTGAGGGATGCCACCATGCTCATACGCATATGAGCGATGGGTGAGCGCCAACTCCAGAAGCTCCGCGTCTATATCGACGCGGAGCTTCTCTGGGAGTGGTCTCGTCCCCCCAGGGACCTCAGTCACGGAAGTGAAGTCGCGACTCAGACGTCGGCGACCTTGCGGCCCTTGTACTCGAGGAACAGCTCGGTGCCCTGCGAGTCGGTGACGACCTTCGCCTGGTGGGGGCGGCTGTAGACGGTCTTGCCGTTCTCGACGGTCTTGACGAGAGCGATGGGCGCCGCCTTCCACTGCGCACGGCGCGAGCGGGTGTTCGAACGGGATACCTTGCGCTTCGGGGGGTTACCAGCCATGACTAGCTCTCTTCTTTCTCGGCGGCACGAGATTCTTCCGTGCCGTCTTGGTCTGTGATGTTCTGGAGCACGCTCCACCGAGGATCGATGGGAGCCGCCTGCTCCTTGTCGGTGCTCGCTGTCAGCCTCTCGCCCGTCTCCGGGTCGAGCCCGGGGCAATCCGGCTGACACACCGGCTGAAATGGAAGCGCCAATACGGCCGCATCCCTGACTAGAGTTTCAAGATCCACGTGGTCGTCTTGAACCTCGAAGTCAGTTTCTTCCTCACCAGGATACGCGAAAAGCTCCTGGAACTCGACTTCGACGGGCCGAACGATGTCGATGAGGCAGCGACCGCACACGCCGGAGTACTCCGCGTCGACGATTCCCGACACCAGAATGCCCTCATGGACCGACTCGAGACGGACATCCAGGTCGAGCTCGGAGCCTGTCTCGTAGGACACGATCCCCTCGCCCCAGGCATCCTTCAGGGTCACGGAGAACTCGTGTTCGCGCATCTCTCCCGGCTTGCGGACGATGTCGCGGACGGGGAGGACGAAAGGACCACTCATTCGGGAACGCACCCAGCAATGGTACCGGCTACATGCGGTGGGAGGCTGGCTTCGGGCTGAGCGCGGCGCTCAGGAGCGCGACGTCAGATGCCGCGAGACCCGGTGTCGAGGAATGCCGCGACCGCAGGAGGGACGAAAGGCGACACATCGCCCCCGAGCCCCGCCACCTGTCGCACGAGGGAGCTGGACACGAGAGCGTGCGCCGGGTCGGGCAGCAGGAAGACCGTCTCGATGTCTGCGAGGTGCCTGTTGACGATCGCCATCGGCGATTCATAGGCGACGTCGATCTGGGAGCGGATCCCCTTGACCAGCACGCCGGCACCTACATCGCGCGCGTAGTCGACCAGGAGGCCCATGCTCCACGATCCGACGATCACGTTGCCGTCCATGCCCTCATCGGCGATGGACTGCTCGATGAGCGACAGCCGCGCCGCGATGGGCAGCATCGCCTCCTTGCCGGGGTTGTGCACGACGAGCACATGCAGCTCGTCGTACAGCTTGGCGGCCCGACGGATGACGTCGAGGTGGCCCAGGGTCGGCGGGTCGAAGGAACCCGGGACGACGGCGATCCGGCTGCTCATGCCACCAGCCTAGGGCACGCCGTGCTCGGGTCAGTTCTTCGCCAGGGCCGCGCGATCGTCGTCGCTCACTCGTCGCTCGATGGCGGATCTGAGCCCCGGGTTCGCGTCGAGACCGGGGTCGGCTGCGAGGATCACCTCGGCGAGCTCGCGAGCTCTGACGATCAGACCGGAGTCCTTGACCACGCGCAGCAGCTTCAACGACGACCGCACGCCCGCCTGTGCTGCGCCGAGCACGTCTCCTTCACCGCGCAGCTCGAGATCGACCTCGGCGAGGGCGAAACCGTCGAGGGTCGCTGCGACCGCGTCGACTCGCTCGCGCGCCACCGAGCCGGCTTCCGCCTCCGTCACGAGCAGACACAGCCCCGGAACGCCGCCTCGACCCACCCGGCCTCTCAGCTGATGCAGCTGGGAGACGCCGAAGCGATCGGCATCGAGGACGATCATGGTCGAGGCGTTGGGCACGTCGACCCCGACCTCGATGACGGTCGTGGCCAGAAGCAGGTCGATCTCGCCCCGCGCGAAGGCCTGCATCACCGCATCCTTCTCGTCGGACGGCATGCGTCCGTGGAGAACCGCTCGGCGCAGACCGCCGAGCTTCGGGTGCGTCGCCAGCGCCTCGTCGAGCTGCACCACTCCCCAGCGTGGACCGGATGCGCCCTCGGGTTGCAGGAGCGCGGGCTCACCCGCCTCGGCCGTCTTCTTGGTGGTGTCGATCGCGGCGCACACTGCGAAGACCTGGCGCCCCTGGGCGATCTCCTCGGCGGCGCGCTCCCAGACGCGATTGAACCACCCGGGATGCTCGGCGAGTGGGGCGACGAACGACTCGATTCCCGCCCGTCCCTTCGGCATCGTGCGGATCACCGAGGTGTCGAGATCTCCGAAGACCGTCATGGCCACGGTGCGAGGGATGGGCGTGGCGGTGAGGACGAGGGCGTGCGGGCTGGAGCCCTTGGCGCGGAGAGCCTCGCGCTGTTCGACGCCGAACCGGTGCTGCTCGTCGACCACGACGAGCCCGAGATCTGCGAAGGTCGTCTTCTCGCCGAGCAGTGCGTGGGTGCCGACGACGATCAGGGCCTGCCCGGAGGCGACGCGCAGGGCGGCCTTGCGCCGCGCCGCAGCCGGCATCTGCCCGGTCAGGAGTGTGGGCATCACGAGCGGAGCCAGCTCCGGCCCGAGCATCTTCGATATCGACCGCAGGTGCTGGCCCGCCAGGACCTCGGTCGGCGCGATCAGCGCGGCTTGGCCGCCGGACTCGGCGACCTGGAGCATCGCACGCAGGGCGACGAGCGTCTTGCCCGAGCCGACCTCTCCCTGCACGAGGCGGTTCATCGGCCACGAGCCGACGAGATCCTTCGCGACCTGCTCGCCGACGGTCTGCTGATCGGGCGTGAGATCGTAGGGCAACGAGGCGTCGAACCGCTCGAGCAGACCTCCGGGCTTCGCCGCACGTGCCGTGGCCGAGAGCGATCGCACCGCGTCGCGCTGCTGCAGGAGTGCGGTCTGCAGCGTGAGCGCCTCATGCATCCGCAACGTGCGGACTGCAGGATCGATGTCGTTGCGGGTCTTCGGTCGATGGATCTGCTCGAGCGCCTCTCTCGCGGTCAGCAGCTCCTCCCGCTGACGGACATCCGCCGACAGAGGCTCGGGCACGTCACCGAGGCCGTCGAGCACGCGAGTGATGAATTTCGCGATCTGCCAGGTCTGCAGCGTCGACGTCGCGGGATAGATGGGGATCAGCACGGCTGCGCGGGCGTCCGCTCGCCGCCTGGCCGCATCCTCGTCGTCGAAGAGCTCGTACTCAGGGTGCGCGAACTGCGTCATCCCGTTGAACTCGCCGACCTTGCCCGAGAAGACGCCTCGCCGACCGACCGCGAGATCCTCGGAGCGCCACTTGGCAGCCCCGAGATTCTTCGCGAAGAACGTCAGGGACATCTTGCCGATGCCGTCGCCGATCACGACGTCGACCATCGCGCCCCGTCGATTGCGCATCGCCCTGGCACTCGACGACAGCACCTCGGCGACGATCGTCACGGTCTCACCGAGCGGAAGCTCACGGATGGGGGTGAGCTCGCCGGGGTCGGCATAACGCCGGGGATAGTGCGACACGAGATCGCCGACCGTCTTCATGCCGAACGCCCGATCGAGAGACTTCGCCGGCGTGGAGCCCAGCGCCTCCTCGAGCGACGAATCCAGCGTGAGCGACATGATCCGAGTCTAGGAGGCCGCACGGACACGACGTGCGCCCCGGCTGTCGTATCGTGAACGGGTGACGAGGATCATCGCCGGAAAGGCACGCGGCGCGCGGCTCGACGTTCCCCACGCGGGGACGCGACCCACCAGCGACCGCGTACGGGAGTCGCTCTTCGGAGCGCTGGAATCGGCCGACGCGATCGCCGGAGCCCGAGTGCTGGATCTCTACGCCGGATCGGGTGCACTGGGATTGGAGACGCTCAGCCGCGGCGCGGCAAGCGCCGACCTCGTCGAGCACGGCAGAGAGGCTGCGGCCGTCGTGCGTCGCAACGTCGCCACCGTCGCGAAGGCCGGCGCGAACGGCGCGAAGGTGCACCAGAGCACGGTCCGGTCGTTCCTGCTGCGAGCCTCCGGTCCGTACGACCTCGTCTTCTCGGACCCGCCCTACGACCTCGAGGACGACGCGATGACCGCGGATCTCATCGCGCTCGCACCGTGTCTCGCCCCTGACGCCCTCGTAATCATCGAGCGTGCGCGCCGCTCCACGCCTCCTGATCTGCAGGCCGCCGGCCTGGAGCTGATCCGTGAGAAGGCATACGGCGACACCGCTCTCTGGTGGGCCGAGCCGGCTCTCGCCTCAGAGACGCCTCAGCCCGAGGCCGAATCCCAGTCGCGATAGGGGTCCCAGCCGCTCACGTCTGCGGGTGCGTCGTCGACCAGCAGATCGTGCTCGCCCTGCGGGGCCACAGTCCCGATGACGCGGAACCCCGACGGCAGCGTCCCCGGGGGGAAGGTGGCGAGCAGCGCATGATCCTCGCCACCGGCGAGGGCACGCTGCGGAGAGTCTCCGAGCGTCGCGCTGTCGAGCGCGATCGTGACGGCCGAGGCCGCCGCCATCCGTCGCGCATCGAGGGCGAGACCATCCGAGATGTCCATCATCGCGGTCGCTCCGGCTGTGGCGGCGAAGGGTCCGAGGCCGATCGGGGGCGAGGGACGGAGCTGGGCGGCCAGCGCCGCGCTCTCACCCCGTCCGAGCGCGGATGGATCGACGGCGACCGGTGTGTCACCATCACGGAACCTGCCGAAGAGGACGGAGAGTCCGTGGGCGGCGTGTCCGAGCTCTCCGGCCACCGCGACCACATCACCGACCCGCGCACCCGATCGCGTCACCGGCGCCCGGCCCTCGAGATCGCCGAGAGCGGTGACGGCCACGGTGAGGACATCCGAGACGGTGAGATCGCCACCGACCACGGCGCAGCCCGGCGCCAGGGCCGCGCACGCCTCACGGAATCCGTCGGCGAGGCGTTCGACGAAAGAGAGCCTCAGATCGCGCGGAACAGCCAGCGCGACGAGCAGCGCGGTCGGGCGCGCACCCATGGCGGCCACGTCGGCGAGGTTGACTGCGGCAGCCTTCCACCCGAGGTCATAGCCCGACGACCACGCGAGTCGGAAGTCAGGACCGTGCACGAGGGTGTCCGTCGTGGCGACCACGGACCCAGACGGAGCCGCGATCACCGCCGCATCGTCGCCGGGTCCGATGATCGTATGACTGGCCCGCGCAGTCCTCGCCAGGATGGCCCGCAGGATCTCCCCCTCCGAAAGGTCGCCGAGGGGCGGATCATCGTCGCGAGGTCGGGAGGGCATGCAGTCAAAGGTAGCCTGGATGCATGCCCCGCTCTCGTCGTCTCGCCGTCATCGCGGGGTCGCTGGTCCTCGTCGCAGCGCTCTCCGGATGCTCGACCACGATCCATCTGGAGCCGGCCGACGATGCGAACAATCCGGCGTGCGCGGAGGTCTCCGTGCTGCTTCCGGATGCCGTCGGCGATCTGGACCGCGTCTGGACCGATGCCCAGGCCACCGGCGCCTGGGGCGACCCGACGGTCGTGTTGCGCTGCGGCGTCGAACCGCCGGCACCGTCGACCGAAGTCTGCACCACGATCGGCAGCGTCGACTGGCTCGTGCTCGACCAGGAGGAAGAACGACAGCGTCTGGTGACCTACGGTCGTGACCCAGCCGTCGAGGTGATCATCCGCCGGGGCGAGGAGATCGACTTCCGCACGGTGGTCGAGAGTCTCTCGACGAGCATCCAGTCCGGCCTCGAACCGGCGACGGCTCGGTGCACAGACCGGGTGCCCACCGAGGAATCCCCTGACGCGGGATCGGCCGAAGGCTGAGCGGACGCCGCCCGATCAGCGGCGCAGGCCCGCTTCGATCAGCTCTGAGATCAGGTCGCCGTAGCTGAGTCCGGATGCCACCCAGCACTTGGGGAACATCGAGATCGGCGTGAATCCGGGCATCGTGTTGAGCTCATTGACGACGAGCTCTCCCTCGGCGGTGAGGAACATGTCGACACGGGCGAGGCCACGGCCGTCGACAGCCTCGAACGCTCGGATGGCGGCGTCCTGGATGGCCGCGATCTCGGAATCCTCGAGCTGCGCGGGGCACACCACGTCGACGCCGTCGCCACCGAGGTACTTGCCTTCGAAGTCGTAGAACCCGCGGGACGTCAGCACGATCTCGCCGGGCAGCGATGCGCGTACGCCGTCGGCGCTCTCGAGAACCGCGACCTCGATCTCGCGACCGACCACTCCGCTCTCGATGAGGACCTTGTCGTCCTCCGCGAAGGCGATGGCCAGCGCGGCGTCGAGCTCGTCGGGCCTTTCGACCTTCGAGACGCCCACGCTGGAACCCGCGCGCGCCGGCTTGACGAACAGCGGCATCCCGAGATCGACGGCGGAGGCGCGAACCGACGCGGCATCCCGCTCCCACTCCCGCGAGCGGACCGTGATCCCCGGTGCCACCGAGAGGCCCGCCGCGCGCAGCGCGATCTTCATGAAGTGCTTGTCCATGCAGAGCGCAGAATCGAGCACTCCACCACCGGCGTAAGGCACTTCGAGAGTGTCGAAGTAGCCCTGGATCGTCCCGTCCTCGCCGTGAGTGCCGTGCAGGATCGGGAGCACGATGTCGATCTCGCCGAAACCCTCGACAGTCCCGTCCTGACGCACGACACGGAGCGTCCGGTCGCCGCCGGGCTCGGGCCACAGCACCCTGGTGCCGTTGTCGGCGACCTCGGGCAGATGTGCCGCATCCAGCGGGAACTTCGACGGATCGTCGTCCTCGAGGACGAAGGCTCCCTCGCGAGTGATTCCGACCGGGATCACCGCGTAGCGGTCGCGGTCAATCGCGCCCAGGACTCCGCCCGCCGTTGCGGAACTGATCGAATGCTCGCTGGAGCGCCCTCCGAAGAGCACCACCACCGTCTGCTTGTCCATGGTTGGTCCTCTCACCCTGCGGGGTGTCGTCGTCCGTCGTCAGGTGGGGTGCGATGTCACGCGGGTTCATCTTGCCGTCGAGCACCATCTTCACCTGCTCGACGATGGGCATGTGCACTTCGGACTCGCGGGCGAGCTGCAGCACCGGCGCGACGGACGCGAGGCCCTCGGCTGTCTGCTGCATCTGCTTGACGACGTCCTGGAAGCTGTATCCCTGGCCGAGCAGGCGCCCGGCCGTGTTGTTGCGGCTCAGTGGAGACTGGCACGTCGCGATGAGGTCTCCCAGTCCCGCGAGCCCTTGGAGAGTTTCGGGGTGGGCGCCGTTCGCTACCGCGAAGTCGGTCATCTCGACGAGTCCGCGGGTGATGATCGACGCCTTCGTGTTCTCGCCGTATCCGACGCCGTCGACGATGCCGATCGCCACCGCGATGAGGTTCTTCAGCACTCCCCCGAACTCCGTGCCGATCACGTCGGTGTTCACGAACGTCCGGAAGTACGAGTTGCGCGCGGCGCGCGCGACCTCTTCGGCCGTCTCCTGACTGCGTGAGGAGATCACGGCAGCCGTCGGCTGCTCACGGGCGATCTCGAGCGCGAGGTTCGGCCCCGAGGCGACAGCGATGCGATCGGGATCGCACCGCAGCTCCTGCTCGATGACCTGACTCATCCGCAGCCCTGAGGTGCGTTCGACGCCCTTCATGAGGCTGACGATCTTCGCGTCGTTGTCGGACAGGAGCGGTCGCAGCGCCTTGAGGTTCTCGCGCAGCGACTGGCTCGGCACCGAGAGGTAGACCTGGTCGACATCACGCAATGCGATCGCCAGCTCATGCGTCGCGGCCATCGTGCGCGGCAGGTTGATGCCGGGCAGGTAGCGCGAGTTGCGCTTGGCCTCGTCGATCTCGTGCGCGAGTTCGGCTCGGCGGGCCCACATCGTGACCTGCGCACCGCCGTCCGCGAGGATCTTCCCGAATGTGGTGCCCCAGCTGCCTGCACCGATCACGGCGACTCTGGGGCCCGCGGGCGTGCTGCGCTTAGGAGTCAAGGCGACCCGTCTCCTTCTGTCCGTGCGAGGCGGGGTTCCAGCGCACGGCCGGCGCCTTCTCACCGCGCAGCTCTTCGAGCAACGCGGTGATCGCGTTCATCAGCCGGTCGGTGGCCTCGTTCAGCGCCGCAGACTCGCCCGCGCGACCGCGCAGGTCGGACACGTCGACCGGGTCGCCGATGATGACGTCCACGCGCTTGCGCGGCGGCCACAGGCTCAGACCCTTCTGGTAACGACCCATGATGTGCTGGGTGCCCCACTGGGCCATCGGGATCAGCGGGATGCCGTCGGTCAGTGCCAGCCGCACAGCGCCCGACTTGCCGCGCATCGGCCACATGTCGGGGTCGCGCGTCAGAGTGCCCTCGGGGTACACGATCACTCCGCGTCCGTGTTCCACCAGCTCGGCCGACTGCTTCAGCGTCTGCTTCGCGGCGGATGCCGACGACGAACGAGCCACCGGGATCATTCCGGTGCGGCGCAGAATCCATCCGAGCACAGGGACCTTGAACAGGCTCTCCTTCGCCATGAATCGGGGCGCGCGTCCGATCCGCCACACCGCGAGTGCCACGATGAGCGGATCGAACTCCGAGTAGTGGTTGGGAGCCAGCACATAGGCACCCTCACGAGGAAGCTTCTCGGCACCGGTGATGCGGATCTTCGCGAGCAGCGAGATCAACGGCACGGCGATCGCCGCGAGCGGCCAGAACACGCTGGGCCGCGTCGTCTCGCGCGATCGGGAACCCATCGGGCTCACCGGATGACGTCGAAGTCGGCGCCCACGGCATCGAGCTTGGCGAGGAACTTCTCGTAGCCACGGCTGAGGATGTCGACTCCCGACACCTTCGACTCGCCTTCGGCCGTCAGCGCCGCGATCACGTGGCTGTACCCGCCGCGCAGGTCGGGCACGACGATGTCTGCGGCGTGCAGCGGAGTCGGCCCGGTGATGACGGCCGCCTGCTCGAGGTCACGACGCGGCACGCGCCGCGGCCCGTCCTGCAGCCCGCGCGGGTGCACGACGATGTCGGCGCCCATCTTGACGAGTGCATCGGTGAAGCCGAGACGGTTCTCGTAGACCGTCTCGTGCACGACCGAGCGGCCGTTCGCCTGCGTCAGCGCCACGACGAGCGGCTGCTGCCAGTCGGTCATGAAGCCGGGGTGCACGTCGGTCTCGACGACGACGGGCTTGAGCTCGCCTTCGCGGCGGAAGAGGATGCCGTCCTCCTGGATGTCGAACCAGCCGCCCGCCTTGCGGAAGATGTTGAGGAAGGTGAGCATCTCCTGCTGCTTGGCTCCGCCGACGAAGATCTCGCCGTCGGTGGCCAGCGCCGCGGATGCCCACGAGGCCGCCTCGTTGCGGTCGAAGATCGACCGGTGGTCGTAGCCGCGCAGCGTCTCGACGCCCTCGATGAGGATGACGCGGTTCGGCTCGTAGGAGATGATCGCTCCCATCTTCTGCAGCACGGCGATCAGATCCATGATCTCGGGCTCGATGGCGGCGTTGCGCAGCTCGGTCGTCCCCTCGGCCCTGACCGCAGTCAGCAGCACCTGCTCGGTGGCACCCACGCTCGGGTACGGCAGGTGGATGTTGGCGCCGTGCAGGCGGGCTCCGCCGGTGGAGAGACGGATGCCGCTCGGCAGCTTCTCGACGATGGCGCCGAACTTGCGCAGTGCGTCGAGGTGGAAGTCGATCGGCCGGTCGCCGATGCGGCATCCGCCGAGGTCCGGGATGAATGCCTGACCGAGACGGTGCAGGAGCGGTCCGCAGAACAGGATCGGGATGCGGGAGGCACCGGCGTGGGCGTCGATCTCCTCGAAGTGGGCCGACTCGACATCGCTCGGGTCGAAGACGAGTGCACCCGGCTCATCGCCGTCGGACACCCGGACACCGTGCACCTCGAGCAGCGAGCGCACCACCGCGACATCGCTGATGGCCGGGACGTCGCGCAGCACGCTGACGGTCTCACCGAGCAGCGAGGCGACCATCGCCTTGGTCGCGAGGTTCTTCGCTCCCTTGACGTCGACGCGGCCGCGCAGCGGGCGGCCCCCACGAATGGCGAGGACGTCACCGGTGAGTGGGGGGACTCCGTCCGGAAGAGCGTCGCGCACAGGTGTCGTCATTCGGAGCCTCACTTCATTCAACGGAAATCGGGGCGGGGTCGCCCTCGGCTCCCCCGCCCCGCCGTTCACTGAACGGGAAGGGTTCGGGGCCGCCACGACTCGCGACGGGCCTCGAACTGCGCGATCTTGTCTTCGTTGCGCAGCGTGAGCCCGATGTCATCGAGCCCTTCAAGGAGCCGCCATCTAGTGTAATCGTCGATCCCGAGGTCAGCCTGGATCTCACCGATCGACGCGACCCGCGCCTCGATGTCCACCGTGATGGAAGCCCCGGGATTCCGGTCGATCTCGGCCCAGATCCGCTCGAGATCCTCTTCCGAGATGGTCGCCGCGACGAGCCCCTGCTTGCCTGAGTTGCCCCGGAAGATGTCGGCGAAGCGCGGGCTCAGGACGACCGCGAACCCGAAGTCGCGCAGTGCCCAGACGGCGTGCTCTCGGCTCGATCCGGTGCCGAAGTCCGGTCCGGCGACGAGCACCGACGCCCCCTGGAAGGCGGGCTGGTTGAGCACGAACTCGGGGTCCTGGCGCCAGCCGTGGAACAGCGCGTCCTCGAAGCCGGTCTTGGTGACCCGCTTGAGGAAGACGGCGGGGATGATCTGGTCGGTGTCGACGTTCGAGCGCTTCAGCGGAGCGGCGATACCGGTGTGGGTGACGAACTTCTCCATGGTCAGACCTCCGCCATCTCGTTCAGGTCGCTGGGACTCGACAGCGTGCCGCGGATCGCGGTCGCCGCGGCGACCAGCGGCGACACCAGGTGTGTGCGACCACCCTTGCCCTGCCGGCCCTCGAAGTTGCGATTCGACGTCGACGCACAGCGCTCGCCCGGAGCGAGCTGATCGGGGTTCATGCCGAGGCACATCGAGCAGCCGGCGAACCGCCATTCGGCTCCGAAGTCCTTGATGATCTTGTCGAGGCCTTCCGCCTCGGCCTCAAGCCGGACGCGGGCCGAACCCGGTACGACCATGACACGCACGCCGTCGGCCTTCTTCTTGCCTTCGATGATCGACGCGAACGCACGGAGGTCCTCGATGCGGCTGTTCGTGCACGAGCCCATGAAGACCGCATCGACCGGCACCTCCTTGAGCGGCGTACCAGGGGTCAGATCCATGTAGTCGAGGGCGCGCTCTGCGGCGGCGCGCTCGTTGGCGTCGGCGATCTGAGCCGGGTCGGGAACCGACGCCGACAGCGAGCTGCCCTGACCGGGGTTGGTTCCCCATGTCACGAAGGGCTCGAGATCGTCGGCGTCGATGAAGACCTCGGCATCGAAAGTCGCACCCTCGTCGGTCGGCAGGGTGCGCCAGTAGGCGACGGCGTCGTCCCAGTCTTGGCCCTGGGGAGCGTGCGGACGCCCCTTCAGGTACTCGAACGTCGTCTCGTCGGGGGCGACCATGCCCGCACGGGCACCGGCCTCGATCGACATGTTGCAGATGGTCATCCGGCCCTCCATGGACAGCGCGCGGATCGCGCTGCCGCGGAACTCCAGGACATAGCCCTGGCCGCCACCGGTCGTGATCTTCGCGATCACGGCGAGGATGATGTCCTTCGCGGTGACTCCGGGGCGCAGAGTGCCCTCGACGGTGATGGCCATCGTCTTGAAGGGCTTGAGCGGAAGCGTCTGGGTCGCCATCACGTGCTCGACCTCGCTGGTGCCGATGCCGAAGGCCATGGCGCCGAAGGCCCCGTGAGTCGAGGTGTGCGAGTCTCCGCAGACCACGGTGATCCCCGGCATGGTGAGCCCGAGCTGCGGGCCGACGACGTGCACGATGCCCTGTTCGGCGTCGCCCAGAGAGTGCAGACGGACGCCGAACTCGGCGGCGTTGCGGCGCAGCGTCTCGATCTGAGTGCGGCTCGTGAGGTCGGCGATGGGCTTGTCGATGTCCCACGTGGGCGTGTTGTGGTCTTCGGTGGCGATCGTCAGGTCGAGGCGACGCAGCGGACGGCCCTCCGATCGCAGTCCGTCGAACGCCTGAGGGCTCGTGACCTCGTGCACCAGGTGCAGATCGATGTAGATGAGGTCGGGCTCGCCGTTCTCGCCCTTGACGACGAGGTGGTCGTCCCAGACCTTCTCAGCGAGGGTCCTCGGACGTGCGGGAGCAGTGTCTGCTGCGGGGATGTTCATTGCGTCTCTCCTGAAGCTGGCGGTTCGGCCCACGATGGACTCCGCGACGAGGAGGGGCTCAGAACGAGGTCTCGTCGCGGCCGCTAAGAAGGAGCACGATCCGCATGACGTCAGATTACCACCGCTTCAGCGACCGGAGTCGCCGCGTGACACGCTACTGTCACCCGCACATTCGAGAGGCTTCCGCATGACCGACGACACGACCGGCTTCGCCACCAGAGCGGTCCACGCCGCCCGGAATCAGGGCGCCGCGTCGTCGAGGGCGACGCCGATCTATCTGACTGCGGGCTTCGAGTTCGATGACTTCGATCACGCCGCAGACCACTTCGGCACCGGCGCCGGCTTCGGCTACACCCGCACGGGCAACCCGACGGTGAGCGCCGTCGAGCGACAGCTCGCAGCCCTCGAATCCGCCGCGGACGCGGTGCTCGTCGCGAGCGGACAGGCCGCGGTCGTCACCGCTTTGCTGACCGTGGCCGGAGCCGGAGACCACATCGTGGCATCGACGCACATCTACGAGGGCACCCGAGGGCTCCTGCTCGACAACCTCGCACGGCTCGGCATCGAGACGACGTTCATCGACGAGATCGCCGACCCTGCTGCGTGGCAGGCAGCGATCCGCCCGACCACGCGCGCGCTGTTCGCGGAGTCGATCGCGAACGCCCGGAACGACATCCTCGACATCGCCGCTGTGAGCGCGGTCGCGGATGAGTTCGCCATCCCGCTCATCGTCGACAACACGCTCGCGACGCCCTTCCTGCTGCGTCCGATCGAGCATGGTGCCGCCATGGTCGTGCACTCCGCATCGAAGTTCCTCGCGGGTCACGGGTCCGTGCTCGGCGGTGTGATCCTCGATGACGGTCGTTTCGACGCGGATAAGGCCGGTCACAACGCACCGCACCTGGTGCTCCCCGGCCGCGGGGGCTTCCCGAGCGTCTTCGCCCGCCACGGCGGCAACGCTCGGATCGCCTACGCCCGCGAGTCGGTGGCTCCCCGCTTCGGCGCCTCGCCGTCTCCTCTCAACGCGTTCCTGATCGGACAGGGCGCCGAGACCCTCGGCCTCCGGGTCGAGCGCCAGTCCCGGAACGCGCTCGAGGTGGCCCGTTGGCTGGCCGCTCAGGATGCGGTCGAGAGCGTCGATCACGTGGGCCTCGAGACTCACCCCGACCATGCTCTCGCGCAGCGGTATCTCCACGGCGGGTACGGCTCGATCTTCACGTTCACCCTCCGCGGAGGGCTCGACGCCGCACGCGACTTCGTCGAGAGCGTGGAAGTCTTCACGCACATGACCCACATCGGCGACGTGCGCTCGCTGGTGCTGCACCCCGCGACCACCAGCCACTCGCACAGGACACCCGAAGAGCGCGACATCCTCGGTGTGCAGCCGGGAACCCTTCGACTGTCGGTCGGCATAGAAGACGTCTCCGATCTGATCGCCGACCTCGCTCGGGTGCTCGAGCCGGCGCGAGAGGCCGTCGCATGACCAGGCCCCAGCACTTCGGCTGGTTCCTCGCCCGCGGTTTCGGTCCGCAGGGGTGGGGATACCCGTCTCTGGACTGGGACTACGACTGGACGCGTCCCGAGATCTATCAGGAGGCGGCCCGGACGCTCGAGCAGGCAGGCTTCGACCTCGTGATCATCGAGGACGCGCCGTCTCTCGGCTCGCCGGACACGATCGACCTCCGCGTCCGCCATGCCTTCGGCGGGCCCAAGCACGACCCGCTGCTCCTCGCTCCCTACCTGTTCCAGGCGACACGGCACCTCGGAGTCGTGCCCACCGTCAATCCCGCGGCGTACCTTCCCTATACGGCGGCGCGGCAGTTCTCCACCCTTCAGCATCTCAGCGGTCACCGTCTCGGACTCAACGTGGTGACCGACACCGGCAGCGCACGTCACTTCTCCGCCGCGGCGCAGCTCGGACACGATGCCGCCTACGACCGGGCCGAGGAATGGCTCTCAGGCATCCGCTCGCTCTGGCGCAGCTGGGGCGACGGAGCGCTGGTCAGCGACCGCGAGACGGATGTCTTCGCGGACGGATCGAAGCTGAGCACCGTCCGGCATCGCGGAGAGCACTACGCGTTCGACGGCCCTCTGAACGCCGTGCCGTTCACCGACGGCGAGCCGGCGATCGTCTCCCCCGGCGGGTCGGGTCGCGGCCTCGGATTCGCCGGCGCCAACTCCGATGTCCAACTCGCCCTCGCTCCGCTGGACGAAGCATCCGTGCGCGCCTACCGCGCGAAGATCCACGACGCGGCGATCGCCGCCGGGCGCTCAGCCGACGACATCAAGATCCTGTTCGCGATCCAGCCCGTGATCACGGCATCCGCCGAAGAGGCCGACCGGATCGTCGCTGCGTCCGCGCACCCCGATGATGCGGCTCTCGTGCAGATCGCGCGCAAGCAGTCGAGCGATCTCGAGACCGACCTCACCGCACTCGACCTCGAGCGGCCGCTCGATGTGTCGATCTTCGGGGAGCACGTCTCGCGCGGAAGCATCCAGCGTCTGATCGGCGACCGTGGCGAGGATGCTCCGCTGCGCGCCCACCTCACCGCCCTCGCCCGCGCCGGCCGCATCGCCGACCGTTCGGGCTTCGTCGGGACGGCAGACGAGTTCGCCGATCTGATCGAGGAACTCGGAGAGTGGGGCAACGACGGCGTGCTGCTGTGGGGCGACTTCCACCCCGTCACGCTGCACCGCACACTCGACGAGCTCGTGCCGGTGCTGCGTCGCCGTGGGATCCTCCGCCGCGACCACGTCGATGGCGGCCTGCAGGCCAACCTCCGCGCGTTCTGACAGGAAGGGCGGGGACGGGCCCTACCAGCCCATGGAACCCGGCACGCCCTTGAAGGGCCCGACGACCGACGACGTGACCCAGCCGCCGTAGAATCCTCCCGGCTGCGGAACGACGACCTCGTCGCCGACTGTGCACGCGTCCACCGGCCCCGCATACACGGCCACCCGGTCGCGCAGCACCTCGAAACCGGGCGAAGGATGCGGGTAGTTCCATGCCGCGCCCGCGGCCGTCAGGCCGCCGCCACGCACATCGAGATAGCGCGCGGCGCCCTTGAACTCGCAGAACGATGAACCCGGGGCATCCGAGAGCGCGCCCTCGATGAAGTCGGTGATCGGCAGATAGTACACAGGAGGGTGACTCGTCTCGAGCACCCGCACGGCATCTCGCGTATCGGCGACCAGAACGCCGCCGAGGCGGATGGTGACGCGCTCGGGCACCGGCTCGACCCTCGGTGGCCGCGGATAGTCCCATACGGATTCCTGACCGGGCGAGGGGACGATCGGCTGAGGTCTGCGCATCTGTTCACTGTACGTCGCGCGGTGTTGACTGGGGTCATGGCTCAACTACCGATGTTCCCGCTCGGCTCGGTGCTGTTTCCCTACACCCCGCTTCCGCTTCGCGTCTTCGAGCCGAGGTACCTCACGATGATCGGACACCTGCTCGACGACGACGACCCGCAGTTCGGCGTCGTGCTCATCGAGCGCGGTCACGAGGTCGGCGGCGGCGATCGACGCAGCAGGGTCGGCACGATGGCCCGGCTGGTGAGCGTCGCGGCGGACGCCCAGGTGCTGCACACCCTCGCGGTCGGCACGGCCCGCTTCACCGTCGATCAGTGGCTCGACGACGCGCCCTTTCCTCGCGCCGAGGTCACGCAGCTGCCTGAACTGACGTGGCACGACGCGCTGACCCCTCTGCGGACCGAAGCAGAGGCGATCGTGCGGAGAGTCCTCGCACGCGTGGACTCGCCGTGGGATGCCGACACCGAACTGTCAGACGATCCGCTCGCCGCAGCCTGGCAGCTCGCCGCGATCGCACCGCTGGGCGAGTACGACCAGTTCGCCCTGCTGCAGTCCAACTCGCTCGGCGCCCTGCTGGGCCAGGTCATCGATCTCACCCTCGAAGCGGAGCTCCTCTGGTCAGCCGAGTGAGCGGGCTGCGCTCACTCGACGATCGCTGCCTTCTTCGCCGCCGACTTCTCGCGCGACGACGCGATGAGGCTGGCGACCGTCGCGACGGTCATCGAGACGACGATGACGCCCAGCGACACCATGTTGTCGATGTCTGGCACCCATTCGACGTGCTCGCCGCCGTTGATGAAGGGCAGCTCGTTCTCATGCAGCGCGTGCAGGATGAGCTTGATGCCGATGAAACCGAGGATCACGGCGATGCCGTAATGCAGGTAGCGCAGGCGATCGAGCAGATCGCCGAGCAGGAAGTAGAGCTGACGCAGGCCCATGAGCGCGAAGATGTTCGCGGCGAAGACGAGGAACCCGTTGGTGGTGATCTCGAAGATCGCGGGAATCGAGTCGATCGCGAAGATCAGGTCGGTGACACCGATCGTGATGAACACGATGACCATCGGCGTCCACATGCGCTTGCCGTCGACCGTGGTGCGGAGCTTGGAGCCGTCGTAGGTCTCGCTGATGTCGATCCGGCGCCGGAGCAGGCGCACGATGAAGTTCTCCTTCTTCACGTCGTCTTCGTGCTCGCCCTCGGGCATCGCCTGCTTGATCGCGGTGTAGATGAGGAACGCGCCGAAGACGTAGAAGATCGGCGAGAAGTGCTCGACGACCGCCACTCCCACGAGGATGAACGCCCCACGCAGGACGAGCGCGATGATGATGCCGACCATCAGCACCTGCTGCTGCAGGCGTCGCGGGACGGCGAACTGCGCCATGATCAGCACGAAGACGAAGAGGTTGTCGATGGACAGGCTGTATTCGAGCGCCCAGCCGGTGATGAAGTCGCCCGCGTTGCGCCAACCGGCCACGTTGCCGAGGAGCACAGCGAAGAGAAGCGCGAGGGCGACGTAGAACACGACCCACAGGGTCGACTCCTTCGTCGAGGGGATATGGGGGCGAAGGCGGATCAGAAGCAGGTCGCCGATCAGGATGATCGAGAGGACGATCATCGAGGTGATCTCGAACCAGACGGGGATTTCCAAGGGCGTACAGCCTTTCGGGAGGGTAGGAAGAACGCCGAAAGTCTCTCCCACGCACAGAGTGCGTCGCACGACCGGAGCAGCGATGTCGGTGCTCGTGATGACGGTGGATGCGCTTGCGGGATACTCCCTCTCGCGTCACCAATGGTAGCGGAGCGGAAAGGCCGTGGTGGCATGGTCGACGTGACCTCGAACTCGCATCCGGACACCGCCGCGAACGTCCTCCCTCGGCGTCCTCCGGCAGCGGACACTCGCGAAGGTGCGCGCGCAGCCCGCACACTGATCTGAGACGATGGGGCATCTTCCGACACCTCCCAGGTGAGAGACACAAAACGGAATCGGGATGCCAGTGCAGACGAGTGATCAGAAATGGGCGGCACAGGCCGCGGCAGGTGACGAGAGCGCCTTCCGCGAGCTGTACCGCTCGTATGTCCGCCCGGTCTACTGGATCGCGCATGGCATGCTCGGCTCCCCCGCCGATGCCGAGGATGTGACCCAGGAGACCTTCGTCACGGCTTGGCGCAAGCTTCCGGGGTTCGAGCTTCAGGGAGAATCGATCCTCCCGTGGCTCGCGACGATCTGCCGCTTCCAGGCCGCGAATCGCCTTCGTCAGCGCAGGCGCGACCAGGCCCACACAACGGAAGCGGTGGACGAGACCCTGCCTTCGACGATCAGCGTCGAGGAGCAGGTGATCACCGCAGACCTCGCGGAGCGGATCGCCGCCGAGGTCGGCACGCTGAGCGACCTCGACCGCGCGATCTTCCGACTCTGCGCCGCCGAAGGCTATGCCTACCAGGCCGCGGCCGAGGAGCTCGGCGTGAGCCATGCCATCGTCCGGAACCGTCTCTCACGAGTCCGCACCCGACTTCGCGGTGCCGTGAAGGAAGCGAGCGACGCATGAACGACAAGACCAGCACCGAGCGACTGCCCGAGCTCACCGATGCCGCAGTGGCGCGCATCGAGACAGCCGTGTTCGACGACATCGCCGCCGAGCGGCCACGACAGACGCCAGCCGCAGCAGGGGCTCGACACCGCCGGCGTCGGTGGATGACCGGTGCCGGGATCGCGGCGGCGTTCGTCGTCGGCGTCCTCGTCACTCCTCCGATCCTCACTGCGGTGGGCGGGTCGGCGACGAGTTCGGCCGAGGGCGGAGACATGGTCGTCACGGAGGAGTCACGCTCCGGCTCCGCCGACCAGGGCGCACCTGGGGCCGCGACGGACTCGGCCGAGTCTGCACCGGCGGTCGGAGATGTCGCAGTCACTGATCGCGAGATCATCGCGACCGCCAACGCGACGGTGGAGGTGAAGGACATCGCGGACGCCGCCGACACGATCGGCGCACTGGCCGAGTCGCGCGGCGGGTATGTCGAGAGCACTGAGATCGGCAAGAGCGTCGCCGTCGACGGCACTTCGGAGCCGACGCCTTCCGACCCCGGGTACGGCTGGATCAGCATCCGCGTACCCTCCGCCGACCTCGCCGCCGTCATGGATGAGCTCGCCACCTCGGGCGAAGTGCTCTCCTCATCGATCTCGAAGCAGGATGTCACCTCGACGGCGATCGATCTGCGTGCGCGCGTGGATGCCACCAGGGCATCGGTGCAGCGGCTCACCGAGCTGATGTCGCAGACCGGCACGGTCGCTGAGCTCATCGAGGCAGAGGTCGCGCTCACAGATCGCCAGGGGCAGCTCGAGTCGTACGAGCAGCAGCTCGCATCGCTCGAGGACCAGGTCGCAATGTCGAGTCTCACTGTTCAGCTGACCCGCACGACGCCGCCGACGACCGCCGACCCGGCCGGGTTCTCGGACGGGCTCCTCGCCGGCTGGAACGGCCTCGTCGTCTCAGTGAACGCGCTGGTGATCGCCGTCGGATTCATCCTGCCGTGGATCGCTGTGGCCGGAGTGGTGGTGCTGGTGATCTGGCTCATCCGGCGGGCACGGCGCACTCGTATGGCAGCCGGCGAGCCGCCTGCCGAGAGCTGACTCGCATCTGCGAAAGGCCCGCCGCTCTCTGAGAGAGGCGGGCCTCATCCTTGTCTTTCCGGGGTATACAAGAAGTCTTGTAACAACTCGGAACCGGTTCTACGGTTACGTCCATGGAAGACATCTCGGTGATCACAGCGGTGCACCATCCGCTGCGCCGCCGCATCTACGACTATCTGCTTCTCTACGGCACCTCGCAGGTCACCACGCTCGCGCGCTCGCTCGGGAGCCAGGTCGGGAGCATCAGCCACCACCTGAGGATGCTCGAACGAGCCGGGCTCGTCGAACGCGACCAAGACCCCTCCGGCGACCGTCGCACCAGCTGGTGGAAGCTTGCTCGACGTGGGCTCACCTGGTCGGCGGAGGACTTCGCCGACTCCCCCGCCGACGCTCTGCTCGCACGGGAGGCGCAGCGCCAGGGCATCCGGATGCAGATCGAGCGTCTTCAGCGGTGGCAGCGCCGCCATGATGACCCTGCCTATGCCGCGTACGACGCCTCGAACACCGAGACGACCGCCTGGGCTTCTCCGGACGAACTCCGTGATCTGAGTGCGCGCCTTCTGCGCACGATGGAGGAATGGCGGGCGTCCGTCGACCTCGAGGACGGACAGGAGCGCACGCCGATCTTCTTCTTCGCCCACGCGTTCCCGACGACGCCATGAGCACCGCGGTCGAACCCGTGCAGTTGTCGGAGCCACCGACGTTCAGACGAGACCGTCGTGCGCACGCGTGGATCGCCGTCAAGGCGCTCTCGGATGCCGGGGATGCCCTCTGGACCATCGCCCTCGCCTGGACGGCCGTGCAGACTGCCTCTCCCGCTGTCGCCGGGCTCATCGTCGCGGCAGGGACGATCCCTCGGGCGATCGTGCTCCTCTTCGGCGGTGTGATCGCCGACCGCTCCGATGCGCGGCGGGTGATGATGCTGTTCAACGTGCTGCGTGTCGGCGTGCTCGTGGTCGTGGCCCTCTGGGTCCTCGCGACCCCACCGACGGTGAGCGTCCTGCTGTTCGCGGCGATCACCTTCGGAATCTGCGATGCGTTCTATGAGCCGTCTGCAGGAACCGTCGCCCGCCAGCTCGTGCGCCCGGGGGATCTCCCCTCCTATGGTGCGCTGGCCCAGACAGCGTCGCACCTCGGAACCATGGCGGGCGCGGCGACCGGCGGCGTGCTCGTCGCGTACGCGGGACTGGTGGGCAGCGCGGCGGTCAACGCCCTCACGTTCAGCCTCGTCGTCGCCTTCATCGCGATCTGGCTCCGGCCGCGGTTCCTTCTCGCCCGCGCGGCGAGGGAGTCCGTGCTGCACGGCATCGCCCGTGGATTCGCCCACCTCGGCACTCACCCGACCACCCGCACCCTCGTCCTCGCGCTCTCAGGCCTCAACCTCGCGGTCGGACCGGCGGTCGGGATCGGGCTCGCCCTGCGCGCGCACGACGAGGGATGGGGCGCTCAGGCGCTGGGGCTGTTCGAGGCGCTGCTCGGACTCGGCGCGGCACTCGGTGCCGTCTCGGTCGTCAAATGGCGACCGCGAAGAGAGGCACTCGCCGGCTTCTGGGCGCTCGTCGTCCAGGGCGTCGGGATCATCGCACTCGGCTGGGGTCCGGCGTGGACGGTCGCGACCGCGGCCTTCGTCATCGGCGCAACCGCGGGCTACGCCTCGGTCCTCCTGAGCGCCACCTTCTCTGCCACGGTCGACACCGCCTACCTCGGCCGGATGGGCTCGATCACCCGTCTCGGTGACGACTGTCTCATGCCCGTCGCCATGGCGGGGTTCGGTCTGCTCGCCTCGATCACGGCAGTCTGGGTGCCGTTCGCTCTCTTCGGCGGCACGATGATCGCACTCATGGTTCTGCCGCTGAGCAACCGCACGTTCCGGCAGCTCGCCCTCGTGCCGAAGACCTGACTCCCGCTGACCTCCGTGAGGGGTGCGATGCGCCCGCACATACGACGAAAGCCCTCGGAGAACCGAGGGCTTTCGCTTGTTGTGACCCCAGCGGGATTCGAACCCGCGTTACCGCCGTGAGAGGGCAGCGTACTAGGCCGCTATACGATGGGGCCGTCTGGCGGAACGTTTCCGTGCCGCGACAACTCAACAAGTATGCCATGACGATTCTCGCGCCGCCAAATCGAGCCGAGCCCTCGTCGATTCCCGGGCGTGGCGCGCTGGATCGGCGGTTTGCCAGAGACGCCGTGAAGGAGTTGACTCACCTCATGCGCATCACGAAATTCGAACATGCCGCTCTTCGCATTCAGCAGGGCGATGACACCCTCCTCATCGACCCGGGTTCGTTCACCGCTCCCCTGAACGACCTCTCGGGTCTCGTCGCCGTCGTGATCACCCACGAGCACCCCGACCACTGGACGCCCGAGCACCTGGATCGGATCCTCCGCGCCGCCCCCGGCACTCCGATCTACGCCCCTGCCGGCGTCGCACGTGCGGCCGAGGGCTATGACATCTCGGAGGTCGCTCCGGGCGACACCGTGGAGGTGGGAGCGTTCACGCTCCGTTTCTTCGGCGGCACGCACGAGGTGATCCACTCCTCACTCCCCACTGTCGAGAATGTGGGCGTGCTGGTCAATGAGGTCTTCTACTACCCCGGCGACTCCTACGCGGTTCCGGAGGGTGTCGAGGTCGGCACGCTCGCCGCTCCACTCGGAGCGCCGTGGCTGAAGATCGGCGAGGCGATGGACTACGTTCTCGCCGTGCGCCCGCGTCGGACGTTCGGCACTCACGACATGACCCTGTCGGTCGCAGGCAAGACGATGCACCGGCAGCGGCTGCAGTGGGCGACCGAGCAGGGTGGCGGAGAGTTCTCGGTCCTCGAGCCGGGCGACTCGCTCGACATCTGACCGTGGCGGACTCCCCCTCCGCCGAATACTCGCTCGATGAGAGCGGCGTACGAGACCTTCTCCGGCGGACGAGCCCTGATCTCGCCGGTCTGCCGCTGAGGCTGTTCGCCGACGGCTGGGACAACTCGATGTGGAGGCTCGGGTCGGAGCTCCTCGTGCGACTGCCTCGTCGCGACCTCGCCGTGCCGCTCATCGCGAACGAGCAGCGTGCGCTCCCCGCGATCGGACCGGCGCTGGCGGCCATCGGCATCCGCACCCCGGTGCCGCTGATCTCCGGCGAACCGAGCGAGCTGTTTCCGCGGCCCTGGTCGGTCGTCCCCTGGATCTCCGGAACGACGGCGCTCGCCTCCTCCCGATCGGACAACGCGGCGTGGGCACCACGACTCGCCGATGCCCTGAGGGCGCTGCACGCCCCCGGCCCTGCGGATGCTCCGCGCAACCCGGTGCGCGGACGCACCCTGGCCACTCGAGACGACGCGATGCGACCGCGGCTCGACGCGTTCAGGCACCGCACGGCGCTGCGTGACGCCTGGGTCGCAGGTCTCGCCGCACCGGTCGGCGCAGAGCAGGTCTGGATCCACGGCGATCTCCACCCGGGCAACATGCTGGTGGAGGATGGCACGCTCGCTGCGCTCATCGACTTCGGCGACGTCACGGTCGGCGACCCCGCCTACGATCTCGCCTCGTCGTGGATGCTCTTCGACGCCTCAGGTCGCGAGGCGTTCCGCAGAGCGACCGGATCTCGGTATGACGATGCCACCTGGGTCCGCGCGCGAGGGTGGGCGGCGTACATCGCCCTGATTCTCGTGACCCAGAGCGACGATCGACCCGAGTACTTCGCGGTGGGGGCGAGCACCGCCGACGCGCTCGACGCCGACTACAACAACTAGCTTCGACCCTGGCTGAGACCGCGGTCGGTGATCGATCAATCTTGGACAACGTCCCGGAACGCTGGCATCTGGAGTAGGTGGTCGCGCGTAAGTCCGTACCGCTCGTCGGGTGCGATCAGCAAATGTGGAACGTCAGCCCAGCGTTGTGCAATGCGGTCACCAAGGGCACCGCCAGGGTGGATGTCGTCCGCGAAGATGAACGACTGCGGGTCGGACTCTGGCGCAGCCTCGAGGATCGGGAGCTTCCAATCGTCCGGCAGTTCGTCCCGATGACGTATCTCTGGTGGAGGCTGGCGGGGCCGCCCCCTCTGCTTGGGGTGCTTGAGAAACGGCCAGGGAGGTCCCGTTCAGGTGGTCGTCGCGAGCATGCGCAGGATGCGCACGAGTCCGGCCTCGGCATCCGCGGTGTATCGGAAGCCGTCCGGCGTCTCGACGATCGAGCCGTTCTCGACCGACTGATCCCACCAGTCGGCGACGAAGTCGCGCGCCCACCCGCCTGTCGTGAAGCCGAAGCGATCCGCGACAAAAGAGACCGGGAGCATCAGGCGATAGCACGGCACGGAGTAGTCCACGGCATCCGGATACCCGTCGATGAACTCGTCGCGCGACCGAGCGATCGTCAGCGTCGAGTGCAAGAGGAACATCGCCGCGTACATCAGGTGGGAGTTCGCGTCGGCGTGAAGAGAGAAGAATCCCTTGTCCGCCACGATCCGGCGACCGACCTCGCGTACGGCGGCGCCCGCATCTGGGAGGGTCTCGGCGATGGCGTCGATGCCGCGCAGCACGATCGGCGAGAAGGATCCCTCGTTCACGATCGCGAGATACTCGGCCCGCTCCTCCTCCGGATCGGGCTGGAACTCCTCCTCGGACACGAGACCGCGGATGAAGGTCGCGAAGTCCTTCGCGACAGAGGACACCCGGTATTCGTCCTCCTGGTCGACGACGACCACCGCGGGTTCACCACGCGGACCGCACTCCCGGTAGTCGAGGGCGAACTCGGAGTGGCCGGCCGTTGGCGTGTCGGCGAAGTAGACCCCGATGGCGGGGTACTCCCACTCTTGTTCCATGAACCTCGATCCCGTAGAGCCGAGGAGCGAGTAGTGCGATGTTCGACCGATCGCGTACAGCCCGGTGACGGCGACGTGGTCCTCCGCCCAGACGTGCACGCCGGTAGTCGGGAAGCAGCTGCGGTCCAGCGTGCCGCCGTTGCGGACCGTGCGGCAGAGCTCGATGTATGCCGCGGGGAGGCGGTAGCCGAGCTCCGCCTCGACTTCGGCGATCAGCTCGTCAGACGGTGCCGCCTCGGTATAGCTCTCGAACCCGTAAGCGTGGTCATCGAACAGCCCCGCCAGGTCGTCATCGCTGAAGATGCGATCCATCTCTCCCCCCTCGCTCACGCAGTGTCCTGTCTCACAGGCTAAGCGCTCAACGCGGCCGCAAGAAGATGAACCATCCGGTCCGGGGCGGTCCTGTATCAGAGTGACCGACTGGTCCCAGATCAGGTGGACAATCTCACGCGACGCCCTGCCATCGCGTGATCCGTCGCGAAGAACAGTTTCAGCACTCCCGGCGCATGAACGCGGAGATGCCGCTGATCGGCGAGCTCACGCGCAGATGCCCGGCCCGACCCATGGTGATCACGCAGCCGCGCGCGCGTCGTTCAACACTCCAGCGTTGCACGCACAGGGCACCGGCTCGTGCCGATCAGCAATGAGCGCGCAGTACCCGTCTTCCCGAATGAGATCGTCACCGCCGTCGAAGCCGCAGCGATTCTCTACACCTACTACCTCACGGAAGCGGTCTCGCAGCCGTATATGCTTCGCGAGCTGGATCTGTCACAGGAACTCTCGGAGAAGAGTTGAGAGTCGCGGTCCTCAGGTGAAAGTAGCCGAGGTAGCCGCAGCGCTCCAGGACGAAGTAGAGCTAGCCCTGCGCAGCCCGAACGCGCAGCGCTCGGGCCAGGTGATCACGCTGCTCGATGACGATCCGGCGCAGCGCGGCGGGCGCCGAGCTGTTGCCGGCAAGCCACGCATCCACGAGATCGAGCGTCGGCGAGGCGGGGAACAGCCCCACGACCAGGCGCTGAGCCAGCTCGATGCTCCGCGTGCCCCACGCGTCGCCGATCCTCTCGAAGTACTCGGCTTCGAAACCCGCGATGAGATCACGGCGTCCACCTGCGCGGAAGCCTGCGATCTCGGCATCGAGATGGTCGTTGCTCAGCGAGCCGTCGTTCCACGCCGCGTCCCACGCTGCAGCCCGCACCGCGGAATCAGGTTGCGACGCGAGTGCCCTGCGAGCGGCCGTCCGACCGCTTCCGGTGTCGTCGGACTCGAGCTGGGCTGCGACGTCATCGGTCCCCGCGTGCCCTGTCGTGACGAGAGCCGTGAGCAGCTGCCACCGCAGATCAGGGTCGATGGTGAGACCCGCCGGGACATCACCGTGCAGGAGCGCGCGGACCTCGGCGGCGTGCACGTCGTCGAACGCCGACGCCGCCGCGAGGGCCCGCGCCCACGAGAGCTGGGCATCGCTTCCGGCATCCGATGCCTGCAGCGCAGCCCACGCGGTCTCCACCCAGGCCCGCTGCTCGCCCTGTCGCTCGCCGTCGCTCGCGTAGTGCCGGATCGCGAAGAGGGCATTCGAGAGAATGCCGACGAGAAGACCGATGTTCGACTCGTGCGGGGCATGTGCGCGCACGATCGAGGTGTATCGCGCCACTGTCAGCTCGCCGTCGCGCGTGGCGTTCCACAGCGACGACCACACGACGGCCCTCGCGAGGGGATCGTCGATGGAGGACAGTGATTCCTGCACCGTCGTCAATGATGCCTCGTCGAGCCGCACCTTGGCGTAGGTGAGGTCGTCGTCGTTGAGAAGCACGAGATCGGCGGAGGGGACCTCGATGGGCGTCCGCTCGTCGTGGATGTCCAGGGCGAGCTGGTCGCGACGCACCACGCGCCCGTCGATGCGGCGATAGAGCCCGACGCGCAGGCGATGCGGCCGAGGATCGCTCTGCACGAGCGTGGCGCTGCCGTCGGCCTCTCGCTCGAGCCGCAGCGTGGACACCCCTGTCGTCTGCAGCCATGCCTGCGACCACTCGGTCATGTCGCGCCCGGAGACCGCGCTCAGCTGCACGAGGAAGTCGTCGAGAGTCGTGTTGCCGAACGCGTTGGCCGCGAAGTATCTCCGGGCCCCCTCGAAGAACGCCTCATCGCCGACGAAGGCCACGAGCTGCTTCAGCACCGCGGCGCCCTTGGCATAGGTGATGCCGTCGAAGTTGAGCTTCGCGGCCTCGAGGTCGGTGATGTCGGCGACGATCGGGTGGGTGGTCGGCAGCTGGTCCTGCTGGTACGCCCATGCCTTGCGGTTGGCGGCGAACTTGACCCACGCGTCATAGAAGCGCGTCGCCACCGCTGATGCGTGCGAGCCCATGTAGTCCGCGAAGGACTCCTTGAGCCACAGGTCGTCCCACCACTTCATGGTCACGAGGTCGCCGAACCACATATGCGCCATCTCGTGCAGGATCGTGTTCGCGCGTGCGGCACGCTGCGCGTCGGTGGCCGCACCCCGCGAGAGATACGACTCGGTGAAAGTCACGAGTCCCGGGTTCTCCATCGCACCGAGGTTGTACTCGGGAACGAAGATCTGGTCGTACTTGCCCCAGGGATAGGGGTAGGCGAAGGCATCCGTGAAGAAGTCCAGACCCTGGCTCGTGATCTCGAGGATCTCCTCGGACTCCAGATACTGCGCGAGCGACTGCCGCGCGAACACACCGAGTGCGACGCGCTGATCATCGCGCGCCCACTCGCCGTCGACCCGGGCATACGGCCCGGCCGCGACCGAGGTGATGTAGCTCGAGATCGGGAGCGTCGGGGCGAACTCGACACGCTGCACCCCGACTCCGGCGTCGACCGTCGCCGCGACCTGGTTCGAGAGCACCTCCCAGCCCGCAGGAGCATCGATCACGAAGGTGTACGGCGCCTTGATGTCCGGCTGCTCGAAACACGCCATCACCCGCCGCGAGTCGGCCGGTTCGTATTGCGTGTAGAGGTAGGTGCGATCGTCGACGGGGTCGTGGAACCGGTGCAGCCCCTCGCCGGATCGGCTGTAGCTTCCGACCGCCTCGACACGCACAACGTTCGTGTCGGCGAGGTCGTGCAGCTCGATGCGCGCACCGTCGTAGATCACGTCGCGCTCGACGCCGTTCACGACGACTCGTTCGACGCTCTCCCCGATGAAGTCCAACCAGGTCGAGTGCGCCGTCGTGGTGAACTCCAGCGTGGTGGTCGTGGAGAACCCGCTGCGCGCCCGCTCGGGTGCACCCGTGAGGTCGAGCTCGACGCGGATGCTGCGCACGGAGACGGCGGCGGATCGCGCCGCGGTCTCCTCTCGCGAGAGGTTGGCTGTGTCCATGCCTCCATCCTTCCATCTGGCGTGCTCAGAGGCGGACCCCTTGCGTTGCATCACGCAACAGAACGGCGTAGAGTTGCATTATGCAACAACAGGAGGACTCCGGCGGACGTCGCGGCGACAGCGCCGACGTGCTTCGTTCCCTTGTCGCCATCACGCGTCGAGGTCTCATCGACGCACGCGCGGAAGAACCGAGGCTGTCGATCACCGATCAGTCCATCGTCATGGCGATCGCCGACGAGCCGGGGATCCGTTCGACGGACATCGCACGCATGTTCCGCCTCAACCGATCGACCGTGTCGCGTCAGCTCTCGACGCTCGTCTCTCTCGGCCTCGTGCAGGAGACGCCGTCGGTCTCCGGGCGCGGCCGTCCGCTCGAGCTGACCGCCGAGGGCGAAGAAGCCTTCCGCAACACGCTGCGATCGCTGCAGGGCGTGATCGACGTGCATCTCGCTCAGTGGACGGATGCCGAGGTGCATCGCTTCGCGCACGACCTCCGGCGTTTCGACAGAGGCCACGAACCCGCTTGACCACGGCCCACAAGGCCATCAGAGGAAGAAGAGAAAATGAAGAACATCACTGTTCTCGGCACTGGCGTGCTCGGATCGCAGATCGCGTTCCAGACCGCCTTCCACGGTTTCGACGTCGTCGCCTACGACATCGATCAGCCTGCGCTCGACCGCGCGGCCGAGCGGTTCGAGGGTCTCGCCGAGCGTTACGTCGCCGACGGTGTCGAGAACGCCGCAGACGGCGCCGCCCAGGCGGCGATCGGCCGCATCCGGCTCACGTCCGACCTTGCGGAAGCCGCAACCTCTGCCGACCTCATCATCGAGGCCGTGCCGGAGAACCTCGAGCTCAAGCAGGGCATCTACGGGACTCTCGCCGACGCCGCGCCGGCGACGACCATCTTCGCGACGAACTCGTCGACTCTGCTCCCCAGCGCGCTCGCGGAGTCCACGGGGCGCCCCGACCGTTTCCTCGCCCTGCACTTCGCGAACGAGATCTGGTCGCACAACACCGCGGAGGTCATGGGCACACCGGCCACCGACCCGGCGGTCTACGACGCCGTGGTGGAATTCGCCACCCGGATCGGCATGGTCCCGATCCAGATCAAGAAGGAGAAGGCCGGATACCTGCTGAACTCGCTGCTCGTGCCCTTCCTCCAGGCCGGAGCCGAGCTGCTCGTCGACGGGATCGCCGAGCCCGAGGCGATCGATGCGACGTGGCGGATCGGCACGGGCTCCCCGGCCGGCCCGTTCGAGATCTACGACATCGTCGGACTGACCACGGCATACAACATCTCCCGCATGGGAGGCGAGAAGCAGCAGCGCTTCGCCGAACTGCTCAAGGAGCAGTACATCGACAAGGGCAAGCTGGGCGTGGCCACGGGAGAGGGCTTCTACACCTACCCGCGAGAGAGCTGAATCCCCTCAGCGCCCGAGGAGCTTGCGGATCGCCGTCTCGGGCGACACCGTGAGATCGAGAGTGCGACCGCGCGCGTAGAGCCGGAACACGCGCGGATCGATGTAGCTCCCCCTGGCCACCGCGAGGGTGTTGCCGAGCGCTGACGCCGTCGCCTGCACGGCGAGGCGCTCGGCACGCCGCCGCTCGTTCTTCGTCTCGAGTCGGCCGATCCGCGCGAGGGCGTCAGCTGCGAGGATCGTGCCGTGCAGCGTGCGGAAGTCCTTCGCAGTGAACGACGCCCCGGCCACCTGCCGGAGATAGTCATTGACCTCGGTCGACGTGAGTCGCACGCGGCGGCGACCCTTGCGGTACGCGAGCAGCGGGGCCCGCGGCGAGCCGACGGCGAACTCCGACAGCGCCTCGGCGAGGGCGGCGTCGGAGATCTCGATCGCGGCGAGCTGCTTGCTCTTCGCGGGGAAGCTCAGGGACACGTCGCTGCCGTCGATGCGTACGTCCCGTCGCCGGAGGGTGCTCAGCCCCCGACTGCCGTGCTTCACGAGGTAGCGCTCGGAGCCGATGCGCAGCGCGGCGTCATCGAGGAGCCGGAAGGAGACCGCGAGTGCTCGCTCTCGTGTCAGACCCGGCTCGCCTATGGCGCGCGTGACCTTGGCCCTGGCCGCAGGCAGCGCCGCAGCGAGCTTGAGCGCCCGCGCGAACTTGCGCTGATCCCTCCCCGTGCGCCAGAGCGGGTGGTAGAGGTACTGACGTCGTCCCGCATCGTCGGTGCCGACCGCCTGGATATGAGCGAGCGGATCGGCGGCGATCCACACGTCCTTCCATGCCGGGGGTATCGCGAGGTCGCGGATGCGCTCCCTGTCGGCCTCGACGACGGGGGTGTTGCCCGCGTCGACGTATCGGAACCCGGACCCGGATCGCACCCGGCGGATTCCTGGTGTCTCGCCCGGAACGACTCTCGTGAGCGCCATTCTCGTCCTCTCGGTCATGCCTCGTCGGGCATCGGGTGTTTCCCGCTCACGATGGCCGACGAAGAGCGAGGCGTGAAGGGCATGGCGCGACGCACGGGCGACCTGCTAGGCGACGCCGGCTCCTTCAGGCGGTGCCGGGAGGGTGCGGCCTCTGCCCAGGGACCCGATTGTCGGGGCACACCGAGGTCTGCCATCCTCTTCACTATGGCCATGTCTTTCGAGGAATTCCGCACATCCCTGACCAGTGCAGATCTGCGGGCCGGCCTGGGGGTGCAGCTCACCGACCTCGAAGCGCAGCAGGTCGCCGATGATCCGGCCTCCGCTCAGAGCTGGTACGCGTACTGGCTCTCGACCCAGCCGACGACTCCCCCGCCACCAACGGGCCCCGCGTTCGATGCACCGCCGCCCGCCTACGACGCACCCCCACCCGCATTCGATGCGCCGGCGCCCGCCTACGACGCGCCGCCGCCCGCCTACACCGCGGCTCCCGGCTACCCCGCGCAGGGCGACGTCTCCGTCGGTTCTCCCGCCTATCCTGGATACGCGCCCGTTCCCGGCGGCCGACCCGGCAAGAAGAAGAGGGTCGGACTGTGGGTGACTCTGTCGATCCTCGGCGCCCTGCTGGTGATCGCCGCCATCGTCGTGATCTTCGCCTTCGCCACAGCACGCCATTGGACCAAGACCGATGTTCCTGAGCAGCCCGAGACCTTCCGCAGCGAGGAGTACGAGACCGGTCGCGTCGACGTCACGATGGACGACGTCAACCCGTGCTCGGTGAACCAGGATTGGACCGACTGCACGAACCTGATGGTCGCGACCTATACGGCCGCCTGCGTCGACGTCGAGCTCACCGAGACCGCGGCCCTTCTGTGCACCGAGTACAGCTCCGCGATAGACGAGATGAAGGCGCAGGACGGCGAGGGCTATTACGTCGCGACGCTCGGCAGCTACGGGAGCCTGCATCAGACGCCTGAGATCGACACCCGCCAGGTCTCGAACGACGACTACGAGCCCGCCGTCACCCACGAGGTGGTGTGCTACCTCGGATTCATCGGAGAGTGCGAGTGAGACACTGGACCGGAAACGACAAAACCCCCGCCTGAGCGGGGGTTTTTGTCTTGCTGGGGTACCTGGACTCGAACCAAGAACAACGGAACCAGAAACCGCCGTGTTGCCAATTACACCATACCCCAAGGGCGAAACCGGAGTCTCGCACCGAGAGTCAAGCTTACCCGAGCCGTGGCCCTAATGCCAAAACGCCTCGGTCCGTCCGGGCGCGTCGCCCGACGATCGCTGCGGGTGCGTGACCTCGGCAGCGGGCAGGAGCTCATCGAAGCGATGCTCCCCCGCCCGCCTGCCTCGTCAGTTCGCGAGGAACGCCGACAGCGACCGGAGGCGCCGCAGTGACTCGTCCTTGCCCAGGAGCTCCATGGACTCGAACAGCGGCGGCGAGATCCGACGACCGGTGATCGCGACGCGCGGAGGGCCGTAGGCGATGCGGGGCTTGAGCTCGAGCTTCTCGACGAGCGCCTCCGCGAGAGCCTCCTGGATCTTCTCTGGAGTGAACTCGGTCACCGGCTCGAGGGCGACGGCGCAGGCGTCGAGGACCTCGGCGGCGTTCGCGGGCAGCCCCTTGAGCGCGTCGGCATCATACGAGACGTCGTCGGTGAACAGGAACCCCACCATGCCGGGCACATCGCCGAGCAACTGCACGCGCTCCTGCACGAGCGGTGCGACGCGGAAGGCGAGCACGAGCTGCTCGTGCGTCGGCTCATCGAAGAGGCCGGCGGCAGCGAGGTACGGGATCGTCCTCTCGGCGAAGTCCTTCTCGTCGAGCTTGCGGATGTGGTCGCCGTTGATCGACTCGGCCTTCTTCTGGTCGAAGCGTGCCGGGTTCGGATTCACGTCGACGATGTCGAACGCCTCGGTGAACTCCTCGAGCGAGAACACGTCGCGGTCGTGACCGATCGACCAGCCGAGGAGCGCGAGGTAGTTCAGCAGTCCCTCGTGGATGAAACCGCGATCCCGATGCAGGAACAGATCGGCCTGCGGGTCGCGCTTGGAGAGCTTCTTGTTGCCGGTCTCGCCGAGCACCAGAGGCATGTGGGCGAAGCGGGGCACGAAGGTGGTGACCTCCGCATCGATGAGCGCCGCGTAGAGCGCCAGCTGGCGAGCCGTCGAGGGCATCAGGTCTTCGCCGCGCAGGACGTGCGTGATGCCCATCAGCGCGTCGTCGACCGGGTTCACGAAGGTGTACAGCGGGATGCCGTTCGGACGCACCACCACGAAGTCCGGGAAGGATCCTGCGGGGAATGTCACCTCGCCCCGGATCAGGTCGACGTAGGTGAGGTCCTCGTCCGGCACGCGCAGGCGGAGGGCGGGCTGACGCCCTTCGGCCCGGAAGGCGTCCTTCTGCTCCGCCGTGAGGTCGCGGTCATGGTTGTCGTACCCGAGCTGCTTCGCTCGTCCGGCGGCCTCGTTGCGAGCGTCGATCTCCTCCGCGGTCGAGAAGCTCTCATACAGAGCGCCGGATGCGAGGAGCTTGTCGATCACGCCGCGGTAGATGTCGTGGCGCTCGGACTGACGGTAGGGAGCGTGGGGTCCACCGACCTCGACACCCTCATCCCAGTCGATCTTCAGCCAGGTCAGAGCGTCGACCAGCTGCCGGAAGCTCTCCTCGCTGTCTCGGGCGGCGTCGGTGTCCTCGATGCGGAACACCATCTTGCCGCCGTTGTGGCGGGCGTACGCCCAGTTGAACAGGGCCGTGCGGACCATGCCGACGTGCGGCAGTCCGGTCGGAGAGGGGCAGAAGCGGACGCGGACGTCGGCGCCACTGGCGGTCGTGGTGAGGGGGTGCGGGGTAGCCATATCCCCTCGATTCTAGTTGCCGGGCGGCGTCTCGACCTCCCCGATCCGCCCACGATCGGGGCCGGCGAGAGGGGTCACCGTGGGTAACAGTCACTCACCGTGGGTAACAACCGGCATGCGACCTCGTCGCGCTCCTATCGTTGCCGCATCGACCAATCGGAAGGGTGACGACGTGACAATCACGGATGCAGTGACGACAGGCCTCGGCGATCGCTGGCTGAGCGCACCGAGACCTCAGACCAGCCGCGAATGGATCGAGCGCGCCGAAGAGGTTGCCGACATCCTCGCGGTGGATGCCGTCGAGAGGGACCGCGCGAACGCGACGCCTCGTGCAGAGGTGCAGCTGCTCAAGGACTCGGGTCTGGTCACTCTGCTCGGCCCGCGCGCCCATGGCGGCGCGGGCGAGAGCTGGGAGACCGCGTACCGGGTGATCAGAGCGGTGGCCTGCGGCGACGGCTCGATCGGGCAGGTCCTCGGGTACCACTACCTCTGGGCATGGGCGGCGCGCCTCGTCGGAACCGACGAGCAGATCGCCGCGATCGAGGAGCTGTACACCGCGAACGACTACGTCTTCGGCGGCGCGGTGAACCCGCGCGACTCCGATCTGGTGATCCGCGAAGACGGCGACGACCTCGTGTTCTCCGGCCGGAAGTCCTTCTCCACCGGTGGTCGGATCTCGGACCTGACGGTCCTCGAAGGCGTCCTCGAAGGCACCGAGACGCACATCTTCGCGATCGTGCCCACGGCGCAGGAGGGAATCGTCTTCGGGAACGACTGGGACAACCTGGGCCAGCGGCTCACCGAATCAGGGTCCGTCGAGATCCGCGACGTGCGCGTCCCCTGGGCAGCGGCAGCCGGTTTCGTCGACCGGGTTTTCCAGCCTCTGACCTACAACACGCTGAACGTGCCGACCATCCAGCTCGTGTTCGCGAACTTCTACCTCGGCATCGCACAGGGTGCACTCGAGACGGCATCCGCTTACACCCGATCGACCACTCGAGCCTGGCCGTACGGCGGCGACGACAAGCAGCACGCGACGGACGAGTGGTACCTGCTCGAGGGTTACGGCGAACTGGCCTCGAAGCTGTGGGCGGATGAGGCACTGGTGGATGCCGTGGGCTCCGAGATCAGCGCGGTGCTGCATGCTCCCCGAGAAGACCTCACTGCACGCCGACGCGGCGAGATCGCCGTGCGCATCGCAGCGGGGAAGCTGCGCATCGTCGACGACGGCCTGGAGGTCACCACGAAGATCTACGAGCTCACCGGTGCCAGAGCGTCGGCCAACTCTGTCGGCCTCGACATCTTCTGGCGCAACCTGCGCACGCACAGTCTGCACGACCCGATCGCGTACAAGAAGCGGGAGGTCGGCGACTACGTGCTGCGCAACGAGGTGCCTGAGCCGACCTGGTACACCTGATCGCCGCGATGCAGGTGGTCCTCGGTGCCGCGCCGACACAGGCGGTCGCGGCACCGAGCGACCGCGGGGCACTCCGGCCGCGGGCGGCCTCAGCCGCGCGACGCCACGGCAACCGCGGCAGAATGCACCAGCGGCAGGCGGCCGGCGATCGATCGATCGGCGCACACCGACTCGAAGGCAGCACGGAACGAGCGCCGACCGGTGTCGTCGAGGGCTCGGTAGAACTGGCCCGCTCCCCCGACGCCTCCTTCGGCTGACACCCACAGCGCAGTCGCATCCGCCGACCACGTCCAGGTGATCTCCGACACCCGCGGGCGCATCCAGCCCGCATCGTCGAGCATCCTCGCGAAGCCGTCGACGGTCCGCTCGAAGTCCTTCTCCGGCGGAAGCCGCTCGCCCTCGGTCGGGACGAGCGCCGCGCGCTCGCACACCTCTCGCCAGAGCCAGGTCGGCGAGTTCGTCCAGATCGTGGCCGCCACGCGGCCTGCAGAGACGCGGAGAAGCTCTCCGGCCGATGCGCGGGGGTCGGCGACGTGGTTCAACACGAAGTTCGCCACGACCGCATCGAACTCCGCGTCCTCGAACGGCAGCGACGGCAGCGCTCCGTCGCGCACCCGCATCGCCGGGTGCTGCCGCAGCGCGACCTCCCGCATCGTCGGCTCGGGCTCGCACCCTGTCGCATCCCACCCGGCATCCGTGAACGCGGCCGTGAGGAGACCGGTTCCGGAACCGACATCGAGCAGCGAGCGACCCGCAGGGTCTCCGAGCCGCCCGAGCAGAGTCCCCGCCGTGCCGACGCACAGCGAGGCATAGGAATCGGCGTATGCCCGCCCCGTGCCCGCCCAGTCCTTCATCGCCTCGGACGCCCGAGAGGAGAGAGCGCGACGATGGCGACGACGATGACAGACGCGGCGATGCCCAGTCCGGCATAGTCGAAGTTCGAGAGCACCACGCCCGCGAGCACCGCGCCGGCAGCTGCCGAGAGGCTCATGAGCGAGTCGCTGCGACCCTGCCTGCGTGTGCGGATCTCGGGGGCGCTCGACTCGGTCAGCAGCGCGGCCCCCGCGACGGTCGCCGCGCTCCATCCGAGCCCCAACAGGATCAGAGCCACGATCACGCCCCACTCCCGATCATTCGCGAACACGGCGAACGCCAGGGCCGCCCCGAGGAGCACCTGCCCCAGCAGGACCACACGCAGCCGCCCCCACCGGTCGGCGAGGATGCCGAAGAGCGGCGACAGCGCATACATGCCGCCGACGTGCAGGGCGATCGTGATGCCGACGAGAGCCGAGACATCGGCCGGTGTGGGCGCCATTCCGTGCGCGCCGTGCGCCATGTGCGCGAGATGCACAGGAGTCATCGCCATGACGGACGCCATCACGACGTGCGAACCGGCGACTGCGAACATCGCGTAGCGAGCAACCACCGGCCTGTCGGCGAACGCCTTGCCTGTAGCCCCCGCAGCAGCGGCTGACGCGAGCCTCTGCGCGGCCAGAAGAGGATCTGGCCGCAGCGCCACGAGATACAGGATGAGAGCCGCGCATTGAGCGACGAACGAGAAGACGTAGGAACCGGTCTGAGGCGGCATGCCGATCGCGGCGCCCACGATCTCACCCGGTCCGAGCAGCAGAGGGCCCGCGACCCCGCCGATGGTGGTCGCCCACACGACGATCGAGAGGTCCCGCCCTCGGTGCTGCGGCGCGGCGAGGTCGGTGGCGGCGAATCGCGACTGCAGATTGCCCGCGTTCCCGGCGCCGATCATGAGGATGCCGACCAGCAGCAGCGGGAACACCCGCAGCGACGCCGCGAGGATCACGACGGCGATCCCCACGAGCGCGAACAGATTGCCGAGCGTCAGTGCACGGCGACGCCCCACCCTGGCGGCGAGGCGAGCGAGAGGGATCGCGCACACTGCGGCGCCCAGCGTGACCGATGCGGTCGCGAGTCCCGACAAGGCGTCGCTGCCGGAGATGTCGGCGGCGAGCAGCGCGCCGAGCGACACGGTCGCCCCGAACGCGATGCCGCCGAGCACCTGGCCAGACGAGAGAACCAGCACGGTTCTCCGCTGGACCGCTGCCTGCTGAGCCGCCGTCAGGGCGACCACGGTCATGATGGGCGCACGGCGTCGCGCACGGTGTTGCGCAGAATACCCAGACCGGTGATCTCGACCTCGACGGTGTCGCCGGCGACGAACTCCCCCACACCAGCCGGCGTGCCGGTCAGGATGACGTCACCCGGCAGCAGGGTGAAGGCCTCGGATGCATGCTCGATGATCGCCTCGACGGAGTGGATCATGTCGGTCAGAGGCGCCTTCTGACGGACCTCGCCGTTGACCCGGGTCTCGATCGTCGCCACCGACGGATCGAACTCCGTGCTGATGGTCGGACCGAGAGGGCAGAACGTGTCGAAGCCCTTGGCCCGAGCCCACTGGCCGTCCTTGCGCTGAAGGTCGCGCGCCGTGACATCGTTGGCGATCGTGTAGCCGAGCACGTGGTCGAGGGCATCCGCCGCCTTCACGTTCTTCGCGACCCGTCCGATCACGACGGCCAGCTCGCCCTCGTATTCGGTCTGCTCTGAGATCGACGGGCGCACGATCGCGTCGCCCGGGCCGATGACGGCGGTGTTGGGCTTGAGGAACAGCAGCGGCTCCTCGGGGGCGACTCCCCCCATCTCAGCGGCGTGGTCGTGGTAGTTCTTGCCGACGCACACGATCTTGGATCGAGGGATGACCGGCGCCAGGATCACCGCGTCCGCGATCGGGACTCGGTCTCCGGTGGGTTCGTACCCGGCGAAGAGCGGATCGCCCGCGAGGACGACCAGGTCGGTGTCGTCGACGATCCCGAAGAGGATGGCGTCGTCATGGCTGAATCGGGCGATCTTCATGCCACCAGCCTATCCAGAGCGCCGGACGACGAGACCCCGCTGCACAGGTCGCGCAGCGGGGTCTCGGGGAGTTCCTGCGAAGATCAGGCGTCGAGGCGCAGGAGCCAGCCGTGCTTGTCTTCGCGGCGGCCGTACTGGATGTCGGTGAGTTCTTCGCGGAGCGACAGCGCGAGTTCGCCGAGCGGCTGCGGCTCATCGAAGCCTTCGCCGACGAGTGCGCCGATCGGCGTCACGACTGCGGCCGTGCCGCAGGCGAACACCTCGACGATGTCGCCGGAAGCCACGCCCTCGCGCCACTCGTCGATCGAGATCGGCCGCTTCTCGACCGTGTAGCCGCGATCCTCGGCGAGCTGGAGCAGCGAGTCGCGCGTGATCCCCTCGAGGATGCTGTCGGACTCGGGCGTGACGACGCGGCCGTCCTTGAACACGAACACGACGTTCATCCCGCCGAGCTCCTCGACGTTGCGCTGCTCATCGAGGAACACGACCTGGTCGCATCCCTTCGACGAGGCCTCGCTCTGTGCGAGCAGGCTCGACGCGTAGTTGCCGCCCGTCTTGGCCTTGCCCGTGCCCCCCTTGCCGGCGCGTGCGTAGTCCTCGGAGAGCCAGATGCGCACGGGCTTCACGCCGCCGCTGAAATATGCGCCGGCCGGGCTTGCGATCACGTAGTAGGCGACCTTCTGCGCGGCTCGGACACCGAGGAACGCCTCTTTGGCGAACATGAACGGGCGCAGGTAGAGGCTCTGGTCGGCGCCGGACGGCACCCACCGCCCGTCGACCGCGATGATCTCGCGAAGCGACTGGATGAAGTACTCGGTGGGCAGCTCCGGCAGCGCGAGGCGACGGGCGCTGGCCTGGAGTCGTGCGGCGTTGCGGTCAGGGCGGAAGGTGTGGATCGACCCGTCTGCGTGACGGTAGGCCTTGATGCCCTCGAAGATCTCCTGCGCATAGTGCAGCACGGAGGCGGCGGGGTCGAGCGGGATCGGTCCGTACGGCTGCACGCGCGGGCGGTGCCATCCGCCCTTCGCCGACCAGCAGATGTCGACCATGTGATCGGTGAAGACCACGCCGAAGCCGGGGTTCTCATGAACCTCGGCGACACGGCCGGCCGTCGCGGCGGCCAGGTTCTTGGTCACAGCGAACTCCAGTGGAGCCACGGTGGTCTCGGCATCGATGGTCGTCATCTCGTCATCCATTCCTCGTGTGGCGCGCATCCTCGCGCCCGTCTCAGCCTACGCCTGTCGTTCAGAGCAGAGCAGTGATCGCGGAGCCGATCTCCGCCGTGCTGCGCGCCCCCGTGCGGGACGCGATGTCGGACTCCACGGCGGCACTCACGCGAGCGGCCTCCGCGCCGAGCCCGAGGTGGTCGAGCAGCAGCGCCACCGAGAGGATCGCCGCCGTGGGGTCGGCCTTCTGCTGGCCGGCGATGTCGGGGGCGGATCCGTGGACCGGCTCGAACATCGACGGGAACGCGCCATCGGGGTTGATGTTGCCCGAGGCGGCCAGTCCGATGCCTCCGGTGACCGCGCCGGCGAGGTCGGTGAGGATGTCGCCGAACAGGTTGTCGGTGACGATCACGTCGAAGCGCGCGGGGTCGGTCACGAGGAAGATCGTCGCTGCGTCGACGTGCAGGTAGTCGACCGTCACCTGGGGATGCTCCGCAGCGACCTCGTTCACGACACGCTGCCAGATGGCACCGGCGTGCACGAGCACGTTGGTCTTGTGAACGAGTGTGACCTTCTTGCCGCGCCGCTCGGCGAGGTCGAAGGCGTACCTCACGACGCGCTCGACGCCGAACGCCGTGTTCACCGAGGTCTCGTTGGCGACCTCCTGAGGGGTGCCCTTGCGGATCGCGCCCCCGTTGCCGACGTACGGACCCTCGGTGCCCTCACGCACGACGACGAAGTCGATGGCGCCCGGATTCGCGAGCGGTCCCGGAGCACCCGCGAACAGCTTCGACGGGCGCAGGTTCACGTAGTGGTCGAGCGTGAAACGCAGCTTCAGGAGCAGCCCGCGCTCGATGTTCGCATCCTTGAGCCGGGGGTCGCCCGGCGTGCCGCCGACGGCACCCAGCAGGATCGCGTCGTGAGCCGCGATCGCCTGCAGGTCGTCGTCCGTCAGCGTGTCGCCGGTCTCGAGGAAACGAGCGGCGCCGAGCGAGAAGCGGGTCTTGCCGAACGTCACTCCGCTGGAGGCGGTGACCGCATCAAGGACCTTCTCCGCCTCGGCGACGACCTCTGGGCCGATTCCGTCACCGGGGATGACGGCCAGCTTCACGACACGCGACATGACACTCCTTGCATCGGGATGAACCGGCCAGCGCTCGGGCGGATGCCGAGCGGGCCGGTTCTCCCAGCGTACTGGTCAGTGCGCGGGGGCCTTGCGCAGTGTGACGGCCGCGATCACTCCGGCGAGAACGACCAGCCCTGCGCCGATCAGCGAGGTGACCATGACGCCCGAGCCGAATGCCGCGGATGCCGCGTCCCACAGCGCGTCTCCGAGCTGCTCGGGAAGCTCCTGCGCGGCGGTGTAGGCGCCCGCGAGGGTCTCGGTCGCCGCATGCGCGGCCTCGGCAGGGATGCCCTCCGGGACCACGAGCGCGCCCCGATAGAACGCGGTGATGAGGCCACCGAGCACTGCCGTGCCGAGCACCGCACCGAGTTCGTACGCCGTCTCGGACACTGCGCTCGCGGCTCCGGCCTTCTCAGCCGGCGCGCTCGAGAGGATGAGCTCGTTCGAGATCGTCTCGGCACCGCCGATGCCGATCCCGAGCACCACGAACGCGATGACGAGGGGCGCGATGCCGTGATCGGACGTCGTGAACGCCACGAGCAGATAGCCGGCGACCGAGAAGACGAGTCCCACCGGCACCAGGATGTGGGGTGGCACCCTGCGGGAGATCGGCACCACGGAGAGTCCGGCCACGATCATCGCGAGCATGCCGGGCACGAGTGCCGCGCCCGCCATCATCGGCGAGAGGCCGAGCACGAGCTGCAGGTGCTGCGAGACGAAGTAGAGGAACCCCACGAGCGCGACCACGCTGAGGAGGTTGACCAGGATCGCCCCCGAGAACGAGCCCCGGCGGAAGAGGCCCATGTCGAGCATGGGCACTTCAGCGGTGAGCTGGCGACGCACGAAGAGATAGCCCATGGCGACGCCGAGCAGCGCCCAGGCTCCGGCGGTGAGACTCGGCCCGTCGACGGCGAGCGACTTGATCGCATAGACGACGGGGATCATCGCGGCCATCGAGAGCACGATGCTGACGATGTCGATGCGTCCCGGATTCGGATCGCGACTCTCGGGCACGAGCAGCGGCGCCGCGATCAGCAGCGGGATGAGCACGGGGACGGCGATCAGGAACACCGAGCCCCAGTCGAAGTGCTCGAGCAGGAACCCGCCCACGATCGGACCGAGCGCCGAACCTGCGGAGAAGGCCGACGCCCACACCGCGATCGCGAGGCGACGCTGATCGCGGTTCTGGAAGATCGAACGCAGGAGCGACAGCGTCGACGGCATGAGCATCGCGCCGAACAAGCCGAGCAGCGCGCGTGCGGCGATCAGCAGACCGGCGGTCGGGGCGAAGGCGGCGAGAGCCGACACGGCCGCGAAGCCGGACGCGCCGATCAGCAGCATCCGGCGACGTCCGAAGCGGTCGCCGAGGGTTCCCATGGTCACCAGGAGTCCCGCGAGCACGAGCGGGTACACGTCGATGATCCACAGCTGCTCCGCCCCGGTGGGCGCGAGCGCGATGGATATCTCGGGGAGCGCGAAGCTCAGCACCGTGTTGTCCACCGACACCAGGAGCACCGGCAGCATGAGGACGACGAGCGCCGCCCAGCCACGGGCTCCGACGCGGGGAGCATCCGTCTCTGTCGTCGGGATCGACGCAGTACGGGTCATGGAACACCTCTCAGGATCACGACGGCATCGTAACTAAACCGTCCAGCTGGTATAGTAACAGAATCGTCATCTGTCGGCGTTACGGTGATGAGAGACGAACAGAGGAACCCCGATGCCCCGACCTCCCCTGGCCCGCGAGCGCGTGCTCGACGCGTTCGAGTCGATCGTCATCAATGACGGCGAGCGAGCGGCGACGCTCGACGCGACGGCGAAAGCCGCCGGCGTCTCGAAGGGCGGGCTGCTCTACCATTTCGGTTCGAAAGAGGACCTGGCTGCGGGACTCCTCGATCGTCTCGACGCACTCACCACGGCAGACCTCGAGCGCATGGCCGCGGCAGACGAGGGCCCGGTGGCGTACTACGTGCGCACGTCCGTCATGGAGGACGACGCCTTGGATCGCGCGCTCATCGCCGCATCGCGTCTGGCACAGGGCGGCTCTCTGCCGGCGGGCGAGGCGCTGCGCACAGTGCGGCGCCGCTGGGAGGACATGATCCGTCCGCACGTGCGCGATCGGGCGAGCCTCAACCTCGTGATGCTGCTCAGCGACGGGCTCTACTTCAACAACTCACTCGACGTGAACGGCGAAGAGCACCTCGTCCCCCATCGCGCCGAGCTCGACGATCTGATCGCCCTCGTGCTCCGCACGACGGCTCCCTGAGACGCGCGAGAGACAGAGCGGGAGGGACGGCCGCTCGGCCGCCCCTCCCGCTCTCTTCGTGCGTCTGGATCAGATGTCGGTGATCTCGATCTGACGGAACAGGTCGGCGTCGATCTCGGTGCGCAGGTCCTCGAGCAGGTCGTCGGACACCGGCGAGTCCAGCGTCAGCACGCTGAGCGCCTGGTCACCGGCGCCGAGCCGCGAGATCTGCATGCCGGCGATGTTGATGCCTGCCTCGCCGAACTTCTGGCCGTAGACCGCGACGATGCCGGGGCGGTCGGTGTAGAGCATCACGACGTGGTGCTTCTCGATCGGCAGCTCGAGCGCGTGGTCGTTGATGGCGACCAGCTTCTCTGCCTGCTTCGGACCGGTGAGGGTGCCCGACACCGAGAGCTGCGAGCCGTCGGAGAGAGCGCCGCTCAGAGTGATGACATTGCGGTACTCGTCGCTCACGTCGTCCTTGAGAAGGCGAACCGCGATGCCCCGCTGGTCGGCGAGCAGCGGCGCGTTGACGTACGAGACCGTCTCGCTGACGATGTTCGTGAAGACGCCCTTGAGCGCCGCGAGCTTCAGCACGCTGACGTCGTAGTCGTTCAGCTCGCCGTGGACCTCGACGTCGAGGCTCGTGAGAGGCGACGTCGCGAGGGCGGCGAAGATCTGACCGAGCTTTTCGACGAGCGAGATTCCGGGGCGCACGTAGGGGTCGATGACTCCCCCGGCGACGTTGACCGCGTCGGGGACGAGGTCGCCGCCGAGCGCGAGGCGCACGGAGCGCGCGACCGAGACACCGGCCTTCTCCTGCGCCTCCTCGGTGCTGGCACCGAGGTGCGGGGTCACGACGACGTTGGGGAGGTCGAGCAGCGGACGAGCGGTTCCGCCCTCGGCGGGCGGCTCGGAGGTGAAGACGTCGAGTCCTGCACCGGCGATCTCGCCGGCGACGAGCGCGGCGTGAAGCGCTTCCTCATCGATGAGGCCACCGCGGGCGACGTTCACGACGAAGGCGGTCGGCTTCATGGCCTTGAACTGCTCGGCGCCGATCATGCCGGTCGTCTCGGGCGTCTTGGGCATGTGGATCGTGAGGAAGTCGGCCTCGGCGACGAGCTCGTCGAGCGAGAGGAGCTGCACACCGAGCTGCTGCGCACGAGCCGAGGTGACGTAGGGATCGTACGCGACGACGCGCATGTCGAACGCGGCGAGGCGGGCGGCGACGAGAGCGCCGATGCGACCGAGGCCGACGATGCCGACGGTCTTCTCGAAGAGTTCCGCGCCCGTGAACGAGCTGCGCTTCCACTGGCCGGCGGCGAGGGAGGCATGGGCCGCGGGGATGCGACGGGCGAGGCTGAGGATGTGTCCGACCGTGAGCTCGGCGGCCGAGATGATGTTCGACGTCGGAGCGTTGACGACCATGACGCCGGCCGCGGTGGCCGCCTTGATGTCGACGTTGTCGAGTCCGACGCCCGCGCGGGCGACGACCTTCAGCTTCGGCGCGTGCGTCAGCGCCTCTTCGTCGATGTGCGTCGCCGAGCGGATCAGCACCGCATCGGCCTCTGCGAGCGAGGCGAAGAGCGCCTCGCGGTCAGTGCCGTCGACGTTGCGGACGTCGAAGTCGGGGCCGAGGGCCTCGATCGTGGCGGGAGAGAGAACTTCGGCGATGAGCACGACGGGCTTCGGCACAGGGATCCTTCGGGGCAGCGCGACAGGGGGCCGATGCGCCGCACACCATGGGGGCGCGATCACCTCAACTGTACCCGAGCGCTCCTGCTGCTCCGTGCCGTGTGACGCCGTGGATCAGACCACGGCCGTCACGAGATCCGACATGTTGAGGATGCTGTATCCGATCAGGCTCAACCAGAACACCGCCACGATGCCGAGGCCGGCCAGCAGCACCAGCGCGAGCTCGCCGGCGCGACGGCGTCGTCCGATCGCATACGCGAAGACGAACACGATGGCGGGGAAGACGACGCCGAAGAGCAGCGTCACCCATCCGATCCCCGTGAGGCCGTTCTGCGCCATCGAGATCACATGCGCGACGGCATTCCAGATGGCGTAGGCGTAGAAGAGACCTGCGAGGCCGAGAACGACCGCGCTCAGCCACCGAGGAGAACCTGAGGCTGCGGGAGAAGCCGACTGCGTCCCGGTCATGATCCGATCACCCCCACCGTCACGAAGGGCCATGGCACGAGAAGAACCACTCCGAGCAGGAGCAGCCCGATGCGGATCCAGGCCGCCTTGGCCCGGGTGAGCACCCACACCGCGAGGAACCACAGAGCGGGTGCCGCCACCGCGAGCACGAACCACGGCACGTACATGGCATCGGCCACGATCAGATTGGCGAGCGGCTTGAGCCGAAGGCCGCCGACGACCCAGCCGATGCTGTACAGCAGATAGACGCCGCCGACGATCCCGAGTGTCAGGAGCATCGCCGTGCTCAGATGCGCCGGTTCCTGCTCATCGGGCATCGTGACCGTGCCGTCGGCATCGACGTGCCCGACGGCCTCGCTGCCCCGGCCGACGGCGTTCCACCCGTCCGGCAGGGCTGCGTCGTCGGAGGCGTCGCCATGAGGCACGGACGCCTCTCTGTCAGAGCCCTTCGGTGCGGGCGTCTTCGGCGCGACGCCGTCGTCACCGTCCCAGGTCAGGGCGTCGTCGGAATCGTAAGTCATGTCCTCAGCGTAGGACACGTCGTCCACTATGCTCGGGGGCATCTGGGCCACCGGGGCCCTTTCCGGAAGGAAGATCGTGGCCGAGCAGAACAAGAGCGCCGACCAGAGCCCCTCTGGCGGTTCCGTCGACGAACCCGCGGCCGGGTGGAAGCCGACGGCCGCAGCCAAGTCCAAGGCCACCATGTTCCGCTGGATCGCCGCCGTGCTGTGGGCGCTCGCGATCATCGGCGAGGGCGTCTCGATCTTCTGGCTCCTGCGCCAGCGCGAGTACGTCGGCGAGGACGGAGCGCTCGTCCGCGATCCGGACACCGGCCTGCTCGAAGACCGCGGCGTCACCGTGGTGTTCCCGCAGTGGGCGTTCGTCACCCTCCTCGTGCTGCTCGTGGTGATCGCAGCCCTTGCCATCACCGGTTCGATCCTGTGGAAGAAGGCGAACCGTCTCGATCCCGCCCGCAGGTCCGAGACTGTGCGCTTCTTCGTGCAGAACCAGCTCGGCGCGATCATCGCGATCGTCGCGTTCCTGCCCCTGGTGATCCTCATCTTCCTCAACAAGGACATGAGCAAGGGCCAGAAGACCACCGCCGGGATCGTCGGAGTGGTCCTCGCTCTGCTCGCCACGGTGATCGGAGTGGACTTCAACCCGCCCTCCGTCGAGAAGTACACCGCCGACCAGTCGGCCGTGATCCAGCTCCTCGGCAAGGACGAGGTCGTGTGGGTCGACGGCGGCGCGGTCTACCACGTCTGCGAAGACGTGTCGGACATCCAGACGGGCAGCGAGAAGCGCATCGGCACCACGGCAGAAGCCGTGGAGGCAGGCAAATCCCGCCTCACGCTGAAGTTCGCGTCCGAGCTTCGCGCCTGCGGGCTCGCCGTGCCGCTCAACGCGGACGACATCGAGGCGGCACTGCGTGAGATCCAGGGCGGCCAGGTCGATACCGTGCTGCCCGCACCGGTGTGGGCGAACGGTGACGACGCTCCCGCTGTGGTGGAGGATGCTCCCGCCGCGGAGTGATCTCCCTCGGCACGAACGAAGGGCCCGGTGCGGATCGCACCGGGCCCTTCGTTCATACGTCAGATCAGCGTCAGCGCGCAGCGCTGCCGTCGACGTAGTCCTCGTCCTGCTGCTTCCATGCGAAGAGCGAGCGCAGCTCCTTGCCGGTGGCCTCGATGGGGTGCGTCTCCTCCTTGGCCCGCAGCGCGAGGAACTCCTCGCCGCCGTTGTCCTGGTCGTCGATGAAGCGCTTCGCGAACGCACCGCTCTGGATGTCGGCGAGGATCGCCTTCATCGACTCCTTGACCTCGGGGGTCACGACGCGGGGGCCCGACACGTAGTCGCCGTACTCGGCGGTGTCGGAGACCGACCAGCGCTGCTTCGCGATGCCGCCCTCCCACATCAGGTCGACGATGAGCTTCAGCTCGTGCAGCACCTCGAAATAGGCGATCTGCGGCTGGTAGCCAGCCTCGGTGAGCGTCTCGAAGCCGGCCTGGACGAGGTGGCTGACGCCACCGCACAGAACGGCCTGCTCACCGAACAGGTCGGTCTCGGTCTCCTCGGTGAAGGTCGTCTTGATGACGCCGGCGCGGGTGCCGCCGATGGCCTTGGCGTACGACAGCGCGGTCGCCCAGGCGTTGCCCGACGCGTCGCGTTCGACGGCGATGATGTCGGGGATGCCGCGACCGGCGACGAACTCGCGACGCACGGTGTGGCCCGGTGCCTTGGGTGCGACGAGGATGACGTCGACGCCCTCGGGAGCGTCGATGTAGCCGAAGCGGATGTTGAAGCCGTGCGCGAAGGCGAGCGTCTTGCCCTCGGTGAGGTTCGGGGCGATCGACTCGCTGTAGATCGTGCGCTGGTGCTGGTCCGGCGCCAGGATCATGATGAGGTCGGCCCACTGAGTCGCCTCAGCGACGGTCTTGACCGCGAATCCGGCTTCCTCCGCCTTCGGCGCCGACTTCGAGCCCTCCTTGAGCGCGATCGCGACCTCGACACCGGAGTCGCGAAGGTTCTGCGCGTGCGCGTGACCCTGCGAGCCGTAGCCGACGATGGCGACCTTCTTGCCCTGGATGATCGACAGATCGGCGTCTGCGTCGTAGAAGATCTCGGTGCTCACTGGTTTTCTCCTTGATTGGTGTTCGTGTACGTGTATGAAATCTGGTCAGCCGCGCAGGACGCGCTCGGTGATGCTCTTGCCGCCGCGGCCGATGGCGAGGAGACCCGACTGCGCGATCTCCTTGATGCCGAACGGCTCGAGAGCGCGGAGCATGGCGTCGACCTTGCCCCGATCACCGGTGACCTCGATCACCAGCGCGTCGGACGCATAGTCCACGACCGAGGCGCGGAACAGGTTGGCGACCTCGATGACGTTCGACCGGTTCGCGTTGTCGGTGCGGACCTTGACGAGCATGTGCTCGCGCTGCACCGAGGTCGGGAAGTCGAGCTCCACGATCTTGATGACGTTGATCAGCTTGTTGAGCTGCTTGGTCACCTGTTCGAGAGGCAGGTCCTCGAGGTCGACGACGACGGTGATGCGCGAGATGCCCGGCACCTCGGTCACGCCCACCGCGAGCGAGTCGATGTTGAAACCGCGACGCGCGAACAGACCTGCGACGCGGGTCAGCAGACCGGGGGTGTTCTCCACAAGGAGGCTCAGCACGTGAGTCGACATGGTCAGTCCTCCTCGTCGAATGCGGGCGCGTGCTCGCGGGCGTACTGGACGTAGCTGTTGCTCACGCCCTGGGGAACCATCGGCCACACCATGGAGTCGGCGCTGACGACGAAGTCGATGACGACGGGGCGGTCGTTGGTCTCGAGAGCGAGCTTGATCGCCGCGTCCACCTCCTCCTCCTTCTCGACGCGGATCGCGAGGCAGCCGTAGGCCTCGGCGAGCTTCACGAAGTCAGGGATGCGCACAGTGCCGTGACCGGTGTTCAGGTCGGTGTTCGAGTGGCGGCCGTCGTAGAAGAGCGTCTGCCACTGGCGGACCATGCCCAGCGACGAGTTGTTGATGATCGCGACCTTGATCGGGATGTTGTTGATCGTGCAGGTCGCGAGCTCCTGATTGGTCATCTGGAAGCATCCGTCGCCGTCGATCGCCCACACCACGCGGTCGGGCTCGGCGACCTTGGCGCCCATGGCAGCGGGGACGGAGTAGCCCATCGTGCCCGCTCCCCCGGAGTTCAGCCAGGCGTTGGGTCGCTCGTACTTGATGAACTGCGCAGCCCACATCTGGTGCTGTCCGACTCCGGCGGCGTAGATGCCCTCCGGGCCGGTCAGCTCACCGATCCGCTGGATCACGTACTGCGGCGCGAGGAGCCCGTCGGTCGTCGGCGCGTATCCGAGGGGGAACTCGGTACGCAGGCCGTCGAGGTACGACCACCACTCCTCCGTGTCGGGAGTCGTCGTGTTGACGGCCGAGCGGAACGCGGATTCGAGGTCGACCAGCACGTCGCGGACGTCCCCGACGATCGGCACATCGGCCGTGCGGATCTTCGAGATCTCCGCCGGGTCGATGTCGACGTGCACGACCTTGGCGTTCGGCGCGAAGAGCGCAGCCTTGCCGGTCACACGGTCGTCGAACCTCGCGCCGAGCGACACGATCAGGTCGGCCTCCTGCAGCGCAAGCACCGCAGGGACGGTGCCGTGCATGCCCGGCATGCCCAGGTGCTGCTGGTGCGAGTCGGGGAACGCGCCGCGAGCCATGAGCGTCGTCACGACCGGTGCGTTCGTCGTCTCGGCCAGGGCGAGCAGCTCGGCCGACGCACGACCACGGATCACACCGCCACCGACGTAGAGCACCGGCTTCTTGGCCTCGGCCAGAAGGGCGGCTGCCGCATGGATCTGCTTGCCATGGGCCTTCGTCACGGGGCGGTACCCCGGCAGATCGTACTTGGGCGGCCAGACGAACGGCGCCATGGCCTGCTGTGCATCCTTGGTGATGTCGACGAGCACCGGACCGGGGCGGCCTGTTGATGCGATCTCGTACGCCGCCGCGATGGCGCCGGGGATCTCGGATGCGTCCTTCACGAGGAACGAGTGCTTCGTCACCGGCATCGTGATTCCCACGATGTCGGCCTCCTGGAACGCGTCGGTGCCCATGAGCGTCGAGAACACCTGGCCGGTGATCGCGAGCAGCGGCACCGAGTCCATGTAGGCGTCAGCGATCGCGGTCACGAGGTTGGTCGCACCGGGGCCAGAGGTCGCGATGCAGACACCGACCTTGCCCGACGACGATGCGTAGCCCTCGGCGGCGTGGCCCGCTCCCTGCTCGTGCCGCACCAGGATGTGCCGAAGGTCGGCCGCATCCATGAGCGGGTCGTAGACGGGGAGGATCGCGCCGCCGGGGAGGCCGAAGACATCCCTGACGCCGAGGAGCTCGAGCGTGCGGACGACAGCCTCTGCTCCGGAGATCTCCGGTGCGGCGGATTTGGGTGCGGGCGGCCTCGGCACAGCCGAGACGGTGTCAGCAGTCATGACACTCCTTCTGATGGTCTGTAGGCGACGTCGGAGGCTGGATGCCGGATTCGACGCGGATCAGCCGGTCGTCGCGCCCTCGGCGGCTGACCGCACGAGACGCGAGTACTTGGCAAGAACGCCACGGGTATAGCGCGGGGGTAGCGGCTCCCAGCCAGAGCGGCGGGAGGCGAGCTCCGCCTCGTCGACGAGTAGGTCGAGAGAGCGAGCTGCGATATCGACCCGTATCAGATCACCATCGCGCACGAAGGCGATGGGACCTGCGTCCACCGCTTCGGGTGCTATGTGGCCGATGCACAGGCCGGTTGTGCCGCCTGAGAATCGTCCGTCAGTCAAGAGTAGTACATCTTTTCCGAGCCCCGCGCCCTTGATAGCCGCGGTGATGGCCAGCATCTCGCGCATACCGGGTCCGCCCTTCGGACCCTCGTAGCGGATCACGATGACGGTGCCCGCCTCGATCTCGCCGTTGGCCACGGCGTCCATGGCCGCACGCTCGCGCTCGAACACGCGGGCGGGGCCCTCGAACACGGCGGCGTCGAAGCCGGCCGTCTTCACGACCGCACCCTCGGGCGCGAGCGAGCCGTGCAGGATCGTCAGGCCGCCGGTCGCGTGGATCGGGTTGTCGAACGTGTGGATGACCTCGCCGTCGATCGGCTGCGGGTCGAGATCCGCGAGGTTCTCGGCGAGCGTCTTGCCCGTCACGGTGAGCGCGTCGCCGTGCAGCAGCCCCTCGTCGAGCATCGCCTTCATGATCACGGGGATGCCGCCGTGGCGGTCGACGTCGTTCATGACGTACTTGCCGAACGGCTTCATGTCCGCCACGTGCGGCACCTTGTCGCCGATGCGGTTGAAGTCGTGCAGGCTCAGCTCGACATCGGCCTCTCGCGCGATGGCGAGCAGGTGCAGCACGACGTTGGTCGAACCGCCGAGGGCCATCGCGAGCGCGATGGCATTCTCGAACGCCTCCTTGGTGAGGATGTCGCGGGTCGTGATGCCCTGACGGAGCAGGTTCACGACGGCCTCGCCGGAGCGGTGCGCGAAGTAGTCGCGGCGGCGATCCGCGGCGGGCGGGGCGGCCGAACCGGGAAGGCTCAGGCCGAGGGCCTCGGCCACCGACGCCATGGTGTTGGCCGTGTACATACCTCCACAGGCACCTTCACCCGGGGCGATCGCGCATTCGATGCGCTTGAGGTCCTCTTCGCTCATGAGACCGGCGCGGCACGCGCCGACGGCCTCGAACGAGTCGATGATCGTGACGTCCTTCTCGGTGCCGTCGGAGAGCTTGACCCATCCGGGGGCGATCGAGCCGGCGTAGAGGAAGACGCTGGAGAGGTCGAGTCGGGCGCTGGCCATGAGCATGCCGGGGATCGACTTGTCGCAGCCGGCGAGCAGCACCGAGCCGTCGAGCCGCTCGGCCATCATCACGGTCTCGACCGAGTCGGCGATGACCTCGCGGGACACCAGCGAGAAGTGCATGCCCTCGTGGCCCATCGAGATGCCGTCGGACACCGAGATCGTGCCGAACTGCAGCGGGTAGCCACCACCCGAATGCACGCCCTCTTTCGCCCCCTGCGCGAGACGGTCGAGGCTCAGGTTGCAGGGCGTGATCTCGTTCCAGCTGGACGCGATGCCGATCTGGGGCTTGTCCCAGTCGGCGTCGCCCATGCCGACGGCACGGAGCATGCCTCGGGAGGTCGTCGCCTCGATGCCGTCTGTGACGACGCGGCTGCGGGGCTTGATGTCGATGGGCGCGCTGGTGGAGGGATCATGCGAGGACATGACGGAAGTCTATTCCCGCCGAGAGGTGCGCTCGTCCGCGAGCGCCTCCAGAAGCAGCGCGATCTGTTGTGGGTTCTCCACACGAAGCTCGGCGGCGCTCTCCCCCGGGCCCACACGCACGCCCAGATCATCGCCGGTGAGCACCCGCATCGCGTCCTCGTCCGTGACGTCGTCACCGGCGAAGAGGATCGCGGTCGCATCGAAATGCTCGCGAAGGGCGGCCATCGCGGCGTCCTTCCCCTCGTTCCGAGAGGAGAACTCCAGGACTCGGTGTCCTGCGCGTCGCCGCCAGTGGGGGAAGCGCTCCGCCACCAGCGCGTCGATCTCGGCGAACACCGCCTTCTCGACCTCGGGAGTGGCCGTACGCGTGTGCACGCCCATCCCGAAGGTCTTCGGTTCGAGCTCGGCACCCTCGTAGCGATCGATGATCGGTCGTGCCGCCTCCCACAGCTCCTCACGGGAGCCCTCGGCGGACTCGGCACCGTCGGTCGAGGCATCGCCGACACCCGGGTACCAGTACTGGGCACCGTGCGAACCGGCCAGAGCGATCAGCGAATCATCCGTGTGCTCGGTGATGACTCTCAGGTCATGCATGCTGCGCCCCGACACGTAGGCGACCACCGTGTCCGGCAGAGCTGCGAGCCGCGTGACCTGCGTCGCGACCTCGGGCAGCGCCCTGGCCGCCATCGGGTCGGGGATGAGCGGAGACGCCGTGCCGTCGAAGTCCAGTGCGACGACCAGCCTGGGCGTCGCGGCGATGGCGCTCAGCGCCGGGTCTGCTTCTCCGGGGGTCCAGCTACGGGTCACAGGGTCTCCAATCGAGGCGGTGTCCTCCCAGTATGACCCGGCGGATCAGCGTCGGCGGACCTCCGCGAGCGCGCGGAGGAATGACGACGACCAGGCGTTCACATCGTTCTCCAGCACACGGCGCCGCAGTGACCGCATCCGCTTGCCCTGCTCAGCCGGCGTCATGGAGACCGCCGTCATGATCGCGTCCTTCAACCCGGCGATGTCGTGCGGGTTGACCCGCACCGCCTGTCGCAGCTCATCGGCGGCTCCCGTGAACTCGCTGAGCACGAGCACACCGCGGTTGTCGGCTCGGGTCGCCACGTACTCCTTCGCCACGAGGTTCATGCCGTCGCGCAGGGCGGTCACGAGCATGACGTCGGCGGCGAGGTACAGCGCGACCATCTCCTCGCGCGGATAGCCCTGGTGCAGATACCGGATCGCCGTGTGACCCATCGTGTCGTGGTCGCCGTTGATGCGCCCGACCGCGAGCTCGATCTCGTCCCGCAGGTGCACGTAGGCATCGACGCGCTCGCGACTCGGACTCGCGACCTGCACGAAGGTGACGTCGTCGACGCTCAGCTGGCCGTCTTCGAGCAGCTCGCCATACGCCTTGATGCGGTGTCTGATGCCCTTGGTGTAATCGAGCCGGTCGACGCCGAGAAGGATCTTCTTGGGATTGCCGAGGCTCGCTCTGATCTCGGCCGCCCGTGCCCGCACCTCGGGGCGGGCAGCGAGCTCGAGATACGGAGCCGTGTCGATGGAGATCGGGAACGCCCGGGCGACCGCGGTGCGGGTGCGTCCGTCGTCCGTCGGGATCGCCACTGCTGATCCCTTGACCTCATAGCGCAGGCGACGGCGCACCGCCGTCAGGAAGTACGTGGCGTCCTGCGCGCGCTGGAATCCGATGACGTCGGCGCCGAGCAGACCCTTCAGCACCTGATCACGCCAGGGCAGCTGGGCGTAGAGACCGTGCGCCGGGAACGGGATGTGATGGAAATAGCCGATCGTGACGTCGGGTCTCAGCTCCCGGATCATCTGCGGCACCAGCTGCAGCTGGTAGTCGTGCACCCAGACCGTGCCGTCGGGCGCGACGACATCGGCGGCGGCCTCTGCGAACCGGCGGTTGACCTTGACGTACGCCTCCCACCACTCGCGGTGATACTGCGGCGGCGCGATCACGTCGTGGTACAGCGGCCAGATCGTGTCGTTGGCGAAGCCCTCGTAGTAGTCGGCGACCTCTTCGGCACTGAGCGGCACGGGAATCAGGTCGATGCCGTTGATCTCGAATCGGTCCAGCTCGAGGTCGGCCTGTCCCGGCCACCCGACCCAGGCCCCCCGCGCGCTGCGCATCATCGGCTCGAGGGCGGCGACCAGACCGCCCGGGGAGGTCCGCCACTCCTCGTCTCCGTCAGGACCCACGACCCGGTCGACGGGAAGTCGGTTGGCGACGACGACGAAATCTGCGACTGACATGTGTGGATGCTCCTGACGATGCAGTGGGGGTGCTCCTCAGGCTACAGAAGCTCAGACCGAGGCTACGCGAGGTCGAGTGGCACTGAGGGGCCAATTGACAAGGGCGGCCGTGAACGCTACGCCGGCGGCGATGATCGGCAGGACGAGGGCGCTTCCTGTGCCCACGTTCTCGGCGAGCTCCCCTGCCACCGCCGCGCCGAGGGACTGACCGACGACGATGCCCGAACCGAGCATCGTCATCACCGTGGCCGAGCGTCCGAGCGGGCCGCGCGCGGCGCCGAAGCTGTACTGGGTCACCAGGGTCGGTCCGATTCCGATTCCCATGATCGCCAGTGCGACCATCATCATCGCTGGCGAGTCGACGAGCAGCAGCAGCAGGCTGCCTCCGAGCAGGATGCCCGAGAACAGCAGCCAGCGCGCCCGCAGCGAGAACCGCACCGGAAGCCAGGCGACACCGAGGGCGAGGATCGCCGAGCCGACGCCCATGACGCCGTAGAGGAGTCCCGCCTGCTCGGGGGCGCCTCGATCGGCCATGAAAGACGTGAGCGCCGTGAGCATCGTGCCGAAGAACATCCCCACACCGAGGATTCCGACGACGACGATCAGCAGATGCGGGCTGAAGAGCTCCGACACCTTGGACGGGGCCCTGCCGTCCTCATCTCGGTGCACGGACACGGCGCGCGCACTCGGATGCAGGGCGAATGCGCCGACGAACACCACCGTGAGCACGGCCGCTCCGATCAGCGGTGCCCAGGGAGCGAGCGCCGACGCGAGGATGCCGACGATGAAAGGGCCGAACACGAACACGGTCTCATCGGCGGCGGACTCGTACGCCATGGTGCCCGAGACGGTGCGGGTGCGGAGCGCCTCCGGCATCCGGTCGGCGATCATCGTGACGAGCCTCGATCGAGACATGGGGGCGACCTGCGGGGCTGTCGCACCGATGCCGAAGGCGGCGATCAGCACCAGGGCATCCGCTCCGCCGGTGTAGACGACGAGGGTGAAGATGACCAGCATCGCTCCGTTGGCGATCGCCAGGATGAGCAGCACCGTGCGCTGGCCGAAGCGATCAGCCGCGGCGCCCAGCAGAGGCCCGAAGCACGCCGTGCCCAGGCCGACCGCTGCGGAGGTGAGTCCGCCGAGCGAGAGCGAGCCGCGCGCCGAGACGACGACGGTGAGGACTCCGACGACCATCATCGCGAACGGCAGTCGGGCGATGAACGCGATGATGAAGTACGGCAGGCCCGCGATGCGGAGCAGTCCTGGTGCATCCGGCGTGGGCGTGGGGGCGTGGTGCTGAGGCGTGGGTGTTGCGTGTGTCATGGGCTCTCGCGCGTCCGCGGACGCGGGGTCGGGTGCCGCCGCTGTCCGCCGGAAAGCCGGCGGCCGGTAGATACACGGATTGCGGCCGCGGGCGAGCCGCGACTCCCCCATTGTACCGCGCGGGTCAGAACCGTCTCTGGGTGCGCTCGGTCGACGAGTCTTCGACCTGACAGAATTCGCGCCGAATTGTCAAGGCTGAGCGCCGTGAGGCGGTCGGAAGGTAGCGTGAAGGCATGAACTACCTCTCGGGAACCGGACTCCTTGGCGCGATCATGACGGGAACCACCCTGCTCCGCGGCTCCCGCGACACGCAGCTCACGTGGCGATCTGCGCTCGCGTGGGTGAGCTGGGGCATCAGCCTGGCCCTCGCGATCGGCGCGGTCGTCGACACCCGGCGGGCGAAGCAGGGACGCCCCGTCTCGCCGGACTCGCCCGTCTACGCGAAGCAGCAGCGGGAGCACGAGAAGCAGGCCAAGAAGGAATCGAAGGGCATCAAGCCCCTCAAGCGCTGACTTCTCAGCGTGTGAGGATCAGCGCCTCACCCTGACCACCGCCGCCGCACAGCCCGACGGCAGCGGTGCCCGAACCGCGGCGCGCGAGCTCATGAGCGACGTGGACGACGAGCCGCGTGCCGGATGCTCCGATCGGATGGCCGATCGCGATGCCGCCGCCGTGGATGTTGACGACGTCGCTGCTCAGACCGAGCTCGACCTGCGATCGTGCGACCACGGCTCCGAACGCCTCGTTGATCTCGACGACATCCAGATCCGCCGCTGCGACCCCCTGCTTCTCACAGGCCCGCTCGATCGCGCGGGCGGGCTGGGCCTGCAAGGAGTTGTCCGGGCCCGCAGTCTGACCACTCGCTCCGACGGTGACGAGCACCGGCCATCCCTTGGCCTCCGCGGTGCCGCGAGTGGTGACGACGACCGCCGAGGCCCCGTCGGAGATCTGAGACGAGTTGCCCGCCGTGATCGAGCCGCCGTCGGCGAACGCCGCCCGAAGACCTGCGAGCGACTCGACGGTGGTGTCGGGTCTGATCCCCTCGTCGGCGGTGACGAGCACCGGCTCTCCGCGACGCTGTGGCACCGCCACCGGCACGATCTCGTCGTCGAACACCGCGGCCGCCTGCGCCGCCGCGGCGCGCTGGTGCGACAGTGCGGCGACCTGGTCCTGCGCGTCCCTCGTCAGGTCGTAGCGGGCGTTGTGGCGTTCCGTCGACGCGCCCATGCTCTCTTTGTCGTAGGCGTCTGTGAGGCCGTCGTAAGCCATATGGTCGAGCACCTCGACGCTGCCGTACGTCCACCCGTCGCGCGAACCCATGAGCAGGTGCGGAGCGCTGGTCATCGATTCCATCCCGGCCGCGACGACGACCTTCGCGTCGCCCGTGCGGATCATCCGAGACGCGTCGATGATCGCGGTGAGGCCGGACAGGCAGACCTTGTTCACGGAGTGAGCCGGAACGTCCCAGCCGATGCCGGCGCCGATCGCCGCCTGTCGAGCGGCGTTCTGGCCGGACCCGGCCGCCAGGACCTGGCCCACGATCACGGCCTCGACGTCCGAGGGATCGATGGATCCCTGTTCGAGCGCGCCTCTGATCGCGAACGCACCGAGCTGCGGGGCGGTGAAGCTCGCCAGCTGGCCTTTGAGCCGCCCCTGCGGGGTGCGCGCGGCGGCGACGATGACGACGTCCTGGTCTTTCGGGTGGTCGTGGGCGCTCATCTCAGCCCCTCCGTTCTCTGGGTTCATCGGTCGAGCATCTCTGCGGGAATGGCGAGCGGCGGCTCGGTCGAGTCGACGACCTGTTCCACTGTCACGCCCGGTGCGAGCTCGACCAGGGCGAGACCATCGGGTGTGACGTCGATGACCGCCAGGTCGGTGATGATCCTGTCGACCACGCCGCGTCCGGTGAGGGGAAGCGAGCAGTCGTGCACGATCTTCGCCGATCCGTCTCTCGCGACATGCTCCATCAGGACGATGACGCGCGCGGCGCCATGCACGAGGTCCATCGCGCCACCCGGGCCCTTCACCATCTTTCCAGGGATCATCCAGTTCGCGAGGTCTCCCGTCGCGGACACCTGCATGGCGCCGAGGATCGCGGCGTCGATCTTTCCGCCTCGGATCATGCCGAAGCTCGTCGCCGAATCGAAGAACGCCGCACCGGCGAGCACCGTGACCGTCTCCTTGCCCGCATTGATCAGATCAGGGTCCACCGCATCCTCCGACGGGTACGGCCCGACCCCGAGGATGCCGTTCTCGGACTGCAGCACGACGGTCACGCCGTCCGGCACGTGGTTGGGCACGAGCGTCGGCAGCCCGATCCCGAGGTTGACGTACGACCCGTCCCGCAGCTCGGCGGCAGCGCGTGCTGCCATCTCATCGCGCGTGAGTGCCATGTCAGACTCCTTCCGCAGCGACGGTGCGTCGCTCGATGCGCTTCGGGATGTCAGTGCCGACCTCGACGACGCGATGCACGAAGACACCGGGCAGATGGATGCGGTCCGGGTCCAGCTCGCCCGGTTCCACGAGCTGCTCGACCTGCGCGATGCAGACTCGTCCGGCCATCGCCGCGAGCGGATTGAAGTTGCGGGCCGCCTTGTTGAAGATCAGATTGCCGTGCCTGTCCCCCGCCAGCGCGTGCACCAGTGCGAAGTCGGTGGTGATGGCCTCCTCGAGCACGTAGTCACGTGGCCCTGCCGGCGTGTCGAAGGTGCGCACATCCTTGGGCGGGGACCCCACCGCAACGCTGCCGTCGGGGTTGTAGCGCCGAGGAAGCCCGCCCTCGGCGACCTGCGTGCCGACACCGGTCTGCGTGAAGAACGCCGCGATCCCCGATCCTCCCGCACGAAGCTTCTCGGCCAGCGTTCCCTGCGGCGTCAGCTCGAGTTCGAGCTCGCCCGAGAGGAACTGCCGCTCGAACTCCTTGTTCTCGCCGACGTACGAGGACGTCATCTTGCGGATGCGTCCGGCAGCGAGCAGGATGCCGAGACCCCAGTCGTCGACTCCGCAGTTGTTGCTGACGACACTGAGTCCTGCCGTGCCCTGAGCGAGCAGCGCCTCGATCAGTGCGATCGGGTTGCCGGAGAGTCCGAAACCTCCGACGGCGAGGGAAGCACCGTCTCCGATGTCTGCGACCGCCTCCGCGGCATTCGCCCACTGCTTGTCGATCACGCATTCTCCTTCGAAAGACGTACCTGTTCAGCATCCGCCTCTCCGGCCCCGGAAGATAGGCGGCTCTTGCGATGTGGACGCATCAGGGCCTAGCGTCCACATTATGGAATCCGCCGTCGTCGTTCCGGGAACGCAAGCGATCGCCCGCGCCGCGAAGCTCCTCCGACTGGTCACCTCCAGCGGGCATGACGGCGCGTCGCTGCACGACCTCGCACGAGCCGCTGAGCTGTCTCGCTCCACCGCCCATCGGCTCCTGTCCGCGCTGCGCGCGGAAGGCCTGGTCGACCGTGATGAGTCCACTGCTCGCTGGATGCCGGGCCCGGAGCTGTTCCTCATGGGATCGGTCGCGGCCGCACGCTACGACGTGACTGCCCTCGCTCGGGACATCGTTCGATCACTCGCGGTCAAGACGGAGGAGAGCGCCTTCCTCTCCGTGCGCAGGGCAGACGAGACGGTATGCCTGCTCCGCGAGGAAGGGTCCTTCCCGATCCGGTCGTTCGTGCTGAGCGAGGGCGTCCGGTTCCCTCTCGGCGTGGCAAGCGCCGGCCTCGCCATCCTGGCCTTCCTGCCTGACCACGATGTGGACGCCTATCTCGAACGACATCCCGATCTGGAGACGGCGTGGGGCCGCTCACACGGCGCTCGCCCCCTGCGTACACGCCTCGCGGAGACGAAGGAGCGGGGCTACGCGGTGAACCCCGGGCTCATCGTCGAGGGCAGCTGGGGCATCGGTGCAGCGGTCTTCGATCGGTCGGGGCGGCCTGAATGGGCCCTCAGCCTGACCGGCGTCGGGTTCCGCTTCGGACCCGATCGGATCGGCGACCTCGGCAGGACGCTCCTCGCCCACGCGCACCAGCTCTCCGCGCGGATCGCCGGGGCACGGCGCTGACCTGACCCGATCTGACCTGACCTGACCTGACCTCAGTACATACCAACGGGTATATACTCGGTGGTATGAATCGTCAGGATGTCATTCCCTCACTCGTGCTCTCGGGGTACGCGCTGGGCCGCATCGCCGCACAGGACGCCGGCAACGACGCACCTGCCGCACAGTGGCGGGTGTTGAGCCTGCTCGAGCAGGCGGGGCCGAAGAGAGTCGGAGAGCTCGCGGCCGCGGCGCGCACGACCCAACCCGGGATGACCCGGCTGATAGGGAATCTGGAGCGCGAGGGACTCGTGCTCCGCTCCCCCGACGCCGAGGACTCGCGCGCGATCGCCGTCGCCATCACCGACCCAGGCTCCCGAGCGCTGCAGGCATGGCGCGAAGAGTTCCGCGACACTCTCGCTCCGCGCTTCGCCGACCTCGACGCCGACGAATGGGACGTCCTGACCCGCGCTGCCGAGATCCTTGCAGCGCACACCACCACAGAGTCGACAGGAGCTACAGAGTGAACACCCCCGCCACCTCAGTGTGGAAGCAGCCAGCCCAGGTGTGGGCCGTCGCATTCGCGTGCGTCGTCGCCTTCATGGGCATCGGACTGGTCGACCCGATCCTCCCGGCGATCGCAGAATCGCTCCAGGCGAGCCCGGTCCAGACCGAGCTGCTGTTTACGAGCTACCTCGCGGTGACCGGACTGGCCATGCTCGTCACCAGCTGGATCTCGAGCCGCATCGGCGCGAAGAAGACACTGCTGATCGGACTGGCGCTGATCGTCGTGTTCGCTCTCTTCTGCGCGCTCAGCGGCAGTGTCGACGCGATCATCGGCTTCCGCGCGGGGTGGGGTCTCGGCAACGCCCTGTTCATCTCCACCGCACTGGCGACGATCGTCGGATCAGCGACCGGAGGCAGCTCCGCGGCCATCATCCTGTATGAGGCGGCTCTCGGCCTCGGCATCGCGATCGGCCCGCTCCTGGGCGGCCTCCTCGGCGAGCAGAGCTGGCGTGCACCGTTCTTCGGCGTCGTGGTGCTGATGGCGATCGCGTTCCTCGCGGTCCTCGTCCTTCTGCGCGGCCCCGCTGAGAAGCGCACACCGGTGCCGTTCTCGGCGCCTTTCAAGGCTCTCGGCAACCCCGCCCTCGCCGTGCTCGCCACGGCGGCGTTCTTCTACAACATCGGATTCTTCATCCTGCTCGCGTTCTCGCCCTTCCCACTCGGCTTCGGAGCGATGGGGATCGGCTTCACCTTCTTCGGATGGGGCATCGCACTCGCAGTCACGAGCGTGTGGGTCGCACCGCTGCTCATGCGCCGGATGTCGCGCACCCGTGTGATCCTCACGGTTCTCCCGCTTCTCGCCGTCGATCTGATCGTCGCCGGGTTCCTGGTGGAGTCGTCCACGGCACTCGTCGTCTGCATCGTCGTCGGCGGACTGCTGCTCGGAGTGATGAACACCGTGCTCACCGAGGCTGTCATGGAGGCGACGGACCTGCCCCGATCGGTGGCCTCCTCGGCGTACTCCTCGGTGCGATTCCTCGGCGGAGCGATCGCTCCGCCGCTCGCGGCAGCCCTGTGGCACGCGTTCGACGCGACGGTCCCCTATCTCGTCGCAGCCGCCGCAGTGCTGGTCGCCGCGCTGACGATCTTCCTCGGACGCAGGATCCTCGCGCACATCGACGACGAGCCGGATGACGCCGCCGTCGAAGACGCCGAAGCGATCCTGCTGGGCGACGCCGCGTGAGACTCGAGCCTGCTGCGTTCGATACCGTGGGGTCATGAACGACCTCCCCGAGCGCAGCAGGCTCGTGCAGCAGCACCTCGTCGACGCCGGTGTCGCGGCAGAGATCCGCATCCTGCCGGATTCCGCGCGGACTGCCCCCGAGGCTGCCGCCGCGATCGGATGCGATGTCTCCGCGATCGCGAACAGTCTCGTATTCGTCGCCGACGGGACGCCGGTTCTCGTGATGACGAGCGGCGGTCACCGGGTCGACCTCGACGTCCTGGCGCGCAGCACCGGCGCGGCCACTATCGCGATGGCACCGGCATCCGTCGTGCGCGAGGCCACGGGCCAGGCGATCGGCGGAGTCGCCCCGGTCGGGCATCCGACGCGGCTGCGCACCTACATCGACGAGGATCTTCGCGAGCACGGAGAGATCTGGGCCGCAGCCGGGCACCCGCATACGGTGATGCCGCTGACCTTCGAGACCCTTCAGCACCTCACCGACGGAGACGTCATAGCGGTCGACTGAGCGACCACTACTTCACGGTCACCGTGATCTCGGCGGTCTGCTGATCGTCTGCGTCTTCGGGAACCGCCCCGCGGAACTCGTATTCGAACTGGATCACCGTCGTGCCGTCGCCGACCGGTGCGAACCGATACGAGACCTCGCTCGGAGCACCGGTCTCGCCGTCCTGGCCGAGGTAGCGGGATCGCTCATCGCCAGGCCCGAGCACGGCCGGGTCTGGCTCGCGAGTGATCACCCACGCATCGCCGACTGTCGGATTGATCTCACCGAAGTCGACCACGAGGGCTTCTCCGGGCTCGAGCGTGACCGATGAGGTCGTGTAGGCGACCGTCTTCTCGGCCGCAGAACAGCCCGTCAGTCCCAGACCGAGAGATGCTGCGACCGCCACGACGGCGCAGGCCTTCACCAGTCTGCCCATGGCCATCCCCCTAGCGTTTGCATCACGCTAGCGCACCGCGCGCCGGATTCCCGGCATCTCCGTGGGTGCAGAAAAGCCCCGATGACTGGCGAGAGTCATCGAGGCTGATCCGTGCACCCCCTCGGACTTGAACCGAGAACCCACTGATTAAGAGTCAGTTGCTCTGCCGATTGAGCTAGAGGTGCGTGGCCCGGGAATTCCCCGGCCGAGGAATTACATTACCAGCGGATCGCCGCCGGACGAAATCGAGCCGGGTCGGCCGCGTCCGCCGCGCGTGTCGCCTCATGTCAAGCCCTCTCAGACTCCCTTGTTCAGGCGGTTATCCTGGATTCGTGACCGCCTCCCCCCGCGTCGACGACTTCTCTCGCGACCTCGCACTCGCCCTCCGACTCGCCGATGCCGCCGACGCGCAATCCCTCCCCCGGTTCGACAGTCCCGACCTCGAGGTCTCGACCAAGGCCGACAACTCGCATGTCACAGACGCCGACCTCGCGACCGAGCGGGCGATCCGCTCGCTCCTGGCGACCGAGCGGCCCGACGACGGCATCTTCGGCGAGGAGTTCGGCGCCGAGGGCAGCACCCACCGGCAGTGGATCATCGACCCGATCGACGGCACCGCCAACTTCCTCCGCGGAGTGCCGCTGTGGGGCACCATGATCGCCCTCGCGGTCGACGGAATCCCGCAGGTCGGCGTCGTCAGCATGCCTGCCATCGGACGCCGCTGGTGGGCCGCTGCGGGTTCAGGAGCGTGGACCGCCACGAACGCCGAGCCGCGCCGCATCCGAGCGTCCGCCGTGTCGTCTCTCGACGACGCCAGCGTCAGCTTCCAGAGCATCGCCCAGTGGGCTGAGTCCGGGCACATCGACCAGCTGCTGAGGCTCGCCGATCGCGTGTGGCGCGATCGTGCGTACGGTGACATCTACGCATACATGCTCCTCGCCGAGGGGCGAATCGACATGGTCGCAGAGTTCGGCGTCAAGGAGTACGACGTCGCCGCCGCTGTGCCGATCGTGCGGGAGGCCGGCGGTCGGATGACCGGGTTCGACGGTGCGGAGACGATCTCGGATCTCTCGACACTCGCCACCAACGGCATCCTCCACGAGGCCTTCCTCGATCTCCTGCACGACTGACCCCCGATGAAGGCTCGCGCGATGAACCGCTTCACCTCCGCCGCACTGGGCGCTCTGCTGCTCGCTGTCGCGCTCACCTCCTGTGCCGGGACGCCGGAGGGATCCGCCTCGCCCACTCCGGACGCGCCGAAACCCTCCCCCTCAGCCACAGCCGAGCCCGTGGCGTCTCCGACCCCCACATCCGCGGCGGAGCCCACCTGCGACACGATCGTGTCCGCCGGCACGGTGAAGGTGCTCACCGATCAGGGGTGGACGTTCGAGGAGAAGGAATTCGTGGTCGGCGGCGTGACGCTCGCCGATGGCCTCCTCTGCTTCTGGGCCGACTACAGCGTCGCCTCCGACCATGGCCAGCTCTACGGATGGTCGACGATCAGCGCAGAGGATGCCGCCTCCGCGCAGTCCTCCCTGCTGGCAGAAGGCTGGACCCGAGAAGACGGCCCCGACGGCATCTACATCACCGAGAACCCGCAGTTCGCCATGGGCACCGACGAAGACGGATACGGCATGACCTATCTGTTCGGCGACGGATGGGTCAAGTTCGCGGATACCCGCCAGGGTCTGATCCTGATCGAATGGGCCGGCTGACGGCACTCCAGTCCACCCGTTTCGGTGCGCTCATCGCACCGGCGCGTCGATCACCTCGTCCACCAGGAGAATGCCGCCGGTGGAGTTCACCGACTGCATGAGATCGTCGATCCAGCGTGGGTTCAGCTGCGGCTGCTCCGGCTCGTCGAAGGTGAAGCGCAGCGGGATCGACGGGTGGATCCAGATGGTGGACCGCCCGCCGGGCTCTCCCTCGGGGTGGCGCCACGACAGCGTGAAGCTCTCCTGTCGGCGGAGCTTGGTCGCGATGACGATCTTCAGATGCGCGAGTGCTCGATCCTCGATGTGGATCGGAACGTCGGACGCGCCATAGAACAGCGTTGCCATGCCAACCAGAATACTGATCGGACGGCGATTGGTGCGCACGCGCCGCGGCCCCGAAGAGCCGATCATGAGCGGTGTATCGTCGCTCGCATGGATTCGGAGCTCGCTGACATCGCGGTGACGCTTTACACCGGTTCGCCGACCGAGTTCATCACCGCACGAAACGCCCGCGCCGCCGACGCCGATGACCCCGCTCTCGCGGCCCGAATCCGGGCCTTGAAGAAGCCGTCGGTCGCGGCCTGGGTGGTGAACGTCTTCGCGCACGAACGCAGCTCGCAACTCGGAGAGGCGTTGCTACTCGCCGAAGAACTGCGCGAAGCGCAGGCGGATCTGGACGCTCGCGCTCTCGCACAGCTCGGACGCGACCGGCGCGCCCTCACCAACAGGCTCGCCGCGGACGCCGCAAGACTCGCCGAAGCGCGCGGACAGCGCATCACGGCGTCGACGAGAGAGGCGGTGCAGCAGACCATCAGCGCCGCCTTCTTCGATCCGACCGCGGCCGCCGCAGTCGCGTCCGCTCGGTTGGTGCGGGAGTTGGAACCCGCCGGCACGTTCGCAGACATCGCCGACAGCATCGTCGGCGGGGGCGTTCCCGATGCCCCCGCGGTCACCGCCAAGCCTCTCGATGAGGTCAAGGCGCGCAGAGAGCGACGGGACGCGGAACGGACTGTCAGAGAAGCGGAGAGGACACACGATCGCGTGGTCCGCGAGGCGGCCACAACGGACCGGGCGCTCAGGGATGCATCCGTGCGTGTCGACGAGCTCACACATCGCGAGCAGGAACTCGAGGCAGAACTGGCGAAGGTGCGGCGCGATGCGAAACGTGCACGAGGTGAGGCCGAGAAGGCGGAGACCGAGCAGGCAGCACTCGCGCAGCGCGTACGAGACGCGGAGGACGATCTCCGCGCCGCACGGGAAGCCCTCGACGGGCTCGCAGTCGATTGAAAAGGCCCGCCTCCCTGGTTGATCACCAGGGAGGCGGGCCTTCTTGCTTGTGACAGCGACGTGGTGGAGCTGGGGGGAATCGAACCCCCGTCCAACGCTGAGTCTCCACGCCTTCTCCGGGCGCAGTCTGTGAAGACGTTCTGCTCGGCTCCGACCTTTGTCACAGACACCTAAGTCGACGAGCCCAGCCTGGGAAGAGTCCCACGTGACGTCCAGACGCCATCACGCAGCAAGATTCCTAGATGACGCCAGGATCCGTACCGGAATCACATACGGCCTGACGGACTATCGGGCTCGCTTATGCAGCGAGGGCGAAGTCGTTGCGCTTGGTTTCGGCAACTATTGTTTTGCAGAGAGCGTTTACGAGATAACTCTGCATCCTCGGCCCGCTTCTCGTGGATTCACAGGCGCTGTCGAAACCGATCAGCCCCGTGGTCCTTCTCTCGAAGGAGCCGCTGTCACACTGTTGATTTTTCACCTCGGGAACCGGAGTCCCCGAGCCTCATAGACTACAACGTTCGCAGCGGCTGCGCCATTCCTGGGCTCCTCAGTGCGCTGGCGTAGAGTCGCGACATGAGCGAAGTCACCGTCACCGTCCGGGGCGAGCATGAGGCGCGGATCGCGCCCGAGCGCGCCACCATCCGCGTCAGCGTCCGCGCCGAAGGCGCCGAGCGAGCAGCAGTCGTCGACCGCGTCATGCGTCTCACCGAGCCTGTGCGCGAGAGCATCGTCGCACGACATGACACCGGTGTCGTCGTCGACTGGTCGAGCAAGCGACTGTCCGTGCGCGCCGAACGTCCGTGGAACAACGAAGGCAAGCGTCTCGCCCCCGTGCACTACGCCAGCATCGATCTGACTGCGACCTTCGCCGAGGCGTCCGAGCTCTCGCTCTGGGTATCGGACGTCTCGCCGTGGGATGGAGTCGAGGTCGGATGGGTCGACTGGCATCTCACGACCGAGACGCGCTCGCGGATCGAGCGCGAGGTCGCGGCGGCGGCAGTCGGAGTGGCTGTCACACGCGCGCAGGCGTACGCGACGGCGCTCGGACTCGGCACCGTCGTGCCTGTGGAGATCGCCGATGTCGGGCTGATCGCGCCGACACCCGTCCAGCCGTTCTCCGGCATGGCGAAGGTGCGCGGCGCCATGATGCAGGAATCCGACACAGGCGGTGCGTCGATGGAGTACGAGCCTGACGAGATCGTCATCTCGGCCACCGTGGAGGCGCGCTTCCTCGCTCGCTGATCCGGGCCGTCAGGCGCTCACGGCGAACGGTGCGAGATCGGCCGCGAGCCGCTCCGACACACGCGCATGCACGACCGTGCCCTGCTCACTGTGGTCCACAGACAGGAGCATCCCCGTCTCGTGGATCGCCGCGACCAGATCGCCGCGGTCATACGGAACCACCGCGTGAACCTCGACAGCGGGCTTCGGAAGCGCCTCTTCGATGGCTGCTCGAAGCTCCTCGATGCCCTCACCCGAACGCGACGAGACGAAATGCGCTTTGGGCTCGAGGCCCTGCAGCACGAGACGCTCATCGTCGGCGATGAGATCCGCCTTGTTGAAGACGACGATCTCCGGCATGTCACGCACGCCGACGTCGCCCATCACGTCACGCACGGTCTGCAGCTGACCGGCGGGATCGGGGTGCGATCCGTCGACCACATGCAGCACGACATCCGCCTCGCCGACCTCTTCGAGCGTCGAACGGAACGCCTCCACGAGCTGGTGCGGAAGGTTGCGAACGAACCCGACGGTGTCGGTCAGCGTGTACACACGTCCGTCTGAGGTCTCCGACCGGCGCACCGTCGCGTCCAGCGTCGCGAACAGCGCGTTCTCCACGAGCACCCCGGCGCTCGTCAGAGCGTTGAGCAGGCTCGACTTGCCGGCGTTGGTGTAGCCCGCGATCGCGACGGACGGAATCGTGTTGCGCTTGCGCTCGGCCCGCTTCGCCTCTCGCGCCGGGCCGTAGTCGCGGATCTGTCGGCGCAGCAGCGCCATCTTGGTGCGGATCCGGCGACGGTCGAGCTCGATCTTCGTCTCACCGGGGCCGCGCGAGCCCATACCGGCGCCGCCTGCACCGACCTGGCCACCCGCCTGGCGGCTCATCGAGTCACCCCAGCCGCGCAGACGCGGCAGCAGGTATTCGAGCTGCGCCAGTTCGACCTGCGCCTTGCCCTCGCGGCTCTTGGCGTGCTGACTGAAGATGTCGAGGATCACGGTGGTGCGATCGATGACCTTGACCTTGACGACGTCCTCGAGGGCTCGTCGCTGGCTGGGGGCGAGTTCGGTGTCGGCGATCACGGTGTCGGCGCCGGTGGCTGCGACGATGCCCTTCAGCTCCTGCGCCTTGCCTCGGCCGATGTAGGTCGCGGCATCCGGATGCGGTCGTCGCTGCAGAACGCCGTCGAGCACGACCGCGCCTGCGGTCTCAGCGAGGGCCGCCAGCTCACGAAGCGAGTTCTCCGCATCGTCCTGGGCCCCCTGCGGGTACACGCCGACCAGTACCACGTTCTCGAGGCGCAGCTGCCGGTACTCGACCTCTGTGACATCTTCGAGTTCGGTGGAGAGACCGCCGACGCGCCGCAGCGCATGACGATCCTCGAGGTCCCACTGGTCGCCGTCCGACGAGGCATGCGAGGCCGTCGACTGGTCTTGCAGCGCCTGCGCGGCGCCGAAGACACGAGCCTCCGTCCGCTTCTCCGCATTCGCGAGTACGCGATCGACTGCTTCGTCACCTGTGGAGTGTGTGGTGGTCTCCGTCATCCGTCCCTAATCTCTGGGTTTTGTTGCGAGCCTTAACCTTAGCCCGCGCTGTCCGCTACGCTCACGGTATGGGGTCCGACCATTACTTCACCGCGGCCCCGGCAAGCCCCGAGAACCTGCGATCGATCCGTGTGACGCTCGCAGGCCGAGAGCTGGACGTCACCACTGCTGGCGGCGTCTTCAGCCCGGATCGGCTGGATGCCGGTACAGCCGTCCTTCTCGCAAACATGCCCCCGGTTCCGCCGGGAGGCCATCTTCTCGACCTCGGAAGCGGGTGGGGGCCCATCACGCTGTCGATGGCGCTGGCTGCGCCCCACGCGACCGTGTGGGCCGTCGACGTGAATGAGCGGGCTCTCGATCTCGTGCGACGCAACGCCGCGGCTCATGGTCTCAAGAATATCAACGCCTCCTTGCCCGAAGATGTTCCCGCCGACGTCACATTCCGCTCGATCCGTTCGAACCCGCCGATCAGAGTGGGCAAGAACGAACTTCACGGACTGCTCGAGAAGTGGATCCCCCGGCTCGACGAGCGCAGCGACGCCTGGCTCGTCGTGCAGCGCAACCTCGGCGCGGATTCGCTGCAACGGTGGATCGGCTCGACGTTCCACCCTGGTTTCAGCGTCCATCGGACCGCCACGTCCAAGGGGTACCGCATCCTGAAGGTGCGCAAGCACGGAACCCCTCCGACCGAGCCGATCACGCTCGTCTGAGCCTTCGCAGCGACGACGTCACCGACCCGCGAGTTCGGGAAGATCGCGCATATCCGTGAACACGATGGCGCCCTCGCGCTCCAGCCAGTCAGCTGGGGTGAGTCCGCCGGCATAGCCGAGAACACGCATGCCCGCGGCGCGGGCGGCCTGGACTCCGAATCGACTGTCCTCGACCACCACGCAGCGTTCAGGGTCGACTCCGAGCCGCTCAGCCGCGTGCAGGAAGAGATCAGGGGCAGGCTTGCCGTTTGCGACGTCGTCTGCGCTGAAGATCCGTCCGTCGAATCGCGGCAGGAGCCCCGTCTGGCCGAGCGTCCGCCGGATCTTCGCATGGGCGCCACTCGAGGCGACGCACGTGGCCGTCGTGATCTCGTCCAGCGCTGCCTCGACCCCATCCACCGCCGTCAGCTCGCGCGCGAATGCGTCGAGGTACCACGGCTGGTAGGGCGCCTCCCAGTCGTCGGAAAGCGGTCGTCCCCGGTGCGCTTCGACCTCAGCGCGGAAGTGCGCGGAGGAGCGTCCGACGAACCGGTGCAGGATCTCGTCGTGGGAGAGAGACCACCCGAGGTCTGCGAGAACCCTGCGATCCACCTCGATCGACAGCTTCTCGCTGTCTACGAGCACTCCGTCACAGTCGAAGATGACCAGGTCGATCTGGCCGGTCGTCGACATCAGATCAGGTCGACCTCGCCGCTGAAGACGAGCTGGGCCGGCCCGGAGAGGGCGACGTGCTCACCGTCCTCTGCAGGGAACATGCGCACACCGAGAGTGCCGCCCGGGACCTCCACGCGCCAGTTGTCGGGTGCCTTCGAGCCGGCCCAGTAGCGCACGGCCAGCGCCGTGGCCGCGACACCCGTGCCGCAGCTCAGGGTCTCCCCCACGCCGCGCTCTGAGACGCGCATCGAGACGTGTCCGATGCCGTCCCTCACCAGCGGCTCCCCCGGGACGACGAACTCGACGTTCGCCCCCGCGGGAGGGGCGGGATCGAGCACGGGAGCGCGGTGCAGCTCGAGAGACGACAGCTCCGCCTCGGAGGCGAGTGCGACCACGACATGCGGATTTCCGACGTCGATGCCCAGACCGGGTCTCGTGACAGGGAGCCCGTCGGCAGTGACGAGCGGGTCATCGCCGGAGAGCTTCCACAGGCCGAGATCCACCTGGTACCCCGTCTCGCTGCGCGTCACGTCGCGGACACCCGCACGCGTTCCGATCGGGAGTGTGGAACCGGGCTCGATCGTGGCGAGGCCGGAGCGCACGAGGTAATGCACGAAGACGCGGATGCCGTTGCCGCACATCTCAGCGATGGACCCGTCTGCATTGCGGTAGTCCATGAACCACTCGGCGGCGGGCTCCTCCGCGAGAGCAGCCTGCCCGTCTGCGATCGCCGCAGAGCGCACCACACGAAGGATGCCGTCGGCGCCGATGCCTCGGTGTCGATCGCAGAGGACGGCGACCTGCTCGGCGCTCAGTTCGAGAGCGCCGTCGGGGTCGGCGATGATGACGAAGTCGTTGCCGGTGCCGTGTCCTTTGGTGAATGCGACCATCCACCCAGTCTAGAGATCGCGGCTATGCGTCGACGATCAGACGCCTGCCCGTGTTCGACACCGAGAATCGCTCGTATCCGAGGTCGTCGTAGAAGCCCAGCGCTTCCTCGTTGCCCTCTCTGACCATGAGCTGCACCTTCGGGCAGCCCATTTCCAGAAGGAGTCGCTCGGCTTCGCGCACGAGAGAGCGCGCGATCCCCTGATGACGGTGCGACCGGGCGGTGGCCAGGTAGTACAGCCATCCCCTGTGCCCGTCGTAACCCGCCATCACGGTGCCGATGATCCGCGCTGATGTCGACCGTTCCTCGTCCTCGACGACCAGGAACAGCTCGGGCTGCACCGTGAGCTTGCGCTCGATGTCGAGCCGGGGGTCGTTCCACGGCCGCGTGAGGCCAGCCTCGGTCCAGAGAGCCACCACAGACTCCGTGTCCGCACGATCGAATGCGCGGACCTCCCAGGTCTCGCCCGAGCTCACGGGAGTCGACGACTCAGCCATGCAGCACACGGTAACGGCCGCACATGAAGTTGCGGTTGCGTGCGACCTCGAGAAGCTCGAGGTCCAGTGCTCTCGGCAGCAACGGCGCCCCCGAGCCGAGTGTCACCGGCGCGTACTGCACCCACACCTCGTCGAGAAGACCGGCATCGGCGAACTGCCCGGCCAGGTCGCCACCGCCGACGACCCACAGATCCTTGCCCCCGGCGGCGGCGACCATCTCGGAGTGCACGGCGGCGACGTCACCCTGCGCCGCGCGAATGTCAGCGCCGGCCGGAAGCTCGAGCGGTCGGTGGGCGAAGACCCATGTCGGCTGCTCGTACCCCCATCGCCCTTCCTCGTGGCGCATGACCCATTCGTATGTCGATGCTCCCATCGCCAGAGCACCGATCGTCTTCTCGAAGCCGGCGTACGACATGGGTCCTTCTTCGTCGATGTCCTGCCTCAGGAGCCAGTCGAGGGAGTGCTGATCAGTCGCGATGAAACCGTCGATGCTGCTCGCGGTGTAGAAGTGGGTGGCCATTGATCAACCATCTCACCAGGCACCGACATCCAGCCACCGAGATCGGTGAGTCTGCGGGCTCAGGGGGCGACGAGCGAAGCGGCGTCCACCGGTGGTTCGTGCCACGTGAGGCCGGGATAGCGCTTGAACCACGACACCTGGCGGCGGGCGTAGCGGCGGGTGAGCGCCTGCGTCTCGGCGATCGCCTCGGCCTGAGTGAGCCGGCCATCGATCTGCGCGAGCGCCTGGCTGTAGCCGATGGCGCGCTGAGCTGTCGCGCCGTTCTCGAGCCCCTCGCGACGGAGACCCTGCACCTCGTCGACCAGGCCCGCTTGCCACATGCCCTCGACGCGGGCGTCCAGCCTCTCCACCAGGGCTCCGCGGTCGACGTGCAGGCCGATGAGACGCGTGTCGGCCCGCCAGAGCGCGGGCTGTTCCGGCAGAGACGCGCCGTGCGTGACGCTGCCCTGCTCGAGGACTTCGAGCGCACGGATCACGCGTCTGGCATTCTTGGGGTCGACGCGGGAGGCCGTCGCGGGATCAAGCTTTCGCAGCCGGTCGAGCATGCCACCGACACCCTCGCTTTCGAGCTCGCGTTCGAGCCGCTCCCGGATCACCGGATCACGCGGCGGGAAGGCGAAGTCGAACACGACGCTGGACACGTACAGACCCGATCCGCCCACGAGGATGGCGTCGGCCCCGCGTCGCTGGATGTCGGTGATCACGGACCGCGCCAGCGGCTGGTACCAGGCGACGGCGGCTTCCTCCTGCACCTCCCGCACGTCGAACAGATGGTGGGGAATCCCCCGGCGATCGTGCGGGGCGAGTTTCGCCGTGCCGATGTCCATTCCGCGGTAGAGCTGCATGGCGTCGGCATTCACGATCTCGGCGGCGTTGTCTCGGCTGCGCAGCACCTCAGCGAGATCGAGGGCGAGATCGCTCTTGCCCGTTCCTGTCGCGCCCACGATCGCCCAGAGCCGCGGAACCCTGTCCGCGTCGCTCGACGCCGGATCGGTCATTCTTCGAGCAGTGTTCACCTGCCGACGCGGAGCGTCGGCAGACCGAGGGATACGGCACGGGTGCCATCGCCGGACGTCGGTGCCGGCACAGCACAGGACTCCGCCTGTCCTCGGTCCCAGGCGTCCCCGCCACGCGTGCGACGGATCCGCAATGGGAGGCCTGTCGGGTCGTCTGCGAGCAGGTGGAAGGGCGCCGCATGGGTGATCGTCACCGAGACGACATCACCGGGCCGTGGGACAGCGGAACCGGGAGTGACCTCGAAGTGGACGAGTCGGTTGTCCTCGGCGCGTCCGGTCAGACGGTGGGTCTCGGCATCCTTCTTGCCTTCGCCCGTCGACACGAGGACATCGACCTGGCGTCCGACCTGCCTCTGGTTCTCCTCGAGGGAGATACGCTCCTGAAGCGCCATGAGCCGGTTGTAGCGCTCCTGCACCACAGCCTTGGGAATCTGGTCCTCCATGGTCGCGGCGGGTGTGCCCTCACGGATCGAGTACTGGAACGTGAACGCACTCGAGAACCGGGCCTGTTCGACCACCCGCATCGTGTCTTCGAAGTCCTCCTCCGTCTCACCGGGGAATCCGACGATGATGTCGGTAGTGATCGCGGCGTGCGGAATACGATCACGGACTCGATCGAGGATCCCGAGGAACTTCTCGCTGCGGTACGACCGGCGCATGGCCTTCAGGACGCGGTCGCTGCCGGACTGGAGCGGCATGTGAAGCTGCGGCATCACGTTGGGAGTCTCTGCCATCGCGTCGATCACATCGTCGGTGAAGGCGGCGGGGTGAGGACTCGTGAAGCGGATCCGCTCGAGCCCGTCGATCTCGCCTGCGGCGCGGAGCAGCTTGCCGAAAGCCTGTCGATCCCCGAACTCCACGCCGTAGGAGTTGACGTTCTGTCCGAGCAGAGTGACTTCGATGGCGCCGTCTTCGACGAGCAGGCGGATCTCATTGAGGATGTCGCCTGGGCGGCGGTCCTTCTCCTTGCCCCGAAGACTCGGAACGATGCAGAAGGTGCACGTGTTGTTGCACCCGACCGAGATCGACACCCAACCGCTGTGCGCAGAATCGCGCTTCGTCGGAAGCGTCGAGGGGAACACCTCGAGCGACTCCAGGATCTCGAGCTCGGCGTCACCGTTGTGGCGCGCGCGCTCGAGAAGGCCGGGAAGCGAACCCATGTTGTGCGTGCCGAAGACGACGTCGACCCACGGCGCTTTCTCGAGCACGGCCTGCTTGTCCATCTGCGCCAGGCAGCCGCCCACGGCGATCTGCATCCCGTCCTTGCGTCGCTTCACCGAGGCGAGCTGGCCCAGGGTGCCGTAGAGCTTGCCTGCGGCATTGTCGCGCACCGCGCACGTGTTGATGATCACCACGTCGGCCTCGGCACCGTCAGTCGCGCGGACATATCCTGCGCTCTCGAGAGAGCCAGAAAGTCGCTCGGAATCGTGGACGTTCATCTGGCAGCCGAAGGTGCGGACCTCGTAGGAACGCTGGCGTCCATCAAGATCGATTGCTGCGGACGATGACGCGATGATCGTCGGCTCACTGCGAGGGATATTCATGATCCCCCCATTCTACGAGCGGTTGCGCGCCACCGCCGCTGAGGCGAGGGGCTCGAGCCCCTCGCCTCAGTCAGTCCGAGTCGACGAATCGAACCCCGGATGAAGACGAGCCGAAAGAGGCCTCAGCAAGGGCAGACTTGGCGGCTGTCATCGCGACCGAGCCGTTGTAGCCACGGCGGGACAGCTGACCGACCAGACGTCGCAGCGCTGTGTCGCCGTCGAGACGAGACATGGCTCGTGCTTTCGAGCGTGCGTACTCGAGTGCGCGCTCGGCGTCATCGTCGGGAATGTCGTCAAGGGCCGCATCGATCACATCGCGAGGGATGCCCCGCTGCGAGAGCGCCCTCGACAGCGCAACTCGCCCCTGCCCCTTGCGCTCGATCCCGGATGTCACCAGCTGGCCGGCGAGGAGTGTGTCGTCTAGGTACCCTCGTCGACAGAAATCATCGATCACATCATCGATCGCACCCGCATCGAGCCGCACGGCGTTCTTTTCATAGCCCCTCAGCACCATCCGCGCTTCCGACAGAGAGAGCGAACGAGTCCGCAGCTTGCGGACGAGTAGCTCTTCTGCGTCGGCACGCAATTGAGAGGGGTCGACGCCCGGGACATCGTCGGATCCCAGATCCTGCAACTGCAACGCGCGCAGACGCGGTGCGGACCGAGCCGCTGCGCCGCGAGCAGGATGACGCTCACTGGGCCCACGAGAGTCGATGGGCGCGACGGGATTCGAATCTCGGCTCGAGATGCCCCCTGTCGACTGCCACACCCCGGCGTCTGGCGCCGAACGAGCTATCGCGCTTTCGACCTCCGGACCTTCCCGGTCGACCGACTTCGCGCGTGTGTCGTCACGACCGAAAAGGGGGATGATGGGGGCGAGCTGCTCAGGCCCGCCCCCGCCATCACTCATGGTTCACTCCGGGTGTTCCCCAACCGCGAACCATCACGCTCATGCCGGACGACGCTCGGCGAGCTCGTCAGCAGGCGCCTCGGTGGCTCCTCCGATGCCGAGCTTCTGCTTGATCTGCGTCTCGATTGCAAGCGCGACATCCGGGTTCTTGAGGAGGAACGTCCGCGCGTTCTCCTTGCCCTGGCCCAGCTGGTCGCCGTCGTAGGTGTACCACGATCCGGACTTCTTCACGATGGCGTGCTCGACACCGAAGTCGATCAGGCTGCCCTCGCGCGAGATGCCGACGCCATACAGGATGTCGAACTCCGCCTGCTTGAACGGCGGTGCCATCTTGTTCTTCACCACCTTGACCCTGGTGCGGTTTCCGACTGCATCGGTGCCGTCCTTCAGCGTCTCGATGCGGCGGATGTCCATGCGGACCGACGCGTAGAACTTCAGCGCCTTTCCACCCGCGGTGGTCTCGGGCGATCCGAAGAAGACGCCGATCTTCTCGCGCAGCTGGTTGATGAAGATCATCGTGGTGTTCGTCTGGTTGAGTCCACCCGTGAGCTTTCGCAGTGCCTGCGACATCAGTCGAGCCTGCAGACCCACGTGGGAGTCACCCATCTCGCCCTCGATCTCAGCCCGAGGCACGAGAGCCGCGACGGAGTCGATGACGATCAGATCGATGGCGCCGGAGCGGACGAGCATGTCCGCGATCTCGAGCGCCTGCTCACCCGTATCGGGCTGCGAGACGAGAAGAGCGTCGATGTCGACACCGAGCTTCGCGGCGTAGTCGGGGTCGAGCGCATGCTCGGCATCGATGAAGGCGGCGATCCCGCCGGCACGCTGGGCGTTTGCAATCGCGTGCAGCGTGAGCGTCGTCTTACCCGAGGACTCGGGGCCGTAGATCTCGACGATTCGTCCACGCGGGAGCCCTCCGACGCCGAGGGCGACATCGAGAGCGATCGAACCGGTCGGGATGACGGCGACGGGTGCGCGCTCGTCGCTGCCCAGTCGCATGACCGAGCCCTTTCCGAACTGACGGTCGATCTGGGCGAGTGCTGTCTCGAGGGACTTCTCGCGGTCAGCGGGTGATGGCATGACGTGCTCCTTATGCTCGCGTGGTGCCGCCTGTAGGCTGTCGCGGTCCTCCCGGCTGGGCGGAACTCTCCGACAAGGCGTATGGCTCTTCGGCTTGCTGTTCACCGTACGAGGGGCCTCGGACATTGCGTCGTCAGCTCCGCGAAACAGGGAGAACACCGTCTCCGAACCACTTGTGCAGAAGACTACGCCCGTTTCGAACACATATTCGACGACACGCCGTCACGGCATGTCGTTAGTCGAACGCTCGTCGTATGCGTCGGAGGGTCATCGCTTGCGCGGCTCGAGGCGCCCGGCGCCGTGCCGCCGCTCCTGAGGCACATCGGTCTCGGCGCACAGCGCCAGCCAGATGTCACGCGGGGGAACGCCCGCGTCCAGAGCCTGGTCCGCAGTGCGTCCGGCGAGCTGGGTCAGAATGAGGTCACTGACGAGCGACGACCCTCGACCGCCGAATTCCGCGTCGACTGCGCGGAGGAACTCACTGCGACGCATCAGAGAACGAAGAGAATCCGACGCTCAGTGAAGCGAAAGCTCTGGCTCGACGGAAGCCACGAGGTCATCGGGAACGACATCGGGGAAGACCTGGATGCCCTCGAGAACGGAGATGCGGTCGCCGACCTCTCGCATGATGATCGAGATGGGAACATCCAGAGCATCGGCCACCGAGGCGAGAATCTCGCTCGACGCCTCTTTCTGGCCCCGCTCGACCTCACTGAGATAGCCCAGGGCCACGGATGCCTTGCTTGCAACCTGCCGGAGCGTACGCCCCTTCTGCAGGCGGAAGTCCCTCAGCACATCGCCGATTTCCTGTCGTACAAGAATCATCGGAACCTCCTCCCAGATCGCCTTCTCGAGGTCTCCCTCGAGGAGACCGCCAGTCTAGTCCTACCGACCTTCACAAAATCTACCTTCGCACGCTGTGCTTTCGGTGTGAGCACATAGGACATAACGGAACCCGCGCATCAGCTATTCCCGCAGGATCCGCGCGAGCATGGCCACGGCCGCATCGACCGTCTGAGCGCGGACCTGGGCGCGATCGCCGTCGAACCTGAATGCCTCGCTCACGGACGTGTACGGGGTCACCACGGCGATGTGCACCGTGCCGATGGGCTGACCGTCGGGTGTGTCCGGTCCCGCGATCCCCGTGGTCGAGACGCCGACGTCAGCAGGGACTCCGGAGACCTGCAGCGCGCGACGCGCCCCAGCCGCCATCTGCAGCGCCACATCGGGGTGCACGGGCCCGTGCGCATCGAGCAGGCCGTCGTCGACCCCCAGAAGCGTGTGCTTCACAGGGGTGGCGTAGGCGACGATCGCTCCTCGCAGCGACGCCGACGCGCCTGGCACCGAGACGAATTCCGCAGCGAGAGCTCCGCCCGACAGCGACTCCGCGATACCGAGGGTCCAGCCACGCTCGATCAGCGCGGCGAGCACCTCCGACGCCGACGTCACGACGGCTGCCGTGCCCCTCGCACCTGCGCCACGATGTAGTCGATGCCACTCGCGACGGTGAGGATCAGCGCCAGGATCATCAGGATCGCCGTTCCGACCACCCACAGCTGGGGTCCTATCACCACGTGCAGCGGGAGCAGCGCCCAGGAAAGAGCCACGGCCTGAACCGCGGTCTTGATCTTGCCCATCCACGCGGCCGCCACGACGTGCTCCTTCGCGACCATGAGGCGGTGGATCGTGATGCCCCACTCGCGGATCAGGATCACGATCACGACCCACCAGTTGAGCTCCCCGAGCACGGCGAGTCCGATGAAGCCCGCTCCCGTGAGCAGCTTGTCAGCGATCGGATCCCACAGCTTGCCGAAGTCGGTGACGATGTTGTGGCGACGCGCGAGATAGCCGTCGACCCAGTCGGTGGAGATGCCCACGACGAACAGGATCGCCGCAACCCAACGGATGACGATGTCATCGAGCCCGTAGGTACCGCCCATCAGGAGCAGGATGAAGAAGATCACCGCAAGCGGTATACGCGCGATGGTGATCGCGTTGGGGAGCTGCCGTGGAATAGCCATCAGTCTCGTCCTGTCAGTCCCCAGGCGTCTTCGTCGCCGTCGTCTTCAGCTTCGACCACCGGCAGCCCCTGGAACTGGGCCTCGACCGGGTCGTGCGGTGCTCCGGCCGCGGTTGCGGCAGAAGTGGGAGCGGCCGGCTTCTGTGGAGCGTCGTCGCCGCGCAGTTTCGCCATGACCTGGGGCAGCTGCTCGGCCGTCGCCAGCACGTCACGCGCCTTGGAGCCCTCAGACGGGCCGACGATCTCTCGCGACTCGAGGAGGTCCATCAGGCGACCCGCCTTGGCGAATCCGACGCGCAGCTTGCGCTGCAGCATGGATGTCGATCCGAACTGCGACGACACGATGAGTTCGGCGGCCGCGAGGAGAAGCTCGAGGTCGTCCCCGATGTCCTCGTCCACCTCCTTCTTCTTCGTGGGCTCGAGTGCTTCCTGCACGTCCGCGCGGTAGTCGGGACGAGCCTGACGGGTGACGTGCTTGACGACCGCGTCGATCTCCTTCTCGTCGACCCACGCTCCCTGCAGACGGAACGGCTTGGATGATCCCATCGGCGAGAACAGCGCATCGCCCTGGCCGATGAGCTTGTCGGCACCGGGGCTGTCGAGGATCACTCGGCTGTCTGTGACGCTCGTCACCGCGAACGCGAGGCGCGACGGGACGTTGGCCTTGATCAGACCGGTCACGACGTCGACGCTGGGGCGCTGGGTGGCGAGCACCAGGTGGATTCCGGATGCTCGCGCGAGCTGGGTGATGCGGACGATCGAATCCTCCACATCGCGCGGGGCGACCATCATCAGGTCTGCGAGCTCGTCGACGACCACCAGCAGGTACGGGTACGGCTTGAGCACGCGTTCGCTGCCGACAGGGAGCTCGACCTCACCGGCGCGCACCGCCCGGTTGAAGTCGTCGATGTGGCGGAATCCGAACGACGCGAGGTCGTCGTACCGCATGTCCATCTCCTTCACGACCCACTGCAGCGCCTCGGCGGCCTTCTTGGGATTCGTGATGATGGGCGTGATCAGGTGCGGAACGCCCGCATAGCTCGTCAGCTCCACCCGCTTCGGGTCGATCAGGACCATCCGCACGTCCGTGGGCCGAGCGCGCATGAGCAGGCTCGTGATCATCGAGTTGACGAAGCTGGACTTACCCGACCCTGTGGAACCGGCGACCAGGAGGTGTGGCATCTTCGCGAGGTTCGCGATGACGATGTTGCCGCCGACGTCCTTTCCGACGCCGATCGTCATCGGATGCGTGCTCTTGTGCGCCGCGGGCGACCGCAGCACATCGCCGAGCGCGACCATCTCCTTGTCGGCGTTGGGGATCTCGATGCCGATCGCGCTCTTGCCCGGGATCGGCGAGAGGATACGCACATCGTTGGACGCGACCGCGTAGGCGAAGTTGTTGCTCAGCTGGAGGATCTTCTCGACCTTCACGCCGTGGCCGACCTCCACCTCGTACTGGGTGACTGTCGGACCACGAGAGAATCCGGTGACCTTCGCGTCGACCTTGAACTGGGTCAGCACGCTCGTGATCTGCTCGATCACCTTGTCGGTCGCTTCAGAACGCATGACCGGCGGCGGTCCTTCGACCAGCAGCCCCGGCGAGGGAAGCACGTAGGGGGTCACGGGCGCCTGCGGCCCCTTCTCCCCCGGCCCCGGGGTTCCGAAGCCGTCGAGTCCGGGCAGCTCGGGCATCTCGCCCGTGTCGGACTCGTCGTCGAGGAGCGCGGTGGTCTGCTGCCCGGCCAACGACTCGGTCACCGAGCGCACGTCGGACAGCACCTCCGTCGCGGCATCCGAGGCGTTCTCCACGACGACGGCCTGGTCGTATGCAGGAGTCGGCTCCGAGGTGGTGAGCAGAGCGGTGATGTCGTCGGATCCGAGGGTGCCCTCTTCGGGGTCCTCCTCGCGGCCGGTCTTGTTGCGTCGCCACCATGGCAGGACATCAGGATCATCGACCTTGTCTGCCTCGTCGATCGCGGCGGCATCCTTCGCGGGCTTCTCGGGCCGCTCGGCGTCGAACATCCACGCATAGAGATCCCCGAGCCGCTGACCGATGCGGTTCGGCGGAGTCTTGGTCAGGATCAGGACGCTGAGAGCAGCGACCACCGACAGCACGATGTACGCGCCCACCGGGGTGAGGTACGACAGCGGCTCCCCGAGCATCCACCCGAACAGCCCGCCTGCCTCGCTGAGTGCGGGCATGCCGTCCTTGGGCTGCGGTCGCACGAGCAGGCCCGCGGAATCGATGCGGCCGGCCGCGGTATGGCAGAAGCCCGCGAGAGCGAGGATGAACAGTCCGAACCCGATGCCGATTCGACCGTTGTCGTGCACCGACGACGGATGCCGGAACAGCCAGCCGGCGAGCAGCAGGAGCAGGACCGGCATGACGAAGGCCACGCGTCCGACGAGAAGCCCTACCGAGTAGGCGCTGATGTTGGCAGCGACCTCGTTGCCGATGAAGAACCATTCGTTGACCGCACCGGCGATCGCCAGCAGCACGAGCAGGAACGGGAAGCCGTCGCGCCGATCATCCTTCTCGAGGGTCTCGGGTCCGAAGGCTCGGAACAGTCCGCCGACACCGTGGGCGAGCCCGTTCCAGGCCCGCACCGCCACCGGGGGCTTGTCGATCTCGTCGATGTACTTCTTGGGCGCTGCCTGAGCCTTCGGAGCAGCCTGCCTCTTCGGGCGAGGCGTGGCGCTCTCGGACGCGCGCGCTGACTTCGTGGTACTCCTGGCCATACTCTCACGTTACGTCCAGAGGGCGACATAGGCCCGTAATGACGCGGCATTCCGCGGTCTTCCGCCGGCGGGCGGCGATGGTTCAGGACGTGCGGTACACCATCGTGTCGCGGACGCTCCCTGCGTCGGTGACCACGAAGCCCTCCGATCGGTACAGGGTCCGCGCGAAGTTGTCCCGTTCCACGCTGAGGCTGAGCCGAGGGTGCCCCTGCTCGCGAGCGTGGACCACGAGACGTCGGAGCAACGTGCGCCCGACGCCGTGAGCACGCCAGATCGGCTGCACGCCGATGATGAGCTCCGGCACAGCGGTCCCGACGAATCCGAAACCCGCGTCGTCCGGCGACAGCATGCGATACCACGCGGCGCCGATCGGGCACCCGTCGGCGTCGACGGCGAGGAAGCCCGCATCCGCCGGCCGCATCCATCCGGCCACATAGCGCCGGTGCTCGACCGCGGTGAGGATCTCGTGGCGTGGTCGTGCTCCGCCCGAACGCCAATTCGCCGCCTCGACGACCATGTCGCCGAGGAAGCTCCCGTCCGCCTGTACGGCGGGTCGGATCGAGAAGACGTCCGGCATGAGGAGAGCGTACGCCGCCGGCGTTACAGCCGAGTGTCGGTCGACTGTGAACCCGCGAGCGCAGCTCCGATCACGCCTCGATGACGAGTGGGACGATCATCGGACGACGACGCAGCTTCTGGTTGACCCAGCGCCCGATCGTGCGGCGGATGACCTGCGAAAGCGCATGGGTGTCGCGCACGCCGTTGCCGGAGGCTTCCTTCAGCGCTGCGATGATCTTCGGCGTCACGTCGTCGAAGACGGAATCGTCTTCAGCGATGCCGCGCGCATGGATCTCGGGTCCCGAGATGATGCGCCCCGTCGCGGCGTCGACGACGACGATCACCGAGACGAAGCCCTCTTCAGCCAGGATCCGGCGGTCCTTGAGGTCGGCGTCGGTGATCGCTCCGACAGTCGAGCCGTCGACATACACGAACCCGAGGTCGAGCTGACCGACGACGCGAGCGTCGCCGTCCTTCAGATCGATGACGGTGCCGTTCGAGGCGATGATCGTGCGCTCGGCGTCGATCCCCGTGTCCTGAGCCAGTTTCGCGTTCGCGATCAGGTGACGGTACTCGCCGTGGACGGGAAGCACGTTCTTGGGCTTGAGGATGTTGTAGCAGTAGATCAGCTCGCCGGCCGCGGCGTGCCCCGAGACGTGCACCTTGGCGTTGGCCTTGTGCACGACGTTCGCGCCGAGCTTGGTCAGTCCGTCGATCACGCGGTACACGGCGTTCTCGTTCCCGGGGATCAGGCTGGAGGCCAGAATCACAGTGTCGCCCTCACCGGGCTCGATCGCGTGGTCGAGGTTGGCCATCCGGCTGAGGACGGCCATGGGCTCGCCCTGCGAGCCGGTCGACATGTAGACGATCTTGTCGTCGGGAAGGTCTCGCGCCTTCTTGTAGTCGATCAGCAGGCCGCTCGGCACCTTCAGGTAGCCCAGGTCCTCGGCGATCGTCATGTTGCGCAGCATGCTGCGCCCCAGCAGTGCCACCCGGCGCCCGTGCGCCGCTGCGGCGTCGAGGACCTGCTGCACCCGGTGCACATGGCTGGAGAAGCTCGCGACGATGACGCGCCTGGGAGCCTTGCCGATGACCTGGTCGAGCACGGGTCCGATCGAGCGCTCGGTGGGCGTGAAGCCCGGCACGTCGGCGTTGGTCGAGTCGACGAGGAAGAGGTCGACTCCCTCCTCGCCCAGGCGGGCGAAGGCACGGAGGTCGGTGATGCGTCCGTCGAGCGGCAGCTGATCCATCTTGAAGTCGCCGGTCGCCAGCACGAGGCCGGCGGGGGTGCGGATCGCGACGGCGAGGGCATCGGGGATCGAGTGGTTGACCGCGACGAACTCGAGGTCGAACGGTCCGACCTTCTCGCGCTGCCCCTCTTTCACGGTGAGCGTGTACGCCTTGATGCGGTGTTCCTTGAGCTTCGCCTCGACGAGCGCGAGGGTGAGGCCGGAACCGATCACGGGGATGTCGCTCTTCAGACGGAGCAGATACGGGACCGCGCCGATGTGGTCTTCGTGCCCGTGGGTGAGGACGACGCCGACGATGTCGTCGAGGCGGCCCTTGATCGGCTCGAAGTCGGGCAGGATCAGGTCGACGCCCGGCTGGTGCTCCTCGGGGAAGAGCACGCCGCAGTCGACGATCAGGATCTTGCCGTCGAACTCGAAGATGGTCATGTTGCGACCGATCTCGCCGAGGCCGCCGAGTGGGGTGACCCGCAGCGTCCCCTCGTCGAGTGCTGCGGGTTCTGCGATCGGGGTGGACATGCTGTCTCCTCAGTCGGACACTCCACGCGTCCGTTCGTTCGTTGTGACGCGGCTCGCCGCGCCCGGTGTCAGCGGGTCGTGCCGTGCACCTTCGGCAGGGCACCGCCCGCGGCCGCGTTGCGGTCGGGGCGGAAGTTGGAGAAGTCTGCGCCGGGGACGTCCTTCACGAGATCGAGCTCGTCCTCGATGAGAGCGGCCTCCCACTCTTCGGGACCGACGAGCGGCAGACGGACGCGAGGGCTCGAGATACGGCCGAGCCCGTGCAGGATGTACTTCGCCGCGACGGTGCCCGGCACGTGCGTCATGACAGCGCGCACGAGAGGCTCGAGCCGCTTGTGCTCAGCGGTCGCGGTCGTGAGGTCGCCGCGGTTGACGGCATCGATGATGGTCCGGTACGGCGCCGCCGCGACATTCGCGGTCACCCCGATCAGACCGGTCGCGCCGATCGCGAGGTGCGGCAGCACGTTGGCATCGTCACCCGAGAAGTACATGAGGTCGGTCTGATTCAAGACGCGGCTCACCTCGGAGAAGTCGCCCTTGGCGTCCTTCACGGCGAGGATGTTCGGGTGCTTCGCGAGCCGGAGGATGGTCTCGTACTTGATCGGCACGCCCGTGCGACCGGGGATGTCGTAGAGGATCACCGGGAGGTCGGTGGCATCTGCCACGAGCCGGAAGTGGGTCAGGATGCCGGCCTGCGTCGGCTTGTTGTAATACGGCGTGACGATCATGATGCCGTCTGCGCCGGCCTTCTCGCTGGCCTTGTACAGCTCGATCGCGTGCGCGGTCTCGTTGGATCCGCCGCCCGTGATGATCTTGGCGCGGCCGGCGGACACCGACTTCCCGACCTCGACGAGCTTGAGCTTCTCGGGGTCCGTCAGGGTCGAGGTCTCGCCGGTCGTTCCCGTCACGACGATCCCGTCAGCACCGGCGGTGATGACGTCATCGATGTGCTTCTCGACGGCGGGCCAATCGACTTCACCGTCGGCCGTCATCGGAGTGACGAGCGCGACGAGAACCTGTCCGAAAGGGTTGCCCGAGTGCGTCATGCCCCCAGCGTATCGGTTCGCGTGCCGCTCACCCAGACGGGGCCGGGCGGATGACGTCTCCGCGGGCGATCTCGATCTTCTCGCGGAGCACCAGACCGGACAGCTCTCCCGCCGTCACCTCTTTCACGTGCTTCCGGAACATCTCGATGCCGGTGATCCGCGTCTGCGCCTGCAGAGCTCCGTCGCGCACCACCACGATGTCGTCATCCACTCGCAACACGCCAGACGTGACCGTGCCCGTCGCCACTGTTCCGCGTCCGGTGATGGTGAAGACGTCCTCGACCAGGAACTCGGTCGACCCCGAGGGCACCGACAGCGAAGCGGGCGCCGGAACGCGAGTGCTGTCGCCTGTCACCGTCTCCCCCGCGACGCCGGAGGTCATCGCAGCGAGTCGCGCGGCCTCCGCTTCGTTGTATCGGCGCAGCATCTCGTTGGCATCCTCAGAGTCGCGCTTACGCCCGAACAACCATCCCATGCAGTCGATACTAGGGATCCGAATAGGCTCGACTCCATGGCATGGGTCACACGCGCGTCGTCGACGGTGTACGAGAACCGGTGGATCGAGGTGCGCGAGGACCAGGTCACGGGCCCCGCGGGCGACGGGATCTACGGCGTGGTGACAATGCGGCATCCGGCGGTCTTCGTGGTCGCGCTCGATGACGAGGACCGTGTCTGCCTCGTCTCCCTCGAGCGCTACACGACAGGCATCTCGATCGAGGTGCCTGCCGGGGGAAGCGACGGCGAAGATCCGCTCGTTGCCGCGCAGCGAGAGCTGCTCGAGGAGACGGGGTTCGTCGCCGACGAGTGGACGTCGCTCGGGACCATGAACGCGCTCAACGGGATCGCCCACGCACCCGAGCATGTGTTCCTCGCCCGCGCCATGACACGGGCGGATGACTCGACGCACACCCGAGCGGAGGAGGGCATCGACGCCGTCACCTGGGTGCCTTTCTCCGAGGCGCTCAGCATGATCGCGGACGGCCGGATCACCGATGGAGAGACCGTGGCAGCGATCGCCTACGCCGGCATCCGCCTCGGTAGATTCCGCTGATCCGCACAGCGATCGCTCGTGCCGGAGTGCCGTCGGCCTTCAGATCAGACGCGGCCTCGTCGTGCGACACCGGCGGTCAGCGCGCTCGGCAGCAGACTCGCGATCGCCACGATCGCCTTGTAGCGCAGCGAGGGAATCGAGACCGCCCTGCCCCGCGCCGCGTCCCGGAGCCCCTCGCGCACCACGTCACGTGCGTCGAGCCACATGAACGCAGGAACACCCTCGTGCCCGGGTGCGAGACCCATCCGCTCGTGGAACGACGTATGCGTGAAACCGGGGCACACCGCGGTCACGCTGACCTTGTCGGAGGCGTACTCGACGTTCGCCCAGCGGCTGAAGCCGATGAGCCAGCTCTTGCAGGCCGAGTAGGTCGAGCGGGAGATGAACCCGGCGACGGACGCGACGTTGATGATGCGGCCCCCGCGGCCGCGCATCGACCCGAGTGCCGCATGCATGAGACGCATCGACGCCTCGACGTGGACGCGGAGATGACGCACCTCGTCGTCGATGTCGTTGTCGGCGAACTGCAGCGGCAGGCCGAATCCGGCGTTGTTGATCAGCAGTTCCACCGGATCGGAGGCGTCGCGGAGACGGTCGGCCACGCGGTCCACATCGGCGACCTCGGCGAGATCCGCGACGAGGACCTCGACTGCGATGCCGTATTCGCTGCGCAGCTCGGCGGCGACACTCTCGAGAGCGTCCGCCGACCGCGCGACGAGCACGAGGTCGGCGCGCCGACGGGCGAGCTGACGAGCGAACTCGACACCGAGTCCGGCGCTGGCACCTGTGATCAGCGCGGTGGGCATCAGCGCTCGTATCCGAGGAAGCGGTAGCGGATGCCGGAGCGGGACGTCTGCCACTCCCCCTCGTCGACGAGCCGCCACCCGGCCTTGGACGGCGCGTAGGCGTCACCGGTGACATCGATGTCGAGCTCTGTGACCTCGAGGCGGTCGGCGTCGGCGATCACGAGTCGGAAGATCTCGGCTCCGCCGATGATCCAGACCTTGTCATGGCCTCGCACCGCATCGGTCACGGCCGCCGCACGACGGGCACCTTCTGCGGACCAGTCCTGCTGGCGGGTGATGACGATGTTCTCGCGTCCGGGGAGCGGACGGAAACGCTCCGGAAGCGAGTCCCAGGTCTTCCGTCCCATGATCACGGGCGCGCCGAGCGTGATCTCCTTGAAATGCGCGAGATCCTCGGGGACGTTCCAGGGCATGCCGCCCTCTGCTCCGATGACGCCGCCGTGGGCCTCCGCCCAGATCAGTCCGACCCACGTCATACCGCCACCGCCGCCCGGATCGGAGCGTGGTGCTGGTAGTCCTCGACGATGAAGTCGTCGTAGCCGTAGTCGAGGATCGACTCCGGCTTTCGAGCGAACCGCAGTGTCGGGTACGGGTATGCCTCGCGAGTCAGCTGCTCGTTCACCTGCTCGAGGTGGTTGTCGTAGATGTGGCAGTCGCCGCCCGTCCAGACGAAGTCGCCTGGCTCGAGTCCGACCTGCTGCGCCACCATGAGTGTGAGCAGGGCGTAGGACGCGATGTTGAAGGGGACGCCGAGGAAGAGATCGGCGCTGCGCTGATAGAGCTGGCAGGAGAGCTTGCCGTCTGCGACGTAGAACTGGAAGAGCGCATGGCAGGGAGCGAGCGCCATGTCAGGGATGTCCGCCGGGTTCCAGGCAGACACGATGAGTCGACGCGAGTCCGGAGTCTGACGGATCTGCTCGATCACCTGCGCGAGCTGATCGATGCTCTCGCCGTCGGGAGTCGGCCAGCTTCGCCACTGGACTCCGTAGACGGGACCCAGATCTCCCGAGGCATCGGCCCACTCGTCCCAGATCGTGACGCCGTGGTCCTGCAGCCATTTCACGTTCGAGTCGCCCCTGAGGAACCACAGGAGTTCGTACGCGATCGACTTGAAGTGCACGCGCTTCGTCGTGATCAGGGGGAACCCCTGTGAGAGGTCGAAGCGGATCTGCCTGCCGAAGACGCTGGTGGTCCCGGTGCCGGTTCGATCCGACTTGTGGGTGCCCGACTCCAGCACGTCTCGGAGAAGGTCTTCGTACGGCGTCGGGACGGCTGCGCTCATGTGTGCCAGACTACCCGCCCCGAGGACGGAAGAGTCGGATCGTCACGATGCGACACATCGTCCTCGACGCTCTCAGATCGCCGTATTGTCGAGCCATGTCTCCCGTGCTCGCCCTCGGTATCGCCGCAGCGCTGCTCGTGCTCGCCGTCGCCATCGGCGTCGTGCTGCGTCTGCTCGACGGACGGCGTCGCCGCGGCGGTCACCTGCGTTTCGACCCGGTCGATGCCGGTGACTCGCAGCTGGGCGCCCGAGCGACCTTCGTGCAGTTCAGCACGGAGATGTGCACTCGCTGTCCTCAGGTGCGGCGGATGCTGAGCGGCTACGCCGCCGAGACAGACGGGCTGAACCATGTCGAGGTCGATCTGACGCATCGGCCCGATCTGTCGGCCCGGTACAGGGTCCTGCAGACACCGACGACATTCGTCGTCGACGGTTCAGGCGCCGTCCGCGCACGATTCCACGGCGTGCCGCATCGTCACGCTCTGCGCGAAGCGCTGGCCGCCGTATGAGACAGACGAGGACGGAACGCAGATGACCACACCCGCAGGCATCGACCCGCGAGGGCCGCGCTTCGCAGCGACGATCACGACGGTGCTGCTGCTCGTCGCGACGTTCCTCGGGCTCATCGGCATCTCGACCGCCAGGACGTTCGGCTGGTTCGCCTATCAACCGCTGGCGTCAGCCGACCTGGATTCGGAGACCTGGGCTGTCAGCTCGGCGACGCTCGCACAGCGCGCGCTGGACCCGGCGTTCCTCCTCACCGTCGTGATCGCCTTGCTGTTCCTGTGGGGTGTGCTGTCGCCGAGGACCGCGCCCTGGGGTGTGCTCTTCCGAAGGCTGGTGCGTCCGAGACTGGCACCTCCGAGCGAGCTCGAGGACCCGCGCCCTCCCCGCTTCGCTCAGGGGGTCGGTCTCTTCGTCGTGACGATCGGTCTCCTGCTGCATCTCGCCGGCGTGCCCTGGGCGCTGCCCATCTCGACCGCTGCCGCCTTCATCGCGGCGTTCCTCAATGCCGCGTTCTCGTTCTGCCTCGGCTGCCAGATCTATCTGCTGCTGCAACGAGCAGGCGTCATCGGCCGCGCTGCCTCCGCCTGAGGCTGCGGTTCCGCCGCGAGCGACCGGTCGATAGGCTGGCCGAACACGCGATCCGCACATCGAGCAGCGCGCGAGACAACGGAGGAATCATGCCCGTCACCAGCGAAGCCACCACCACCTGGACCGGATCCCTCGCAGAGGGCTCGGGCACAGTCGCGTTCTCCTCGTCGAAGCTCGGCACCTTCCCGATCAACTGGAAGGCTCGCAGCGAGGGCAGCGACACCACCACCACCCCTGAAGAGCTGATCGCCGCGGCTCACGCCTCGTGCTTCAGCATGGCGCTGTCTCACGCGCTCTCGGAGAACGGCACTCCGCCGGAGCGCGTCAACACGAGCGCGTCGGTCACCTTCAAGCCCGGGGTCGGAATCAGCGGGAGCCACCTGAACGTCAACGCCGTCGTTCCGGGGCTCTCCCCCGAGGACTTCCAGAGGATCGCCGCTGAGGCGAAGGTCGGCTGCCCGGTCTCCCAGGCGCTGGCCGGCATCGAGATCACGCTCGAAGCCACGCTCGCCTGAATCGGATCAGCCGCGAGCGACGCGAATAGCCTCGCGGATGCTGGCGCGGGCGTCCTTGCGGCGCCCCGCCGCATCCTGAACCACGCCGAGTCGGTACCGCGCGCGCCAGTCAGTCGGCGCGGCGTCCGCTTCCTCCGCATACCTCGCGATCAGCGGGTCGGCGTCGGCTCGGGCGATCCGACCGCTGGGAGTGAGTTCGGACTCCGCCTCAGGCATTCCCCCTTCGGCATCGAGCGCGCGCCCCAGCCGATCGGCTGCGAACCCGAACTGCATCTCGCGGACGAGCGCCCAGGCGCCGATCGGAGCGAGCACGATCAGCGCCACGCCCATGCCGATCGACACCGGTGTCCCGACGGCGAAGAACATCACGGCCAGCCACACGGAGACCGCCAGATAGACCAGAAGCGCCGCGGCCATCAGACCGACGCCGATGCGCGACATCACGAGCGGATGCCGATATCGATCATGCTCTCCAGCCCGACGAAGACCCCGTTCGCCTGAGCCGCGAACGGGACCGCCAGACGGATGCCCGGAGCGTACGCGAGCGCCGGCTCTACCGTGTCGTGAGTGAACGTCAGGGATTCGCCCGGCCCTGAGAGGATGACCTCCTGCTTGGCGATGACGCCAGGGCGCCGGAGCGAATGGATCGGCACGCTGCCCACCTGCTGCCCCCTCGCACGCTGGTCGGCATGCGGAGCACTGACGGGACCCTGCTCGGCTCGAGCCGCGGCGATCAGTTCCGCGGTGCGCACCGCGGTGCCGCTCGGAGAGTCGACTTTCGCCGCGTGATGAGCCTCGACGATCTCCGCCGATCCGAAGAACGGCGCAGCTGCCGCAGCCAGCGCTGAGCCCAGCACCGATCCCAGCGAGAAGTTCGGGATGAAGACAGCCCCGGTTCCTGCGTTCTCGACCAGCGGACGCACCAGAGCGATGCGCTCCGTGGACCACCCGGAGGTCGCGACCAGGACGTTGATCTGGCGTTCCACCGCAGCGCGCACGACATCGACGCTCACCTGAGGCGTGGTGGCGTCGATCACGAGATCCGCCCCGTCGAGTTCAGCGAGGTCGCTCCGAGAGGTGAGCACGCGACTCACCTCGAAGCCCTCGAGCCCGTCGATCACCGCACCGATGATCGATCCGAGCTTCCCGGTTCCGCCGACGAGTGCTACCTGCGTGGTCATGCGTTCAGTCTATTTCTCGGGGGCACCACGACCGCCGCGGCGGGCCGGGGTATCGGGAATCAGACCGACATCGCGTCAGGGATGCCGGTGCGCAGCTCGAACGGAAGATGCCCGGTGTCGTTGTGAGTGAGCAGCGTCCACGGACGCCCCTGCTTCTGCGCGATCACGGTCAGCCCGCAATGCGCCTGATTGAGAGTCATCCATCGCCACTCCGGTGCGCCGAGGACCTCCCGCACGAACCACGAGATCACGAAGTTGTGGGTGATGAGCACCTCGTGCACGTCGCCCGGCTTGCGCACCAGGAACTCGTTGACGGCGTCGAACATCTGGGCACGGCCGGCGTCGAGCTCGGCCTCGGTGACCGAGCCGAAGAACGGCTCGTACGCTGCGGGCGTCTCGTCGGTCATTCCCGTGGGCACGCAGTCGAAGAGGAGCGCGGTCGGTTCGGGGTCGACCGACGGGAGTCGGTGCGCGATCGCCCGTGCCGTCTCGTTCGCGCGCAGGAGAGGCGAATGCCACACGGCATCGAGCGGAAGTCCGGAGAGCCGGTCGGCGATGAGTTCGGCCTGACGCTGGCCGCGTGGCGACAGGGGGCCGTCGGCGAGACCGTGTTCGGCGTCCTGATGTTCACCGTGTCTGACCAGATATATGTAATGCGTCACAAACTCGCTCGCTTCATCGACAGCATCCGCCGGGATTCACTCCACCCTATGCCAGGTCTGTGACAGAGGCGTTACGACGCTCAGTTGCCGGCGCGGGTGAGTTCGGCGACCTGTGCGCGCGAGAGCGTGACGCCGGCGCCCTGCATCAGCTCGTCGACATGGTCGCTCGCGAAGGCGTTGACGATCGGTGCCGCGATGGTGCGCTGCGCGAGCAGCCAGGCGATCGACACGGCTGCCACCGGAACCTCGAGTTCGATCGCCACCTGGTCGAGAGCGCGCAGGATCTTCGTGCCACGACGGTTGAGGTGACCACGCAGCTGCTCTCCGCGCACGCCCTGCGAGGTGAGCGCCTTGCTGCGGTGCCTGCCGGACAGGAAGCCGTGCTCGAGAGCGTGCGACGGCGTGACTGCGAGGCTCTGTGCGCCGGCGACGAGACGCAGATCGCCCTCGAACGGCTGACGACGGATGAGGTTGTACGGGGAATCGATCACCTCGATGCGCGGGTACCCCGCGGATGCGAGGATGCGCGCCTCGACGAGCCGCTCGGGTGCGAATCCATACGCCCCGAGGGCGCCGATCTTGCCTGCGTCGATCATCCACTCGACGGTCGCGAGGGTGTCTTCGAGGTTCGTCGTCCGGTCGAGCGTCGCGTCGAGATACAGCACGTCGATACGGTCGACGCCCAGACGCGTGAGCGAGCCTTCGACCGCGCGCACGAGGTTCACCGAGCCGAGACCCGGGTTGTCTGCGTGGGCGCCGATCCGCACACTCAACAGGGCGCGATCACGTCGCCCCCTGGACTGCAGCCACTGGCCGATGATGTGCTCGCTGCGTCCGCCGGAGAACCCGTCTGCCGTGTGGATCGCGTTGCCGCCGAACTCGACGTAGCGGTCGAGGATCCCGTGGCTCGTCTCGAGATCGACGTTCCAGCCGAACTCGGCCGCGCCGAGCATCAGCGGGAAGGTCTCGAGTCCGGTCTCGCCGAGAGGTACGCGGATGCTCTCTCCTATTCCCGGGCCGACGATGGGTATGGGCGCGGAAGGGTGCTCTGCCGTGCCCTGCTGCGCGCGCTCCACCGACGCTCCTGCGCCTACGCCGAACAACCGCATATCCTCACCCCCGTCGATCGGTGCGTACCGACCTACGTCACTGCCTCGAATGCACCCCCCGGTGCGTACTTTCGAGAGTAAGCGAGATCCGCGAACGCGCTGACCAATCCAGGGAACGGCGCGAGAACTTCCGATAACGGTTTGGTCACATCGGATACGACGAAGCCCGAGCCGTCCGCGAGGACGACCCGGGCTTCGTCAAGAAGCGCCGTCGATTACTCGGCTGCGGCCTCTTCGCCTGAAGCTGCGTCCGCTGCGGGAGCGTCATCGAGCACGGGCTCGAGCGACAGCTTGCCGCGGTCGTCGATCTTCGTGATCTTCACGAGGATCTTCTGGCCGACCGAGAGCACGTCGTCGACGTTCTCGACGCGCTTGCCACCGGCGAGCTTGCGCACCTCGGTGACGTGCAGCAGGCCGTCCTTGCCAGGAAGCAGCGAGACGAATGCACCGAACGTCGCGATCTTGACGACGGTTCCGAGGAACTGCTCGCCCACCTCGGGGTTGGTCGGGTTGGCGATCGCGTTGACCTGGGCACGGGCGGCCTCGGCCGAGGGGCCGTCGGTCGCGCCGATGTAGACGGTGCCGTCCTCCTCGATGGAGATCTGCGCACCGGTCTCGTCCTGGATCGCGTTGATCGTCTTGCCCTTCGGGCCGATCAGCTCGCCGATCTTGTCGACCGGGATCTGCACGCTGATGACGCGAGGCGCGGTCGGCGCCATCTCGTCGGGAGCGTCGATCGCGGCGTTCAGGACGTTGAGGATCGTCAGACGAGCGTCGCGGGCCTGCGTGAGCGCCCCCGCGAGGACCGACGTCGGGATGCCGTCGAGCTTCGTGTCGAGCTGGATGGCGGTGATGAACTCACCGGTGCCCGCGACCTTGAAGTCCATGTCACCCAGAGCGTCTTCCGCACCGAGGATGTCGGTCAGCGCCGCGTAGCGGGTCTCACCGTCGACCTCATCGGAGACGAGACCCATGGCGATGCCGGCGACGGGTGCACGCAGCGGCACGCCCGCGTTCAGCAGCGACAGGGTCGACGCGCAGACAGAACCCATCGAGGTCGAGCCGTTGGAGCTCAGCGCCTCGGAGACCTGACGGATCGCGTAGGGGAACTCCTCGCGGCTCGGCAGAACCGGCACGAGGGCGCGCTCGGCGAGGAAGCCGTGCCCGATCTCGCGACGCTTCGGCGAGCCGACACGGCCGGTCTCACCGGTCGAGTACGGCGGGAAGTTGTAGTGGTGCATGTAGCGCTTGCTCGTGACGGGCGACAGCGAGTCGATCTGCTGCTCCATCTTGAGCATGTTCAGCGTGGTGACACCCAGGATCTGGGTCTCGCCGCGCTGGAAGATCGCGGAACCGTGCACGCGCGGGATGACCTGCACCTCGGCGTCGAGCGGACGGATGTCCGCCAGGCCACGACCGTCGATGCGCGCGCCCTCGGTGAGGATGCGGCCGCGGACGATCTTCTTCGTGACGGACTTGTACGCCGCGGAGAACTCGAGCGGCGCGGCGGCAGGAAGGTTGCCCGCCTCGGTCGCCTCGATGAGCTCGGCCCGGACGCGGTCCTTGATCGCGTCGTCCGACGTCTGACGCTCGACCTTGTCGGCGATCTGGTAGACGCCGACGAGGTCGTCGTAGGAACGGCCTGCGACGAAGTCGTAGACCTCCTGGCTGTATGCCGGGAAGACCGGGTAGACGCCCGGCTCCTTGGACGAGGTCGCTGCCAGCTCTGCCTGAGCCTTCACGAGCTGAGCGATGAACGGCTTCGCTGCCTCGAGTCCCTGCGCGACGATGGTCTCGTCGGGCTTCGTGGCACCGGCCTTGATCAGGTTCCAGCTGCCCTCGGTGGCCTCAGCCTCGACCATCATGATCGCGACGTCTTCGGTGCCATCGGACTTGGTGACGACGCGGCCGGCGACGATCAGGTCGAACACGGCCTCCGACACCTGCTCGGCGTTCGGGAACGCGACCCACTGGTCGGCGTGCTCGCCGTGACCGGGGATGAACGCGAGGCGCACACCGGCGACGGGACCCGAGAACGGAAGGCCCGAGATCTGCGTCGACGCCGACGCGGCGTTGATCGCGAGAGCGTCGTAGAACTCTCCCGGAGCGATCGACATCACGGTGATGACGACCTGGACCTCGTTGCGCAGACCGTCGACGAACGACGGGCGCAGCGGCCGGTCGATCAGACGGCAGACGAGGATCGCCTCGGTGGAGGGGCGACCCTCACGACGGAAGAACGAACCGGGGATCTTGCCTGCGGCGTACGAGCGCTCTTCGACATCGACCGTCAGCGGGAAGAAGTCGAAGCCCTCGCGGGGGTGCTTGCCCGCGCTGGTGGCCGAGAGGAGCATGGTCTCGCCGTCGAGGTACGCGGCGACTGCGCCCTGAGCCTGCTGCGCGAGGCGGCCGGTCTCGAAGCGGATGGTGCGGGTGCCGAAGCGGCCGTTGTCGAGAACGGCCTCGGTGGCGGTGATTTCAGGACCTTCCAAGAGGTCTCTCCTTCTTTGTTTAGACTCGCGAGTCCGTGTGACGCGCGAGCGCATTCATGAAGGAGCGGGTTCTGACGGATATGGGCGCGCGGGCATTCCCGCGAATCTCACCTGCGCTGGCCACCAGTAGAAAGCCACCCGACGTCGCGCCGAGGAACCCACCACAGGGGACCAGCTCTCCGCCGATCGCTCCATGAGTCGATATGAAATTGTCCGGTCGACATACGCCGACCGCGTCCAGCCTATCAGCGGGGCATTGAAAGTCCTCGCTCCGGCTGTCCTTCCACGCCGCGACAGCCCGGAAGTCAGCCGACCGTGACATCGCTCGGGGCGCTCGATCGCCCGAGATAGACGTAGTCGTCGTGCTTCGCGACCCGCCCGTCTCCCGCCGTGCGTCCGTGCAGTCGTCGCCATACCCATGGCAATGCGTGCCGACGCCACCAGAGCCCTGCCCCGATCGGCTCGTTCTCGTGCAGAGCCGCGTCCAGGGCTCCGAGGGCGTCGGCATGCGGCACGGCGAGCATCTCCCCCGCCCGGTACGCGAGGAATCTATGTCCTCGGCTGCTCAGGTGCACGAGGTCCTCACCCCAGTTCGGGCGGTCGGGGAGCGAGGGGTGCAGGTCCGTGTCGATCAGGATCGCGCCGGTGCGTGCCGCGACGCCCGTGAGTGCCGTGGCGAACGCCGCGAACCGCTTCGTGTACATCGCGGCCGCGCGCCGACGGGGAAGGAACGGGGTGACGAGGAGGACACCCGCTCCGGTGCTCCGGAGGCGCGTGACCGCACCCTCGAGCTCTGCGGCGAGCGCCGCCACGTCGACGTGGGGCTTCACGAGATCGTTGGCCCCGATGAGGATCGACACGAGATCCGGTTCGAGTTCGAGTGCCCGGGGAAGCTGCGTGGCGCACACGTCGCGCACGCGCTTGGACCTGATGGCGAGGTTCGCGTAGTGGAGCCCCCCTCGTGCGGCGAGCAGAAGCGCGAGTCGGTCAGCCCATCCGCGCAGCGCTCCGTCCGGTGCAGGGTCGCACAGTCCCTCGGTGAGCGAGTCTCCCAACGCCACGTATCGCTGCCAGCGACGCGCGTCGACGGGGACACTGGGCTCCGGGCGCGTCAGGCGGCGAGCGCGCAGTCCGGCATCCACAGCACGGAGCTCTCGTGCCTCGTCGAAATGTCCCAGCAGCTGATCGCAGATGCTCGACCAGCTGCGCCCCTGCACCGCCGCGAGTCCTGCTTCGCCGAAGGCCCGGCGTTTGCGCGCGTCTCCGGTGAGATCGGCGACGCGCATGCGCAGGTCGTCGAGATCGCCCGGCCGATAGAGCCATCCGTCGATCCCCATGCGCACGAGGCCGAGGGGACCGCCGCGTCCGGTGGCGATGACGGGCACCCCGCTCGCGTGCGCCTCCTGCAGGGTCTGGCCGAAGGTCTCGCTCTCCCCCGGGTGCACGAACACGTCGAACGATGCCATCGCTTCCGCGAGTGCATCGCCTTCGAGGTGCCCGAGGAAGAGAGCGTCGGGCAGCAGCGCTTCGAGCCTGGGCCTGCTCGGGCCGTCACCGACGATCACGAGACGCGTCCCCGGGATCGTCTGCAGCACACCCAGGTCCTCGACCTGCTTCTCCGGGGCGAGTCGGCCCACATAGCCGATCACGACCTCCGTCCCCCACTCCGCGCGCAGTGTCACCTTGCGTCGGTCGGGTCGGAAACGCTCAGCATCGACGCCTCTGCCCCACCGGCGGATGCGATCGACACCGAGTTCGGCGAGCTGCTGCGCCGAATCAGCCGATGGTGCGAGCGTCAGGGTCGCCCGCCGGTGGAGCCGAGCGATGTGCGACTGCGTGACGCCCGTCGCCGCGGGGATGCGGTACCTCTGCGTGTACGCCGCCACATCGGTCTGGTACGCGGCGACCGATGCCACGCCGACGTGCTCCGCGGCGAGCGCGCCTCGCCAGCCGAGGGCGAAGGGCGAGGCCAGATGAACGACATCCGGACCGAAACGGCGCAGCGATGCCGCGACCTGGCGTGCCGGCGAGGTGCCCACCCGCACGTTGCGGTAGCCGGGGAGCGCGAGGCTGGGCATGGATTCGACAGCGGCACCGTGGACCCGAGCGGGCATGCCGACCGCATCGGGCGCGATCACGTGCGCGTCATGGCCCGCGCGTTCGAGGTGGCCGAGGATCTGCAGCACGGATCCGGTGACACCGTTCATGTGCGGAAGGAAGGACTCTGTCACGATCGCGACTCTCACAACCTCAGGATGCTGCCAGCGTCAGCCGCGAGACGCGGGAAACGACCCCTGGCACCAGAAGTTCACCGGATGCTGGAGCGCTGGTCACCGGCTATGCGGACGTTGGTTCCCGTTCACCTGCGCCGACCACTGTGGAGGCGTGCCGTCCGATCTGCTCAGCAGTCCGTGGGCCCTCGTGATCATGGGCCTCCTCGTGCTCGGCGACTCGTTCTTCGTCGTCGTCCCCGGAGAGATCGCTGTGACCGCCCTGGGGGCCATCGCGTCGACCACGGGCGCTCCCCCGCTCTGGGCGGTGATCGTGTGCGCGGCAGCGGCGGTCGCAGTCGGTGACACCGCCTGCTATCTCATCGGTCGCACCGTCGGCACCGAGCGCTGGCGATGGATGCGTGCGCCGCGTGTGCGCCAGGCCCTCGACTGGGCTCGACGCCGCCTCGAAGGCGGGACAGCGACGGTGCTCTTCACCGCTCGGTTCGTGCCGTTCGCGCGATTGGCGATCAATCTCGTCGCCGGCGCCTCGCATATCGCCCCGGGTCGATACCTGCTGCTCGTCGCAGTGGCGGCTCTCGGATGGGCTGCGTACCAGGCGTCCGTCGGTGCCGTCGTCGCCGCGCTGGTGCCGGGCGGCCCTGTCGTCGCGATCGCGGTGTCGGTCGCCATCGCGGTGGGTCTCGGTGCTGTGATCGACGTGGTGTCCCGCCGGTCCCGGAAGTGATCCACCCACCGGTCAGGAGCGTGCCCTAGGCTGGCGAGCATGAGCACCGAAGAAGGCGCCTCCTCCAGCGAGGAGATGAAGCGCAAGTTCAAGGAAGCGCTCGAGAAGAAGAACGCGCACCACCGGCAGGGCGAAGCCCACCTGGATGGCGACTCCGCCGTCCACGGCGCGCCCGCCCCGCAGACGCGGCGCGAGTTCCGACGCAAGAGCGGTTGACCACACGGATGCGGGAGCCGACCATCGTCGACTCCCGCATCCCTCTCACCCGCTCGCTGCTCAGTTCTGCGCTGCTCGAGCCCGCGCTCGCTCCTCCTTCGCCGCCATCTCATCGAGCGCCGACTCCTTGAGACCCTGGATGTCGACGGCCTTGCTCTCGTCTGCCATCCCGTGGTCGTCCACACCGTCGAGCGACGACTCTTCGAACGGCAGCGCGCCGCTCAGCACCCGCTGCACCCGTTCGCGATCGATCTCGCGGGTCCAGGTGCCGATGAGCAGGGTCGCGACCGCGTTGCCGGTGAAGTTGGTCAGAGCGCGCCCCTCCGACATGAACCGGTCGATGCCGACGATCACGCCGACGCCGTCGACGAGATCAGGGCGGTACGCCTGCAGACCGCCCGCGAGCGTGGCGAGTCCTGCCCCGGTGACACCGGCGGCTCCCTTGCTCGCGATGATCATGAACACCAGCAGCCCGATCTGCTCGCCGATCGTCATCGGCTGGCCCATACCGGTGGCGATGAAGAGCGAGGCCATGGTCAGGTAGATCGCCGTGCCGTCGAGGTTGAACGAGTATCCGGTGGGCACCGTGATCCCGACGACCGGCTTCGAGACGCCGATGTGCTCCATCTTCGCGATGAGACGCGGAAGAGCGGACTCCGACGACGAGGTGCCCACGATCAGCAGGTACTCGCGGGCGAGGTACTTCACCAGGCTGAAGATGTTCACCCGGGTCACCGCATAGAGCAGCGTCCCCAGAACGACCACGATGAACAGGATGCAGGTGATGTAGAACGCGACCATCAGCACCCCGAGGCTCCAGATGGCGGCGATGCCCGTCTTCCCGACGACCGCCGCGATCGCTCCGAACGCGCCGAGCGGCGCCAGCCACAGGATCATGCCGAGGATGCGGAACACCAGCTTCTGCAGGTTCTTGACCGCATCCATGATCGGGGCGCCCTTGTCGCCGAGCCCCTGGAGGGCGAAGCCGACCAGCAACGCGATGAAGAGCACCTGCAGCACGCTCTCGCCGGTGAAGGCGGAGAAGAAGGTCGTCGGGATGATGCCGAGGATGAACTCCGTGGTGGTCTTCGCCTCGGTCTCGGTCGCGTCGTAGCTGGAGTTCGCCATGTCGAGGCCCGCACCCGGGTGGATGATGTTGCCGACCACGAGTCCGATCGCCAGCGCGAACGTCGACATCACCATGAAGTAGAGCAGCGCGAGTCCGCCGATCTTGCCCACGGTCGCGGCCTTCGCGATCGAGCCGACACCCACGACGATCGTGCAGAAGATGATCGGCGCGATCATCATCTTGATGAGCGATACGAAGCCCTTGCCGATCGGTTCGAGACTCTGACCGACCTCGGGCCAGATGAGGCCGACCGCCGCTCCGAGCACGACCGCGATGATCACCGAGACATACAGCCATGTGTGCCTGTCCCACGCCTGCTTGCCGCGCCGCCAGTGGAATCCGGGAAGCGAGAACCCTGTCGTGATGGCCATGTTTTCCTCCTTGATCATGAACGTCTTCGTCTCATGCCCTCTGGCGCCCTCGCCTTCGGTAAGCTCACCGTCGCGGACTTCACACGGCAGCGCCATTTGTGGTCGTATTGGTCACCACCGATATGCCGGCTCCGCGATCACCGACGATCGGAAGGACGCGATGAGACCCGCCCGCGACTCCAGGAGCATCGCTTCCCGGGTCTTCCTGGTGCTCCTCGCGTCCGCCGTCGTGGTCGGCGCACTGGTTGCGGTGTTCCTCGTCGTCGATGCGCAGCGCAGTGCACACGCGGAAGCGGAGCGTGTGACGGCGGCCACATCGGTGTCGCTCGCCTCGTCACCCCTCGTCATCGATGCACTCGCGACCCAGGAGCCGGACGCAGCGACCCGGGTGCTCGAGCCCTACGCACTCGACGTGATCGCCAACGCCGATCTGGACTTCGTGACGATCATGACGCCGGATGGCCTCCGACTCACCCACCCTGATCTCGACCAGATAGGCGGTGACTACCTCGGCACCATCCCGGATTCGCCACGGACGCTCACCGAGGTCTTCACCGGCACGCTCGGCCCGTCTGTGAGAACCATCGTGCCGGTGCTCGCCGCCGACGACGAACTGGTCGGATGGGTGTCGTCCGGAGTGACGATCGAGTCGATCTCCGAGACCCTGATCCGCCGCCTGCCCCTCTCGATCGGCATCACGGCCGGACTGGTCGCCCTGGGCGGCCTCGGCGCCTGGATCGCACGTCGATTCACCCGAGGCATCGCCGGCGATCTGCCACCGGGAAAGGTGCGCGACGCCGTCTCGTCGTACGAATCGCTGCGCACACTCGGCGACGCTCTGCGCGCCCAGACGCATGAGCACGGGAATCGGATGCACACCGCCGTCGCGCTTCTCGAGCTCGGACGCAGCGACGAGGCGATCGAGATCCTGACCGAGACCTCACGCCAGAGCCAGTCGCTCGTCGACCAGGTGACCGCACGGCAGGCGGGCGATCCTGCCGTGGGCGCACTGCTGCTCGGCAAGGCATCGCAGGCCAGGGAGCGCGGGATCGACTGGCGGGTCCACATCGACCCGGACACCCCCGCGTCGCCCCTCTCGCCCGTCGACAGCGTCGCCGTGCTCGGAAACCTGATCGACAACGCCATGGATGCCGCAGCGGCGGGCACCGAGCGCTGGGTCGAGGTCGTGCTGCGGCCGTCGACGGAGGGGGGAATCGTCCTCGAGGTGTCGGACGGCGGTGACGGCATCCCCTCGGCGCTGTACGAGCGGGTCTTCACCCACGGCTACTCGACGAAACCGGCGGGCGCGCAGGGACGGGGCGTCGGGCTCGCCCTCGTGGAGGCGGTCGTCGTCGGGGCCGGCGGCTCCGTGGATCTCACCTCTCATCCGACCACTTTCACCGTCGTCCTCCCGCCGGCACGAGGACGGAGGACACCGTGATCCGGACCCTGATCGTCGACGACGACGCTCTGACCCTCGAACTCCATCGCTCCTATCTCGAGAGAATCGACGGCTTCGTCGTCGGCGGCGAGTGCACCGGAGCCCGTGCCGCGCTCGCGGCGGTGCTCGAACAGCCACCGGACGAGCCCTTCGACCTCGTGCTCCTCGACATCACGATGCCCGACGGCTCGGGCATCGACGTGCTCCGCGGACTCCGCGCCCGTGCGGCGGCGGTGGATGTGATCGCCATCACCGGTGTGCGCGACGCCGCGACCGTGCGACACATGGCCGCCCTCGGGGTGTACCAGTACCTCGTGAAGCCTTTCCCGTTCGCGGTGTTCCACGAGCGCCTCACTGCCTATCGAACGTATCGGGAGCAGGCGCGTTCGACGGCCGGCGAGGCGACCCAGGCCGAGATCGATGCGCTTCTCGGACGCACCACCGGGACCATCCCGATTCCCAAGGGCCTCTCAGCGGCCACGCTGCAGAAGGTGACCTCCGAGCTGCGTTCCTCGGGCGCCCCGGTGTCGGCGAGCGAGGCGGCCGCACGGCTCGGGATGTCGCGCGTGTCCGTGCGGCGATATCTGGAGCATCTCACGGATTCGGGCATCATCTCGCGCAGCGCCCGCTACGGCGCGCGAGGCCGCCCCGAGACGGAGTACCGCTGGATCCGCCGCACCGACGCGGACTGACGTCGATCCGGCGCCGTTCTCGGGCGCTCGCGCTGTCGGTCGTGAATCCGTCCGCGAGCACGGATCGCAGTCAGCGCGGGAGCCGCCCCTCGTGGATCAGCGACTCGGGATCCGCGGCAGCCCTGACGTCGCGGAGGCGATCGATCGACGCCGGATCACCGCACCGCTCAAGAGTCTCGCCCGGACCGAGGAAGGTCGGGACCGTCTGCGGTGCGGCGACCCTCGCCAGCACCTCCCGAAAGCCGGCCATGCTCGCCTCACCGGGTTCGCTCGGCACCCCCGGGAAGACGGGTACGAGGGCGTGGAGGAGCCAGCCGACCCCCTGAAGCGTCGCGAACCCGGCCCGTCGAGGTTCATTCAGGGCGCCACCGAGCATCCGGATGTCGATGCCCATGATCGGCCACTGCTCCGGCAGCTCGCGGAAGCGGAAGAGGTCGTCGATCGTCGCGTCGTCCAGCGACGAGAGCGCCGCCGACACGCCTTTGCCGGGCGTCGGCTCGGTGGGCTCCCCGCTCGACGCGGCGACGGTCTTCGGCGTCGTGGCCCCTGACACCTCACGGCGAACAGTGCCGGCTCCCCGAACGCGCTCGATCAGGTCGTCGGCGGCTCCGGCGGTGGACAGCGCCTGCACGGTGAGGAAGCTGCGTCCTCGGATCTCCTCGGGAAGCTGGGGAGCGTCAGGCATGCGCATCGAGCTCACGAACACGTTGAGTGACGCCGGGGCCTCTGCGGACAGGTCTCGGACAGCCCGCATCACCGACCCGGCGTCTGCGGCCTCGAATGTGAGCTCGGTGCCCCACAGCGCCGGGGTGGGAACCAGGTCGATCTCGAGTGCCGTCACGATTCCGACGATGCCGCCGGCCCCGCGAAGCGCCCACATCACCTCGGGGTCGCTGTCGTCATCGACACGCTCGTGGGTCCCGTCGCTGCGCAGCACCCACGCGGCCCTGAGGTTGTCGGACCCCAGCCCTGCCGTGCGGCTGAACCAGGAATGGCCGCCGCCCAGGCTGTACCCCGCGACGGCGACGACGGGGCTCGTACCGGCCGGAGCCGCCCAGCCGGTGCCTTCGAGCGCCTCGACCACCGCCCCCCAACGGACTCCGCTGCCGACCCGGACCACGCCGGAACCCAGGTCGACCGACAGCTCGTCGAAGGCGGCCATGCGGACGACGACGGCGTCGGCCAGATCTCCGTCGGCCCCGTGACCGGTGGGCTGCACCGAGAGCGTCGCTCCCGCGTCGCGGGCGGCTTGGAGAAGCGTTCGCAGATCGTCGACATCGACCGGCACGGCAACACCCGCCGGATGCTGTTCGATCGCCAGGTTCCAGGGACGGCGCGCGGCTTCGAAGGATTCGTCGCCGGGAAGGATGAGATCGCCGCGCAGGGCATCCCGCGCGGATTCGAGCACAGAGCGAAGGGCCATGAGGTCACCGTACGACGCCCTACGGACATCGTCTACGGCCTCATGGCCCTGTGCGCGTTTCCCGGTCGAGCCGGGGATGGATCACTCTCCGGCGAGACCGCCGAGCATGTGACCGAAGGATCGGCCCTCTCCGAGATACGTCGCAGGGTCGTAGGGGTCGGCGGTCGCAGCCACCTCGCGCTTCGCGATCGCCTCGGCCAGCTCGCGCGCGCCCTTCTCGACGCGCTTCGCGAGAGGAGCGACCTCGTCACCAGTCCCGCCCCAGTCGCTGGATGCGGCGAAGACGCCGGTCGAGACCGCGTCGGCATGCAGGTATGCGAAGAGCGGTCGGATCGCGTAGTCGATCGCGAGCGAGTGCCGCGCCGTGCCGGCGTTCGCTCCGATCAGCACCGGCTTGCCCGTGAGCGCATCCGGGTCGAGCACGTCGATGAACGACTTGAACAGACCGTTGTAGCTCGTCGAGAAGATCGGCGTGACGGCGATGAGCGCGTCCGCCGAGACCACGGTGTTGATCGCGGTCTCGAGTGCGGGCGGCGCGAATCCGGTGAGGAGGTTGTTCGTGATGTCGTGCGCGTAATCCCGCAGCTCGATCACGTCGACGCTCGCCTGGATGTCGTGACCGGCGAGGGACTTCACGGTCTCCGCCGCCAGACGATCCGCGAGCATCCGCGTGGAGGACGGATTCGAGAGCCCGGCGGATACGACTGCGATGCGACGAGTGCTCATCTCAGGCCCCCTTCCGGCTGAGTCCGAACGCTGCCCCCGCAGGAGCGGGAGAGTCCTGATAGGGCGAGTCACCCGTCAGGTTGTCGCCGCGGTTGGCGCCGGGCCGTGCCTGACGCGTCGGACCGTCGCCGAACTCCGCCTTCACCCGTGCCGCGTGCGTGGGAGCATCCGGCACGCCGGCCGGGCGGTCCTGCGCCATCTCCTTGCGGAGCACGGGCACGACCTCGGAGCCGAGGATGTCGAGCTGCTCGAGCACCGTCTTGAGCGGAAGGCCCGCGTGGTCGATGAGGAACAGCTGGCGCTGGTAGTCGCCGTAGTGCTCGCGCATCGCGGCATAGCGGTCGATGACCTGCTGAGGCGAACCCACCGTCAGCGGAGTCATCTCGGTGAAGTCCTCCATGCTCGGTCCGTGACCGTACACGGGGGCGTTGTCGAAGTACGGGCGGAACTGGTTCACCGCGTCCTGCGACTTCGCCGCCATGAAGACCTGGCCGCCGAGGCCGACGATCGCCTGCTCAGGCGTGCCGTGGCCGTAGTGCGCGTAGCGCTGACGATACAGCTCGATCAGACGCTGGTAGTGCTCCTTGGGCCAGAAGATGTTGTTCGCGAAGAAGCCATCTCCGTAGTACGCGGCCTGCTCCGCGATCTCGGGTGTGCGGATCGATCCGTGCCACACGAACGGTGCGACTCCGTCGAGGGGGCGCGGCGTCGAGGTGAAGCCCTGCAGCGGGGTGCGGAACTTGCCCTCCCAGTTCACGACGTCCTCACGCCACAGCTTGTGCAGCAGGGCGTAGTTCTCGATCGCGAGCGGGAGACCCTGCCTGATGTCCTGGCCGAACCAGGGGTAGACCGGTCCGGTGTTGCCGCGGCCGAGCATGAGGTCCATGCGGCCGTCGGAGACGTGCTGCAGCATCGCGTACTCCTCGGCGATGCGCACGGGGTCGTTGGTCGTGATGAGCGTGGTCGACGTCGAGACGATCAGACGCTCCGTCTGCGCCGCGAGTGCGGCGAGGAAGGTCGTGGGACTCGACGACCAGAAGGGCGGGTTGTGGTGCTCGCCGATCGCGAAGACGTCGAGACCTACCTCTTCGCTGTGCTTGGCGATCGCCAGGGTCGCCTTGATCCGCTCCTGCTCACTCGGCGTCTCACCGGTGGTCGGGTCGCGGGTGATGTCGCTGACCGACATGATGCCGAACTGCACCGGGACGCCTGCCTGCTCACTCATGATTGCTCCGTCTTCTCCGAATCGGGTGCCCTGCATCCGGTTCTATTCATTTGAATGTATCTGAGTCAACGCGATGCGGCCAACTTTATTCCCCGAGTAGCCTCAGAGGATGCACAGCGACGGAGCCGCCACGACGAACCCCGCCACCGGATCCGTCCAGAAGCCTCGCAAGCGCGTCCCGTTCTGGGACAACGCCCGCTACGCCTGCATCGTCCTGGTCGTCCTCGGTCACGCCATCCAGCGTCTCACGTACGATTCGGACATCGCGCTGGCGGCGTATCTCGCGCTCTACGCCTTCCACATGCCCGCGTTCGCGATCATCTCCGGCTACTTCTCGAAGTCCGGGTCGCCGACGCGAGTCCAGATGGCGCGCGTGATCACCGACATCCTGCTCCCCTATGTCATCTTCGAACTCCTGTGGACTCTGACGAAGTGGCTGGTCGAGGGTCAGGCCGACCCGAACCTCACAAAGCCCTCGTGGACGCTGTGGTTCCTGCTCGCACTCGGCATCTTCCGCCTCGTACTCCCTTACCTCGCGCTGCTGCGCTGGCCGCTGCTGTGGACGGTGATCATCTCAGTCGGGGTCGGCTACCTCCCCAACGTCGACAGCACGTTCTCGCTGTCGCGCACACTCGGCCTGCTGCCCTTCTTCGCTTTCGGATGGTGGCTGCGCGAGCGCGACGTGGTCGCACGCCTCCGTCTGCTGGAGACGCGTCCCTGGTGGACCCGCGTCGCCAGTGTCGCCCTGCTCGGCGCGGCCGGCTTCGCCGCCTGGCATTGGATAGACCTCTGGAAAGAGATCGACCTGCGCCACTGGCTGTTCTACGAGGATGCGTACGCGGACCTCGGCGGAGAGCAGTGGTGGGCCGGCGGCGTGCGCATCGCGCTGATGCTGCTGGCGGTGCTCCTGAGCGCCGCGTTCTTCACCCTGATCCCCCGACGCACATACTGGTGGACGAGATTCGGCCAGTACACGATGTACGTGTTCCTGCTTCACTCGTTCGTGCTCTACCCGTTCCGCGAGTCCGGCGTGCTGCGCGATCTCGATCCGACGTGGCTGTGGCTGCCGCTCGTGACCCTGTTGTCTGTGGTCCTTGCCCTCGCTCTCGCGACGAAGCCGGTGCGCTGGCTCTTCCGTCCTCTGGTCGAGCCCCGCCCGCAGTGGCTCTTCCGCGATCCTGAGCTCGCTCGACGTGAAGGCCACCGCAGCGACCCGACCGGGTCTCGTCGGCCGCGCCAGGGGGCAGCGGCTAGCCTGAAGGAGTGACCAGAGCCGAGACGATCCGCGACCGCCTGGTGGACCACGCGGATGCCTCGGGATTCGGAGCCCATGGGCTTCACGTTCTGGTGGGAGCCGACGTCGCAGAGCACCGGTGGACCGCTGACGTCCGCGAGGAGATCCACTCGGTGGCGAAGGGCGTATGCGTCCTCGCGGCCGGGATCGCCGCCGACGAGGGTCTCGTGTCGCTCGACGCTCCGATCGCCGAGTACGTCCCGGAACTCCCGCTCGGAGACGGCGTCGACCGGATCACGCTCCGACGCCTGCTCTCGATGTCGAGCGGAATCGACCTCCCCTGGTCGGAGACCATGATGACCGACTGGCCCGACCTCGCACGCGAGTTCCTCTCGCGCCCGTCGCGTGGTCACGTCTTCCAGTACTCGAACGCGAGCACCTACACGGCCATGGCCGTGCTCGCGACACGAGTCGGCGACATCGTCGACTACCTGCGACCGCGGCTGCTCGCGCCTCTCGGCATCGACGACCTCGAGTGGGAGCGGTGCCCGCGCGGCCGAATCGTCGGCGGCAGCGGCATCGCCCTGCGCACCGAGGAGACGGCACGCCTGGGCCGACTGATCCGCGATCGCGGCGAATGGGAGGGGCGGCGCCTCGTCTCCGCCGCCGTCATCGACGCGATGCACGCCGATTGGGTGACGGCGGGCCAGAACCCCGGCTACGAGCGCTACGCGCTGTCGGGATGGGACGGCCCGGGCGCGGCCTGGCGCCTGCACGGCGCCTACGGGCAGCTGCTGATCTTCTCCGGCGATGCCGTCGTGACCATCACCGCTGACGACCACTTCGGCGCAGACGCCATGTCGGCGTTCGTAACTGAGACGCTCAGCGCCTGACCGCGTTCCGCGTCCGTCAGGCGAAGAGCCCGGCGCCGACGTACGATCCGGGCTTCGCCCCGGCCGGGATCGCCCAGATGCCCGAGCCGACGTGCATGATGTACTCGTTCATGCGGTCGGTCGACAGCCGTCGCTGCAGAGAGATGAACTGCGACGGATCGCGCTGGTACGACAGGAAGAAGAGTCCCGCGTCGAGGCGGCCGAGATCATTGTTGCCGTTGACGTAGTTGAACCCGCGGCGAAGGATGCGGATGCCGTCGTTCTGATCCGGATGCGCGAGCCGCACGTGCGCGTTCCGGTCTATCGCAGACGAGCCGAAGTCCGGTGCGGTGAACTCGTCGCCGCCCGACAGCGGCGCCCCCTCGCCCTTGTCACGACCCACGATCGTGTTCTGCTCCGAGAGCCGCACCCGATCCCAGGTCTCGATCAGCATCGCGATCTTCCGCGCGACGAGATACGAGCCTCCCGTCATCCATGCGGGCTCATCCGATTCGCCGACCCACACGTTCGCGTCGAGCGCGGCGGCGTCGTCGGCGAGGATGTTGGCCGTGCCGTCCTTGAATCCGAACAGGTTGCGCGGGGTCGCCTGGGCGGAGGTGGTGCGGGAGGTCTTGCCGAAACCGAGCTGCGACCAGCGCAGCCGAGCACGCCCGAAGGCGATGCGACTGAGGTTGCGGATCGCGTGCACCGCGACCTGCGGGTCATCTGCGCAGGCCTGGATGCAGAGATCGCCGTGCGAGGCCTGCGGGTCGAGGTCGTCGCCCAGGAAAGCGGGCAGCCTCTCGAGCTTCTGCGGGCGGCGTGCGGCGATTCCGAAGCGGTCGCCGTCCTCGTTCTCGAACAGGCTGGGCCCGAATCCGAACGTGATCGTGAGACCGGCGGCAGGGAGGCCGAGAGCTTCACCGGTGTCATCGGGCGGCACCTCGGCGTCGCCCCCGACTGCGCCCGTGGCGCTCACCTCGAGGCCCTTGGTCATTCGCGACGCCGCATACGTCCAGTCCTGCAGCAACGTGATCAGGTCGTCACGATCGGTCCGCGGCATCATGTCGAACGACGCGAAGTGCAGATGCTCCTGCACCGGCGTCGTGATCCCCGCCTGGTGCGCGCCGAAGAACTCGTAGGCGATCTGCGCATCCGCCTCGGCTCTGGCGCGGCCGAGGGCCACGCCGCCGGCCAGTCCGCCGCCCACCCCCACCGCGAGGGAGGCGACTCCCCCGCCGATCGCGAGGCCGAGGAGCCCGCGTCGGCTGAGGCCTGCTGATGGGGATGCCGTGGCTGCCGACTCCGGCGCGGAGTCGGCAGTCGCAGCATCGTTCGCGCGTTCGTTCACGGGCGGGATCGTCCCCTTCGAATCAGTCGAGGACTGTGCCGGTGAGCTGCGACAGCGGCTCGGCGAGAGCGTTGATGAGGTCGGTGAACTCGCGCTTGTCGGCGTCGGTCAGCTCCGCGTAACCGACGAAGCCCGCCTCGAGCGAACCGTGCGCTGCCAGCGACTCGTCGAGAGCCGCGTATCCGTCCTGGATCTCGGTGACGAGCGCGGCGCCGTCATCGCCCTGCGCGGTGGCGAAGTCCTGCACGAGGGAGAAGGCCATCTTGGAGCCCTCGACGTTGGCCGCGAAGTCGTAGAGGTCGGTTCCCGACCACCAGTCCTCTTCTCCGGAGATCTTGCCGGTCGCGACCTCGTCGAGCAGCGCGATCGCACCGTTCGAGATTCCGCCGATCCCCTGGTCGTCCAGAGCGGTCGTGAAGTCGTCGGAGTGCACGTAGTCGTAGAGCTCCTGAACGTCTGCGAGCAGCTGGTCACCGTAACCGGCGCGCTCCTCGGTCGTCGAGGGCGCCCAGTCATGCCAGGCGGGCGTCTCGCCGTCGGCGTTGAGGGCGTCCTGCGCCGGCACCCAGAGGTCCTTCTCGATGCGGTGGAAGCCGGTCCAGTCGAGACCCTCGGCCACAGCATCGACCTCTCGGTAGTCGATGCGAGGATCGAGGGTGCCGAGAGCCTCGGCGACGGGCTCGATGCGCTCGTAGAAGGCCCGAGTCTGCGGGAAGAGCGCGCGAGCGGTCTCGTCGTCGCCCGACTCGTAGGCGGCGACGAACTCGTCGACGGACGGCACGAGCTGTCCGACCTGGTCCTTCACGAACGCCGCGTACAGGTCGACGGCCTGCTGCTTCTGGTCGGCATCCTCACCCTCGACCGCGACGCGGTCTCCGGTCACCGTGAACTCCGACTTGCCGACGCCCTCGCCGATCATTCCCGGCTTGCACAGGGTGAAGTACTTGCCCGGCTGCGCCACCACGGTGAGTGTGCGGGAGGCGGACGGCGCGATGTTCTCGACCTCGCCCACGATGCGCAGTCCGTCGTCGGCGAGCAGGTAGAACTCCGAGGTCTGGCCGCTGTCGTTCGTCACGTCGAACGTGAGGGTGCCGCTCTCGGCAGTCGTCGCAGAGACCGCGCACTCGGAGTCGGTCGACGAGACGTCGAACGCGGCGCCTGCTGCGACATCGCTTTTGGCGACGCAGCCGCTGAGAACGAGTGCTGTCGCGCCGGCTGCGGCGACAGCACCGAGGATTCGGCGAGAGGTGGTCATGCTGCTCCTTGCTGGGTGAGAGTGGGAGTCGAGACGTCGCGGTCTGCGGACGTGGACGAGCGAGGCGTGGTCGGCCGACGGGAACGCAGCCCGCGGACGAAGAAGAATCCGACGACGACGAGGTAGGCGGCCCAGGCCGTCACCTGAAGCCACGTCATCCGCGGCATGAAGCCGACGGTCGCCTGCAGGATGGTGGCCCATGCTCCGTCCGGGGCGATCACGTTCGTCACGTCGAACGCCCATCCGAACGGGAACGCGGCCCAGCCGAGCGCCACGGCGCCGGTGACGGCGTCGATGGGAGCCGCCGAGGTGAAGGGGCCGGGCAGGGCACCTGCCTCCTGCAGGTCCATGATGGCGTATGCCAGGACGCCTGCCGCGACGATCACGAGGAAGCCACTCGTCCAGGTGAAGAACCGGCGGAGGTCGAGTCGGACGGCACCGCGGGCGAGCAGCCATCCGATCACGACGGCGGCGACGAGACCGAGCATCGCCCCGAGCAGGGCGGAGGGGGCGTCTCCGAACGACTGGACCATCGACCACAGGAGCAGGGTCGTCTCGATCCCCTCCCTGGCCACGGAGACGAAGCCGATCGCGATCAGCGCCCACAGGCCTCCGTTCGTGAGAGCACGATCGAGTCCGCCTTCGAGGGTCGCCTTCATGGTGCGCCCGGCCTTCTGCATCCAGAAGATCATCCAGGTGACCATGCCCACCGCGAGCAGCGAGAGAAGGCCGCCGATGAGCTCCTGCGCCTCGAACGTGAGCGAGTAGGCACCGAAGGTGAGGACCGCGCCGATGCCCAGAGCGAGGGCGATCGCCAGCCCCACACCGGCCCAGAGCCTCGGCAGAGCGTCGCTGCGCCCGAGACGGCGGAGGTAGGCGACGAGGATGCCGACGACGAGAGCGGCCTCGAGGCCTTCGCGAAGACCGATCAGGAACGTTGCGAGCACGGAATGGAGACTCTCTGAGAAAAGACTGAGGTAAGGCATCCCTTACCTCAGAGAGGTTATCACCAGATCGCGGTCGCCTCATTCACGTGCTCGAACCGGCGGGAGTAATGCGACGCAACACTCGACCACGCACCTCGCGACCGATTTACGCTCGATGCATGGCTGATCTCTCGCTTCCCATCCTCGACCTGTCCCAGCTCGATGCCGGCCCCGAGGCCGCGGCACGGTTCCGAGACGAACTGCGTGCAGCGACACACGATGTGGGCTTCTTCTACCTGACGGGCACGGGGGTCTCCCCCGAGCTCGAAGCTCGCCTGCACCGGGCCGCGCTCGACTTCTTCGCGCTGCCCGAAAAGGACAAGCTCGCGATCGAGAACGTCAACAGCCCCCACTTTCGCGGATACACCCGTGTCGGCGGCGAACGCACGCAGGGCAAGATCGACTGGCGCGAGCAGATCGACATCGGCCCCGAGCGCGAACCCATCGAGGGCGGACCCGCTTTCAACCGCCTCACCGGCCCGAACCTCTGGCCCGAGGCCCAGCCCGAGCTGAAGACGGTCGTCACCGAATGGCACGACACTCTGACCGAGGTCGCGCACAAGCTGCTGCGCGCCTGGGCCGTGACGCTCGGAGCGGAGGAGTCGTACTTCGACGAGCCCTTCCGTGACCCCTCGACGCTCATCAAGATCGTCCGCTACCCGGGCACTCATGAGCCGGAGCCCCAGCAGGGCGTCGGCGCCCACAAGGACTCCGGCGTGCTCACGCTGCTCTGGGTCGAGCCGGGCAAGGGTGGACTGCAGGTGGAGCGGAACGGCGAGTGGGTGTCGGCTCCGCCCGTTCCCGGCGCGTTCGTCGTCAACATCGGGGAACTGCTGGAGTACGCGACCGGTGGCTATCTCAAAGCGACCAACCACCGCGTGATCTCCCCCACGGCACCGGAGGAGCGCATCTCCATCCCGTTCTTCTTCAATCCGGCGCTCGACCAGCAGCTGCCGCTCCTCGACCTTCCGGCCGATCTCGCTGCAGAGGCGACCGGCATCACCGAGGATCCGAGCAATCCGATCCACGCGACGTACGGGGAGAACGCCATGAAGTCACGGCTGCGCGCCCACCCCGACGTCGCTGCGATCCACCACCCGGACCTGGTCGCCACGAAGGCCTGACCACCGGCTACAACGCCGGGCCGCCCCCGAGCGCGACGATCTCGCGCAGAGCCTGGAGGTGGCCGGCGAAAGCCGCTCGCCCCGTCGAGGTCGAATACACCCAGGTGCGCGGACGACTGCCGAGACTGCCCTTGCGGGCGACGACATACCCCGCCGCCTGCAGGTGCGTGATGGCCTTGCTCAGCGGAGAGTCTCCGCACTGGAGGATCTCGCGGAGTGTCGCGAAGTCCAATTCGATGCCCTCCCCGAGCGAGGCCATCAGCGAGAAGCGGATCGGTGACGCGAAGTTGTCGTCGAGCCGGGTACGGGGATGCGGCGCCGGCGGCGACTCAGTCACGGAGATCCCGCCCGGGGACGAAGGAGACGGCGACGAACAGGATGATCACGGCGGCCCCCGCCAGCGCTCCCGCGTCGAGGGGAACGGGTAGCAGCACGGCTCCGGAGAGCGCCGACACCGCGACCGCGAAGATCGCCAGGTGCGGCCATCGCCAGGATGCGCCGATCGCAGGAAGCCCGAGATCGCTGCTGAACGCGAACATCCAGATGAACAGCATCAGCAGGACGAGCATGACCAGAACACTCGCGAGCCCTCCGTCCGGCGCCGACGCGAGCGTCATGAGCACCCCGAGCGCGACGCCGACGAGGATCGTCCCCCAACGAATGACGCGCGAAAGTGGCTGTGGGTGCGAGCGCGGCGGACGGACGTCGCCGGACGCACGAGCGAGCTGCACTGCTCCGTAGCCGCCCAAGCCCACCAGGACGAGTGCGGGTGGGATCAGCACCCCGATGGCTGGGAAGCCCGGCGCCCAGACGGCGAAGCCGAAGACGACGAGCGCCGTGGCGACGAGCAGACCGCCCGCGAGCAGCGCCGGCCACTTCGACCACGAGGGGCGGCGCTGCATGCCGCTGCGCTGCGCCATGCCACTCGCGAGCTGAACCCACAGGAGGAAGCTGAAGACGATGGTCTGTGACGCGAGCACACTGTCGGCCCGGAGGGCGAACGCCAACACCGCCAGATACGCCGCTGTCGCCACGGCATTGACGATCTGCAGCCATGCCAGTGCTCGACGGTCCACCGTGCGTTCGCGACGCGTGGCGACCGCTGCCGCCTCATCGAGATATCTCTGAGCGATGTCGGCACTGGGAGGCGCGAGCACCTCGTAGCCGTCGACAGGTTTCTGCTCCATGATGCCCCCTCGCGCTTTCCAGTTGGAAAGCTTCTTACTTTCCTACGGGAAAGCTGGCGCGGGGTCAACCCCTGGAACATGACGAAGGCCGCCCCACACCTGGGGCGGCCTTCTCAAGAATGTTCTGCGCGATTGTACGCTGGAGCGCTCTGCGTTATCGGCGGAGACCCAGGCGAGCGATCAGCGAGCGGTAACGCTCGATGTCGACGCTCTGGAGGTAGCCGAGCAGACGGCGGCGCTGACCCACGAGCAGGAAGAGGCCACGACGCGAGTGGTGGTCGTGCTTGTGCTCCTTCAGGTGCTCAGTGAGGTCCTTGATGCGCTGCGTCAGCATCGCGGCCTGCACCTCGGGGGATCCGGTGTCACCGGGGTGCGTCGCGTACTCTTCGATGATCGCCTTCTTGACGTCTGCTTCCAGTGCCATAGATTCGATCCCCTCTCTGCTTGTTGCGCGGTGCCCGACGCCTGATGCGTGAGCTCTCTTTATCCGCGGCCGATCAAACGGCAACCTGAAGAGTCTACCAGGACTCGATGCCGCCGGAGGACCGCGACTGCGCTCGCGCGATGGCGTCTCGGATACTCTCGAATCATGCATGACGGACACCCGGCGTGAGCGACGCACGCAGCCATCTGATCGACCTCAGCCCCCTCAAGGCCAGCCCGGCGTTCGCGCGGATGTGGATCGGCTCGGTCCTCGCAGGGATCGGCGGGCAACTGACGATCGTCACGGTCATGCTGCACGTGTTCGCGCTCACCGGGAGCACCTTCGCAGTCTCGATGATCGCCGTGGCCGGGCTCGTGCCGATGGTCCTCGCCGGGCTGTACGGCGGGATGCTCGCCGACGCCTTCGACCGTCGCAGGGTGGCGTTGATCGCCGCCACGGTGACCTTCGCCTCCACCGCGCTGCTCGCGGCGCTCACCTGGAGCGGCGCGGAGACCATCTGGTGGCTCTATGTGCTGAGCATCGTCAACTCCGCGGCGAATTCGGTCGGCATGGCCACCCGCACGGCGATCGTGCCGCGGCTCATCCCCCGCGACAAGCTCGCCGCCGCTTCCGCCCTCAACGGAGTGGCATTCGGACTCACGGTGATGGCCGGACCCGCCATCGCGGGAATCCTCGTCGCACTCACCGGGTACGGATGGACGTACACCCTCGATGTGATCCTGATGCTGTCGATGTTCCTCGGACTGTGGAGCCTGCCTCCGCTTCGCCCCGAGGGTGAGATCGTGAGGCCGGGCTTCGCGTCGCTCGTGGACGGGTGGCGGTTCCTGCGCCGAGCGAGCAACATCCGGATGCAATACGTCGTCGACATCATCGCAATGACTTTCGGGCAGCCGCTCGTGCTGTTCCCGGCTCTCGGAACGGTCCTCCTCGGCGGAGGAGCGGTGACGACCGGCATCCTCACCGCAGCCGTCGCAGCGGGCACGTTCGTTTCGAGCCTCTTCTCCGGACGGGTCGTGCAGTATCGCTGGCACGGGCGCGGCATCGAGCGGGCGGTCGAGGCCTACGGCGCATCCATCCTTTTGTTCGGCGCGGTCCTGGTGGCCGGGGCCCTCTCCGGCGGGGCGACCGAACAGGCTCCGAATGTCTGGCTGATCGTCGCGGCGTGCGTGGCACTCGCCCTCTCGGGCGCATCCGACAACGTGAGCTCGATCTACCGCAACACCATGATGCAGGCGGCAGTGCCAGACGCGATGCGCGGCCGCCTGCAGGGCGTCTTCATCATCGTCGTCGCCGGTGGCCCTCGCATCGGCGCCCTCTACGCCGGCACGCTCGCGACCCTCACCACTCTCTGGTTCCCCCCGCTGCTCGGCGGATTGCTCGTGATCGCTCTGGTCGCGCTGCTCGCACGGCGCAGCCCGGGGTTCCGTGCGTACGACGCAGAGAACCCCGAGCCCTGATGGGCCCGGGGTTCTCGAGATCAGGCGATCAGTCCTGCTGCAGAGCGCCCTGCAGGTCGAGGCTGATCGTGACGTCCTTGCCGACCAGCACTCCGCCGGTCTCGAGTGCTGCGTTCCACGTCAGGCCGAAGTCCTCGCGGTTGATGACCGTCTTGGCCGAAGCGCCGGCCTTGTAGTTGCCCCACGGGTCGGAGCCGAAACCGCCGAAGTCGAGCTCGAAGCTGACGGGCTTGGTGATGCCGCGGATGGTGAGGTCGCCGTCGACGAAGAGCTCGCCGCCCTCGGCGCGCGCACCGGTCGACACGAACTCCATCGTCGGGAAGTTCTCGGTGTCGAAGAAGTCACCGGAACGGAGGTGCGTGTCGCGCCCCTCGTCCTTCGTGTCGATCGACGTGACGTCGACGCTCGCTTCGACGCGGGCCTCGAGGGGGTTCTCGGGGGCGATCAGGGTCGCGCTCTTGACGCCGAAGGTGCCCCGCACTTTCGAGATCATCATGTGGCGCACGCTGAAGGTGACCTCGCTGTGCGACGGGTCGAGCACCCAGGTGCCGGGACGGTAACCGGGAATGTCGATGCTGGTCATGGTTTCTCCTCGGGAGACATCAGCCGCAGTACGCGGCAACGGATGAGGGGCCGTGTTCACGGCGTCACGCGTTACAACTTACATGCACATGCATGTATTCCCCGAACACGCAGATTCACCTCCTGCAACGGAGAAGGCGCCGGACCCACGAGGGTCTCGGCGCCTTCCGGCTTTGATCGGGTCAGCCTACGGCGACGAGATCGATGATGAAGATGAGGGTCTTTCCCGAGAGGAAGTGGCCTCCGCCGACGGGGCCGTATGCCAGGTGCGGCGGAATGACGAGCTCACGCCGTCCGCCCTCCTTCATACCGGGGATGCCGTCCTGCCAGCCCTGGATCAGGCCGCGAAGCGGGAACTGGATGGTCTCTCCGCGACCCCACGACGAGTCGAACTCCTCGCCCGAATCGAACTCAACACCGGCATAGTGCACGGTCACGGTGTCGCCGGGCTTTGCCTCGGCGCCGTCTCCCTCGATGAGGTCTCGGATGACGAGCTCCGCGGGGGCGGGCCCGGTGGGTGCGTCGAACTCAGGCTTTGTGCGATCAGTCATGCTCTCCATCAAACCTGAGCCGTGGGTCGCCGGTCAACGGGATCGCTCCGCTGAGGGCGAAACGGCGATGTGTGCCGACTCGAACCCTCCAAGCCCTTGACACCCGCCCGCACCGGGTGCACCCTGTTTACAGATCAACTCAGCGCCCGGGTAGACATGCAGGCATCGCCGCAGCACCGGGCGCTGAGTCTTGCTGCGGGGCACTCGTCTCTCGCGTCAACATCAGACGTGATGCGCCTCCGCCGAGTACTCGACGAGCAACGATGCGAGCTCGTCCGGTCTGCTGAGCGCGACGCAATGGCCTGCCAGGATCTCGTCAGCGACGACGCCCAGGCGCTCGAGAGCGAGGTCCCGGAGGAACTCAGACGGGAAGAACCTGTCCTCCGTGCAGACGATGAACTTCGTCGGCACGCTCGGCCAGGCGGTGAGCGGCCAGGGCGCAGCCATCGAGGCTTCGGACGGATGCGCCCTCTCGCGACCCATCGCCTCCTCGGCCAGCGCTCGCGGCACGTCGTGATAGAAGCCGACGAGGGGATCATCGTTTCCGGTCACACCGCCGTCGCGAGCCGCCTGCGCCTTCACCGCGGCGGCGAACCCGGTGTTCGACCACCACTCTCCCGGCGACTCCCCCGGCATCGGGATCATCGCCGCGAGCATCACGAGGGCGTCAGCTGCGACCTTCTCGGCGACGATCGGCGCAGTGAGTCCGCCGAACGAGTGACCGACCACGACTCCGCCTCGTCGTCCGCCGACCGCATCCACGACGGCATCCGCATAGTCGATGAGAGTGAGCGACTCGTCATCACCCGGCAGGTCGGGCGCGATCACCTCGTGTCCGCGATCCCTCAGTGCGGCTGCGACGCGATGCCATGACCATCCCGTGTCTCCCGCTCCGTGAACGAGGATGAAGACGGCCATGGCCCAGCCTCCTTCAATACGCCAGCAGTGCTGCCCGCGTGGCGCGTGTGCGTGCGAGCAGGGCCTGTTCGTCTGCCGGGGCCATCGGGTCGCGGCCCGTGATCGCCCGCTGACGGACGGAAGCCAGCATCGTCGCGTCCTTGATGAACTCGCGCATCAGGGGACGTCGATCGCCGCGCAGCTGCGAGGCCCAGGCGAGGCCGGTCTTGCGCCCCGCCGGGGTCGCCAGCATCGTGACCTCTTCAGGGGTGAACCATCCTGCAGCCGCGTAATCGCCCAGACGAGCCTTCGTCAAGCGCGATTCCTCTCGCCGCAAGGCGATGATGCCGAAGATGAACCCGACGAACAGGGGCACCTGGAGGACGAAGTAGAGGAGGAAGAAGTTCGCGAAGGACGAGCCGTTCCACAGGCCGTGCAGCACCATCGCGCCCAGCATCCCGAGAAGGCCGAAGCCGAGCGCTGCACCTGTGGATGCGTGACGTCGAGCGGCGAGGCCGATTGCGAGGCCGGTGAGCGATGTGAACATGGCGTGCGCGAACGGCGACATGATCGCACGCAGGATGAACGTCACCGTCAGCTGCTCTCCCCCGCCCTCGATGAGGCTGATCGCGAAGTACTGGATGTTCTCGGTGAACGCGAAGCCGGCACCCACCAGCGCGCCGTAGACGACTCCGTCGACCGGTCCGTCGAAGGACCGACGCGCGATGAGGAAGATCAGGAAGACTCCGAAGCCCTTCCAGAACTCCTCGACGATGGGAGCCTGGATCACAGCGCCCGCGACCTCACCCCTGAGCCCCAGGACGGCGGTCAGCCCCAGGTCGACGAGAAGGGTGAGTCCCACGGCGGCGATGGCACCCCAGGCGATCGCGAAGAACACGAGCGACTTGGGCTCGGGCTCCCACCGGTCGATCATGCGCACGACGAAGAAGACGATCGCGAGCGGCACGAGCGCGAGCACGAGCCCGATGATCGATGCGAGCGGGCCGAGGAACAGCCCGAAGTAGGCGATCAGGCCGAGCAACAGCAGACCGAGGAAACCGAACAGCGAGAACAGGGCGACTCGTCCGCCTCGGCGCGCCGCGGGCAGTGCAGGAAGACCGGGGGCAGGCGAAGGGGCGGCAGGGGCCGGAGGGGAATACGGGGTCGGCTGGGCCAGCACCGACGCGTAGTCCGGACGCTGCGAGAACTGCGTCGGCGCATAGCTCGACTGCGCGTATTGCTGAGCGGAGTACTGCGGCGGACCGGCCTGCGGCTGCTGAGGATAGGCCTGGGGCTGCTGAGGATACGCCGGGGGCTGCTGCTGTGCTGGCGGCGGCGTGTACGGCGATGGCTGGGACGGTCCTCCGGAACTCATAGCCAAAGCATATGGCGAACAACCAACTTCCCCCGGGTCTGGTGACTTCCTCCAGGCAATCGAGCCGGGCAGCGGATAGCGTAGGAGCATGCGGTTCGCTCATCTGCGTCGTGCCGACTCCCCTGCTGCGCATCTCGCAGTGGTGGAGGGTGCCGATGCCATCCTCGTCTCCGATCTTCTTCCCGACCCCCCTGCGACGCTTCAGCAGCTGATCGAGGGCGGTGAGCAGATGCTCTCCGCGCTTCGCGCCGCTGTCGAGAGCGGCACCGCCACCCGGCATCCGCTCGAGGGCTGGTCATTCGCGTCCGCGGTCATCGCTCCCCCCGCGGTGCTCGCGGTCGGCCTGAACTACGCCGCACACTCGAGCGAGCTCGGCCTGAAGACCGACGCGGCTCCGACCGTCTTCACCCTGTGGCCCAATTCGCTCACGGGCCATCAGCAGACGACGTCGTGGCCGCGAGCACTGAGCGAGGCCGTGGACTACGAGGCGGAGCTCGGCGTGCTGATCGGCACGCCTGCGAAAGACGTCGCAGAGGCCGACGCCCTGTCGTACGTCTGGGGCTACACCGTCGTCAACGACATCACCGCACGCAACGTGCAGTTCTCTGAGGCGCAGTGGTCACGGTGCAAGTCCTTCGACGGCTTCACCCCGACCGGTCCGTTCGCCGTCACGGCCGACGAGATCGCCGACCCTCAGGACCTGCACATCTGGGCCGTCGTGGACGGCCAGACCGTGCAGGACGCGAGCACCGACCAGATGGTCCGATCGGTCGCGAAGCTCATCGCACACCTCTCGCAGTCGCTCACGCTGCTGCCCGGCACGCTGATCTCCACCGGCAGCCCCGGAGGAGCCGGCTACTCCCGTGACCCGCAGATCTTCCTCCGCGATCGTTCGACCGTGACAGTCGGCATCGACGGGATCGGCGAGCTCACCACCCACTGCCGCGTGCTGGACTGAGCCGGACGCGGATATGAGAAGGGGCCCCGGCGGATGCGCCGGGGCCCCTTCTCGCAGATCAGATCTCGATGAGGTCCTCGGACGAGATCACCGGAATCGCAGCGGTGATCGCCTCGAGTCCGGACAGACGCGCGGGCGACAGCTGCTTGATGACCTCTTCACGCGACATCAAGCCGGCCTCGACGACCAGGTCGGCCACGTTCCGGTTGGTCAGGAGGGCGGTCTTGGCCAGAGCAGCTGCGGCAGCGTATCCGATGAACGGCGTGAGCGCGGTGATGACGCCGACCGAGGCGCCGACCATGGCGCCGAGACGATCGCGGTTCGCCGTGATGCCGTCGACGCAGTTGACGCGCAGCGTCCACATCGCCTGGCGCATCCAGGTGATCGACTGGAAGATCGAGTGAGCGATCACGGGCTCGAAGGCGTTGAGCTGAAGCTGCCCCGCCTCGGCTGCCATCGTCACCGTCATGTCCGCACCCGCGACCGCGAACGCCACCTGGTTGACGACCTCCGGGATCACCGGGTTCACCTTGCCGGGCATGATGCTGGAACCAGCCTGCATGGCGGGCAGGTTGATCTCGCCGAAGCCCGCCTGCGGACCAGACGACAGCAGTCGCAGGTCGTTGCAGATCTTCGACAGCTTCATCGCGTTGCGCTTCAGCGTCGAGGAGAAGGACATGAACGACCCGGTGTCGCTCGTCGCCTCGACGAGGTCGGCGGAGGTGACCAGGTCGAGCTCGGTGATCTCGCGCAGGTGCTTCAGCACGGCGGGCGCGTAGTCGGAGTGGGTCGTGATGCCCGTGCCGATGGCCGTGGCGCCCATGTTGATCTCGAACATCAGTGACGCGTTCTCGGTGAGGCGCGTGTGGTCGTAGCCGAGGGTCGAGGCGAAGCCGTGGAACTCCTGGCCCAGAGTCATCGGCACAGCGTCCTGCAGCTGGGTGCGTCCGACCTTGAGCACGTCGTGGAACTCATGCGACTTGTGCAGGAACGAGATGCGCAGCAGATCGAGCTCTTCGAGCAGTGACCGGAGCGTCAGCGACAGACCGATCTTGACAGCGGTCGGGTAGACGTCGTTGGTCGACTGGCTGCGGTTGGTGTGATCGATCGGCGACAGGAACGCGTAGTCGCCCTTCTCACGCCCGGCGAGCTCGAGCGCGATGTTGGTGATGACCTCGTTGGCGTTCATGTTCGTCGAGGTGCCGGCGCCGCCCTGGATCACCCCGACGGTGAACTGGTCGTGGAACTCGCCGTCGATCACACGCTGAGCGGCTCGGTCGATCAGATCGGCGCGCTCGGGGTCGAGGACCCCGATCTCGCGGTTGGCCCTGGCGCTGGCCTGCTTGACCATGGCCAGCGCGACGACGAGGTCGGGATAGACCGAGATCGGGCGCTTCGTGATCGGGAAGTTCGCGTCGGCGCGGGCAGTGTGGATCCCCCAGTACGCGTCGGCGGGAATCTCCATGCTCCCGAGAGAGTCGGTCTCGGTGCGGGTGGGGGCAGGCGCGGCAGAAGCCATGTCACATCCTTGTGGGTAGTGGCGAGTGTGTGGTGCGGGGGATGCTCCCAGTCTACGCCTGCGTGCATGCGCCGCCAGGGATACGACGGCGGGTCAGCGTTTGCGCGAGAAGGCCTCGAGTCGTTCGTCGGGGCTGAGTCGCGCCATCCTCTCGAGCCATGCCAGCGAGAAGTGATCTCCGGTCGGCGCGTCCGTCACGGGCACCACGGTGTGGGTGATCGTCTCAGGACGCACATGCACGATCTGGAAGGCCTGCGCGGCATCCATGCCGTTCACGTCGGCGGCGGGGCGCGCGACATTCATGGTGTAGCAGGTCGCCGAAGCCACGCTGACCGGCACGCCCGCGAACGTGCCGTGCGAGGAGTAGTGCAGGTGACCGGCCAGGATGCCGCGCACGTCCGTATCGCGGATGACCGCCGCCAGTTCGTCCTGGTGCCGCAGCTCGAGGATGTCGAAGAGCGGCAGGTGGCTCGGCAGCGGCGGGTGGTGCATCGCGAGCAGAGTGCCGTGCGGCGCCGGTTCACTCAGGATCTCCGCCAACCACGAGAGCTGACCGGCGTCCAGGTCACCGTGATGCCACCCCGGCACACTCGTGTCGAGCGCGATCAGTCTCAGCCCGTCGAGGTCCCATACCCCCGTCACCGGCTCCTGAGTCGGAGGCAGATCGAGCAGCCCCTCTCGCAGGGCCGGGCGCTCATCGTGGTTGCCTGCCACCCACACGATCGGCGCCGCCAGCTCTTGCGCGACGGGCTCCACTGCACGACGGAGCCGGCGATACGCGTCCGGCTCCCCCAGATCCGCCAGGTCTCCGGTGATGACGATCGCCGCCGGGTGCGGATGCACAGCCCTGATCGCCTCGAGAGTGCGGGCGAAGTTCGACTCGACGTCGAAGCGTCCGCCGAGCCGCACGCCGTTCGCCAGGAAGTGCGGGTCGCTCACGTGGATGATGACGTGACTCGCGGGATCATGGCGACCGAAGACGAACTCGCTGTCGGAAGGCACTGGCATGGTCTCAGCCTAGGCCGCACGGCGACATCGGACCATGACACCTCCACGGCAGCTGTAGTAGTCGCGATAGTGTGCTCGGATGGCGAAGAACGAGACGAGGCGACGGAACATCGCGGATGCGGGGCTGAGCGTCCTGGCGACGGACGGTTCTCGCGGGCTCACGCACCGCGCCGTCGACATGGTGGCCGGCGTGCCGGTGGGCACCACCTCGAACTACTTCCGCAGTCGGGATGCGCTCATCGAGGGCCTCGTCGAGCGGATCGGCGAACGTCTCGCCCCCAGCGACGATGACCTCGCCCGCCGATCATCCGAGCAGCCGAGCAGGGAGCTCTTCGCCGACTACGTCAGAGACATCGTGCGTCGTCTGACCGACGACCGCGACGTCACGCTGGCGCTGTTCGAGCTGAGGCTCGAAAGCAGCCGTCGCCCCGAGCTGGCCGCCCTCCTGGGGGCATGGCAGCGAGCGGGCTTCGATGCGGATGTCGCGTTCAACACGGCAGCGGGGCTTCCCGGCGGCCGACGCGAGATCGCGCTGTTCCACTACGCGATCGACGGGCTTCTGCTCGATCGGCTGACGTCTCCGATCGATCCCGACACGTCGACCGACGAGATCGTGGACGACCTCGTCACCGGCCTTCTGCGCTGAATCCGGACGCCGCCGGACACTCCGGTCAGTGCCCGACGACGATGATCAGGATGCCGGCCACCACGGCCACCGCACACAGCGCGAAGCACCCGTAGGCGCCGTACAGCGCGATGCGTCGCTGCGCCTCGGTGAGAGGACTCTTCTTCGCCGCCTTGGCGGCCTGCTTCGCCGCCCGCTTGAGCTCCTTCTCAGAGATCACGGTGATGGCGTCGGTGAACTCCGCCGGACTCACGACCGGCGCGTGTCCGCTGCGGACCAGCAGACGCAGACCGAACGCGTAGAACGTCACCACGGCGCAGGCGCCGATCAGAGCGGCGAGGAACACCTGGACGAATGCGCCCCAGTCGATGCCGACACTCACTTCGACTCCTCGCTGTTCGTCTTCTCCGGGCTGTCCGTCTGCGTCACGACGCCCGTCTTCGGCGCCTTCTTCGCGGCCTTCGCCGCAGCTTTCGCCTTCGCATCCGATCTGGCCTTGGCCTTGGCCTTCTCTCGCGCCTCTGCGCGGGCCTTCGCCTCGGCCTTGGCCTCGATGATCCGCTGCTGCCTGCGCGTGGGCGGCGTCGTGTCCGGGTGCTCGATCGCGAGCCCCGACTCGGCGACGTCGCTCATCGCGTTCGCCGAGGTCACTGCATCTTTGCGTGAGCGCAGGAACAGGCCGATGATCACGGCGAGTGCGAGGACGGTGTCGATCGCGATGCCCCAGAGTCCGAGCCATGTGATCAGCAGGGCCGCGAGAGCGCCGACAGCACCTGCCGCCGGAAGTGTGAGGAGCCAGCCGATGGCGATTCGACCGGCGGTCCGCCAGCGAACCGTCGACCCCCGTCGGCCGAGGCCCGAGCCGATGACCGAACCCGATGCCACCTGCGTGGTCGACAGAGCGAAGCCGAAGGCGCTGGAGGCGAGGATTGTCGCGGCTGTCGAGCTCTCCGCCGAGAAGCCCTGCGCGGGCTTGACCTCGGTCAGGCCCTTGCCGAGCGTGCGGATGATCCGCCACCCTCCGAGATACGTGCCGAGAGCGATCGTGACCGCACAGGCGATGATGACCCAGAGATACGGGTCCGCCTGCTCGCTGTTCTGCCAGCCGACCGTGATGAGCGCGAGGGTGATCACGCCCATCGTCTTCTGGGCGTCGTTCGTGCCGTGCGCGAGGGCCACCAGCGATGACGTGAAGATCTGACCCCAGCGGAAACCGTCCCGCCCGTCGGGCTTGCCGTCGTAGCGCCGGGTGATCGAGTACGCGAGCTTGGTCGCCGCGAACGCGATGATGCCGGCCGTCAGCGGGGCGATGAGTGCCGGGAGGATGATCTTCGACAGCACCATGCCGAAGTCGATGCCGCCGACCCCGACGCCGACCAGCGTTGCTCCGATGAGACCGCCGAAAAGCGCGTGGGACGAGCTCGAGGGCAGGCCCAGGAGCCAGGTCAGCATGTTCCAGGTGATGGCGCCGATGAGACCGGCGAAGATCATCGGGAGGAACACATCGCCCTGGATCGTGTCCTCGCGGATGATCCCGTGCGACACGGTCTTGGAGACCTCGGTCGAGAGGAACGCGCCGACGAGGTTCAGCACCGCCGCGAGAAGGACCGCTGTCTTGGGCTTGAGTGCGCCCGTCGCGATGGGGGTCGCCATCGCGTTGGCCGTGTCGTGAAACCCGTTGGTGAAGTCGAAGAAGAGTGCCAGCGCGATAACCAGCACGACGATGAGGGCTGCGGTTTCCACCGTTCGCTTTCGGTCGTTGAGGAAGAAAGGAGAGGTGTCGACGGGATCGACGTGACGAACGAAGAGTTCACCGTGGGTTTTACTTCCGTTAACCGGCCCCGGTAGATCCTCCCACCCTCTCGGGTACCGGTCAACTCGACCTGGGCTAGCGTGGAACTCGTGACTGATGCCCCGATCGCAGACCGCCGCTCGACCCTCCGCACGCACCACGGCGACACATTCGATGATCCCTACGAATGGCTCCGCGAGAAGGACTCCTCCGAGGTGATCGCACACCTCGAGGCCGAGAACGCCCACACCGAGCACGAGCTCGCACACCTGGCGGATCTGCGCGACACGCTCTTCCACGAGATCAAGGGCCGCGTGCAGGAGACCGACCTCTCCGTGCCGACGCGTCGCGGGAACTGGTGGTACTACAGCCGCACCGAGGAGGGCGCGCAGTACGGCATCCACTGCCGGACCGCGGCTGCCGAGGACGACTGGACTCCTCCGGTGCTGGAACCTGGCGTTGCAGTGCCCGGCGAGGCCGTGCTGCTCGACGGCAACGTCGAAGCCGAAGGGCACGAGTTCTTCTCGCTCGGCGCGTTCGACACCTCGGACGATGCGACGAAGCTGCTCTGGGCCACGGATTTCGAGGGAGACGAGCTCTATACGGTGCATGTGCGCGACCTCATCACCGGAGAGACTCTCCCCGATGAGATCCCCGACACCGGTGGCGCGTTCTTCACGCCCGACGGAACCGGGATCCTCTACACCACCCGTGATGACGCGTGGCGTCCTGACACGCTGTGGCTGCATCGCCTCGGCACCCCCGTCGCGGACGACGTGAAGCTCTTTCACGAGCCCGACGAGAAGTACTGGCTCGGAGCAGGCATCACCCGCAGCCGCAGGTACCTCGTGATCGCTGTCGGATCGAGCATCACCAGCGAGGAGTATCTCGTCGATCTCGAGGGCGATCTGACCGCCGCACCTCAGATCGTCTGGCCGCGCCGTGAGGGCGTCGAGTACTCCCTCGAGCACGCCGTGGTCGAGGGCGAGGACCGCCTCTACATCCTGCACAACGACGACGCGCTGGACTTCGAGCTCGTCTCGGTGCCGGCATCCGACCCGCAGGGAGACCGTCATGTGGTCCTCGCACATGAACCGGGACGCCGGTTGCTCGGGATGGATGCGTTCCGCGATTTCGCGACGGTGGAATACCGCCGCGAGGGGCTCGAGCGTGTCGGGCTGCTCGACTACGCGACCGACGCGGTGAACGACATCGTCTTCGACGAGCCGCTCTATTCGGCCGGAGTCAGCGGCAACCCGGAGTGGCACTCGCCGTTCCTCCGGCTCGGCTACACGTCGTTCGTGACCCCGGGGACCGTCTACGAGCTGGACCTCGCCACGCGGGAACTGCACCTGCGCAAGCAGGTCGCCGTGCTCGGCGGGTACGACCCTCTCGACTACGGGCAGAAGCGCGACTGGGCGACGGCATCGGACGGCACCCGGGTGCCCATCTCTCTCGTCTGGAAGCGCTCGTTCGGCGAGCCGGGCTCGGAAGTGCGACCTGTGCACCTCTACGGCTACGGATCGTACGAGCACTCGATCGATCCCGGCTTCTCGGTCGCGCGGCTCTCAGAGCTCGACCGAGGAATCGTCTTCGCCGTGGCGCACGTCCGCGGCGGCGGTGAGATGGGTCGGCAATGGTACGAGGACGGCAAGCTGCTGAACAAGCGCAACACCTTCACCGACTTCGTCGCGTGCGCCGAGCACCTCATCGAGCAGGGAGTGACGTCTCCTGAGCGCCTCGTCGCCGAGGGCGGAAGCGCCGGCGGGCTCCTCATGGGAGCCGTGACGAACCTCGCCCCCGAGCTCTTCGCCGGAGTCCTGGCGGCTGTGCCGTTCGTCGACGCGCTCACGACGATCCTCGACCCCTCGCTCCCCCTGACGGTGATCGAGTGGGACGAGTGGGGCGACCCGCTGCACGGCGCCGACGTCTACGAGTACATGAAGTCGTACTCGCCGTACGAGAACGTGCGGGACGGAGTGGACTATCCGCGGATCCTGGCGGTGACCTCGCTCAACGACACCCGAGTCCTCTACGTCGAGCCCGCGAAGTGGATCGCCGCCCTCCGCGTCGCCGGAGCATCCGACGCTCTGCTCAAGTGCGAGATGGTCGCCGGTCACGGCGGTGTCAGTGGTCGCTACAACTCGTGGAAGGAGCGCGCTTTCGAGCTCGCCTGGATCCTCGACACGGTGGGCCTCGCCTCGGAGTGACGCTCGACACTCGGTGATCTGAGTTCAGGGCGACCGGCTGAGATCAGGACGCACCACACAGCATCAGCCTGATCTCGCGCTGTTCTCCTGCTTCCGACAGCCGCACTCACTCCTGCACATTCGGCGATTGATCCGATTCGATTCACATCAGAGCTGCCGGGTCCCACCAGGGAGAGTGCGGCTGCAGAGTGACTGCATGCGACTGGAGGACTGGCTTCACGAGCGCGACGGAGCCGCACACCGCCGAGTTCCACATCGCCGTCGCTCCGAATGCGGGGCGATTCGACTCTGCCGGCCTGCACGTGCACTGGTCCTCCGGACCGGCACCGATCGGACCACACGCTGTTCTGGATCCGCTGATCAACGTGCTGCATCAGGTCGCGCGATGCCAGGAACCCGCCACGGCGCTCGCCGTCTGGCAGTCCGCCCTCCACAGGCGCCTGATCGCCCCGGAGGTCCTGAGTCGCATCGAATGGCGCAGTGCGCGGGCATCACGCATCGCTGCGGTCGCTGACGTCCTGTCCGATTCCGGGCTCGAGACCCACTTCGTCATCCTGATGCGCTCGATCGGGGTGGTCGTCGTCCAGCAGGTGTGGGTCGACGGGCACCCGCTGGATGCCCTGATCGGTGATCGCCTCGCGGTCCAGTTGGACGGATTCGCCCATCACAGCAGCGCCCAGGATCGACGGCGCGACATCGAGGGAGACGCTCGATTGCGCTTGCGCGGTTACACCGTGCTCCGACTCGACTGTCACCAGGTGATTTTCCAACCACAACTGGTCCTGAACATGGTGCGTGCGGCGATCGCCCAGCAGTCGCATCGTCGGGGATGACTGGCGTCACCAACTGGGTTCAGGACGACCGCCTGAGATCAGGAGAGTTCAGTCGGAGTCCTCCTGATTCGCGTCGGTAGCCCTGTTCTCGCCTCCACACCCGTGCGGGGTGACGGGGAGCAGGCGGATGCCGAAGGCACGGCCTGCTCCGGTCTCAGCCGAAGAGCGCTGCAGCCTCGTCGTAGCGGCTGCGGGGAACCGTGTTCAGCTCGCCCAGTGCCTCTGCGAACGGGACGCGGACGATGTCGGTGCCCTGCATCGCGACCATCTGGCCCCATGCCTTCTCGACGATCGCGTCGGCCGCGTGGAGTCCGAGGCGGGTCGCGAGCACACGGTCGAACGCAGACGGTGATCCGCCTCGCTGGATGTGTCCGAGGATCGTCGCGCGGGTCTCGATGCCCGTGATGCGCTCGATCGCGGGAGCGAGCTGATCGCCGATGCCGCCGAGACGAGGGCGGTTGAAGGCATCGAGGCCCTTGTCGCTGTAAGCCTCGTCCATGCCGAGCAGCTTGAACCCCTCGGAGACGACCACGAGCGGTGCACGACCACGGTCATGCGCGCTGGAGACGAGAGCGGTGATGTCATCGATGGACATCGGCACCTCGGGGATGCAGATGGCGTGCGCGCCCGCCGCCATGCCCGCGTGCAGAGCGATCCAGCCGACGTGACGACCCATGACCTCCGCGACCATGCAGCGCTGGTGCGAGTCTCCCGTGGTGCGCAGGCGGTCCATCGCGTCCGTGGCGATGTTGACGGCCGTGTCGAAACCGAACGAGTAGTCCGTGGCGCGAAGGTCGTTGTCGATCGTCTTCGGCACACCGATGACGTTGATGCCGTCCTTGGCGAGGCGGTCTGCTGCTGCGAGAGTGCCCTCGCCGCCGATCGCGATGATGCCGTCGATCTTGTGCCCGTACAGCGTCTTGGCGATGTTCTCGGCGCCACCGCGCTCACCCTCGTAGGGATTCGTGCGACTGGTGCCCAGAATCGTGCCGCCGACCTTCGAGAGACCCTTCACCTCGTGTCGTGTGAGGGGGAAGAAGTCGCCGTCGACCACGCCGCGCCAGCCGTCGCGGATGCCGACGAACTCGAGGTCGTAGGTGGTGGTGCCCTTGAGCACGATGCCGCGGATGACCGCGTTGAGTCCGGGGCAGTCGCCACCGCTCGTCAGAATGCCGATCTTCATGCTTGCCTCAGACGGTTCAGGGGAAGGGGGAACAGGCGACGATGCCTGCGATCGACACTAGCGCTCCGAGCCGACCGGGCGCCATTCGAGACGATGAAAACCGAGGATCTTGCCGACGATTCGAGACGATCAGCGAGAAATGAGCGAACATGTCACCGAACACCAGAAATCGGCGTCAAGAACCGAAGTTCTTAACGCCGATCTCCGTGGAATCAAGCGTGTGTCACACGGCTCCGAGCGCCTCCCGCAGCAGATGCATGAGGGCGCCCAGCTGCACGGGCTCGGCGGCAGCCTCGTCGAGTGCCTCGCCGTCGAGCGCACGAGCTGCGAGACCCTGCTTCTGATCGATGAGCTCTGCGATCTTCGCGTCGATGGTGTGCGCCGCGATGATCCGCCAGGCGGTCACCGGCTCGTCCTGACCGATGCGGTGCACCCGGTCGATCGCCTGCGTCTGCTCGGCCGCGGTCCACGACAGTTCCGCCAAGACCACGTTCGACGCCGCCTGCAGGTTCAGACCGACACCGGCAGCGGTCAACGAGCACACCGCGATACCCACGGCGGGGTCGCTGTTGAAGTCGTCGATCGCCTGCTGACGGACGGTCGAGGTCTGGTCGCCGCGGATCGAGACCGACCGGATGCCGGCGGAGGCGAAGTGCGCCTCGGCCTGATCCATCACGTCGATGTGCTTCGCGAAGAACACGACCTTGCCCACGGAGCGCTGGAGCTGGGCCGCATAGTCGGCCGCCAGATGCGCCTTCGCCTGTCCGATGCGGCGCACCATGGTGAAGACGTTGTCTCCGCCGGTGCCTGCGGCCTTCGACTCCTCGAGCTCGTTCTGAGCGACCAGGCGCACGATGTCCTGGTCGATCTCGCCCGGTGCGAGTCCGCGATCCCCTCGCGCCTCGATGATCCGCCGGTAGCGGGCGGCGAGCCGCTCGCCCAGCTCGCGCTCGGCCTGACGGATGCCGCGGCCGAACTCGTCATCCAGCTGCACCGGGAGGTCCGCGATGAGCTTGTCGGGCAGATCGGCTGCGACGTCCTTCTTCTTGCGCCGGACGATCCCCATCGAGATCACCGCTTCGCGGGCCTCCGGGTAGAACGCCTTGTCGGCGGGGGTGAAGCCGGTCGCGTCGAGCTTCTCCATCAGCTCCGGGCCCGGCTTCTCGCCTGTGGTCCAGCCGAGGAAGCGCCAGATCGCGTCGAAGTCCTCGACGTCGTTGATGAGCGGTGTGCCTGTGAGCGCGAGCATCAGCGGCTTGCCGCCTGGAGTGCGCTCGCGCACGCGGTTCGCCAGCGACAGCACGTTCTGCGAACGCTGCGAGCTGAGGTTCTTGATGAAGTGCGCCTCGTCGACGACCATGCCGCGAAGACCGATCGAGGCGAGCCACGACATGTGACGGTCGAGGATCTCGTAGTTCACGATGAACACGTCGGCGAACGCGTCGATGTCGGTGCCGTCGCCCTGGATCACGGTCGCCCTGCGCTGCGGGGTCCACCGCTCGACCTCTCGCGCCCAGTTCATCTTGACGACGTTGGGCACGACGACGAGCAGCGGGTAGGCGCCGGCGACGGATGCGGCCAGCACCGACTGCGCGGTCTTGCCGAGGCCCGGTTCGTCAGCGAGCAGGAAGCTCCTGTGTCCTTCGCGCACCGCTTCGAGGAAGCGCGACTGGTGCACCATGACCTCGAGGCCCTTGGGAGAGAGGTGGTCGTACTCGGGGGCCGGCGGCAGGTCCATGCTCGCGGCTCCTCCCCCGGCTCCGGTCTCGAACGCCTTGTACAGGGGGCCCATGAGCTCCCAGCCGTCCAGGCGTCGACGCGGAGTCGTGGCGGCGCGCGGGGTGAGATCGGGGGCGAGGAACGGATTCGCCAGCTGGCGCGCCTCGACGGAGGGCGGTGTGACCTGACGCTCGGGGATCCCCGCGGACACCATCGGCGTCTGCACGGGAGCGACGTCGGCGATGATGAGCTCTTCGGGAGCGAGTTCCGCTCCCGACTCGAGCAGCCAGTCGCGTCGCATGCGCTTCGCAACAGGCGAGGTCGCCTGATCGGCCTCGAGAAGCTGGATCAGCGAAGTGTCGCGCGCTGCGGTCTTCGCAAGGATCGTCGCCACGCCGTCGAGCCGCTTGAGCAGCTCGGCGCGGGCGGCATCCGCGATCTCAGGATCGGCCTTGACCCGTGCGCGCTCTTCACGCACCAGGAACGCGATGACCTGGAACTTGACCCGGTTCGTGGGTCCGAGCTTTCCCCGCTGCGACTTCGCCTCGATCTCACGCACCTTGCGGGCGAGGATCGGGATGAGGGGTGCCTCATCGTCGCGACGAGACGTCTTCTTGCGCCGTGTTGCGGCGGTTGCCGTGGTCGGCATGCTCCTCCTGAGCGTGAAGGCCGGAGCATCCGTGGGATGCGTCGGCCGTTCTCGGTGTCCGCGTGTGGCGTGAGCCAGGACCGTACGAACAGTATTTCCGGTGATCGTCTACGAGCGAATGACGCGCGAGGATCAAGGACCACCGAGGCCCATTCTATGCCATGCGACCTGAGCGACGCAGATCAGGACACGCAGAGTTCGACCGGAGTTCAGCTGGAGCTGCGCGACAGCACGCTCTCGGCATCCGTCACGTCGGCGGCCATCTGCGCCTTCAGCTTCTCGATCCCCTCGAACGCGACCATGCCACGCAGACGCTCGACGAACTCGACGGTCACGTCGTGACCGTACAGATCGAGATCGGTCTCGCCGATCACGTGCGCCTCGACCTGCCGCTCGAGAACGTCGTCGAAAGTGGGGTTGGTGCCCACCGAGATGGCTGCCCGATGCCTGAACCCCGTCTCGTGATCGACGAGCCATCCGGCATACACCCCGTCGGCGGGGACGAACGAATCGACCGAAGCCGAGAGATTCGCGGTGGGAAAACCGAGTTCGCGTCCGCGTTTGAGTCCGTGCACCACCTCGCCGCGCACGTCGACGTTGCGGTCGAGCACGCGGGCGGCCGCGGTGACATCGCCGGCCATCAGCAGTTCACGGATCCACGTGGACGAGACGCGACGGTCGGATCCGTCGAGGAACACGTCGTCGACGACCTCGACCGTGAATCCGTACCTCGGCCCGAGTTCTCTGAGGAGCTCGGGGTCTCCTGCCCCGCCTCGCCCGAACCGGAAGTCCCTGCCGACGAGGACGGTGGACACATGCAGTGCACCGGTCAGGATGCTGGCCACGAAGTCTTCGGCGCTGCGCGCCGCGAGTTCTTCGTCGAACGTCAGAAGCAGTGTGGCGTCGAGCCCGAGTTCTCCCAGCAGCTCCAGCTTGCGCTCGACCGTGACCACGTTCTCGGGGCAGCGATCCGGTCGAAGCACCGCGAGTGGGTTGCGGTCGAAGGTGACGGCGACGGCGCGGACTCCCGACTGCGCCGCGATCTCCTTCAGACGCCGGATCACCGCGCGGTGACCGGCGTGCACGCCGTCGAACTTTCCGATGGCCACGGCGGAGGGGCCGAAGCCGTCCGGCACTTCGCTCGGGTCGCGGAAGACGATCATGCGCTGGCCTCGGCGTGGAGAACAGATCGAGTCTCTCGCGTCGGCCTGTGCGTGCGCAGCCACCAGATGCCGAAGATCGGCAGCACCAGCGGGATGAACAGGTAGCCTCGCCCGAACATCGACCAGACCGTGTCGTGCGGGAACAGTTCGGGGAAGAAGATGCTCAGAGCGCCGACCACGAGGACTCCGGCGAGCTCGAAGACGATCGCCACCCACGCCACCGCGTACCAGCCGCGTCGGCTCGCGAGAACGAGCGCCAGCGTGGCGAGGATGTACACGACAGCCGCGAGGGCCGAGAGGGAGTAGGCGAGAGGCGCCTCGTCGAACTGTCGGAAGATCTGCACGAAGCTTCGGCCGGTGGCCGCCAGCGCCATCACGGCATAGACGATCACGAGGACACGGCCGATGCCGGTCATGCGGGAGGTGGGAACGGTGGCGCTCATAGCGTCCTCCATTCTAGATCCGGGCGGGAAGGGGCGGATGCGCTCCCGACCGGCTCAGGCCACCTGAACGGTCCAGATGACGTGCATGCGCCACACCATGATCGCCACGGCGAGAGCGGCCACACCGAGGATAACTGTGCTCCAGCGACTCCTCTCCATCAGCGCCCACAGCACCGCGCCGATGGGCAGCAGCACAGCGGAGACGAGATAGACCCAGTACTCGAGCAGGTCGCCCGTCGGAGGGTTTCCGGTCAAGGGTGCCACGATTGCGGCCACGACCTGGACGACGAGGAGCAGCTCGACCAGGGCGAGCGCGCCGACGGTGTAGTCGCTCGGACGCCGGCCGGCCAGACCGAGGGCGACGCAGAACAGCCCCGCCGCGGTCGCGACCGCCACCTGAGCGATGGTCAACCAGAGGATCATCTGGGTGCCTCCGGCATGTTCATGGCGCTCTTGAGGTCAGCACCGCGTCTCTCGACGACGCCGACGAGGACGCCCTCCTCGTCGATCGCGGCCGCCAGAGAGCCGGTCAGTCGATCGGCCTGTCCCATGAGCCTCTTGCCGTGACGAAGATCTCTCGCTTCCTCGGCCGACACCGACAGCGGGTCGAGGACCCTGGCGGCCGCGGCGGCCGGTGTGAGCAGCGCCGTCTCCACGACATCGTCGACCGCCACGGCATCCGCGACGTCGAAGTCCCCCACGCGTGAGCGCCGCAGCGCCGTCAGGTGCCCGCCGACTCCGAGCGCTGTGCCCAGGTCTCGAGCGAGCGAGCGGATGTAGGTGCCGGAGGAGCAGTCGACGACGACGTCGAGATCCAGGAACCCGTCGCCGGAGCGCTCGGCGATGAGATCGAAGCGCGAGACCGCGACGTCGCGGGCGGCCAGCACGACCTCCTCCCCCGCGCGCACGCGGTCGTATGCGCGGCGTCCATCGACCTTGATCGCCGACACCGAGCTCGGCACCTGGGAGATCGCACCGGTGAGCTCCCTGATCCCTGCGGACACTCGCTCGGGGGTCACCGACTCCCATGACTCGGCAGAGGCCCGCGTCAGGATCTCACCGTCGGCGTCGTCCGTGCCGGTCGTCTGCCCGAGTCGGATCGTGGCCTCGTAGGTCTTGTCGGCTCCCACGATGTACGTGAGCAGTCGCGTCGCGCCTTCGACCCCGATCACGAGCAGACCGGTGGCCATGGGGTCGAGGGTTCCCGCATGCCCGACCTTGCGGGTGCCGAGCGCACGCCTGGTGCGTGCGACGACGTCGTGGCTGGTCAGCCCAGCTGGTTTGTCGACGAGAAGGATGCCGGGCGAGACCATCTCTCAAGCCTACGATGCGTCTGAATGCTCCACCGCACGTTCCGCCTCGCTCGCGCCGCCACCGGCCCTCGACTCCCGCCAGTATCCCGGTTCGCCTAGGCTGTCGAGGTGCCCTCGACATCGCTTCCCGCCTCCGCGGTGTCTCTGCCTCTTGCGGACTGGTATCGGGGCGCAGCACGAGATCTGCCGTGGAGGCGCCCTCGATTCCATGAGGACTTCGGCGCCTGGGGAACGCTGGTCAGCGAGTTCATGCTGCAGCAGACACCGGTCAACCGGGTGATACCGCACCTCGAGGCGTGGCTCGACAGGTGGCCCACCCCCGCGGCGATGGCTGCCGCCTCGACCTCCGATGTGCTCCAGCAGTGGGCCAATCTCGGCTATCCCCGCCGCGCCCTGTGGCTGCACCGCGCTGCCGTCGAGATCACGGAGCGACACGGGGGCGTCGTGCCCAAAGACGTGGATGCGCTGCTGAAGCTCTCGGGAATCGGCGACTACACGGCCAGAGCTGTGGCCGTCTTCGCATACGGCGACCGACACCCCGTCGTCGACACCAACACTCGTCGCGTGATGGCACGCGCGATCCTCGGCCAGGCGCAGCCGGGCCCGCCCTCGCGCCGCGATCTCGAGCTCATGGATTCGCTGCTCCCCGCGGATGTCGCCGAATCCGCCGTGTTCAACGCCGCGGCGATGGAGCTGGGCGCCACCGTCTGCACGGCGCGGTCGCCGCGCTGCGAGATCTGTCCCTTGGTCGGCGTGTGCGCGTGGGTGGCTGCAGGGCGGCCGGACACCGGTGACACCCGGAGGCGTCAAGCGACCTTCGAGGGCTCTGACCGTCAGGCGAGAGGCGCCGTGCTGCGGATCCTGCGAGCCGCTGCACCTGACGCGGTCCTGATCGACTCCGTGCTCGCCGAGTGGCCGGATCCTCTTCAGCGCGACCGTGCGATCGACTCCCTCATCGCCGACGGCCTCGCCGAGGCCGATGGCGAGATGCTGTCGCTCCCCCGCTGACTCCGACGGTCAGACGAACTGCCCGATGCGATGGGCCAGCACCGTCAGCTCGACGCGGGTCCTGACCTCGAGCTTCGCGAAGACCCTGCCCAGATGAACCTCGACCGTGCGCACCGACACGTGGAGCGAGTCGGCGATGTCGCGGTTTGGAGCACCACCGGCCACCAGCATCGCGACCTCCAGCTCTCGAGCGGTGAGCATCGATGCCCAGACTCGGCGGCACGATGAGAGCGGATCTTCGGTCGCTGCGCCGTCGGTGACCTCCACCCGCTCCAGGCGCACGGCGACCGCCCTCGCCCAGGCGGACGCGCCGGAGACCTCGAGGAGGTTCCGCGCCATCGTCAGGTGCTCTCTGCCGATGGCGATGTCACCCTTGATCAGCGATCTGGTGCCGATCATCGCCTCGACTCGCCCGCGCGAGAACGGCGAGGTCAGAGTGCGTGCCGCTGCGACGACGAGCGGACGCTCGACACGCCATTCGTCATCCGAACAGCTGGTGATCTGCACCCGCAGTCGCTGGGCGAGACCGATCTCGGGCGGCTCGATCCGATGCGGACGCCACGATGCACCATGCGTGACGACGATCGCCTCCTCGAGTCCGGGAACAGACAGCGTCGGCTGCGGAGCGCCGCGGTCGCGCCAGAGCCGCATGCACGCCGCAGCCTCGGCCGAGTTGCCCGCCAGGAACGCCTCGATGCCTCGATCCACGAGCTGATCGATGCGCGGAGGCGCGGGAAGTGCGGCAGTGAGAGCCTTGGCGAACGGCCCGAGGTGACCGAGAACCGCCAGGTCGAGCCGTCGAGCGACGACGACGCCGAGTCCGGCGAACGGCATAGCTACGGGCAGCTCGAGCGCGGCATGCAGCATCCGGTCGCGCGCAGCGCCGATGTCTCCACGCCACATCAGGAGCAGGACTTCGACGACCGCTCGATACGCCGCGACCAGTGGACTGAGCTCGAAGCCCGCGACGAACGGGTCGACCTCGACCCCGACCGCCGAATCGCCCGCGGCGAGCAGGCTGAGGCCCCTGTCGACGTCTCCGTCGACAGCCGCTCGCAGGGCGCGGAACAAGCTTCCGGTGAGCGGGCCTGCGCCGCTCACGTCGTCTCCGTCGCCGTCGCCGATCACCAGCCATGCGAGCGCGACGACCGGGTCTCGGAGTTCTCGATCGGCCCCGACGCGCGCGCTCGCCTTTCTGAGAGCCTCGAGCCACGGACGCATCCCCCGGCGGTCGCCCCGTTCGGCGCACAGCATCGCCGCGAACGCCGCGGCCCGGGCCCACGAATACCACTGATCGGCGTCGTCGACGCACGGCTGGATGACGCTCGTGTCGACCTCGGGCACGGCCCCACGGAGATGCGCCTCGGCGACGAGCAACCCGCCGAGACCCTGCAGACGATAGAGCTCGTCACCGCCGGGAAACAGACTCCCCAGTCGTCTCGCCGCGTCGACCGCGTAGCCCGCGGCGATGGCCGCGACACCGGCGACGAGAGTGGCCTCATCCCGCTCGATCCCGCTCGAGTGCGCGGCTGCTTCTGCCGCGAGGTGGAAGGCCCGCTCGCTCAGTCCCGCCTCCGAATGCTCCCTGGCGATGCGCGTCAGCTCCCCCGCGGTCGCCGGTTCGCCGTGCATCGCCGCTCGAGCGCCGTGCCAGTCGGCATCGACCCGCTCGCCGCGCGCGTCGAAGAGTCGGTGCAGTCTCGAGTGCACCGCGGCGGCCGAGGAAGACGCCGTCGTCGCACGCAACCAGATCGCCAACCGGGGGTCGGCGAGTCGGACTCGGCCCGCGTGGATCTCGAGAAGCGCTCCGAGCGGACCGCCGGCGAGTTCTGCGGCGGACCGTCCCGCGAAATCCACCAGCGGGTCGAGCCTGTCGTCGAGCCGCAGAGACACGGCGACGAGGATCTCACGGTCACGATCGTCGAGCTCCAGCTGAGCGAACAGCGCCTCGACGGATGGCACCATCGGCAGCGGCGACGGGAGCGCCCTGAGACCGTGCCGCTGAGCAGCGTCGAGTCGTGCCGCGACCGCCAGGATTGTCTGCGAATCCTCCGACAGCTCGAACGCGAGTCGCGCCGCGACATGCGGCGCGCAGCTCAGATCATGCTCGAGAAGGTCGTCGAGGATCGCCTCGACGACCGCGGGTGCGACCGAGGCCACCCCGTGCGCGCGCGAAAAAACGATGCCGAACCCCCCAGTCCCCGCGGGCGATCACCCGTTGAGCTGAGGTTATCAAGACACTCCGACACCCCGACGAGGGCGCCGATATTCAGGACTTCGTGTCGTCTTCCTCGTCGCGGAGGTACGGATCCGCGTCGCCCGCGTGCGACGCGGACGATGCGAGCTTCGCCACTTCGGCGTCGCGCTGCTGCGCTTCACGGAGGAGAGCCGAGATGTGATCGGCGTTCTCCGGCAGCGCATCGGGGATGAACTCGAGCGTCGGCACGAGGCGCGTGCTGAGCTGCTTGCCGACCTCGCTGCGCAGCATGCCAGTGGCGGAGGTCAGAGCCTCCCCGCTGGAGAGACGCTCCTCTTCGGTACCGAGCACCGTGTAGAACACCGAGGCGTGCTGCAGGTCACCCGTGACACGGACATCCGTGATCGTGACGAAGCCGAGGCGCGGGTCTCGCAACCCCTTCTCGAGCCGCTCCGCAAGGATCACTCGAATCCGATCAGCCAGACGGGCCTGTCGTTCACCAGCCATTGTTCTCTCCCTCTACGTACTCTTCGGGCGAGGATGCATCACGCACCCTCGCCCGAAGATATCGAACTCGATCAGCCGCGAGGCTTCTCGATCAGTTCCGTCGTCTCGATCTCGTCACCGATCTGGATGTCGTTGAACTTGCCGAGGCCGATACCGGCCTCGTAGTCCGTACGCACCTCGGTGACGTCGTCCTTGAAGCGACGCAGCGACTCGATGGCCAGGCCATCTGCGATGACCACACCGTCGCGGATGACGCGAGCCTTGGCGTTTCGCGTGATCGTTCCCGATCGGACGATGACACCGGCGATGTTGCCGAACTTCGAGGAGCGGAACACCTCGCGGATCTCGGCGACACCCGACTGGACCTCTTCGTACTCCGGCTTGAGCATGCCCTTGAGCGAGCTCTCGACCTCGTCGATCGCGTTGTAGATCACCGAGTAGAACCGGATGTCCACACCTTCACGCTGAGCGCGCTCGCGCGCCTTCGTGTCGGGGCGGACGTTGAAGCCCACGATGATCGCGTTGTCGATCGTCGCGAGGTTGACGTCGGACTCCGTGATCGCACCGACACCGCGGTGGATGATGCGGAGCTGCACCGAATCGTCGACCTCGATCTTGAGCAGCGACTCCTCGAGTGCCTCGACGGCACCGGAGACGTCACCCTTGATGATGAGGTTGAGCGACTCGACCTTGCCCTCTTCGAGAGCACGGGTGAAGTCCTCGAGCGAGATGCGCTTGCGGGCCTTGGCCAGCTGGGCGTTGCGCTCGACTGCTTCACGCTTCTCAGCGATCTGACGGGCCATGCGGTCTTCTTCGGTGACGATGAAGACATCGCCTGCACGCGGCACCGAGTTCAGACCCTGCACCTGCACCGGACGCGACGGGTAGGCCTCGAGGACCTGCTCGCCGTTCTCGTCTGCCATCGCACGCACACGGCCGTAAGCCGTTCCTGCGACGATCGCGTCACCGATCCGAAGCGTTCCGGACTGGATCAGCACCGTGGCGATGGATCCGCGGCCCTTGTCGAGCTTCGCCTCGATGGCGACACCGCGAGCGGCCTTGTTCGGGTTGGCCGTGAGGTCGAGACCCGCGTCGGCGGTGAGCAGCACAGCGTCCAGGAGTTCCTGGATTCCGGTGTTCGCCCGAGCCGAGACGTCGACGAACATGACGTCTCCGCCATACTCCTCTGCGACCAGACCGTACTCGGTGAGCTGCTGACGGACCTTGGCCGGGTTGGCGTCGGGCTTGTCCACCTTGTTCACCGCGACCACGATCGGCACGTTCGCCGCCTGGGCGTGGTTCAGCGCCTCGACCGTCTGGGGCATGATGCCGTCGTCGGCTGCGACCACGAGGATCGCGAGGTCCGTGACCTGCGCTCCACGAGCACGCATGGCGGTGAACGCCTCGTGACCCGGGGTGTCGATGAAGGTGATGGCACGCTCGATGCCCTCGTGCTCCGTCCACACCTGGTAGGCACCAATGTGCTGCGTGATGCCGCCGGCCTCGCCGTCGATGACGTTGGTCTGGCGGATCGCGTCGAGCAGTCGGGTCTTACCGTGATCGACGTGGCCCATGACCGTGACCACGGGAGGACGGATCTCGAGGTCGTCCTCGCTCTCCTCCTCCAGCTCCTGCTCGAGGTTCAGCCCGAAGCCCTCGAGGAGCTCCTTGTCCTCGTCCTCGGGCGAGACCATCTGGATCTTGTATCCGAGCTCCTCGCCGAGCACCTCGAACGTCGCCTCATCCAGCGACTCGGTGGCCGTGGCCATCTCGCCGAGGTTGAAGAGGATCGTCACGAGGGTTCCGGGCTGAACCGTGTAGCCGGTCAGCGTCTCGATCTTGTCGGCGAAGTCCGCGATCGACGCACCACGGCGCATGCGGATGATCTCCCCGTTGCCGCGGGTGACGTTGACGCCACCGACGACCGGGGCGCTCCGCATCTCGAACTCTTGCCGCTTCGCCCGCCGCGACTTGCGCTGCTTGCTCTTGCCGCCGCCCTTGCCGAAGGCACCTGCGGTACCTCCACCAGGACCACGGCCGCGACCGCCGCCACCACCGGGGCGACCTGCGAAGCCACCGCCGGGACGAGCACCGGGACCGGCACCGGGTCCACCGGCACCGCCGGGACGACCGGGGCCGCCGGGACGCTGCTGGAACGGTGCACCACCGGGACGACCACCCTGACCGCCGCGCGGAGCGCCGGGACGGGGAGAACCGGGACGAGGCGCACCGGGACGCGGGGCACCGGGGCGCGGAGCCTGCGGACGAGGGATGTTGCCGGGAGTCGGGCTCGGCCGCTGGCCCATTCCCTGCGCCGAGGCGAAGGGGTTGTTGCCGGGACGAGGACCTGCCGGACGCTGGCCCATGCCCTGCGCCGACGAGAACGGGTTGTTGCCCGGACGCGGTGCGCCGGGCTTCGGTGCGCCGCCGTCGTTCGACTTGGGCGCAGCGGATCCGGACGTACCCTCGGCCGAAGCAGCAGGCTCGGCCGGAGCCTCTGCGGCCGGGGCGGGAGCCTCAGCAGCCGGAGCGGCAACGGGCTCTTCCGGCGCGGGGGCCGGCTTGGGTCCGGGCTTGGGCCCGGGAGTCGGTCCACCCGTCTTGGCGGCACCGGGCTTCGCGGCACCGGGCGTTGCAGCACCGGGCGTCGCAGCACCGGTCTTGGCCGCACCGGCCTTGGCCGCAGCGGGAGCCGTGTCAGCGGATGCCTTCAGCGAGGCGTCCGACTCGATGGCAGCGCGAAGCTTGCGCGCCACCGGCGGTTCGATGGTCGAAGAGGGGCTCTTGACGAACTCTCCGAGTTCCTTGAGCTTTGCAAGTGCGATCTTGCTGTCGACGCCGAGTTCGGCGGCGATCTCGTGTACGCGTGGTTTACCAGCCACAATTCTCCTGTCTGGGGTCGGTCCACCCAGACAGGGCAGACCACTAGTCGCGGACGGGTCTCATTTCGAGCCGTTCACTTTGTTTCCATAGCCGTTCAGCCTTTGTTTCTTGGTGGGTATTGTTCGATGATCCGCGTATCCAGATTGCCGGATGCGCGAAGTGCTCGGCCGAAAGCTCGGCGCCGCAGAGCGGCATCCATGCATTCCGGTGTCGGATGCACCCACGCGCCTCGCCCTGGCAGGACGCTTCGCTCATCGATGATGAGGATGTCGTCTTGGGACACCACTCTGAGAAGAGCGGCGCGGGGAGCACGCGTGCGACAGCCGACGCACGTTCGTACGGGTTCCATCTTACACCTGTGTTCCCGTCCGACTCGCGCGACGGGCGCGAGTCGGACGTGACGAGCGGTCAGTCCAGGACGCTGTCGGGCTGGATGTCGATCTTCGCGCCGGTGAGCTTCGCAGCCAGACGAGCGTTCTGACCCTCCTTGCCGATGGCGAGGGAGAGCTGATAGTCGGGCACCAGTGCACGCACGGCCCTGGTGTTCGCGTCGAGGATGAACGCGCTGGTCACCTTGGCCGGCGAGAGGGCGTTCGCGACGAAGGCGGCGAGCTCCGGATCGTGATCGACGATGTCGATCTTCTCGCCTGCGAGCTCCTCGGTGACGGCGCGCACGCGACGCCCCATCTCACCGATGCAGGCACCCTTGGCGTTGATCGCCGGGTCGTTGGCGCGGACGGCGATCTTGGTGCGGTGTCCGGCCTCGCGGGCCAGCGAGACGATCTCGACGAGACCTGCGGCGATCTCGGGCACCTCGAGTGCGAACAGCTTGCGAACGAGACCGGGGTGCGTGCGCGAGACGGTGATCTGCGGCCCCTTGAGGCCCTTCGCGACGCTCGTCACATACACGCGCAGACGCGAGCCGTGGGTGTACTCCTCGCCCGGCACCTGCTCCTCGGGAGGAAGGATCGCCTCGACAGCTCCGAGGTCGACGTGGATCATGCGAGGGTTCGGCCCCTGCTGGATCACGCCGGCGACGATGTCGCCTTCCTTGTCCTTGAAGTCGCCGAGCACCACGTCGTCCGCGATGTCGCGCAGACGCTGGCTGATGACCTGCTTCGCGGCGAAGGCGGCGATACGGCCGAAGTCATCCGGCGTGGCATCCTCTTCCCCGATGATCGCGCCCTCTTCGTCCTTGACGACCTGCAGCACGGCGACGTGCCCGGTCCGACGATCGAGCTCGACGCGGACACCCTCGGGGGTGGCGCCCTCCGCGGAGACATGCTTGGAGTAGGCGGTCAGGATGGCCTGCTCGATGATCGAGACCAGCTCGTCGAACGGGATCGCCTTCTCCTTCTCGATCCCACGCAGCAGACTCAGTTCGATATCCATGACGACTCCCTATTCAGCTCTCGTCGCGCGGGTGTGCACACGCGACATCCGTACCACGATACCCTGTGCCCACCGCCGGTCGCCACGAGGCGGCCGCACCGATGCGGTGCCCAGCATGCAGGAGGACTCAGTGACGACGTACGACACCATCGTGATCGGGGCGGGGATGTCCGGGGTGACGGCGGCTCGCATGCTCGCCGATGCCGGAGCGGACGTCATCGTCCTCGAGGCGAGGGATCGCATCGGCGGCCGGATGCACACCGATCGCACCGCAGGCTTCCCCGTCGATCTCGGCGCGTCGTGGGTGCATGGCATCGAGGGCTCCGCGCTGTGGGATCTCGTGCAGGCTCTCGAGATTCCGACGCTCGAATACACCGTCGGCAGCTTCCAGGCCGGAGGGCGGCCGATCGAGAACTTCGACGGCGACGGCAGGCCGATGGATGCCGCCCGCACCTCCCAGTGGGTCGCCGAGGTCGAGGAGGCCGATCGCCTGCTGGTCGACGAGATCGAACGTTCGTCCCCCGGCGACACCTACCTCGATGTCACCGAGCGCGCGCTCGACCGCACCGGCTTCGATCCTGAGCGCATCGACGAGATCCGGGAGTTCATCCGTCATCGCGTCGAGGAGCAGTGCGGAGCGTGGATCGGCGACCTCGACGCGCACGGGCTCGACGAGGACGCGATCGACGGAGACGAGGTCATCTTCCCTCGCGGGTACGACGAGCTCCCGCGGCGCATCGCCGCCGGACTCGACATCCGCCTGAGCCAGGCGGTCACCCGGATCGCGCGCACGGATGCCGGAGTCACCGTGTCGACCGAGAACGGAGAGTTCTCCGCACGAAGCGCCCTGGTCACCGTGCCGCTCGGCGTGCTCAAGGCGGGGTCGATCGACTTCACCCCTCCCCTGCCCGAGGCTGTCGCCGGGCCGATCGAGCGGCTGGGCATGGGGGTCTTCAACAAGATCTTCATCCAGTTCCCGGAACGCTTCTGGAACGAGGACAGCTACGTGCTGCGGGCACTCGGCGAGGCCGGCGAGCACTGGCACTCCTGGTACGACGTGTCAGCCGTCAGCGGACTTCCCACCCTGCTGACTTTCGCGGCCGGTCCGTTCGGCCGCCGGATGCAGGAGCTGTCCGACGACGAGATCGTCGCGGATGTCGTGCGCGCTCTTCGCGACCTCTACCCCGATGTCGTCGGCGAACCCACCGCTCACTGGATCACCCGTTGGGGGCACGACACGTTCTCGAACGGCTCGTACTCGCATCTCGCGGTCGGGTCGTCGCATCACGACCACGACGAGCTCGCGGGACCGGTCGACGCAGTGCTGCATTTCGCCGGCGAGGCGACGTGGGGAGACGAACCGGCGACAGTGGGGGCGGCCTTCTATTCGGGCCACCGCGCGGCCGAGAGGATCCTCGGCGGCTCCGTGGATCTCACCCGGTTCGCCGCTGGGATCAGAGCGCGGGAGCGGACTCCAGCGAGTTGATCGCGCCGATCAGGCGGAACAGACTGCCGACCTGACGCTGATCGAGGTGCAGGGCCAGTCGCGGAAGATGCAGCACGTCATCGTCGGCGACCTCGGGCGACAGCGGAGCAGTCCTCTCGATACGTCCGCTCGCCAGCATCCCGGCGAACTGCTCGTTGAGCTGCTCCACCTCGGTATCGGACGGCTCGGCTCGGAGGCGGAGCACCAGGGTGTCTCCGAACCACCGCAGTGAGTCGTAGTTGCGCCAGAACCCTGCGATCACGGAGGCGGCCGACTCGACGGAGTCGGTGATGACGACGCGGTCGAAGTCGCCCTCGGAGATCACGCCCGTGGGCGCCAGATCCTCGTCGATGAACCGCTTGAGACCGTTCCAGAAGGTGCCGCCTGGCTCGTCGAGCAGGACGATCGGCGTCGGCTCGGCCTTGCCTGTCTGCTGCAGCGTGAGCAGCTCGAACATCTCGTCGAGCGTGCCGAACCCGCCAGGCAGGCAGATGAAGCCGCTGGACTCCTTGATGAGCATCAGCTTGCGGGTGAAGAAGTACTTCATCGCCACCACGTGCTCGCTCGCCGCGATCAGGCTGTTGGCCTTCTCTTCGAACGGAAGCCTGATCGACACCCCGAGTGAGAGCGCCGGGCCCGCACCCTCCGCCGCAGCCTGCATGATCCCCGGGCCTGCCCCGGTGACGACCATCCACCCATCCGCTGCCAGAGCGGCGGCGACGTCACGGGCCTGCACGTAGAGCGGATCATCGTGCCGGGTCCGAGCCGAACCGAAGACCGTGACCTTGGGCACGCCCTCGAACGGAGCGAACAGCCGGAAGGCGTCTCGCATCTCGGCGAGGGCGGCGGAGGCGATCTTGAGGTCGAGACGGTCGGTGCCGTCTTCACCCAGCAGGACCGCCGTGCGCATCATGCGCATGACCAGCCTGCGGTCGGTCTTAACCCCGGCCTCGTCGAGGACGTTGTTGATCTCGGCGCTCAGCGATTCCGGCAGCGGTTCGTCGGTCATGCCCTCAGCCTGTCACGAGGGCGTGTCGGCCGGGTCGACGCAACGCCGCTGTGATCATCCTCATCGCGCGGTGTCAATACCCGTGCGCACGGACGTCATCCGAGGCACAGTGTCGGCATGACTGAGATCACTGGACCGGAAGCACTCGCACGCGTGACCGAGCTCGTCGAGGACATCGACTTCACGATGCTGACGACGACGGACGACGACGGCAACCTGGTGAGCAGACCGATGTCGACCAGGCAGATGGACGATGCCGGAGACATCTGGTTCTTCACCGCGGAAGACACGGAGAAGGTCGAAGAAGCACGAGCCCACCATCAGGTCGGCCTCTCGTATTGCGATGCCAAGGGCATGCGATATGTCTCGGTGGCCGGGAACGCGTCCGTGGTGCACGACCGCGCGAAGATGGAGGAGCTCTACTCGCCCTCGCTCGACATCTGGTTCGAAGACGGCCTCGACACCCCCGGCATCGCACTTCTGAAGGTGACGCCGACGGTGACCGAGTTCTGGGAGCCTGCCAAGGGCAAGATCGCGATGGCGGCCGGGGCGCTCAAGGCGCTCGTCACCAAGGACACCCCCGACGACGACATCATGAACCACGGCCGCATCGTCTGCTGACAGACGGTTCGCCCCCCGGACAGACGGAATGCCGCGCACCTCGGACGAGGTGCGCGGCATTCTCCGTCCGCGCTCAGCGCCGGGACAGCTGCTGCAGGGCCTCTTCGACCGACACTGCTTCGCGGTCACCGGTGCTGCGATCCCAGAGCTCGACCTGGCCGTCGGCAGCGCCACGGCCGACGATGACGATCTTCGGCACGCCGACGAGCTCCGCGTCTCCGAACTTCACACCGGGCGACACCTTCGGACGGTCGTCGTAGAGCACGTCTAGGCCTGCGGACTCCAGTTGCGCCGAGAGCTCGGTCGCCACGTCGAAGGCCACCTGATCGCGACCGGCTGCGACGACCTGCACATCGAACGGTGCGACGGATGCCGGCCAGATGAGACCCTTCTCATCGTTGTGCAGCTCGGCGATGATCGCGAGGATGCGCGTGATGCCGATTCCGTACGAACCCATCGTGACCGTGACGAGCTTGCCGTTCTCGTTCAGCACCTTGAGGCCCAGGGTCTCGGCGAAGAACCTCCCGAGCTGGAAGACGTGACCGATCTCCATGCCCCGTGCGAGCTCCACGGGTCCGGAGCCGTCGGGCGCGGGATCCCCGGCCCTGACGTTCGCGATCTCGACGACCCCGTCGGCGAAGAAGTCCCGACCGGCGACGACTGAATGCGCATGCTTCTGATCGATGTTCGCACCGGTGATCCAGCTGGTCCCCTCGCTCACGCGGGGGTCGACCAGGTAGCGGATCCCGGTCGCGGACTCCTCTCCGAGCACCGCGCCGGTCGGTGACCACGGACCGATGTAGCCCCGCACGAGCAGCGGGTTCTTCTCGAAGTCGTCAGCGGTGGCGGTCTCGACCTCGGCCGGAGCGAAAGCGACCTCCGCGCGCTTCTCATCGACCTCGCGATCGCCCGGGATCCCGACGACGACGAGTTCGCGCGTGCCGTCCACATGCGTGAGCGCCAGCACGACGTTCTTGAGGGTGTCGGCGGCGGTGTAGTCGCCATCCAGGTTCGCGTTCGCGTGCGCCACGAGCGTCTCGATCGTGGGCGTGTCCGGTGAGTCGAAGACGACCGGTGCAGCATCGGCGTCGAAACCGATGGCGTCAGGGACCTCGGTCGAGAAAGCCTCGACATTCGCGGCGTATCCCCCCGCGCTGCGCACGAAGGTGTCCTCACCGACAGGTGTCGGGTGGAGGAACTCCTCGCTTCGCGCGCCGCCCATGAGTCCGTTGTCGGCATTCACGATCACGTATTCGAGACCGAGCCGCTGGAAGATCCGCTCGTATGCGTCCCGCTGCGCCTGATAGCTGGTCTCGAGACCGGCATCCGACGCGTCGAACGAGTAGGCGTCCTTCATCGTGAACTCGCGACCGCGGAGCAGGCCGGCCCGCGGGCGTGCCTCATCGCGGTACTTGTCCTGGATCTGATAGATCGTGAGGGGCAGATCCTTGTACGACGAGTAGAGGTCCTTCACGAGGAGCGTGAACATCTCTTCGTGCGTCGGCGCGAGAAGGTAGTCCGCGCCCTTCCGGTCCTGAAGGCGGAAGATCCCGTCGCCGTACGATTCCCAGCGTCCGGACAGCTCGTAGGGCTCGCGCGGAAGCAGCGCGGGGAAGTGGACCTCCTGCGCGCCGGCATTCGCCATCTCCTCGCGCACGATGGCCTCGATGCGCGCCTTGACCTTGAGGCCCAGAGGCAGCCACGTGAACACGCCCGGTGCCGCGCGGCGGATGTAGCCGGCGCGGATCAGCAGCCTGTGGCTGGCGACCTCTGCTTCTGCAGGGTCTTCGCGGAGCGTGCGGAGGAAGAAGTTCGAAAGACGAGTGACCACCGGGCAAGTCTACTGACCGGTGGTCACCCGTTTCGCGTCGCGTCAGTTGAGCGCAGGGAGGCCGTTCGGGATCACGCCGCCCGCATACAGGCTGGCGGCGAGTTCCTGCACAGCGGTGAGCGCCACACGCTGCGGGAGCGGCCCGTACGAGATGCGGGCGACGCCCAGCTTCTCGTACTCCGAGGCGGCGAGGGTTCCAGGGAGCCCGATCACGCTGAGCTTGCCTTCGCCGAGACCCTCGACGAGCTGGCGGGTGATGTTGGCGTCGAGCATTCCGGGCACGAACACCGCGGTGGCTCCGGCGTCGAGGAACGCCCGTCCGCGCTGGATCGCATCCGCGACGCTTTCCGCGACAGGGCGGTGGCCGGCGCGGACGAAGGCATCGGTGCGCGCGTTGAGCGCGAACGGCACGCCCTCAGCCTCCGCTGCCTTGACGATGGCCTCGACTGCGGCGACGGATTCGTCGAACGGCTTGAGGCGGTCTTCGACGTTGGCTCCGACCACGCCCGCGCCGATCGCCAGGCGGGTGGTCTCCCCTGCGTCGCCGTATCCGTCATCGAGGTCGGCGGTCACCGGGACCGAGACGGAGGCCGCGATGCGACCCACCATGTCGATCATGATGTCTCGGGAGATCGTGCCGTCCTCGAAACCGAACGAGGCGGCGATGCCGTGACCGGCAGTCGCGATCGCCTTCGTCTCGGGAAGCTTCGCGACAGCGCGGGCTGACACGACGTCCCACACATTCACGACGCGGAGGATCTCCGGGGCTTCATAGAGTCCGATCAAGGTCTTGGCCTTCGCAGCAGTGGTCATACCCCCACGCTAACGCCCAGTATTCCGGTCTGGGTCGGACGGACACGCGAATCACAGGTTCCGAGGGGTCGCAGCGCATCACGGACCCTCCGCCTCCTCTCCCGTGTGCGCCTCCACCGCTGCTCAAGACAGCCAGCAGCCGGCCCTCTGAGGGGTTCCGGGCGACCCGGCTCGGGGCGACGGCTGTCTCGTCCGCGGCGTCATAGTGTGGGGGCATGCCTCAGCGCCGATCGCACGTTGCCCCGTCAGCCGCGCAGACCGAGCTCGCTGCAGCGCTCGCCGCGCTGAGAGAGTCCCTCGACGCGCCCACGGACTTCCCCGCCGCTGTCGTCGCCGAAGCAGAGGCCACGAGAGCGGCGACTCCCGAGCTCGATCTGCGCGACATCCCCTTCGCGACCCTCGATCCGCTCGGGTCACGTGACCTCGACCAGGCGTTCCACCTCGAACGCGATGCCTCCGGCTTCGCGGTCCGCTACGCGATCGCCGACGTCCCGGGGTTCGTCTCGCCCGGCGGAGAGGTCGACACCGAGGCTCGGCGCCGCGGCCAGACGCTGTACGCCGCGGACGGGACGATTCCCCTGCATCCGAAGATCCTCAGCGAGGACCGCGCATCGCTCCTGGCCGATGTGGATCGCCCTGCCCTCGTCTGGACGTTCGCGCTCGACTCCTCGGGCACCGTCACGGACTTCCGCCTGGAGCGGGCACTGGTCCGTTCCCGCGCCCAACTGGACTACGTCAGCGCCCAGGCCGCACTCGACCGCGGCGAAGGCGGTCCCGCGGCGCTGTTGCCGGAGATCGGCGCATTGCGGATCGAGCAGGAGAGGATCCGCGGCGGCGCGAGCCTGAACCTCCCGGACGAGGAGGTGACCAGAGCGGCCGATGGCAGCTACGCGATCGAGCGCCGCCATCCTCTTCCCGTCGAGGAGTGGAACGCCCAGTTGTCCCTCATGACCGGTATGGCGGCGGCGGCGCTGATGCTGGACGCCGGCACCGGCATCCTTCGAACCATGCCGCAGCCCGACGAGAAGGCCTTCGACGCGTTCCGCCACCAGACCGAGGCTCTCGGACGACCGTGGACGACGGGACGATACGGCGATTATCTGCGTGACCTGGATCGCGCCGACCCGATGACCCTGCCCGTTCTCGAGGCAGCCGCGACCCTGTTCCGCGGCGCCGGCTACGTGACTTTCGACGGCTCCGCCCCGAGCGACGCACAACAGGCTGCGATTGCGGCGCCCTACGCCCACGCGACCGCTCCCCTGCGTCGACTCGTCGATCGCTGGTCTCTCGAGATCTGCCTCGCCGTGTCGGAAGACCGGGACGTGCCCGGGTGGGTTCGCGAGTCGCTGCCCGACCTCCCTGCGCTGATGCAGAGCTCGGGGCAACGCGCGTCCAGACTCGACTCGGCGACGATCAACTGCGTCGAAGCCGCACTGCTCACGCCTTTCGTGGGCCGGACGGTCGAGGCGACCGTGATCGAGATACGCGGCGAGCGCGCGACGGTCCAGCTCGCCGACCCTGCTGTGACCGCGTCCGCCCCTGTACCCGCCGGCACAGTGCCCGGCGGACGTGTCTCCTTGCGCCTCGTCAGCACCGACGTCGCCCGAGGCGAGATCGAGTTCGCGATCTGACCCTAGGCTCTGCTCCATGCCCACATCGCCCTACGTCAGCGGGATCCGCGAACGCATCGGTCACGATCTCCTGCTGCTCCCCGCGGTCACTGCCGTCATCCGGCGAGATGACCGCTTCCTGCTGTGTCGGCGGGTGGACTCGTCGGAGTGGGGCCTGGTCGGCGGCGGGGTCGAACCCGGTGAGGATCCGAAGGATGCCGTGCTGCGCGAGGTGCGCGAAGAGCTCGGGATCCGTGTCGGCATCGATGGTCTCGTCGGAGCGTACGGCGGCGAGGAGCTCCTCGTCCGATACGCCAACCACGACGTCGTCAGCTACGTCACGACCGCGTTCCTCTGCTCGATCCCTGATGGCTCGCCCCTGGTCTTCGCCGACGGAGAACTGGCCGAGACAGGGTGGTTCGCGCTCGATGAGATCGCAGCGTTGCGACGTGATCGAGCCACCGACCGAATCCTCGGAGATGCGGTCGACCTCGCCCGGGCTCCCGCCGCGACCTCGACCCCGATCGTCGAGAAGGCTGAAGATCGCACTGTCGGGGTGGACCACTTCGCCGTCGCAGCACGATTCGTCACCGCCCGCTTTCCCGGCGTCGACGTTGCCATCGTGGCCGGAAGCACGGCACGGGGCGATCGCACCGCGACGAGTGACATCGACCTGCTGCTGGTCGGCGATCAGCTCTTCGATGTCGAAGGGCAGACGAGCGAAGCCTCGACGCACGAGTTCGAGGGCGAGATCTTCGAGGTCTTCGCGTACACGCCGACGGGGTTCGACGAGTGGGCGGCGCGGGGCATCGCGCAGCATCGACCGGTGACGGTGCACATGCTGGTCGACGGCACCGCGATCAGAGACGATGGCCGACTGGCATCGCTCCGCCGGCAGTGGCGGAGCGTGCTCGACTCAGGGCCATCGCTCAGCGCGAGTGAGTCCGCGTTCCGTCGCTACGTCATCACCGATGTGCTCGACGATCTGGCGGACGCGACAGACCCTCTCGAGCAGCGTGTGGAGGCATCCGTCCTGTTCGAGCGGATCGCAGAGCTCATGCTGCTCAGCGAGGGGCGGTGGATAGGGACGGGCAAATGGTTGCCGCGACGCCTCCGAGAGCTGAGCGTCGAGCGAGCGGACCGCTTGACCGTCCCTCTGCTCGAGAGCGACTACACGACCTTCGCGGTCCGCGTCTCGGATGAGCTCGAGCGCGCCGGCGGTCGAGTGCAGTCCGGCTTCGTTCGCTGAGCGGACTCAGACCGCGGGAACGGCCTTCGTGGTCATCACCAGCAGCTGCGGATCCGTCAGGTCGAGCGCCACCGAGATAGAGACGAACTCGGAGAGAGACTCCACGTGCGTTCCGCCGCAGAGGATCTCCGCGTCGCCCTCCGGGAGTTCGCAGTGCCAGCTGCGACGATCAACGATCGCGGGGCCTTCGGGCGCCACGCGGCTCGCCGCACCGGTGGAGACCCACGCGGCCAGCTGCGCGTTGATCGCCGCCTCGCGCTCTCCGAGCGTCGCCACGAAGGTCTCTGTGTCGAATCCGGCCCGGCGCAGGCTCTTGCCCAGGCGGTACTCGTCGACCGCGCCGTCTTCATGGATGCCGCTGGACTGGTTCGCCCTGGCCTCGAAGTTCGGGTTGCCCAGAGCATCCGCACCGGGATCCTTGCGCCACAGATCGCCGAGCGCGATGTCCAACGCCAACGACGCCAGGTGGCACGCGGTGTGGCCGCGGCTGAGGCCTGCCCGTCGTGGGGCGTCGACCGACAACTCGACGCGTGCCCCCTCGACCAGCCAGGATGGAGCGTCGCCGTCGATCGGGTGACCGACGAGCCACGTCCATCCTTCGACGCCGCGCTTGACCGGGATGTCGGCTCCGACCGCGAACTGGCCCTCGTCCGACACGGCGGCCATCACGGCCTCGGCGACACGGACGACGTTCCCTTCGGCAGAGAGCTCGCCTGTGTCTCCTGGCTGGTCCGGCCAGGTGTGGTCGACCGGGTGGAACGGGGTCGCGTCGACCACGACGATCGTTCCCCGCGATGATGTCTCGACCCGCGAGACAGTGCTCGACCCTCTGAGGTCGCCTCCGGCGAAGGACACGATCGTGGACGACGGCATGGAACTCCTCATGTCGGATCGACGGGGTCGGTCAGGCCGTGACGACCTGCGCGGTGCCGAGCGGCGCCTCAGGCCCCATCTCAGCGGCGATGCGGTTGGCCTCTTCGATCAGAGTCGCGACGATGTCGGCCTCCGGCACGGTCTTGATGACCTCGCCCTTGACGAAGATCTGGCCCTTGCCGTTACCGGATGCGACACCGAGGTCAGCCTCACGCGCCTCACCCGGGCCGTTCACGACGCAGCCCATGACGGCCACTCGCAGCGGAACGGTCATGTCCTTGAGTCCCTCGGTGACGTTCTCGGCGAGCGTGTACACGTCGACCTGGGCGCGTCCGCACGAGGGGCACGAGACGATCTCGAGCTTGCGCTCACGGAGGTTCAAGGACTGCAGGATCTGGTGACCGACCTTCACCTCTTCAGCCGGCGGCGCTGACAGAGACACACGGATGGTGTCTCCGATGCCCTCACCGAGCAGGATGCCGAATGCCGTGGCGCTCTTGATCGTGCCCTGGAACGCGGGGCCCGCCTCGGTCACACCGAGGTGCAGCGGCCAGTCGCCCCGCTCGGCGAGCTGACGGTAGGCCTTCACCATCACGATCGGGTCGTTGTGCTTGACCGAGATCTTGAAGTCGTGGAAGTCGTGCTCCTCGAACAGCGAAGCCTCCCAGACGGCGCTCTCGACGAGCGCCTCAGCGGTCGCCTTGCCGTACTTGGTCAGAATGCGGCGGTCGAGCGAGCCCGCATTGACACCGATGCGCAGCGAGACGCCCGCAGCCTTGGCGGCCTCGGCGATCTTGCCGACGTTGCCGTCGAACTCACGGATGTTGCCCGGGTTCACCCGAACTGCGCCGCAGCCCGCGTCGATGGCGGTGTAGATGTAGCGCGGCTGGAAGTGGATGTCGGCGATCACCGGGATCTGGCTCTTCATCGCGATGATCTTCAGCGCGTCGGCGTCGTCCTGATGCGGGACGGCGACGCGGACGATCTCGCATCCGGACGCGGTCAGCTCCGCGATCTGCTGGAGAGTCGCGTTGATGTCCGTCGTCTTCGTCGTCGTCATGGACTGGACGGTCACGGGGGCGTCACCGCCGACGAGCACCTTGCCCACCTTGATCTGGCGAGACTTGCGGCGCGGGGCGAGGACTTCGGGGATCTTCGGCATCCCAAGATTCACTGCTGGCACAACCCCCAGCCTACGCCGCCTGCATGCACGCAGGCTGGATGCCGCACGGCTCGGACGGTCGTCACACGACCGGGGCGGCGGTGCGCGGTGTGATAGTTTTCAGCCCATGCTCGCGAACTTCACCTGGTGGCCCGCCTCTTAGGCGGTGTGTTCGCGTTCCCACGAATCCAGACCGCCTCCGGGGCGGTCTTTTCGTTGAGCCGAGCCGGAGCCATGCACAGGAGACACCGATGACCCTCTCACGTCTTTCCGAGCTCACCGCAGATCCCGCGGCGTCGTTCGTGCTGATCGCCCGAGACGGCGCCGACACCGTCGAGCTGCTCACCGGCGAGGTCGTCGATGTCGAACTGCTGGCTGACATCCCGCTGTCGATAGACGGCATCCCCCGCGAGATCTTCACCATGGTGCCCTACCGTCAGGTGCGCGAGCGCGGCTTCGTCGCCCAGGATGACGGCGCGCCCCTGCGCTGCATCGTGGTCGATGAGCACCTCCACCTGTCCACGTCTGCGCTGCTCGCCGAGCTTCCGACGGATGCCGTGCCGCTGAGCGACGGCGGCTTCGACATCGCCGACGACGAGTACGCAGGGATCGTCGAGACCGTGATCGCCGACGAGATCGGACGCGGTGAAGGCGCGAACTTCGTGATCCGTCGCGACTTCACCGCCGAGATCGAGGTCGACGACCGGACCGCCGCGCTCACCTGGTTCCGGGCTCTTCTCGCGCACGAACGAGGCGCTTATTGGACCTTCGCGGTGGTGACACCCGGGCACATCGCGGTCGGCGCGAGCCCTGAGGCGCACGTCGTCGCGCGCGGCGGCGTCGTCACGATGAATCCCATCTCGGGCACGTTCCGCCACCCTGCGGGGGGAGCCACGAGAGAGACGCTCGTCGACTTCCTCTCCTCGACGAAGGAGACCGAAGAGCTCTTCATGGTGGTGGACGAGGAGCTCAAGATGATGAGCGCCGTATGCTCCGACGGCGGACGCATCACCGGCCCGCATCTGAAGGAGATGTCGCGCCTCACCCACACCGAGTACATGCTCCGCGGGCGCAGTGCGCTCGACCCCCGCGACATCCTGCGCGAGACGATGTTCGCGCCGACCGTGACCGGCTCGCCGATGCAGAACGCATGCGCGGTGATCCGTCGCCATGAGAAGAAGCCGCGCGGCTACTACTCGGGCGTCGCCGCCCTGTTCACTCCGAACGACGCCGGAGGGCACGACCTCGACGCACCGATCCTGATCCGCACCGTGTATCTCCAGGACGGCTCGCTCAGTGTGCCCGTGGGCGCGACGCTCGTGCGCCACTCGGACCCGCACGGCGAGGTGTCGGAGACCCACGGCAAGGCCGCCGGCGTGCTCGGTGCCATCGGGGCGATCGATCGCGACAGCGTCGCCGAGGCGCGCGACGATGCCGACGCGCCGGGCGAACGGCTGCCCCTCGCCGACGACCCCGTAGTCGCTGAGCTCCTCTCCTCGCGCAATGCGCGCCTGGCCGACTTCTGGCTGAATCCGCAGGGTGACGATCTGACCGGACCCTTCGCCGGGCGCTCGGCGATCGTCGTCGATGCGGAGGACCGCTTCACCACGATGCTCGCTCACCAGCTGCGCCACCTCGGACTCGATGTCACGATCCGCGCCTGGAGCGACGTCGACGACGCCGAGCTCGACGCGGCCGACCTCGTGGTCGCCGGCCCGGGGCCCGGCGACCCCCGTGACGTCGAGAGCTCTCGGATCACCAGGTTGCGCGAGGTCGTGTCGCGACGTGTGGACGCCGGGTCGCCACTGCTCGCCGTGTGCCTGAGCCACCAGATCCTCAGCGATCGCCTCGGGATCGCCCTGACGCCCCTCGCCGCGCCGCATCAGGGGCTGCAGAAGTCGGTCCCCGTGTTCGGCGAAGACGCCTCGATCGGCTTCTACAACACCTTCACGGCCAGGGTGACCCCCGGCACGACGTCGACGGGAACGGTCGAGGTGTCGGCCGACCCCGAATCAGGCGACGTCTACGCGCTTCGCGGCGAGCGCTTCGCATCGGTGCAGGGCCACCTGGAGTCGATCCTGTCGCGCGACGGCATCCGCACTCTCGAGCGTCTGGTCTCGCACGCGCTCGCCTGATCCCAAGGCGGATGCCGTCGCGACCCGCCCGTCCAGCCAGCCGACCACGCGAAGGCGGCTCAGCCGCCGAAGATGTTCACCGGGTTGAAGACATCGGCGAGGAGCAGCACGGCCCCCATCACGATGAGCAGTGTCGCCACGACCACGGTCAGCGGCACGAGCCTGGTGGCGTCGACGGGCGGGGGCGGCGGTCGCCGGAACAGCTTCGCCCAGGCGCGGCGGATGCCGTCCCACAGCGCGACGACCACGTGCCCTCCGTCGAGCGGCAGCAGCGGGATCAGGTTGAACACGAACAGTGCGACATTGAGGGATCCGAGAAGCCCGAGAAGCACGGAGAAGCGGTTGAGGATCGGCGCATCGATCGCCGCGACCTCACCCGCGATGCGTCCGACTCCCACGACGCTCAGCGGCCCGTTCGGATCGCGCTCAGACCCGGTGACCAGTGAGACGCCGGTCTCCCAGATCCGCACCGGAAGGGTGACGATCATCGACCCCACGCGCACGACGGTATCGGCCGCCATCTGGGGTCCTGCCGACAGCGGCTGTTGGACGAAGCCCATCTGCGCCGCCATGCCGACGTAGCCGACCTCCCGGACGACGGGCTGCCCGTCCTCGCCGATGACCGGCTGCCCGCTCGCATCGGTGATGGTGCGCTCAGCCTCGATCGGAGTGATGCTCAGAGTCTGCTCGGCACCGTCTCGAAGCACCACCAGTTCCAGGGTCTCTCCTGGAGCGGCCTGCACGATGGCGGTCGCCTGCGCGAAGGTCGACACGGGCTGATCGTCGACGGACACCAGCACGTCGCCGGGCCTGATGCCGGCCTCGGCAGCCGGCGTCGCCGGGTCGTCGGCCTCGCACTCGGTCGCCGTCGATCCGGCGGGCAGGACGCACTGGTTCACCGACGCGATGGTCGTGGTCCCCTGCTGCACTCCGATGCCGGACACCAGAACCGTGAAGATCACGATCGCGAGGATCAGGTTCATCAACGGGCCGCCGAGCATCACGACGACGCGCTTCCACACGGGGAGACGGTAGAAGACGCGGTCCTCAGCACCTTCGGCGATCGTCTCGTCGTTCGCCGATCGTGCGTCCTGCACGAGAGCACGGAAGACGCCCTTCGCCGGGCCCGATGCGGTGGAGGCCGGGTACATCCCCGACATCGAGATGAATCCGCCGAGCGGCAGCAGCTTGAAGCCGTACTCCGTCTCGCCGATGCGCTTGGACCACAGTCTCGGGCCGAAGCCGATCATGTACTGGCCCACACGCACGCCGAAGAGCTTCGCCGGCAGGAGGTGGCCGACCTCGTGCAGACCGATCGACAGGCCGAGGCCGATCAGCATGAACACGATGCCACCCAGATAGAGCAGTGCTTCCACTCCCCCAAGCTAGTGCTCGTCGCCTAGGAATAAGCCCCATGTGCTGCGCAGGGCGATGACGCGGCGCGGTTAGGCTTGTGTCGTGACCTCCCGCCAGCTGCGACTTCTGCGCGCAGCCGCGGCGTCCGGTGCCGCAACCCTCGTGGCCGCGGCGTCGCACACCACCGCGGGCGGAGCCGCCCCGCATCCGCTCTTGGTCATCGCCGTCGCAGCGCTCCTCGTGCCTCTCGCGGCACTGCTCATCGGCGCCCGGGTCTCCAGATCGCGCGTCGCTCTGACGGTGCTGGTCAGTCAGGGGCTCTTCCACCTCGTGTTCCAGCTGCTCGGCACACCGACCGGCACGACGGCGCTCGGCGGCCACGAACACCATCTCGACCTCGCCGCCCTGGGCCCGGTGGTCGCGACGACCGCTCCTGATGCGCTCATGATCGTCGGTCACGCCATCGCAGCGATCATCACCACCGCTCTGGTCTGTCACGGCGAGTCGTCGGTGCGAGCGATCGCCGGCTGGGTGCAGGCACGCCTGCGCCGCACGGTCACCCTGTTCCGACCGGCCCATGAACGTCCCGCCTTCCCGGTGTCCGCGATCCGAGTGCCGACCGAGAACGACTTCTCGGTATCGGTCTCGCGCCGCGGTCCTCCTGTGCACGTCTGATCACGTATCGCCTCCCCGAGGCGTTTCCACCTTCCCGCGGATGCCGCGCACACCGACGCGCCCGCAGATCAGCACACAGGAGTACCACCATGCGTTCCACCACCACCCGCCGCAACATCACCGCAGGACTCGTCGGCGGCACGATCCTCGCTCTCGCCCTCCCCACGATGGCCAGCGCCCACGTCAGTGTCAGCCCGGATGAGCTGACTGCAGGAGACCACGGCGTACTCACCTTCTCGTTCGCCCACGGCTGCGAGAACTCGCCGACCACCTCGCTGAAGGTGACGATGCCCGAGGGCCTCGCATCGGTCGCGCCCACCATGGACAGCGACTGGACGATCGACATCGAGAAAGGCGATGACGGCCTCGTCAGCGCCGTGACCTACACCGCCATCGCGCCGGTGCCCAATGAACTGCGCGGCGCAGTGAGCATGGCTGTCGGGCTCGACGAGGACACGCCCGACTCGCTCGCATTCCCGGTCGTCCAGACATGCGTCGAGGGCAGCACCGAATGGACGCAGCTCGCAGAGGACGGCGAAGATCCGCACAGCCTCGACGCCCCGGCTCCGGTCGTCGAGGTCGTCGCCGCGTCCGCTGACGGACACGGGGAGCACGGCTCCGCGGACGAGGCCGGAGACGCGGACACCGCGAATTCGGATGCCGACGACGATGCGGTCTCCGCGAACGCGCTCGGCACGGCACTGGGCGCGGGCGGCCTCGTCGCCGGCATCGCCGCACTCGTCGTCTCCGTACTGGCGTACCGCCGCAAGGCGTGACGCACCGGCGCGTCTCCTCGGCTCGATGGGGCCGAGGAGACGTGCCGCACCCCGTGTTCTCCTCGGAGCCGTGAGATCATTGATGCGACATGTCGATTGAACAACAACCGAGCCTGCCTCCCGTGCTCCGCCCCGCGAACCCGCCCCGGCGTGAGCTGTCCGAACTCGCCTCTCGATTCGCACGAGACGTCCGCGGCGAGGTGAACGGTGTCACCCTGTCAGGGATCACCCTCGCCACCGCCGACCTCCGCCCCGGCGAGGCCTTCGTCGCGATCCGGGGTGTGAACCGCCACGGGGCCGAGTTCGCGGCCACCGCCGCCGAGAAGGGTGCCGTCGCGATCATCACCGACGCGGACGGCGCCGACATCGCCGAACCGGCCGGACTCCCCGTGCTCATCGTGGACGACCCCCGCGCCGTGCTCGGTGCACTGAGCGCCTGGGTCTACGGCACGGGCGCAGGCGAGCCGCTCCCGCTGCTGTTCGCCACCACGGGCACCAACGGCAAGACGAGCGTCTCGCATCTGCTCGAGGGCATCCTCGGCCAGCTCGGCGTCGTCACCGGACTCTCGTCGACCGCCGAGCGCCACATCGCCGGTGAGGTCATCGTCTCGAGACTGACGACCCCGGAAGCCTCCGAGATGCACGCGCTGCTCGCGCTGATGCGCGAGCGCGACGTCGAGGCCGTCGCCGTCGAAGTCAGCGCTCAGGCGCTCTCTCGTCACCGCGTGGACGGCATCCGCTTCGACGTCGCCGGCTTCACCAATCTCAGCCATGACCACCTCGACGACTACGCCGACATGGAGGAGTACTTCGAGGCCAAGCTGGCGCTGTTCCGACCGGATCGGGCGACGCGCGCAGTGGTATGCCTCGACTCACCGTCGGGCGCCACCGTCGCGCAGCGCTCGGAGATCCCCGTGGTCACCGTCGGCACCCCCTCGATCGCCGCCGATCCCGAGGCCGCGGCCCGCGCGGACTGGGTCGTGGTGATCGACGACGAGCGCGCATCCGGAACCACGTTCACGCTGACCGGCCCGGCAGGAAGACTGACGACGACCGTTCCCGTGATCGGCCCGCACATGGCGGCGAACGCCGCCCTCGCGATCGTGATGCTGCTCGAAGGCGGCTACGAATGGGACCGCATCGCCTCGGCGCTCGACCGTGACGGCGGCATCCTGGCGCATCTCCCGGGTCGCACCCAACTCGTCTCCGGCGACACCGGCCCTGTCGTCTTCGTCGACTTCGGGCACTCTCCCGACGCGTTCGAGAAGACCCTCGCCGCGGTCCGCCGCGTCACACCAGGCAAGGTGCTGATGCTCTTCGGCGCCGACGGCGACCGCGATGCCAGCAAACGCTTCGATATGGCGCGCACTGCCGTGGAGGGCAGTGACATCCTCGTCGTGACGGACCACCACCCCCGCTTCGAAGACCCCGATTCGATCAGGGCCACTCTCGTCGCCGGAGCCCGCGCGACGCGGCCAGACGCCCAGATCCACGAGTACTCGCCACCCGAGGCGGCCATCGTGGCAGCGGTCGGCCTGGTCGGAGAGGGCGACTCGATCCTGTGGGCGGGTCCGGGGCATCAGGACTATCGCGACATCCGGGGCGTGCGCACGCCCTATTCGGCCCGCGAGCTGGCGCGACGTGCGCTGCGTGCGGCCGGGTGGCCGGTGCCCGATTCGCACTGGCCGGTCCCCTACCCCGACGAGGACTGACCCGAGCGCCGGTGCCGTCGCTATTCGCGGCGGCGCGGCAGCGGGGCGGCCCTCGTCGTCTCTCGCCTCGAGCGGGCGACCGCCTGAGCGCGGATCAGGCTCGCGCGATCAGCTCGTCAGCCTTGCGGCGCGCCCACTCCTCGGCCTCGGCGAGCGATTCGACCGTCAGCGTCTGCGGCGGCTCGTGGGCATCGACCACGCGCGAGATCGTGTCGACGATTCCGAGGAACGGCAGGCGTCCCTCATGGAAGGCATCGACCGCCTGCTCGTTGGCGGCGTTGTAGACCGCGGGGAATGTCGCGCCCGCACGGCCCACGGCCTTGGCGAGGTCGACAGCCGGGAACGCGACGTCGTCGAGCGGCTCGAAGGTCCACGAGGTCGCCTGGGTCCAGTCGAGGGGCCGTCCGACCCCGCCGACGCGACTCGGCCAGTCGAGCCCCAGCGAGATCGGCAGACGCATGTCGGGCGGGGACGCCTGGGCGATCGTCGAGCCGTCGATGAACTCGACCATCGAGTGCACGATCGACTGCGGGTGCACGACGACCTCTATGTCGTCGTAGGCGACGTCGAACAGCAGGTGCGCCTCGATCACCTCGAGACCTTTGTTCACCAGCGTCGCGGAGTTCGTCGTGACCATCCGGCCCATGTCCCATGTCGGGTGCGCGAGTGCCTCCTGGGGGGTGACCTCGAGCATCTGCTCGCGTGAGCGCCCGCGGAACGGCCCACCGGATGCCGTCACCACCAGGCGCCTCACCTCGGCGTGGGTGCCGCTGCGCAGCGCCTGCGCCAGGGCCGAGTGCTCCGAGTCGACAGGGACGATCTGGTCAGGGGCGGCCGCAGCGAGAACCAGCTCACCACCGACGATGAGGGATTCCTTGTTCGCGAGAGCGAGGGTTCTGCCGGCTTTCAGCGCCGCAAGAGTGGAACCGAGTCCGATCGATCCGGTGATCGCGTTGAGCACCACGTCGGCCTCGACATCGCGGACCAGCTGCTCGGCCTCGGCCGCACCCAGTGCGGTGCTGTCGACGTGGAAGCTCGCAGCCTGATCCGCGAGCATCTCGGCGTTCGTCCCGGCGGCGAGGCCGACGAGTTCGAAACGTCGAGGATTGGCGCGGATGACGTCGAGCGCCTGCGTGCCGATGGAGCCGGTGGAGCCGAGGACGATGATGCGACGCATGCCGCCAGCCTATGGCAAGCCCCCGGCCCCTCTGCGTTACGGCGCCTGCTCGACCGGAGTCGTCGCGAGGATGTCGACGACGAAGACGAGGGTCTCTCCGGTCAGATCGGTGTCGTTCGTCTCGCCCTCACCGTAGCCGTCCTTCGGAGGCATGGCGACGACCACCTGCGACCCGACCTTCTGGCCTTCGAGGGCCATCTTGAACCCGGGGACCACTCCGCTGGTCGGGAACTGCGATGGCGCTGCGTCCCGGCTCCAGCTCGAGTCGAACTCGGAGCCGTCCGACCACTTCACGCCGCGGTACTGCACCGTGACGAGGTCGCCCGCTCCGACGACGGCGCCGTCGCCCTGCTTGAGGACGGCCACCTCCGTCTCGGTGGGGGCGTCGGCGTCGGGGATCGTGATGGTGGGAGAACCGGCGTCGTCGAGCTCGACGACGGGCATGCCCTCGGTCGCATCGACATCGGAGCCGGAAGCCGTCGTGGGAAGCTGCTCGATCGTCTCGACGTAGAGGACGCTCGGGTTCATGCCCTCCTGCGCTGCAGGAAGGGTCAGGACGACGCTCGAACCGATCGGGAGGCACTCCGCCGCGACGGTGAAGACGGTGGACTGCGTCGGATCGACGATCTGCTGCGGCTGCTGGACGGCGAGGAGAGCGGACAGGACTCCGTCGGGCCCGCGCTCCGAGGTGCTGAGCACTTCGTTGGTCGTGGCGTCGATCAGCTGGTAGCGCAGCGACACGAGGTCTCCGGGCATGACGTCGTCGCCATCGCCCTCGACCACGACCGAACGCTCGGCCTCGGCGAGATCTGTGCCCTCGGGTACGGAGACCTTGGCACCTGCGCCGGATCCCTCGACGGACACGGCATCGGAGCCTGCCCCCGACGCGATGTCAGCGAGGCAGGAGCTCTCGGAGCCGGCATCCGGGGTGGCGGTCGATTCCGGAGTCGCGCCACCGGAGCACCCGGCGAGCAGAAGGGTCGCCGCGGCGACGGTGGACAGGACGATAAGCGGACGCTTGCGCACAGTTGAACCTCAGGATCGCGGGCGGGACACCCCATCATCTCTCACGCCCCTTTGCTGATGCTGGGAGGCGCGCGCTAGCGCTTCATTCCCGCCGCGGCATGATTGCCGGGGTAATCTGCTCTGATGACGTCAGAGCAGTCCGTGGAGCCCGAAACTTCGCCCGCAGACACTGAGAAGCCTCGTCACGCAGGCTTCGCCTATGCGCTCGGTCGCAGCCTCATCACCCCGCTCGCGCGCACGATCTACCGCCCACGCATCGAGGGCAGGGAGAACGTCCCGAAGGACGGCGCGGTGATCTTCGCGAGCAATCACCTCTCCTTCATCGACTCGATCGCGATTCCGGTGGCCTCTCCGCGTCCCGTGCATTTTCTGGCGAAGTCCACCTATTTCGAGGGGACGGGGTTCAAGGGCTGGCTCAGCAAGACGTTCTTCGAGTCCATCGGCGCCATCTCCGTGCGCCGTGGTGCGGGCAAGGCCGCCCTCGACGCCCTCGACGTGCAACGCCAGCTGCTCGACGAGGGCCTCGCCGTCGCTCTCTATCCCGAGGGCACGCGTTCGACCGACGGACGCCTGTACAAGGGGCGCACGGGTGTGGCCTTCCTTGCGCTGCAGACCGGAGCACCTGTCGTCCCGGTCGGATTGATCGGCACGGACAAGGTCATGCCCGTCGGCGCCAAGATGCCCACTCTGAAGGAACGCATCACGGTGCGCTTCGGCGAACCGCTCGACCTCTCGCCCCATGGCCCCGCCACGAGCGGTCGCGCCCGCAGACTCGCGACGGACGAGATCATGGCCGCGATCCATGCCCTGTCCGGCCAGGAGCTGGCCGACGCCTACAACGAGGCTCCCGCGCAGAGCACGATCGAGAAGATCAAGCAGGCGCTCCCCCACGAACGCCGCTGACGCGGACCGACCGCTCAGTCCGTCTCGGCGCGCACCGACGCCTCGTGCCGCACCGGGAAGTTCATCGAGTTCGCGATGAAGCACCATTCGTTGGCCTGCGCATGAGCACGCTCGGCCGCGTCGATCATCGACACATCCGCGACGACCACCTCCGGACGCAACATCACCTCGACGAACGCGCCGCCGCCTTTCCCGTCCTCCCGCATCATCCCCGAAGCCGAGTCCCGATAGGAGACGACGACGACGCCTGCAGTGACGCAGGCGTGCAGGTAGGAGAGCAGATGGCACTCGGAGAGCGAGGCGAGCAGCAGATCCTCGGGATTCCACCGCGACGGATCGCCACGGAACGGCTTGTCGGCTGAGGCGAGGATGTCGGGCTTGCCCGCGACCTCCAGCGTGACATCGCGACGATATTCGCGATAGCCGCTGGTGCCGGTGCCGGAGTTGCCGGTCCAGGTGGAGCTGAGTGAATAGCGATGCTCGCCGAGCGGCACTGGTCTATCTGCCATGTCGACAGTCTGCCACCAGGAAGCCCTCGACGATCCCCGCGCCTGGCACTGCGTGCACCCAACCGACGATATCCTTGGGAGGTGCTGGAGACTCTCACCGTTCAAGATGCCGTGGAACTCGCCGTCGTCGAACGGAGCGGATTCATCGAGTCCCGCCACGCGGGAGCAGCGGTGGTGCTCTCACCTGATGGCGACATCGTCGCGCGCTATGGGAACGCGGACGCTCTGATCCTGCCTCGCTCGAGCCTCAAGCCGTTGCAGGCCGTGGCGTGCATCACCGCAGGAGCCGCTCTGGAGGGCGCGCAGCTCGCCATGTCCACCGCGAGCCACAGCGGCACCGACCGTCATGCCGCGGTCGTCCGAGACGTCCTCACCGAGGGCGGCCTCACCGAGGACCACCTGGGTTGCCCACCGGCGTGGCCCGGCGATACGTCCGCCCGTGACGAGCTCGTGCGCGAGCACGGTGCGCAGACCCGCATCCGCATGAACTGCTCCGGCAAGCATGCGGCGATGCTTCGCGCCTGCGTCGCGACCGGCTGGCCCACCGACAGCTACCTCGACCCGACTCACCCGCTGCAGCTGCACATCCGCGAGGTCATCGAGCGTCTGACCGGCGAGAAGGTCGCCCACACGGCGATCGACGGATGCGGCGCCCCGGTCTACGCGATCACGCTGACGGGTCTCGCCCGTTCGATCCACCGGATCGGCACCGCCTCCGATCGCTCTCCGTTCGCCCTGCATCGGGTCGCAGGTTCTCTGGTGCGCGCGGTGCGCGAGCACCCGTGGACCATCGACGGACCCGGTCGCCCTGACACCATCGCGATCGAGAAGCTCGGGGTGTTCGCGAAGGGCGGCGCAGAGGGCGTCATGGTCATGGTCGCTCCGAACGGAACGACCGTGGCGCTGAAGATGCTCGACGGCGGCGCACGCGCATCGACCATCGTGGCCGCGACTCTGCTCGCACGCGCAGGCGGGCTCACCGACTCCGAGGTCGCGACTCTCTCCGCCGCTCTGCCTCTCGAGGTGCTCGGTGGCGGCGCGGAGGTCGGAGCCGTCCGCCCCGGCAGCGGCATCTGACCACACGACGTACCGCTGCTCATCGCCCGGACGCCAGTGCCGGGACCACGACACGACGAGGCCCGGCGTCGCCGATCAGAGACCAGGCACGTCCGGCATGCGGTCGCGCGTAGGGCGGGAGTTCTCGCACGCCCGCGAGCTGCCGCAGCTCGGCGGCGTTCTCTGCCCGGATGACAGTCTCACCCTCTCGGCGCACCCGTTGCCACAGCGGCCAGTTCCGTTGCCACGCGTCCGCGTCGCCGATCAGTATGGTCGGACGTGTCGACGTCGTGAGGTCGCGAGGTTCACCCGAGAGCGCCACGACATCGCATCCTGGGTGCGCGGCGGCCAGCGATTCGGCGACCGTCGGCACCCCCGCGGTGACGAGCGCCGTGAGAGCGCATCGCGGCGACCAACCGCTGTCCTGCCGATGCCGAGAGGCACCGTGGGCAGGGCCTGACGATCGCAGTCGCTCCTCGGGTACCCAGACCAGCTGGATCTCTCGATCTCCCATCCGCATCCGCCCCGGCGGTCGGTCTCGATCGAAACCGTCGGACTCGCCGCCTGCGGCGAGATGATCGACACGGCTCGGCATCCTCAGGAGCCCCCGGCGTGGCAGCGCATCGAGAAGCCGACCGATGGGCCCCGCCGCTCTCGTCGCCGTGAGCACGAAGGTGGTACGGGAACCGTGCCGCAGGATCTGATCCCAGAGCTGCGCGACATGCTGACCGTATTCCACAGGCAGCTCGCTGATCCTGACGTCGATGTCGTCGCAGAGAACGAGACCTGCGCCGCGCGATCCGTCTGCCGCCAGAGCGACGACGGCGTCCCAGGCGTGCTCCGGGTCGGACGGTATCCAGAGCGGGTCTGCGTGCTGCCTGGCCAGCGCACGCAGAGCCGAGGTACGCCCCGACCCCGGCCCACCCAGGAGCACGATGCCACGATCGGACCCGATTGAGAGGAACACGAGCGGCTGGCGCTGACGCTCCGGCTCGTCGGCTCGCCCCAGAACGGCATCGCCCTTCCGCGTCTCCACCTGAAGCGTGGCCAGTGGGAGCATACGCGGAAGCACGGGCAGCCACGGGCTGTGCGGGCTTTCGGCGTCGGCCCATCTCATGGCGATGGCTCTCAGGTCGGCCGCGCCCGTCAGCGCCACTCTCATCGCCGTCGGTTCCGCATCCTGGGGACGACGGACCAACGCCAGTCCCCTGGACTCCACCCCGCCGGGAAGCTCAGCCGCACCGTCGGTGCCGATCACGGCGCGGCTGTCTGCGGCGTCTGCAACGCGCAGGCTCACTCGAAGCGGGCAGTTGGCTGCCAGCGCATCGCGGATCACGCCGGAAGCACGCTGGGTTCCGAGGATCAGATGCATACCGAGGGCTCTGCCCCGAGCAGCGATATCGGTGAACACGGCACCGAGGTCGGCATGATCCTGAAGCAGCGCCGCGAACTCGTCGACCACGATCACCAGCCTCGCCATTCCGATCTCCCGCACATCACGTGCGCCGGCCTCTGCGAGGACGGACTCACGGCGGCGCAGCTCTGCGGTCAGGCTCGAGACTCCTCTGCGCGCACCCTCCTCATCGAGATCCGTGATGACCGCGGCCACCTGCGGAAGCGTCCGAAGCGGCTCGAAAGCCGTGCCCCCTTTGAAATCCGCCAGGACGAAAGTCACTCGATCCGGCCCATGGCTGCTCGCCATGGCTGTCACCCACGACACCAGCAGCTCGCTCTTGCCGCTGCCCGTCGTGCCGGTCACGATGGCGTGCGGCCCGTCGTCGACGATGTCGAGCAGGACGTCGGCGTGTTCGCCTCGGCCCACCACCGCAGCGAGACCGACCTGCGACTCGGGCTGGCGGAGGTCGCTCAGTGCCACCCTGCTCGGGAGCGAGTCCAGCTCATCGCCCTCGACCGAGCTCTCTTCTGCGGTCGCGATCGCCTGATCGCGGGACACGCATTCGGTGGAGACCTCGACGATCCCCCGCGGTGTGCGCACGCTCGCGCGGTGCGGCTCGACGATGTCGATGACCGTCGTGATTCCCTCGGGGACATCCTCGCCGCGTCCGAGCAGCCAGATCACGGCGTCAGCCGCCGGCCGGGGGTCTCCGCTTCGCGCCACCGCGACGCGGAGCGACCCGCGCCGCGTGAAGCGCGCCTGCGGAAACCGCGCGACCCCCAGCTCCTCGAGATGTGGGCCGACGATCGACATCTGCGCAGCTCCGAATCTCACACACAGCTGCACCACGAGGGCTCTCGCTACGGAGGCGACGACGGGGTGCGCACCGCGCAGACCGAGGCCACTGCTGAGCGGAACCGTCATCGGTACGTTCTCGACCCTGGCGCATCGCGTCTTGAAGTCTCGTTCGCGTTCCCCGTCGCCCCCCGACGCCCGCACACCGCTGGTGCCGACACCGCTGCCGACGACGATCTCGGTGTCGGCGTCCGGTGGCTCGAGGCCGCGCAGCGGAGGTTGCGCCAGACCTGCCGCCGCATCGGGATGACGGTGCCATCGCATCTGACGCTCGTCATCATGGAGCCGTGACAGCTGCGCTTCCGCGAGCGACCACGCCGCCGCGCTCTCGGCCTCCGCGACGCGGAACGCCTTTCGCCGGGAGCGCGACCCGTCGATCAGCGACGCGAGGATCATCAGAGGTCCGAGCGCTGCGAAGCACAGCGAGAACAGGGAACCGGTGACGAGCCAGAGCACCACCCCGGCGGCGACGGGCACGAGCGCCGCGATGAACGGCGTCGGCGGTCTGCGTGCGGGCACGGGGGCGGCGGGGATCGCTATGGGCAGAGAATCCATGCCCCCAGTGGACCGCGCGGGAGGGGCCCAGTGAGCGCCCTCCACAGAGATCGGACGTTATTCGGAGGATTCGCCCTGTGTGGAGGAGGACTTGTCCGCTACGGAGGGGGCCTCGTCAGGCGCCGAAGAGGACTCGTCCTCGATCTGCACGATGACGAGCGTCACGTTGTCGCGGCCGCCGTTCTCCAACGCCGCCGCGAGCATCGCATCGACGGCAGCGGCAGGATCGGCGTTCTCACGGAGGAAATGCTGGATGCCGTAGTCGGTGAGCTCTTTCGTCAGCCCGTCCGAGCAGATCACGAACCGGTCGCCCGGGCGGACATCGAGAGTGACGTAGTCGGGTGCAGTGAGTTCACTCGCTCCCACGGCTCGTGTGATCACATTGCTGTAGGGGTGACCCTCGGCCTCTTCGGGGCTGATCTTGCCAGCGGCGATGAGCTCCTGGACGACCGAGTGGTCGGTGGTGATCTGCACCAGACGTTCGTCCCGGAGAAGGTACACACGCGAGTCGCCGATGTTGAGCGAGGTCCAGTGCGGCTCGTCCCCCTCGAACTCGAGGAAGACCCCGGTGAGGGTGGTCCCGGTGCCTTCATCGGTGGTCTCGGGGTGGTCGGCGATGTCGGCAACGGCCAGCTGGAGCGCTCCCTCGATGGCTCCGCGATCGACCGCGCCGGCGGCGACGACCGCATCGAGTCGTCTGACCGTGCTCCGGCTCGCGATCTCTCCACCGGCATGACCCCCCATGCCGTCGGCGACGATGAACAGCGGGTAGTCCGCGAAGAACGCATCCTGATTCGTCTCACGGCGGCGCCCCACATCAGTGACACCCGCCCAGGAGAGCAACAGCGAACGCTGCGCAACCCTGACGCTGTGCGTCTTCGTCGTCGTCTCAGCCACTCATCGCCTCCGGATCGCCTGCGGGTCGGGGTCCCCCAGGACACTCACACATCGTAGTGGACGCTGCCACGGTGGCACTCGCGCCCGTGAAGGCCGCTCGCAGTCGAGCGGCGCCGTCCCGGGGCTGCGACATGACCATGCCTCCACGTTATCGTCTTCAACCGGTGCTCTGAGCCACAGAGCGTCGTCTCCGTACAGCACAGAGCCCCCGACCGAAGTCGAGGGCTCTGTGTCGCGTCAGATCAGGCCGGGGGCTGCGTGGGGTCCGTGGGCGGAACCTGCGGAGCTGCCGGGGGCGCTGCGGGCGGAGCGGGCGGAGCCGTCGGGGGTGTCGACGGCGCAGCGGGCGGAACGCCGGGTGCGGCCGGGGACGACGGTGCCGCCGGCGGGGCGTAGCCGGGCTGGGCAGGCTGGGCCGGCGGGGCGTAGCCGGGCTGAGCGGGCGGAGTGTAGCCCTGCGGCGCGGGAGGCGCATAGCCCTGCTGGGGAGCGCCGTAGCCCTGCGGAGCGCCGTAGCCGGGGCCCGCGACCGGGCGCGGCTGCACGGGCACGCCGTCCCAGACGGTGGAGTCAGCGAGGAAGCTGTTCCCTGCCCACGGAGCGGGAACGATGTTCGGGTTCCAGCGGGACTTGTCGAAGGCGTTGATGCCGTACCAGACGATCGAGAGCAGAACGAACAGGACGACCCAGACAGCGTCCTTCTGCAGCTTGAGCCCGACACGCCATGCAGCGAGAGCGAGGACGACCGCGAGCGCGATACCCGTCAGGAAGTTGAGGTACGGGATGAACGAGAGCCCGATGCCGATCAGGACGACCCACGGTGAGATGTCTCCGAGCTTCGCGAAGATCATCGTGTTGTACACGGGAACCCACGCGCGCCACTTGCCCTGCACGCCCGCCTTTTCGAAGATCTTCATCAGGAAGATCGACGAGATCACATAGAACGCCAGTGCGAAGAGCAGACTGATCAAGAAGACGACGAAGAGGCCGGCGATAGCCGCCCCGTTGTCGTAATAGTCGTTGTACATGATCCCCTCCGGATCCGATGGAGCTGACGCTGTGCGCGCCGCGACACCAACCATATCGGTGTGCTGATATTTGGGGCAACGACACACGCGCGGAGAACTCCCTGCGCGACATGCTCGGTCATTCCGCGACGACGAGCTCCACGACACCGGGTTCGTCGGTGCGGCGGAGAACGAGTCCCCGGCCACCGGTCCACGTCTCCAGCGTCCGAAGCGACCGGATGCGGGGGCGGTCCTCGGCGAGAGCCCGCACGAGGAGCCCCTTGGACTTCTTGTTGAAGTGGTTGAGAGCGCGACCGTGCTCCGTCACGACTCGCACGTAGCAGGAGGCGACGGCGTCCGGCACCGGGCCGAGCGCGACGTAGGCCTCGCTGCGCAGATCGAGGACGAAGTCGGGGTCCTCCCCCGCTATCGCCTCCATGGTGGCGTCAGCCCAGTGTCGGCGCAGCGCGGGCAGACCTGGAAGCGATATCCCTGCAGCGAGACGGTACGGCGGTATGGGATCGAGAGCGCCTACCGGGCCGAGCGGGGCCGAGTGGATCCACACGTGTGCGCCGAGCCAGCGACGGGATGCGGGAACGAGACTGCCCGCGTCGAGCGCGTCATACAGGACACCGGTGTACCGATCCACGGCCGGCATGGTCGCCGCGGAGCGCAGCATCCGATTGTGCGCGACATCGCCGGCCTGCTTCGGACTGAGTTTCAGCACTTTCCGCGCGTGCTCTTCGTCTCCTGCAAGATCGACGAGAGCGTCGATCACCTCGTGACGCTTCGCGCCGAGGCCCGGAAGCGCGAGCGCGCCCAGGTCGAGAGGGGCACCGTCGCCTCCGGATCGCTTCGTCTCTGACGGGGGCAGCAGAATCTTCATGACACCTCGGTGATACAGACGCGTCCGCCCCGACCCCCGGAGGGGTCGAGGCGGACGCGATGAACTGAACTGCTCAGGCGATGAGAGCCGCGTTGCCTGCCACGATCGTCAGGACGTCGCCCTCCATCGAGAGGAAGCCGTCCTGCGCGTTGGCGAGCACCTTGGTGCCATCCGTTTGAGTGATGCGGACCTGGCCTTCGGCGAGGATGGCCAGAACCGGCTCGTGGCCGGTCATGAAGCCGATCTCACCCTCGACGGTCTTGGCGACCACGAGGCTCGCCTCTCCCGTCCAGACCTCCGCATCCGCGGAGACGAGGCTGACATGCAATGCCATGGTCAGCCGTTCTCCTTCTGGATCTTCGCCCACTGCTCTTCGACGTCGGAGATGCCACCGACGTTGAAGAAGGCCTGCTCGGCGACGTGGTCGAAGTCACCGCGGGTGATCGCATCGAAGGACTCGATGGTCTCCTTCAGCGGGACGGTCGAACCCTCGACACCCGTGAACTTCTTGGCCATGTAGGTGTTCTGCGAGAGGAACTGCTGGATGCGGCGTGCACGCGACACGACGATCTTGTCCTCTTCGGAGAGCTCGTCGACACCGAGGATGGCGATGATCTCCTGCAGTTCCTTGTTCTTCTGGAGGATCTGCTTGACCGTGGTGGCGACGCGGTAGTGGTCCTCGCCCAAGTAGCGGGGGTCCATGATGCGCGACGTCGAGGTCAGCGGGTCGATGGCCGGGTACAGACCCTTCGACGCGATCTCACGCGAGAGCTCCGTGGTGGCGTCGAGGTGGGCGAACGTGGTCGCCGGGGCCGGGTCCGTGTAGTCATCGGCCGGCACGTAGATCGCCTGCAGCGAGGTGATCGAGTGGCCGCGGGTCGACGTGATGCGCTCCTGGAGCACACCCATCTCGTCGGCGAGGTTCGGCTGGTAACCCACGGCTGAGGGCATGCGGCCCAGCAGCGTGGAGACCTCGGAACCGGCCTGCGTGAAGCGGAAGATATTGTCGATGAAGAGCAGCACGTCCTGCTTCTGCACGTCACGGAAGTACTCCGCCATCGTCAGAGCCGAGAGGGCGACGCGCAGACGCGTTCCCGGCGGCTCGTCCATCTGGCCGAAGACGAGGGCCGTCTTGTCGAAGACACCCGCCTCTTCCATCTCGTGGATCAGGTCGTTGCCCTCACGGGTACGCTCGCCGACACCGGCGAACACCGACACACCACCGTGGTCCTGCGCGACGCGCTGGATCATCTCCTGGATGAGGACGGTCTTGCCGACACCGGCTCCACCGAACAGACCGATCTTTCCACCCAGCACGTAGGGCGTCAGAAGGTCGATCGACTTGATGCCGGTCTCGAACATGGTGGTCTTCGACTCGAGCTGGTCGAAGTTCGGAGCCTTGCGGTGGATGGGCCAGCGCTCGGTGACCTCGATGGTCTCACCGGGCTCGAGGTTCAGGACCTCGCCGATCACGTTGAAGACCTTGCCCTTGGTGACGTCGCCGACGGGGACCGAGATGGCCTCGCCGGTGTCGCGCACTTCCTGGCCGCGCACGATGCCGTCGGTCGGCTTCAGAGCGATGGCGCGAACGAGGTCGTCACCGAGGTGCTGAGCGACCTCGAGGGTGATCTCGACCGAAGAGTCGCCGATCACGATCGTGGTCTTGAGTGCGTTGTAGATGTCGGGGATCGAGTCGTGCGGGAACTCGATGTCGACAACCGGACCGTTGACGCGTGCGACGCGCCCGACGACCGCGGTCGCCGGCTGGTCAGCCGTAGCGGTGGGGGTCATTTTCGTCTCTCTCCTGATGGTCTATTTGCTCGACGAGAGTGCGTCGGCGCCGCCGACGATCTCCGCGATCTGCTGCGTGATCTCCGCCTGACGCGCGTTGTTGCGCAGACGGGTGTAGTCGGTGATGAGCTTGTCGGCGTTGTCGCTGGCCGACTTCATCGCCTTCTGCGTCGCGGCCTGCTTGGCAGCAGACGACTGCAGGAGAGCGTTGAAGACACGGCTCTGGATGTACACCGGCAGGATCGCGTCGAGGACTGTCTCGGCATCCGGCTCGAACTCGTACAGCGGATAGACGGCGTTGCCGGCCTCCGAGTCGTCGGCTTCCGTGATCTCCAACGGAAGCAGACGCACGGACTCGGGCGACTGCGTCATCATGCTGACGAAACGGTTGTACACGAGGTGGATCTCGTCGACGCCGCCGTCGTCTGCCCCGCGGCCGAAGTCCTCGAGCAGCTTCGCCGAGATCTCCTCTGCGGTGTGGAACGACGGGGTGTCGGTGTCGCCGGTCCACTCCGCAGCCGCCGCGATGCGACGGAACTGGAAGTAGCCGACGGCCTTGCGTCCGACGAGGTAGAACACCGGCTCCTTGCCCTGCTCGCGCAGGAGCTCCGCCACCTCGAGACCCTCACGGAGGATCTGCGAGTTGAAGGCTCCGGCGAGACCGCGGTCCGACGAGAAGATCACGACCGCGGAGCGGCGGATCGTCTCGGGCTCGCGCGTGAGCGGGTGGTCGACGTTCGAGTGCGTCGCGACGGCGGACACGGCCCTCGTCACGGCTCGCGCGAAGGGACTGGACGCTTTGACACGTCCCATCGCCTTCTGGATGCGCGAAGCCGCGATGAGTTCCATCGCCTTCGTGATCTTCTTGGTCGTCTGAGCAGAGCTGATCTTCTGCTTGTAGACCCTGAGTTGAGCGCCCATGAGTTCAGTTCCTCACGCGGTTACGCGCGACGACCCTTGACGATCTTCTCCTGGTTGACGTCGTCAGCCTCTGCTGCAGCGTGCTCCTCGTGGCCGGGAGCGCCGATGGCGTGTCCCTTGCCACCCTGGAACTCCAGGATGAAAGCGTCAGTGTGCTTCTCGAGCTCGGCGACGGTGTCGTCGTCGAGGACGTTGGTGTCACGCAGCGTCTCGAGAACCTGGGTGTTGCGACGCAGGTAGTCGAGCAGCTCGCGCTCGAAGCGCAGGACGTCGGAGACCTCGATGGTGTCGAGCTTTCCCTTGGTTCCGGCCCAGATCGAGACGACCTGCTCCTCGACCGGGTACGGCGAGTACTGAGGCTGCTTGAGCAGCTCGGTGAGACGCGCACCGCGGGAGAGCTGACGACGCGAAGCCGCGTCGAGGTCGGACGCGAACATCGCGAACGCCTCGAGCGAGCGGTACTGCGCGAGCTCCAGCTTCAAGGTTCCGGAGACCTTCTTGATCGACTTCACCTGAGCGTCACCGCCGACTCGCGAGACCGAGATACCCACGTCGACCGCGGGACGCTGGTTGGCGTTGAAGAGGTCGGACTGCAGGAAGATCTGGCCGTCGGTGATCGAGATCACGTTGGTCGGGATGTATGCCGAGACGTCGTTCGCCTTGGTCTCGATGATCGGCAGACCGGTCATCGAGCCCGCGCCGAGCTCGTCGGACAGCTTCGCGCAACGCTCGAGCAGACGCGAGTGCAGGTAGAAGACGTCACCCGGGTATGCCTCGCGGCCCGGCGGACGGCGCAGGAGGAGCGATACGGCACGGTAGGCCTCAGCCTGCTTCGACAGGTCGTCGAAGATGATGAGGACGTGCTTGCCGCCGTACATCCAGTGCTGACCGATGGCCGAACCGGTGTACGGAGCGAGGTACTTGAAACCGGCGGGGTCGGATGCAGGAGCGGCCACGATGGTGGTGTACTCCAGAGCGCCGGCCTCTTCGAGCGCACCCTTCACCGAAGCGATGGTCGAGCCCTTCTGGCCGATCGCAACGTAGATGCAGCGAACCTGCTTGTTGACGTCGCCCGACTCCCAGTTGTCCTTCTGGTTGATGATCGTGTCGATCGCGATGGCCGTCTTACCGGTCTGGCGGTCGCCGATGATCAGCTGACGCTGACCGCGGCCGACGGGGATCATCGCGTCGATGGCCTTGATGCCCGTCTGCATCGGCTCGTGGACCGACTTGCGCTGCATGACGCCGGGAGCCTGAAGCTCGAGCTCACGCACGCCGTCGGTGGCGATGGAACCGAGGCCGTCGATCGGGTTGCCCAGCGGGTCGACCACGCGGCCCAGGTAGCCGTCGCCGACGGGGACGGAGAGGACCTCACCCGTGCGGGTGACTTCCTGGCCAGCCTCGACGCCGGTGAACTCACCGAGCACGACGACACCGATCTGGTGCTCGTCGAGGTTGAGCGCGAGTCCCTTGGTGCCGTCTGCGAAGGTGACGAGCTCGTTCGCCATCACGCCGGGAAGTCCCTCGACGTGCGCGATGCCGTCTGCCGCGTCGATGACGGTGCCGACCTCGGTCGCCGCGGCCCCAGTGGGCTCGTATGCTGCGGCGAAGTCCTTCAGCGCGTCACGGATGACGTCGGGGCTGATCGATAGTTCTGCCATTGTCTTCCCTTTGTATCTGGGTGCGCGGTTCCCCGCGCGAAGTCGTGTTAGCCGGCGAGCTTCTGGCGAAGGTCGGCGAGACGGGCGGAGATGCTGCCGTCGATGACGTCATCGGCGATCTGCACGCGCAGGCCTCCGACGACGGCGGGGTCAGAGACCTCGTTGAGCGAGATCTTGCCGTCGTAGCGACGCGAGAGTGCGTCCCTGAGACGAGTGCGCTGCGCATCCGTGAGCGGCTTGGCGCTGTGCACAGTGGCCACCACGCGGTCGCCCTGATCTGCGACGACCCGCGTTGCGCGACCGAGCATCTGACGGACGCGGCGATCACGAGGCTGGCGGACCAGCGACGAGACGATCACCGCAGTCGCGTCGCTGACGCCACCTGCGAGCAGCTTGTCGACGAGTGCACCCTTGGCGTCTTCTCCCCCGAGGCGGCTCCCGAGCGCGAGCTCGAGTTCCGCGTTCGCGGCGATCACGCGGGTGAAGCCGAACAGCTCTCCCGCGATGTCGGCCTGGGGCTCGGCAAGGGCAGCAGCTCGGATGGCGAGCTCCTCGATGCCGTCGACCAGCTGCGACGCCGAAGACCAGCGCTCGGCGACGACGGTCTTCAAGACACTCTGGGCGTCCTGAGAGAACGCGCCGAACACCGCTGCGACGACGTTCTGTCGCGCCTCGACCGGAGCCGAGGCGTCGGCGAGCGCGCCGCTCAAATGAGACGACTCCGTCACGGCACGCGCGGCTGCGAACAGCTCCCGTGCCGTGTCGAGAGTGACGTCCGTCGCTGCGGCAAGCGTCTGAGTGGATGCCGCGAGTGCCTGAGTGGTCGCGCTGCCCATTACTGAGCCGCCTTCTCGGATGCTTCGAGGTCTGCGAGGAAGCGGTCGACCACTGCGGTCGCACGTGCGTCGTCGGAGAGCGTCTCGCCGACCACGCCACCGGCGAGGTCGATGGCGAGCGAGCCCACCTCGCTGCGCAGCGAGACGAGAGCGGTCTGACGCTCGGCCTCGATCTGCGTGTGCGCGGTCGCGGTGATGCGAGCAGCCTCGCTCGACGCGGCGTCCTTGGCTTCGGCGACGATCTTCTTGCCGTCCTCGCGGGCGGCCTCACGGATCTCACCGGCCTCGGTGCGTGCCTCAGCGAGCTGGCGGGTGTACTCCTCGAGCGCGGCCTCAGCCTGCTTCTGTGCTTCGTCAGCCTTGGCGATGTTGCCCTCGATGGCGGCGGACCGCTTGTCGAGCATCGCCGTGAACTTCGGAAGGGCGACCTTCCACACGACGACGAGGATGATGAGGAACCACAGACCCGACCAGATGATGTCGTACCACGCAGGGATCAGCGGGTTAGGCGTTTCTCCCTCAGCCGCGAGGTTCGTGACAAGAGCGTTCAGCATCCTGTCTCCTTCTGAAGTCGGTAGAGATTACGGGAAGGGGATGAATCCGACGGCGATGCCGACGAATGCAAGCGCCTCGGTGAAGGCGATACCGATCCACATGAGGACCTGAAGGCGACCGGCCAGCTCGGGCTGACGGGCGACGCCCTCGATGGTCTTGCCGACGACGATGCCCACGCCGATGGCCGGACCGATCGCTGCGAGGCCGTAGCCGACCGATGCGAGGTGACCGTTGATGTCTGCGAGAACCGTAGTAGCGTCCACGGGTTTTTCCTTTCGTTGGGTGGGACGGCAGTTGCCGACCCGCTCAGTGCTCTTCTGCGACCGCGAGCTGGATGTAGACCGCGGTGAGGACGGTGAAGACGTATGCCTGGAGGACGGCGACAAGAATCTCGAAGAGAGTGAAGGCGCCGCCGAAGGCGAGGGTTCCGACACCGAGAGCGGCCCAGCCGCCACCTGCGGTGAAGAAGAAGAACTGGGTTGCCGCGAAGCACAGCACCAGGAGCATGTGGCCGACGACCATGTTCATCAGGAGTCGGAGCATCAGCGTGACGGGCCGGATGATGAAGGTCGAGAGGAACTCGATCGGCGTCACGATGACGTAGACCGGCCACGGAACACCGGCCGGGAACAGCGCGTTCTTGAAGAAGCCCAGGGGGCTCTTCTTGATACCCGCGTAGATGAAGGTGACGTAGCTCACGATTGCGAGCGTCAGCGGCACGGCGGCGATGCTCGTGCCGGCGATGTTCAGGAACGGGATGATTCCCGTGATGTTCATGAACAGCACCATGAAGAAGATCGTGGTGAGGATCGGCAGGAATCGGTTGCCGTCCTTGCGACCGAGCAGATCGTGCGCGATGTTGGTGCGGACGAAGTCCAGACCCATCTCGACGACGCTCTGGAAGCGGCCGGGGACGATCTTCATGCGACGGGTTCCGAGAACCAGGAGCAGGACCACCACCACGACGGCGAGGAACTGCACGAGGTGGATCCGGTGGACGGGGATGACCCCGAACGCGTTGAAGAGGATCTCCGGGAAGAACTCGTCGATCGAAGGTCCGTGGAACTCGCCGTCAGAGGCGAGTTTGGGCATCAGGGTCGCAGCAAGATTGAACAGCGCGGGCTCCAGCTTCGGGGCACCGGTCAGAACCGGGGCGACGATGGTCGGTGTGCTTCAAGCGCAAGCGCTCGCGAACGAGCGGCGGGCACATGTCAACACTATCAGAATCTGAGGGTGTCCTAAGACCGAGGGGCGTCTTCGGCCGGCCCGTCCTGATCACGGGGCTCGGGAATCAGGTTGTGCCTGCCGGGGGCGCGATCCTCGGGCACGACGGTGGGCAGCTGCACACCGGGCGCGTGGTCCGTCGGCGCCTCCGAGGGCAGAGTGGCATCGCTCACGTTCGGCAGCCGCATGCGCGTGAGAACGATCACGTCGATCACCAGCGACACGATCACGCCGGCGACGATCGAGAGGAAGAAGACCATGGGGTCCAGCCACGGCTGACCGGCGAGGAGGATCATCACGAGCAGGAAGACACCGAGCTTCAGCAGCCAGCCGCCGAGCACGATCGCGAAGAACAGCTGCACGTAGAGAGGGTCGCCGAACCAGCGGTTGGCGATCAGGATGCTGAGTGCCGTGATTCCGAGGAACAGCATGGCGAGCACGACGCCGAGCAGGCCGCTCACGAGGCCCTCTCCCCCGCCGACGAGAAGACCGACACCTCCGGCGATGATCGCGAGGACCACCATCGAGAGGGCGGACCAGAGCAGCGTCCTCCGCAGGATCGGATTGCTGGAAACGGGGCTCGGGCTCACGGGGACTCCACGGGTGTCGGGTCGGACTCAGCAGACGCCGCGGGCTTCCGTCGGCGCAGAGGATTCAGGGTGATGACGAGGCACGCGGCGATTCCCACGAGGCCGAAGACGACCCCGGGAAGATACTGGCCGGGCCAGTCCTCGCGGGCGCCCACGTACATCAGGAGGACGGCGAGGGAGATGACCGCCGTCCAGGCGTAGAAGATCAGCACGGCGTCGCGGTCGCGATGGCCGAGGTCGAGCATGCGGTGATGAAGATGCTTGCGGTCGGGAGAGAACGGCGACTTTCCCGCGTTCATCCGGCGCAGAACGGCCAGCCCGAAATCGAGGAGCGGTAGCAGCACCACCAGCAGCGGAAGCAGGATCGGGATGAACGCGCCGAGGAGCTGCGATCGGCCCAGGCGCTCGGGGTCGAGGGCGGAGGGTTCGAGCTGTCCGGTCACGGCGATCGCTGACGTCGCCATCAGCAGGCCGAGGACCAGAGCGCCCGAGTCGCCCATGAAGAGCTTCGCCGGGCTCCAGTTGAAGGGCAGGAATCCGAGGCAGGCGCCGATCAGCACAGCCGCCAGGAACGAGGCGAGGTTGAAGTAGCTCGACGCGCCGGTGTCACGCGTCAGGATGTAGGAGTACGCGAAGAAGACTCCGTTGGCGATCAGGCAGACGCCGGCGACGAGCCCGTCGAGTCCGTCGATGAAGTTGACCGCGTTCATCACGATGACGATCGCGAACATCGTGATGGTGATGCTCAACCAGCTCGAGAACACGATCAGATCGCCGAACGGCAGGGAGAGGATCTGCAGCCCGCCACCCACGGTGATGATCCCTGCGGCGAGGAACTGCGCGCCGAGCTTGATCATCCAGTCGAGATCCCACAGATCGTCCACGACGCCGATGACGGCGATCAGCAGCGACGCGGCGAGGATCGACCACATCGTCTGCGGCGGCATCCACATGGTGGCGAAGAATGGATTCGCGGCCGAGAATCCGATCGCTGCGGCGATGCCGAGGAAGATCGCGACGCCGCCGAGACGCGGCGTCGGGGTTGTGTGGACATCCCGCTCGCGGATGGTCGGGTAGAGCTTGAACCGCAGGCTCAGCCGCCAGACCGCCCAGGTCAACGCGAATGTGATCGCGGCGGTCAGGATGATCGTGAAGAGGTACTGCTTCACGAATCCCCGTCCGATTCCGGTGCCTGCGCGTCGGGCTCGAGCAGATCGCCGAGCACCTCCTCCAACCGCTCGCGGCTGACAGCGCCGACCCGGAGGATGCGCACGCCGCCCGTGATGGGCTCAGCGCCGCGAGGCACCAGCGAGGTCGCGTCGACGATCGTCGACGCGATCCCGTCGCGGCTGACACCGTCGGCGAGATAGACCGAGACGCTGTCCCCGAGCATCCGCTCGGCATCGAGCGCCGAGATCGCCGACTCACGGCCTGTGAGGTTGGCGCTGGAGACCGCGAGCGGTCCCGTCTCGGCGAGCAGCTCGAGTGCGACGCGTCCTTCGGGCATCCTGACGGCGACTGTGCCCTCCGTATCTCCCAGATCCCAGACGAGGGAGGGCTGGGCAGGCAGGACGATGGTCAGTCCGCCGGGCCAGAACTCATCGACGAGACGCTGGACGGGCTCCGGCACGGACTCCGCGAGCGCGTGCAGGGTCTCCTTCGTGCCGATGAGCACGGGCGGGGGCTGGTTGCGCCCTCGTCCCTTGGCATCGAGGAGGCGCTGCACCGCTGCGGGCGAGAAGGCGTCGGCGGCGACGCCGTAGACCGTGTCGGTGGGCATGACGATGAGTTCGCCGCGGCTGATCGCCTGGCGGGCGTGGCGCATGCCGGCGAGGAGCTGGGCCTCATCGCCGCAATCGAAGATGGAGGACATGACGATCCGATTCTAGTTGGGGATGCCTGTGCGGTTCGTGTCCGCGTCTCAGGGGCGCAGAGCGGTCGTCGCTCTGTCTCGGAGCGTGAGGTCGCGGTGCGTCGCCGCCGCCCGCCACCCGTCGCGGGTGAGGATGCTGCGGATCTCCTCGCCCTGCAACTCGCCGTGCTCGATGACCAGAAGCCCGCCCGCATGCAGCAGCTCGAGGGCGCGCACGCTGAGCACGCGCACGACGTCGAGGCCGTCCTCTCCCCCGTACAGCGCCATCGACGGATCGAAGAGGCGCACCTCGGGGTCGCGGGGAACAGCTGCGTCAGGGACGTACGGCGGGTTCGAGATCACGACGGACGCCGTGCCGTCGAGCTCGGGGAACGCATGCGCCAGGTCTTCATTCACCAGGGTGAGGTTGTCCACGCCAGCGGTGTTCCGTACCGCCCACGGGTAGGCGTCGGGCGACAGCTCCGTCGCGAAGACACGCGCATGGGGCACCTCGGTGGCCATGGCGAGAGCGATCGCGCCGCTGCCTGTGCCGAGGTCGATGCCGATCGGCGCGGGAAGCGGGGAACCCAGGAGGGCGTCGATCGCGTACTGCACCACGGTCTCGGTCTCCGGTCGGGGCACGAAGACCCCCGGCCCCACGGCGAGTTCCAGATGCCGGAACGGCGCGGTTCCGGTGATGTGCTGCAGCGGCTCCCTGCCCGCCCGGCGGGTGACCAGGGCTCGCAGTGAATCCGCATCCGCCTCCTCGACCGCATCGCCGCGGATGATGACGGCCTGCACCTCTCCCCGTCGCAGACCGAGGACGTGGCCCGCGAGCAGCTCGGCATCGACGAGGGGATCCGAGACGCCCGCGTCGGCGAGTTGTCGGGCCGCGGCATGCACGGCTGAGGCGAGGGTGAGATCGGGCATGGATCAAGCGTAGAGCGCAGAAGGTGTCATATTGCCCACCCCTCCAGAGTGCTCGCCTAGGCTGGAGCGCGCAGTCCCCCCGCACAGGAAGGCTCTCCCCATGCCCGGAATCCACTCCGACATCACCACCGCTTTCGGCAACACTCCCCTGGTTCGCCTGAACCGGGTCACCGAGGGCCTCGGTGCCACCGTGCTGGCCAAGCTCGAGTTCTACAACCCTGCCTCGAGTGTCAAGGACCGGCTCGGCATCGCGATCGTCGACGCTGCAGAGGCATCGGGCGAGCTCAAGCCCGGGGGCACGATCGTGGAGGCGACCAGCGGCAACACCGGTATCGCCCTGGCGATGGTCGGCGCCGCCCGCGGCTACAAGGTGATCCTGACGATGCCCGCGTCGATGTCGAAGGAGCGGCGCATGCTTCTCAAGGCATTCGGCGCCGAACTCGTGCTCACCGACCCCACCAAGGGCATGACGCACGCTCTCGCCGAGGCGGAGGACATCGCCGCCCGCACGCCGGGCGCGGTGCTGGCGAAGCAGTTCGCCAACGAGGCGAACCCCGCGATCCACCGCAAGACCACAGCGGAGGAGATCCTCCGCGACACGGAGGGCTCGGTCGACTACTTCGTCGCCGGGATCGGCACCGGCGGAACCATCACCGGTGTCGGCCAGGTTCTGAAGGAGCGCGTCCCCGGCGTGCAGATCATCGCCGTCGAGCCCAAGGACTCCCCGATTCTCACCGAGGGGCACCCCGGACCGCACAAGATCCAGGGCATCGGACCGAACTTCGTGCCCCCCATCCTCGATCGCGAAGTCCTCGACGAGGTCATCGACGTCACCTTCGACGACGCCATTCGTGTCGCGCGTGAGACCGCGCGCAAGGAGGGCATCCTCGTGGGCATGTCGAGCGGCGCCGCGATCTGGGCCGCTCTGCAGGTCGCGCAGCGCCCCGAGGCTGCGGGCAAGACCATCGTCGTCATCATCCCGTCGTTCGGCGAGCGCTACCTCTCGACCGCCCTGTACGAAGACCTTCGCGAAGGCTGATCCGCTCGATGGGCATGATCGGCCGAATGCGCGAGGACATCGCGGCAGCGCGCATCCGCGACCCCGCGGCGCGCAGTGGCGCTGAGGTGGCGCTGCTGTATCCGGGGCTGCACGCGATCTGGGCGCATCGCGTCTCGCACGCGCTCTGGCGCCGACGGCTGCGGCTCGTCGCCCGGGCCACCTCGCAGATCTCGCGCTGGCTCACCGGCATCGAGATCCACCCGGGGGCGCGGATCGGCCGACGCTTCTTCATCGACCACGGCATGGGTGTGGTGATCGGCGAGACGGCGGAGATCGGCGACGACGTGATGCTCTACCACGGCGTCACGCTCGGCGGTCGCACGCGAGACGCCGGCAAGCGTCACCCCACCCTCCGCGACGGTGTCGCCGTCGGCGCGGGGGCGAAGATCCTGGGGCCGGTCACGATCGGCGAGGGCTCGGTGGTCGGGGCGAACGCCGTGGTGACCCGTGACGCCCCGGCTGACAGCATCCTCGTCGGAGTGCCGGCGAAGCCGCGGGCACGGATCATGGGTGAGGACACCAGAGCCGTGCTGACCGCGCCGGACTACTCGATCTGACGCTCTCGCGAGTGCATCACGCGCCGCGGCGCGACCGCACCTTGTCGACCTTCTTGCGGAGGAAGATCAACGGCAGCAGAACGCTGCCCAGCGCGGTGATGAGCCAGACGATCACGGATCCGAGCAGCCACCCCGAGAGATCGACGATGCGCAGCCCGCCGATCGGCAGCAGCACGACGATGACGAGCGAGATGAGCGTCGAGAAGATCCCGATGCCGCCCATCAGCACGGGCGCGTAGCGATCGGCCATCCTGCTGACCCATGGAGCGAGAACGCTCTGCAGGATCGCGAAGATCACGATGCAGACCACGAATCCCCACCATTTGTCCCACTCGATCTGGAAGCCCTCGAGCAGGAGGTCGGCGGCGATGAGGCCGAGACCTGCGGACACGAGATACATGAGCGCGCGGAACAGAAGGGTGATCACGGCCTGAGCCTATCGCTCTCACTGCGCGACGAAGAAGGGGATCGCTCCCGACAGGATGCCGACGGCGAGCATCACCAACGACACGATCACCGCGCGCCAGAGCACCTTCTTGTGATGATCGCCGAGGTTGACGCTCGCGAGCGAGACGAGCAGCAGGATCGCCGGCACCAGAGGACTCTGCAGGTGCACGGGCTGACCGATGATCGACGCCCTAGCCATCTCGACGGGATCGATTCCGAAGGTCGCTGCGCTCTGGGCGAGCACCGGCAGGATGCCGAAGTAGAAGGCGTCGTTGGACATGAAGAAGGTGAACGGGATCGACAGGACCCCGGTGATGGGTGCGAGGAAGGGCCCGAGCGCCGGCGGCAGCACATCGGTGATCCACGTCGCCATCGCGTCGACCATGCCGGTGCCGGTCAGTACGCCGACCAGAACTCCGGCGGCGATGACCATCGACACCACCCCGACGATGCTCGGGGCGTGTGCGACGATCTCCGACGCCTGCTCCTTGATCCCCCGGAAGTTGACGAGCAGCGCGACCGCTGCACCGACCATGAAGACGTACGGAAGCGGCATGATGTCGAGCACGAGCAGGACCATCACGGCGAGCGTGAGGGCGAGGTTGAACCAGATGAGCCTCGGCCGCAGCGTGGGCCGTGCGGGGTCGAGCATGGTGTCCGCCATGGCCGTGTCCGCCGGGTCCACGCTCGCCGCGGCCACCGGGCTGCGCCCACCCGCCACGACGACGATGTTTCCGGTGCGCAGCGCCGCACGGGCACCGGGCGTCGCATCCGAGCCGCGGAAGATCTTCGGCACAGTCGAGAAGGCTCCGCCGTCTGCGCCCGTGAGCAGCGCCTCGGAGTCCAGGCGGCCGAGACGACGTCGCTCCTGCAGACCGAGCATCCAGGCGAAACCGAGCGTCACGACGATGCCGACGCCGAGCGCCGGCAGCATGGGAACGAAGATGTCGGTCGGCTGCAGACCCAGAGCGGTCGCGGCGCGCACGGTCGGCCCGCCCCACGGCACGATGTTCAACGTGCCGTTCATCAACCCGGCGACGCAGGTGAGGACGACCGGGCTCATGCCGAGACGGAGATAGATCGGCAGCATCGCCGAGGTCGTGATGATGAACGTCGTCGAGCCGTCGCCGTCGAGAGAGACAGCGCCGGCGAGGATCGCCGTGCCCAGCACGACCTTTGCGGGGTCGTCACCGAGAACGCGCGTGATGACGCGGATCAGCGGGTCGAACAGGCCGACGTCGATCATGATCCCGAAGAACATGATCGCGAACATCAGCAGAGCGGCGGTCGGCGCCATGGTGGCGATCGAGTCGAGGATCATGTCGCCCATGCCGAGTCCGGCGCCGGCGAACAGCCCGAACACGGTCGGCACGAGGATCAACGCCACCATGGGAGTCAGCCGCTTCGTCATGATCAGAGTCATGAAGGCGAGCACCATGGTGAATCCGAGAAGGACGAGGACCCACTCCGGCGGAACGAACGCGACGTCGTAGGTCGGCGCCTCTTCGGCGGCCGCTGACAGGCCGGTGAGAACGTCGGGCATGCTGTGACTCCTTCGTCGGGGATCCGTCGACTCCGACGGATCCTGACGAGACTAGGCAATCCGTCGCTTGCGAGCGCGGTATGCCGCATTCCCGGACGTTGTGCGCGTAGCGTGAGTTCTGCGCATATTGCGCGATGGTCGCGTGCGAAGGGAACAGGGTGTCGAAGACGACGACGAGACCTCGGTTCGCGACACGGACGCTGCTGCTGCACCTCGGCACGGTCGCGCTCGTGGTCGCGCTGTGCACCGGTGTGTACCTCGCACTCGCCGTGCAGCAGCTGCGCGCCGAAGCCGAGTCCACCGCCCTCGGCATCGCGAGGACCCTGGCCGAGGACCCGCAGGTTCGCGCCGAGGTCGCGCGCATCTCCTCAATGCAGGAGACGCCGGATGCCGAGATGCTCAGAAACGGCGAGCTGCAGCGCATCGCGTCGAACGTGTCCGACCGCACCGGAGCGCTCTTCGTGGTGATCGCCGACGCGGACGGCATCCGCCTGGCCCACCCCACCAGCTCACGCATCGGCCAGATGGTCAGCACGCCTTTCGAGGAGGTTCTCGCCGGGAACGAGGTGGTCGACTGGCAGACCGGCACCCTCGGCGAGTCGGCGAGAGCCAAGGTGCCGGTGCGTGACGAGGTCGGCGTGCCCGTCGGCGAGGTCAGCGTGGGGTTCGAGCGCACGGGAGTGTTCGACGACCTCCCACCCCTGCTCGCCGTGATCGGCGCCACAGCCACGGGGGCGGTGTGCCTGGCGATCATCGCGTTCCTTCTGCTGCGTCGTCGCTGGGAGCGGCTCACGCTCGGCGTGCAGCCGGAAGAGCTCGTGGCGCTCGTGCAGAACCAGACAGCAGTGCTCAACGGCGTCGACGACGGCGTGCTCGCGGTCGACATCGCCGGGGTCGTGCGGGTCAGCAACGATGCGGTCGACCGGATGCTCGGCCTCGATTCGCCGGTCGGACATCGGCTGGCGGAACTCGGACTTCCTCCGGCTGTCGTCGAGACCGCGACGGGCGGGCGCACCACATCGACCGCGGTGGTGGGCGGACGCGTCCTGTACTTCGACTCCAGACCGGTCATCCGCGACGGGAGGCCGCTCGGAGACGTGCTGATCATCCGCGACCGCACCGACCTCATCGCGCTGACGGAGCGGCTGGAGACCGTGCGCGCGGTCACCACTGCGCTGCGCGTGCAGCGCCACGAGTTCGCCAATCGCATGCACGTGGTCGCCGGACTCATCGATGCGGCCAGGATCGACGACGCCAGAGGCTTTCTCGATGAGCTCGTCGAGCGGGGCTCGGTCGCGCTCCCCGTCGCCGGGCTCGAGCTGCTCAGCGATCCCTTCCTGCATTCGTTCCTCGGCGCCAAGGGCATCGAAGCCGGTGAGCGCGGCGTCGCGTTGCGGATCGCGGACGAGACCCAGCTGATCGGAAGTGTGGCAGAGCCGGAGGACGTCGCAGCCGTGCTGGGCAACCTCGTCGACAACGCGGTGAAAGCAGCCGCCTCCGGAGAGCGGATCCCCCGCTGGGTGGAAGTAGCGGTGCTGGGAGACGGTGACGCGCTGGTCGTCACGGTCGCGGATTCCGGGCCGGGACTCGCGGGGATCGATCCGATGGCGCCGCGGAGGCCGGGTGAGGACGACCACGATCACGTGCACGGCCACGGTCTGGGCATCCCCCTGGCTCGAGACATCGCGCGCCGCCGTGGCGGAGACCTCTGGATCATCGACGCGGGGGGCGGGGAGCACGGCGCCGTTCTCGCCGCGCGCATCGGCCGCGCCGTGTCCGATACTCCGACGACCGAGGAGAAGCAATGACCGACCCCCTCCGCGTACTGATACTCGACGATGATTTCCGCGTCGGACTGCTGCATCAGAGCATCGTCGACGACCAACCGGGGTTCACCGCCCTGGAGCCGGTGCGGTCTCTCGCCGAGGCGAGGGAACGCATCCGCTCGGCGCGCCCTGACCTGCTCCTCGCCGATGTCTTCCTCCCCGACGGAGACGGCATCGCTCTGGTGCGGGAGGCCGGGATCGACGCGATCCTCATCTCGGCGGCTGACGACGCGCCCACCGTGCGCCGGGCGCTCAGATCAGGTGCCGTCGGATATCTGCTGAAGCCTTTCGACCGACGCGCGCTGATCGGCCTGCTCGAGCGCTACGCGCGGTACCGCAATCTGCTCGCCGGCGACCGGCCCCTGCGTCAGGAGGACGCCGACCGTGCTCTGGCGATCCTGCACGGCGCCGGAGAACCGGTGTCGGTCTCGCGTTCGGCGACGGAGCAGCTGGTGCTCGCGGCACTCGGCGATGGCGAGGCCTCGGCGGCCGAGGTCGGGGAGCTCGTCGGGATCTCGCGCGCCACTGCACAGCGTCACCTCGCGGCTCTCGCTGCACGCACCGTCGTGGAGGTGCGGCTGCGCTACGGCGCGACCGGACGACCCGAGCACCGGTACGCGGCCCGCACCTGATCCGAGCACAGGCGAGGACAGACGCGCGATCGGCTCAGGAGTCGGAGCCCACCGCGGCGAGCCGGGCCTCTTCGTCTGCCTGGATGGCACTGACGATGATCGGCTCGAGCGCACCGTCCATCACCTGGTCGAGGTTGTACGCCTTGAAGCCGGTGCGGTGGTCGGCGATCCGGTTCTCGGGGAAGTTGTACGTGCGGATGCGCTCCGAACGATCCATCCCGCGGATCTGCGACTTGCGCGCGTCGGATGCCGCTGCATCCAGCTCCTCCTGCTGCTTCGCGAGCAGTCGCGCTCGGAGCACGCGCATCGCCGCCTCACGGTTCTGCAGCTGGGACTTCTCGTTCTGCATCGACACGACGATGCCGCTCGGCAGGTGCGTGATGCGCACAGCCGAGTCCGTGGTGTTCACCGACTGGCCGCCAGGGCCCGATGAGCGGAACACGTCGATCTTCAGGTCGTTCTGGTTGATGGCGATCTCGTCGGGCTCATCGACCTCGGGGAACACCAGCACTCCGGTGGTCGAGGTGTGGATGCGCCCCTGCGACTCGGTGGCCGGCACGCGCTGCACGCGGTGCACGCCGCCCTCGTACTTCAGGTGCGCCCAGACGCCCTGCGCCGGGTCGGTCGACGACCCCTTGATCGCGACCTGGACATCCTTGTAGCCGCCGAGGTCGGACTCGTTCCGCTCGAGCAGCTCGGTCTTCCATCCCTTGGACGCCGCGTACTGGATGTACATGCGGAGCAGATCTGCGGCGAACAGCGCCGACTCGGCACCGCCCTCCCCCGCCTTGATCTCCATGATCACGTCGCGTGCATCGTCGGGGTCACGAGGGATGAGCAGACGCCGGAGCTTCTCCTGCGCCGTCTGCAGACCCTCTTCGAGGGACGGGACCTCGGCGGCGAACGCCTCGTCGTCGCGAGCGAGCTCACGCGCAGCGTCCAGATCCTCGGATGCCGCCACCCAGGCCTCGTAGGCGGCGACGATCCTCGACAGCTCGGCGTAGCGACGATTGACGCGCTTCGCCCGAGCAGCATCGGCGTGCACCGCCGGGTCGGAGAGTTCCTCCTGCACCCGGCGATGCTCGTCGATCAGAGTCTGGACGGACTCGAACACGTCAGCTCCGCTCAGCGGATGTTGTTGTCGTGACCGTGCGCGCCCGAAGGCAGCGTCGGGATCGACTTCTGCATCTGCACGAGGAACTCGACGTTCGAGTGGGTCTCGTTGAGCTTGCCCAGGACGACCTCGAGCGCCTGCTGCTGGTCGAGGCCCGCGAGGGCTCGGCGCAGCTTCCAGGTGATCTTGACCTCGTCGGTCGACAGCAGCATCTCTTCGCGGCGGGTGCTCGACGCGTTCACGTCGACGGCCGGGAAGATGCGCTTGTCGGCGAGCTGACGCGACAGGCGCAGCTCGCTGTTGCCGGTGCCCTTGAACTCCTCGAAGATGACCTCGTCCATCTTGGAGCCGGTCTCGACGAGAGCCGTGGCGAGGATCGTGAGGGATCCGCCGTTCTCGATGTTGCGCGCAGCGCCGAAGAAGCGCTTGGGCGGGTACAGCGCCGAGGCGTCGACACCACCCGAGAGCACCCGTCCGGATGCCGGAGCCGCGAGGTTGTACGCACGGCCGAGACGCGTGATCGAGTCGAGCAGCACGACGACGTCGCGGCCCAGCTCGACGAGACGCTTGGCACGCTCGATGGCGAGCTCTGCGACCGTGGTGTGGTCTTCGGCAGGACGGTCGAACGTCGAGGCGATGACCTCGCCCTTGACCGTGCGCTCCATGTCGGTGACCTCTTCGGGGCGCTCGTCGACGAGCACGACCATGAGGTGGACCTCGGGGTTGTTCTGAGCGATCGCGTTCGCGATCTGCTGCAGGACGATTGTCTTGCCGGCCTTGGGCGGTGCGACGATGAGGCCGCGCTGTCCCTTGCCGATCGGAGCGACGAGGTCGATGATGCGCTGGGTCAGCTTCTCGGGCACCGTCTCGAGGCGCAGACGCTCCTGCGGGTAAAGCGGGGTGAGCTTTCCGAACTCCACGCGGGTCGCGGCGTCGTCGATCGACAGGCCGTTGATCGAGTCGACCTTCACGAGGGCGTTGTACTTCTGGCGCCCCTGCTGCTCGCCTTCGCGCGGCTGCTTGATCGAGCCGACGATCGCGTCGCCCTTGCGCAGGTTGTACTTCTTGACCTGTCCGAGGGAGACGTACACATCGCTCGGGCCGGCGAGGTAGCCGGTCGTGCGCACGAACGCGTAGTTGTCGAGCACGTCGAGGATTCCGGCGATCGGAACGAGGACGTCGTCCTCGCCGATCTCGGTGTCGAACTCGTCGGTCGGCACACCACCGCGGCGCTTGTTGCGCTGACGGTTGCGGCCGTTGCCGCCCTCGTCTTCGGCGGGTGCGCTCTGCTGCTGCTGAGGCTGCTGCTCGCCGCCCTGTGCGGTGCCGTTCTGACCGCGACCGCGGTTGCGGCTGCGGTTCCGGTTGCGGTTGCGGCCGCCCTGCTCCTCGCCGCCGTCAGCGGAGTCGGAGGACGAGTCGGCGGCGGAGGTCGCGTCGGCCGGTGCGGCCTCGGCGGGCTTCTCGGTCGCAGGAGCCTCGGTCTCGGCCGCGGGCTTCTTCGCCGTGCGGCGTCCGCGGCCGGTGGTCTTCTTCGGCTCGTCGGTCGAGCCGGCAGCGTCAGCAGAGCCGGCTGTGTCAGCGGAGTCGCTGCTGTCGGCGGTCTTCGCAGCGGGGGCCTCGGCGGGCGCTGCGGGAGCCGATGAGGAGGGTGCAGAAGCCTCTACGGCTGCGGGAGCCTCGGCGGTCTCGGCGTCGGCCTTCTTCGCACGACTGCGGCGGGGGGCCTTGGCCTTGGGAGCCGCGTCGGCGGCAGGCGCCTCGGCAGCGGGGGCCTCGGGCGCCGGTGTGCTGTCTGCGGACGCAGCAGCCTTCTCGGCCTTCGCGGCGGCCGATGCGGTGCTCGCTCGGCGCGGCGCGCGCTTGCGGGCCGGGGCCACCTCGGTCGCGGCAGTCGTCGCGGCGTCGGAGCTCGCGGCCTTTGCCGGAGCCTCGGCGGCAGTCGCCGCCTGGTCGTTCTGGGTCTCGGAGAAATTCTCCACGAGTACTCCCTCTTTGGTCTCGGGGACATGAGCGGCACGCGCACAACGGGTGCTGCGCGCGATCGCACGGACTGACGCTCGGCGTCAGTCAGCCTCTGCACTGGGTTCTCGGAAAGAACGAAGTTCTCGGTGAGAGCAGTGTCACAGGGGTTTGCGTGCGGGTCTTGCAGAGTTGCAATGGGGCCAGATTCACGCAGTTACGTGGAGCCCTCCGCTCGATTCCCCACTGTACCACCACGCACGTCGACCGCGAGCAGCAGCGCGTCCCACGGGGTGTCGGTCGTCGATGCGGCGAGTTCCATGGCGTCCTGACGGCTTCCCGGGCCGTCGGCGAGCACGAGCACGCTGGGACCGGCACCGGACACCACGGCGGCGAAGCCCGCCGCACGAAGCGTCTGGACCAGCCGCTGAGTCTCGGGCATCGCCTCGGCTCGATAGTCCTGATGAAGGCGGTCGGCCGTCGCGTCGAGCAGCAGTTCGGGGCTCTGCATGAGTGCGGCGATCAGCAGTGCCGAGCGCGAGACGTTGAACACCGCATCCGCCGTCGAGACCTGAGGCGGCTGCAGCGAGCGCGCCTTCGTGGTCGACATCGTGTACGAGGGCACGAGCACGAGCGGGGACACACCGCGGTGCACGAGCAGCTTCTTGTGCTGCGCTCCGCGCTCACCCATCCACGCGATCGTCAGCCCGCCGAACAGCGCGGGCGCCACGTTGTCGGGGTGTCCCTCGATCTCGGTGGCGAGGCGGAGCATGTCCGCGTCACTGATCTCGACATCACCCTCGAGCAGCCCCTTGGCCGCGAGGATGCCCGCCGCGACCGCAGCACCTGAGGATCCGAGTCCACGACCGTGCGGCACGCCGTTCTCGGCGACGATGCGCAGCCCCGGGAGGGGCCGCTCGACGTCCGCGTACACATGCGCGATCGTGCGCACGATGAGATTCGAGTCGTCACGGGGGATCTCGGCTGCTCCCGAACCGGAGACCTCGATCTCGAGCGCTCCCGCAGGGAGCTCCGTCACCAGGAGCGTGTCGTAGACGCTGAGCGCGAGTCCGAGGGTGTCGAATCCTGGGCCGAGGTTGGCGCTGGTCGCCGGGACCGTCACCTCGACCGTGCGCCCCGCCGCCATCGTCACTCGCCTTCCACGCGGAGCACCGAGACGACCCGTTCGACGACAGAGCTGTCGGCGAGCGCATCGACCGTGGCGCTGAGCGCGGCATCCGTGGCCCGGTGCGTGCCGATGACGAGGCGAGCGGTGGGCTCGTCTTCTCCTTCGACGGTCTGCACGACAGTGGCGACCGAAACGGCTCCATCGCTCAGGATCCCGGCGACGGTCGCGAGCACGCCCGGAGCGTCCGCGACCTCGAGAGTGATCTGGTAACGGGTCGTGACGTGACCGATCGGCACCACAGGGAGGTTCGCTCTGGTGGACTCCCCCACGCCGACACCGCCGGCGATGTGCCGACGAGCCGCCGACACGACGTCTCCGAGCACAGCGGATGCCGTCTGCACTCCGCCGGCGCCTGCACCGTAGAACATCAGCGAGCCTGCGGCCTCCGCCTCGACGAAGACGGCGTTGTTGGCTCCGTGCACCGAGGCGAGCGGGTGGGACTTGGGGACGAGTGCCGGGTAGACGCGCACCGAGATCGACTCGGTGCCGTTGGCCTCGATGCGCTCGCAGACGGCGAGCAGCTTGATCACGAAGCCGGCGGCGCGCGCCTCGTCGATCATCGACGCCGTGATCGTCGTGATGCCCTCGCGGTACACGGCGTCGAGCGGAACCGCAGTGTGGAATGCGAGACTCGCGAGGATCGCGGCCTTCTGGGCGGCGTCGTATCCCTCGATGTCGGCGGTCGGGTCTGCTTCGGCATAACCGAGGCGCTGTGCGTCGGCGAGAACGTCGGCGAAGTCGGCGCCCTCGGTCTCCATGCGATCGAGGATGTAGTTGGTCGTGCCGTTCACGATCCCCATGATGCGCACCACGCGGTCGCCGGCGAGCGAGTCGCGCAGCGGGCGGATGATCGGGATCGCACCGGCAGCGGCCGCTTCGTAGTAGACGGATGCGCCCACGCGGTCGGCCGCCTCGAACAGCTCGGGACCATGCGTCGCCAGCAGCGCCTTGTTGGCCGTGACCACATCGGCGCCGGAGCCGATCGCCTGCAGGATGCTCGTGCGCGCCGGCTCGATGCCGCCGATCAGCTCGATCACGATGTCGGAGCCGAGGATCAGCGACTCTGCATCCGTCGTGAACAGCTCCTTGGGCAGATCGGTCTCGCGCGGCGCATCGAGGTTGCGCACCGCGATGCCGGCCAGCTCCAGCGTGGCACCCGCGCGGTCGGCGAGTTCGTCGCCGTGGCGAAGAAGGAGGGCGGCCACCTGGGAGCCGACCGCTCCGGCGCCGAGGAGCGCCACCCGAAGTCGTCGGTACTCAGTCGTCATTGCATCTCTCCTTAGGAGGGTTGATCAGTCGTGCTACGTCGGGGACCGCGTCGTTCGCGCGGATCACCCGTGGTTCTCGGATGCCCCGACGCCGACATCGCGTGCCAGGACGTCGGCGATGGTCTCGCCGCGGACGATGATCGCCGACCGGCCATCGCGCACGGCGACGATCGGAGGGCGAGGGACGTGGTTGTAGTTGCTGGCGAGAGGCGCGCAGTAGGCGCCGGTGGAGGGAACAGCCAGCAGGTCGCCCGGAGACACATCGGCGGGCAGATACTCGTGGTCGACCACGATGTCGCCGGACTCGCAGTGCTTGCCGACCACCCGGCTGAGCTGCGGCTCCCCTGAGCCGAGCCGCGAGGCGAGACGAGCCGAGAACTGCGCTTCGTAGAGCGCCGTCCTGGCGTTGTCGCTCATGCCGCCGTCGACGCTGATGTAACGCCGAGTGGCTCCGGTGTCGAGCGCGACGTCCTTGGTGGTTCCGACCTCGTAGATCGTCACCCCGGCGGTGCCCACGATCGCCCTGCCCGGCTCGAATGACAGGGCGGGCACGGCGATCCCGCGTGCGGCGCAGCCCTCCGCGACGGCGGCGACGATCTCGCCCGCGAGCATCTCGATCGGCGTGGGGTCGTCGACGCTCGTGTATGCGATGCCGAAGCCTCCGCCGAGGTTGAGCTGAGGCACCGGTCCACCCTCGAGCAGCGCGGCGTGCAGCTCGAGCACCCGCTCCGCCGACTCGCGGAAGCCCGCGACGCCGAAGATCTGCGATCCGATATGGCAGTGGAGTCCGGCGAATTCGATGCCGGGGATCTCACGGATGCGGGCGACCGCCTGCTCGGCGTCGGGGAGCGGGAAGCCGAACTTCTGGTCTTCGTGGGCCGTCGCCAGAAAATCGTGGGTCTCGGCGTGCACGCCGCTGATGACCCGCACCAGCACGCGCTGCACAGCGCCCGTCCTGGCGGTGATCGCCGCCAGACGCTCGATCTCGATCGCGCTGTCGACGATGATCGTGCCGATGCCCACCTCGACGGCGCGCTCGAGCTCGGCGACCGACTTGTTGTTGCCGTGGAAGCCCAGGGATGCCGGAGCGACGCCCGCTGCGAGCGCGACCTCCAGCTCGCCGCCGGTGCACACGTCGATGCGGAGTCCTTCGTCGATCACCCAGCGCGCGATCGTCGTGGTCAGCAGCGCCTTGCCCGCGTAGTACACCTGCGCGGTCGTGCCGTATTCGCTCGCCGCCGCGTCGAAAGACGAGCGGAAGGCGCGGGCGCGGGAACGCACCTCGTCCTCGTCGATCACGAGCAGCGGCGTGCCGTACGTCTCGGCGAGAGCGGTCGCGGAGATGCCGGCGATCCGTAGTTCTCCGTCGGCGCCGCGGGCTGCGGAGGCGGGCCACACAGCGGCGGGAAGATCATTCACGTCGTCGGGCACGACGAGCCATTCCGGGGCGAGCGAGTCGGCAGGGGAAAGCAAGGAACACCAATCGTGGGACGAGTCTCGGGCGGATACGCGCACTGCGAGGTTGCCCCCGATTCTAGGGCACCGTGCATGCCGCATCAGTCATGGTGACACTCGGCGTCAACCCCCTGCGGACTCATCCTGCCGACTCGTAAGGTGGTGGAGATGAGCACCGAATCCGCAGCACCCGATGCCCGACGCCCCGGCCTGATCGCGCGCGTCAGCACTGCGACGATCCGCTGGGCTCTGACCCGTCGTCCGGTGCGGGCCTTCCTCCTCTACTCGGAGCGTCGGGGCCCGATGCTGGCCGACAGCGTGACCTACCGCGCGCTGTTCAGTGTGTTCGCCGCCGTTCTCCTCGGCTTCTCGATCGCCGCGCTGTGGCTCGCCGGCAATCCGGACGTCTGGGATGCGATCATCTCCGCCGTTCAGTCCGTGGTGCCCGGTCTCATCGGCGAAGACGGCGTCGTGAATCCCGATGACCTCAAGGAGCCGATCTCGCTGTCGATCGCGGGCGCCGTCTCGACGGTCGCTCTGATCGGCTCGGCGCTCGGCGCCGTGGGATCCCTGCGCACGGCGGTGCGAGTCCTCGCCGGAACCGCGCACGCCGACGTGCTGTTCATCTGGGTTCTGCTCCGCAACCTGCTGCTCGCGGTGGGTGTCGCCGTGCTGTTCATCGCTGCAGCGGCCGTCACTTTCGCCGGTAGGCTCGGGATCACCTGGATCAGCGGTCTGCTCGGCATCCCCGAGGATTCGCCCGTCGCATCCTGGGGCATCCGGATCGTCTCGCTGATCGTCGTACTGGCGCTCGACACCGTGCTCATCGCGGGCGTGTTCCGGCTGCTCTCCGGTCTCCGTCCCTCGGGGCGCTCCCTCTGGATCGGGGCTCTCATCGGCGGCGTCGGGCTGCTCGTGCTGCAGGAGCTCTCCGGGCTGTTCATCGGGGGCGCGACGAGCAATCCGCTGCTCGCATCCTTCGCCACGCTGCTGGCGCTGCTGATCTGGCTCAACCTGTCGACCCAGGTCATCCTGATCTCGTGCGCATACATCGTCACGTCGGAGGAAGAGCGCAAGGACCGCGTGCATGCCCGGTTCGGCGCGACGACCTTCCCGCAGCGACGCGTGCAGCGAGCTGAGGCCGAGGTCGCGCTCGCGACGTCGGAGCTTCGCGCGGCCCAGCAGGCCGAACGGGAAGCCCGCCTCGGTTCCGACGACGACTGAGCGTCACCCCTGAGGGCAGGTGCCCTTCTCGAGCAGACTCTCGTCGGTGGCGATGGCACCGTCGACGTCGACGTCGATCACGGCCTCCGCTCCATCGATCTCGAGGTCGGTGAGTGTGATGCCCGCGGGCAGCTGATCGGCGATGCAGATGCGCTGCGTCTCGGTGAGCCGTTCTCCGAGTGCGCCGAGGGTCGATCCGACCTGATCCGCGTCGACCTCGAGTCCGCCGATCGTCAGCCCGACGGGGGTGAGCTCGAGGTCTCCCTCCGCGACGCCAGGAGTCACCGTGAGGGAGATCGGGATCGCGATGCCCAGCACGCTCACGGAGCCCGCCACCGTCGCGTTCGGCGTGTCGAGCGTGACGGTGTCGATGGGGAGATCGGTGTCGGACAGCAGATCCGTGAACTGCGACTCATCGATGCGGATGGTGCCGGAAGCGCCGCGCAGGTCACCGCCGCGCAGCGGGACGCCCGTGGCAGTGACGTCGACGGCGCCGGTGATCCCCTCCAGGGTCACGGAGTCGGTGGTGAGGTGCAGGCTGTCGAGCGTGCCACCGATCAGCTGAGGCAGCAGGATCCCGTCAGCCTCGACCGCGAGCTCCTGGTCAGCGGGCAGATCGAGCTGTTCGATCACGATGCCCCGCACTATGCCGGGCAGGACAGCCCGCGCAATGAGCTCCGCCGCCACGACGAGAGCGGCGAGCACCACGACGACGATCAGCAGCACCCATGGCCACCGCTTGCGCTTGCGTGCGGGTGCAGCGACACCGTCGACGGGCGCACCATCCTTGCCGCCGGGGATCACGAGCGTCGGATGCTCGGAATCCGCAGCGGGGTAAGGAAGGGTGTGGTTGTCGTCGCTCATGCTGCCATCCTGCCCTACGACGCCGGACGGCAACCGGAGTCACATGCGCTCTGGCGCAGACACACCGAGCAGGTCGAGTCCGTTGCGGAACACCTGCCCTGCGGCGTCGTTGAGCCACAGACGCGTGCGATGCACCGTCTCGACAGGATCGTCGCCCTGTGGGATGACCCGGCAGTTGTCGTACCAGCGGTGGTAGAGGCCCGCGAGCTCTTCGAGGTAGCGCGCGACCCGGTGCGGCTCGCGCACCTCAGCCGCGAACGCGACGATGCGAGGGAACTCCTGCAGGGCGCCGAGAAGCGCGCTCTCGGTCTCGTGCGTGAGCGTCTCGGGAGAGAACTCCGAACGGTCCACCCCGGAGTCGGCGGCGTTGCGCGCGACGTTGTGCGTGCGAGCATGCGCGTACTGCACGTAGAACACCGGGTTGTCGTTCGTGCGCTTCTGCAGCAGCTCGGGGTCGAGCGCGAGAGGAGAGTCGGCGGGCGAACGCTCGAGCGAGTAGCGGAGAGCGTCGGTGCCCAGCCACTCGCGCAGATCGTCCATCTCGATGATGTTTCCGGCGCGCTTGCTGAGACGCGCGCCGCCCACCGAGACCAACTGCCCGATCAGCACCTCGACGTTCTTCTCGGGGTCCTCCCCTGCCGCGCCCGCGATCGCCTTGAGGCGGTGGACATAGCCGTGATGGTCGGCGCCCAGCAGGTACAGCTTGTACTCGAAGCCGCGATCGCCCTTGTTGAGGTAGTACGCGGCGTCGGCGGCGAAGTAGGTGTACTCGCCGTTGGAGCGACGGATCACACGATCTTTGTCGTCGCCGAAGTCGGTGGTGCGCACCCAGACAGCGCCCTCGTGGTCGAACACGTGCCCCTGCTCGCGCAGACGATCGACGGCACGGTCGACGAAGCTGACTCCGTCTTCGTCTTTGGCGTGCAGAGTGCGCTCCGAGAACCACACGTCGAAATCGACGTTGAACTTCGAGAGCGACTGCTTCTGCTCTTCGAGCTGGAAGCCGTAAGCGAGTTCGCGCGTCACGACCACCTGCTCGTCGCCGGGCAGGTCGAGCAGGTCGGGGCGCGCAGCGAGCACCCGTGCGGCGAGGTCGCCGATGTAGCTGCCGGCGTATCCGCCCTCGGGGGTGGGCTCGCCCTTGACTGCGGCCAGCACCGAGTTGGCGAAGCGCTCCATCTGCACGCCGGCGTCGTTGATGTAGTACTCCCTGGCGACCTTCGCGCCTGAGGCCGCGAGCACCCGGGCGATCGCGTCGCCCAGCGCCGCCCAGCGGGTGTGGCCGATGTGCAGCGGTCCGGTCGGGTTCGCGCTGACGAACTCGATGTTGATGCTGCGCCCGGCCTGGGTGTCGTTGTGCCCGTATTCGGCACCGGCGTCGACGATCACCTTCGCCAGTGCGCCGGCTGCAGCCGCGTCCAGGCGGATGTTGATGAACCCGGGCCCCGCGACCTCTGCGCTCTGCACGCCGTCGACCTGTGCGAGCCCGTCGGCGATCTGCTGCGCGAGCTCACGGGGGTTCGTGCCGAACGGCTTCGCCAGGCGCATCGCGATGTTCGAGGCCCAGTCTCCGTGGTCGCGGTTGCGAGGACGCTCGAAGACGATGTCTGCTGCGGTGAGTCCGAGCGGCTCGCCAGGACGTCGTTCCTCGGCGATCGGTGCGAGGACGGCGAGGAGGGCTGTGGCGAGCGTTTCAGGGTTCATAGGCCTCCCAGTTTACGGCGCGTCACGCGTCGGAATTTGCGCGGGCGGGATCGTGATCTACAGTCATGCCATGAAGGCCGCCCCCGCCCGCCGCCGTCTGCCCGTCGCAGGCCTCGCCGTCGCCGTGATCCTGGCGCTCGCCGCGGTCGTCCTCGGTGTCTGGCGCCCGTGGGTTCCCGTGCCGTCCTCGGCACCCGTCGGTGCGGCCGCCGTCGCGAATGAAGACGCCGTCGCGATCGCGCCGGTTCCGCTCCATCTTCCCGAGCATCCGACCGTGCTCGTGTTCGGCGATTCCTGGACCTACGGATCGGCTGCGACCGACCCGACCCTCGGCTACGCCTATCAGCTCGCCGCCCTGATCGACGGCGAGACGATCGTCGACGGCGTCCGCGGCAGCGGCTACCTCAAGCCCGGACTCGACGGCCCCGCCTTCGGCGAGCGCATCGCCGCTCTGGACCCCGCGCTCAGCCCCGACCTGATCATCCTGCAGGGGTCGATCAACGACCGGGCACAGGGCGAGGCCGGGTACCGAGAGGCCGTCACCGCCGCGTGGGATGCGATGGCCGCGAAGTATCCGGAGGCGACGATCGTCATCCTGGGCCCGGCGCCCCACGAGCTGCCCGTGGGCGCCGAGACCGCTCGCATCGACGCCGATCTCGGCGAACTCGCCGCGGCTCGCAGCTGGTGGTACATCTCCCCCGTCGCGCAGGACTGGATCACCGAGCAGAACTATCTGTCGGTCATCGACGTCGAGGTGGGCCGCAAGCACCCGTCGACGGACGGCCACCGTTACCTCGCCGAAAAACTGGCCGCGGCGCTGGGCGAAGTGGGCGACGCGCCGGTGACCGAAGCCGGTGGGTCGGAGACCACTCCCGAGCAGTGATATTGTCGATCGGTACGCCTCCGTAGCTCAGTGGATAGAGCGCCGGTTTCCGGTACCGTAGGTCGCAGGTTCGACTCCTGTCGGGGGCACACACATCAACTCCACGAGAAAAGCCGCCTGGGTTCAGGCGGCTTTTCTCGTTGGTGCTCTTCGCGACGTGAGCGCACGACACGAAGTCAGGCATCGTCGGCCGTGACGGCATTACCCCAGACCCAGCATCGGAACGTGGTCTCGCCGGCACGGAACTCGATACCTGCGGCCTCGGGTGTGGAGCGGGCGAGCTTGGCGTCCACACGAATGGCCTCCGGCCCGAACCGCACCCACGCGCGGACTGCACGGTATGGCTGCGGGTAGATGGTGACCGGCTGTTCTCGAAGTGCGAGTTCGCGGTCAGTCAGGGACTGGAGGGGTCCACATCGAGCGGCCGCGAGGATCGCCTGGTACTGGGATCGCATGTCGTAGTGAGCAGCGAGACGCTTGCTAGACCCCATGCCGGCTCCCTTCTCCGGCCTGAGTTCAGGGTAGCAACATTCGAAGCTATGTTCTATTCTGAACTCATGCGACCGACGACCGATCACCTCCCGGCAACCCTATGGATGGTCAACGACATTCCGTCGCGCATGGTCTTCGCCGGGCACCGGTGGAGGGTGTCCGATACCCCTACGCGCCTACGTCACTCGATCTGGTCCGCATCGGCGACTCAGCATCACGGGCTCTATGGATGGCGCTTCCAGGGCACGAACGACGACGGGTTGTCGCTGGTGTTCGATGTCTTCAGGGGCGCGGACGGCTGGCACGTCCACCGCAGCTACGACTAGTCACGCGTGAACCGGCGCACCGGACACTGCTCGGACTGGTTCACTCGACGCTCCCGCTACGCGTTGACCGCGCACGGTCACGAGCTGTCCGAGCGTCGCGCCCTAAGCCAACCCGGCGCCGTGGTGTGACCCGGGTCGGAGACATCACTCGGAGCACCACTCACCGCCTATGATTCGTGAGATGCTGCGCAATCGTCGGCCGAAGGACGTCCACGGCCCCACACGCACCGCTCACGCTCCCACTCCTGCTGAGGCTGGGGGGCTCTCCCCCAACCTGCGCGTCCTCCTGACGCTCGCGGCGGCGACCGTCGCTCTCGCCGGGGTGTACTTCGCCCGAGAGGTGTTCGGGCCCGTCGCGCTCGCGATCGCGATCGTGGTGATCTGCGAGCCCCTCCGCCGACCACTCGATCGGCGCGGCTGGCCCCGATGGGCCGGAACGACAGCCGTCATCGCCCTCGCCTACCTGATACTCCTGGCCATGGGCGCGTTGCTGTGGCTCGCGGGGACGCAGTTCGCTCGACTGATCAGCGACCTCACCTCCGAGGGCGGTCTGACCCGCGCCGCGGATCAGCTCATCTCTTCACTGCGGTCCCTCGGGCTGGACGCGGAGTCGTCGGACGCTGCGGCCTCGGTTCTCGATCCCGCGACGCTGGTCGCCGTCGCGCGCAGCGTCGGCGGCACAGCGCTCAGCGCGGCCACCGCACTGTTCTTCGTGTGCGCGTACATCATCTTCATGGCGGTCGACGCCGCCCGCTACCGTCAAGCTCCCGTGCTCTTCGCAGCGAGCAAGGGCGCGACGATCGAGCGCATCGTGCGCCTCAACTCCGGCATCCGCAGGTACTACGTCGTGAACGCCACCTTCGGTGCCATCGTCGCGGTCATCGACGGGCTCGCTCTGTGGTGGATGGGAATCCCGGTTCCGATCGTCTGGGCGATCCTCGCGTTCGTCACGAACTTCATCCCCAACATCGGGTTCATTCTCGGACTCGTGCCACCGGCCATCCTCGCGTTCATCGTCGGCGACTGGCCTCTGCTCCTCGGCGTCATCGCCGTCTACTGCGTCGTCAACGTCGTGCTGCAGGTCCTCGTGCAGCCCAAGTTCGTCAGCGACGCCGTCGACCTCAGCCTCACACTGAGCTTCCTCTCGGTGATCTTCTGGACCTTCATCATCGGACCGCTCGGAGCGATCCTGTCCATTCCGCTCACCCTGCTCGTGCGCACTCTGGTGCTCGAAGGCGACCCGAGCACGACGTGGCTTCGGTGGCTCTCCGGTGACCGGAATGCGGTTCCTTCAGAGGAGCACCCCGCAGAGGAGAGACCTGAAACGAGACCCCGGCGTCGACGGTCCGCACGCGACCACCGATCGGGCGACCGCTAGGACACGGCCTCCGTCAATCGGATGGGCCGCTCCCCGGCGCTGCATCTGCGGCCGCAGCGTCCTCGTCCCGGCGTGGCTTGGCGCCCGCACCGGCGCCGAGCGAGATCGTCGAGAGCAATCCGAGCGACAGGAACCCCGCCGCCGTCCACGCGGCGAACCGGGTGCCGTCAGAGAACGCCGACTTCGCATCGTCTGCGATCTCGGCGGTCTCGGGCTGCGCCTCGAGCCCGCTGATCGCCGCGCCGGCGCTGTCGACGACGGACGACACGATCTGATCGCGCTGCTCGACCGGAAGCCCCCGTGCATCGAGTGACGATGAGAGGATCCCGGCCGTGCTCGTGAACAGCACGGTCCCGAGCACGGCGACACCGAGAGCAGCACCGAGCTGGCGCGACGTCGACTGGGTGCCCGACGCCGCGCCGCTGTCATCGACCGGCACGTCGGCGAGCACGACACCCGTCAGCTGAGCTGTGGCGAGGCCGACACCGAGTCCGTAGACGAAGAGGAACGGGATGAGGGGCACCCACGACGCGTCTGGGGCGATGACGAAGCCGACGCCTGCGACGCCGATGATCTCGGCCAGAAGTCCCGCCCGCACGACCCAGACCGGAGCGATCTTGCCGCTCGCCGCGCCCGCCGCGCCGCTGGCCACGAACGACCCGCCGGCCAGGGCGAGCAGCAGCAGGCCCGTCTGCAGCGCATCGAACCCCAGGACGAACTGCAGCCACAACGGCAGCGCGAGGATGATGCCGAACTCGCCCAGAGACACCACTGTCGCCGCTATGTTGCCGTTGCGGAACGACGGAATGGAGAACAGACGCAGGGCGAGAAGGGTCCCCCTGCCGCGGCGCTCCCGATGCACGCCCCACGCGATGAAGGCGACGAGGGCGACGACGGCCAGCGCGAAGGCGAACGGGATCGGAGACACGTCCGACGGCCAGGTCCAGTCGCCGATCTGAGGACGCTGGTCGACGAGCCACCACCCGTAGGTACGCCCCTCGATCAGACCGAACACGAGACTCGCCATCGTGATCACCGCGAGGATCGCTCCGACGACGTCGATCTTCGACGTCCGATCGCTGCGCGATTCGGCGACCGTGAGCAGCACCCCGATGATGATGACGATCCCGAGCGGGATGTTGATGCCGAAAGCCCAGCGCCAGGAGAACGCCGTCGTCAGCCATCCCCCGAGCAGAGGGCCCACAGCTGCCATACCGCCGATCGTCGAGCCCCACACCGCGAAGGCGATGCCGCGCTCGCGGCCTCGGAACGTCGCATTGATGATCGACAGTGTCGTCGGCAGGATCATCGCCCCGCCGACTCCCTGCGCGAGACGGGCGAGGATCAGCATCCCGCCGTCCGCTGCGAACGCCGCGAGCACCGAGGACGCCGCGAAGACGACGACGCCGATGAGCATCACGCGCCGTCGTCCGAAACGATCCGCCAGACTGCCGAACACGAGGAGCAGGGCGGCGAACACCAGCGTGTAAGCCTCCTGCACCCACTGCACCTCGGTCGAGGTGATAACCAGATCGTCGACGATCGCCGGAATCGCCACATTCACGATCGTCGAATCGACGATGATCAGCGACACGGCGATGCTGATGAAGACCAGGCCCACCCAGCGCAGGCGAATGTAGCGTTCCATGACTACTAGCCTAGCTAGCAATTAGACAGGTGTCACGAATCTGTTCACCGCCTCTCAGCGGCAATCAGTCGGCGTGCGCCTCCACGGCCGGACGATCGACGATCCTCCGAACACCACCCCTTGCGAGCATGAGCACGATGATGAGCGCGGTCACCTGCAAGAACCCACCCAGATACACGGCGTCGCCGAAGACCCACGCCACGATCTCGAGCACGAGGAACTTGCTACCGGGAAGGACGAGGAGCAACGCGGCGACGTTCAGCACTCTGACCCAGCGGCTGTGCGTTCCGCGGATGCGCGCCACGATGCGCTTCTTCACGTAGAGCACTCCCTCGAGCACGACCTTGAGCAGCACCGCAGTCAGCAGGGCGAGAAGGAATGACTCGGAGATGACCTCGGGGAACAGCTGGATGAAGACGCCGAGCACCACGAGGTAGACGAAGATGTCGACGAGGTCGACGGGACGGAGCCGCACGGCCTCATCGTAGCGAGGACTCGATCACGATTAGATTGTGCACAATCTAATCGTGTGCAATGCTTGAGAGATGGCCGTGACCGATGAGATGGTGTGCTTCTCGCTGTACTCCGCCGCCCGAGCGACGACGCAGGCCTACCGAGCCCTCCTCGCACCCTGGGGTCTCACCTACCCGCAGTACCTGGTGCTCGCGATCCTCTGGATGGAGGGCGAGCAGACGATCGGGTCGCTGGGCGACGCGATGCAGCTCGATTCGGGCACCCTCTCCCCCCTCGTGCGTCGCCTCGAGCAGGCGGGCTACGTGATCCGAGCCCGCAGCTCTGCCGATGAGCGGGTCGTCACGGTGGGGCTGACCGAGGCGGGCACGGCGCTGCGCACCGAGGTCGCGCCTGTCCACACCACGATCGCAGCCCTCGCCGGAATGCAGGACGACGACCAGCGTCACCGCCTGATCGCCGAGCTGCAGGAGCTCACCGGGCGGCTGCAGAAGACAGGCGCCACCCCGCACCCGTGACGCGCACACCGCGCGCCGACTGACCACAACCGGAAGGAATCCACACCATGGAAGCTCTCTACACCGCCGAGGCCCTCGCCACAGGAGCCGGCCGCGACGGCCGCGTCGCCACGAGCGAAGGCAACCTCGAGCTCGACCTCGCCATCCCCAAGGAGATGGGCGGCAGCGGAGACGGCGCCAACCCCGAGCAGCTGTTCGCCGCCGGTTACGCCGCGTGCTTCCACTCCGCACTGCAGTCGGTCGCCCGCACGCAGAAGGTGAAGATCTCCGACTCGTCGGTCGGTGCCCGCGTGCAGATCGGATCCAACGGCGAGGGCGGTTTCGGGCTCGCCGTGCAGCTCGAGGTCGTCATCCCCGACCTCCCCCACGACCAGGCCCAGGCACTCGCGGACGCCGCCCACAAGGTGTGCCCCTACTCCAACGCGACCCGCGGCAACATCGACGTCGAGATCACCGTCACCGACGACTGATCCACCCCGAACATCCCCCACGATCGATCCCACGAGGAGACACAATGCGCGCACTCACCCATGACACCTTCGGCGATCCCGAACAGGTTCTGACCGTCACCGAACGCCCCACCCCCGAGCCCGGCCCGGGTCAGGTGCGGCTGAAGATCGTGCTGTCGCCGATCCACAACCACGACCTCTGGACCATCCGGGGCACCTACGGCTTCAAGCCCGAGCTGCCCGCGGCATCCGGCACCGAGGCCCTCGGCATCGTCGACGCTCTCGGCGAGGGCGTCGACAACCTGGCAGTCGGACAGCGGGTCGCCACCGGCGGCACGTTCGGCGCCTGGGCCGAGTACGTGGTCGCGAACGCCGCAGGTCTCATCCCGGTTCCCGAGTCGCTCAGCGACGAGAGCGCGGCACAGCTCGTCTCGATGCCGTTCAGCACCATCAGCCTGCTGCAGTTCCTGGGGGCCGAGAAGGGCGACTGGATCGTCCAGAACGCGGCGAACGGCGCGGTCGGACGCATGCTCGCCCAGCTCGGCGCCGCTCGTGGCGTCAATGTCATCGGCCTCGTGCGCCGCGCGGCCGGCGTCGACGAACTCCGCGAACAGGGCATCGAGAACGTCGTCTCGACCGACGACGACGGCTGGCGCGCGCAGGTCGCCGAGATCACCGGCGGCGCGCACATCGCCTTCGGCATCGACTCCGTGGGCGGATCGTCTGCGGGGGACGTGCTGTCGCTCCTCGGCGAGGGCGGCACACTCGTCGCTTTCGGCGCCATGAACTCGCCCACGATGGAGATCGCCTCGGGCGACGTCATCTTCAAGCAGGCGACCGTCAAGGGCTTCTGGGGCAGCAAGGTCATCCAGACGATGGATGCCGCCACACGCGGCGCTCTGTTCGGCGAACTCATCCAGCGCGTCAGCGACGGCACCCTGACCCTGCCGGTCGCCGGGGTCTTCGACGCTGCAGACGCCGCGGACGCTGTGCGTGCGAGCAACACCGCCGGCCGCGTGGGCAAGGTGCTTCTGAAGTTCTGATCTCGGCGAGGCGCAGGGTGTTGCGCATTACTTGACAGTGGCAATTAATGCCGCATACGCTGACGGTGACATCGAGATCGATCGAACACACCGGAGTGCGATGACCGACACACTGCGCCTCACCTGGGACGCCCCCGCCACCCTGTGGGAGGAGGCGACTCCACTCGGCAACGGCCGCATCGGCGCCATGTCATTCGGCGGATCGGACGGTCGCTATCAGCTCAACGACTCGACGATCTGGTCGGGAACACCCGACGGCCCCGCGCGCGCACTGCAGAACGTGCGCGCGAAGGGCGCCGGCCCCGAGCGTCTCGCGGCGGTTCGCGAGGCACTCAGGGCCGGTGACGTGCGCATCGCCGAGGACCTCCTCATGGCCTTCGAGGGTCCCTACTCCCAGGAGTTCCTGCCCCTCGCCGACCTGCACGTCCGCGTGCACGAAGCCGATGAGGATGCCGACCTGTCCGCTCCGTGCCGCGTCCTCGATCTCGACTCGGCGACGCTCACCGAGACACTCCGGACCCCGAACGGGGACGTCATCCGTCGATCCTGGATCTCGGCTCCGGCACAGGTCCTGATCATCGAGCTCACCTCGACCGTCGAGTTCGCGGCGACCGTCGAGCTGTCCACGCCCCTGCGCGGTCGCATCGTCGATGCGCACGATGCGCACGACGCCCTCGTCCTCGACGTCCAGGCGCCGATCGACGGCGCTCCGCTGCACGAGGACTCGGTCGATCCCCTGCGCTACACCGATGACGACACCGAGTTCGATGCCTATGCGGCCGTCGCCGTGTCGCTCGACTCGGACGGCGAGGTGCGTCGAACCGGCGATCACCTCATCGTCCGCCATGCCCGCCGCCTGCTGATCGCCCTGTCCACATCGTCGCGCGCCGGGTCGTGGTGGGCCGACGCCGACGGGGACTGGCGGACCGCCTCTCGGGAGGCGATCCGGGATCGCGCACGAGCGAGAGCGGAGACCGCGGCTCAGCGCGACGTCTCCGCCCTCTTCGCCGAGCACGTCGCCGACCGGCGACGCATCACTCGGGCGCGATTCGCGATCGGCAGTCGGCGTGAGGGCGAGTGGAGCGTCGACCGCGATGTCCTTCACGGCTCCGACCCTCTGCTGCGCGCGACCGTCGCCGCCGAATTCGGGATGTACCTCCTCACCTCCAGCTCTCGCGCAGGCAGCCCCGCCGCGAACCTGCAGGGCATCTGGAACGACCAGCTGCAGCCCGCCTGGTCGTCGAACTACACGATCAACATCAACACCGAGATGAACTACTGGGCGGCTCCGATGCTGCTCGACCCCGATGCGCTCGAGCCGCTCCTCTCGCTCGTCGAGCTGCTCGCACGCACGGGCACCGACACCGCGCGCGAGCTCTACGGGACGCGCGGGTGGGTCGCCCACCACAACAGCGACGTCTGGGGCTGGAGCCTGCCCGTGGGCGACGGCCACGGCGCCGCGAGCTGGGCGATCTGGATGATGGGCGGAGTATGGCTCACCCACAATCTGTGGGACGCGTACGAGTTCGGCGGAGACACCGAGCTGCTGCGCGCACGGATCTGGCCGGTGATGCGCGGTGCGGTGGAATTCTGTCTCGACTGGCTCGTGCCGGGTGCCGACGGCCACCTGCACGCCTCCCCCTCGACCGCGCCCGAGAACTCCTACGTCGCCGCCGACGGCCGGCCGACTCCCCTCGGCCTGACCGCGACCTCGGACCTCAGCCTCATCGGCTCGCTGTTCGAGCGCGCACTCGTCGCGATCGATGCGCTCGGCCTCGACGATGCGCTCGAAGCCGAGCTGAGAGAGGCGCTCGCAGCTCTCGCACCCCTGCAGGTCGGCTCAGACGGGCGCCTGCTCGAATGGTCCGCGGAGGTCGAAGAGCACGAACCTCTGCATCGGCACCTCTCCCCCGTCGTCGGGCTGTTCCCGCTCGACCTGGTGACACCCGAGCGCACCCCCGAGCTGTTCGACGCCTCCGTGCGACTGATCGACGCCCGCGGTCCCGGCGCGATGGGCTGGTCGTGGGCCTGGAAGGTGGCGCTGCGCGCCAGAGCACGGCAGGGCGAGGTCGCCGCCTCCCTGCTCGAGGAGGCACTCACCCCGTTCGACGGCGACGCCACCCGGCACGGCCCGGTCGACGGGTCGGAGTGGGGCGGCCTTCTGCCCAACCTGTTCAGCACGCATCCGCCGTTCCAGATCGACGGCAACCTCGGCTTTCCTGCCGCGATCGCCGAGATGCTCGTGCAGAGCCACGGCGGCACGGTCCGCCTGCTTCCCGCGCTCCCCCTCTCGTGGGATCACGGAGACGTCCAGGGCATGGCTGTGCGCCCAGGCCTCGTGCTCGACATCGCCTGGGTGGGCGGGCGGGTGACCTCCGGCATCCTCCGCAATCCCGGTGACCGCGACAGGCACGTCACCGTCTCGGATGGCGACCGGGTGGCGGAGATCCTGGTGCCCGCCGGCGGGCAGGTCGACCTCGCGCGTCACGGCTTCGGCTCTGTCGAGGCAGACGAGGCGGAGTCCCGTGCACGGTGAGACGCGTCTCATCGACGCGCCCACCACTCAGACCGAGCCCGAGGATTTCGACGTCTTCTGGGCGGACACGATCGAGAAGACCCGCAGCCGTCCCCTCGATCTCACCGTCACCGCGCACCCCACGCGCCTCACGCAGATCGACGTGTTCGACGTGTCGTTCCGAGGATTCGGCGGAACACCCATCCGCGCCTGGCTGCGCGTGCCGCACGGCGCCGCAGGACCACTTCCCGGGCTGGTGCAGTTCTTCGGCTACGGCAACGGCCGTGGCCACGCACTGCGCGATCTGCGATGGGCATCGGCCGGCTACGCCCACCTCGTCGTCGACGCCCGCGGGCAGGGGCACGGCGACACCGACGACGACCACGCCGACGGCGGCCCCTCGGCCGGCGGTTTCCTCACCCGCGGCATCCGCTCGCGCGAGGAGTACTACTACCGCCGGGTCTATGCGGATGCCGTGCGAGCCGTCGACGCCCTCCGCACCATCGACCTCGTCGACGCCGAACGAGTCGGTGCGGTCGGGGCGAGCCAGGGCGGGGGGATCGCGCTCGCGATCGCCGGCCTCGTGCCGGACCTTGCCGCCGTGATCGTGCAGGCCCCGTTCCTCTGCGAGCTCGACCGGGCGGCGGTGCTGAGCTCCGAGCATCCGTACGCGCTGCTCACGCAGTACTTCGCGGACCGTCGCAATGACACCGCGGCCGCTCTCGAGACTCTTCGGTATTTCGACGGCATCACCCATGCGAAGCGCGCCAACGCCCCGGCGCTGCTCAGCACGGGACTCCTCGACGGCATCGCACCACCCGACACGGTGCTTCCCGCGTTCACCGCATACGGCGGCCCCAAGACCGTGGCGCTCTGGCCGTACAACGGACACGAAGCCGGCGGGGACCTCGACGAGGAGAACGCACTGGAGTTCGCCGCCGAGCATCTCGGTGCGCGCGCGCCCGACCGCCTCGCGGCGGATTCGCTACGATAGCCGACACGACCCGAAGGACCCGATGGACCACGACACCGTAGCGCGTACCACCCTGATCCGCTCGGCGTCCGACGCGGGATCCCGGGTCTTCGAGACGATCCTGACGCGCAGCCCCATCAGCAGGATCGACATCGCCCGCCAGACCGGACTGTCCCAGGCCGCCGTCACGAAGGCCGTCGCCCCGCTCGTCGCCGCCGGCCTCGTCGATGCACCGCCGGCCTCGCACCGCGACGGCACCCCCGGGCGGCCCGTGAGCCCGGTGTCCATCGTCCTCGAGGCGATGGTCATGATCGGCGTCAAGGTCAACGTCGACGAGGTCATCGCCGTCGCCACGGACCTCGCGACCACCGTGCTGGCCAGCGAGCGCCGCGCCCTCCCCGCCGACGATCCCCGCACCGTGATCGAGACGATCTCCGAGATCGTCGATGCCCTCGAGACCCAGCTCGGGGCGAGTGCCTCGGCGATCGCCGGCATCGGCGTCGCCGTCTCGGGCGACGTCGACAGCTCCACCGGCATCGTGCGCGAGTCGAACATCATGGGCTGGGCCGATGTGTCGCTCGGAGACCTCCTGCAGGAGCGCCTTCCCTGGCCCGTCACCGTGGAGAACGACGTGCATGCCCTGACGATCGGCGAGCACTGGTTCGGAGTCGGTCTCGGCACCGCATCCTTCGCCATCGTCACGATCGGACGCGGCATCGGCAGCGGCCTGCACCTCAACGGCGAGGTCGTCAGCGGGGCGTTCGGCGTCGCGGGTGAGATCGGCCACCTGCCGCTCGCCGACCCGTCTCTCGTCTGCCCGTGCGGCCGCCGCGGCTGCGTCGAGGCGGCCGCATCGACGGGCGCGATCGAGTCAGCCGTATCGGCCGCCCTCGGACGCCCGATCGCCATCGATGAGGCCGTGGCCCTCGCCCATGCGGGCGACCCTGACGCCGATGCCGCGTTCCGAGAAGCCGCCCGCCTCATCGGCACGGCGATCGCCACCCTCGTGAACCTCACCGGCCCTGAGGTCGTCATCATCGGCGGAGAGGGCGTCTCCGACTTCGATCTCTTCGAGAAGACGCTGCACGATGCGTTCGACGCGCACGCGTTCGGCGCTGCGGCGCGCTGCCGCATCCTGACCCGGCCCCACACGTTCGAGGACTGGGCGCGAGGCGCATCCGCCGCCGCCATCCAGTCGCTCGTGCGCTGACCCGTCAGCCACAGCTCTTCGAGCGGAGGGTGCGGATGTCGCTGCGCATCCGCTCCCTCCGCTGCGCATCCGCTCCTGCGACGGCCAGACGCAGAAGTGCGCGAGACGGATGATCCGTCCCGCGCACCTCATGGTCGATCAGAGTGCGTCGTAGGCCGCCTGCAGCAGCTCCAGGTAGCGTGCGAGTCCGAGCCCCTCGATGTCGGCGACGTAGGCGTCCCACGCGGCGTCGTCTGCGATGTCGCGCTGTCCGGTGACGAACTCCGCCTGCGCCTGCGTGATGTAGGTGGCGATGTTCGTCTGCAGCTCTGCGAGCTCGGCAGAGGTCTCGAGGTCGGGCCACAGCTTCTCGACCGGGAAGAGCACGCTCTCGTCGGGCGCGAACGGCTCGTACTCCTGCGTCGCATAGAGCAGACGTCGCTCGTACCCGTCCGGCGTGTAGATGTCCTCAGGCACCACCTGCGCGTTGCGGAACTCGAGCGAGTCCCAGTACTGCGACATCGAACGCCACGCGGCATTGGAGGTCTCGTCGTAGGTGACGGGACGGAAGGTCGGCTCGAGCTCCGGGTCGAGCGCGAGATCGCCCTCTTCAGCCGGCACCCAGGCCTCGCCCTCGGGCCCCATGGACGCGCGGATCTGCCCCTCGTCCGTGGCGAGGTAGTCGAGCAGCTTGATCGCCTCGATGCGCTCCTCCTCGGTCGACTTGTTCGTGAGGGCGAAGGTCCCCACCGGGTTCACGGGCGATCGCCAGGTGGCGAGCTGCGTGCCGTCCGGTCCTGCGAGGGGTGCCACCGCGTCGTAGTTCTTGTCGCGACCGTCCGGCGAGTCCGCCGAGACGAAGACGTAGGGGTGCAGAGTGACGGCGGAGCCGAGGATCTGTGCATCCGCACTGTCGCCGAGCGCCTTCAGCGCGTCGCCGTTCTGAGTGAACGCCGCCGTGTCGAGCAGCCCCTCCTGGGCGAGCGAGGTGATGTACTCCAGCCCTGCGCGCCAGCTGTCCGAGGTGGCGTTCAGCACGACCTCGTCGCCGTCGAGCACGAGCGGCGGCGGACTGGAGGGCCCGCCGACGGGTGCATAGGTGAAGGCGTTCATCAGGTAGTTGATGATGGGCTCCGACGCCGATCCGCTCAGCGGCACCTCGTCGGCCGCGCCGTTGCCGTTCGGGTCCCCGTCCTTGAAGGCACGCAGCACCGTGCGCAGCTCCTCGGTGGTGGTCGGCTGCTCGAGTCCCAGCGCGTCGAGCCACGTCGTGCTCATCCAGAGCTTCGACGGGTAGCTGCAGTGGAAGCACTCGCTCCACTGGGTGATGGCGTAGATGTGACCGTCCGGCGCGGTGACCGACTGCTCCCAGTCGGGTTTCTCCTCGAAGCGCTTCTTGAGGTTCGGCGCGTGCTCGTCGATCAGGTCCTCCAACGGCATGAGCACGCCCTGCTGGCCGTATTTGAGGATCTCGTTGCGCGAGAAGCCGTCGACCCACGGCACGAGGAAGTATGCGTCCGGATAGTCACCGCTGGCGAGCGAGATCTGGCGCTTCTCTCCCGCGACGCTGCCGTCGTAGGTGGTGGTCTGCCAGTCGAAGTCGATGTCGAACTTCTTCTCGACCTCCTGGGTGAAGAGGTTGTCCTTGAGCGAGCCGTTCTCGCCCTGCGGGCCGAATGCGACCAGCTGGCCGTTGTCGTCGCTCGACGGGGTGCAGGCGGCGAGCGCCAGTCCCGTCGCGACGACGGTGACCGCTGCGATCGCCCCTCGTGTGATGCGGTGTGTCATTGCCGGAATCTCCTTTGACCGGTTCAGGTGTGCGGGTGTGTGTGGTGGGTCTGAGTGGGGTCTGATCAGCCTTTGACGGCGCCGACCATGATCCCCTTGCTGAAGTGCTTCGCGACGAACGGGTAGACGATGAGCATCGGGACCGTCGCGATGATCACGGTCGAGTACTTCAGCAGGTCTGCGAGCTCTCGGCGCTCGAGCTGTGCGGCGAGATCGCCACCGCCTCCGCCGTCGTTGAGGATGAGGATGCCTCGGAGCACCAGCTGCAGCGGCTGCAGATCGGCGTCGCGCAGGTAGAGGAGGGCGTCGAAGTACGAGTTCCACTGCATGATGGCGTACATCAGCGCGATGACCGCGAGGAGAGGCTTCGCCAGCGGCAGCACGATGGTCCAGAGGATCCGCAGTTCGCTCGCGCCGTCCAGCTGCGCGGCCTCGTACACCTCGTCCGGGATCGACGTCCGGAAGTAGACCATCGCGATGATCACCTGCCAGACACCGATCGCGTTGGGGAGGAGCATCGACCATCGCGTGTCGAGCAGACCGAGCGACTGCACCACGATGTACATCGGGATGACTCCACCCGAGAACAGCATCGTGAACACGACGCCTCCCGTGAGGGTCTTGCGGCCGAAGAGGTTGGCCCGCGACAACGGGTAGGCGATGGCGACGGTGCCGGCGACGCTGATGACGGTGCCGGCCACGGTGTAGAACACCGAGTTGCCGAATCCTCGGAGAATCGCCGGGTTGTTGAGCGCCTCCGTGTAGCCGCGGAGCGTGAACTCGACGGGCCAGAAGAGCACGCGCCCGGATGAGACCGCCTGGGGACTCGAGAACGAGCTGGCGACGATGTTCAGCAGGGGCAGGAGCACGACGAGCAGAAAGACCGTGAGCAGCAGGTAGGCGGCGATCACGAAGACGCGATCCGCGCGGGTCTCTTTGACCTTCACGCCGGAGGTCAGGGGGTCGCGCCGGCGCCGACCGCGTCCTCTGCCGGACGAGACGACGATCTCCTCGGTGAGGAGAGGCTGTTCTCTGATCACAGTGCTCACCACAACCCGCTTCCGGTCACTCGCTTGGATATGCCGTTGACGACGAGCAGCAGCAGCAGGCTGATGACGGCGTTGAAGAGCCCGATGGTGGCTCCGAGGCTGAAGTTCGCATTGAGGATGCCCGTCTTGTAGACGTAGGTCGGGATGATCTCCGAGGTCGAGAGGTTGAGCGCGTTCTGCAACAGGAACGCCTTCTCGAATCCGATCGCCATGATGTTGCCGACACCGAGGATCAGGATGATCGTGGCGGTGGGCAGGAGCGAGGGGAGGTCGACGTACCAGATCTTCTGCAGCCGCGAGGCGCCGTCGATCTTCGCGGCCTCATAGAGCGAGGTGTCGACCGAGGCCAGAGCTGCGAGGTAGATGACGGCCGAGTAGCCGGTCGTCGTCCAGATGTCGGTCGCCACGTAGATGTGGCGGAAGAAGTCGGCACTCGCCAGCAGATCGACCTGTCCGGCACCGAAGAAGCTGAGAGTGCGCCCGAGGATCCCCACTCTCGGCGACAGCAGCAGGATCGTCATCGACACGATCACGACCGTCGAGATGAAGTACGGGGCGTAGGTCACGAGCTGCACGGTGCGTGTGAAGAACCGCAGCCTGACCTCGTTCAGCATGATCGCGAGGATGATCGGAAGAGGGAAGCTCGCGATGAGCGTGTACACGGCAAGGATGAAGGTGTTGCCGATCAGCTTCGGAAACACGGGATTGCGGAAGAGCGCCGTGAAGTTGTCGAGCCCGACCCACGGGCTCCCCCACGCGCCGTCGATGGGGTTGTAGTTCTTGAACGCGATCACGGCGTTGGCCATGGGCACGTATCGGAACACGATGAACCAGATGACGGGCAGTAACAGCAGCAGGTACAGCTGCCAGTAGCGACGCAGACTGCGGGCGAACCGGGAACGTGCGTCGGTACGTCGAGGAGCCGGTGTCGAGACCTCGACCGGTGGTGCGTGCTCAGCACTGAGCTTCATGATCGCCCTCCCAGGGCAGGGTTACTTTACGACGTAATAAAATCACGTGCAGCGGAAAAAGTAAACGCCGACTTTCGCGGCGGAGATTTCTGCGGATCGCTTGCACCTCCCTCGCAAACGTGATTTATTGACGTTGTCAAGTAACTACCGGAGGGTCTTATCCCATGACTTCCCGTGCCGACACCGTCGTCGCACTCCGCGCCTCAGGCGTCGCATTCGTTCTCCAGATCTCCGCCCCCATCCCCCGTGTCCTGCACTGGGGCGCAGACCTCGGCGAGTCCACAGCGGTGACCGCATATGCGCTGGCGCTGACCGCCAGCCCCGCTCAGCTCAACAACTCCCCCGACATCCCCCGCTCGTTCTCCGCTCTGCCCACGGAGCACGAGGGCTGGTCAGGAACACCCGCGCTGTCCGGACACGCGCAGGGCCGCGCGACGACGCCGCGACCACGGCTCGTTCGGCACGACGCGGTCATCCCGTCAGACGCAGTCGGCGGCCGCATCGCGCTCGAGTTCGAGGACGAGGTCTGCGGCATCCGCACCGAGCTGCGGTATCACCTCGACGCGCACGGAGTGCTCGCCGTCGACGCCTCGCTGACCAGGGCCGCAGAACTCAGCCCGCGGATCGGAGACACCGCGTATACGGTCGGCGCGTTCCTCGCCCTGCTCCCCCTTCCCGAACGCGCGACGGAGATCCTGGATTTCACGGGCAAGTGGTGTCGTGAGCGGTCTCCGCAGAGGTCGCCGTTCGGGTTCGGAACACACCTGCGGTCCGCACACCGTGGCAAGCCCGGCCATGACTCTCCCTTCCTCTTCGCGGCCGGCACCGACGGCTTCGGATTCGGTCACGGCGAGATCTGGGCCGTGCACCTCGCATGGAGCGGCGAGCAGCAGTACCTCGCTGAGCGCCTTCCCGAGGGCGCCGGGGCATTCAGCTCGGTCCTCGGCGCCGGCGAGGATCTGCACCCCGGCGAGGTCATCCTCGAGGATGGCGAGCGCTATGACGCGCCGACCGCCCTGTTCGCCTGGTCAGACGACGGCCTCGATGCGATCAGCGATCGACTGCACCGGCGGCTTCGCGCGCGGGACTCGCACCCGCGCGGCCCGCGCCCGCTGGTCCTCAACACCTGGGAGGCCGTCTACTTCGATCACGACCTCGCCCGCCTGACTGCCCTGATCGAGAGGGCTGCAGAGGTGGGTGTCGAGCGCATCGTCCTCGACGACGGCTGGTTCCGCGGTCGGCGGGAGGCGGATGCCGGCCTCGGCGACTGGTTCGTCGATGAGGACGTCTGGCCGCACGGACTCAGCCCGCTGGTCGATGTCGTCCGCGCACACGGCATGCAGTTCGGCCTGTGGTTCGAACCCGAGATGATCAACCTCGACTCCGACCTCGCCCGGTCGCATCCTGACTGGGTCCTCGGGCCCGCCGAAGGGTTCGGGCCCGAATCCCGATCACAGCACGTGCTCGACATCGCCAGGCCCGAGGCATACGAGTACCTTCTCGAACGCATCGACGCGCTGGTCCGCGAGCATTCGATCGACTACCTCAAGTGGGACCACAACCGCGACCTCCTCGAGGCGGTGAGTCGCGGCACCGATGGCGATCGTCCGAGTGTGCATCGGCAGACCGAAGCGCTCTACCGGCTGCTCGACGAGCTCCGCCTGCGCCACCCGGAGCTCGAGATCGAGACGTGCTCGGGTGGCGGCGGTCGGGTCGACCTCGGAATCCTCGACCGCACCGATCGCGTGTGGGCATCCGACTGCAACGATCCGGTCGAGCGGATCCAGATCGAACGGTGGACGCGCACGATCGTGCCACCCGAACTGATCGGGTCTCACCTCGGGGCCGCTCGCTCGCACACCACGGCGCGGACCACCGATCTGTCGTTCCGTCTCGCCACCTCGCTCACGGCTCACGCCGGCATCGAGCAGGACCTCACATCGGTGGACGACGACGAGCTGGCCGCGATCGCCCGCTGGGCCGGCATGTACCGGGAGTTCCGCGACCTGCTGCACAGCGGTCGCGTGGTGAACGCAGACCTCGCCGATCAGGCGACCTCGCTCTCGGGGATAGTCGCCCAGGACGGTTCCGCGGCGCTGTTCACGTGGAGCAGGTTCGCGACCTCGGCGGCGGGTCAGTCGGGTCGAGTGCGCTTCCCCGGGCTCGATGCGCACGCGGCGTACAGCGTCCGGATCCGCGAGGACCTCGGCTCCGCGAGTCGGCACGGGGGCGACCCCGTGTGGGTGACCACCGCTCTGGTGGGCGCGATCGAAGTGCCGGGAGTGGTCCTGAGCACTGTGGGGGTTCCTCTCCCGACCCTCAACGCGCAGCAGGCGATGCTCATCGAGATCCGGCGCACCGACAGCTGACACCCCGATTCTTCCTTCCCATCCACACGACAGAGCAGTCGAACGAGAGGAAAGCAATGAAGACCCATCGACAGAGAAGGCGAGCGGCCTCGATCACCGGGGCACTCGCCGCAACCGCACTCGTCCTGAGTCTCGCCCCCGGCGCGACCTGGGCGACCGCGGCGACGCCCACCCCCACGCCTGCTCCGGAAGCGACCCCGGTCTCCACGCCGTCACCACCCGCGGAGGACTCTCCCGAGACGCCGCCCCCGGCGGAGGAATCCCCCGAGACCACGCCCCCGACGGAGGATCCGACGCCGACCGAAACCTCCGAGCCCGCCCCCTCGGCCTCGCCCGATGCCACCCAGGCACCGCTGGCGAAGGAGGCGGCGAAAGCCACGTCGGACGCCGACGACGGGATCTCCGAGCTGTCCGCGAAGCCCTACATGGGCTGGAGCAGCTACAGCATGCAGGTCTACGAGGGCGGCCAGTGGATCACCGCCGATCAGATCATGGCGCAGTCCGATGCCATGCACGACAAGCTGCAGGACTTCGGCTACGAATACATCAACATCGACGCAGGGTGGAACGGCGGCCAGGACGAGTACGGACGCCCGATACCCAGCACGACGCTGTTCCCCGACGGACTGGATGCCGTGATCGACCACGTGCACGGAAACGGCCAGAAGGTCGGCCTGTATCTCATCCCCGGCATGAGCCTGGAGACCGCTCAGAAGGCGCTTCCGATCCACAACGCGCCGGGCTGCACCACCGAGAACCTGCTCAAGCAGCCCCTGCAGCAGGGCGACTACTGGGGCTTCGGCTACCGCTTGGATTTCGACAACCCCTGCACGCAGAAGTACATCGACTCGATCGCCGACCTGCTCGGCGAGTGGGGTGTGGACTTCATCAAGTTCGACAGCGTGACGCCCGGTTCCGGCATCGGCGACCTCTCGATGGATGCTCGCGAGGAGGTGGCCGCGTGGTCTGAGGCCCTCGAACGCAACGACATCTGGTTCGAGCTGTCGTGGGCGGTCGACATCAACTACGCCGACTACTGGAAGCAGCACGCCGACGGCTGGCGCATCGACTGGGACGTCGAGTGCTATTGCGGCGACGAGGCGCTGACGACCTGGGAGAACGTCGCGCGTCTGTTCCCGCGGCTCTCCGACTGGTGGCGCCACGCCGGACCCGCCGGATGGAACGACCTCGACTCCCTCAATGTCGGAAACGGCAGGATGGACGGCCTCACCCGCGACGAACGGCGCACGGCGACGACGCTGTGGGCGACATCTGCCGCCCCGATGTACCTCGGCAACGACCTCACGAACCTCGATGAGTTCGGCCTCGACCTGATCACCAATCGCGAGGTCATAGCCGTGAACCAGGCGGGTGTCCCCGCGCGACCGGTCTCGACCGGCACGAAGCAGCAGGTCTGGTACGCACTCAACCCCGATGGCACATATACGGTCGCGCTGTACAACCTCGGTCGTGCAGACGCCGACATCACCGTCGACTGGTCTGACATCGGTCTCGACGGATCCGCGAAGATCCGCGACCTCTGGGCCGGCAAGAACCTGGGCACGGAGGCCGACGGCTTCACAGCCGAGAGCGTGCCGATCCATGGTGTGCGCCTGCTGAAGGTGACGCCAGCGAAGCAGGCCGTGCTCACGGTGAACGATGATTCGCTGCGCGTCGGCTACGACGGAGACTGGATCCGCAACGACGGCAACGAAGTCCCGGCGACATCGCAGCCGTTCACCGTCGCCGTGTCCGACACCCCGGGGGGTGGCACGCCCACCCCGCCCGCCACAGGTCTCACGGTGACGCTGAACGACGACGATGCACGCATCGGCTACAGCGGCTCGTGGGGGGACAGCAACAATCGAGGACTCGGCGATCACGGCGACGATGTGCACTACGCAGAGACCAACGGAGCGGCGTTCGAGTACACGTTCCAAGGCACCGGCATCCAGTACATCACCGAGAAGCACGAGTCGCAGGGAGAGGTCGAGATCTACCTCGACGGTCAGCTCGTGGAGACCGTGGACACGTCGCTTCCTGCGGCGGACGGCCGACTCTCGCAGCAGGTCGTCTACGGCGTCGCCGACCTCGCGAGCGGGAGCCACACCCTGCGTGCGGTGAAGAAGTCCGGCTCCTTCATGCTCCTCGACAAGCTGGTCGTCACGCTCGACAGCCAGCTGAGCACGACCTCGGGAGCCTTCAACAAGGCCGCGCCCGCCGATGTCGCCGTCGACGTGCTGCGGGATCCCGGCGAGCTCGCCTCGATCAGCGTCGCCGGCGATGCGCTCGAGCGCGACGTCGACTTCACGCTGTCGGGCAGCACGGTCACGATCCGCTCGTCGTACCTTGCGACGCTTCCCGTCGGCGATACGATCCTGGACTTCGACTTCACGGGAGATCACCTCGATGACGTGCACGCCACCGTGGCTGACGGAGCGTCCGTGGCATTCAGCTTCCGCGGAGCCGGCGTCTCGTGGATCGGTCCGAAGGGCCCTGACCAGGGCACGGTCGACGTCTACATCGACGGCAAGAAGGTCGAGAGCATCGATACTCACAACGAATCGCGCGTCTCGACCCAGGAGCTGTTCTCCGTCTCGGGTCTGAAAGACAAGGAGCACACGATCAAGATCGTGAAGACGTCGGGAGACGTGCTGCGCACGGACGTGTTCCGGTACACGGTCAAGAAGGTCGGCTGATCACTGCCGGGGCGGGCCTCGCGCCCGCCCCGGCAGCACCGTGCGCCTCGCGGATGTCCGCGCCCGGGTGCATACTCTGCGGCATGGAGATCACACTCGCACAGCCCGCGGGACTCGTCGTGAGCCCCGCATTCAGTCATGTCGCCGTCGTCCCCCCAGGGGCCACGACGATCCACATCGGCGGCCAGAACGGCGTCGACGAGACCGGCGCGCTCGTCTCGGCGGATGCCGCCGAGCAGTCGCTCCGAGCGGTTCAGAACGCCCGCATCGCCCTCGAGTCAGCCGGCGCGAGCCTCGACGACGTCATCAGCTGGACCATCTACATCCATCAGGATGCTGATCTGCGCGCTGCCTACGGCGCCGTCGCATCCACGCTCGCGCGCGACGGCGCCCCTCCCCTGGTGACCGCAGCCCTGGTGGCCGGTCTCGGCGTCCCCGGAGCAGTGATCGAGGTGAGCGCGATCGCCGCTGTCATCCGCGAATGACCTGACCCGGCGTCAGCTGTTCAGATTCTGCCCCGCACCGGCGTCCGCTCGGCCGAGTCGCCGCCGTCCGGCATGGCCATCTCGGCGCGAACACCGAGCAGTCGCACCTCACGGTCGTGATCGAGCGTGTCACCGAGAGCGAGAGCCGCATCGACGACCTCGGCCCGCTCGGTCGTCGGCTCTGACAGCTTGCGACCGAAGGTCTTCGTCTCGAACGGTGCGTAACGCACCTTGAGGTGCACGCGGACGACCGCCCGCCCCTCGGAGGCGCAGTCGTCGAAGGCCTGCCCGGCCAGATCGACCAGCGCCGATCGCACCTCCGCGGGCGTCGTGAGGTTCTGCTGGAAGGTCGTCTCACGACTGTGGCTGCGTGCCACCCAGGGGGTGCTGTCGACCACGGCAGGTCCGAGCCCCGACCCCAGACCGTGATACCAGACGCCCATCCGGGGACCGAACTCCGCGGTGAGCTGGCCCTCATCGGCCTCAGCCAGCTCACGGACGGTCGTGATGCCGTGGGCCGCGAGCCTCTTCTGCACCTTCGGCCCCACACCCCAGAGCCCCCGCGTGGGCTTGTCTCCCATCACCTCGAACCAGTTGTCGGCGGTGAGCCGGAACACTCCTCGGGGCTTGCCGAACTCGGTGGCGATCTTGGCGCGCACCTTGTTGTCTCCGATACCGACCGAGCAGTGCAGCCCGGTCGCCTCGAGCACCGCGCTCTGAGCGAGGCGCGCGATCCCCTCAGGATCGTCCGTCGTGACGCCGAGGAAGCACTCGTCCCAGCCGATGACCTCGAGCACCACCCCTGGCAGCGCGCGCAGCGTCGACATCACCTCCGTCGACGCCGACTCGTAGGCGTCGTGGTCCACCGGAAGGAAGACAGCGTTCTCGGGAGCCTTGCGCGCGGCGATCTTCAACGGCATCCCGGATCCGATGCCGAACTCGCGCGCCTCGTACGACGCCGTCGACACGACGGCTCGCTCTGTGGGATCCCCCCTGCCGCCGACTATGAGGGGAATCCCCGAAAGCTCGGGTCTGCGCAGCACCTCGACCGCAGCGATGAACTGGTCCATGTCCACGTGCAGAACCCAGTCGCTCATGCATCGAGTGTGGCCCGTGTCACTCGGGAAGTCACCCCTCGCACACGATCAGCGTGCGGCGCTCAGCTGATCGAGATGCCGATCGCCGTCGTGATCACGGCGAGCAGCGGCAGAGTGCCCTGCATCGCGGCAGCCCGCAGCTTGGTGCGGTCGGAGAGCACGAGCACCAGTGCCGCGGCGAGCATCATCCCCGTGCCGGCGAAGACCAGAGTCAGCCCGATCGTCGTGAGGCCGATGATCACGAAGCCGACGCCGAGCAGCGCGGTCAGCGCCAGGAAGAGGTTGTAGAAGCCCTGATTGAAGGCGAGGGCCTTCATCGTGACGGCGTCGGCCTCGCTGGCGACGCCGAAGATCTTCCTCGTCTCAGGTTCGGTCCACTTGAGCGATTCGAGCGCGAAGATGAAGACGTGGAAGGCGGCAGCGGCCGCGGCGAGGACGAGTCCGACGATGAGCATGACTCGATCGTATCGACCCTCGCATGCTGTCAGATCAGGAAGATCGGCAGCAGCCCGGGGTTGTGCGCGTGCACGAGCACGGCGAAGACGACAGCGTCGAAGAGCAGATGCACGGTCACGACATAGGCGAGCGAGTGCGTCCGCATGAAGATGAACCCCTGCAGGAGCGCGAACGGGATGGTGAGCAGCGGACCCCACTCGCGGTAGCCGAGCTCCCACAGGAAGGAGACGAACACGATCATCTGCAGCACGTTGGCGAGGGCATCGGGAAAGTGTCTGCGCAGCAGTGCGAACACGGTGCAGATGAAGAACAGCTCGTCCCAGATGCCGACTGCGCCGACGCCGACGAACAGCCGCGCGATGAGCTCGGGCGAGTCGACGACCGGCCAGTTCTGATAGACCCCGCTCGTGATGAAGTAGAAGGGCAGGATCAGCCAGCCGAGCACCAGGACCGCCACCAGCCAGCCCCACTGCAGGCGCCCCCATCGCCGGTGTGCACGCCAGGGGAAACCGATCGCCCGATCTCGGAAGACGAAGCGCGAGACGACGTACGGCACGGCGACCGCACCTCCGAGCGCCAGCGTGAAGCGCAGCATCGCCAGGTTGTCGAGCTCCGCCGCCAGCGGGATGACGCTCACGATGAGCATTCCGAGCGCGATCAACGAGAGGTCCCGGGTGAGCGAAGGCCGACGACTCGCTCCGATCACGCGAGCGCTCTCGGGCCGCGCGCCGACGGTCGCCGTCTGATCCGGGGACGAGGGCACACGCCGTTCGACCAGCCAGGCGGCGCCGACGCCGAGCGCGAGCAGCACCCAGCCGAGCCATGCGATCTGCACGACGAAGAACGCCGGTGCCGCAAGGCACACGAGCAGCGCAGGTGCGACGGCGGGCCAGGTGGTCGACGTGCGCTGGGTGCCGATCACGCGCGCGGCTTCCGCCGATACACGAGATCGCGGATGTCGCGTCCCTTGGCGATCCCCTTGCGCTCGAAAGCCGTCATGACTCGTCCGTCGAACCGCTCCGCCCAGTCACCGTCGAAAGCGCGCTCGAACAGCGGCTCGTCGTCGAGCACGTCGCGCATCTGGAGGGCGTAGTCCTCCCAGTCGGTCGCCAGGCGGAGGAGACCTCCGTCGCGAAGCGCGCGGGCGGCGGTGTCACCGAACCCCTGGCGGACGAGCCGGCGTTTGGTGTGCTTCTTCTTGTGCCACGGGTCGGGGAAGAAGATCCAGACCTCCGCTGCGGCTTCCTCGGGCAGGTAAGACGAGAGCACCTCCGGCGCATTCGCCTCGACCACACGCACGTTGCGTGCGCCCTCGCGGTCGGCATCGAGCATCGTCCTCGCCAGCCCGGCGCGAAAGACCTCCACGGCGAGGAAGTCGTCATCGGGGCGCGACGACGCCGCGGCGACGATGGCGTGCCCCTGCCCGGATCCGATCTCGACGAACAGATCGGCCGTCCGTCCGTATTCGACGGTCGGGTCGAGCCTTGCTTCAGGGTGCACCGAGGTCCACGCGACATCACGAGGGACATCCAGGAGGTAGTGCGGTCCGAGCTCGTCGAACGCGCGTTCCTGCGCGTCGGACATCCGGCCGCTGCGGCGCACGAAGGAGACCGGTTCGTCGCGGAAGGTGCGGGGTTCGGGCATGCTTCCAGGGTAGTCGGCGGCGATCGACGCCACAGACCGCGGATCAGGGCGCGGGCGCGGTGACGAAGTCGATCAGCTCTTCGACCCGGCCGAGGAGCGCGGGCTCGAGGTCGCGATACGTGTGCACCTTCGACAGGATGTGCTGCCAGGCCCGACCGGTGTCGCCCTGCGTCTCATATGGCCAGCCGAACGCACGACAGATCCCGGTCTTCCAGTCCGTCCCCCGGGGGATCTCCGGCCACTTCGCGATTCCGAGAGCCCGCGGGGTGACGCACTGCCAGACGTCGACGAACGGATGGCCGACGATGCGTACGTGCTTTCCATGCGGTCCGCGGGCGACCGCATCGGCGACGCGCGACTCCTTCGACCCCGGCACGAGATGGTCGACGAGCACCCCGTAGCGCCGGGAGGCGGTCGGCGGCTCGGCGGCGAGCAGCTCATCGAGCAGATCGACTCCCTGCAGGAACTCGACGACCACGCCCTCGACCCGCAGATCTGCGCCCCACACCTTCTCGACGAGCTCGGCGTCGTGCTTGCCCTCCACCAGGATGCGGCTGGGCAGTGCGACCCTGGCTCGCTGGTCGGCGGCCACGAAGGATCCGGATGCCGTGCGCCGGAGTCCCTGCTCCTTCGCTGCGGGGACGGTGAGGCGCACAGGCGATCCGTCGATCAGGAACCCGCCGCCCAGGGGGAAGAGGCGCTTGCGCCCGACTCGGTCTTCGAGCTCGACGTTGCCGCCCTGCACCCGCGTGACCGCTCCGCAGAATCCGTCCTGCGCGACCTCGACGACGAGATCGAGCTCGGCCGCAACCTGAGGAACCGGCTTCGCTGCGCGCTCCCGCCATCCGGCCGCGAGCACATCCGATCCATACCTGTCGTCCATGCCATCCAGCGTATGTGTCTCCGCTGAGGGCGAACGGCTATCCCCGCCCGGAAGCTGTCGCGTGTCGGTCTCAGTGCATAGACTCGTGCCATGGGGCTCGGCTGCCGGTCGGAGGGAACACGATGAAGACACGGTGGCTCGCGCTGGCCGCGCTGACCGCGGCAGCGGCCGCAGGGGCGTTCTCCGCCTCGGCCGCGTCTGCGACCGATCCGGTCACTCTCGACTCGGGGTACGTGACCGACGACGCCGACGTCCTCAGCGCGAGCGAAGAGGATGCTGTCGAGGCTCGACTCCAGACGCTCAGCGACAACTCCTCCTCCGACCTCTTCGTCGTCCTCGTCGACGACTTCACCTCGCCGTCCGACAACGTCGCCTGGGCCGACACCGTCGCAGAGAGCAACAACCTCGGCTCCGAGCAGTATCTTCTCGCCATCGCGGTGGACGGACGCAGCTACTACATCTCGGCCGCCCCCGACGGTCCGCTCAGCGACAGCAAGCTCGACGATGTGGAAGACAAGATCCAGGGCCTGGCCGCACAGGAGGACTGGGAGGGCATGATCGTCCTCGCTGCCGACGAGATCGAGGGTGACGGCGGGGCGGGCGCTCTGCGAGCCACCCTGATCGTGGTCGCTGTCATCGCACTCGGCCTCGTCGTGTGGCTCGTCATCGCGCTCGTACGCCGCTCGCGGAGGAACGCCGAGATACGCAGGCGCGGGGCCATGCCGGAGAAGCCCGATCCGAACGATCCGTTCTCGACTCTGACCGACGAGCAGGTGCAGACGCAGGCAGGTGCTGCCCTCGTGCAGGCCGACGATGCGATCACCTCGAGCCGGGAGGAGCTCGGCTTCGCCGTCGCGCAGTTCGGCGAAGCGGCCACCTCGGCGTTCACCGGCGCCGTCGAGACCGCCAAGGCCAAGATGTCGGAGGCCTTCGATCTCAAGCAGAAGCTCGACGACGAGATCGAGGACACCGTCCACGATCGTCGCGCGTGGCACATCCGCATCATCCAGATCTGTGACGAGATCGACGATGTTCTCGACGAGAACACCGAGGCGTTCGACGCCCTTCGCAAGCTCGAGCAGAATGCACCGCAGGAACTCGAGCGAGTGAAGGGTGAGCGGGCAGCGCTCCAGCCTCTCCTCGACGGCGCGGCCGCTGCTCTCTCGGCTCTCGCCGACACCTACGACTCGACGGCTCTGTCGACCGTCGCAGACAACCCGGCGCAGGCCCAGGAGCGCGCGCTGCTCGCAGACCGTTCGATCGAGGCCGCAGCACAGGCGATCGCCGCGGGAAGGTCGGGCGAGGCCGCCTTCGCGATCCGCACGGCCGAGCAGTCCGTCGCACAGGCGGCTCAGCTGGTTCAGGCGATCACCGCGCTCGGCTCCGAGCTGACGGACATCGAAGCGCAGGCGCAGGCCCTGGTGACCGAGCTGCAGGCAGACGTCGCCGCCGCGCAGCAGCTGCCAGACCCTGACGGAGCGATCGCCTCGGTCGCCACGGCGACCGTCCGCCAGCTGCAGCTGGCCCAGACCGGCCTCGCCGGAGCCTCACGCGACCCCCGGCGGGTGCTCGACGCCCTCACTGCCGCTAACACGCAGATCGATGCCGCGATCGCCCAGGGCACGCAGGCGGCGGAGCGTACACGCCGAGCGCAGCAGATGCTCGAGCAGACGCTGACCCAGGCCGGCTCCGAGATCCGCGCGACCCGTGAGTACATCGAGACGCGCCGCGGCACGGTCGGGTCGACCGCACGCACCCGGCTGTCGCAGGCCGAGGCCTCCCTCACCCAGGCACTGAACCTGCGCGCGACCGACCCCGTGGCGGCGCTCACCGAAGCCGGTCGCTCGCTCGATCTCGTCCGTCAGGCCACGTCGTCCGCGCAGGCCGACGTCGAGGCGATGAATCCGAGCCGGTACCAGAACGACAGCTGGGGCGGCGGAGGCGGCAGCATCTTCGGCGGATCCGGTTCCGGCGGCTCCGGCCTCGGCGGCGACATCCTCGGCGGCATCATCGGCGGTCTGCTCTCCGGTGGTGGGGGCGGCGGTGGCTCCTCCCGCAGCAGCAGCTGGCGCTCCAGCGGAGGCGGCGGTTTCCGCAGCTCCGGTTTCGGCGGAGGCGGCGGCAGCCGCTCCAGTGGCCGCAGCGGCCGTTCGGGAGGGCGACGCTTCTGAACCGTACACACATCGACCCCAGACATCGAGTCCGACCCTCTGAAAGGAACCACGCATGACCAAGCAGTCCATCTTCGGACGTATCTCGACCCTCGTCCGCGCGAACATCAACTCCCTCCTGGACTCTGCGGAAGACCCGCAGAAGATGATCGACCAGCTGGTTCGCGACTACACGAACAGCATCGCCGATGCGGAGTCGGCCATCGCAGAGACCATCGGCAACCTGCGCCTGCTCGAGCGCGACCACGAAGAAGACGTCCAGGCGGCCACCGAGTGGGGCAACAAGGCGCTCGCCGCCAGCCGCAAGGCCGACGAGATGCGCGCCAAGGGCGACGCGGCCGACGCCGACAAGTTCGACAACCTCGCGAAGATCGCTCTTCAGCGTCAGATCAGCGCCGAGCGCGAGGCGACCGGGGCCGAGCCCCAGATCGCGGCACAGACCGAGATCGTCGACAAGCTCAAGTCCGGCCTCAACGGCATGAAGGACAAGCTCGGCGAGCTCAAGAACAAGCGCAGCGAGCTGCTCGCCCGCGCGAAGGTCGCCGAGGCGCAGACGAAGGTCCAGGACGCGGTCTCGTCGATCAACGTCCTCGACCCCACCAGCGAGCTGGGCCGTTTCGAAGACAAGGTCCGCCGCCAGGAGGCCCTTGCCCAGGGCAAGATCGAACTCGCGGCCTCCAGCCTCGACGCGCAGTTCGAGAGCCTCGAAGACCTCGGTGAGCTCACCGAGGTCGAGGCTCGTCTCGCCGAGCTGAAGGCGGGCGGCTCCGCCCCTCGTCAGGCCATCGAAGGCTCCTGATACACCTGCGGGTGCCTCGGATCCTCGTGTCCGAGGCACCCGCTCCTCTTCACAGCTGGAGGCACCCATGGTGCGTTTCCTCGTCGTCCCGCAATGGCAGGGCTCCCCTGCCCCGCGCGCGATGCTCCTCGTCGACGGCGCCTCGGCGATCGCCGGCGACCTTCCGCGCGCGGCGACCACCGTGCTCGATGTGCCGGTGGAGGCGGGCGAGTCCCTGGGCACCGGCGTTCGACGCCTCAGCGCGCTTCTTCGCACCAGAGAACTCGTCGATGCGAGCATGACGGCCGACACGGTGATCATCGGCGGCGACTGCAGCGTGACGGTCGCCGCCCTGGCGGCTCTCCCCGGCGGCACCGATGACCTCGCCGTCGTGTGGTGCGACGCCCATGCCGATATGCACACGCCCGACACCTCCCCCTCCGGCGCGTTCTCGGGCATGGCGCTCCGAGCCGTGCTGGGCGAGGGAGAACCTCAGCTCACGCTCACGCCCGGAATCGCACGTGATCGAGTGGTCACGGTGGGCATGCGCAATCTCGACGATGCCGAGGTCACTGCTCTCGACGGACTCACGCAGCTCTCCGTCGAAGATCTCGACTCGCCTGATGCCCTGGCCGACGCGGTCGAGGCGACCGGCGCACGCCGCGTATGGGTGCACATCGACGTCGACGTGCTCGATCCCGCCGAGATCGCCGGCGTCTCCTCCCCTGCCCCGTTCGGGCTCGCGCCTGCGGCCCTCAGCGCAGCGATCCGCGCGCTGCGGTCACGCGTGCCGCTGGCCGGCGCGACCATCGCCGGATTCGCCCCGCGGTCGCCCGCCGATGCGGTTGACGACCTGGGAGCGCTGCTCCGCCTCGTCGGTGCTGTCGCATGACGGCTGACTGGCGGCCCGCTGCCGAGCTCGCCTTGGCGCGCGGTCGACGACTCGACCGGAGAATCCCCTCGTTCCTCCTCCGCTCGCCGGTCAGCCGGATCGGATACTGGTGGGGCACGGCGGTCGGCTGGATCTGGGGCTCACTGTGGAGCACGGGCCCCGTGGAACGACGAGCAGGCCTCTGGGTGTTCCGAGGGATGCCGAACTGGACGTTCAATCGCGGCGGGGTCTGCGTGGGCGGCTGCTTCCTCACCGGTGACGCCCGACCCAGCGACGCGATGCTGCGCCACGAGGCGGTGCACAAAGCACAGTGGCTGCGCTACGGATTCCTGCTTCCGGTGCTCTATCTCTTCGCAGGCCGGGATCCCCTGCACAACCGCTTCGAGATCGAAGCGGGGCTCGAAGACGGCAACTACGTCCGCCGCAGCCGCCCGCAGCCGTAGACGGGCAGCCGTAGACGGGCAGAGCCCTGATCCGCAGAGGGCAGAGCTCTCAGCTGCACACAGGCAGAGCTCTCAGCTGCACACAGGCAGAGCTCTCAGCTGCACACAGGCAGAGCCCTCAGCCGTAGACGGGCGGAGCCCTCAGCCGTGGACGGGCAGAGCCCTCAGCGGTCGACGGGAAGAAGTCCGAACCGCTCGGGGGCGTAGATCTGAGCGGGCTGGATGTCGAGGGTGCCGGTCAGGTGCTCGACGATGTCGGCCGTGCCGAGGTAGCCGCCGAGAAGGGTGATGTGGGTCTCGAGCTCGTCGTCGCAGAGCATCTCGTCAGCCCAGGCGCAGGTTGCTCGCGCGAGCGCCTGTCCGGGCGCGCAGGCCCGCCCGGTTCCGGGTGCTCCCGATCGCTGGGCTCGAGCGAGCCAGGTGACGGTCATGCGTCCGGGAGCGTCGATCACGCCGATGTCCGATGCGTCGGCGACCTCGATGAAGATCCGGCCCGACGCGCACAGCGGCAGAGTCGTGAGGAAGACCTCGAGTTCGGCGAGCGAATGCTCGTCGGCGGTCACCAGGTGGTGAGCGCGACGACGTGCGGCGCGGCGCTCGGCACGCGTGCTGCGGGTCTCGAGGAAGGTCTCCATGATGCATCCATCATACAGGACGCGAAGGGTTGCCTAACCTTGCTCAGCAACTTCTTCCACGAGCGCCGCCCGAAGAGCCTTGAGCTCCTGATCCGTCATGCCGTTCGCGCGAAGGTAGCCGGCGGCCGAGCCCCACCGCTCGTCGACCTGCTCGAGCAGCGCCCTCATCACGGGCGCAGGCGACTGCGTGGCCAACGCGACCGCGTGCACCGCCTGCGGATGCTGCGACCTCAGGTACGCGGCGATGCGATGCGACCGCTCGGCCGGCAGCAGCGACTCCGTGAGTGCATAGTCCTCGATGATCGCGTCGCGGTCGGCACCGACCGCGGCGAGCGCCAGGGCCACCGTCACCCCGGTGCGATCCTTGCCCACCGTGCAGTGGATCAGGGTCGGCTCGCCGGCGGCGATGATGCGGATGGCGGCGACGAGCCGCTCTCCGCTCTCCTCGAGAAGGTGGAGATAGAGGTCTTCCAGGCTCGTGTCCGTCTCGAAGAACGAACGCACGGATCCGAGGAAGAGCGGAAGGTGGGTGGTGTCCGGCCCTTCGATCTCGGTCGGCTCCGCAGCGACCTCTTCGCCGTCGCGGAGATCGACGATGTGCGCGACGCGACGACGAACCTCGTTCACGCCCGCCGTGGTGGCGGCGGAGAGCTGGCCGGATCGCAGCAGCATCCCCGAGCGGATCCGCCCGCCGTCTGCGGGGAGTCCGCCGACGTCGCGGAAGTTGTTGACGCCGTCGATGTCGAGGACGCTCATGCCTGCGCCTGTGGGGCGCGGGGCGGAACGGGGTATCGTCCGGCGATGACGACCCTGTTGAAGGCGTTGATCGAGACGCAGGCCCAGCTCAGTGCCGCGTACTCCTTCTCGGTGAAGACTCCGCCGACGCGGTCGTAGACCTCGTCGGAGATGCCCTCTTCGGAGATGAACGTGAAAGCCTCCGCGAGCTCGAGCGCGGCCTCCTCGCGGTCGCTGAACACGTCACTCTCACGCCAGGTCGCGATCTGCATCAGTGTGTCCGTGTCGATGCCGGCCTTGAGGGCCCTGTCGACGTGCAGGCGCGTGCAGTAGCTGCATCCGTTCAGCTGCGAGGAGTGGATCATCACGATCTCCTTGAGCCGATCGTCGATGCCGTTCGCTGCACAGATGTCACCGACCGTACGGGCGAAGGCGTCGAGGGCCTGATAGGCCGCTGGCTCGGTCTTGGAGAGGTGCACTCGCGTCTCGCTCATGCCTCAATGATATTCCGTTGCGCAATCGTCCCGGCGAGTCGCTTTCCACGCAGACGAATGCAGAATGACAACAGTCGTCCGCATCCGGCTTGCGCTATGACAATCTTCACCGCAATCTGTATTGACACATTGCTCCTGCATTTCCCCACTGCCCCGAGAACAGAGCAGAATATGCAAGTGGCGATCGACACCAGCGAGTTCAGCTATCTTCCCGCACAGGCGCAGGCGATGGGAGTCCCCGTGCCATCCGTCCGACGCGTGACGCTGCCCCTCCCCGACGGCCGTCACGTCAGCGCTCTGCAGTTCGGCGAAGAGACGCCCCGTGTCACGCTGCTGCACGGTGCGGGCCTCAACGCGCACACGTGGGACACGACGGTGCTCGCCCTTCAGCAGCCGGTGCTCGCGATCGACCTCGCCGGACACGGCGATTCATCATGGCGCAGCGACGTCGACTACACCCCTCGCACGCTCGCGATCGACGTCGCGGCAGCACTCGACGCCTGGACCGACGGAGCGCAGCTGGTCGTGGGCCAGTCGCTCGGCGGCCTCACCGGCGCCGCCCTCGCTGCAGCCCGCCCCGACCTCGTGTCCGAGCTGATCGTCGTCGACATCACTCCTGGCATCGACACCTCGGCCGGACCAGCCGCCCTGCGCGAGTTCTACGCCGGACCCACCGATTTCGAGACCCGCGACGAGCTCGTCGACCGCGCGATCTCCTTCGGTTTCGGGGGCGCCCGCTCCGACACCGAGCGCGGGGTGTTCCTCAACACCCGTGTGCGCGACGACGGCCGCGTCGAGTGGAAGCACCATTTCGCGCACCTCGCCGCTCAGACACTGGCAGCCCACGGCCCCGGAGACGACTCGGCGCCGTCACTGCTCCACACGACCGGATGGCAGGATCTGTCGAAGACGACGGCCCCGGTGACGCTCGTCCGCGCCATCGACGGCTTCGTGAGCGAGGCGGACGCGAAGGAGTTCGGCGAGCGCCTGCCCCACGCCCGCGTCACCGCCGTCCAGGCCACGCACAACGTTCAGGAGACCGCACCCGCCGAGCTGGCGTCGCTGATCTCCTCATCCCTCGCTTCTCGCGGAATGTGACGTTCCGTTCCACATTCCGCCCTCATGCCCTGACACATCCCTAGGCTCGATCCAACGGCACACAGCAACTGCCGCACCGAGAGGAAACACCCCATGTTCCGACGTACGCGACGACTCGCGCTGATCTCCGCGATCGCGGCGAGCGCCATCGTCCTCACTGCCTGCGCAGGTGCCGCAGAGCCCGAGACCACCGAACCGGTCGGAGAGCCTGATCCGGATGCGACGCTGCAGGTCGGCCTCGTCCTCGAGCCCACCAACCTCGACATCCGTCACACCAGCGGCGCAGCGCTGGAGCAGATCCTGATCGACAACATCTACGAGGGTCTCATCAGCCGCACGCAGGAGAACGAGATCGTGCCTCGACTCGCCTCCGACTACGAGGTCTCCGCAGACGGACTCACCTATACGTTCACGCTGAACGAGGGCATCACCTTCCACAGCGGAACCGCGCTCACCTCCGCCGATGTGGTCTCCTCCTACGAGGCTGTGCGCACCGACGCGACGCTGCAGGGCAATGCCGAGTTCGCCTCGGTGGCCTCGATCACCGCACCGGACCCGACCACGGTGCAGATCGTGCTGACGGCGCCGAACCAGAACTTCCTGTTCTCACTGACCGGTCCTGCCGGTCTCGTGTTCCAGACCGGCGATACGACCGATCTCAAGACGGCCGAGAACGGCACTGGTCCCTTCACCCTCACGCGGTGGAACAAGGGCAGCGCCATCACGTTCGCCCGCAACGAGGCCTACTGGGGCGAGCCTGCGGGCGTCGCCGAGGTCGAGTTCCAGTACATCCCTGACTTCACGGCCGGGGTGAACGCTGCTCTCGATGGCGGCGTCCAGGTGCTCACAGCGGTGGATCCGAATCTCGCCCCGCAGCTCGAGGAGTCCGGCGACTTCACTCTCACGACCGGCCGGACCACCGACAAGGCGACGCTCGCGTTCAACAACGCCAAGGCGCCCCTCGACGACGTCCGGGTGCGCGAAGCGCTGCGTCTCGCGATCGACCACGAGGCTCTGGTCGAGGCCGTCGGCGCGGGTTCGACCCTCTACGGTCCGATTCCCGAACTGGACCCCGGTTATGAAGACCTCTCGGACGTCGTCTCCTACGACCCCGAGAAGGCCAAGGAGCTGCTCGCCGAGGCCGGGCAGGAAGACCTCGAGCTCACCCTGACGATCCCGAACTTCTATGGCACGACGGTCCCGAAGGTCCTCATCTCCGACTTTCAGAAGGTCGGAGTCACCCTCGACGTCGACTCGGTCGAGTTCCCGGCCTGGTTGGAGGACGTCTACACCAACCACGACTACGACCTGAGCTTCGTGCTGCACGTCGAGCCGCGCGACTTCGGCAACTTCGCGAATCCCGAGTACTACTTCGGCTACGACAACGCCGAGGTGCAGGGCCTCTACACCGAGGCTCTGGCCGAGGTCGACCCCGACAAGTCCGCGGACCTGCTCGCCGAGGCCGCGCGGATCGTCTCCGAGGATCACGCGGCGGATTGGCTGTACAACGGTGCGACGATCACGGCCGTGAGCCCGCTGGTCACCGGGTTCCCCGAGGACTCGATCAACTCGCGCATCAACCTGGCCGGCGTCACCGTCGCCACCGAGAAGTGACGACGCGCACTTCGTGATCCGCTACGCGCTCGTCCGAGGAGCCCTGCTCATCGCAGGGCTCCTCGTCTCGAGTGCGGTGATCTTCCTCACCTTGCGGGTCTTCCCCGGCGACGTCGCGCAGCTGATCGCCGGAACCCAGGCCTCCCCCGCCGAGGTCGAGGCGCTCCGAGAATCGCTGGGCCTCAACCGTCCCCTCCCCGCGCAATACGCCGAATGGATCGGGGGCCTCTTCCGCGGTGATCTCGGCACGTCTCTGCTCTCCGGTGCATCGGTCGGCGAGGAGCTGCTCGAGAAGGCGCAGGTCACGGTTCCCCTCGGCATCCTCGCCCTCCTGATCGCCGTGCTCATCGCGGTGCCGTTCGGCATCCTGTCAGCCGTGCGGCGCGGCGGCCGCGGAGGCACCGCCCTCAGCGTCGGCGCACAGGCCCTCGCCGCCGTGCCGGTCGTCTGGGCGGGGATGATGCTCATCGTCGTCTTCTCGGTCTGGCTCGGCTGGCTTCCGCCACAGGGCTTTCCCCGCACGGGGTGGAGCACGCCGTGGAAGGCGATCGAGTCGCTCCTCCTGCCCGCTCTCACGATCGGCATCGTCGAGGGGGCGATGCTCATGCGGTTCGTCCGCAGCGCCACCCTGCAGGCGGCAGGCCAGGACTTCGTCCGCACGGCGGCCGCCAAGGGCCTCACCCGCACCCGCGCTCTCATCTCGCACGGCATCCCCGCAGTGGGCCTGTCGATCATCACTGTGCTGGGACTCCAGATCGCCGGAATCATCGTCGGGTCTGTCGTCATCGAACAGCTCTTCACACTTCCCGGGATCGGACGGATGCTGGTGGCCGACGTCGGCACCCGAGACCTCATCAAGGTGCAGAGCGAACTCCTCGTCCTCACCGGATTCGTGCTCGTGGTCGGATTCGTCGTCGACCTGATCCATCGCGCGATCGATCCGCGCCAGAGGGAGGCCTGATGCCCGGCTGGCTTCCGAGACTGGCGCGATCCGCCACAGGTCGATTCGGCGTGATCGTCGTCGCCGTCGTCGCGCTCACCGCACTCGTCTCGCTGTTCTGGACGCCGTTCGATCCCCAGGAGTCCGACCTGCGCGCTCGCTGGTCGGTCCCGAGCTGGCCGCATCTGCTCGGCACCGACGACACGGGCCGTGACATCCTCAGCCTGCTCATGGCAGGTGCTCGCACGACGGTCTTCGTCAGCATCGGCGCCGGAGTCATCGCGACCTTGGTCGGCATCTCCCTCGCCGCGCTCGGAGCGCTCACCGCCCGCTGGCTGCGAGAGACGGTGGCAGTGCTCGTCGACATCCTGATCGCCTTCCCCGTGCTGCTGATCGCCATGATGATCTCGTCGGTCTGGGGCGGCTCGCTGTGGGTGGTGATCTGGTCGGTCGGCATCGGCTTCGGCGTCAACATCGCCCGCGTCACGAGGCCCGAGCTGCGCCGCGTGCAGCAGAGCGACTTCGTCCTCGCCGCTCGGGCGTCCGGCCTCACGACCGGACAGAGCCTCGCTCGCCACCTTCTTCCGAACGTCGCCCCCGTGTTCATCGTGCAGCTCTCGTGGTCGATGGCGGTCGCGGTGCTCGCCGAGGCCGGCCTGTCGTACCTCGGTTTCGGCGCCTCGGTCACGGAGCCGAGCTGGGGACTCCTGCTCGCCGACCTGCAGCGCTACATCGGCGTGCATCCGCTCTCGGTCATCTGGCCGGGGCTCGCGATCACGATCACCGTGCTGGCGCTCAACCTCCTCGGTGACGGCCTGCGCGAGGCCACCGACCCGACGCTGCGTCACCGCGCGGCCGAGATCCACACACCGGCGGTGATCGCATGACCCTCGAGGTGACGGACCTCGTCGTCCGCATCGACGGACGCCCCGTCGTCGACGGCATCTCGTTCGAGGTGCCGGACGGATCACGTCTCGGCCTGATCGGTGAGTCCGGCTCCGGCAAGTCGCTCACCGCCCTCGCGGTGCTCGGTCTGCTCCCCGAGGGTGCGGTCGCGAGCGGCAGCATCCGCTGGAACGGCACAGAGCTGATCGGGCTCCCCGACCGCGAGCTCGCGAGACTGCGCGGAGACGAGATCGGGATCGTGTTCCAGGAGCCCCGCACCGCCCTGAACCCGATCCGCACGATCGGCAGGCAGATCGCCGAGTCGATCCGCATCCATGAGGGCATCGGTCGGCGGGAAGCCCGCGAGCGTGCGATCCAGGAGGCTGCGCGCGTGCGGCTGCCCGATCCCGCATCGATCGTCGATCGCTATCCGCATCAGCTGTCGGGCGGTCAGCGGCAGCGTGTCGCGATCGCGATCGCGCTCGCATGCCGGCCACGCCTGCTCATCGCCGATGAGCCGACGACCGCTCTCGACGTCACCATCCAGGCCGAGATCCTGTCGCTGCTGTTGAACCTCGTCGAGGAACAGGGCATGTCCCTCATGTTCATCACGCATGACCTGGCGGTGCTGGCGCAGGTCGCGACCCGTGGCGTCGTCCTCGAAGACGGTCGGGTCGTCGAGGCTGCCCCCGTGAGCACGCTCCTCACCGCCCCGGCGTCGCCGATCACACAGGGGCTCCTCCGCGACGCCACCGCGACGCTCTGGCGTCCTGAAGGAGGTGCGCGATGAGTCTCATCGAGGCGCGGTCGCTGCGGCGCGACTTCGTGATCCCGAAGCGTTCGACGTTCGAGCGCACCCGGCGCCAGACCGCGCTGGCGCCGACCGATCTCGACATCGTCGAGGGATCGTCCGTCGGCATCATCGGCGAATCCGGATCGGGCAAGTCCACCCTCGTCAGGCTGCTTCTCGGTCTCGACCGCCCGTCGTCCGGCACCGTCACGGTCGACGGGAGAGCGGTGGATGCCACGGCATCCGCGCGGTCCCTGCACTGGCTGCGCCGTCAGACCGGTCTCGTGTTCCAGGACCCCTACGCATCGCTGGACCCGAGGATGACCGCGGCGCAGATCGTCCGCGAGCCGCTGTGGGCGCTCGGCATCGACGAAGATCACCGAGCCAGGGTGCGCGAAGTGCTCGAGCAGGTGGGTCTGGAGCCCGAGATGGGCGATCGATACCCGCACGAGTTCTCGGGCGGGCAGCGGCAGCGCATCGCTTTGGCCAGGGCCATCGTCCACCGTCCGCGCATCCTCGTCGGCGACGAGCCGCTGTCGGCGCTCGATGTGACCGTCCGCGCTCAGATCCTCGAGCTCCTGATCGAGCTGCGACGCACCGCCGACCTCACGCTCGTCCTGGTGTCGCACGACATCGGCGTGGTGCAGAACCTCTGCGACACCGTCGTCGTGATGAAAGACGGGAGCGTCGTCGAGCGAGGAACCACCGCAGACGTGCTGCTGCGTCCGACGCAGGACTACACGAAGACGCTGCTCGCGGCGATCCCGGTCATCCCCGCTCCCCCGGCATGAGCGCGATTCTCAGCGCCCGGAGCTCAAGCTGAAGAACTTCCGTCGACGGCTCGGGCGCAGGGCGCGTCGCATGTAGACGGTGCCGAGGTCGCGGCCGAACTTGTGTCCGACTCGACCCATGCGCCCGGCTTCGACGAATCCGAGCTTCGCGTGCAGACGTATCGATGCGTCTGCCTTGGTGTCGCTGATCACGGCCACCATCTCGCGGATGCCGAGCTGCTCGCATGCGTCGATGAGCGCCTGCAGCAGTGCGACCCCGAGTCCTTTGCCGCCGGCCCCCGGTCCGAGGTAGATCGAGTCCTCGACGGTGTACCGATAGGCGTTCTTGCCCGCCCACGGCTGCGCCAGCGCGTATCCGATCACGACTCCCGCCGGCGAGACCGCCACCAGGAAGGGCAGGCCCAGCTTGCTCAGCAGCGCGAACTTCTCCCGCCAATAGGGGATGCTGCTGCGCCGTTCATCGAGGGTGACGACCGAGTTGCTGACGAAATGGTTGTAGATCTCGCGCACGTACGGCAGATCGCCTGACCGTGCGGGGCGGATCGAGTACGAGAACACCTCGGGTTCCGGCTGCGGGCGCAGATGGCGCGGCAGCACACGGCGGCGATCACCGGGCTCGAACTGCATGCGATCAGCTTAGAGGGGGCTCGCCGCCGATGCGCCAGTCGACCGGGCTCGCACCGAGCCCTTCGAGCAGCGCGTTCGCCCGGGAGAACGGGCGGGAGCCGAAGAACCCCCGACGGGCGGACAGCGGCGACGGGTGCGCTGACACGATCACAGGGGTGTCGCCGAGCAGCGGCTGGAGGTTCGCGGCGTCCTTTCCCCAGAGGATCGCGACGAGCGGCCGGTCACGGGCGACGAGAGCGCGGATCGCGAGCTCGGTGACCTGCTCCCACCCCCAGCGGCGATGGGATCCGGCCTCGCCAGGACGCACCGTCAGCACGCGATTCAGCAGCAGCACCCCCTGGTCGCTCCACGCGGTCAGGTCCCCGTGCGGCGCCGGAGGGATGCCGAGGTCGCTCTCGAGCTCGGCGTAGATGTTGCCGAGACTGCGTGGCAGGGGGCGCACGTCTCGGTCGACCGCGAAAGACAGGCCGATCGGATGCCCGGGAGTCGGATAGGGGTCCTGACCGGTGATGAGCACCTTGACGTCCGAGAGCGGGCGCTCGAACGCGCGGAGCACATGATCCCCCGCGGGAAGATAGCCCCGCCCCGCAGCCTGCTCGTCGCGCAGTCGCTCGCCGAGAGCGGTGATCGTCTGCTGAGCCGGCGCCAGTGCGTCGGCCCAGCCCGGATCGATGAGACCGTCGTCGGCGAGCTCGGCAAGAGTTCGCGCAGTCATCGTTCAGTCGATCGGTCGCACGCGCAGCGGTCCGCGGGCGAGCAGATGATTCGCGGACTGCGCGACGGGTCGCATCGTGATGAGGTCGAGGTTCACGTGGCCGGGAGCATCCAGCGCGTAGGCGATCACGTCGGCGACGTCTTCCGCCTGCAGCGGCGCCTCGACGCCCGAGTACACGGCCTCCGCGGCGACCGAGTCGCCGCCCAGCCGGTTGAGCGTGAACTCCTCGGTGTGCACCATGCCGGGGGCGATCTCGGCGACTCGGATCGGCTCGCCGTTCAGCTCGAGTCGGAGCGCGTGCACCAGCATCGCCTGCGCGGCCTTGGCCGCGTTGTAGCCGCCTCCGCCGGGGTAGGCCACCTGTGCGGCCGTCGACGTCACGAACACGGTGTCGGCGTGCCCGTCCGCCGCGGCCGCCCGCCTCAGCAGGGGCAGGAGACCGGCTACCAGTCGCTGGCTCGAGAGCACGTTGGCGTCGTACATCCACTGCCAGTCGTCGATCGAGGCGTTCTCGACGCGGTCCGTCCCCCGTGCTCCGCCGGCGACCTGCACGAGCGCATGCACGGGCCCCGAGGCCTCGAGCTCCGTGACCAGCGCTGCCACGGCATCCGGGTCGGTCAGGTCGCACGCGATCGTCGAGGCACCCGTCTCCGCCGAGAGCGCCGCCAACCGGGACGCACGTCGTGCGACTCCGACGACTCCCCAGCCGCGCGCGCGCAGCGCACGCACCGTGGCCTGTCCGATACCCGAGCTCGCACCTGTCACGACTGCACGCCTGTTCACCATGCCTCCACCGTACGATGTTCCGGCCACTATCTCGCCTCGCGCACCGCCACGTCGCGCTTTCGGGCCGACGATGCGGTCGTCTCGGGCGATCTCGCCTCGCTTGTGAGCACCACCGCGACACCGATCCCGCACAGGATGAACCCTGCGACCGTGACGACCGTCATCGGCTCTTCCAGCAGGATGCTGCCGGCGAGTGACGTCGCCGGGGCGATCAGGAAGAGCAGCGCCTGCAACGCCGTGATCCCCACCCGCCGCAGCAACCACCAGTACAGGCCGTAGGCGGCGAGTGTCGGGAACACCGCGGTGAGCGCGACGGCGAGCCAGAACGAGGCCGACGCGGGCGGGAGCAGGGTTCCGGTCACCACCGCGATGACGAGCAGCAGCGCCGCGGTCACCGTCACATGGATGGTCAGGGTGAGGAGCACGCCGCTCTTCACCGCCGACTTCCGCTGCAGCAGGGTGCCGATGATGAGGCAGACCATCGCCACGGCCGGCAGCAGATACGCCATCGCAGGCGCCTCGGAGGACCCGAACTGAGAACGCACCACGAGGAGCACGCCGACCGCTCCGATCACGAGCCCTGCCCATTGCGCACCTCGCACTCGCAGACCGAGCACTGGTCTGACGAGGACGGCCACGACGAGTGGCTGCACCGCGTCGATCAGCGCCACCGTGCCTGTGGCGATGCCGGCCGCCACGGCGCCGTAGACCGCGACACAGTATCCGAACTGCGCGAAGAGTCCGATCGTGGCCTGCGTGCGCACGTCGCGAATGTTCAGCCCCTTCGCTGCGCCCGAGAGACGGAGCACGGCGAGGAGAAGGACGGCCAGCGGCACGAACCGCCACACGAGGAGCGTGAGCGGCGACACGTCCACCGTGGCGTACGCAGGAATGATGAATCCCGAACTCCAGGTCACGATGAAGGCCACGGCGGCGGCGACAGTGACCACCGAACGAAGTAGACCGATCTGTTTACTCATGAGTTGACTATACAGACTGGTATAGTCAAATACATGACGCAGCCCGTTCCCGAGCTCGCCCCGCTCACCCCGGGAGGGCAGCGCGTTCTCGACGCCGCCTCGCGGCTGTTCTACGAACGCGGCATCCATGCGGTCGGAGTGGACACGATCGCCGAGGCGGCCGGAGTCACGAAGAAGACGCTCTACGACCGCTTCGGATCAAAGGAGGCGCTCGTCGTCTCCTACCTCCAGCACCGCGACGCTCGGTGGCGCGACCACGTGGCCGCCCACCTCTCCCGCGTTCCCGAGCCCGGCCCTGATCGTGTGCTCGCGATCTTCGACGCCGCCATCACCTGGTCCGACGAGAACAGCCCGAAGGGATGCAGCGCGATCAACGCGCGCGCGGAGATCGGAGACGGCAACGACGACCACCCTGTGTTCCCCGAGGTGTCACGTCAGAAGGCCTGGCTGCTCGACGTGTTCGAGGAGCTCTGCGCCGAAGCGGGAATGCCCGATCCCCGTGCGATGGCGCAGGCGATGATGCTGCTGTACGAGGGTGCGATCGTGACGGTCGGGATGACGACGTTCGCCGAACCGTTCGTGATCGCGCGCACGTGGGCGGGGCGACTGCTCGGTCAGGCCTGATCCCCCGGCTCGTCGGCCCGCGGGTTCGGCCCGACTTCATTACGTCACATTTCCCACCCGCTGTTGACAGCCTCCGATATTCCGTACTGTCGCACCAACGGCATCAGTCGAACCGACCTTCCAACAGTTCCAGGGGGAACACATGTCCGCACCCGAGACCTGGCGTTTCGAGACGAAGCAGATCCACTCCGGAGCTGCTCCCGACCCGGTGACCAAGGCCCGCGCAACGCCTATCTACCAGACCACGTCCTACGTGTTCGACAGTGCCGACCACGCGGCGAACCTGTTCGCTCTGGCCGAGTTCGGCAACATCTACACCCGGATCCAGAACCCGACCCAGGACGTCCTGGAGCAGCGCCTCGCGGCACTCGAGGGGGGCACCGGCGCCCTCGTCCTCGCCAGCGGTCAGGCTGCATCGACGTTCGCCGTGCTCAACATCGCCGAGGCCGGCGACCACATCGTGTCGTCGAGCTCGATCTACGGCGGCACCTACAACCTGTTCAAGTACACGCTCGCGAAGCTCGGCATCGAGGTCACGTTCGTCGAGAACCAGGACGACCCCGAGGAGTGGCGCCGCGCCATCCGCCCGAACACCAAGCTGTTCTTCGCGGAGACCATCGGCAACCCGCAGATCAACATCCTCGACATCCGCACCGTCGCAGACGTGGCGCACGAGGGCGGCGTGCCGCTGATCGTGGACAACACGATCGCGACCCCGTACCTGATCCGCCCGTTCGAGCACGGCGCCGACATCGTCGTGCACTCCGTGACGAAGTTCCTCGGCGGCCACGGCACCACCATCGGCGGCGCGATCATCGACGGCGGCACCTTCGAGTGGTCGAAGAACGTCGAGAAGTTCCCCGGGCTCACCGTGCCCGACCCCTCGTACCACGGCGCCAGCTACACCGCTGCCGTCGGCGACCCGCTCGCCTACATCATCAAAGCCCGCGTGCAGCTGCTCCGCGACCTCGGCTCGGCCATCGCACCGCAGAGCGCCTGGAACCTCATCCAGGGCATCGAGACCCTCTCGCTGCGCATCGAGCGCCACGTGCAGAACGCCCAGGAGATCGCCGAGTGGCTCGACGGCCGCGACGACGTCGCGTCGGTCAACTACTCGGGCCTGCCCTCCTCCCCCTGGTACGCCAAGGCGAACCACTACGCCCCCAAGGGCGTCGGAGCGGTGCTGTCCTTCGAGCTCAAGGGCGGCGTCGAGGCCGGTCGCGAGTTCGTGAACAGCCTGTCGCTCTTCAGCCACCTCGCGAACATCGGCGACGTGCGCTCGCTCGTGATCCACCCGGCGTCGACCACGCACGCACAGCTCACTCCCGAGCAGCAGCTCACCGCCGGCGTCACGCCCGGCCTCGTGCGCCTGTCGGTCGGCATCGAGAACATCGACGACCTCAAGGCCGACCTCGACGAGGCGCTCGGCGCGGCTCGCCGTGTGTCGGAGGCCGCTCGCGCCTGACCCTCCGTCGACACTGCAGGTGCCCTGGGCTTCGGCTCGGGGCATCTGCTCGTTCGGGGCACGCACGGCCCGTGCACAGACAGATCCGTCGACAATGGGAAGCCTGCCCGAGGAGCCCACGATCACCGCCACGACGAATTCGCCGACACACCGACGCTCGAACGCGCGCGCGGGGCGCATCATCGCCGTCACAGGTCTCGTGGTGCTGATCATGGTCGTGGGCGTCTGGATCCCCGGAGTCGTGGGAACCGCGGCCGCCGCGCTCCTTCCCTGGTGCGGCCTCGCGCTCGGAGTCCTGTCGGCGATCGCACTGATCCGCGCCCGCCGCGTCGTCCTGGTGCTGCTCGTGCCCATCCTCGTCTGGGTGCTGGCGATCGCGCCCTCCACCCCTGGTTTCGCATCGGGTGCCCCCGACGGGACGTCCACCGTCGAGATCGTCAGCCAGAACGTGCGCGCGCACTCCGGCGGCGCAGCGGAATCCGCCGCAGACCTCGCCGCCTCCGGTGCCGACGTCATCGCGCTGACGGAGCTCGACGCCGACAGCCTCGCCGCCGCCCGTGACACGCTCACCGCCGACTATCCGCACTCCTACGCGATCGGCACGGTCGCGGTCTGGAGCCACCTCCCCATCGCCGACGCTCAGGCGCTGTCGCTCGGTCTCGACTGGAAACGCGCGCTCCGCGTGGTGGTGAGCGCGCCGGGTGCGGACGTCGCCGTGTACGTCATGCATGCGGCCTCCGTGCGGCCAGGAGTGCAGGACGACCGAGACGCGATGCTGTCCGGCATCGCCGATGCCGTCGCTGCAGACAGCGCCGAGTCGATCGTCGTCGTGGGCGACTTCAACGCCGCCTCCGCCGACCCGGCCCTGGCTGCCGCGCGGTCGCAGCTCGACTGGGTCCGACCGACCGACGGCACCCTCGGGTTCACCTGGCCTGCCGCTCTGCCGCTCGCCAGGATCGACCACGTCTTCGTGCGCGGCCTGGCCGTGCTCGGCTCCACGACGATGCGGGCCGGAAGCAGCGACCACCTGGCGACCGTGACGACGCTCGGCTTCTGAGGCCGCGCACCCGGATCCGCCGGCGGCACACCCGGGTCCGTAACGTGCGTCCGACGAGTCGCGTGCCAGGCGAGAATGGGAGCATGGACTGGCAGACGACCTCTGAAGACACGGTGCCCTCGGCGCCCGTGACGGAGGCCGACGTGCGTCTGCTTCGCGCACGACCACCGGCGACCGGCGCGTGGCGCGACGGAGACCCGGCGGGCGGACGCAGCTTCGCCTCGTTCGGCGCCTTCGCGACCGAGAGCGGCGCAGAGCTCCCCGGCATCCGTCTCGCGTTCGAGACGTGGGGCGAGCTGAACGACGCGCGCGACAACGCGATCCTGGTGCTCCACGCGCTCACCGGCGACAGCCACGTGCGCGGCGGCGCCGGAGCGGGGCATCCGACCGCAGGCTGGTGGGAGGACGTGACCGGGCCCGGAGGGCCGCTCGACACCGACCGGTGGTTCGTCATCGCGCCGAACATGCTCGGCGGCTGCCAGGGCTCCACGGGACCCGCCAGCATCGCGCCCTCCGGATACGAGTGGGCTTCCCGCTTCCCCTATCTGACCATCCGCGACCAGGTCGCAGCCCAGGTGCGCCTCGCAGATTCCCTCGGGATCGACACCTGGGCCGCCGTGATCGGCGGATCCATGGGCGGGATGCACGCCCTCGAATGGGCCGTCACGCACCCTGATCGCGTCGCCCGCCTCGCAGTGCTCTCCTCCCCGCCCGTCACCACTGCCGATCAGATCGCCCTGAACACGGTGCAGCTCGAGACCATCCGCATGGACCCGAGGTTCCAGGGCGGCGAGTACTACGACCTGGCCGACGGCGACGGTCCGCACCGCGGCCTGGCGCTCGCCCGACGCATGGCGCTGTTGAACTACCGCAGCCCGATCGAGCTCAACCAGCGGTTCCAGCGTTCGTGGCAGTCCGGGGTGTCTCCTCTCGGTCACGGCGGTCGCTTCGCCGTCGAGTCGTACCTCGACTTCCACGGCAACAAGTTCACCCGCCGTTTCGACGCGAACAGCTACATCACCCTCGTCGAGGCCATGAACTCGCACGACGTCGGCCGTGACCGCGGTGGCGTCGAAGAGGCGCTGCGCGCCGTGACCGCCACGACACTCGTGCTGGGGATCGACAGCGACCGGCTCTTCCCCGTCGACGGCCAGCACCGCATCGCCCGCAGCATCCCGAACACCCTCGACGGCCCCGAAGCGGTGGTGCTGACCAGCGACTTCGGTCACGATGGATTCCTCATCGAGACAGAGGCGGTCGGCAGCAATCTCCGACGGCTGCTCGCGAGCTAGCTCTCGTCGATCGTCCACGGCAGCGAACCGGTGCGCAGCCGCACACCGTCCCACTCGAAGTCCCTGCCCTGCGGCGTCTCGACCACACGGGTCGAGAAATGCTGCGCCACCCCTCCGGAGGCGAGCACAGCATCGACCGAGGAGAATCGGCCGAGCTGGTGCAGGGTGACCCAGGTCGGAGGGAAGAGCGTCCACTCCCCCGTCGCGTGTCGCGACAGGGCTTCTGCCGGGCTCAGCCACACCACGTCGACGACTTCGTCGACCGAGAACCGCGGTTCGTCGTCGGGTGCGGAGGCGAGGAAGAACCAGGTCCGGATGCGAATGGGCGCCTCGACCGGCGGCTGCCAGCGCGACAGCAGCACGGGATCGCTGATGATCAGGCCGACCTCCTCGGCTGTCTCGCGAACCGCCGCCCTGCGCGCATCGTCACTCTCATCCGCCCCCTCTCGGCGGTCGGACGGCTCCACCTTGCCGCCGGGGAACACCCAGGCCCCCGCGAACGAGCCGCGATCGGGCCGACGCATCAGCAGCACGGCGAAGCCCTCGGGCGTCGGACGCAGCAGCACGGCTGTCCCGGCGACGGGCAGATCGTCGAGGTCGGTCACAGCCTCACTCTACGAGGCGGAGCACCGCTCACGCCGCCGTGAGCACCGGTCTGCGCGCCTCCGAGCGATACGACAGCAGGGCGATCAGGAGGCCGGCGACTGCGAGCGCCGCACCCGTCCAGGACGGCGCGACGAAGCCCCATCCGGCGGCGATCACCACGCCGCCGAGGAATGCGCCGAGGCTGTTGCCGATGTTCAGCGCAGAGTGGTTCATCGCGGCGGCGATCGACTGGTTGTCTCCGGCGACATCCATCAGCCGGGTCTGGATCGTCGGGCTCAGCACCGAAGACACGAAGCCGACCACGAACACGAGCAGCGCGAGGGTGACGATCCAGAATGCGAGCACGGCGAGGAGGGCGAAGACCACAGCCATCGCGGCAAGTCCGAAGAGCAGCGTGCGTCGCAGGTCGATGTCCGCGAGATGTCCGCCGACGAGGTTGCCCGCTGTCATCCCGAGCCCCATCAGCACCAGCACGATCGGCACCGCCCACTCGGGCGAGCCGGCCACCTCGGTCACCAGCGGCGCGATGTAGCTGTAGACCGCGAAGAAGCCGCCGAAGCCGATCGCGCCGACACCGAGGGTGAACCAGACCTGGGGAATGCGGAAGACGCCGAGCTCCTCGCGCATGGTCCGCCCGGGCGAGCCGGGATGTGCGGGCACGAAGAACGCGATGCACACCGTCGCCAGGGCGAAGACGAGCGTCACGACCGCGAAGGCCGCCCGCCATCCCCAGAGCTGACCGAGGAAGGTTCCCAGCGGCACTCCCACCACGTTCGCCACGGTCAGACCTGTGAGGATGAAGGCGACGCCCTTGGCGCGGTTGCCCGGCCCCATGACATCCGCAGCGACCAGGGCGCCGATGCCGAAGTAGGCACCGTGCGGCAGACCGGCGAGGAACCGTGACGCACCCACGAGTTCGAAGGTCGGCAGGAACACGGTGAGCGCGTTGAACACGGTCAGCGCCAGCGCCAGGCCGATCATGACCCGGTGCCGGGGGTAGCGGGCGACGAACCCGGCGATCGTCGGAGCACCGACGACCACGCCGAGCGCATAGAGCGAGATCAGCCACCCTGCCTGGCTCAGCGCGTCTTCAGGGCTGGAGGCCCACAGCGTGGGCAGCAGCTCGTCGGCGATGTTGGGCAGCAGGCCCATGACGACGAATTCGGTCATGCCGATGCCGAAGCTGCCTATGGCGAGGGAGAGGAGCGCCCACTTCGCCGCACCCCTCGATTCAGTCGAGGGATTCACCCGTCGAGTCTACGGGGTGTCCGCGTCGTCGATCGCCGCCTCGAGCCGCTCGATCTTCGCGTCGAGCTCTCCGGTGTAGCCGGGGCGGATATCGGCCTTGAGCACGAGCGACACCCGCGACCCGAACGGCATCACGGCTTCGGTGGCGCGCTTGACGACATCCATCACCGAGTCCCAGTCCGGGCCCTCGATCTCGGTGAACATGCTGGTCGTGCGGTGCGGCAGGCCCGACTCCCGCACGACGCGGACGGCGGCGGCGACCGCATCGTGGACCGACGCGTCGGAGCGCTCGGCGCCGTCGGAGGGGACGCCGCTCGGTGCGACGGAGAAGGCGATCAACATGGTTTCACTCCCGGGTGGTGGACGAACGATGGGCGGGCACGCGGACGAGGGCGCGGATGCCGACGGCGAGGAGCACGACGAGCACGATGTTGCGCAGAGTCAGGACGGCGACGGGCAGCGTCTCTGCACGCAGCAGCGCGTCGTAGCTCAGCGGATAGATCAGGCAGGTGAGCGCGCACAGCGCGAGCACGAGCAGCGCAGGTGCGGCCGCTCGCGTGCGGTCGAGAACGAGCCAGAGGACGGCCGGAGCGATAAGCCACGTCTGGAACTGCGGAGAGCCGACCTTGTTCGCGACGATCAGGGTCGTCACGAGACTCAACGCGAGCGGAGGGAACAGCCGCGCGAAGGATGCCCCGCGTGATGCCTTCAGCGCGCCGATGACGGTGATCAGGACGACGAAGACAGCCATCAGGGGTGTGAGCACAGCACTCACGGCATCCGCGCCCTGCGCGCTGATCTGGAAGGTCAGGATGTCGAAGCTGTACTCGATGCGGGCGGCCCCGGCGATCGCGAGCCACAGGAACGGGGTCGCGGCCACTGCCTCGATCTGCAGACCGCGGCCGGTCTGCTCTGTCAGGAATCCGAAGATCTCGGCATCGGCTCCGAAGGCGACCAGCACGACGACGACGGCTGCCGATACGGCTGCGGCGGTGAGCAGAACGCGCATCCGGCTTCGGGCTGCCACGACGGCTGCGACCAGCAGCGCGCCCGGCCAGATCTTGATCCAGGCGCCGATCGCCAGCAGCGCTGCCGCGGCAGCGGGGCGGCGGGCCAGCCAGAGTCCGCCGATCACCGCGAGCGGCACCGTGATCGCGTCGATGCGGTACATCGCGATCGGTCCCAGCAGAAGCAGGGCGGTGATCCAGAACCAGGCGGCCATCCGCCGAGGCTGCGACGGCGAACGCCCGACGAGCACCGCGAAGGCGATCGCATCGAGCACCGTGACGAGCACCGCCCACGCGATCAGATACGCCCCGGAGGCCCCCATCACCGCGATGAGCGGTGTCGACAGGATCTTCGCGAGCAGCATGGGCACGAGCGCGAGCTGCGGATAGACCCACGTCTCGGTGACTCCGACGATCGCCCCGCCCGACAGCGCTGCCGACGACCACGGTTCGTACACGAGCACCACGTCGCCCATCGGCTGGCTCGGATACAGCCAGCCGGCGACCGCCGTGAAGAGGTGCACGAGTCCGAACGCGCTCCACAGCGCGACGAGACGCATCGAGAAGGTGCGACTCACGCGACGACGTCCGAGAATGCGCGAGGCAGCGCCTCTGCGACATCGAGCGCCACGATCGGATGTCCCGTCGCGCGGCCAGCCGCGCCCGCACCAGCGGCGAGGACACCGGCACGGCCATGCAACCACGCGGCCGCGGCTGCGACCTCAGCCAGCGGTGCGTCGGCGTTCGCGGCGAGGAGCGCCCCGAGCACGCCGCCCAGCACATCGCCGGTGCCTGCCGTCGCGAGCCAGCCGGTGCCCGCCTCCACCCGGATCAGGAGTCCGTCCGGATCCGCGATCAGCGTCTGTGCGCCCTTGAGCAGCACGACGGCGCCGAGGTCGTGCGCCACCCGGGCGACGGCGTCGGCGCGGTCGTCACGGGTGCCGTATCCGAGCTGATCCTGCAGGCGCTCGAACTCACGGCCGTGCGGCGTCAGCACGCGCGGGGCACGACTCCCTCGCGCCAGGTCGAGCGCCCCCGCGTCGACGACCACCGGCACCTGCCCGTCGAGCAGGTCGCGCAGCTCGCGCTCCGTCTCGGGGCTCCTGCTCGCGGCATCCGTCCCTGATCCGATCACCCAGGCGCCGACGCGTGCACCCGCGATGCTCGGGCTGACCACGGTCTCGGGGCGTCGTGCGATCACGGCATCCGCGGCTCGGCCGTCGCCGACGTAGCGCACGAAGCCCGCACCGGCGCGCCACGCCGCCTCGACGCCGAGCACCGCGGCACCCGGATAGGCGGACGATCCGGTGCGCAGGCCGACGACGCCCCGGGAGTACTTGTCGTCATCCGCGCCTGGCACGCGCAGGAAGCGTGCGGTGTCTTCGCGGGACCAGTCACGTGCGTCGGGCATGACTCCACGTTAGTGCGGCGGCCCGCACCGCCCCACCCGGCCGGTAGCGTCGAGGTGTGAGCATTCTTTTCTCCCCGCTGAGCATCCGTTCCGTCACGTTCCGCAACCGGCTCTGGGTGTCTCCCATGTGCATGTACAGCGCGATCGACGGCGTCGTCCAGGAATGGCACCACACCCACCTCGCCCAGTTCGCCTCCGGCGGAGCCGGTCTGATCGTCGCCGAGGCGACAGCCGTCGTCCCCGAGGGCCGCATCTCACCACGGGATGCCGGCCTCTGGAACGACGAGCAGCGCGACGCGTGGGTGCCGGTCGTCGAGGCGATCCATTCACGTGGCGCGGTCGCGGGCATCCAGCTCGCGCACGCCGGCCGCAAGGCGTCGACCTGGTGGCCCTGGGCCGACGCGCGCGGATCGGTACCGGCGGCGGACGGCGGATGGACGACCACCGCGCCCTCCGACATCGCCTTCGATGGCTTCGCGGAGCCTGCGGCGCTCGACCAGGACGGCATCGACGCCGTCGTCGAAGGGTTCGCGAGCGCGACCCGCCGTGCCCTCGACGCCGGCTTCGACGTGCTCGAGGTGCACGGTGCGCACGGATACCTGCTGCACCAGTTCCTCTCTCCGCTCTCGAATCTGCGAGACGACGAGTACGGCGGCTCTCTCGAGAACCGCGCTCGACTGCTCCTCCGGGTGGTGGGCGCGATCCGCGAGGTCGCCGGAGACGGGGTGCCCGTCTTCGTGCGCATCTCGGCGACCGATCATGCCGAGGGCGGATTCACCCCCGACGAGGCGGCGATCGTGAGCGGCTGGGCGACCGAGCACGGAGCCGACCTCATCGATGTCTCCAGCGGCGGGCTCGTGGCGCACCAGCAGATCAGCGTGTTCCCCGGATACCAGGTGCCGCTGGCCGAGAACGTGCGCCAGGGCGGACGCATCCCCGTGTCGGCGGTCGGACTGATCACCGCCGCCGAACAGGCAGAGCAGGTGCTCGCCGACGGTGCGGCCGATGCGATCTTCGCGGGTCGCGAGTGGCTGCGCGACCCGCACTTCGCGCTCAGGGCCGCCCATGAGCTCGGCGCCGAGATCACCTGGCCGCCGCAGTACGAGCGGGCGCGCTGGCGCTGATCGCCACCCCGTACAGAAGCCCCCGGGTCCGCATGGACTCGGGGGCTTCTCGGTGACCGCGGGTCAGTGACCGCGGATGCGACGGGTCGCGTCCTGCACCTCGCCCACGAGCTCCTCGAGGATGTCCTCGAGGAAGAGCACGGCAGTCGTGCGCCCCTGGGAGTCCCGCACCTTCGCCAGGTGACGCCCTGCTCGGCGCATCACGGCGAGAGCGTCCTCCAGATCGGTGTCCTCCTGCACCGGGACCATATGGTTGATGCGCTTCGAGGGCAGCGGCTCGACCAGCTTCTCGGCAGCGCCGGGTCCACCGGACGCCCGCAGGATGTCCTTGAGGTGGACGTATCCGACAGGAGTTCCCTCGTCGTCGACGATCACGTAGCGGGAGAACCCGTAGCGGGCGACGGCCTTCTCGACGTCATCCGGAGTCGCCGACTGCGGAAGCGTCACGAGATCGCTGAGCGGAACAGCCACATCGCGAGCCTTCTTGTCGGTGAACTCCACCGCTGCCGCCACAGTGCCCGCCGTGTCGGTGAGCACGCCCTCTCGCCGGGACTGATCGACGATCGTCGCGACCTCGTCGAGCGTGAACGTCGATGCGGCCTCGTTCTTCGGCTCGACCCGGAACAGCCGGAGCACGCCGTTGGCCGCCGCATTCAGCAGCCAGATCACCGGCATGAAGATCTTCGACACCATCACGAGGGGCGGCGCGAGGATGAGCACCGCGCGCTCCGGAACCGAGAACGCGAGGTTCTTCGGCACCATCTCGCCGAACACCACGTGCAGGAACGACACGATCAGCAGAGCGATCGCGAACGACACGGCATCGACGACGCCGTCCGACCAGCCGAGCGCGTGCAGCGGCACGGCGAGCAGGTGATGGATCGCGGGTTCGGAGACGTTCAGGATCAGCAGCGAGCAGATCGTGATGCCCAGCTGCGAGGTCGCGAGCATGAGCGTCGCGTGCTCCATCGCGAAGAGCGCGGTCTTGGCGGCACGCGACCCGCGGTCGGCCTTGGGCTCGATCTGCGACCGGCGCGCGGAGATCACCGCGAACTCGGCGCCGACGAAGAACGCGTTCGCCACGAGCAGCACGACCAGCCAGGCCAGTCCTCCCCAGTCGTTCATCGTCCGACCACCTCTGCGGGAAGATCCTGATTCGGGACGTAGCGGATGCGGTCGACACGACGACCGTCCATGCGGACCACCTGGAGCTTGCCCGTGTCGAGGTCGACCTCGTCACCCACCGAAGGCACGCGCTCGAGGACGCTCATGACGTAGCCGGCCACGGTGTCGTACACGTCACCCTCCGGAACCTCCACCCCCGCTCTGCGGCGCAACTCGTCCGGCCGCAGCTCTCCGGGGAAGGTGATGCCGTCTCGCCCGCGGACGACTCCGGCGCGCGTGCGGTCGTGCTCGTCCGAGACCTCGCCCACGAGCTCCTCCACGAGGTCCTCCAGCGTGACGAGACCGGCGGTGCCGCCGTACTCGTCGACCACGACGGCCAGCTGGTATCCGCGGGCTCTGAGCTCGGAGATGAGCGCGTCGACGTGCACCGTCTCCGGGACACGGAGCGGATCGGTCGAGAGCGCGCCGACCGGCACCTCGCCTCGTCGATCACGCGGGACGGAGATCGCGGCCTTCAGGTGCACGACACCCGTGATGTCGTCGAGGTCGTCGTCGTACACGGGGAAGCGGCTGTGTCCCGTGCGACGGGCGAGCTGGATGACGTCGTCGGCCGAGTCGCCGACCGCGAGGGCGTGCATGCTCGGACGAGCCGTCATCACGTCGGCGGCCGTCAGGCGGGAGAACGTCAGCGTCCGATCGAGCAGGCTCGCGGTGTCGGCTTCGAGCAGTCCGGCACTCGCCGAGCGACGCACGAGAGAAGAGAGCTCCTCGGCGCTGCGCGCACCGGACAGCTCTTCCTTCGGCTCGATGCCCATGCTCCGCAGGACCCCGTTCGCACTGCCGTTGAGCACCACGACGGCCGGCTTGAAGACGGTGGTGAACGCGACCTGGAACGGCATGACGAGCTTCGCGGTCGCGAGCGGCAGCGCCAGGGCGAAGTTCTTGGGCACCAGCTCACCGAGGATCATCGACAGCACGGTGGCGACCAGCATCGCGACGATCGTCGCGATCGGACCGACCGCCGCCTCAGGGATGCTCCATGCGACGATGGTCGGGCCGAGGAGGTTGGAGAGCGCCGGCTCCATCGTGTACCCGGTCAGGAGCGTCGTCAAGGTGATGCCCAGCTGAGCGGACGACAGATGGGTCGAGGTGTGCTTGAGGGCGCTGATGGTCAGCGACAGGCGGGATTCGCCGCGGGACTGACGGGCCTCGAGATCGGCGCGGTCGAGATTGACCAGGGCGAACTCGCTCGCGACGAACAGCCCGGTGCCCACGGTGAGCAGAAGCCCCACGCCCAAGAGGATGTAGTCCATCAGTCGTTCCTCCCGAGACGGGGAGGCAGGCAATGGGGCGATGTACTACAACTGGGAGGGTCGTCCATGGTGTCCACGATTCTACGGGATCGCAGTGGGTCGGAGCGCGGACGACTACCAGCTGACCGGGAGGGCCTTGCCCTCTTCGTATCCGGCGGCGGACTGCAGCCCGACGAGCGCCCGTTCGTGGAACTCGGGCACCGACGATGCCCCGGCATAGGTGAACGACGAGCGCACGCCCGATGTGATCATGTCGAGCAGGTCCTCGAGTCCTGGGCGCAGCGGGTCGAGGTAGATCTTCGAGGACGAGATCCCCTCTGCGAACAGCTCCTTGCGGGCACGCTCATACGCATCGAGACGGCCGAACCGAGCCTGAACCGCCTTGGTGGAGGCCATGCCCCAGGATTCCTTGTAGACGCGACCCTCGGCGTCGCTCTGCAGCTCGCCCGGTGCCTCGATCGTCCCCGCGAACCAGGAGCCGACCATCACGGACGCGGCGCCCGCGGCGAGCGCGAGCGCCACGTCGCGCGGATACCGCACTCCCCCGTCCGCCCAGACGTGAGCGCCGAGCTCCCGGGCGGCCTCGGCCGTCTCGAGCACAGCGGAGAACTGCGGGCGGCCGACGGCCGTCATCATGCGCGTCGTGCACATAGCGCCCGGCCCCACGCCGACCTTGAGGATGGAGGCGCCGGCCTCGACGAGGTCCTTGACGCCGTCGGCGGTGACGATGTTGCCGGCCACGATCGGGATGCCGAGATTCAGTGCGGTGACGGCGCTCAGCGCGCGCAGCATCCCCTCCTGGTGTCCGTGCGCCGTGTCGACCACGAGCACATCGACGCCGGCGTCGGCGAGGGCCTTCGCCTTGGACGCGACGTCTCCGTTGATGCCCACCGCCGCCGCGACGGCGAGGCGGCCGTCGCCGTCCGTCGCCGGGCGATACAGCGTCGACCGCAGGGCACTGCGCGCGCTGAGCGTTCCGACGAGGTGCCCGTGGTGCGTGATCGTGACCATGTCGACGCCCGCGTCGGTGATCACGTCGAAGGCATGACGCTCTGATCCGATGTCATCCGCGTCGAGAGACGGCGTGCCGGCGTGCACCAGATCGCCCAGCTGTGCATCCGGGAGCGCAGTGGCCAGCCGCGTCGCCGGCAGGACACCGAGAATACGCTCGGCATCGTACGGAGCTCCGCCCGTGGCCACGACGATGCCGTGACCTGCGGTGGCAGGCATCAGCCGGAGTGCGTCCGACACCGATGCCTCGGGGGGCAGCACGATCGGCGTGTCCCACAGCACCGGCTGCGCCTTGACGTCGCGGATCGCCGCATCGAGACCCTGCAACGGCATGTCCTGAGGGAGCACTCCGAGTCCGCCACGCCGCGCGAGCACCGCCGCGAGCCGGGGGCCGGTCACGGAGTTCATGTTCGAGGCCACGATCGGCAGGGTGGCCGGGGTGCCGTCCTGCGGGGCCAGATCGACCTGCAGACGGCTGGTGACGGCGGATCGTCGCGGCACGAGGAACACGTCGGAATAGGTCAGATCGACTGTGGGTGACTCACCGGAGAACTCCATACCCCCACGGTACTCAGATAGCGGCGTCGAGGGCGCATGCCTTCGACGAATGCGCGAGGAAACACGTTAGGCTTGGAAGTCGAGAGTGTGCGGGCCCGGACGCATCACGCGTCCTGCTGTGCATACGTGGACTTCAGCGATGAAAGAGGGCGATCGAGCGTGTCGAACCAGGTGACCGGCGTCGGGGGCGACGGGGGGTTCGGAGCCAATTCCTGGCTCGTGGAAGAGCTCTACGAGCAGTACAAGGTGAACCGCGACTCCGTCGACAAGGAGTGGTGGCCCATCCTCGAGAAGTACCAGTCGGATGCCGCGACCGGCACCGCGGCTCCTGCACCCGCTGCCGAGCAGCCCGCGCATCCGGTGACAGCCCCCATCCCCGTCATCGGCGCACAGCCCGTGGCGCGGACCACGACCAAGCCTGCCGCCGCGGCGCCGATTCCGGCGCAGGCCCCGAAGCCCGCGGCGAAGGCCGAGGCACCGGAGTCGGCAGATCCCGTCGAGGAAGACAAGGTCACGCCGCTCCGCGGTCTGCCCAAGACCCTCGCCGCGAACATGGACGAGTCCCTGACCGTCCCCACCGCGACCAGCGTCCGCACGGTGCCCGCGAAGCTGATGATCGACAACCGCATCGTCATCAACAACCACATGGCGCGCACCCGCGGCGGCAAGATCAGCTTCACCCACCTCATCGGCTGGGCGCTCATCCGCACGCTCGACGAGTTCCGCAGCCAGAACGTCTTCTACGCCGAGATCGACGGCAAGCCCTCGGTCGTGGCACCGGCGCACGTCAACCTCGGCATCGCCATCGACCTGCCGAAGCCCGACGGCACGCGCGCGCTCATGGTCCCCAGCATCAAGCGCGCCGACACGTTGACGTTCAGCGAGTACCTCGTCGCATACGAGGACCTCGTCACGCGTGCCCGCAACAACAAGCTGACGGCCGCAGACTTCCAGGGCACGACGGTGTCGCTGACCAACCCCGGCGGCATCGGCACCGTGCACTCCGTCCCCCGCCTCATGAAGGGGCAGGGATGCATCATCGGCGCCGGTGCGCTCGAGTACCCGGCGGAGTTCCAGGGAGCGAGCGAGAAGACGCTCAACGAGCTCGCGATCGGCAAGACCATCACGCTGACGAGCACCTATGACCACCGCGTCATCCAGGGCGCCGGCTCCGGGGAGTTCCTCAAGAAGGTGCACGAGCTGCTGATCGGGCAGCGCGGCTTCTACGACGACATCTTCGCTGCTCTCCGCATCCCGTACTCGCCGATCCGCTGGAACCCCGACATCGCGGTCGACCTCGCCGAGCGCGTCGACAAGCAGTCCCGCGTGCAGGAGCTCATCAACTCGTTCCGGGTGCGCGGACACCTGATGGCCGACATCGACCCGCTCGAGTACGTCCAGCGCTCGCACCCCGACCTCGAGATCGAGAGCCACGGCCTCACCTTCTGGGACCTCGACCGCGAGTTCGTCACCGGCGGGTTCGGCGGCCGACGGGTCGCGAAGCTCCGTGACATCCTCGGCGTCCTGCGCGACTCGTACTGCCGCACGCTCGGCATCGAGTACATGCACATCCAGGACCCGGAGCAGCGTCGCTGGTTCCAGGAGAAGGTCGAGGTCAAGTACCAGAAGCCCGGCCATGACGAGCAGCTGCGGGTCCTCCGCAAGCTCAACGAGGCCGAGGCCTTCGAGACCTTCCTGCAGACCAAGTTCGTCGGTCAAAAGCGGTTCTCGCTCGAGGGCGGCGAGTCGCTCGTCCCGCTGCTCGACGAGATCCTCCAGGGTGCGGCCACCTCCGGCCTCGAGGGCGCCGCGATCGGCATGGCGCACCGCGGCCGTCTGAACGTGCTGACCAACATCGCCGGCAAGACATACGGCCACGTGTTCCAGGAGTTCGAGGGCACGCAGACCCCCGGCAACCAGCGCGGCTCCGGCGATGTGAAGTACCACCTCGGCACCGAGGGCACCTTCGTCGCCGACGACGGATCCGAGCTCCCGGTCTACCTCGCCGCGAACCCGTCTCACCTCGAGACCGTCGACGGCGTCCTCGAGGGCATCGTCCGCGCCAAGCAGGACCGCAAGCCGATCGGCACGTTCGCCTGGCTGCCGATCCTGGTGCACGGCGACGCGGCGTTCGCCGGGCAAGGTGTGGTCGTCGAGACTCTGCAGATGTCTCAGTTGCGCGGATACCGCACCGGCGGCACGATCCACGTCGTCGTCAACAACCAGGTCGGCTTCACCACCCTCCCCAACGATTCGCGCAGCTCGGTGTATTCGACGGATGTCGCGAAGACGATCCAGGCGCCGGTGTTCCATGTGAACGGCGACGACCCCGAAGCCGTCATCCACGTCGCGCAGCTCGCTTTCGAGTACCGCGAGCGGTTCCACCGCGACGTCGTCATCGACCTCGTCTGCTACCGACGCCGCGGGCACAACGAGGGAGACGACCCCTCGATGACGCAGCCGCTGATGACGGATCTGATCCAGGCGAAGCGATCGGTGCGCAAGCTCTACACCGAGTCGCTCGTCGGTCGCGGCGACATCACCGAAGAGGAGTACGACGAGGCCAAGGCGGACTTCCAGAACCGTCTGGAGATCGCGTTCGCCGAGACCCACGCTGCAGAGACCGGCGCCAACCCGGTCGCTCAGGACCTGCCTCCGGCTGACGAGCAGGTCGGCGCCCCCGAGATCACCGGAGTCTCGAACGAGGTCATCCAGCTCATCGGCGACGCGTTCGTGAACAAGCCCGAGGGCTTCACCGTTCACCCGAAGCTCCAGCAGCAGCTCGAGAAGCGTCTCGACATGAGCCGCAACGGCAACATCGACTGGGGCTTCGGCGAGCTGCTCGCGTTCGGTTCGCTCCTCGTCGAGGGCACGCCCGTGCGGCTCGCGGGGCAGGACTCGCGGCGCGGCACGTTCGTGCAGCGTCACGCGACACTGCACGACCGCGCGAACGGCCAGGAGTGGCTGCCGCTGTCGAACCTGTCAGAGTCCCAGGGGCGCTTCTTCGTCTACGACTCGCTCCTGAGCGAGTACGCCGCGCTCGGCTTCGAGTACGGCTACTCGGTCGAGGCTCCAGAGGCACTCGTGCTGTGGGAAGCCCAGTTCGGCGACTTCGTGAACGGCGCCCAGTCGGTCATCGACGAGTACATCTCGGCGGCCGAGCAGAAGTGGGGACAGCAGTCCAGCGTCACCCTGCTCCTCCCCCACGGCTACGAGGGCCAGGGACCGGACCACTCGTCGTCGCGCATCGAGCGCTTCCTGCAGATGTGCGCGCAGGACAACATGATCGTCTCGCGCCCCTCGACGCCCGCGTCGTACTTCCACCTGCTGCGCCGTCAGGCCTACGCCCGTCCGCGCAAGCCGCTCATCGTCTTCACCCCGAAGGCCATGCTGCGCCTGCGGGGTGCGACGAGCCCTGTCGAGGCCTTCACCCAGGGCCGCTTCGAGCCCGTGCTCGACGACAACCGCGGTCTCGACCGCAACGCCGTGAAGCGCGTGCTCGTGCACTCGGGCAAGGTCCACTGGGATCTCAAGGCCGAGCTCGACAAGAACCCGAACCCCGAGATCGCGCTGGTCAGGCTCGAGCAGCTGTACCCGACACCGATCGACGGTCTGAAGGCCATCACCGACTCGTACCCGAACGCCGAGCTGGTGTGGGTGCAGGAAGAGCCGGAGAACCAGGGGGCATGGCCGTTCCTTGCTCTCGCATTCGCCGATGTGCCCGGTGACCGCAGCTTCCGCCCGGTGTCGCGTCCCGCGTCGGCATCGCCGGCGACCGGCTCGTCGAAGGTGCACGCGGCCGAACAGGCGAAGCTCCTGCGAGACGCCCTCACCATCAGCTGACGGCTGTCGGAGAAAACGGAGAGGGGCTCACGGCGATGCCGTGAGCCCCTCTCCGTGCAGTCCGTCGTCGCGGCGGGCGGCGCTCAGTACCAGATGCCCAGGAGCGGGGCATCTGCTGTGCGGAACGCATCGTCGAGCGCTGCCGCCGTCTCCATCGGTGCATGCAGACGGCCGGCCGCGCGGAGCCGAACAGCGCTGACCCCGCCCGCGTAGATCGAGGAGAGAGCCCCCACGCCGAGAATGACGTCGGCCTCTGCGCCGTCGTCGACCCGTGTGACATCCGCCGTACCGTCGGCACCCGAGGTCAGTCGCCACGAGCCTTCGGCGAAACCGAGAGGATCTTCGACTCGGAACACCACATCGAGGGGCGCTCGATACGTGCGGGCGCTGAGCGCAGCGGGCACGTCGAGGAGGCGCAGCCACCCGTGATCGTGAGGGGTGAGGTCCACGCCTCGCTGGTCGGTGACGAGCCAGGTGATCGGATCGTCGATCGGGCGCAGGTCGACCACCACCTTCGACACCAGGTCGTGCTGCAGAGCGAATCTCCAGAGCGCGGCCAGAGCATCCGTCGTGGTCGAGGTCAGGTGGTGGATCTCCATGTCCGCGCGAAAACTCCCCGCGACCTCCTTGAGCGTGTACGCCATCGCACCCCGGACTGCTCCGTCGGCGTCGACGTAACGCACGCCTCGAACGGCCCGTGGAGCGGTGTGTCCCACCGACAGCCCGGCGATCCGCTCCCAGCGCGCGTCCCACCCGGCGATCTGCCCCGAACGCTGGGTTCGCGCCTGCTCATGCAGAGCGGACAGGTCCTTCTGAAGCGTCTCGCGCTCGACGTACTCGACGCGGCCATCGGTCGCCGGACCGTTCCATCCCGCCCTCGGCGCGTCGATCGACACCTTGGCTGCGGGGATCGCCGAAGCGAACCCGTACCGCTCGTAGATCGTCGCCTCAGAGACGGTGAGGCCGGCGACAGCGACACCCGCGCCTGCGGCGGCACGCAGCTCGCCTTCGAGCAAGTTCCGCGCGATGCCGCGGCGACGATGAGTGCCCGAGACCGTGACAGCGCTGATCGCCCACATCCCCACCTCGCCGCCGGGCACGGTCAGCGGAGTCACCCACGAGTTGACCGTGGCGACGGGGAAGGCGCCGTCAGGGGCATTCTCCTCGAACACGCCGACGTTGCGCCGAGTCGCGAGAAGTGCGCGGTCTGCGGCGATCTGCTCCGGCGTGGGATCGGCATCGAGGAACCCCCGCGCCTCTGCCCGCAGGAAGGCCTCGGTGTCGGCATCCGAGCCGTTGTCGACGAGTCGGTAGACGAGATTCTTCGCGGCCAGGCGCCCAGCGGACACGGGATCAACGGGGACGATAAGCGCGTCGGTCATTCCTCCACCCTATGGGAGGCGCGACGGACCGGGTCCCGCCTCAGTGCTGTGCGGCCTGCACCTCACGCAGTCGAGCGAACACCTGGTCACGCAGCTCTTCGGGTGCCGTCTCCTTGCACGCGCGCGCCACGACCTCGGTGAGGGTCGTCGCCACCAGCGCCTCATCCCGGCAGGACGGGCAGTTCTCGAGATGTTCACGGATCTCGGTGTGCTCGGTGTTGCACACCTCGTTGCGGAGGTACTCCTCGAGGTCCTTGCGGGCCTTGTCGCAGCCGCAGTCGGTCATTTCTTGCTCCTCGGGTCGGCCGTGGAGATTCCCCGCTCCGCGGCGTACTCAGCCAGCAGCTCCCGCAGCATGCGCCTGCCTCGGTGCAGGCGGCTCATCACGGTGCCGATGGGGGTCTTCATGATGTCCGCGATCTCCTGATAGGCGAAGCCCTCGACATCAGCGAGGTACACCGCCAACCTGAAGTCCTCGGGAACGGCCTGCAACGCGTCCTTGACGACCGATGCGGGCATGTGGTCGATGGCTTCCGCCTCGGCCGAACGGCTGTGCGACGCGGTGGTCGACTCCGCACCGCCCATCTGCCAGTCCTCGAGCTCGTCGATCGTGCCCTGGAACGGCTCGCGCTGCTTCTTGCGGTAGATGTTGATGTACGTGTTGGTGAGGATGCGGTACAGCCACGCCTTCAGGTTCGTGCCCTGCGAGAACGTCGCCCAGGACCCGTATGCCTTGACGAAGGTCTCCTGCACGAGGTCAGCAGCGTCCGCCGGGTTGCGCGTCATGCGCATCGCCGCGGCATAGAGCTGATCCATGAACGGGATCGCCTGTTCCTCGAATTCGCGCCGAGGGTCGCTGACCGTCTCTGCGGTTGCCGTGTCATCCATCACCGGCCAGTCTAGGCGGGTGAGGTCCACCGACTCGCGTTCCAGCGTTGCGAGCATGCTCTCTCCTTGTCGGCGTGCGCCCATATTCGATCGTTCGGACACTCGCGTTTACTAAGGTGGGAACCGATGAGCGCCAACAGGTATTCCCCCTCCCCTGTCCAGGGCGTCTATGTCGCGCCGATCAGCACCGGAGCCGTTCATGCGACCGTGACGATCCCCGGCTCGAAATCGCTCACCAATCGCGAGCTCATCATCGCCGCGATCGCGGACGGACCCGGCAGACTCATCGCTCCTCTGCACTCCGACGATTCCCGCCGCATGATCGAGGCCCTGCGCGCCCTGGGCGTCGGCATCGAGGAGATCGACGGCAACGGAGAGTTCGGGCCCGACCTCGCGATCACGCCGGCCAAGCTCATGGGCGGCACGACGATCGACTGCGGCCAGGCCGGCACGGTGATGCGCTTCATCGCGCCGCTGGCCGGGCTCGCCCAGCGCGACGTGCACCTCACTGCCCACGAGACGGCCCTGCACCGACCGATGGGTGGTCTCATCAGCGCGCTGCGCGACCTCGGAGTCGACATCGACGACGAGGGCACGTGGGCATTGCCGTTCACCGTGCGCGGCCACGGTCGCATCCGAGGCGGGCGCGTCGAGATCGACGCCTCGGCATCCAGCCAGTTCGTCTCGGGACTCCTGCTCGCCGCCCCGCGCTTCGACGTGGGCCTGCACCTCGTGCACACCGGCGACCATCTGCCGAGCCTGCCTCACATCGACATGACGATCGAGGCGCTGAGCCGTCGCGGCATCCGGATCGAGCGACCAGCCACAGGTGAGTGGCTCGTAGAGGCGGGCGTGCCACGCGCCAAGGAGATCGCGATCGAGCCCGATCTCTCGAACGCGGCGCCGTTCCTCGCCGCTGCACTGGTCACGGGGGGCGCGGTGTCGGTGCCCGGGTGGCCTGTGCACTCCACCCAGCCCGGCGCTCTGCTTCCCGAGATCCTGCAGGCCATGGGTGCGCACGTCGGCCGTCACAGCGGAACGCTGACGGTCCGGGCCGGGGCCGAGATCCGCGGGCTCGACATGGACCTCTCGGCTGCGAGCGAGCTGACCCCGACGCTCGTCGGATTGGCGGCGTTCGCGTCCGGCCCCACCACGATCCGCGGTATCGGTCACATCCGACTCCACGAGACCGATCGCATCGCGGCACTCGTCGGCAACATCCGCGCCCTCGGCGGCGAGGCGGAAGAGCTCTCCGACGGCCTGCGCATCATTCCCCGACAGCTGCACGGTGGCCGATGGGCGGCGCACCACGACCATCGGATGGCGACGACGGGCGCCCTGATCGGTCTGCGCGTACCCGGGGTCGAGATCGATGACATCGGCACCACCTCCAAGACGCTTCCGGAGTTCACTCTCCTCTGGGAGCGAATGCTGCGAGGCGCATCCTCGTGAGCTGGCTCGACGACTCCGACGACCTCGACGACGACTTCGAGGACTATGACGAGAGCAGCATCCGCACGCGCCCGAACCCGAAGGCCAACCGCCCTCGCACCAAGCGACGGCCTGCGCATGACGACGCTCAGATCGGCCGCGTCCTCGGGGTGGACCGTGGTCGCTACTCTGTGCTGATCGACGAGGACACGCCTGACGAGCGCATGATCACCGCCGCGCGGGCGCGTGAGCTTCGCAGGAACCCGATCGTCACCGGTGATCACGCCAAGGTCGTCGGCGACATCTCAGGCGAAGACGGCACCCTGGCGCGGATCATCGGCATCGCCGACCGCACTTCCCTGCTTCGGCGCAGCGCCGACGACACCGACCAGGTCGAGCGGGTGATCGTCGCGAACGCCGATCAGATGCTCGTCGTCGTCGCCGCCGCCGACCCCGAGCCGCGTGCTCGTCTCGTCGACCGCTACCTCGTGGCCGCGTTGGATGCCGGCGTGCGCCCGCTCCTCGTCGTCACGAAGACGGACCTGGCCGACCCCAGCGCCTTCCTGTCGCATTTCGACGGACTCGACGACCTGCGCGTCTTCACCAGTGCGCAGGACGAGATGCCCGTCGATGAGATCGGCGCTGCCCTCGTCGGGCACTCCACGGTCTTCGTCGGGCATTCGGGTGTGGGCAAGTCGACGCTCGTGAACGCTCTGGTGCCCAGCGCCCTGCGCGCGACGGGGCACGTCAACCAGGTCACCGGACGTGGCCGGCACACCTCTTCGTCGACCGTATCGCTGCGATACGTCAGCCCGGAGGGCAACGGGTGGGTGATCGACACCCCCGGCGTCCGCTCCTTCGGTCTCGGGCATGTGAACCCCGCGAACATCCTCGCAGCCTTCACCGAGCTGGCGGAGATCGCCGAGAAGTGCCCGCGCGGATGCACGCACCTCGCGGATGCTCCGGATTGCGCACTCATCGAAGCGGCCGAGAGCGGCGAGCTGAGCGAGACCGGGCGAGCGCGCCTGGACTCGCTGCAGAGGCTTCTGCAGACGTTCGCCGACAAGGCCGAGCAGACGCCCGGCCGGTAGGCTGGACGTGTGACTGTGCGCCTCGACTCCGGATCCGCTGCCCCCGACTTCGCTCTTCTCGACCAAGACGGCGCGACCGTCCGACTCGACGATCTGCGCGGCCAGAAGACGGTGCTCTACTTCTATCCGGCCGCGATGACGCCAGGGTGCACGACGCAGGCCTGCGACTTCCGCGACAGCATCTCCTCTCTCGAGGGCGCCGGGTACCGCGTGATCGGGGTCTCGCGTGACGAGCCTGCGAAGCTCGCCGAATTCCGCGAGCGCGACGGCCTCACCTTCACCCTTCTCAGCGACCCGGACCACGCCGTGCACACCGCATACGGAGTCTGGGGCGAGAAGATGAACTACGGCAAGGTCGTGGAAGGAGTCATCCGCTCGACCTTCGTTCTCGATGAGCAGGGAACGATCACCCTCGCTCAGTACAACGTCAAGGCGACGGGGCACGTCGCCCGACTGCGCAAGCTGCTCGGCATCGACGCCTGAGAGTCACTCCGCCGGGCGCTCGTTCTCGGCGCGCGTGCTCGCGATCAGCAGCGCGAAGCACAGCAGCGCCGGCAGCCCGACTCCGATGGTGAACGCCCAGGCGATCGGCTGCAGCGTCAGCGAGGCGAGCGCGAGCGCCACGGCGAGCACCTGGAAGACGACGCCGCCCGAGCGCGCCCACGAATGGCCCGTCCTGGTTCCGATGGCGAACGCGATGAGAGCGACAGCGCCGATGAGCGTCAGCACGATAAGGGCGAGCGCCGTCGGCAGCGACGCGGCATCACCTGCGCCGAGACCGACGAGCTCGATGAGGGCGAACACGATCAATGCGGCGCCCTCTGCCGCGAGAACCGCGGAAGCCGCCAGAGCGAGGCCGGGTGAGCGCACAGTTGTCTCCTGAGAATCGAATGAGAACGGCGGAAACCCTTGATTTCGCCGGTTTCATGTAACAGAATAGACAGCGTCATGTGCTCCCACAGCGGCGTGGGGCGGGCTTCGCGCTCGCATCACAGAAAGCGGGCATCCGTCCGTATCTCATACAGGGTAGCTGAACCCGATCTGCACCCGAAATCCGAGTCGTCGCAATGCGATGATTTCTGAAACACCACACCGAGGAGCCCCCATGGACTGGCGCGATAAGGCCGCCTGCCTGACTGTCGACCCCGAGCTGTTCTTCCCTGTCGGGAACACCGGTCCGGCCGTCGACCAGATCGAGAAGGCGAAGACCGTCTGCGCCACCTGCACGGTGACCGAGATCTGCCTGCAGTACGCCCTCGAGTCCAGCCAGGACTCGGGCGTGTGGGGAGGCCTCTCCGAAGACGAGCGCCGTGCGCTCAAGCGCCGCGCCGCTCGCGCCCGCCGCGCCTCCTGAACATCGAGAAGCGGCCCGACCCTATGCCGCGGCCCGCTTCTGTGTCTCCGCTCGACGCTGCGGCCGATCCTCCGCCTACTTCGTCAGCCAGCGAAGCGGGATGTCGATGACGACCTCGGTGCCCTCGCCTTCGCTCCCCCGCCATTCGATCGAGCCGCTGAGCTCGCCCTGGATGAGGGTGCGGATGATCTGCGTTCCCAGCCCCTGACCGATCCGCCCCTCCGGCAGGCCCTTGCCGGTGTCATGCACCGTGACGCGCAGATTCTCCTCGGTGCGCGCCGCATCGATCGTGACCATGCCCTCTTGCCCTGCGAGACCGTGCTCCACGGCATTCGTGACGACCTCGGTGAGAGCGAGAGCCAGCGGCGTGGCATACTCGCTCGGCAGGACGCCGAAGCGACCGGTCGACCGTGTGCGCGCGCGGGTGTTCGGTGCCGATGCGACCTCGGCCACGAGCTTGAGGACGCGATGGAACACCTCGTCGAAATCGACCTTCTGCGTCAGGCCCTGGGCGAGCGTGTCGTGCACGACGGCGATCGAATCGACGCGTCTCATCGCCTGGGTCAGCGCATCGCGCGCCTCGTCGGAGTGCGTGCGTCGTGCCTGGATCCGAAGCAGCGACGCGACAGTCTGCAGATTGTTCTTGACTCGGTGGTGGATCTCGCGGATCGTCGCGTCCTTGGTGATCAACTCCTGCTCCTGGTGGCGCAGCTCCGAGACATCCCGGCACAGCAGGATGGCGCCGATGCGGGTTCCGTGATCCTTGAGCGGGATCGCGCGCAGCGACACGGTGACACCGCGCGCTTCGATGTCGGTCCGCCACGGCGCGCGTCCGGTCACGACGACGGGCAGCGACTCGTCGACCTGTCGGGACGGCGGCACGAGCCTCGTGGTGACCTCCGCGAGGGATTCGCCCTCGAGCTCGTCATCGAACCCCATGCGATTGAACGCCGAGAGTGCGTTCGGGCTGGCGAACGTCGTGATCCCGTCGACGTCGATGCGGATCAGGCCGTCGGACGCGCGCGGCGCGCCGCGGCGAGGGGAGGTCGGAGCCGCCGGGTCCGGGAAGCTCCCGTCGGCGATCATGCGGAAGAGGTCGTTGGCGCACTCGTCGAACGTGATCTGCTGCCGAGACGGGGTCCGGGCCTCGCCGAGGTTCGTGTGCCGGGTGACGACGCCGATGACCACGGCCTGGTGCTCTCCGCCGCGACGTTCGTTGACGATCGGCACAGCTCGAACACGCGTCGGGGTCTCTTCGAACCAGTCCGGCGACGACGAGTCGACGATCTCCGCGGATTCGAACGCCCCCTGCACCTGCGTACGCCACTGAGGGCGCACCCGCTCGCCGACGATGTCCCGATAGAAAAGGGTGGCTGCTCCACTCGGACGCGCGTGCGCGACGGCGACGAACGATCCGTCGTCGGTCTCGATCCAGACCACGATGTCCGCCGAGGCGAGGTCCGCGAGAAGCTGACCGTCACCGGCGAGTCGGTGCAGCCACTCGACATCGTTGTCGGCAAGACGGCCCTGGGCATTGGCGAGGTCGCTGAGCGTTGACACCCCACCAGCCTAGAGCGCGCAGCCTCAGAGAATGGCCAGCGACGTCGCACGCCAACGACGGTCGAGTCCTTCGAGACGGATCGCCACCGCCCGGGTGCGGCCCGGCCCCGCGACGACGACGACTGCTTCGACCTTGCCGTCGACGGGTTCTGTCACGCGGATCGAGAGGATCTCGAAAGTCGGGCGCGCAGGCGAGACCCCCCTCGCGCTGCGCGCCCTCGCCGAGAGGTTCGCCCGCGTCACCAGGCTCCGGTACGCGTCTTCATTGAACCAGCGGGCGAGCTGATCGACTTCTCTGACTCCCGCGAGCACCTCGAGCACGCCCTGTGTCAGGCTCCGCAGCAGCGGATGCGGATCCGGCAGCTCGGCGCGAGGCGTCGGCTGCGGTGCGAAGTACTCGTGAAGCATCATCTGAGGCACTCTCCATCGGGAAGACTGCGCCAAGTAGAGCATGCGCCCAGTCGCCGTTCGGGTCGCGTTCGGGATCTATGTGGATAACTCGTACATGCCTTCCCGGACATCGCTTACGGTGGGGCGCGTGCACTGGGATCGACTGTTCGAAGACCTCGAAGGCCAGCTCGCCTCGGAGTGGGAGAGCGAGCGCGTGGCGCTGGATGCCGAATCCGAACGATTGCGCATCTCGCGACTCGAGCTTCGCAGCCGCCTCAGGGTGCTCTGCGCCGCAGCAGCTCCGACCACCATCGACCTGCCCGGCGGAACTCGGGTGCGGGCCCGGCTCGACGCGCTCGGCTCGGATTGGATCGCCGCGACGATCGCGCAGGCCGAGGAATCGACCACGACGCGGTCGACCCTGATCGTTCCGTTGCACGCGGTGCGCGGGCTGACCGTCGATCATGGCCTGCTGCTGTCCAGTCTGGACGAGCATGACGGCTCCGCGCCTGTGCTCCGCGAGCGCATGTCGCTCGGCTTCGTTCTGCGTGATCTCGCCAGGCGGCGGGTGCCGGTGCGAATAGTCAGCGTCGACGACTCCGACATGCACGGAACGATCGACAGGGCGGGAGCGGATCATCTGGACCTCGCTCTGCATGATCCTGGCGAGGCGCGGATCGCCTCGGCCGTCCGCAGCTTTCAGATCATCCCGTTCACCGCGGTGTCCTCGGTGCAGACCGTCGGAGATCAGATGCCGTGACGGCGGGATGTACCCCAGACCTCCGGGAAGCTCGCCTCGTTGGCCTGACGCCACAGGGCCATCCGTCTGGCCTCTTCCGACTGCTCGTCGAGATACTCCGAAAGGCTCGACTCCTCGATGCGCCATCTGGCCGGCGCGCCGAGCTTGGACCCGCGCAGACGCGCCTCGTAGACGAGCTCGATGACTTCGTCGACCTCGATGCTCAGCAGCTCCGCCACCTGGGCCGGCGCGAGGAAGCCCTGCGCGGGCTGAGAGGAATGAGGCATGCTCCCATTGTCCTCCTGCCGTGCCGGAGCACCAGCGCCGATCCGATGCTGTGGATAAGTCTCGAGCGGGCTCATCGATTTCTGTGACCATGTCGACATGAGCAAGTTCGTCCGTTCCCGCCGCACCGTCTGGGGTGACGCCCGTTTTCTGATCGGCATCGCGGTCGTCGCGTTGTCGATCGGCGGCGTGTGGGCCGTCGTCTCCTCCTCGGGCACCACGACGCCGGTGCTTCAGGCGACGCGCACGATCGCTCTCGGTGAAACGCTTGTCTCAGAAGACTTCCAAGTGGTCGAAGTCGGACTCGGCACGGTGACGGACCGCTACCTGGCACCACAAGAGCTGCACGCCGGCCAGGTCGCGTCCCGCACGGTCTTCGCAGGAGAGCTCCTGGCCACCTCTGCCGCTGAGAGCGCCGATGCCAACAGGACGACCACGATCGTCGTCGAGAGCAGCACGGGGATCCCGGCCGATGTCGCCGCCGGGAGCGTCGTCGAGCTCTGGCATTCGCCACCGGTCGACGACAGTGGCAGTCAGGGTCCGCCTCGTGTCCTCGTGGCCGACGCCATCGTCACATCGGTCACGAAGGCGGAGGGGATGCTCTCGGCCGACGGCACGACCGCCGAGGTCGTGATCGACCGAGCGGATGTCCCCGAGGTGCTGGCCGCGATCACCGGCGGCTCTGTCCTCTCGGTCGTGCCGATCGGTTCGACCTCATGACCTCGGTCATCGTCGCTGTTCCGGAAGCGCGCGCGCGAGGTCTGGCCGACGAGCTCGAGATGGAGGGGATCACTGTGGTCTCCGTCGTGCCGCCGAACAGAGTCCTTCCTCTGCCCGAAGGCGTCGATGCGGCCATCGTCGTCGCCACTCGTGCCGTTCTGACATCCGAGCTCGTCGCCGAGTGCGACAGGGCTGGCGTGCGGATCATCCCGCTCGGCGACAGCGACAGCAGGCTGCTCGGACGCTACGGACTCACCACCGGGCTTCCGGCGGATGCGAACGGCTGGGAAGTCGCGGCAGCACTCACCGCTGATATCCCGCACATCACCGGGCAGGAAGCATCACCTCCGCATCGCGTCACGGTCGTGTGGGGCCCCTCCGGCGCCCCGGGAAGGTCGACCATCGCGATCCAACTCGCCGTCGAACTCTGCCGGACGGGGCGGCGCGCCGCCCTGGTCGATGCCGACACCGTCGCTCCGTCGCTTGCGCTGCTTCTGGGGCTCAGCGACGATGCACCCGGCATCGCCGCCGCGTGCCGACGCGCAGAACTCGGCGCACTCGACTCAGCCGAGCTCACAAGGCTGGCGACGATACTCGCGACGAGCGCAGGCGAGATCGAGGTCCTCGGCGGCATCAATCGGCCAGGGCGCTGGCCGGAACTCGGAGCGAGTCGTCTTCAGACCACTCTGCGCGCCTGCCGCAGCTGGGCGGAGGAGACCGTCGTCGACGTGGCGAGCGCCTTCGACGCAGACGACGAAGCGACCTACGACCTCGCCGGACCGCGCCGTCACGCGGCCACGGTCGCAGCGCTTGAGGAGGCGGATGCCATCATCGCGGTCGCGTCGGCCGACCCGCTCGGCATCAGTCGCTTCGTGAGGGAGCATGCCGAGCTCCGACGACTCACGGCCCCCACGCCCATCAGGGTCGTGGTGAACCGTGTCCGACCCGGCCCCCTGGGCATCGACGCGCGTGGTCAGATCCGGCGCACTCTCGAGAGATTCGCGGGCATCACCGACATCGCGTTCCTGCCGTTCGATCAGCGCGCCGCTGACTCCGCTCTGCTGCACGCCCGCCCGATGGCAGACCTCACCCCGCGTTCGACCCTGGTCGCCGGCGTGCGTCGGATCGCCGAGACGTACACCTCGGCGACGTCGCACACGTCTACTGGCGGTAGCTCGAGAGGAAGTTCCCGAGGCGCTCGACGGCTTCTGCGAGCACACGAGGCTCGGGGAGCGTGACCAGCCTGAGGTGGTCGGGCGTCGGCCAGTTGAAGCCGGTCCCCTGCACGAGAAGGATGTGCTCGGAGACCAACAGGTCGTAGACCAGCTTCGCATCGTCCCTGATCTCGTGGACATTCGGGTCGAGACGAGGGAAGGCGTACAGGGCACCGACCGGCTTGACGCAGGAGACACCGGGAATCGACTCGAGCCCCTCCCACGCGATGTCGCGCTGCTCGTGCAGGCGTCCGGTCGGAGCGATCAGCGCATCGATCGACTGCACTCCCCCGAGAGCCGCCTGCACCGCGTACTGCGCGGGGACGTTCGGGCAGAGGCGCGTGGACGCGAGGAGGTTGATCCCCTCGAGGAACCCCTTCGCGTGGTCCTGCGGCCCGGTGATGACAAGCCATCCGGACCGGAATCCGGCGACTCGATAGGTCTTCGAGAGCCCGTTGAACGTCAGGCACAGGAGATCAGGCGCCAGCGTGGCTGTCGGGATGTGCACCGCACCGTCGAACAGGATGCGGTCGTAGATCTCATCGGACAGCAGCAGCAGCTGGTTCTCCCTCGCGATCTGAACCATCCCCTCGAGGACCTCGCGAGAGTAGACCACGCCGGTCGGGTTGTTGGGGTTGATGATCACGAGTGCTTTGGTGCGAGGAGTGATCTTCGATCGGATGTCCTCGAGGTCGGGCTGCCAGCCGTTGTCCTCGTCGCAGAGGTAATGCACGGGAGTGCCGTCAGCCAGACTCGTCATGGCAGTCCACAGCGGATAGTCGGGGGCCGGGATGAGCACCTCATCGCCCTCGTCGAGGAGCGCCTGCATCGTCATCGTGATGAGCTCGGACACGCCGTTTCCGAGGAAGACGTCCTCGGGATCGAACCGGGGGAACCCGGGGATCTCCTCATACCGGCTGACCACGGCGCGGCGTGCCGAGATGATCCCCTTGCTGTCGCTGTATCCGTGCGCGGTCGGAAGCGCCGCGAGCATGTCGTGCACGATCTGGTGGGGTGCCTCGAAGCCGAAGATGGCGGGGTTTCCCGTGTTGAGCTTGAGGATCCGGTGTCCCTCGGCCTCGAGCCGCGCCGCCTCGACGAGCGTGTTTCCACGGATCTCGTACAGGACGTTCTTGAGCTTCGACGACTGGTCGAAGTGGCGCGTTGGTGTCATTGCGCAAGCCTACAATGACGCGAAGAAGGGCCGATCCATCCGGACCGGCCCCTCATCGAACTTCCTGGCTACTTCTTCTTCTTGCTCTGCGCCCGGCGCTGCTCACGGTTGCCGGCAGGTGCTGCGGGGGCCTCCGTGCGCTGGCCGAACGCACCGCGCGGAGCATCCTCGGCCTCGGCCGGCTCGGCCGGCGCCTGACGCGCGGCAGCCGCCTGACGGAGCTTCTCGGTCGCAGCCTGCTGAACCTGTCCTCGGTCGTCTCGGACCTCGACCTCGCCGGCATCGTTCGCCGCTGAGTACTCGAGGCGCTGGTCTCCGCCGCCTTCGGCGAGGCCCTTGGCCTCGACCTCGGCAGTCTGCGAGTCGCCCGCCCGGCGGACCTCGACCTCGAGGTTGTAGAGGTACCCGACGGACTCCTCCTTGATCTGACCCATCATCGACTGGAACATCGCGTAGCCCTCGCGCTGGTACTCGATGAGCGGGTCGCGCTGCGCCATCGCGCGAAGACCGATGCCGTCTTTGAGATAGTCCATCTCGTAGAGGTGATCGCGCCAGCGACGGTCGAGCACCTGGAGCACGACACGACGCTCGAGCTCACGGGTGGCCGCTTCTCCGAGCGACTCTTCGCGGGTCTCGTAGGCGATCTTCGCGTCCGAGAGCAGTTCGCGGGTCAGACCGTCCGCAGTGATACCGCCCTTGCGGCCGGCGGCCTCGGACACGACCTCGTCGATCGTCACGCTGACCGGGTAGAGCGTCTTGAGCTCCGTCCAGAGTGCGTCGAAGTCCCAGCTCTCGTTGTGCCCCTCGCCTGTGTGATCCCGCACCACGCCGCTGATCGCGTCTTCTATGAAGTGCTGCACCCGGTCGGCGATGTCGTCGCCCTGCAGGATGTGGCGACGGTCGGCGTAGATCGCCTCACGCTGACGATTCAGGACGTCGTCGTACTTGAGGACGTTCTTTCGCATCTCGGCGTTGCGGGACTCGACCTGCGACTGGGCGCTGCGGATGGCCCGCGACACGAGACCCGACTCGATCGGGACGTCATCGGGGAAGTTGGTTCGAGCCAGGATCGCCTCGGCGGCCCCCGACTGGAACAGACGCATCAGGTCGTCGGTGAGGCTCAGGTAGAAGCGGCTCTCACCCGGGTCGCCCTGACGACCGGAACGGCCTCGCAGCTGATTGTCGATCCGACGCGACTCGTGGCGCTCGGTGCCCAGGACGTAAAGGCCGCCGGCCTCGATGACCTTCTCGGCCTCCTCTGCCACGATCGCCTTCATCGACTCGTAGGTCTCGTCCCACGCGACCTCGTACTCCTCGGGCGTCTCGACCGGGTCGAGCCCCTTGCCCTTGAGTTCCTGCACGGCGAGGAACTCGGCGTTGCCGCCGAGCATGATGTCGGTTCCACGGCCAGCCATGTTGGTGGCGACGGTGACGGCGCCGAGTCGTCCGGCGCGTGCAACGATCTCGGCCTCGCGCGCGTGGTTCTTCGCGTTCAGGACCTCGTGCTTGACGCCCTTCTTCGCGAGGAGTCGCGACAGGTACTCGCTCTTCTCCACGCTGACGGTGCCGACCAGCACCGGCTGGCCGCTCGCGTGGCGCTCGGCGATGTCCTCGACGACCTGGGCGAACTTGGCGGTCTCGTTCTTGTAGACCAGATCCGACTGATCCTTGCGGATCATCGGCCGGTTCGTGGGGATCGGGATGACGCCGAGCTTGTAGGTCGACATGAACTCGGCCGCCTCGGTCTCGGCGGTACCGGTCATGCCGGCGAGCTTGTCGTAGAGACGGAAGTAGTTCTGCAGCGTGACGGTGGCGAGAGTCTGGTTCTCGGCCTTGACCGGCACGGCCTCCTTCGCCTCGATGGCCTGATGGATGCCCTCGTTGTAGCGGCGGCCGACCAGGATGCGGCCGGTGTGCTCGTCGACGATCATGACCTCGTCGTTCATGACGACGTAGTCGGTGTCCTTCTTGAAGAGCGCGAGAGCCTTGATCGAGTTGTTGAGGAACGAGATCAGGGGGGTGTTCGCGGACTCGTAGAGGTTGTCGATGCCGAGGTAGTCCTCGACCTTCTCGATGCCGGGTTCGAGCACGCCGACGGTGCGCTTCTTCTCGTCGACCTCGTAGTCGACGCCTGCTTCGAGGGTGCGGGCGATCTTCGCGAACTCGGCGAACCAGCGGTTGGCCTCACCTGATGAGGGGCCTGAGATGATCAACGGCGTCCGAGCCTCGTCGATGAGGATCGAGTCGACCTCGTCGACGATCGCGAAGTAGTGCTCACGCTGGACGAGGTCTTCCTTGCGCCACGCCATGTTGTCGCGAAGGTAATCGAAGCCGAACTCGTTGTTCGTGCCGTAGGTGATGTCCGACGCGTACTGCTCGCGGCGGACAGCCGGCGTCTGACCGGAGACGATGATGCCCGTCGACATGCCGAGTGCCCGGTACACGCGGCCCATGAGCTCGGCCTGGTAGCTCGCGAGGAAGTCGTTGACCGTGATCACGTGGACGCCCTCGCCCGCGATCGCATTCAGGTAGGCCGGGAACGTGGCGACCAGGGTCTTTCCCTCACCGGTCTTCATCTCGGCGATGTTGCCGAGGTGGAGTGCGGCACCACCCATGATCTGCACGTCGTACGCACGCATGCCGAGCGTTCGCTTCGCCGCCTCACGCACCGCGGCGAACGCCTCGGGCATGAGCTGGTCGAGAGACTCGCCCTTCGCGAACCGCTCGCGCAGCTCGGCGGTCTCGTTGCGCAGTTCGTCGTCCGTGAGCTTGGAGATGTCCTCTTCCAGCGCGTTCACGGCCTTGACCACCTGGTTCAGGCGACGGATGACCCGCCCTTCTCCAGCGCGCAGCAGCTTCTCAAGAGGATTCGCCACAGATGTCATCTCCCTGTCGATGGTTCCGGCGGCGCCGCTTGTCGGGCGCGTGCCAGGCATACCTTGTCATGTTACCCGTCCGTGACCTGGACGTCGTCCGCATGGCGCGTCGCCATGACGTTTCCGAGTATGTATATATTGTTCCTCGACACCGGGAGGTCCACATGTCGGTCCGACAGAGTCTGCTCGCGATCCTCGCGCAGGGCCCGTGCTACGGCTACCAGCTCCGTCACGAGTTCGACCGACGCACCGGCTCGGTCTGGCCGCTCAACGTCGGTCAGATCTACAACACGCTCGAGCGCCTCGAGCGCGACGGACTCGTCGAGCGTGGAGCCGCCGATCTGCAGGGCCACGTGTACTGGGAGATCACCGACGCCGGGTCGTTCGAGGTCGACCGTTGGCTGGCCTCCCCCGTCGCGCGGAGCCAGGCCACCCGCGACGAGCTCGCGATCAAGCTGGCCGTCGCGGCGACGCTTCCCGGCGCGGATGCGACTCGCGTGATCGAGACCCAGCGCGCGGCGTCTGAAGAGCATCTCGAGCAACTCACCACGGCGAGGGAGTCACGCGAGGACGACAGTCCCCAAGGGCTCGCGTGGTCGCTCGTCGTCGACTCGATGATCTTCACCGCAGAGGCAGAGCTCCGCTGGCTCGACCATGTGCAGACCCGTCTCGCACAGCATCCCCAGCACGCGCTCGCTCTGGAGCTCACGACCGAGCGACCGAAGCGCGGCCGTCCGTCGAGGACAGAGGTCGCGGCGCTCGCCTGAGCGCAGTTCGCCTCAAGCGTATGCACAGCCAGTGACGTCGCCCGGGAAACTAGGATCAGTCCTATGGCTGGAATATGGGGCAGACGCAAGCGCGAGCAGGAACAACTGGCCGCACAGGACGCCGACCTGGCTCGCCGCGCAGAGCAGGCACTCGTCTCCGCTGACGAGCGCATCAGGAGCACCTCCGACGAGTTGGCGTTCGCGGAGGCCGAGCTCGGCGAGCAGCTGACTCGGGATCTGAAGAAGGCGCTGAGCGCGGTGCGCACTCACCTGCGCGAGGCTTTTCAGCTCCACCAGCTCAACCACGACGAGATCCCCGATACTCCAGAGGAGCTCCGCACCCGCAACGCGCGGATCATGCAGCTGTGCGACTGGGCACAGGACCTGCTCGATGAGAAGACGTCGGACCTCGCGACATCGATCTCGAAGGTGCGTCGAGCGCCCGAGGTCATCGCCCAGGTGCGAGCCGATGCCGAGACGCTGAGCGCGCGGATCCCGCAGACCAACGAGACCGTCGCCCGTCTCTCCTCGCGATACGCGGATTCGGCGATGCACCAGATCGCGGCCAGCGCCGCGGAAGCCGAGCAGCTGATCGCCTTCGCCACTCATGGCGCCGCCGTGTCGGAGCGTCGACGCGCCGCGAAGCAGAACGAGGAGGCGAACCTCGCCCTCGAGACCGCGACCGAGGCGACGCGCCGCGCCTCCGCTCTGCTGGATGCCGTCGAGGACTTCGAGATCGAGGCGCTGCGCGCGGAGTCGACCCTCGCGGAGGTCGTCGCTGACTCGCGCAGTGACCTCATCGCGGCCCGGACCGCTCCGCAGGTGCCGGCGGTCACCGCTGCGGTCTCCGCCCTCCAGGACGCACTCAGCGCACTGTCGCCCGCAGGCTCACCCGGTGACCCCTTCGCGGAACTGTCGCGGCTGCGCGAGGCGAACACCGCGCTCGACGACGCGATCGCCACCGCCCGCCACCGTGAAGCGCACCCGCTGCCCAGCATCCAGCAGGTGCAGCACGCGATCGACGACGCGGATCGTCAGCTGGGCGTCGCTCGCGGACTCATCGCGGGGCACAGGGGCTGGATCGGTGCGGATGCCCGCACTCGCCTCGCAGAGGCCGAGAGGCTGCGCGTCGATCTCTCAGACCTGCTTCCGGCGGAAGAGACCCGCGATGAAGCGCTGGCCAGCGCTCGGCGCGTCGCGCACCTCGCCTCGGAAGCCCTGCAGCTCGCGCAGCGGGACATCGATTCATCCCGACCGCAGGACCAGGGGTGGGGTGGCGGCGACGGCTGGGGCGGAGGCGGCTGGAGCGGCGGCGGCCGACGCGGCGGGGGCAGCGACGTCGCCTCCGGGATTCTGGGCGGCCTGGTCATCGGGAGCATTCTCGACGGAATCTTCGACTGACCCGCATCCTCAGCACATGACGACGGCCCGACTCCTTCTGGAGCCGGGCCGTCGTCGTATCAGCCTCAGGAGGCGAGTGCCTCAGTGGGCGGAGCCTGCGTCTCGAGCGCGATCACACCGTAGTCCCAGCCCTTGCGTCGGTAGACGACGCTCGGGTGATCGGTGCGCACGTCGACGAACAGGAAGAAGTCGTGCCCGACCAGCTCCATCCGGTCGACGGCCTCTTCGACGGTCATCCATTCCGCGCCGAAGTTCTTGGTGCGGATGACCACCGGCGAGTAGACCTCGTCGTCGTCGTTCTGGATCGGCAAAGCGCCCGTCGCGACCGCGCGAAGGACCTCCACCGATGCCGGCTGGACGTCGATGCCCTCGAGCGCACCGCTCTCCTTCTCGAAGTGCGCCCCACGCGGATGCTGGCGTCCGTCGACTCGCTTCTCCTTGGCCCGACGAAGCTGTTCGGCCATCTTGTCGACGGCCATGTCGAGTGCGACGAACTTGTCTCCGTCCGTGGCCTCGGCGCGAACGACGGGCCCCTTGCTGATGAGCGTCAGCTCGACGGTCTCATCCGGCACATGACCGTTGCGATACACCCGGTGGGTGACTTTGACATCCAGCCGCTGCGCACGGGACGCGAACGTCTGGATCTTGGCGATCTTCTCTTCGACAACGGTGCGGAATCGGTCGGTGATACCCACCCCGACGCCAACGATGCTCGTTTCCATTGCTGCCTCCTTGTCCCGGTCCTCCCGGCCAAGGGCGGACCGTGGTCGCCTTGTGACCCCCAACGGTAGTCCGCCTGACCTCCGATGTCACGGGTCATTTGCTGCGTGTCTCCGATGCGTTCGCATTCCGTTCGCCGAGACGGGGTGTCGCGGCGAGCGCGACCGCCGAGACGACCCGGGCGCCGGCCTCTCTCAGCGTGCGAGCCGCTTCGTCGAAAGTCGCTCCCGTGGTCACGACGTCGTCCACGAGCACGATCGCCCCGCCCCCGATGGCCGGTCGTGATCGCATGCTCCCCCGCACGTTCTCCGCCCTGCTCGCCGAGTCGAGTCCGCGCTGATCCGCACGTCGCCCCCTCCGCACGAGCAGGCGATCCGGCGCCGCACCCGCCCGCCTGATCAGCAGATCGGGCACCCGGTAGCCCCGTCGTCGGAACGCACTCTGCGACGTGGGGATCGGCACCAGGCGCACCGGGTCATCGAGCTCGGCCTGCGCATCGACGACGCCCGCGAGAACCTCACCCAACGCCGCTCCGAGCGGGCGCGCGAGCATCGTCTCGCCGTCATCCTTGAGCCTGCGGATGCACCGGGACGCGATGGACTCGAACGGCATGGCGGCCCGGACGAGCAGGCCGCTCGGCGTGCGTCGCATCAAGGGCGCTGCTCGGATGCCCTCTCGACACGCGTCGCACAGCATCGTCTCAGGGCGACCGCAGCCTGCGCAGGTCGCTGCGAGCAGCAGAGCGAGCACCTCGACACCGATGGCACGGGCGAGCGGATGCGAGAGCATCCGTCGATTCTGACCCACCGGCCGAGGCCTCTCGACCGCAGACCTGTGCGGAACCCGCCCGCTGTGAGTGTTCAGCCCTCACAGGTCCGCCGTGTAGAGGCAGTCGCGCTCAGTGACCTGCTCGGGTGGCGAGCAGCGAGACTCCCGTGACCGATTCGCTCCACGCCGACCCGGTTCGCGCGAACACAGCACCCTCGGCGCCGAGGACCCGCAGGCCGGTAGCGGCTCGCGCACCCGCGATCGACACCGCGCCCGTCGGGCCGACCTCGGTCTCGCCCGGCCCTCCGACCACCTGCGTGACGACCATCCGGTCGCCCGGGTCGGTCAGCAGGCCCAGACGGTCGGCCCCCAGCCAGACGAGCCCCACAGCGCTGCCGTCGAGCTGCGCGATCGGCTCGGTCGGGCCGAGTTCGGTGGGCAGTCCCGTCTCGTCGCGGATCACCGAGGAGACGACGATCCAGCGTTCTCCTCCGATCACGACGACTGCAGCCACTCGGGCGCCATCGGCGGAGACTCGGATGGCGGAGACCGTCGACGCCTCGGGCCACGCGCCCGCGATGGTCTGCGGGGCGACGTCGCTGCCGATCGCCTGCAGAGCGGCAGGCGCATTCGAGGGCACCGACCAGGTGTAGTCGTAGGGGTCCAGCGACGGCCGCACCAGCGACGGGCGCGCATCCAGTTCATCGAAGCCGCCGTCTCCAGCGAGCCACACATGGCCGTCGATCAGCTGCACGGCCGCGCGAGAGCTGTCGACCGACACGTCGATCGCTGTGACCGGCTGACCCGCGTTGAGGATCTGATCCGTGACACCCGGGATCGGGGTGATCTCGCCACCCACCAGCATCCCGAACGTCCCGTCCTTGATCACGAGACTGCCTGCATCCGCCGTATCGGTCACGACCTCGACGACACCGGCTTCCAACGCCCGCCCGTCGACCGTGAAACGCACCTGGTCGATCTGCACCCCCGCAGCGACGAGGGTGGCCTGAAGCTGCGTGCGCATGCGTGCGAGGGTCGTGGGGTCGAGACCGAGGGCCGCTCGGTTCAGTGCGACATCGGCGATCTGATCCGGGTCGATCGGAACGGCGTCGCGGGCGAGCTGCACTTCCTGTGGGAACGCGCTCTGCACCGCGGGGTCGAGCCACGGCCGCGGTGCCCCGCCGATCAGCGACTGCGCGATGGTCGTGGCGACCGTGGCGCGTCTGGGGAACCAGCGCACGTCGGGCACGAGACGCTCCCAGGTCTGGTCGAAGTACTGCAGTGCGTAGTCGTCATAGACCCGCGCGAACCTCGACTCGTCGATCACCACACCGTCCGGAGCCTCGGCGATCCGCCATTGGCCCTTCGTGCGCTCGACCACGAAGGCGGAGTTGGAGGCGCCGAAGGCCTCGGAGTACGCCCCGGTCGCGTCGACGCTGGCTATCTGGTCGAAGGTGACTCGCACGTCGGCGGTGTCTCCGTCCTCCGCCTCGCTGTCGTCCTCGACGTTCGAGACGAACGAACGCGTCGCGGCGCTCACGTCGATCGACACCCCGGTGTTCGGACGCCAGGTCGACGCGAGTTCCGGGGTGAGGAATCTGCGAGCGGTGTCCCAGTTGTCAGCGGGAGTGATCGCCGCCTCCATGAAGCCCTCGACGATCTCCTCCGGGCCTGCGCCGTCGACGGGATCTGAGGCGAGCGGAAGGAAGTCCTGACCCTCCGGAGACGCCCCGAGCGGATTGCCCCTCTGCACGTCTCCGGTCGTCGGGAGGCCCGTGCACGCAGACAGGAGAAGCGCAGCTGTCGCGATAGCGAGTCCGCGCAGCGTGCGTCGGGTCCTGGCCGTCATTCGATGCTCCCTCGATCGAAGAGCTCGGCCGGCACGTCGGCGAGTTGGATCGGCTGCGTGGCGTCGCCGGGTTCGCCGAGGCGCTCCTGAGGCTCGATGGGGATGGGCGAAGGGCCCTCCGTCGCGTCACCCCGACGAGGCAGTGTCAGCACGAAGTTCGTGCCGACCCCGAGCTCGGACCAGACATCGAGCGATCCACCGTGCAGAGTCGCGTCACCGAGCGCGATCGACAGTCCGAGCCCCGTGCCCCCCAGCGTGCGCTGGCGAGAGGGGTCCGCCCGCCAGAATCTGTCGAACACCCGCTCCGCATCGGCCGGATCCATGCCGAGACCGAAATCCCGGACACCGGCGGCCACGGCGTGCTGGTTGCTGTCGACGGTGACCACGATGGGCCTGCCCTCGCCGTGCTCGATCGCGTTGCCGATCAGGTTGCGAAGCACTCGGCGCACTCGCCGCGGATCCATGTCGACCGGCGAGTACCCGCCCGGTGCCACGAGCCTCAGCTCGCTGCCCCGGTCGTCGGCGAGAGGCTGCATCTGTTCGATGATGTCCTCGGCGAGGTGCGCGAGACTCGTGGCCTCGAGTTCGAGCTGCACGGAGCCCGCGTCGTAGCGACTGATCTCGAGCAGGTCCGACAGCAGAGTCTCGAAACGCTGCACCTGCGTGTGGAGGAGTTCGGTGGTGCGTGCGGTCGTCGGGTCGAAGGCACCCCGCTGGTCGTTCAGCATGTCGGCCGCGAGACGGATCGTGGTGAGCGGAGTCCGCAACTCGTGCGACACATCCGACACGAAGCGCTGCTGCACGAGCGACAGCTCGCCCAGTTCTTTGATCTGGGACTCGATGCTGTCGGCCATGGCGTTGAAGGAGCGTCCGAGCGTGGCGATCTCGTCTTCGCCGTGCACGTCGATGCGGACACCGAGGTCGCCCGAGGCCAGTCGCGCGCTCGTCTCGGCGGCCTCGACGATGGGGGTCGACACCGTGCGGAGAACGATGAAGGAGATCGCGGCGACGATGGCGACGAGGCCGATGCCGGCGACCCAGAGGGTGCGCTGCACGAACAGCAGGGTGTTGTCGGCATCGGCCAGGTCGTAGGCGAAGTAGATCGCGAACGGACCGGCCTCGGGCACTCGCAGCTGCTGGCCGACGATGATCCCTGGGACTTCCCGACCGCCGACCTCGAGCGACACGGACTGCCACGACTGCCAGTCGTCGAACTCGACCACCCTGTTTCTCAGGCCGGAGCTGATCAGGTTGTCGCTGAGCCCTGCGGTGAAGCCGTTGAGCGGGATGTCCGGGTCGACCTCCATGCGGAATCCGGCGAGGCCCTCGGCCGTCGAATTGCGTCCCAGGTCCTCCTGCACGCTGTCCCAGAGTTCGGGGAGGGCGGCCGGATCGTCGCCGAGCGCAGTGGCGTCGAGGGTCGCCTGAGCCTGATTCACCGAGCGCGCCGCATCTTCGAGCGCTTCGTTCTTGCGCGACTCGAAGAGATCGCTCTGGATCACGAGCGCCATGGTGACGCAGGTGATCAGGATCGCCGTCGACGTCAGCAGAAGCGTGATCGTCAGCGTTCGGAACCGCAGGGAACTGCGCCACAGCGCCCGGAGGACGGTCGGCCAACCACGCCAGTCGCGGATGACAGCGACCGCCGTGGTGGTCGCTGTGGTCGCGGCCATCGTGGTCCTAGCCCGCGCCCCCGGCACGGTAGCCGACGCCCCGCACCGTCATGACGATCTTGGGGTTGTCCGGGTCGAGCTCGACCTTCGCCCGCAGGCGCTGCACGTGCACGTTCACCAGGCGTGTGTCGGCCTTGTAGTGATAGCCCCAGACCTGCTCGAGCAGCATCTCTCGCGAGAACACCTGCTGCGGCTTCGAAGCCAGCGCGACGAGCAGCTGGAACTCCAGAGGCGTCAGGGCGATGGGAGCCGTGCCACGGCGCACCTCATGGGCATCGACGTCGACGGTGAGGTCTCCCACTCGCAGCTGCTCCCCCACGTTCTGCGACGTAGGCCTCAACCGCGTACGGATGCGCGCGACGAGCTCCTTCGGGTTGAAGGGCTTGACGATGTAGTCGTCGGCTCCGACCTCGAGCCCTCGCACCACGTCTGCCGTGTCGCTGCGGGCGGTGAGCATGATGACAGGGACGCCGGATTCGGCGCGGATCCGGGAGCAGATCTCGATGCCGTCCATGCCTGGAAGCATCAGGTCGAGCAGCACGAGGTCCGGACGCTGTGTGCGCCATTCATCGACCGCCCGCGCACCGTCGGCGCAGAACACCGGCTCGAAGCCCTCGGTGCGCAGCACGATGCCGATCATCTCGGCGAGCGCGGTGTCGTCGTCGACCACAAGAATGCGTGAGGTCATAACTGTTACCTTATGGCACTCAGTACCACAGCCCCCATGTCTACGCGCCGACGGGTCTTGTGACACGATGGGAGCGCACGACGGAGGGAGTGCCGGTGAGCGGCCAGACGTGGACCCCTGCCCCGAAGAAGGGCATCATCCCCCTGCATCCGCTGACATTCGGGATGCTGCTGAGCAAGTCGTTCGTCGCGCTGCGGCACAACCCCAAGGTCCTCTTCGGCTTCGGGGTGGTGATCCAGCTGGCGGTCGTCGTGCTGAGCGCCACGGTGATGGGCTTCGTGTTCGTCACCACGTTCACGCGACTCGAGTCGCTGTCGCCCTCCTCTGCGGACTTCGAAGCCGTGTTCGCAGGCACCATCGCGATGAACATCGTCGCCGGCATCGCCGTGGGCCTCGCATCCGTCGCCTTCACCGCCCTGATGCAGGGCGTCGTCGCAGCCGAGGTCGGCTTCGCCGCGATCGGGGTGAAGGCGAGCCTCAAGACCCTCTGGCGCAAGATGATCCCGTCGTTCTGGCGGCTCGCGGCGTTCGCGTCGCTCTCCGTCATCTTCGTCTTCGGCGTGATCGTGATCCTCTTCGTCATCATCGCCGGCTTCGTCGCGAGTGGGCTCGGCGGTTCCGTCGAAGCCATTGGCGGGATCGTCATCCTCATCGTGGTCCTGCTGCTCGCCATCGTCCCCCTCATGGTCTGGCTTACGACCAAACTGCTCCTCGTGCCGTCGATCCTCGTGCTCGAGCGAGCGAAGTTCCGCGATGCGCTCGTGCGCTCGTGGCGCCTCACCCGCGGTCGTTTCTGGATCGCCTGGGGAGTCACCTTCCTCATCGGGGCCATCATGGGTGTGGCGATGCAGCTCGTGAATCTGCCCGTCTCACTGGTGAGCTCGATGCTCGGGTCGACCATCGCTCCGACCGGCTCTGCCGACACCGCGGCGATCATGGGGTTCGTCTTCGCACTCCTCGCCCCGCAGATCCTGCTGCTCGTGCTGCAGGCCATCACCCTCGTGGTGCAGAGCACCGCCGGGACCCTGGTGTATCTCGACAGCCGGATGCGGTACGAGGGTCTCGATCAGGCGCTGATCAGTCACGTCGAGAGACGCGATCTCGGATGGACGGACGAGCAGCTCGGCGATCCGTTCGCCGTCGATCCGGCACGCGCCGTCTCGAGCGCTCCGCCGCCGAAGCAGGTCCCGGAATGGGCCACGATGACGGCTGCCGGTTATGAGATGCCGCAGTACCCGGCACAGCAATACCCCGCACAGCAGTACTCAGGGCAGCCGCCCTACGCCCAGCAATACCCGGCGCCGCAGTACCCGGGGCCGCAGTACCCGGGGCCGCAGTACCCGGCGCAGCCCTACCCGGCGCAGCAGTACTCAGGGCGGCCGCCCTACGCTCAGCAGTACCCGGCGCAGTCATACCCGGCGCAGTCATACCCGGCGCAGCCGCCGTATCCGGGAGCGGTCGCACCTGCCCCGCCTCAGTCGCCCGCGGGCGCCTCGGCGCCGCCCGCGTACTCGCCCCCTGCTGCTCCCCCGACTCCTGCGGCTCCTGCGGCTTCGCCGGCTTCCCCCGACGAATCCACCTGGGCCGCGCCCGGAGCCGGCAGCGAAGGACCTGCATGATCCGCTCGCTCGACGACGTGTGGGTCCCCGACGGAGACGATGCGCGGCAATGGGCCGAGCAGGAGCTCTCCGATCCGCGCTACGCCGATGCGAAGCCCACCTGGTTCGACCTCGTCGCGCGTGACATCGGACGATTCCTCGCCGACCTGTTCAGCTCCGACAACGGCGCCAGCGTGGGGCCCTCTGCCTTGATCATCGTGAGCATCATCGTCTTCGGCGCCCTCGTGGCGGCGCTCATCATCTGGGGCCGCCCGCGCCGCGCCCAGGCTGTCCGTCGGCCCGGATCCGGCCTCCTCGGCGCGGACGACGACCGCTCGGCCGCGCAGCTGCGAGCCGATGCCGATCGCTGTGCACGCGGAGGCGACTGGGACGAGGCGACCATCCTGCGATTCCGCGCGCTCGCCCGAGGGCTCCTCGAGCGCGACCTCATCGATCCCTCCCCGGGAGCGACCGCGCAGGCGATCGCGCGCGAGGTCTCGGTCGTGTTCCCTGCGGAGACGACACCGGTGCGCCAGGCTGCGATCTCCTTCGACGACGTGCGCTACCTCCGGCATCCCGCGACTGCTGAGCGCTATGCCGAGCTCGCGGCCACCGACGACCGTCTGAGTGCGCTGCGCCCAGAGGCGGTACCCGCGTGAGCGTGGTCGAGCAGCGCGATGCCCCGACGTCGACGGCCGAACGCGCGCCTCGTGGCAGACGATCGCGGTCGCTGCTCGGGTGGGCGATCGTCGTGGCGCTCGTTCTCGGCGGCGTCTTCGTGGCGATACAGGTCGGCGTGCGCATGCCCGATCAACGCGGCTCACTCGATCCGGAGAGCGTAGGCGATTCCGGAGCCATGGCCATCGCCCGGATCCTGGAGGACAACGGCGTCGAGGTCTCGGTGTTTCGCTCGCGGAACGAGGCACGAGCTGCGCTCGACGACGACGCCACACTCGTGATGGCCAATCCCTTTACGCTCTCCGACGACGGGATCTCCGAGCTGATCGAACCGGCCCAGCGAGTCGTGTTCCTCTCGAGCAGCACTCATCTGCTGACCCTTCTGCGCATCGGCGAGAACGCCACGCCGGACTCGACTCCGGTGCCGGCCGACTGCGGCGCCCCCGAGTTCGCGGATGTCGGCCCCATCCGCCCTGATCGGCTGTTCACGCCGGCCGACGGCGTGGAGGGCTGCTTCGGCGCGGGCGACGCGGCGGCCGTGCTCATCGACGAGACCGACGGCAAGACGCACGCCGTCGTCGAGGGCGCGCGTCTCTTCAGCAACGCCTACCTCGCGGAAGACGGGAACGCCGCCCTCGGACTCGCTCTGCTCGGTCAGACCGATCGGGTCGTCTGGTACGTGCCCAGCTTCGACGACACCGACATCGAAGGCGAGACCGACGACACGCTCGGCTCGCTCACGCCCGGGTGGGTGACGCCCGCCATCCTGCTGCTCATGATCGCCGGCGTCGCAGCAGCGCTGTGGCGCGGACAGCGCTTCGGACCTCTCGTCGCCGAGACTCTTCCGGTGACAGTGCGCGCCTCGGAGACGATGCACGGACGGGCGCGCTTGACAGCGAAGGCAGGCGACGCCGGGCATGCGGCCGAGGCGATCCGCGACGGCAGCAGGCGTCGGCTCGCGCGCAGGCTCGGACTCGCCGTGACCGCGGGCGCCGAGGAGGTCGCGGATGCCGCGGCCGATCGGCTGCGCATCCCCCGCGGATCTCTGCACGACCTGCTCGGGGGTGCGACGCCTGCCGATGATCCATCGCTGATCGACCTCGCGCGGCGCCTGCAAGAGCTCGAGAGCGCGGTCGACGCCTCCTCCTTCACGGAGCGGAGATCCGAATGATCCGCCGAACCCACCGAACCGCCGTCCATCCATCCGAACGGAAGCCGAGGACACCACGTGACCGCTGAGACATTCAACGACGCCGAACTGCGTCAGGCCATGCACCGTGTGCGCACAGAGGTCGACAAGGCTGTCGTCGGCCAGGCGGGCACCGTGACCGGCCTGCTGGTGTCGCTGCTGGCACGAGGACACGTGCTGCTCGAAGGCGTGCCGGGGGTGGCGAAGACGCTGGTCGTGCGCTCGTTCGCGCGAGCGCTGGGCCTCGACACGAAGCGCGTGCAGTTCACGCCCGACCTCATGCCCGGAGACGTCACCGGCTCGCTCGTGTACGACGCCAGGACGGGCGAGTTCGACTTCCGTGCGGGCCCGGTGTTCACGAACATCCTGCTCGCCGACGAGATCAACCGCACGCCCCCGAAGACGCAGGCCGCCCTGCTGGAGGCGATGGAGGAGCGGCAGGTGTCCGCCGACGGCGTCAGCCGCCCACTGCCCGATCCGTTCCTCGTCGCGGCGACGCAGAACCCGATCGAGCACGAGGGCACCTACTCGCTTCCGGAGGCGCAGCTCGACCGCTTCCTCATGAAGCTCGTCGTGGGAATGCCTGAGCGGGACGCCGAAGTGTCGGTGCTCCGCAAGCACGCGTCGGGCTTCTCGCCTCGCGAGCTCACCGGCGTCGAGGCCACCGTCTCCGCCGACGAGATCCGGGCGGCGCAGGATGCAGCCGGGCGCGTCGAGGTCACCGATGACGTCCTCGGCTACGTCGTCGATCTCGCCAGGGCGACGCGCCAGTCGCCATCGGTCGAGCTCGGCGCGAGTCCTCGCGCCTCGACGGGCCTGCTGGCCGCTGCGAAGGCGTGGGCGTGGCTCAACGCATCGACTGCGGTCACCCCTGATCACGTGCAGACCATGCTCGTGCCGGTCTGGCGACACCGACTGCAGCTGCGGCCGGACGCGCAGATGGAGGGCGTGTCGGCGGATGCCGTGCTCACGTCCGTCGTGCAGCAGACCAGGGTGCCGATCTAGGTGTTCGTCACCGGCCGTCTCGCGCTTGCCGTCGCCGTCGGCATCGTCCCGCTCGTCCTCGCCGGGCTCGCGGAGTTCCCGCCGTATGCCGCGCTGGGCATCTGGGTGCTGCTGTGCGTGCTGCTGGTGGTGCTGGACGTACTGCTGGCACCGAGCCCTCGCTCCGTCGTCGTGACGAGGCGCGTGCCGGCCCGCGCCCGGATCGGAGAACTGGTTCCGGTAAGCGTCGCGCTGCAGAATCAGGGCAGCCGCACCCTGCACGCGGTGATCCGTGATGCATGGCAGCCGACGGCGGGCGCGGGCGAGGCGCGTCAGCGACTCAGCATCCCACCGGGCGAACGGCGGCGCGTCTCGATGCCGCTGCTTCCCCGGCGTCGAGGGGAGCTCGCAAGCGAGTTCGTGATGATCCGGTCGCGGGGTCCGCTCGGCCTCGCCGGACGGCAGGCCCGCCACACGGTGCGGGGAACCGTCCGGGTGCTCCCTGCCTTCTCGTCGCGCAAGCACCTGCCTTCGCGGCTGGCACGGCTGCGGGAGCTGGACGGCAACACGAGCATCCAGGTGCGCGGTCAGGGGACCGAGTTCGACTCTCTGCGGGAGTATGTCCGGGGCGACGACGTACGGTCCATCGACTGGCGGGCGACCGCCCGGGCGGGAACCACGATGCTGAGGACGTGGCGACCCGAGCGCGACCGCCACGTCGTGATCATCATCGATACGGGGCGCACCGCGGCTGCGCGCGTCGGCGACGGAACGAGAGTGGACGCCGCCCTCGAGGCATCGCTCCTGCTCGCTGCCCTCGCGGCGCGAGCGGGTGACCACGTGCATCTGCTCATGTACGACCGTGTCGTGCGGGCTCGAGTCACGGGCGTCGACGGCGCCGCGCTTCTGCCCGCCATGACGGACGCGATGGCCCCGGTGCACGCCCGCCTCGTCGACACCGACTGGCCGGGCGCGTTCGCCGCGGTTCGCACCCTCACGACCCGCCCCGCGCTGATCGTCGTGCTGACCGCACAGGATGCCGCTGAGTCGGCACGCGGATTCCTCGGCGCCTTCCCCGATGCGAGCAGGGCGACGTCCATCCTCGTCGGATCCGTCACGGACGACGGCATCGCGGATCTCGCGATGCAGCGTGGTTCGCGCGAGGAGATCTACCTCGCCGCCGCCGCCGAACGCACCATGCGCGACGCGGAGAACGTGGCCGATGCGGTGCGTCGCGCCGGAGGCGAGGCCATCGCCGCCGATCCTGAGACACTGCCGCCTCGGATCGCCGACCGATACCTCGAGCTGAAGGCCTCAGGGCGGCTGTGAACCGCTGAGACCTCAGCCGGCCAGAAGTCGCGGTGTCCCTGCCTCATACTCGACGAGGTCGCCGGTCTCGCCTCGGCGATACGCGCGACCGCCGATGACGAGCATGTAGATCAGGAACGCGGCGAGCGCGGCCACGCCGATGCCGATCTTGATCGGCCAGGGCAGAGCCCACCCGGTCACGAAACCCTCGATCAGGCCCGAGACGAACAGCGCGAAGACGAGCCCGATCGCCACCGTCGCGAGCGAGCGTCCCTCGGCGGCGAGAGACTCCCCTCTCGAACGATGCCCCGGAGCGACCCACGACCAGAAGAGGTGGAGTCCGCCGGCCGCGGCGACGAAGATCGACGTCATCTCGAGAAGGCCGTGCGGGAGGATGTAGAGGATCATCACATCGACCTGATCGTGGGCGGCCATGACCGCGCCGGATACCCCGAGACCCATCGCATTCTGTACGAGCACGTTGATCGGCCAGAGGCCGGTGATGCCGAAGAGAACGCACTGCAGGGCGATCCAGGCGTTGTTCCACCAGACCATGCCCATGAAGACCGCCGCGGGGTTCTCGGTGTAATAGCCGGTGAAGCTCTCGTCCGCGTACTGCTCGAGCAGGTCGGGCGGGCCGAGGGTGGCCAGAAGCGCCGGGTCTGACGAGATCCATGCGGCGGTGCCGACCACGACCGCGATGAACGACACCGCGACCACGAGCGTCGTCCAGCGCAGTCGATAGAGGGCAGCCGGCAGCTGCAGGGAGAAGAAGCGGCCGGTCTGGGTGAGGATGTTGTCGGATGCGCCCGTGAGTCGCAGCCGTGCGCGCACGAGGATCGTCGAGAGATACGCGCCCTGAGGCGATGCGCCCACCGAGGTCTTCAGCTCCGCGAGGTCAGCGGATGCCGCACGGTATCGGACGATCAGCTCGTCGACGCCCGCCCCGTCGAGGCGGGCGCGGCTCAACTGGTCGAGTCGCTCCCACTCGGCGCGGCGTGCATCTGTCAACGCATCGGCATCCACCTGATTTACTGTACCCATGTCCGTCCCGCTCGATGCATCCGATGAGGTTCTCTCCGGCGAAGCCGTCGCGATCGACGTGCAGCCGATCGGATTCGTCCTGCGAGCCGCGGGAGCGATCATCGATCTCCTGGTCGGCAGCGCTGTCTTCGTGCTCACCCTGTTCCTGCGAATCTGGCTGCTCGACATCGGAGTTCTCGACCAGGCGACCGACACGATCGCCTTCATCGCTTCGATCGTGATCAGCTTCGTGGTGCTGCCGATCACGATGGAGGTCGCTCTCAAGGGCCGCAGCCTCGGAAAGCTCGCGGTGGGTGGTCGCATCGTACGCCTCGACGGGGGCGCGACCGGATTCCGGCACGCCTTCATCCGGGCGCTTCTGGGCGTTCTCGAGATCTACATGACGCTGGGCAGCGTCGCGGTGCTCGCCGGGGCGTTCAGCGCCCGATCCCAGCGCCTCGGAGACATGGTCGCGGGCACCTACAGCCAGCGCGTGCGCACGCCGAAGCTGATCCCCAGCATCCCGGTGCTGCCGCCGATGCTCGCCGGCTGGGCCCAGATCGCCGATGTGGCCCGCCTGCCCGACCGCCTCGCCCGTCGCATCTCCCAGTTCTTGCAGAGCGCTCCGCGAATGGTGCCGTCTGCACGAGCGAGGGTGGCGCAGGATCTGCTCTCCGAGGCCTCGCCGTTCGTCTCACCCCTGCCCCAGGCCGCGCCCGAGGTGGCGCTCATCGGCATCACCGTGCTCCGTCGCGAGCGGGAGCGCAGAGCGCTGCAGAACGCCGATCGCCGAGCGGAGAAGCTCACCGGGCGTCGCGTCGGCGTCTGAGCGCTCGTCCGGTCGAGAGGCCGCCGGGCGCACGTCAGAATCGGATCGCGTCGATCACCTTCACCCGCAGTGCGACCAGGGCCGGGATGAAGCCGGCGACGGCACCGACCAGGATCGACGCCGCGAGACCGACGAAGGCCGCTCGCATCGGGAACGGCGGGATGTCCTGGATGCCGTAGAAGAGCGACGTCACCACCCAATCGGAGCGCAGCACCGCGACCACGATCGCGATGCCGACGAGCCCGGCCACCGTGGTCGCCACAAGGCTCTCGAGGAACACCGAGAAGAAGACCCTGCCCGACGTCGCCCCGAACGCGCGACGCACGCCGATCTCACGCACCCGCTGCCGCATGGCGACCAGCTGGATGTTGATCAGGCTCAGCGCTCCGAGCGCGAGGATGACCGCCGCGATGCCCCCGGTGACCATCTCGAACGTCGCCTGCGCATCCAGCGCGCCGGGTTGGGCCGCCCAGTCCGAGCGGCTGACCGACACGGTCTGCCCTTCCGGAAGTCCTGCCCGCAGATCCATCGCGAGCACGGGTGCGATCTCGTCGACCTGACCCTGGCCCAGCCAGATCTCGTACTGCGGCCATGCTCCCTCCGGCAGGGCATCCACGCGAGCACGATACGCGTCGTAGAGGATGTCGACGCGCAGCTCCTCGTCGCCGAACCCCTGGCGAGGCACGACGCCCACGACCTGGTACGTGCCGCCTGCGGGCCCTGCGAGCGTCAGCGTCGGGTGCTGAACGACGGGTGTCCGCCCGATGCGGTCCCACAGCGCCTCCGTGATCACGACGGGCGGCGCGAGCGCGTCGGAGTCAGCATCGCGCATCCAGCGCCCCTCGAGCAGCTGCTCGCGGTGGATCTGCGAGTAGAGAGGGTCGATCAATCGCGAGTTCACGTCGACGATGCCGTCAGGGAGCTGCACGGGGACGACCATGCCCTGCGCGATCCGCGCGGTGTGGCTGAACTCGAATCGCTCAGCGACGCCGGTGAACCGCTCGTCGAAGGCGTCGAAGTCGACGGGTGCGCCGTCGTCGCTGCTGATCGTGACGACCAGCGTCGCTGCCCGACCACCCCAGCGGTCCGACTGCTCGGCCTGGAACTGGCGCTGATACTCGGAGATGGCCACGACCCCGGTGAGTGCCGCCACCGAGACCGCGATGCCGATCAGACTGAGCAGCACCCGCAGTTTATGAACACGGATCTCCGACCAGGCGTCCGAGAGGGCGCCGAGGATGCCGGTCACGACACTGCTCCGCGACGCGAGGAAGGCATAGCCGGCATGGCTGGCACAGTGGCGGGCGCGGATGCCCCCGAGTCCGCCGATGCGGCGGAGGGGACGGAGGCGGCGAGCGTGGAGGCCTCGAAGGCGCGGCTGAGATCCGCGGTCTCGAGCACTCCGGCGTCGAGCCGGTAGTGCCGCCTGGCTCGGGCGGCCACATGGAGGTCGTGCGTGATCGTGACGAGTGCGGCGTCGGTCTCGGTCGCCACCTGGTCGAGCAACGACATGACGGACGCACCCGTGTCGATGTCGAGAGCTCCGGTCGGCTCGTCCGCGAGGATCAGCACGGGGCGGCGCACGAGGGCCCGGGCTATCGCGACCCGCTGCTGCTCGCCTCCGGAGAGGCGGTCGGCGACCTGCTCGATGCGGTGGCCGAGGCCGACCCGCTCGAGCATGTCGGCGGCGATCTGTTTCCTGTTCCAGAACATCCGCCCCCGTGCGTGCCCGAGCGGCATCATCACGTTGTCGAGCGCCGTGCGCCCAGGCAGCAGATTGAACTGCTGGAAGACGAAGCCGACGTTGTCCCCGCGCAGCCTGTCCAGCCGCCCTGAGCGCATGCGCCGCACTTCGCGGTCTTCGAACGACACGGACCCGGTGGTCGGAGCGTCGAGCATCCCGAGGATGTTGAGCAGCGTCGATTTGCCCGAGCCCGACCTGCCGACGATCGACACGTGGTCACCGGCACTCACCTCCAACGAGATGCCCCGAAGGATCGCCAGTTCCGAGTCATCGGCGAGCCGGACGCTCTTGGTCACATCGCTGAGTGCGACGAGCGTCACCAGCTGACCCCGCTGTCGCACTGCTCCACGCCGGGCTCGATCTCGTAGCAGAACTCCTCCACCGGTGCGACGAATCCGGGAACGAACTGTCTGATCGACTCGCCCTCTTCGAGACCGGAGACGACCTCGACCATGGTTCCGTCGTTCACGCCGAGCTCGACAGGCCGCTCCTCGGGTTCGGCGCCGTCGCCGGCGTCGACCCACACGTTGCCGGTGCCGGCCCCGCCCTGCACGGCCGTGACCGGCACCACCAGGGCGTCGTCGACCTGTCCGAGCGCGAGATCCATCGTCGCAGGCAGGCCCGCGAAGACGACCTGGTCGCCCGGGACCGCGCATCTGACGCTCGCGGTGCCCTCGGCGCTCACCTGCACGCGGACTCCCGTGCAGGCGAACGGCGCTGGTCCGCCGGTGATGGTCACCGATGCCTCGGACGGCGCGTTCACCAGGCGATACAGCTGCACCGGTTCCACCGTCGCGAGCAGGTGGTAGCGCGCCGGCGTGAGCGTGAAGATCTCCGTGCCCGCGGACGTCGCCTGTCCCTTGACCAGAGCGATCTCCGAGACGTCGCCCGCCTCGGAAGCGACGACATCCACATCCTTCTTCGGCTCGTCCTGCCTGATCGTGAAGAGCTTCTGGCCTGCCGCGACCGTCGCCCCTTCCGGCACGTGCACCGCGATGACCGTCCCGGTGACCTCTGCGCGCACCGGGAAGGCCTCGTCGCGGGCGACGTTGCCGCTCAGGGTGAGGGCATTCACGACGGAGCCTCGCTCGACCGGGATGACCGGGTCTCCGATCGACGCCTCAGGACTGACCATCGCCTCGCTGCTGTCCGGGAAGAACGCGATCTTCACGAGAGCCGCGGCGCATGCTCCGAAGACGAGCACGAGAAGAAGAGGGAAGATCCAGCGTCGCCAGACGATCACAGCTGCCTTTCCGGCGGCGCCGCCCTGGCGCATCCGCGGTCAGCGTAGCCGGGCGCTCCGAGGACTCACCGCCGCGGGGCGGCGTGTCTCATCCACCGAAGTGAAGAACTCAGGCGCGAAGCGCCTCATGACGGATCACGAGCCACCCCGCGGGCACTGACAGCCGATCCGCGTGCTGCGCGCACAGATCGTGAGCGTTCGGATGCCGCGCTATCCCCAGTGGCCCGAGCGCCGCCATCTGATCGCCGTAGTCGTACGTGAGCGTCGCCACGGCTTCACGCGCGCAGCCGACCTTCGAGCAGAGTCTTCCGTCCATTCACGCCAGGCTACGTCCAGGTTCTCCGGTCGAGCGGATGCCGCGCCGCCCCGGCCGACAGACTCGGCCTAGACTTTCGCTATGCCCCGTCGTCCCCGAACCTCCGAAGCACCCCGACGTGGGGCGAGGCACGGACGGCATGGGCGACTCGGACGCAGTGAGGTCGTGCGTCCGCCGCTGGCCCCTCTCGACGGTCGCATCGACCGATTCGATCTGACCGTCGGCACGGCGGTGGAGTTCCTTCGCGGCACCTGGCCGGAGCTGCAGGAGGTCAGGTTCGAGATCGGCGCCATGCCGGCATTCGAGGCGACGGATGAAGTGCCGCGCTGGCACCTCGATCACGAGAAGGCTCGGATCGTGCTCTTCCGTCTTCCGATCGAGCGCCTGCTGCCGCCAGGGCACGACGACGGCGCTCACCGGCGGATGGCTATCGAGAGCGCCGTGTTCCGAGCCGCTGCGGAGTACGTCGGCCGTGAACCCTGGGACATGGGCGGTCACGACCACTGAGGTCGCGGATCGACCCTCACCGCCCAGATCGTCACGGGTAGACGGTGATGCTCTGCTGCGCCCCCGCCGCGGGCCAGATGGGCCACACCGCGAGCTCACCGGCCGCGGCCATCGTGACCGAGGCGTGCACGGGTGTCGGTGTCGAGATCGAGTAGACGGTGCGCGGCTTCACATCGACCGACACGGAGGAGCCCGCGGGCACGGTGACCGCGGTCGGCTCTCCCCCCGGTGCGGGTGCGACCTGCACCACTGCATCGGCTTCCTCACGATTGACGAGCACGAGGCGGGGATTCGGTCCGGAAGGAACAGCCATGTAGACGTCGTCTTCGAGCTCCGGGGCCGGTGTGACCCAGGCGAAGTCGTCCTGCGGGCCCGCGCCGTCCTGCTGTCTCACGCCGGCGAGCACAGGGTTGTCGGACTCGATGCTCATCGTGTAACTGCCGGGCGAGAGCGCCGACAGCGAGAGCTCCGTCGGCAGATCAGCGGTGAGCGGCACCGTGAACTCGTCGACGACCGTCGACGATCCGACCTTGCTGACCCTCACCACGGCCTCGGAATCGACCTCGGGCGACATCAGACGCAGAACAGCCATGTCGGCGTTGTCGCCCTGGTTCTCGAAAACCTCGATGCCCGGAAGCACCGGCTGACGCTGCGCGGCGGGAACCGCATCCTGCAGATCGATTCCCGCTGGGTCCAGCGTTCGGGTGAGCGAAGACTGCAGTACGGCACGCACCGGCGCGCCAGTCGCTGTCACCTTGACGATCGGGAAGTCGGAGCCGGCGGCGATCGATGTCAGCGGGAGCGCGACCTGCGACTCCGCGGGGACGATCACGGTGCTCGATGCCCGCACCGACCCGTAGACGCCGAGCGACACAGTCGAGGGCACGACGCCCGGATTCGTGAGGACGATGAGATCTTCGGTTCCTGTGGCGACCGTTCCCCCCACGAGCCACGACTCGATGCTCGGAGGGCGGCAGGGAGCCGCGGCGAGGCCGGACAGATCCGCCTCTGCCAGACTCGCGGACTCGGTCGCGCCGAGCAGGGGGGCTTGGCGTCCGTCGACGATGCCGACGAGGCGGAGGGCGGCTCCGCCGTCGGCGAGGTCCTTCGCGGGCAGGGGGCTCGACTCCGGTCTGCCCGACGAGCCCTCGACCGTCAGTGCGGGTGTTGCCGCCGACACCATCTCGAGTGGATTCGACGGATCGCGTCCGACGGCGCGGAGATCGCCGTTGCACACGAGCACGGTGTCACCCGGAAGAGGCGTCACCTGTGCCTGAGCGGGCTCGTGCACGACTGTCGGCCACGTCGCCGTGACGCCGAACGCGACGCCGACGACACACGCCCCTGCCACGACCGCGCCAGTCAGGACTCGAGCGCCGGTGGCCGCCACCCGGAATGCACGGTTGCCGGTCATCGTCGCTCCCTCTCGTCCTGTTCGGAGTCCGGGCCGACATGACCCTTCGTGCCCGCGTCGTGGTCGACGGCGTCGCCGGGATCGGTCTCCGCGTCCTGATGCGGACTGCTCGGGGAACCGGACTCCGAGGACGCATCGGGTTCTGGTGTCCCGGAGGATCCATCGTCCGTCGTCCCGGCGACCGCAGAGACCCCGTCATGCTCGCGCGACGTGCCGGGATCTTCAGGATCATCGGAGTCTTCGCGGTCCTCGGGGTGTCGCGGCAGAACGAGCGGCTCTTCCGGTGCACGTCCCACGATTCGCGACCTGGCACGCGCCGCCCGTCGAGACGCACGCGTCGGCACCGACAGCAGCAGGGCGGCGAGAAGGAGCACGAGCTGGATGGTGATCACGAGCCGGGCCGTCGCCTGCTCAGCTGACGAGAGCGGGGCACGCGGCGAGGCATCGGCCTCGAGCCGGTAGAGCACACCGCGGTCGGTGGAACCGGCCTGAACGAATCCCGCCCGCTGGTCGAGCGATGTCACGGCCGCCGTGCGCAGGGAGCGGGCACGATCGGACTCTTCTCCGGATACCTGAGCGACGAGGACGTAGGAGATCCCGGTCATCCCCAGTTCGTCTGCGGCATCGAAATCGCGCGCCGAGAGCAGGTCGACCGCCAGCGTCGTGAGGTCGGCACCGCGCAGCTCCGTCGCTGTCGACAGGATCGTCGTCTGGGCGCTCAGCGTCTCACTTCCGCCCCACGCGACCTCGGTCGCGAGCCCTCCGTCGTTCTGGGGGGTGAGCACGAGTGTGCCGATCTGACGGTCAGCGCCCGCCTGTGCGGCGACGTACGCCGGCAGCGTCGACGCAGGGCCATCGGTCAGTTCGGAGGAGTCGGAGTGGAATGCGGCGAGCGCCGGAACCGCGCACACCGCGATCGACAGTCCGGCGACCGCCGCGCTCAGGACTCGCACCCGTGGCATCGACAACGCGGTGTCGAGGGTCACGAGGGCGGCTCCCGTGACGCCGACCCAGGCGAGACTGAGACCGGAGCCCGGCCAGATCGCGACAGGCTCCCCCTGGGCGAAGGACACTGCGACGCCGACGGCGAGGAATGCGGTGGCGAGGCCGGACAGTGCGACGACCAGAAGGGTGATCCCCGCCCGCCAGCGAGGAGCGACCGACGATGCGAGAGCGAGAAGTGCCAGAGGGGCCAGCAGCACCGCGACCCACGGCGCGAGTTCGACGCCGAGCCAGGAGGCCCATCCTGCCATGTCTCCGGTGGGGAACCCCGTGGCCAGGGCGAGCCTTCCTGCCGCATCGGCCGTCGCCTGCGGACCGTTCCAGACCGAACCGGGATCGGCGAGCACCGCGAGGATGTCACCGTGGCGAAGCTGCCAGAGCACGAGCGGAGCGAAGAGCGCGACGGCAGGAACAGGCACCCACAGCAGGCGGACGGCCCCGCGGATCCGCGCCCCGGCCAGAGTGATGCCGAGCGCCACGACCCACAGCAGCAGGAGCGCCGGGGCCAGCGACGGCGCGCACGCCGCCACCGCGGCGAAGAGGAGGGATGCGGCTCCCGCCGCGCCCCATGAACGGTGAGCCACGGCTGCTGCGTGGAAGAGCCACGGCAGCAGAAGGTGCACCAGCACTCCTGCTGGGCGACCGTCGACCAGCGCAGTGAGGAAGGTCGGCGCGAGCGCCCACACGATTCCGGCGAAGATGCGCAGGCCCGCTCGATCCGTCACACGCGTTGCGGCGAACCAGCCGCCGAGCACGGCAAGCGGCAGCGCCAGCACCCAGAGCAGCACGAGGGAGAACGACGGAGCACCCGGCCAGAGCGAGCCGAGCACGGCGAGCACACCGGCGAACGGATCGGCCGGACCCACCACATCGACTCCGAGACCTCGCAGCCCCCAGGCGGCGTCGTTCCAGAGCGCTCCGACCGTTTCGCGCAGCGGAAGCAGGGCCCCGCCACCGAGCACCGGCCACGCGAGGATCGTGGTGAAGGTCGCGAGGCTGACCACGAGCGCGGCGAGCACCGCCCAGGCGCCGCCGCCCGAGAAGAATCGAAGTTCGCTGGCGGATCCGCCTTCGCTGCCATGGCCGTCGTCCAGCCGTCGACGCAGGTCGGAGCTGCTCACCCGCAGCGGTGCGATGCTCGACCAGCTCGATGTCCGGAACGAACGGATGCGCGCACGAGAGCGAGCGATCGCGCCGAAGCGGAACATCGCCGTGACTGCTGCTGCCCACTCGGGAGCGACCGCCTCCGGCCTCTTGCCGATCAGATCGGTCATCGATCGCCAGAGTGCGAGCGGGAGCAGGCTCAACCAGTGCAGCGGCACGGCGATCGCCGGGGCGTAGGCGAGCCGGCGGTGCAGCTGCGCGAGTCTGGTCGCGAAGGCGCGCCTGCCTCGTGCGGTCGGCAGTGCCGCTGGTCCATCGGGCGAGACCGACACTCTCGCCGACGGCGCGAGCACGACACGTCCGCCGCCGAGTCGGGCGCGGACTCCGAGATCGAGTCCCAGGTCCGCTCCCGCGAGGGCCGGATCCGGCCGAAGCGCGTCACGGACCTCGCCGCGGATCAGCATGCCGCGGATGTCTGCACCCAGCGCGTCGTCGCTGCCGTCGTGCTGTCCCTGATCCAGCTCACCGGCTGCCAGCTCTACGGCACGTCCGAGAGTCGTCATGCTGACACCGAGGGAGACGATCTCGCGCTCGTTGTCCGTGTGCACGAGCTTGGGCGCCACGATCGCCGCAGACGGCGAGCGCTCGAGGGTTCCGACCAGGCGCTCGAGAGCGCGCTCGTGCGGCGCGGTGTCATGCGCGAGCAGCCAGACGGCACTCCCCTCGAGGATGCGAGGTCTGGCCAGCTCGACCGCATCGGCGAAGGACGTACCGCCGCGTGCCTGGATGATGCCTTCGACAGCGCCGGCGATGGCCCCGCTCTCACGAGCCGAGGCCGCATCGCCGCACATCACCAGGGTGATCGCGGCTGGGGGTGTGGTCTGGGAGCGCAACGCATCGAGTGTGCGGAGCAGCTGCGCGCGGGCGGAAGAACCGGGGCGCGCGACGATGATTGCATGAACTCGGGCTGGCATGACCTGGTCAGCCTATGCGCGCGGCAGGACTCCGAGGCATACCTGCTTCGGCGTGGCCGCGAAGCTATGAGAATCGCGAGTCGCCTCGGGTGACGTGTCCCTGGGAGCGGCTCGGAGCGCGCCTCCCGACGGCCGTCGCATACCGGATCAGCTGGCGCGACGCTTGAGCTTGCGGCGCTCGCGCTCCGAGAGGCCGCCCCAGATCCCGAAGCGCTCGTCGTTGTTGAGCGCGTACTCGAGGCATTCGCCGCGGACGTCGCACGATGTGCAGATCCGCTTGGCGTCGCGGGTGGACCCGCCCTTCTCGGGGAAGAAGGCCTCGGGATCGGTCTGCGAGCAGAGCGCATCGCTCTGCCATGCCAGAGCATTGTCGTCGTCGGTCTCGATCTTCCGAACCCCGGGGACACCGAGGTTGATCGGATCGACGAACCAGTTCTCCGGTACGTCTGAACGGTAACCCGTCATCTCGCTCTCCAACCCCTAAATTCCGCCCCCTCGGCGGGCCGTGCTCAACTAATTACACCCGTGTCATTCGCATCGGTCAAGTCGCGGATCGTAAACCCTCAATCCGGTCTTGAAGGTTCTTGACCGCCGCACGGCGTGTCGCACGCCCGCGCCGAGGGTCACCCTTCTGCGGCAGGATCGCCGGGAGCGGCGACGAACACTTCGCCTCGACCGCTGATCGTCAGGCGCTCCTCCTCGGGCGTCGCGAACGCGACCGTGCCGACCGGGACTTCACGCCGCTCGCCGTCTGCGCCGCTCACCACGACGCGACCGACCGTGGCGAGGACCATGGTGGGTCCGTCCACGTCGATCACGACACTCGCATCGTCGAGCTCGATCCGTCTGAGCGAGAAGTCGGCGACGGGCACCGGGTACACGGTGACGGCATCCGCCGCCGCCGGACGCAGCACGGGCACTTCACCCGTCGTCGTGTCGAGGATCGAGAGCAGCTCAGGCACATCGATGCGCTTGGGAGTGAGGCCTCCGCGCAGCACGTTGTCGCTGGCCGCCATGATCTCCACCCCGAGCCCCGAGATGTAGGCGTGCAGCAGACCGGCCCTCAGGAAGACGCCCTCTCCCCTGCGCAGCACCACGTGGTTCATGAGGAGCGCGACGACCACGCCCGGGTCACCCCGGTAGGTCTCCGCGATCGCAGCCACCCCGCGAAGGGTGGCGGCCCACTCGCCCGACGCGGAGCCTGCCGCCGTGTGCACCGCGTCCACGACGTCATCCACCACCGCCTGCGCCTCACCCGACAGCAGCCAGCCGATCGTGTCGCGCAGCACGTCACCCTGGCCGTCGAGACGAGAGGCGAGCTCCGCGACCCCCGTGCTCTCTCCGAGCACGTCGAGCAGGCGCAGCGTATCTTCTACGGACCGCAGCCCGCTCAGCGACTCGAAGCGATCGCTCAAGGCGACGATCAGCTCCGGCTTGTGATTGTCGTCGCGATAGTTGCGGTTCGGGTCCGTGGCAGCGAGCGCCGACTCCCGCGCCCACCCCGCTCTCGCCTGCTCGATGGTGGGGTGCACCTGGATCGACAGCGGCGATGCGGCCGCGAGCAGTTTCAGCAGGTAGGGCAGGGATCCGCCGGTGACGTCGTCGAGCGTCCCGTCGCCCTGCACATCCGCAGGGTCTCCAGGGTGGTCGCCGAACCACACCTCGGCCTCGGGACCGCCCGTGGGGGTGCGGCCCTCCAGGTCGGCGAGAAGCGTAGGCGACCCCCAGGCGTAGTCGCGGGGCACGTTCGAGAGGCTGAGAAGCATGTCACCAGGGTATTGGCATGCGAACTCGCCGTGCCACGACGTACTGCATCAGGTTCGTGGCGATGTCCGCGCTGTAGCCTGAACGCGATGGCGCAATATACGAAGCACCCGGTCGCCGCCCCGCCCACCGCTCCAGAGCGCGAGTCGACGGGGCATCTTCTGCTGCGCGGATACATCGGGCTCGTCCTCTTCGCGACCTTTGCTCACTCGGCGGTCTACAACCTCGTCGGCGAGATCGGCGCCTTCGTCACCCTCATCGTCTTCTTGATCTCCACGCTCGCCATCGGCGTTCCGATGGTCGCCCGCCGCCGTCCTGCCGCGTTCGCCTGGCGGCGTCTGCCATGGGCGGCCATCGCCTACACCGCCTTGGCTCTGCTCTCGGTCGCGTGGTCGCAGTGGCGGGGGGCGACGATCATCACCTGGTTCCTGCTCGCGACCGTCACAGTGAACGCCCTGTTCATCGTGTACGTGCTGTCGTGGCAGGAGATCGTGCGAGCACTGGCCTCCGCCTTCAAGTGGATCCTCGGGTTGTCCCTCGCGCTCGAATTGTGGGTCGCGCTCGTCGTGCGCGCTCCGATCCTGCCGAACTTCTTCGTCCGGCCCGACGGCGAGACGAATGCGCATTGGTACTGGGTCAGGGGCAACCTGCTCGACGGCGGCCGCATCCAGGGGATCGTGGGCAATTCCAACGTGCTCGCCATCGTCTGCCTGTTCGCGATCCTCACGTTCGGTGTGCTGTTCGCCGCCCGTGCGCGGTGGCGCACGACTCTGGCCCTCTGGACTCTGCTGGCCGGGTACTTCTTCCTCCGAGCCGGATCCGCCACAGCGTACGCATGCGCGGCGGCCGCGGTCCTGGTGCTCGTCGTCGCACTGCTGATGCGCCGCACGAAGACGCCGGGCGCGCGAACGAGGCTCTACGTGGTGTCCATCGGCGGCGTCGCGATCGCAGGAGCCGCAGCCTGGCTGCTTCGTGAACCGCTCTTCGCCCTCCTCGGGCGCAGTGCAGACCTCACCGGTCGCTCCGACACGATCTGGGACAAGGTCCTCGCGCGGGCCGCCGAGCACCCGATCTTCGGCAACGGCTTCTCCAGCCCCTGGGTGCCTTTCGACCCCGCTTTCGCCGGGTGGATCGAGGATCATGGCATCACCGTCTTCCACGCGCACAACATGTGGCTCGACGTGCTGATGCAGCTCGGTGTCGTCGGTGTCGTCCTTGTTGCGCTCGCCTATCTCAGCCTGCTCTGGCGTTCGTGGTTCTTCGCGGTCGACAGACCTCGATGGGACCTGAAGTCCGACCGCACCTTCTCGGCGATCACACTGCTTCCGAGTCTCTTCACCGTCGTGCTGCTCGTGCAGGGCCTCACTGAGTCGACGCCCATCATGCTCTGGGGCTGGATGCTGCTGGTGATGCTGACGTTCAAGATCAAGGTGGTGCCCCTGGTCGGCGTGGGCGAACGGGAGCGCGTGATCGAGCGCGGCGAGCGAAGCCGGCGGGTTCCGTGACGACGCGACGTCGTCTGAGCGATCTGCTCGGCTCGGCCGAATTCGCTCGCGCGTACACGGTGGTGGCCCTCACCGCGGTCTTCTCGTCGTTCACGATCGAACACGCGGCCTCCCACGTCACCCTCGCCACGATCATCGCCGTCCTCTGCGTGCTCGGCGCCTGGGTCCTGTGGGTGCGTCGAGAAGAGCTCTCGCTGCTGCGCATCGCTCCGTCATCGCTCCTGGCCTTCCTCGCCTGGGCGCTCGTCAGCATCGTGTGGACGACCGACAAGTCGTCCACCGCTTTCGGGTGGATGGAGCTCTTCGGATTCGCGTTCCTGGCGGTCACGGTCGGCCACATCCGTGACACGCTCCAGACGGTCCGCGCCCTCGGCGATTCGCTGAGGTTCCTCCTGCTCGTGTCGCTCGGCCTGGAGATCCTGTCCGGCGTGCTGCTCGACACCCCCTTCACCTTCCTCGGAATCCAGGGCGACCTGGCCGTCGGCGGCCCGGTGCAGGGAATCTTCGGCAGCAGGAACATGCTCGGATTCGTCACGGTGATCGCACTGATCACATTCGTGGTCGAGTGGCGCTCCCAGTCGCTGACGGCTCGCATCGCGGTCCCGTCGATCGCTCTCGCGTCGCTGCTGGCGTTCTTCTCGTCCTCCCCCACCGTGCTGGTGCTCGCGGCCGCGGTCGGCGTCGTCGCCGTCGCTCTCGCGATCGTCCGTCATGCGCCTGCGGAGAGACGGACCATCGTGCAATGGGTGCTCGGCGTTCTCGTCGCCCTCGCCCTCGCTGCGGCCTTCGCTCTGCGCCACGTGATCATCGCACTGCTCGACGCGGGGTCCGACTTCTCGATCAGGGCGACCCTGTGGAACACGATCCTCGATTTCGTCGCTCTCAAGCCGGTGGAGGGATGGGGGTGGTTCGGGTCCTGGGCCCGCGGCGAGTTCCCCTTCACCTACATCAACTTCCTGCTCGACGACCACCATCAGAGCGCGCTGAACGCCTACTTCGACGTCCTGCTGCAGCTGGGCACGGCAGGACTCGTGCTCTTCCTGCTGTTCGGAGGCATCGCCACCGTCCGATCGTGGCTCGTCGCGAGCGTACGACGTTCGGTGGTCTACGCCTGGACGCCTCTCATGCTCGTCACTCTCGCAGTGGAGTCGATGTTCGAGAGCTTCACCCTGGTCGGTGCCGGGTGGTTCATGCTGGTCCTGTGCGCTCTGCGGGCCGGCCAGACGAGGTCGTGGCGCGAGAGCATAGATGCCGCGCACACCGGCGCGATCCCGACCCTGCGCCCCGAACGCTGACCACTCGCCGCGCCCTCGGCGGATTCCGAACTGCTCCAGGTAGGGTGGAGCTGCTCGCGGCGCCCTGCGGGCCCCCAGCCACCGGAGATTGCACCTCGTGACTCACGCCCCCTTCGACCCGGCGTCCGCGACGATCGTCATCGTCACGTACAACCGGTCTCACCTCCTGACCGGTCTCCTCGAGAGCATCAGCGCGATGGACCCGAAGCCGGGCCATGTCGTGATCATCGACAATGCCTCGTCCGACGACACCACCGACGTCGTGGAGTCGTTCCGGCCGAAGCTCGGCACGGAGGTCGTGTACCGCCGACTCGAGACGAACACCGGCGGCTCGGGAGGCTTCAGCGAGGGCATGCGCACCGCGTACGAACTCGGCTCCGAGTGGATCTGGATGATGGACGACGACGTCGAGGTCGTCACCGACGGCCTGGCCAAGATGGGCAAGTGGGCTCCGCGCTTCAAGAGCATCCAGGGCCGCCGCTACGACTACGACGGCAGTGAGTTCTACTGGCAGTACCGGATCGCCGAGCGAATGGGCATCCCGATCCCGTTCGCTCCGTCCGGCTTCGACGCCTCCGGTTTCAAGGAGATGAACAGCGGATGCTTCGAGGGGATGTTCATCCATCGGTCCATCGTCAGGCAGATCGGTCTGCCCGACCACCGCTTCTTCATCTACTGGGATGACCAGATGTACGGGTGGCTCGCCTCGCGCAAGACCACCGCGGTGATCGTCGACGAGTTCGTCCTGCGACGCACCCGCGAGATCAAGCAATGGGACATGGGCATCCGTCACATGAACGCCTCGAGCAACGCCTACCGCTTCTACATCATGCGCAACCGGGCGTACATCAAGAACTACTATCGCGTGCACGGCAACTACAACCCTGTGCTGTTCGGACTCGGGACGTCGATGACGTTCGCGAAGGAGCTCATCAGGCTGCTGTTCGTCGAGCGCACGGTGCGAGGAACGAGCAATCTGTTCCGGGGACTCAAGGAGGGCGGCAAGCTCGGCCGCGATCGCTCCTGGACGCCCATGCCCGCTCTGGAGGATTGACAGCATGACCGACGAACCGCAGCCGGACCTCCGCTGGGCCCCTCTGGAGCCGAAGCCGCGCAATCGTGGTCGAGTCTGGCTCATCGTCGGACTCGTCGTCGCCGCGCTCGTCATCGTGGGCGTGCTGCTGTTCTTCCTTCTGCCGCGCGGAGAGTCTCCGACTCCCGGCGCCAGCGGGTCACCGTCCCCTTCCGCGTCACCGTCGGCGTCCCCGTCGATGTCGCCTTCGGCCTCGCCGACGCCGATCCAGACCGAGGTTCCGCAGCCGACCGCCGCGCCTGAACCGACGACGCCGATCACGACCCCGCCGCCCGCCGCAGACCCCTCGGTCGATGCGTTCCGTGGACAGGTGCGCGGGTGGCTCGACGACGCTCTGACCGGGCTTCAGATCGTGAGCGAGACCAGCGGCCAGGATGCGACGGCCGTGATCGCGAATCTTCAGGCCGACGCCCAGCGGCTCGGAGAGGCTGCTCCCCCCAGCTCCATCGAATCCGCCTGGGGTGCCGCCGTGAATGACTACAACCAGACGCTCAGCGCTCTGCGGTCGGACGCGGCAGCGGGCACGCCGACGGATGTCGACAGCGCACGATCCGCGGCGAATGCGCTCCGGGACATCGTCGGACTCTGACCGCGAGGCCGGGTCGGGCTTCGTGCGGGCTCAGTCGACGCCGGACTCGAGGCGGCGTAGGCGCTCCTCGTAGTGGGCGGCGAGTTCGAGTCGGATTCGCGCGCGCTCGTGTTCGGCCTGAGCACGGCTGAGGGCGCCGTCGGGATCCAGGTCTCCCGCATCGAGCCGTGTTCGAAGCCACTCGAAGCGCTGCTCGAGCGCCGCGACCTGCGGGGCGATGCGATCGAACTCGGATCTGATGTACGAGAAGTCGGCCTGGGTGCCGGCGAGGCGCGCCTCGTAGTCGCGCTGCGCGTTCTCGAACTGCTCGAGGGCGCGCCCGATTCTGGCGTCCACTCTCGCGTCCACACGGCGTTCGACGACGGCGTCCAGTCTGCGACGGAGTCGGTTCAGCATGCAGTCCTCAATCATTCGGGTGATTGTCGATGGTCGGTGAAGTTCAGCGGTGATAGCTGACGCGGCCGGATTCGATCCAGCCCCGCACGAGCTCCGATTCCAGGTCTATCCGGTGCTCTGCCCCCACAGCCGAGGGATCGCCGTAAGCGTGGTTCCAGGACGTCTGATCCGGGGAGTCGACGAATGAGAATCCGGCGGCATCGACCCGAGCTTCAGGGAACAGGCGCGTCGCGATCCACAGCATCACGGTTCCCGTCGTCGCCCACTGGCCGCCGCTGCGCGGATCAGCGCCCATCGCCTCACCGAGGGGCAGCACCACCTCGCGGTTCGGCATCGTCACGATCCCGAGATCAGCAGGCCAGAAAGCGGGAAGCTTCGGATTCTCCCAGAGCAGGCGCCCCGGTTCGATCATGAGATAGAGGCGCTCTGAATACCCGTCGAAGAACCAGGGGGTCGGCCGCACACCGCGGTTGAACACCACGACGTCGGCACGGCGCCCGACCGACGGTGCTCCGTCGACGTCATCCACGCGGAAGCCGTTGACTCGGAACACGACGTCCGCCGTATCGATCATCTCGGCCCTGTGGTCGGACGGCTCGAGCGGCTGATTGCCGACGACGGCGATCCGGCGCACCGGGGCCGTCCTGGCGTACGCGCTGACGAGAGGACGGAGGCGGTCGTAGAACCCCGCCTCACCGGCCATCGCCGTGTCATCACCGACAAGCTCCGTCACACGCCCCATGAGACCTCAGCTTAGGGCACGCCGACAGCGACTCCAGCGGCACGGCGGCGAGTCAGCCACAGGACGCGTCTAGAGTTGTCGGCGTGACTTCTTCGCAGACCATCCAGCTCTCCACCGCGAGCATCGGCGCCGGTTCGCCGGTGTTCACCATCGCTGAGATGTCCGGAAACCACAATGGCGACCTCGATCGCGCGCTGGCCATCGTCGACGCCGTCGCCGCCACGGGTGCCGATGCCCTCAAGATCCAGACGTACACGGCCGACACCCTCACGATCGATTCGGACAAGCCCGCCTTCCAGGTCGCGAGCGACCACGGCCTGTGGGGCGGCCGCAACCTGTACTCCCTGTATCAGGAGGCGCACACGCCGTGGGAGTGGCACGCGCCGATCTTCGAGCGCGCACGGAGCCACGGACTCATCCCGTTCTCCACCCCGTTCGACCCGAGCTCGGTCTCGTTCCTCGAGGAACTGGGCGTGGAGATGTACAAGACGGCGTCCGCCGAGATCATCGACCTGCCGTTGCTCCGCGAGGTGGCCCGCACCGGCAAGCCGATGATCGTGTCCACCGGCATGGCGACGCTCTCGGAGATCGACGCGGCCGTCACCGCGATCCGCGGCGCCGGCGGCACGGATCTGGTGCTCCTGGCGTGCACCGCCGCCTACCCCGCGGTTCCCGAAGAGGCGCGGTTGGGCAACATCGAGGCGCTGCGGAACGCATTCGATGTCCCGGTGGGGCTCTCGGACCACACGCTCGGCATCGGAGTCGCAGTCGCGTCTGCAGCCCTCGGTGCGGTCGTGATCGAGAAGCACGTCACGCTCGACCGCACGGATGGCGGCGTCGACGCGGACTTCTCTCTCACGCCCGACGAGTTCCACGCCCTCGTCATCGCCTCCGAGCAGGCGCGTGTCGCGTCGGCGAGCGGCGTATCGTTCGGACCGACAGCCCAGGAAGAGGCGGTTCTCGCCCTCCGCCGGTCTCTGTTCGTCGTCGCCGACGTGCGTGCCGGCGACAGCGTGGGTCCTGAGAACGTGCGCTCGATCCGCCCGGCCGGAGGACTCCGCCCCGATGACTTCGCCCTCGTGAGCGGACGCACGTTCACGAGAGACGTCGAACGCGGCACGCCGCTGACCTGGGACGTGCTCTAGGTCACGCCGCTACGACAGCCGCCATCTCGCCACGGTGAGGAAGCCGTCTTCATCCGCAGGCAGATGCGGAAGATAGCCGGCGCGCTCGAACAGCCGACGAGACGCCGCGTTGTCGCGGTGCACGACAGCGAGCAGCCGGATCGGGGGCAGCTCAGCGAGCGCGCTCTCCGCCGCCTCGACCGCCGATGCAGCGACGCCGCGACCACGCATCTCGGGGGCGACCGTGATCGAGATCTCCCATGCGTCTGCCGACCTCCTGTCCCAGCGGCACGTGGCGACCGGCATCCCGTCTGACTCGATCATGAGAAGCAGACGATCGGGATCCTCGAGGCTTCTCGCGAGCCACTCATCGTGCGATCCTCGGTCGATCTCGCCGCGCGAGCGGGAGTTCAGGCGGACTGTGGGGTCGTTGCGCCACTCGAAGAGCTTCTGGCCATCGTCGATCATCGCCGGACGAGCGCTCAGCGCAGTCCGAGGCCCGACCTGAGGAGGCGTGCTCAGCAGCTGCTCCCAGGAGGTCACGATGCGCCAGCTGCCGAGGCCGTCGACGATGCGTTTCAGGGCGGCAGCCGTCTCGGCGAGCGATTCCGGCGATGCGAGAAGATCGGCGAGCAGGCCGATACGCTCCTCGAGGCTCTGATGGGGCGGCTCTCCCAGCCCGATGGCGAGCCCACGCTCGACGACCTGGCGGTAGCCGACGCGCTGATTGTCCGCCACGCATACCAGTGCCATCGGAAGGCCCATGCACGCGAAGTCCCAGACGGAGGTTCCCGCCGCGGTCACGGCCAGATCGTGGTCTCGGGCGATCGCGGGGAGGTCGTCGACGAAACCCAGGACCTCGACGGCGTGGCGCGAAGATTCGGCCGCTGAGACGACTTCCTCGCGGCGTCGGGGGTCGATCACGGTGATCTGCACCTCGGAGGGCAGACGATCGAAGGCGGCGACGACACGAGCGGTCACACCGTGCGGATCCGTGCCGCCCATCACGACGAGCACCCGAGGCACGGCCGAGGGTGTCGTCCGCACATCGCGCTGCGCCAGCACCTGCGCGCGCACGACCGCGGCGTCGATGCCCGCCAGATGGCTCAGGCTGCGCTCCGGGTCCGCGAAAGTGCGCTCGGATGCCAGGTTGGCATCGATCGCGAGATCGGCATCGCGCACGCCGAACGGACCGTCCTGCATGTTGCTGATCAGCGGTCCGAGGGACGAGAGATCTGGGATCTCCCGGTAGCTGTCCAGATGGATCACGTCGAGGCCACGCGCGAGATCGGCGAAGTCGCCGATGCCCGCCTCGGCCCCCTGCGTCGTGACGAGCGGCAGGTCTGGATCCATCCGGCGCAGGATGGCCGCACCTGCCTCGTCGACATCGCCGAACACCGTCGCCGACCACCCGCGGTCGCGCGCGATGCGAGCCACCGTGAGCGTGCGCATGAGGTGTCCCATGCCCGACTCGACACCGGCGTTGCAGTGCAGGAGGACCCGTCGCCCGCTCATCGCTCGTCCCTCTCCTCCGGGGCGCGCCTGCGCCCACCCGATAGGATAGGCCGGGCATGGAACAACCCGAGCATCCATGCCATCACGACAACGCTGAGGAGACAGAGTGTCGGTTCTCGAGGGCGCGAGCATCCTCATCACAGGCGGCACCGGGTCGTTCGGCAAGGCGTTCATACGGCACGCCCTGGCCCACCTCGACCCCCGGCGTCTGGTCATCTTCTCGCGTGACGAGCTCAAGCAGTACGAGGTGCGACAGCAGTTCGGCGACGACCCCCGGCTGCGATGGTTCATCGGCGACATCCGCGACGAACGACGTCTCGCTCGTGCGCTGCACGGCGTCGACTACGTGGTGCATGCCGCGGCGCTCAAGCAGGTGGACACCGCCGAGTACAACCCGTTCGAGTTCGTGAAGACGAACATCCTGGGCAGCCAGAACGTGATCGAGGCATCGATCGATGCCGGAGTGAAGCGCGTCGTGGCGCTCTCGACCGACAAGGCCTCGAGCCCGATCAACCTGTACGGTGCGACGAAGCTCACCGCCGACAAGCTCTTCATCACGGGCAACCACTACGCCGCCGCCTACGACACGCGATTCGCGGTGGTGCGCTACGGCAACGTCATGGGATCACGCGGCTCGGTCATCCCGTTCTTCTCCCGTCTGGGCGCCGAGGGCAAACCGCTGCCGATCACCGATCTGCGGTGCACCCGGTTCTTCATCACACTCCCCCAGGCCGTCGAGATGGTGGTCGACACGTTCGAGCTCATGCAGGGCGGCGAGCTGCTCGTCCCCCGCATCCCCTCGATGAAGGTCACGGACCTCGCCCACGCCGTCGTGCCGGGAGCCGAGCTCGTCGACGTGGGTCTGCGCCCAGGCGAGAAGCTGCACGAGGAGATGATCAGCCCGGAGGAGGGCCGCCGCGCGGTGACGGTCAGCGACGGCAAGTACTTCATCATCCAGCCCGACCTCGCCTCGTGGGGCTATCAGATGCCCGCCGGCGCCGTGCCTGTGCCCGAGGGCTTCGCCTATCGCTCGGACAGCAACGACCGCTGGTACTCGCAGGCGGAGATCGCGGAGATCATCGAGGCGGGGATCTGACCGTGCTGCCGTACGGACGTCAGTCGATCTCCGAGGACGACATCCAGGCCGTCGTCGACGTGCTCCGCGGCGACTGGCTCACGACGGGTCCGGCGGTCGGCGCCTTCGAGGCGCGACTCGGCGAGGTCGCCGGAGGGCACCGGGCGATCACCGCGACCTCGGGCACGGCAGCGCTCCACATGGCGTACGGTGCCGCAGGGGTCACCCGCGGTGACACCGTGATCTCGACGCCCATGACCTTCATCGCCACGACGGCGATGGCGTCGGTCCTCGGTGCGAACATCGTCTTCGCCGATGTCGAGGAAGACACGGCGCTGATCGACCCGGATGCGGTCGACGCGCTCATCGATGAGCGCACCAAGGTGATCGCCGCCGTCGACTACGCGGGCCATCCTGCGGACTACGACCGGCTCTCCGCTGCGGCCGCACGGGTCGACGCGCTCGTCCTCGATGACGCCGCGCATTCGATCGGCAGCACGTACAAGGGCCGACCGGTCGGTGATCTCGCAGATCTGACGACCTTCTCGTTCTTCCCCACCAAGAACCTCACGACCGGCGAGGGCGGCGCCCTCGTCGCCAAAGATCCGCTGATCGCACAGCGCGCGCACGAGTTCCATTTCATCGGGCTCGTGCGCGACGCGGACCGCTTCGCGGTGACGACCGAAGGCGCCTGGCATCAGGAGGTGCACGAGTTCGGCTTCAACTACCGCCTCGACGACATCGCCTGCGCACTCGGCCTCTCCCAGCTGGCACGGCTCGACACGTTCAGACGGCGACGCGCCGAGATCACTCGTCGCTACGACGCGGCCCTTGCGGGCATCGACGGGGTTCGCACGCCGATCCAGCGCGACGACGTCGAACTGATCCGGCATCTCTACCCGGTGCGCATCCTCGATCAGCGCCGTCGAGAGGTCTTCGACCGGATGCGTGCAGACGGCATCGGTGTGCAGGTCAACTACATGCCCGTGTACTGGCACCCCGTCTATGCGGATGCCGGCTACCGCCGCGGCATGTGCCCCAATGCCGAAGCGTTCTACGCCGAGGAGCTCTCGCTCCCCATCCACCCGGAACTGACCGACGACCAGGTCGACCAGGTCGTCGAGTCGCTCGTCAGGGCTCTGCATTGACACGCATCGGGATCATCACCCAGGCGCGGATGACCAGCAGTCGCCTTCCGGGAAAAGTGCTGATCCCGGCTGGCGGCCGCTCGATGCTCGATCACCACATCGACAGGCTCAGCAGCGCCGATCTGCCCGTCGTCCTCGCCACGACGACGAACGCCGCTGACGACCCTCTCGCGGATCTGGGGCATCGGCGAGGGATCGAGGTCTTCCGCGGCAGCGAGGGTGACGTCCTGAGCAGGTTCGCGGGGGCGGCCTCCTCCGCAGGGCTCGATGTCGTCGTCAGAGTGACGTCGGACTGCCCTCTGATCGATGCCGCGTTGATCTCCGATGGCGTCCGCCGGTTCGTCGAGCTGGATAATCCTCACGCCCACGTCTCCAACGTCCTCGAACGGACGTACCCGCGCGGGTTCGACTTCGAGGTCTTCGCTGCGTCCGCCCTCGCCGAGGCCGACAGGAACGCCACCGAGCCGGCCGAGCGCGAACACGTCACCCCGTACCTCTACACAGGACGATCGCCCCGTTCGAGCATCCACTCGATCACCCAGCAGGTCGATGCCTCGCACTATCGGGTGACCCTGGACACTCCGGAGGACCTCACCGTCATCCGGGCGCTCATCGAGGACCACGGCGCTGCCGGGCTGGACGTCTCCGAGATCGTGGCCGTCCTCGACTCTCATCCGGAGCTCGCCGCGATCAACTCACACGTGGAGCAGAAGAAACTCGGCGAATGACCGAGAGGACGGCCGGCCGCCCGCGTCAGCCGCGGTTGTAGTCGGCGTTGTACCTGTCGAGGACGTCTGCGATCGGACCGTCGAGAACAAGCCCGCCCTTGTCGAGGTAGAGACCGCGGGTGCAGAAGCGGCGGAGGTCGCGCTCGCTGTGGCTGACGAAGAAGAGCGTTCGCCCCTCGGCGAGGAGCTCGTCGATCCGCTTGTAGCACTTGTCGCGGAACGCCTTGTCTCCGACCGCGAGCACCTCGTCGACGAGCAGGATCGGCTCGTCGAGCTGCGACACCACCGAGAAAGCCAGTCGGACCTTCATACCGTTCGACAGGTGCTTGTACGGGGTGTCCTCGAAGCCCGCCAGCTCTGCGAAGGCGATCATGCCGTCGTAGCGCTCTGCGACCGCGTCCCGAGGCATTCCGTGCAGTCCGGCCATCAACGCGACGTTCTCGCGTACGGTCAGGTCGCCGACGAACCCGCCGGTGATCTCGATCAGCGGAGCGACTCCGCCCTTCACCTTCACCGACCCCTCATCGGGGAGCAGCACCTTCGCGACGAGGCGGAGCAGAGTGGACTTGCCCTGGCCGTTGCGCCCGACGACGCCGATCGACTCCCCCTGCTGCACCGTGAACGAGACGTCGCGCAACGCCCAGAACTCTCCGGAGCGCGACCGCCGCGCCGCAGGGGCGAACAGGTCTTTGAAGTTCTGACGCCCACGGCGGTTGCGGCGGAAGCGGACGCCCAGCCCGCTGGCCTCGATCGCGACGGTCATCCCAACTCCTTCAGCACGGTGCGCTCGAGCGACCGGAACGTCCATACGCCGAGCGCCAGAATGACGAGGGTCATCCCCACGCTGACGAGCAGCGTGAAGAGGTTCCACTGGTCGGGGAAGAACGGCATCCGGTACAGCATGAAGATCCCGGCGAGTGGATTGAACGCACCGAGAGTCTGAAAGATGCCAGGAAGATCCGTAACGTTGTAGATGATCGGAGTCGCGTAGAACATGGCGCGCAGGATCAGCGCGGTCGTGCGCTCCAGATCGACGAACAGGACGCAGAGCGGAGCGATGAGGAGCCCCAGGCCCACGAGCAGGACGGCCTGCAGAAACACCGCGACCGGCACCCACAGGATTCCCCAGCCCACCTGGACCGTGTGCGCCGGATCCTGTTCCACCAGCAGGTTGATGATCACGAATGCCGCGAGCACCGGGAGCGAGAACAGGAACTCGATGCCCTTGCTCAACACGATGCGGTTCACCCAGATCGAGCGAGGGATCGCGGTGGAACGCACCAGCCTCGCGTCCTTCTTGAACGCGCGCGTGAAGTCCGTGACCGACGTGTTGAACCACACCCAGGGCAGCAGGGCGCTGATGAGGAACACGATGTACGGGTCCTCACCGACGTCGCGGTTGAAAATCTGTGTGAAGACGAACCAGTAGATCACGCTCATCACGAGCGGATCGAGCACCGACCACAGGTAGCCGAGCAGGCTCGTCGAGTACCGCACCTTCAGGTCCCTGGCTGACAAAAGCCACAGGGAATGGAGATAGCGCCGGGGCGTTCCGGGGGCCCCGGCAGCAGTGTGACTCACAGTGCCGAGTCTACGAGAGCGAGTTGTTCCACAGCGACAGCGCCGAGCCGATGGCCATGTGCATGTCGAGGTACTGATAGGTGCCGAGGCGTCCGCCGAAGTGCACGTCCCGCTCCCCCTTCGCGAGCTCACGGTATGCGAGCAGGCCGTCGCGGTCCGTCGGGGTGTTCACGGGGTAGTACGGCTCGTCCTCGCGGTTCGCGAAACGAGAGAACTCGCGCATGATGACGGTCTTGTCGGATTCGTAGACGTCCTTGCGCTCCGGGTGAAAGTGCTTGAACTCGTGGATGCGCGTGTAGGGCACGTCCATGTCCGGGTAGTTCATGACGCTGGTGCCCTGGAAGTCGCCGATGTTCAGCACCTCCTGCTCGAAGTCGAGCGTGCGCCAGCTGAGGGCGCCCGCCGTGTAGTCGAAGTAGCGGTCCACGGGGCCCGTGTAGATGATGGGCAGCTGTCCGACCGTCGCCTTCTTGTTCAGCGGCTGACTCTCGTCGAAGTAGTCGACGTTCAGCTTCACCTCGATGTTGGGGTGATCGGCCATCCGCTCGATCCACGCGGTGTAGCCGTCTGTCGGCAGGCCCTCCCACGTGTCGTTGAAGTAGCGGTTGTCGTAGGTGTAGCGCACGGGGAGCCGGCTGATGATGTCGCCCGAGAGCTTCTGCGGGTCGGTCTGCCACTGCTTGGCGGTGTAGTCCCTGAAGAACGCCTCGAACAGCGGCCGCCCGACGAGGGCGATGCCCTTCTCTTCGAAGTTGGCGGCCGTCTTGACGTCGAACTCCCCCGCCTGCTCGCGCACGAGGGCCCGCGCCTGGTCGGGCGTGTAGGCCGACTGGAAGAACTGGTTGATCGTGCCGAGGTTCACCGGCATCGGGAAGACCGTTCCCTTGTGCGTCGTGTAGACCCGATGCACGTAGTTCGTGAAGCTCGTGAAGCGGTTCACGTACTCCCACACCGTGGCGTTCGAGGTGTGGAAGAGGTGGGCGCCGTAGCGATGGACCTCGATGCCCGTCTCAGGCTCCGCCTCACTGTAGGCGTTCCCGCCGATGTGGTGGCGCCGGTCGATGACCGTGACCTTGCGGCCGGCGTTGGCGGCACGTTCTGCGATGGTGAGGCCGAAGAAGCCCGACCCGACGACAAGAAGATCCATGTTGCTGCTTTCTGCCCACGAGGCTCAGATCCGCACGGCATCGCGCGGCACACAGCAGACAACTCTACCGGCAGCGGACTCAGAGCAACCTGTCAGCGCGACTCGGCACCGCGGGGCTCCCCGACCCCCAGCATCTCCCGCAGCATCGGAGCGAGAGTGCGCCCGTATGAGTCGGAGATGTGATTGTCGTCGATGTACACGGCGATGTTGCCGATGGATCCTCGACACACGCCCTCGGGGCAGAGCCAGGGCCGGAAATCCACAGCGGTGATCCCCTCGGCCGCCGCGAGATCGTCGAGGTCCTCCCCCACGGCGAACCCGGGCTCGGGAACGTCGCACGATGCTGCATCAGCGCCGGGAGCGATCTCCGACTCCTCCAGCGCGCACTGGTACATGTCGAAGTCGAAGCGCGGATTGTCACGCACGGCGATCACCTGAATCCCGTGCGCGGTGAGCTCGTCGGCGATCTCTCGGATTCCCTCCACGAGCACCTCGGGAGACGCGGGATCAGCCCGAGTCACGACGAGGTACACAGCATCGGGCTGCACCCTCGTCGCGTACTCGATCGCAGCGGCGCGCCACTCCTCGCACGGAGGTGCGGCATCGGACCGGATCGGTGCACCGATGCCGATCGCGCATCCCCCCTTCAACAGGGCGACGACGCCCCACCCCTGCTCGTCGGCGACGACCGTGAGCGGCGACATGAGCTGCTGGGCGTGCGAGTCCCCCATCACGAGCACCCGCCATGCATCCGACGCCCCTGCATTCGCGGTCTGAACGCAGCTGCCCTGCAGCGCCGGCGTCAGAGGCTCGAGCTCGCCCGCGCAGCTGCCCTTCAGATCCACCCACTCCTCATCGAGCGCCGTCGCCAGCGGGATCAGCGGTAGATCTTGGCCAGAGAGGTCGATCGGCGTATCGATCTGCGCAGCCCCCGGGTATCCGTCTGTCTCGTCGGTCACCAGCGCTGCCTCACGCTGCTCGATCGTGAGCTGCCACGCGGTGAGCGGTGCGGCGACGGCGAGAACGGACGCGGCGAGAACGAGCGCACCGAGCCGATGCGAGCGATCGAGGACGGCGGAGTCTCGAACCGGCCTCTCGACCAGCATCGACACGAGTCTCGCGAGCAGGAAGGACACGAGGACGATTCCGACGCCGGCGAGCCATCCCGGCTCGCTGCGGCCGGTCAGCATCATCCACGTCACGAGCACGGGCCAGTGCACGAGATAGAGCGCATAGGCGTCGCGTGAGACGTAGCGCAACGGCGCTGACTCGAGGATCATCGCAGGGCCGCCTCGCGGGCGGTCACGCCCGGCGACGATGACGAGCGCCGTGCAGATCACCGGCCACAGAGCGAGATACCCGGGGAATCCGCCCTGCACGTCGAGCACGATTCCGCACATCACGATGCCGACGATGCCGATCCATCCGAGGATCGCACCGATCGCCGGACGGACACGGACGTAGGGAAGAGCGAGTGCGACGAGCGAGCCGGCCGCGAACTCCCACAGTCGCGTCCGCGTGTCGAAGTAGGCGAACGACTGGGCCCGCATCGTCTCGACGACCGAGAACCCGAGTGAGGCGATGAAGATGGCGCCGAACACGACCGTCAAGGCGGGGACGATCATGCGCCGCCGCCTGCGGAGCACGACCCACACCGCCGCGATGATCAGGGGCCAGAGGATGAAGACCTGCCCTTGGACCGAGAGCGACCAGAAGTGCTGGAACGGACTGGGCGTGACGGACTCGCGCGCGTAGTAGTCGACCTCCGACAGCGCCAGCGTCCAGTTCTCGACGTAGAAGAGGCTCGACCAGGCCTCGCGCCAGACGCGCGGCCACTCGGTCTGCGGATACGCCGCGAGAGCGACGCCGAGCACACCGACGATCGTCACGGCGGCTGCGGGCAGCAGCCGTCGGAAGCGGCGCAGCCAGAACGACACGAGTGCGAGCGGGCGCCGGGTCTCTACCCGCCGCACGAACGACGCGGTGAGGAAGAACGCCGACACCATCAGGAAGACGTCGACTCCGCCCGAGACGCGACCCAGCCACACGTGGTAGGCCACGACGAGCAGGATCGCGAGCGCACGGAGACCGTCGATGTCCGCGCGGTATGTCGCAGGGCGCACGTAGTCAGCCTCGGGAGGCCGAAGCCATATCGGTCGCGTCGGGTTCATGAAGAGTGGGCGCATCGGCGGGTGGGTGTCGCCGCAGTCGTCTCGGGTCGACCGTCTGCCGATTTCAGCCTATCCGCTCTCCGCCAGCAACCGCTCGGTCGCTGCGTCGATCTCGGGTCCGAGCAGCCTGACGTACTCGAGGTTGAGGTGATCCGCGTCGTAGTAGACGGGGATACCGCCCACCACGGCATAGCACGAGGTCGCGTCGCAGAAGCGGTCCGTCAGATCCAGCACGCTGATCGACGCCGATCCGGCTGCTGCACCGGCGGCGACGATCGGGTCGGCGGGGTGCGCCACAGCGCGCGGTCGCGCACACGACTGCGGCTCGTCGGTGTTGAGGAGAACGCAGTCAGGGCTTCTGACCTCGCCGTTGAACGGCGGATCCGCGATCGCGAGCACCTTGATGCCCGCTTCGTTCCAGCGCGCCCAGTACGCCGACAGCCCTTGCGACATCTGATCGATCTGCGGCCTGTCGCTCCCGTCATCCACCAGCTGAAGCCGCGAAGCCATCGCGGTGATGACGAGATCGGGGTCGTCTTCGATGATGGTCTCGACCAGATCGCGGGACCACTCGCGACACCTCTCGACATCGGCGGCACCCCACTCGCTGCGGAATCCGGTGAACTCGACGTCGGCCACCGGGCATCCCCCGTAGTAGCTCGTGTAGACGATCCAGCCGTTCTTCTCGGCGATGTCGAACACGGCTCCCTGCCACTGCTGTGCGTGCGAGTCTCCGACCAGCCAGACCCGGGTCGGATCCTGCACGCCACGCGAGAAGTCGCACTCGTGTGTGGTCTTCAGATCTCCGTAGGTGAGGATCGGCAGGAAGTCGCCGCACTCGGCAGGGGTGTAGAAGTACTCATTCTTCTCCGTCATCACCGAGTAGTCCGCAGCCCCGAACGGGTCGGCGCACTCGGCCCCCGGTGCGAGCGCCGAAGGCCCTTCGCAGGTCGATGCAATGACATCGTCGGGCGGGCGGTCGCCCTCGACCTGCCCGTTGTACGACGCGAGCACGCCGGCCACGAGAGCCGCGATGATGATCATCCCGGTGACCATGAGCCCGAACGCCCGGCGCGAGGAGCCACGCCAGTACCCCCATGTCTGGCCCGCGTCCTCGACGAACCGCTTCGTCAGCGCCGCCAGAACGAGTGCGGTCGCCAGCACCGCGAGCTTGGAGAGCGTGGTCGCCTCGCCCCCGATCACGAACGGCGCGACGACGATGAGCGGCCAATGCCACAGATACAGAGAGTACGAGATCCCGCCGACCCACTGCACGGGACGCAGAGCCGTCACCTTCGCGTGCCACAGAGATGCGAACCCACCTCCGGCGAGGATCACCGCCGCGGTGCCGAGCACGGGCACGAGCGCGGTGTACCCGGGAAAAGCAGTCGTGTGATCGTAGACGAGAGCGGCGAAGACGATGAGGGCGAACCCGAGCAGACTGACGATCTCAGCGGCCGCACGTCCGAGCGGTATCCGGCTTCCGAAGATCGCGATCGCCCCGCCGACGGCGAACTCCCACCCACGCGTGAAAGTCGCGAAATACGCCTGGGATGGCGCGACGGTCGTGTAGACCACGCTGGCGGCGAAGGAGAGCAGTCCCACCCCGGCCACGACCGCGACCATGGCGTTGGCGGTCCTCGCCCTTGTTCCTCGCCTCGTGGCCGGGGCCGCGGTCCGCCGGGACACGGCGAGCGCTGCCAACAGCAGCAACGGCCAGACGATGTAGAACTGCTCCTCGACCGACAGCGACCAATAGTGCTGGACGACGCTCGCCGCATCGTTGATCGCGGAGTAGTTGACCGACATCGATGCCAGGAACCAGTTCTCGACGTACCCCGCACTCGCCGCGACCTCCCAGGCGCCCCGCTCCCACCGAGGGTAGGGAAGCAGCACGACCATGAGCACGAGCGACACTGCGAGTACGAGAAGCGCGGCCGGGAGCAGTCGCCTGATCCGTCGCGCGTAGAACGCCCCGAGTCGCACTCCCCCGGTCCGCCGCATCTCCCCCACGAGGTGTCCTGTGATGAGGAAGCCGGAGATCACGAAGAAGACGTCGACACCGACGTAGCCGCCAGGGAGGCGAACCGGCCAGAGGTGGTTGAGCACGACCAAGCCGATGGCCACGGCGCGAAGCGCCTGGATGTCGGTGCGGAAGACCCGCGCCTGCGGGACCGCGACGGGCGGATCCGCAGTCCGCGACGACGCGCTCACGGCGAGAGATACTCCCGAAGAAGATCGTCTCCCGTGCGAGGGGTGAAGCCGATGCCGTGCACTCGCGTCAGATCGAGCACGCTGTTCAGCGGGCGCGGGGCGACAGGCGACGTCGCGGAGGCGAAGTACTGATCCGTCGAGACACCCGTGACCCGTGCCGGATCATGCCCGGCGAGCTCGAACACACGGCGGGCGACGTCGGCCCAGGTGACGACCTCGCCCTCGGAAGTCAGGTTGTAGACGCCGAACGACGGACGAGTCTCGACCAGAGTGCGGATGAGGCGGGCGATCTCGGTCGCGAACGTGAGGCGCCCGCGCTGGTCGTCGACGACCTTCGGGTCCACGCCCTTCTCTGCCAGCGAGGCCATGGTGCGGACGAAGTTGTTCCCGCTGCCGATCACCCAGGAGGTGCGGACGATGTAGTGACGAGGGGCCGTCGAGACCGCGAGATCACCGGCGGCCTTGGTCTGGCCGTAGACGCCGAGAGGACACACGAGGTCGTCCTCGGCGTACGCCCGATCGGCAGATCCGTCGAACACGTAGTCGCTCGACACATGCACGAGCGTGATTCCGTGCGCTGCGGCGATGCGAGCCAGGGCGGCCGGCCCTGCGGCGTTGACCGCCCAGGCGTCGCGCCTGCCGTCTGGCGTCTCCGCGCGATCGACGGCCGTGTATGCGGCCGCGTTGATGATCGTGTCGTAGTCGCGCCAGCGGCGCGCCTCTGCCAGCGTCGTCGACCCGAGATCGAAATCGTCACGCGTCGTCCATTCGACGCTCTGCACGCCGTCGAACTCGGCCCGCAGCGCTGTTCCCAGCTGTCCTGCCGAGCCGATCACGAGAGTCTTCCGCGGAGCGACCGGTTCCACATCTGCGAGGCGCGGGTGCGCGAGATCCTTCGCAGACACCTCGGCATCCGCAAGCGGGATGGGCCACTCGATCGCGGCGGTCTCGTCTGCGAGGTTCAGGAACGAATAGGACGCGTCCGGCGACCAATGGTCGTTCACGAGATACGTGTAGGCCGTATCGGGCTCGAGGGTCTGGTACGAGTTGCCGACACCTCGTGGCACGAAGATGGCCTTGGAGGGATCGAGCTCGGCGGTGAAGACGGCGCCGAACGTCGGGCCTTCGCGCAGGTCGACCCAGGCGCCGAAGATACGGCCGGTCGCGATCGACACCCACTTGTCCCACGGCTCGGCGTGGATGCCGCGAGTCGTCCCGACGGCATCGTTGAAGGAGACGTTGTTCTGGACCGGGCCGAAATCGGCGAGGCCGAGCGCGGTCATCTTCTCGCGCTGCCAGTTCTCCTTGAACCACCCTCGAGAATCGCCGTGGACCGGCAGATCGAAGATCTCCAGTCCCGGAATCGTCGTCTCGGTGCGGCTCAGGGGCTTGCCGAAGTCGATCTCGCTCATCGGGTCACTGTCCCTTGGAGGCGTAGAACGCCTCGGTCTGATCCTTGGAAGGGGCCCACCACGACTCGTTGTCGCGGTACCACTCGATGGTCGCCGCAAGCCCGGACTCGAAGTCGGCGAACTCCGGCTTCCAGCCCAGCTCCGTTCGGAGCTTCGTGGAGTCGATCGCGTACCGCAGGTCGTGACCGGCCCGATCCGTGACGTGGTCGTACGCGTCTCGCGGCTGGCCCATCTCCTCGAGGATCAGCTCGACGACGTCTTTGTTGTTCCGCTCGCCGTCAGCGCCGATCAGATACGTCTCGCCGATCTGCCCCTTCTCGAGGATCGTCAGAACCGCAGACGAGTGGTCGTTCGCGTGGATCCAGTCCCTGACGTTCTCACCCGCCCCGTAGAGCTTGGGCCGGATGCCGCGGATCACGTTGGTGATCTGACGCGGGATGAACTTCTCGACGTGCTGATACGGCCCGTAGTTGTTCGAGCAGTTCGAGATCGTCGCCTGCACACCGAACGAGCGGACCCAGGCGCGGACGAGCAGATCACTGCCGGCCTTGGTCGATGAGTACGGCGACGACGGGTTGTACGGGGTCTGTTCGGTGAACCGCTCGGGGTCGTCGAGCTCGAGGTCGCCGTAGACCTCATCGGTCGAGATGTGGTGGAACCGCGTCTCGTGCCTGCGCGCCGCTTCGAGCAGCGTGTACGTGCCGATGATGTTGGTGTCCAGGAAGGGACGGGGGCTGTGCAGCGAGTTGTCGTTGTGCGACTCCGCCGCATAGTGGACCACTGCATCCGCCTCGGCGGTGAGCCCGTCCACGAGCTCGGCGTCGGTGATGTCGCCGTGCACGAACCGCACACGGTCTTCGGGGAGCCCCGCGAGCGAAGCGCGGTTGCCCGCGTAGGTCAGTGCGTCGAGGACGGTGACCGTGTGGTCGGTGTGCTCGACCGCGTAGTGAACGAAGTTCGAGCCGATGAAACCGGCGCCTCCGGTGACGAGGATGTTCGACATCAACGACCTCTTTCCAGGGTCTCGAGCAGGTAGGTTCCGTAGCCGGACTTCACGAGCTTCGTGGCCCGTTCACGCAGGTCGTCGTCGGTGAGGAAACCCTGACGCCAGGCGACCTCTTCCGGCACGCCGATGCGCAGGCCGGTGCGGCGCTCCATGGTGCGCACGTAGTCGCCGGCATCCGCCATCTGGTCGAAGGTCCCGGTGTCGAGCCACGCCGTTCCGCGAGGGAGCACCTCGACCTGCAGTCCGCCGCGCTCGAGATAGGCGCGGTTGATGTCGGTGATCTCGTATTCGCCGCGAGCACTCGGCTCCAGGTTGCGGGCGATCTCGACCACGTCGTTGTCGTAGAAGTAGAGTCCGGGCACGGCGTAGTTGCTCTTCGGGTGCTCCGGCTTCTCCTCGAGGGAGACGGCGCGACCGTCGGCATCGAACTCGACGACGCCGTAGGCGTTGGGCTCTGCCACCCAGTAGGCGAACACCGCACCGCCCTCGACGTCCGTATAGCGCTTGAGCTGGGTGCCGAGGCCCGGACCGTAGAGCAGGTTGTCGCCGAGCACGAGGGCGACCTTGTCGTCGCCGATGAAGTCCGCGCCGATGACGAAGGCCTGTGCGAGACCATCCGGTGACTGCTGCTGCGCGAACGTCAGATTCACCCCGAACTGCGAACCGTCACCGAGCAGACGCTCGAACTGTTCGGCGTCGTGGGGCGTGGTGATGATCAGGATGTCCCGGATCCCCGCCAGCATCAGCGTCGACAGCGGGTAGTAGACCATCGGCTTGTCGTACACAGGAATCAGCTGCTTGGATATGCCGATCGTAATCGGGTGCAGTCGAGTGCCTGAGCCGCCAGCGAGAATTATGCCTTTCACCCCCATATCGTGCCACATCCCAGCTGGGACTCAGAAAGACACGATTTACTTGCGTCACATCGTTCACACTGGCATCGTGGGTACATTTCCGTCACAATGAGCAAGTGACCGGCTCAAAATCCCCCCACCTGCTCGGCCTCCTCGCCAGTGCAGCGGCTGTCGTCCTCGCCGCATCCCTGCTCGTGGCGACGCCGGCCAGCGCCGTCTCGCCCTCATCCTCCGGCGGTCTGTCCGCCGCAGCGACAGCGCTGACGTCATCGGCTGCGGCAGCGACCCCCGTGGACACCTCGATCCGCAAGACGGCGGACCTCTCGAAGTTCCGCCCCGGGAACATCATCTCGGACGCCGTCTTCTTCGACAGCTCGACGATGAACGTCGCACAGATCAACGCGTTCCTCGAGAGCAAGGTGAAGGTGTGCCGCTCGAGCTATGCGTGTCTGAAGAGCTACTCGCAGCACACACCGAACAAGGCACCCGACGCTTACTGCAACGGGTACACGGCGGGGCTCAGCGAGTATGCGTCGACGATCATCTTCAAGGTCGCGCAGTCCTGCGGCATCAACCCGCAGGTCCTTCTCACGATGCTGGAGAAGGAGCAGAGCCTCGTCACCCATGTGTATCCGGACGCCACACGCTTCCGCATCGCGATGGGGCAGGGCTGTCCGGACACCGCAGGGTGCGACCCCGCGTACGCGGGATTCTTCTATCAGGTGTACGGCGCCGCACGCCAGATGAAGATCTATGCGGAGGGCCGGTGGTTCACGTACTACGCCCCCGGCAAGACGTGGAACGTGCTCTACCACCCCACCGCGAGCTGCGGCCGCGCCCCTGTGTACATCGAGAACGTCGCCACGTCTGCGCTCTACTACTACACGCCGTACCAGCCGAACCGTGCGTCACTGGCGGCGGGCTACGGTAAGGGCGACGGCTGCTCGAGCTACGGCAACCGCAACTTCTACCAGTACTTCACTGACTGGTTCGGATCGACGCAGGTCCCGGCGATCCGCCTCATCAAGGCGAACAACGCCAACGAGATCTATCTCGTGGCCGACCAGAAGAAGTTGCACGTGACCAACAGCACCGACCTGGCGGCGTACATGGCGGTCCTCGGCTGGTATCGCACCGAGAGCGCGGCCGCCGTCGCCGCGATCCCGAACGGCGGCACCGCCACCCGGTTCATCCGCGACAGCAGGAACGGCGGCATGTTCCTCGTCGAACCGGACGGCTCGAAGCACCACTTCGCGTCTGCAGATCACGTCACGCGCCTCGGCTTCAGCATGTCTGCATACACCTCGCTGCCCGCGACTCTGGTCGACGGATTCCGGACGGGGACGCCGGTGGGCGCCTACTTCAAGGCGGAGAACGACGACAGGTACTTCCGCTGGGAGAACGCGACCAAGCGGCATGTGGTGAACCAGTTCGCCTGGGCCCAGCTCAGCGCGGCGGACCGCGCGTACGTCGCGACGATCCCGACGGCCAACGCGAATGCGATCCCTGTGGGCCTCGCGATCCTGCCGGCTGGCATGACGGTGCGCGAGAACGGCTCGCCTGATGTCTACGTCGCCGGCACCGGCGCCGAGATCATCCATCTACCTGCCTGGGGCCTCGCGCGTGACGCCGGGATCAAGGACGCGGGGATAGTGCCCAGCGGGACCCTCGCGAAGAACAAGCCCATGAATGCGAAGTTCTCGGCCTTCGTGTCCTGCGCCGGTTCTCAGTACGCCGTCGATGGTGGTGGTCTCACTCGAATCCAGAAGGCGACGGCTGGAGCGACCGTGACAGCTCTTCCCGATTCCCTCTGCACTCGCATCCCCAAGACCGGACGCACCATCAGCGAGGCCGTGTTCGCAAAAGCCGCCGGCGCCGACCCCGTCTATCTCATCCAGGGCACTCAGCTCCGACACGTGCGCAGCCAGCAACGGCTGAGCGAGGCCAACGGAGGCCGCCCCCTGTATTTCCTCACGTGGACCGCAGACACCCGCGGCGGTTTCGGCGTGGGTGCTCCGCTTCTCGCAGACGGCACCTTCGTGACGATCGGCACTCCCGAGACGTACTACGTCGAGAAGGGCGTCCTGCGGCACGTGCAGTCCTCAGCCACCCTCATCCGTCTGGCAGCACCACGCTGGCCGTCGGTAGAAGCGCTGCCCGCCGCCTACCGCGCGAGCTACCAGTTCGGAACGCCGATCCCTTGAGTCCGGCTCCAGGATTCGGAGATGGCGATGCCTCTAGAATGGGATCCATGGGCTCGGCTAGCGAACGACTGTTGATAATCGTGCCCGCGTGGAACGAGGCGAACAACGTCGGAACCACGGTGGCTGAGATCAGGGCCACCCTTCCGGATGCCGACATCGTCGTGGTCGACGACGGATCCACGGACGACACGGGTCTCGTCGCTCGGAGTGCGGGAGCGGATGTACTCACACTGCCCTACAACATGGGCGTGGGCGGGGCCATGCGCACGGGCTACGCGTACGCACAGCGTCACGATTACGACGTCGCGATCCAGGTCGACGCGGACGGCCAACACAACCCTGAGGACATCGCACGGATCCTCTCCGGTCTGAAGTCGGCCGACATCTCGATCGGCGCGCGCTTCGCCGAAGTCGGCACCTATCAGGCGAGCGGACCGCGGAGATGGGCGATGGTGTTCCTCGCCGGAGCGATCTCTCGAATCGCGCGCACGAAGCTCACAGACGTCACGAGCGGATTCCGAGCGGCGAATCGGCGAGCGATCGACCAGTACGTCACCTACTACCCTGCCGAGTATCTCGGAGACACCATCGACAGCCTGGTCGCCGCGATCCACGCGAACCTCACCGTGACGCAGGTGGCCGTCGCCATGCGTCCGCGCATGTCTGGCAACCCGAGCCAGGGTTTCATCGGCTCCGCCGTCTACCTCGCGCGGTCGATCTTCGCGATGACGCTCGCAGTGGTCCGACGCCCGATGCGAGGCCGCGCATGATCTCCATCGGCGCCCTCGTACTCGGCCTCCTCATCGTCGGGGCCGTGACCGCGATGCTGCTCAGACGTCAGCTGCGCGAGAAGTACGCAGTGCTCTGGTTGGTGATCGGACTCGCGGTCCTTCTGCTGGGGATCTTCCCGGCCGCGCTCCAGTGGCTGACGCTTGCGCTCGGGTTCCAGCTGCCCGCGAATCTGATCTTCACGCTCGCCATCACGCTGCTGCTCGCCGCCTCCCTGCACCTCTCCTGGGAGCTGACTCGCACCGAGGAACGCCTCCGCCGCCTGGCGGAGGAGGCTGCCATTGCACGGCTGGCGCAGAGCCGGCTGGAGGCGGATGTCGCCGAGCTCAAGGCTCTCGCCAGGGATCGTCAGATCACCGACGATGAGTGATCTCGCACTCGTCTTCAGCACCTTCAACCCGACGCCGTCCCTCATCAAGACGGTGCGTGGTGTCGCGCCTCAGCATCCGATCGTCGTCGTCGATGACGGTGGTGATGATCCGCACGACGTCTTCCCCCGGCTCCTCGACGAGGGAGCCCGAGTGTTGCGTCGGCCCACGAACGACGGGATCGCCGCAGCGCTGAACGCGGCCATCGCCGTCGCGTTCGAGGACGGCGCTGCTGCTGTCGTCACCTTCGATCAGGATTCGACGCCGTCGCCCGACACCCTCCGCGTTCTGCATGCGACGTGGAAGCAGGCGTCCTCTGCCGGACAACGGGTCTCGGGAGTGGTGCCCGCACAGTTCGCGGAGGTTCGACAGACCCGATCGGACGATGCCCTGCCCGTGGCCCGACGAGTCATCCAATCGGGCATGCTGATTCCACGCGAGGCCTTCGATTCTGTCGGACCGTTCGACGAGGCGCTGTTCATCGATCTCGTGGACACCGACTACGAGTTGCGGTCTATGACCCTCGGGTACCGCATCATCGCCGCCCCCACTCGCATCGACCATGAACTGGGGCGACCGGCGCCTCTCCGCCCCTTCTCACCACTCCCCCCGACGATCTCGACGATGGTGAGCACACCCTTCCGGTATTACTACCGGATGCGCAACCGACTCATCCTCACCCGTCGCTACCTGCGCACCGCGCCGCTGCGCATGGTCACCGATCTGGCTATCGACCTCGCCTACTTCGCGCTGGTCGCGGCGTCCGCGAGACCGCGTCGTCTCATGGCGGCCGTGCTCGTCCGCGGAGCGGTGGACGGCTGCCTCGGCCGTGGCGGACGTGCTCCCGCGAAGACGCAGGTGGCCGCCGCCCGCATCAGCTGGTCGGTCGCGAAGTGATCCTCGTGGAGGAGCGCCCCTCGACGAAGACGCCAGCGATCCAGCTGGCGAGGTACTCGAGCACGAACCGACTGGCAACGTAACCGCGTCTGCGCGCTCGGCGGAGCAAACGGACCGTCGGCCAGAACCGACGCTCGACGCCGAAGGCACTGACGGGAGTCCTCGGATCGCCCGTCCGCTCCGCCACGGTATCGGCGAGAAGCTGGCGCCAGCCGACATAGACCCGGAAGAGCATCCTGAGCATGGCGGGAAGGCTCGAAGAGCCCTCGTAGCGCTCGGTGAACGCCCGTGCGTTGCGCCAAGCCACTCGGAGCGCAGAGAGCCGCGTCGTAGCGCCCATGCGGCTCGGGTCACCGAAGACGTTGTTCGCGTGCTGGACGTAGTCCTGAACCACGACATCGATGACACGGGTCCCCCTGGTCGCGCCTGCGAGTGCGGCGAGCCAGTGATCGTGAGCAGCCGCACGCGTGGACATGCGCGGGAACGGAAGCGACGGCTCGATCAGGTCGCCTCGGAGGACGCAGAGCGACCCGGTGAACTGATTGTTGAGCAACGTCATGATCGGTCCGAGATCTCGGCGGTCCGTCTGCCCGGTCACGATCTCGTCCGGGTACGTGATCAGTCGGGCCTGGCCCGACACCAGGTCGACGTCCTCGAGGTGCGGGAGCAGCACTTCGAGCTTCTCCGGGTACCAGGAGTCGTCCTGATCGCACAGCGCGACCCAGGCGGTGCCGGGTGAAACAGCTCGCAGCCCCCGCTCGAAGTTGAGATAGAACCCGAGTCGATCACCATCGGCGAGCACGCGGAATCGATGGTCGTCGGCGGCGACCTCATCGAGAATCCTGCGCACGGTCGCATCATCGCCGTCGACCGAGACGATGCACTCCCAGTCAGTCACGGTCTGAGACCGCAGGGAGCGGATCTGCCGAGCGAAGAGCTCGGGGTGGGGGTCGTATGCGGCGAGCACAATCGCTCCACGGCCAGGCGTATGCGCCATCGTTCCTCGCAAGAGCTCGTCGGGTCTCGTCCAGTCTACGGGCATGCCCGAACGAGCCGCTGCGACTCGCGCTCCCAGGTGGTCGTGCACGGGAGGCCGTAGGATGATTTCATGTCCCGGGCCCTCCCTCACCCGTGCTCGATCGAGGCGACTGCCCGGTTCGCAGCACCGTCGACCGGTGTCGCCCTATGAGTGGAGCACGGCCGACACCGTCGCCGGCGAGCGCACTGGCTCGTCGACTCATCGGATTCTCGACGCTGCCCTTCCTCGCCTCGGTCCTTCCTCTCATCGCGCTTCCCTTCATGTCGCGTGCGTCGAGCACCGACGACTGGACCGCACTCAATATCGGCCTCGGAGTCGGAACCTTCGCGGGCGCGATCGGTCTCGTCGGATGGAACATCCTCGGAACGCCGCTCGTGGCCATGGCGAGCTCCGACGACGACCGCCGTGCCCTTTACGGCCGTTCCTTCTACATCCGGGCTGCGGTCGTGGTCGTGGCGTCGTTGCTGAGCGCGGTCGTGGCCTCGCTCATCTCTCCCACGTCGTCCTGGGCTGTAGCCGCTGCCTTCGCCGTCGCGGGAGCCCTCAACGGCATCGGTCTCAGCTGGTACGCCGTCGGCGTCTCATCGCCCCGCATAGCGCTCTGGTATGAGGTCGTGCCACGGGGCATCGCCACTGCCGCCGCGATCGTCGTCGTCCTCGTGACGCAGAACGTGCTCTGGTACGGAGTACTGCTGAGCCTCTCGATCGTGCTGGGCACGCTCGCATTCCATCGACGCGTGCTGCATCGTCTGTGGCCGACCTGGCCGGGAATCGCACGTCTGCGATCGGACGTCGGCGACATGAAAGCCGCGTGGGGCGTCGAGTCGATCGGCAGCCTTTACCAGAATGCGCCTGTTCCCGTCGCCGGGCTCATCGCCTCGCCCGTCGATGTCGCCGCCTACGCGTCGAGCGACCGCATCTATCGCTACGGCACGCTCGGGGTGTCCGCCGCCGGGAACGCGCTTCAGGGGTGGGTCCTGGAGACCACGGATTCTCGGAGCCGTCGCTCACGCAACCTCGCTGCCTTCGCCGTCATGGGTGTGATCGCGGCAATCGGTTGGGTCGTCCTCGCGATCTTCGGCCCCCTGCTCAGCGGCCTGCTGTTCGGTGCCGACAAGCAGGGTGACCCCGCGGCCTTCCACTTCCTCGGAATCGCCTTCATCGCCGTGACGATGTCGACGCCGCTCATCCGCAACATCCTCATTCCCGCGCGCAGGGACGGCTTCGTCCTCGCCGTCAGCATGTTCGCCGCGATCGTCGGCGTGGCCCTGATGGTTGTTCTCGGATCCTGGCTTGGAACGACCGGCGTCGCCATCGGCTTCGCTGCGAGCGAGACCGCCACGTTGCTCGGGTGCATCGCCCTCGCCACTCGCGTCGGCCTCTCTCCCCGATCCGATGCCACCGCAACGCGGGACGCCCGGTCCCCGACCGAAGAGGAGACTCCGTGATGGACAGCCCATCGGTGAGCGTCTGCATGGCGACGTACAACGGTGCTGCGTACCTGCGTGAGCAGCTCGATTCGATCCTCGCGGAGTTGCGGCCGGACGATCAGGTCGTGATAGTCGACGACGCGAGCACCGACGACACCGTCGCACTTCTGGAGACCTACCGCGATGCGCGCGTGGAGGTCTTCCGAAACACCCAGAACCTGGGCTACGTCAGCTCTTTCGAGCGTGCACTGTCCTTCGCCAGCGGAGATGTCCTGCTGCTGAGCGATCAGGACGACGTCTGGGTACCCGGTCGACGCGACGCGCTCGCCGACGCCGCGGTGAAGTTCGGCGTCGTGGCGTCGAATCTGCTGTTGCTCGATACGGGAACCCCGCTTCGCTCCCCTCTGACCGGTCGCCCGTGGCTGCTTCACGGCAGCGCCGAGCATCGGCCGTTGCGCACCGAGCTCATGATCCTCGCCGGCAATGCTCCGTACTTCGGATGCGCCATGGCGATTCGTCGGGACGTTCTCCCGCTCGTCACGCCCTTCCCGGACTACCTCCGTGAATCGCATGACCTGTGGATCGCGACCGTCGCGAACCGCGCCGGCATGCTCACGCACCTCGAGCAGGCGACTGTGCTCCGTCGTGTCCACGACAGCAATGCATCTACCTCCCGGCCGCGCGGCCTGGTCGCCGCCCTGCGTTCCAGGCTTCTCCTCGTCCGGCTGTGGCGAGAGGCAGGACGCCGACTGGCCGCAACGCGGGGCTCCCGCTAGACGTCCCAGCGCGACCACGCGGTCGACCGCAGCGTGGTCAGGTGCCTGTAGTGGTCTCCGCGGACGTCGGCACCGATGAGGTGGATTCGGCGGACTCGCGCTCCCGATCTCGTGGTCCGCGCACGAGCCGGATGAAGTGTCGCTCCACCAGTACCCAGCTCAACCATCCCAGCGCGAACGTCACGGCCGTCGTGATGACGATGTAGACAGCGAGTCCCCAACGCGCGCCACCCAGTATCAGGACCAGTTGCTGGACGGGCCACGCGTAGATGTAGAAGCCGTAGGACACGTCGTTGTGCGCGATCCAGGAAGGCTGCGGGATGATCGTCGACAGATAGAGCAGCGCGTATCCCAAGAGCGGCGCGGCCAACGGTCCGCCCAGCACAGGCACGAAGACCATCAGCGCCGCTGCAGCGGGGATCGCGAGGATGCCGGCCAGGGGGACGATCCCCCTGCGATCGACGAAGAGGTACAACAGTGACCCGCCGAGGAAGTACGGGACGAGGCGCACGAAAAGCGAGAAGTCCTCGTCGAGGCCCCCGGTATGACCCAGCGCGACGGTCGCACGAAGTGCCACCGAGACCAGCCAGAGCGACGCGACGAGAGCGATCGAGCGTCGGTAGATCGCCAGCCCGCCCAGCAGCCACACGACGAGGTAGCAGAGGAACTCGAAATACAGCGTCCAGAGCGAGCCGTTCCAGGCGTTCGGATACGGCACCGTCGCAAGCGACTCACCGATCTGGTACTGGTCGATGTGAAGGAACAGGTTTCCCCACACGTACTCCAGGGGCGTCGGGCCCGTCGTGAGGAACCCGTCGAGCGTTCCTTTCGTCAGCAGGAGAGCCACCGGTGCGAAGACGAATGCCGTCACGAGCAGGCAGACCACGAACGCGGGCAGAATTCGCGCTATGCGGTGCAGGAGGAAGGTCCCTGCATCCGATCGGAATCGTGAGCGCGTGATCAGGAACCCGCTCAGCACGAAGAACCCGATCACCGCCCAGCCGCCCAGGTTCTCACCGTTGAACCCGGGGCTGTCCGAGCGGCCGACGATGTAGAAGGCGTGCGCGAAGAGCACCAGGAACGCCAGAATCAGACGAAAGAGATTGAGACTGTTGTCACGGTAGGGGAACTTCTCTGCCCGCAGGAGCGGATGCGTCACTTCAGGAGATTCCTCTTGCTCATCTCATCGAGCGAACGCTGATATCCGTCTACCTCGATCGGCTCCGACAGCACCCATTCGACGAATGCACGCAGCCCGTCGCGGAACTCCGTCCGGGGAGTGAAGCCGAGCACCTCCTTGAGACGACTGGTATCGGCGACATTGTGTCGGATGTCACCGAGGCGGTAGTTGCCGGACACTCGAGTCGGGACGTCCCGTCCGAAGGCGTCGAAGAGCGCGGCGACGACTTCGTTGACAGTCGTGGCGACCCCGGATCCGACATTGAAGGTCTGTCCGGCCGCTCGTGGATCGGTCGCCGCCAGGAATGTCGCCTCGACGACATCGTCGATGTACACGAAGTCTCGGCTCTCCTCGCCGTCCTCGAAGATGTTGATCTCTTTGCCCTGGCGGATCAGAGTCGAGAAGATCGACAGGATTCCCGTGTAGGGGTTCTTGAGCGACTGCCCGGGTCCGTACACGTTCTGATATCGAACAGAGACGCTGTCCTTGCCGATCGTCGGCGCCACGGTCATCACCAGCGACTCCTGCATCTGCTTGGTGATTCCGTACACGCTCGACGGATGAAGCTTGGCGTCTTCGTCGGTGGGCACGAGCGAGAGGACTCCCTCTCCTGGGTGGTGCACATCGAAGTCTCCAGCCGCCATGTCCGCGTCTGCGCGATGACCTGGATACACCAGCCGTCCGTCTCCGGTCCGGTACGCGCCCTCCCCGTAAATGGATCGGGACGACGCGATGACGACGCGATGCACGGAGTTGGGTTTGTTCGCGAGCACATCGAGGAGCTTCGCCGTTCCGCCCACGTTGGTCTCGACATAGCGGTCGATCTCGTACATCGACTGCCCCGTGCCGGTCTCGGCCGCGAGATGCACCACGACAGTGGCGCCTTCGAGCGCACGGCGGAGGTCGTCGGTCGATGTCACGGTGCCCTCGATCACGTCCGCGATACCCCGCAGCGATCTCAGCAGGGGTGATGTCTGCTGCGGGTCATCCCCATGCACCTGGGGAATGAGCGAGTCGAGCACTGTGACCGCATGACCGTCCTGCGCGAACCGGGCGGCGAGACGCGTGCCGATGAAGCCCGCTCCTCCAGTGATCAATATATGCTCAGGCATCAGTGGGCCTCCGGGGATCCTTCGCCGGCGCGAAGTTCACGCCAGCCCGGCGCTCATATCGTGAAGATGTGCGCCAGCGTCGATTGTAGTCCAGCACGATTGCCGTGCACGATGACGCCGGGCAGCTCGGCGACCGCGTGCAGGCGCGACATGAGCCGGACACGGGCCGTACGTGCGGTCGCGTGCCAGCCGACAGCTCTCGCCAGCGCGAACGCTTGCCGGTAGTACGTGCGCTCGTCCCGGAAACGCCGACCGTCGAGGAGGGTCTTCTGCGATGCGCTCGAACCGTGTCGCCGGTAGGAGAAGACGACCTCGGGCACGTAGGCGAGAGAGCCGCCATCGAAGGCGATGTCCATCAGTAGGGCGAGATCCTGGATGATCGGCAGACCGTCACGGAAATCGATCCGCTTGAGAGTCGAGGTGCGGAAGGTCAGCGAGGGCCAATACAGCCAGTCCCCCCGGATCAGACTCGTCGCCATCTGCGCTCCCGTGAGGACAGCGATCCCCCCTGTTGTCTTCGGGGCGAGGACTCGCTGCTTGACGCGGTCGACGAGAGGCACGACTTCGCGCCCGTGCTCGTCGATGACAAGGACTCCCGGCTGGATGACGTCGACACCCGGTACGCGGTTCGCCGCTGCCTTCACGACTCGCAAGTAGTCGGGGTGCATGAGATCGTCGCACCCGAGGATTGTGACGAAATCGCTGGTCGCCCGCCGAATCGCCTCCCGGTAGTTCTCGGTGATGCCCAGGTTCGTCTGATTTCTCGAATACTCGATCCGCGGATCGCCGAGCGTGGCGAAGTACTCGGCGACGCTCTCATCCGGATAGCAGTCGTCGATGACGACCATCCGCCAGTCCGGGTCGCTCTGGACTCGGACGGACTCGATCGTCTCGAACAGGAGTGCGGGTTCGCCCCAGAAAGGGACGAAGATCTCGTGAGTCACCGTGTCAACATCCTGTCACTTCGTAGAGCTTCGCTCGCCCCTCGGCGTCGACGAGCGTGACCGCATCAGATGCGGCCAGACGTCGAAGACCGGCGAAGTCATGGCGCGCCCCGTGGATCTCCTGGGTACCGAAGTCCAACACGTAGGCAGTGCCGGTTCGTTCGACCGCATCGCACACTGCCGAGCCGGGCTCCGCATCGGCCAGGTCGTCGAGGATGAGCTGTTGATCCTCCGAGAGACTGGTGAGGGTATGCGGCATCGTGACGTGGCGGTCGGCGTAGGCGTAGGCGAGTCCGGCACCCGTCCACGCGCTGCCTGCGATCACGGCATCCTCAGGAGTCTCCTCAGACAGTCGTTCGAGCAGCTCGAGCTCATCGAACGAGATCAGCCGGGACTCGTCGCCGTACGCATAGACGGCTGCCACGAATCTGACCGCCTGCTGGTTCGCATAGAGCTGTCCGCCGAGGAGCACGACCCCGACCCCGACGATGCCCCCGGCCACTACTCTGCGGCGAGCTCCTTCGGTGGCGAGCAGACCGCGGATCCAGCGGAACAGAAGAAGGCCTCCGAACGCCGCGATCGGCACCACGAGCATCGGCAACAGCGCAGCAAGCCGGGGAGCGTTGTTGTACCACGCCCCTGTGAGCAGATCCCTCAGCTCCGGCCACACCATGGCACTGGACACGACGTAGAGAACGACGACCACGAGATACAGGGCGATCGGCAGTGCCGACGACAGACTGCGCCTTCGAATGAGACCCGCCGTGCCGATGACGAGGAGAACCACAGCGACCCAGCTCACGTTTCCGTAGGTCGGAGACAGTGTGATCGCCTGCCCGATCGCCTGTCCGATGGTCTGATCCACTGGCCATCCGCGAGCCTCTTCGGCGGGCTTCAGAACCGTCCAAGCGACCGCCGCCAGAGCCAGCGCCAGCGCGAAGAAGACAGTGTTGCGGATGAGCGCTCCGCGTGCGGGAGAGCCGAGGACGAACTTCACGTAGGCGAACCCCGCTGTCACGATCGCCAGGACGATCCATGCGACGAAAGCACCGGGGTGCGCGATGATGACGCCGGGCAGCCCGCCCAGCAGCGCGATGAGGAGCGTTCCCTTGCTGAGTCCTGACGCGGAAGATCCGAAACCGAGCAGTTCGATCGTCGCTGCCAGCACAGCGGGAAGGAGGCTCAACGCGAGGAAGTAGGGATAGAGCACGCCGTAGTCGATCAGCATGATCGGGAACACCGGGATGATGGCAGCGACCACCCCGGCGGTCAGCGTCACGATCGGGTGGCCTCCGACCATGACTCGCGTGAGCAGCAGCACCGACGCCGGCCAGACGAGGGCCGCCACCGCGATCATCGAGGCGTTCGACGCGATCATGATCGAAGTGCCGGTCGTCTCGGCGACCAGCGCGACGAAGGCGTGCCACCCATCCGGATAGAACCACAGCCCTCCTTCGGGGCTTGTCATTCCGCCGACTGTCAGAGGAGAGGCCGAGCCGGTGTCCATGATGTAGCGCACGGCATTCAGATGGAAGATGTTGTCGAACGTCTGCGAGATGTTGTTCGGATCGCCGACGATCAGGACCAGCTGGAGCGAGAGAAGCACACCGGCTGCGACCAGCGCCCACACCGTCGCACGGGGGGTGTGCGGAGTGGGAGTCGCAGGCTCCGAGCTGCGCAGCAGCCTGCCGAGGATGCCAGCGATGACCATCACCACGACGGCCGTCACGGCGACGGGGAGCACCGTCCATCGAATCCCGACGAGCGGGGTCCACAGAGAGGCGAGGACGATGACGGTGACCGACGCCGGCGCAGCGAACGCCCAGGCCCACAGGCCGCGCAGGGAGAGAAGCCGGGCGATGAGATACCCCGGAGCTGCGAGCAGCGCGACCGCCGTGATCAATGGCAGGAGCGCAGAGATCCAGCTCACGCCGCCTCCGCCTCTGGGTATTTGATCTTCGGGTTGAAGGTGATGCCCTTCACCCACTTGCCGAGCAGCTTCGCGCGCAGATCCAGCGGAACGCGGCCGCGGTGAAGGCTCACGAAGAGTCGCGCACCGAACTCCACGAAGTAGAGGAACCCGCGGTGGTGCAGCTGCCAGGAAGCCTCGTTGCGCACGCCGTACGAGAACTTCCACAGGCTCTTGCGGTCGACCATCGCGAAGTTCACGCCTCGGTTGTCACCCATGTCATGGACGACGACGCTGTCGAGCACCTGCACACCGGGGCAACGCGCGGTGAGGCGAAGCGTGTACTCCCGGTCGTCGAACCAGATGAAGTACTCGGAATAGGGAAGCCCGTACTCCGCGATGGCCCACCGCGGGATGAGCACCGAGACGAACGAGCACGCGGTCACCATGACGTTCTTCTGCCCCTTGACGAGCAGGCGTCCCCAGTCCCACGTGGTCACCGGGTTGTTCATCTCGCAGATGCTGCCGTCGGTGAACTCGACCACCGAGCATGCGAAGGGCACGTCGCCGCCGAGCTCCTTGACCGCCCCGTCGAAACCGGCGATGAGGCTCGCGAGGGCTTCCGGCTTCGGATAGCAGTCGTCGTCCATGATCCAGACGTGATCCGCACCGGACGCGTATCCGCGCAGCATCCCCTCCGAGAACCCGCCCGCTCCCCCGGAGTTGGTCGACATGGTCACCACTTCGAGGGGCACCGCTGTCTCGAGCGCGGCCAGGTACTCCGCCGTGCCGTCGGTCGAGGCGTTGTCGATCACGAACAGCGTCTCGACCGGGTGCGTCTGCGCCTCGATCGATGCGATCACGGTCTTCAGCTTCTCAAGCCGATTGAACGTGACGACCACTCCAGCGACACTCACCACGAGCCCACCTCTTCCTTGAACCATGAACTCGCGGACTGCTGAGACAGCAGCTTCTTCTCAGCCTTGCGCTCCTTGCGCCATAGCGCTTCTCTCGCCTCTTCGTCGTTGACGAGCGGGGCAACCGCGTCGGCGAGCCTGCGTGCGGCGAGGCGCGCATAACGAGGAACCAGAGCCGACTCCGGAATGATGTCTCTCTGGGCACCGACATCCGTGGAGATCACCGGCACTCCGTGAGCGATCGCCTCGAGCGTCGTGAGAGTGAGGCCTTCGTTGTGGGAGGCGACCACGAGCACGTGGGCTTCGTCGAACGTCTCAGAGACGGGGGTGTCTGAGGTGCGCCGGATGATGTCGGCACCCAGCCCCTCAGCCTCGATGATGTCATCGACCCAGCTGGACAACTCGCCGCCACCGTGGAGGATGAAACGCAGCGAGTAGCCCTGACGCTTCAGCCTCCGCGCCATCGTGATGAAGACCTCCGGCGCCTTCTGCCGTGCCATCCGGCCGATGAACGCGACGGTGAACTGCTCCCCCGCGGTCCGCGGGCGGAACACGGCATCCTTCGGCTTCACGGTGAGTCCGCCGAGCGGTGCCATGACCACGCGATCGGCAGGGATCCGCTGCACGTCCGTCATCCAGCGGGCGAGGCTCGGAGAGATCACGTGGTGCGTGGTGATCGACTTCGATGCGATCGCACTGCTCAGGGGATAGCCGCCGCCCGTGTACTCGACGATGTGCGTGCTGTCGATGATCGGGATGCCGGGTCGCGAGGCCGCGATCCACGCCACCCGGTCGTACAGCCACTGATTGTGATGGATGACGACACCGCGCACGTCGAAGGTGCGCAGCAGCGATCGGAGGAGCGGTTCGACGCCGGCCGTCTGAGACTGGACGGTGGGCTCCGAGAAGGGGATGAGCAGCGCCCCGTCGAGCTCGGGACGAGTGACCCACGGCTGGTGGGAGTCCCGATTCGTCAGCACGATCGGGAGCAGCCCCGCCTCGCGCACGAGACGCACGGTCTCGAATGCCCAGAGCTCGGCGCCGCCGAGCTCGAACCAGTGGAGGCCGATGATCACGGCCTTCTGCGCTCCTTCGGGGGCGGGGCCGGCCGGCACGATCACCTCGTCCTCGTGCGCACCCCCACGGCGGAACTCCGCCTCATAGTCGCGAGGCTCGATCGCGGTCGTGAGCTTGCGTCGGAATCTGAGCAGCGAAAGATCGCGCGCATCGTCGTAGAGGAGCGGAGCGCGCGACTTGACACTCCGTGCGATCCCGCCGATGAGGCCAGGGCGCTGCGGGCGGTACGGATCGGAGTCGAGAACGCCGTCGGACGACACGTGCAGATGCCTGGCGGGCGACGCCACGAGTCGGGCTGAGGCGGCCTCCGTGCGTTCGGGCTCACGCTCTTCGACAGAGACGGAGCTGACGATGTCGAAGCTCTCGATCCGGTGACGGTTGTTCCGAGAGAGTCCGTCGAACGTGCTGTCGTCGGTCAGTCGAGGCGTCGTCTCCACCGAGCCGTCGTAGAGATGGATCCGAAGCGTCCGCTGAGGCGCCATCAGCGCGTGGAAGTTCAGCGCACCGACGAGAAGGCGACGTTCGCGCTCCGACAGATTCGCACCCGTCTGCGGGTCCTCGAATCGGAAGAGTGCAGGCTGATCGAGAGCTTGAAGAGGTGTCACGGATACAGTTTGCTTTCGGATCGACGGACGCACGAGACCTCCGCGATCCTACCAGCGACCGCCCCTGCGACCCTGGGTTGAGCCTGTGCTGTGCGTTAGCGGCTTCCCCATCGATCTGCCAGGGACGATGCGTCAGGGATCGTATGATTGCTCTCGGTGCGCCCGAGACCGTCGGCGCGTCGGAAGGTGGAATCGCGGTGCAACAGGCTCGCACAGCCGACGACCAGAGAATGACGACTCCTGGCGCGAATCGAGGGCTCCTCGAGGTCTTCCGGCAAAGGCATCTGCTCTCGCTCATCGTGCGCAAGGAAGTCCAGATCCGCTATCGGGGATCCATCTTCGGGTGGCTCTGGTCGTACGTGAAGCCCCTCGTGCAGTTCGTCGTCTTCTTCGTCGCGATCGGTGTCTTCCTCGGTCTGAACGACCGGGTCGACTTCTTCCCGATCTACCTGCTCTCGGGCATCACGGTCGTGACATTCTTCAACGAGGCGTTCTCCAACGGCACCCGCTCGCTGGTCGACAATGCGGCGCTCATCAAGAAGATCTACCTGCCCCGCGAGATGTTCCCCATCGCGAGCATGATGATCGCCGCCGTGAACACGGTGCCGCAGATCATCGTCGTGATCGCGATCTCGCTGTTCTTCGGCTGGGCCCCCTCGTTCGCCTCCCTGGGCGCCATCCTGCTGGCTCTCGTGATCATCGCCGTTCTGGCCAGCGGCCTCGGCCTCTTCTTCGGCTCCATCAACGTGACCTTCCGCGACGCGCAGAGCTTCGTCGAGATCATCGTGATGGTCGCGATCTGGGCCTCTCCGGTGATGTACGAGTGGACCCAGGTCGCCAGAGTCGTGCCCGAGTGGCTCTTCGTCCTCTATCGGCTGAACCCGATCACCGCCGCCGTCGAGCTGTTCCACTACGGAGTCTGGTTCCCACTCGGACCCGATGCCTCCCCGATCCCCGACATCTGGCTGTACGGGCTCATCGCACTCGTGACGTCACTCATCGCGCTGGTCATCGGCCAGCTCGTCTTCCGCCGACTGGAGGGCCGCTTTGCCCAAGATCTCTGATGCGCAGCCTCTCCCGCGGATCATCATCGACGACGTCCACAAGACCTTCAAGCTCCGGCACACGCATTCGATCAAGGAGACGGCTCTCGCCGCGATCCGCCGCAAGCCGCTGACGACGGACTTCCACGCGCTCGACGGCGTCTCGTTCGATATCCAGCAGGGCGAATCCGTCGCTCTTCTCGGGTTCAACGGATCCGGCAAGTCCACGATGCTCAAACTGATCTCGGGGGTGCTCGAACCGGATGAGGGCACCGTGCTCACTCGCGGCCGCGTCGCCGGCCTGATCGAGGTCGGCGCAGGGTTCCACCCCGACCTGTCCGGACGCGAGAACATCTTCCTCAACGCCGCGATCCTGGGCATGACCAAGAAGGAGACCGAGGCGCGGTACGACGAGATCGTCGCGTTCAGCGAGATCGAGCAGTTCATCGACACCGAGGTGAAGCACTATTCATCCGGCATGTTCCTCAGACTCGCGTTCTCCGTGGCGATCCACACCGAGATGGACGTCCTGCTGATCGACGAGATCCTCTCCGTGGGCGACGAGCCGTTCCAGAAGAAGTGCCTCGCCCGCGTGCGCGAACTCCACGCCCAGGGCAAGACGCTCGTCGTCGTCAGCCACGATCTCAACATGGTCTCGAACCTCTGCGATCGCGGCATCCTGCTTCAGAAGGGCAAGGTGCGCTTCGACGGCCCCAGCGCGGAGGCCGTAGCTGTCATGCGCTCCTGAGCAGGCCCCGACGCCCGAGGCCGAAGGTCTCGGGGCTCACAGGTCTGCGTGCAGTCCCCACACGCGTTCGGCCGCGCCCAGCCACGAGAAAGAGCGAGACCGGTCGGCGCCGAGCACGCTCAGGCGGCGCGAGCCGTCACCGACCGCGTCAGCCACGGCCTCGGCGATCTCCGTCGGCTCGGCGATCACTCCCCCGTCGGCGATCACGTCATAGTGCACTCCGCTCTCGACGGCGACCACGGGCACACCGAGGGTCATCGCCTCGACAGCACGCCAGGGCCACGCGGCGCGAGAACTCGTCGCCACCAGCGCGGACGCGCCTGCGAGGACGGCTGCCCGATCTTCGACGGACAGCGACCCGCGGATGTGCGCTTTCGATTCGGACAGTCCTGCGGCCGCTGCGACCTCGGCCAGCCTCGGCTCGGAGCCTTCTGGCGCGTCGAGCACGACGGCTTCCTTGCCTGCTGCGATCGCCGCCCGGAAACCGTGCTCGAGCGAATCGGCGGAGCCCGTGAGCACCAGATAGCCCGCGGGCAGAGAAAGGGCGGCTCGTCGTGCGGTCGCGTCGAACGGGACCACGAGGCCGCACGGGGCAGCACCGGGGATGACGCGGATCCGTCCGCTCAGCTTCGCTATCTCCGCCAGGCGCGCGCCGACGGCGTGCGAGGGCACGACGACGGCATCCGCGTGCTTGACGGCTCGCTTCAGCATCGCCCGCTGCCAGGCGACGGCGGACTTCGAGAGAGAGTCCGGCTCTTCCCACGCCTGCAGATCCCACAGCGTCACGGTCGTCTGGTCGTGGTCGTGCAGGCGATCGTGCCGCACCAACGGGGCCATCAGCGTCGGCGAGTGGATGAGACCTCCGCCGACTCCTCGCACGATCCCCAGCTGCCACGATGCCGCGAGCTCGCGGCGCGCGAGCGACAGTCTGCGCACATCCGCGAGACCGGGGATCGGCACCTCGACGCCGGAGGGGACGATAGCCTCGACATCGCACCCGGAGGGGGCTGTCGAGATCAGCGCCGCGGTGAGGTCGGATGCCGCCGATGCGTGATCCGCGTGCACGACATGCGTCAGCTGATCCAGAACCACGCGCAGCCGAGCACCCATGCGATAACAGTAATCGCCCGACCGGCCTGAACCTGGGAGCGTGACCGCGAGCGACGAGGATCGGACAGCTCCGCACCCCCGATATGTCGCTTCGTGCTTGAATGCAGGGGTGAGTGACGGACGCCTGCCTGTACGACGTCGGTGGTTGCGGTGGACCATCGGCGTGATCGTGATCTTCCTCGTGCTCGCGGTCGGCTGGGTCGCCATCCGCGGCATCGGTGCGGTGAACAACCTGCAGGAGGTCGCGGCGTCGTCATCGACGCTCAAGCAGGCGATCGGCCAGGGCGACCTCGAGAAGGCAGCATCGCTGTCCTCCCGCATCGCCCACCATGCGGAGTCGGCCCACGACCTGACGTCCGACCCGATCTGGCTCGGATTCGGCCTGCTGCCGTGGCTCGGTCCGAACTTCTCGGCGGTGAGCGAGGTCGCCGAGATCGCCGACGACGTCGCCTCGGATGCTCTCGTCCCCGTTCTGGAGGCCGCTGATTCACTCGACCTCGCGAGTCTCGGACTCTCGGGCGGCGCCATCGATCTGACGCCTTTCGCGCAGATCGAGCCCTCTCTCGCCGAGGCCAGCACGACGCTGACCTCGGCCGAGACACGTGCCCTCGGCATCGACGCGGACGCGACCCTGCCCCCGCTCGCCGATGCAGTGCGCGAGATGAGGACGACCGTCACGCAGGCCGCCACGGTGGTCGGAGCGCTGCACGGCGCGTCCGCGCTGCTGCCGAGCATGCTCGGCGCGGAAGGACCCCGGAACTACGTGCTCGCGATGCAGAACAACGCCGAGCTGCGATCGTCCGGTGGCATCATCGGTGCGATCGCGCTACTTCACGCCGAGAACGGCCGGATCACACTCGTGCAACAGGCCTCCGTCCCGGACTTCCCCGCCCTCGAGACGCCGATCCCGCTCAGCGAGTCGACCGTCGCCCTCTTCGAGGATCGTCCGGGTCGCTATATGCAGAACCTGACGAGCATCCCCGACTTCACCGAGGCGGGACCCGCGATCGCGAAGCGATGGCAGGACCGCTTCGGTCAGCCGGTCGACGGTGTCATCGCGGTCGACGCCGTGATGACCGAGAACCTCGTCGCAGCCACGGGACCGCTCGCGTTCGGGCCGTTCACCGCCACCGAAGACACCGTGGTCGACCTGCTGCTCTCCGAGATCTACGCCGCGGTGCCCGATCCTCTCGCACAGGACGAGATCTTCTCGCAAGCGGCAGGAGCGCTTCTCTCCGCCGCGCTGACCGAGGCGGATCCGAAGGATCTCGTCGCCGCTCTCTCCGCGTCAGCCGACGAAGGGCGCATCCGCATCTGGAGCGCGCATGAGGACGAGGAGGCGATCCTGTCGGCTTCTTCTCTCGGCGGGGCGCTGCCGGAGGACGACACTCAGACCCATGTGGGCGTCCTGTTGAACGACACCACCGGCGGCAAGATGGACTTCTATGCCGATGCCACCATCACGACCTCGATCGGCACCTGTGATGGCGAGCAGACCACGCAGGTGACTGTGACCTGGACGAACGATGCACCTGCCGACGCCGGGACATCCCTGCCGCCCTACGTGACCGCTGACGGGTTCTACGGAGTACCTGCCGGGTCGACCCGGACGCTCGTGACCGTGTACGGCCCCGAAGGTGCGACTCCGTCTCACATCGACCGCGACGGAGATGAGGTGGGCGTGCAGACCGCTCTGCTCGGCTCCCGATCGGCGGTTCAGCAGGAGGTCCTCCTGGCCCCGGGGGAATCGTCGAAGATCACCGTCGAATTCCAGGGAACCGGGGCTGGAGAACGACTGACGGTGGTCGACCACACGCCCATGGTGAACAGTCCGGAGACAACTCGCGAGCAACTGCGCTGCGCCTCGTGACTTTCCCGATTCCATGATGTAGTGTCAATCCCACTGGGGAATATCTGAGTTCTGCAATTCTGTCGTGGGGACAGGAAGAACTCACGCAGTCGGATGCAGGGGTGTATTCGAAGGCGATTCCGCGTGTATTTCTGGGGAGAATCATGCTGAAGAAACTGGCTGCCATCAGCCTTACCGCTGGCGTACTCGTGCTCATGGCACCTGCTGTCGCCTCTGCCGCGCCGGTCGTTCCGACCGAGTCGGACTCGTACGCGGGCACACCGCGCGTGACCGTCGATGATCCGATCATCGACATCTGCGAAGTGTCCACTGTCGCGTTCGGCGCAGGCTACTTCCTGCCGTCCGAGAACGTCGGCGTGTCCGTCTCCGGCCTCAACGCCGGCGACTCGGCCGTCTCGGGCAACACTGCGGCCGCCGACGGCAGCCTCGTGGTCACGTTCCGCCCGCCGTCCGACGGAGAGGGCTCCTATGCCCTGGCCTTCAGCGGTTCGCGGTCGTACACGGCGACCATCACGGTCTCGCACGGCCATGACTCCGCCGTGAGCTGCGACCACGACCCCGGGGTCGCATCCGCGGGCACAGAGCTTCCGCTCACCGGCGGTGGGCTCGAGCTCGCGCTCACGGGCGGCAGCGTGTCGCCGTGGGTCCTCGGAGGTGGGGCAGCCGCACTCGTGGCCGGTGGAGTGCTCGTCGCGACAGGCGTCACTCGCCGCAAGCGCGCCTAGATCAGATTCCCGCTCTCAGCGGGAGTCGACTGGACGACGGTGATCCCTCCCCCTCCGATCACCGTCGTCTGGTGAATCCGGTCATGCACCGGAGGCCCACGGCCACCACCTTCACTCTCAGGTGGTGGCCGTGGGCTCACTCATGCGTTCCTGAGTGATCGAGCCACGCCGATCCGCGGCATCGCGACCGGCTACCACCGACCACGGGTCGACGATCACGGCACGGCCGATCACGGCGTCGGGGTCGGGGTCTCCGTCGGAGGATGCAGCGTCTGCTGCATCATCTCGTGAATGAACCCGTAGTCCGGAGCGTGCTCGTCTACACCCTGCTCGGGGGTGAGCTCGACCGTGGTGACAGGCTGCTCACGAGCCTTGGTCATCAGGTCGAAGAACTCGGGCAGCTTGTCCTGAGGCAGATCGGTGCTGATCAGCGCTGTTCCCGCAGAAGCCACCTCGTTGAACCGCGTGAGCACGGTCTGCGGTGTGAACTGCGCGAGAATCGCCTCCTGCAGTTCGCGCTGGCGCTTCATGCGGTCCCAGTCGCTCGTCGTGTAGCGCGATCGCGCATACCACTGGGCGGTGTCGCCGTCCATATGCTGCTGACCGACCTCGATCCAGCCGATCGCCCACGCATCCACGTCGTAGGGGTCCGTGCCCTCGGGCGGACCGCCCTTGGGAAGCCGTTCCGTGACATTGATGTCCACGCCGCCGAGCGCGTCGACGAGCGCCGCGAAACCGTGCATGTCGACGAAGACGTAGTACGGGATCTCGATGCCGAGAACGCCCTCGGCCGCATCCTTGGTGGCCTCGATGCCCGCATCGGAACCGTGCGCCGCGGCGTCCGGATACAGCGAGGCGCCGTTGTCGTCGCGGCAGATCTCCGCGGCGTTGCGCACGTGGTTCATCCAGCCGTTCCATCCGCATGAGCTCGAGCTGTGACCCTCGAAGCCGTTCGGGTACAGCGCCTGCATCGGGCTTCCCTCGCTGAAGGGCGCATTGGGAAGCTCACGCGGGATGCCGGTGATCGTGACGGCGCCGGTGGTCGCGTTCACCGAGACCACCGAGATGCTGTCGAACCTCATCGAGTCGCGGCCCTCACCGCTGTCCGCACCGAGCAGCAGGATGTTGTAGTACCCCTCGCTCGGCGGCAGACTCGGCCCGCTCTGGCCGAAGATCGTGTTGATCGTGCCCCGCGCGGTGCCGACATAGGACGCGGCGTATCCGGTGCCCGTTCCGACGAGACCGAGCAGAAGAAGGGCGACGAGAGGGATCGCGAATTTCGAGGGACCGGGGACTCTGATCAGTCTGACGAGACGCAGCACGTCGAAGGTGAGCACCACCCAGAGCACGAGGTAGGCGATCAGCAGCACCTGAACGAGCGTGAGGACGACCGCCGAGAACCAGCCGCCACCGACGGTGAGCCACAGCAGCACCGGCCGCGCGAACAGCGCCAAACCCGCGCCCACGATCACGAGGAACCACGCGAGCAGCGTCGCTCCGAGACCGATGCGCCCGAGCCGGCGATTGCCGGCCAGCACCTGAGCAGAACCGGGCACGAGCAGGTTCAACAGCACCAGCCACCAGCCGCGCTTGGTCATCATCCCTGGATCCGCGGTGTTCGGATGCCGCAGGGGGCGGGTCTCGATCAGCGGTCGCGCCGACCCTCGCGGCGGCGCAAGGGTCACAGGGCCCCCTTCAGCCGATCGTTCTTCTCCTCGACCTGCGCTTCGAGATCGAGCGCGTACGCCTCGATGCGATCGGCGAGGTCGTCGTCGGAGGTGCCGAGAATACGTGCGGCGAGGATACCCGCGTTGCGCGCTCCCGCGATCGACACCGTCGCGACAGGGATGCCGGCGGGCATCTGCACGATCGACAGGAGCGAGTCCATCCCGTCGAGGTAGGCGAGAGGCACGGGGACGCCGATGACCGGCAGCGCCGTCATCGAGGCGAGCATCCCGGGAAGATGTGCGGCACCACCGGCGCCTGCGATGATCACTCGGATGCCGCGACCGCGCGCTTCCCTCGCGTACTGCATGAGCTTGTCAGGGGTGCGGTGCGCCGAGACGACCTCCACCTCGTGCGGGATCGCGAAGTCCGTCAGCGACTGAGAGGCGTCGCTCATCACGCGCCAGTCGGAGTCGGATCCCATGACGACGCCGACGAGGGGCGCGGTGGAGGAGTGCAATGGCTCAGTCACCCACTCAGGCTACGGTCTGGTGCTGGGAGAAACCCCGAACGGCACACCCCTCGACGCACCCTCAGTCGAAGTGAGCCGCTGCCGCACGGGCCACGTACACCGCATCGTCGAGGTCGTCGCCTGTCACGTTCACGTGTCCGACCTTGCGGCCAGGACGCGGGGCCTTTCCGTAGGTGTGGATCTTGGCCGACGGATGCGCCTCCATCGCTCCGGCGAAGCGTTCGCCGAGCGAGCCGCTCTGCGGCCCTCCGAGGATGTTCACCATCACGGACCAGGCGGCGTGAGGCGCGGTGTCGCCGAGGGGCAGATCGGCGACCGCACGCAGATGCTGCTCGAACTGTCCGGTCACGGCACCGTCCTGGCTCCAGTGGCCGCTGTTGTGCGGGCGCATCGCCAGCTCGTTCACGAGGATCCGCTCGTCGTCGGTCTCGAAGAGCTCGACCGCGAGCATGCCCGTGACCCCGAGTCCTTCGGCGATCGACCGCCCGATCTCTTCGGCGACCTGGGCGAGACGGTCGGTCGCATGCGGCGCCGGCGCGATCACCTCGGCGCACACGCCCTCGCGCTGCACGGTCTCGACGACCGGATAGGCGACGATCTGGCCGCTGGGACGGCGGGCCACCTGCTGCGCGAGCTCACGAACGAATCCGACCAGCTCCTCGACCAGCAGAGCCTCGCCGTCGGCGAGCCCGTCGAGCCAGTCCTGAGCCTCGCTCGCCGCACGGACGACGCGCACGCCCTTGCCGTCGTAGCCACCGCGCGGCGTCTTCACGACACCCTGCCCATCGTGCTCATCGAGGAACGCCTGCAGCTCGGACGCATCGCGAACCGGCGCCCAGTCGGGCTGAGGAACGCCGAGTTCTTCGAGCCGCGCCCGCATGAGGAGTTTGTCCTGGGCGAACTGCAGAGCATCGGGTCCGGGGTGCACCGCGACGCCCTCGGCGACGAGAGCCCGCAGCACCTGCTGAGGGACGTGCTCGTGGTCGAAGGTGACGACGTCGACGTCTGCGACGAACGCGCGGACGACCTCGAGGTCGTGATAGTCGCCGACCTCGGTCGCGGCGAGCTGCGCCGCCATCCCCTCGTCTTCAGCGAGCACCCTCAGGTCGAGTCCGAGCTCGACCGCCGGAGCGATCATCATCCGAGCCAGCTGGCCTCCACCGATCACACCAACGCGCAGCGCCATGGGCCGCCTCCATTCGTCCTGACCATTCTCGCGCATCGGCGCGCACGCCGTTCACTCGTCGCGCCTACCACGGCCAAGCGAGGCTCTGCTCAGAACCCCGTGGTCCCGTCGTTGCCCGCCTGCGCATCGCGGTGCGCCAGGATCTGACTGACCTCGATCTGATCGGCCAGCGTCTCGTGCACGAGCGTCACGTTCGGGACGTTGGCGAGGCGCAGCGGCGCGTCGACCCCGTTGGACAGGGTGATCGTGCCGACTCCCCACATCCGCTGGATCACGCCGCGGCGGACGCCGATCGTATAGCCGCGAGCGTGCGACATCTCCTGCCTGTTGCGCGCACCGATGCCGTGGTTCACGATGACCCGCCGCGTGGTGAGCGTCACCGAACGCGAGTACCAGACGACCCAGGGCACGACCACCAGCAGGAGGACGATCGCTGCGGCCGCGCTCAGCAGCATCCAGTTCTCGAACGGCGCCGGGAGATTGTCATAGAAGAAGGTCGTGGCCCCGAACACCGCGACCAGCACCAGCGCGGACCAGAACAGCCTCCGGGCGTGTGCGCGGAACCGAGCGATGAGCAGTTCTTCGGCGGGCGCACCCGGCGGTGGCATCGTCGGCCTTCCGCCGAGAGTCACGGGCTGAGTCACCCCTCCATTGTGCCCGTAACCGCCGACATCGCCGCTCGCGCGCCGGGCGTGTCAGGGTCACGCCGGCCGGACGTGCACCACATCGCCCGCGGAGATCGGCCGCTCAGCGCCCTCCGCCAGCACCAGAAGTCGACCGTCGGCATCCAGTCCTGTGGCTGTTCCGACGAGCACGGAGTCGCCGGGGAGCAAGACCTTCACGTCAAGACCGATCGTCGCGCAGCGCTCGCTCGCCGCGGCATGAAGGCCGCTCGAGACGGCATCGCCCGCTGCGGCAAGGTCGGCGACCAGCTGGTCGAGCGCTCGCAGATAGGTGGCGAGCAGGCGATCGGCGTCGACCTCGACGCCGATCACGGCGAAGGAGGTCGCCGTCGGCACCGGCAGCTGAGACGCTGTCATCGCCGTGTTCACACCCGTTCCCACGACCACGGCATCCTGTGTCGCCTGCGCCAGGATCCCGCAGATCTTGCGACCGTCGACCAGCACATCGTTCGGCCACTTGACTGCCACCGCGTGGTCGGGAAGCTGCTCGGCGATCGCATCCGCCATCGCCACCCCGGCCGCGAGCGGGATCCAGCCGCGCGCATCGGCCGACGGCAACCTCCGCAGCAGAACGGAGACGGCAAGCGACGCGCCCGGCGCGGCCGTCCAGGAGCGGCCGAGTCGACCGCGACCCGCTGTCTGGTTGTCGGTGAGGAGCACCGACAGGTGCGGGCTCGAGAACGACTCGCGCGCGCGTTCGCTCAGGACCTCATTGGTCGAGCCCGCGTCGGTCAGCACCTCGAGATGCGAGGCGACTGCAGCGGTGAGCGGAAGGTCCATCGTCAGACCTCCTCTTCGTCGGCCTCTTCGTCGTCGTCGTCCTCGTCGCCGCGCACCGCCCCGACCTCGTGCGCCTGCCACTGATGCCACTCCTTCATGAGGCGCTCGATCGCGGCGTGGAACTTCTCGGTCGCGGCACCCGGCGTCGTGTCGCCGAAGTAGTGCTGCACCCACATGCGCAGCCTGGCGATGGCCACCTCGTCGGCACGGACGCGTTCGACCTCGGCGACGATGTCCCCCGCAGCGTCCGCGCTGAGCCACTCGCAGTCCGACAGGTAGCCGTTGGTGTCGATCGACGCACGCTCGTCTGCCGGTCGCGTGATCATCAGCGGCTTGCCCACGGCCAGGCGGTCGTAGACCATCGCCGAGATGTCGACGACTGCGACATCGGCGGCAGCCAGCTGCCATCCGAGCTCCGCCCCGTTGTCGTACACGTGCTGGGCCGTGGGGTCGGCGGCGTTCGCCGCCGCGATCGCCGCGATGATGCGACGGTGCGCTGCGCCGTACTCGTCGTCGACGACCCCGCTTCGGGGGTGCGGCCGGTAGATCACGCGGTGACCGCGGGACGCGAGCAGCGTCGTGACCAGGGTCTCGCCATGCGTGGCGATCGACCCGTAGTGCGCGCTCGGGCGGTCGCCTTCCCACGTCGGGGCATAGAGCACGACCGTGCGCTCGTCGGGCACGTACGGGAGCGTCCCCGAGTAGTGGTCGGCCTGCGGGCGGCCGATCTCGATCGTGCGCCGATCGATGTCCCAGTCCCAGAGCGTCCGCGACAGACGGTCGCGTGCGGCCTGCCCGGCGACAAGCGCATAGTCATACGCCTTGTACTGATTCGTGGTCATGTACATCTTGTCGGACTCGCCGTGGTTGATGAACACGTGCCAGCGCCTGCCGTAGCGGAACATCTGGAAGTTGCGGGTGTTCTGGTTCACGTACAGGACGACGCGGATGTCCTGCGATGAGATGAACTTCTCGAGGTCACGGATCGTGGGGACGAAGGCGACCGGGGGGCCGTCCTCGTCGAGCAGCTTGTCGGCACCCGTCGCCGAACGGGACAGCACGACGACCGGCCACCGCTTCGACAGCTCGGCGAGCGGGCGGTACCACTGCCGCATCTGGTACATGTTCACGTCGCCGTCGGCGAAGTACACGGCCACCTGGTAGTGCTCCGGCTGGTGCGGTTCGCGTTCGGCGAGGCGCCGTCGCACTCGCTGTACAGCCTTGCGCGAGGCGAGCGCCCGCTTCAGCAGACGGTAGGCCTTCTTCACGTCGGACACTGCACCCATCCCTCCAGGATACCGAGTACGAGGGGTCGAGCCGACGGCTTCCCCGAGACCCTCGCTGTCTCGAATCAGCGAACGTCCGAGCAGTGCATGCCATGATCGTCATGTGCCTGACAACGACATCGCCACCCCCGAGAACGGAGTGTCGTTCGTCATGCCCGTGCTCAACGAACGCGCCTACCTGGAGCACGCGATCGCCTCCGTGCTGGCGCAGGAGCTGAGCGTTCCGGCCGAGCTCGTGCTCGCGCTCGGGCCGTCCACCGATGGCACGACGGAGCTCGCTCAGCGTCTCGCAGCGGAAGACGACCGGATCCGGCTCGTCGACAACCCCGCCGCGCACATCCCGGTCGGATTGAACGCGGCGATCCGGGCCAGCCGCTTCGCGACGATCGTCCGCGTCGACGCGCATTCCGAACTCGCTCCCGGGTACGCGGCGCTCGCGCTGCAGACCCTCGAGCGCACGGGCGCTGCCAACGTCGGCGGCGTGATGCGCGCTGACGGCCGCACACCGTTCCAGACGTCGGTGGCGCGCCTCTACAACTCGCCGGTCGGTCTCGGTGGCGGCGCATATCACGGTGGCACTCACGAGGGTGAAGCCGAATCCGCGTACCTCGGCGTCATGCGCCGGACGGTGCTCGAAGAAGTGGGGCTCTTCGACGAGTCGATCCGCCGCGGCGAGGACTGGGAGCTCAATCTCCGGATCCGCCAGGCAGGGCACCTCGTCTGGTTCGACCCGAATCTCTCCGTGACCTACTGGCCACGCGAGAGCTGGCTGCGCCTCGCGCGTCAGTTCCGGGCGACCGGAGCGTGGCGCGGCGAGCTCGTGCGCCGATACGGGCGCCGCAACGGCATCCGCTTCTTCGCTCCCCCTGCGTTGGTGGTCCTCGTCGCCGTCGCCGTCGTCACCGGGATCCTTCAGCTCACCGGCGTCCTCACCGGAGTGCTGTCGCTGATCGTCTCGGCCGTCGTCTATCTGCCGCTGGTGGCGTACCTCATGCTGGTGATCGTCGTCGCGTGCCTGCCCGGCGGGGGCGGCCCACGGCAGAGGCTCTGGACGCTGCTCGTGCTGCCGACCATGCACCTCTCGTGGGGCCTCGGCTTCCTCGGCGGCGTGCTGCGCGGTGCTCGCGACACCGTCGACGCATCGCGTCTCGGCACCCGCAACACGCCACTCCCCTAGCGCACCGCCGGCGGTGCGGGTCGAATCACCTGGTGACGTACCCCTGGTCGAGGATGCGCGCGACGACCCGCTCCGCCGAGTGCCCGTCGTCCCGCGAGTTGAACTGCGCCCGCCAGGCGGCATAGCGCTCGGCGTAGACGCTCTCATGCGCGCTGTCGGCGAGCGCGGTGACGAGTTCGTCTTGGGAGTGCACGAGCGGCCCCGGCGCTCGCGTCGCGAGATCGAAGTAGAACCCCCGGAGCTCTCCTCGGTAGTGATCGAGGTCCGGCACGAGGAAGAACATCGGCTTTCCCGTGACGCTGAAATCGAACATCACCGACGAGTAGTCGGTGATCAGGACGTCGGCCGCGAGCAGGAGCTTCGAGGTCTCGGGATACCCGGTGACATCGATGACACGGGCACCGGCTCGATCCCGCCCGGTGTCGATCGTGCGCGAGTGACCACGCACGAGCACGACGGAGTCCGTCTGCCTGGCGAGCTCCTCCGGGTCGATGAAGTCGACCATCTCGGTCAGATCATCGCGCCACGTGGGGGCGTACAGAAGCACCCGCTCGCCGTCGGCGATGCCGAGGTCGCCGCGGATGCCGGCGGCGTCACCGGTGACGAGTGCGTCGTTCCGCGGATACCCCTCGACCCAGATCGGTCGTCCGAAGAACGCGTATGCCTTGCGCAGAATGCGCTCCGAGTAGGTGTTCTGCGCCAGAAGCACGTCCCAGCGGCGCGACTCCTTGACGACGGCCGCCATGCGGCGAGGGTCGAATCCGGGTCGGTGCAGCGCGAGCCGTTTCAGCGGAGTGCCGTGCCAGGTCTGCAGCACCTTCTGCCCCGGCTTGCGGACGAACCTGCGACGCAGCCAATCGTTGACGACCAGCAGCCGCGACGCTGCACGGGCCCGCCACCACTCCGGGCTGCCCTCGACGACCGCGATCGCCCCGTCCGGAACCGCCACGGACAGGTCGACGACACTCCAGTAGCGCACGACATCCGGTGCCTGCGCGAAGAGGGCGCGGTCGATCGCCTGAGGGTTGCAGCCGACGGTGCGGCCGTAGAAGCTCTCGAAGAAGACCGCGTTCTCGGTGGCTCCGGGATGCGCGACATATCGCCCCTCGAGGGTCGCCTGCCCCTCACTCGTCTCATACGCAGGGTCGATCGGCGCAGCGATCCGCACTGTCGCGCCGTCGACGGCGATCCGCACACCCGCCAGCACCTCCGGGGCGATGAGGAGATCACCGAACTCGGCACCCGCGATGCGCAGCTCGTAGTCCCCCGTGGGAAGCGGCAGCTCCGGGCCGCCCCACCGCGACGCGCGCAGCGGGAACGTCGCCTTCCAGGTCTTCCCTCCGCCGGTGACCCGAGCGTCGACACGGGCCCGCGGCCCGATCAGCTCCGCCGTGGTCGGGCGCTGACCGGCGCCTGCGATGACCAGCGTCTCTGCCGCCTCATCGATCCTGGCCGTGGTCATGCTGCTCCCTTCGGCGCGGGGATCCCCCGCGCACGGATTTTCTCGTAGACGCGCCGGGTGTTGCCTCCGTCGCGGAAGGCGTGCATCTCCGCGCTGAGCGTACCGGAACGCTCGGACTGCGCGGCGAAGACGTCGTCATCGTCCAGCAGCGCCGACAGCTGCGGCAGAAGCGCGTCCCAACTCGTCGGGGCGTCCTCGCCCGCGACGTCCTGGAATCGGCCGTAGAAGCCTCTCGTGCGGGCATAGTCCTCGGCGTCAGGGGCGAGGAAGAGCACCGGCATCCGCAGAAGCCCCACGTCATATGCGAGCGACGAGTAGTCGGTGACCAGGACGTCGACCGCCGGCAGCACGGGCGTGACATCGGAGAGCACTCCGGATCCGAGCATCCTGACCCGTCGGCTGGGCAGCGGAGGCGCGTACCCGCCCTCGCCGAGCGGGTGGGAGCGAACGAGCAGCACAGCGTCACTCTCTTCGAGCACCCGGATGATCTGCACCCACTGGGCAGCCGTCGGGACCGCCGGGTCGTCAGCTCCGTCACGCCATGTCGGCGCATAGAGGATGATCCGAGAGCCGGTCGGCAGTCCGCCGAGCGCACGGTCCAGAACGTCGGATGCCTTCGCCCGACGCTCGATCGGGTCACTCGACGACAGCACGTCGACACGCGGCTCGCCGGTGACGACGACTCGGCCGTCACCGAGCGCGAAGGCCGACTCGAGACGCCCCCTCGAACGGTGCGACGCGGCCGGCAGCACTCGGATGCGCTGAGCCGCACGCCGGTAGAGGATGCCGATGAGGCGGCGCAGGACCGGAGCCCCGGGGATGTCCGGGACCTGAGTGGTCGCGGGCGAGTCCAGACCGATGCGCTTGAGCGGGATGCCGTGCCACAGCTGCACGACGAAGGCACCGGACACCGCATAGCGGTTCACGTCGCCGAGTCCATGCGTCACCACGACGACGCCGGCGCGCGCCGTGGCCCACCAGCCTCGCAAGCTGTCCTTGCGCGTCGTGCGGATGCCGAGCGCCGCGGCGTCGCTGTCCTCCCGCTCGGAGGACGTCAGCCACACGGTGTCGTGCCCTTCGGCCGCGACGAGGCGCTGCAGGGCGAGAGCCCCGTCTCCGACGCCGGCCCCGCACCCGAACACCCAGCGCGTGCCACGAGGGATGACGAGCGTGCCGGCGCGCCCTGCGAGGTAGAGCGGTATCCGAAGCAGCTTGGCCGCATTGCCGGAGCCGAAAGAGAAGGACGCCACCCCGCGAGCCTATCGCGGGGTGACGCCCTTCTCGGTGAGCGGGATCGCCCGAGTCAGCCGGCGAGCTCGCCCAGGGTGACCTCGATCTCGTATTCCTTGCCTCCACGGATGTAGGTGACCTTGGCGTCGCTGCCCGCGGCGGCCGCGCGCACCTGCGCCGTGAGGTCGCTGGCGCTCGTGATGGGCACTCCGTTGAAGGCGGTCACGACATCGTCGGCCTTCAGCCCGCCGGCCGCGGCAGCGCCGCCCCCGGTGACCTCGGCGATGTACGCCCCCGAGACGTCGGCGTTCTCGACGCTGGCGGCGTCTCTGACGGACGCTCCGAGCAGGCCGTGGCTGGCCGCACCATCGGCGATGATCTCCTCCGACACGCGCTGGGCGATGTTGGCGGGAATCGCGAACCCGATTCCGATCGAGCCCGACTCCTCCGAGCTCCCGGAACTCGCGATCGCGACGTTGATGCCGATCAGCTCGCCCTTGGCGTTCACGAGCGCACCACCGGAGTTCCCGTGGTTGATCGCCGCATCGGTCTGGATCACGGCGATCGAGATCGATTCCGAGCTCTGCTGCGAGGTGTTGCCAGGCAGGTCGAACTGGAAGGGGCCTTCGCCCTCTTCGGGCGTCTCCTGCTCGTTCTGCGGAGCATCCTCCGACGACGAATCGGGGAGAGCGGACGACGCGATCTGGATGCTGCGGTTCAGGGCGCTGACGATGCCGGTCGTGACCGAGTTCGACAGACCGAGCGGCGCTCCCAGAGCCACCGCGGTGTCACCGACGTTGAGCTTCGACGAGTCGGCGAAGTCGATCGGAGTGAGATCCGTCGCATCCTCGAGCTTGATCACGGCGAGGTCGTAGATCGGGTCGGTCCCGACGACGGTCGCCGAGAAGATGCGGCCGTCAGAGGTGGTGACCCGGATCGTCGGATCGGCCACGGCACCGCCGAGGGTCACCACGTGGGTGTTCGTGAGCACGTAGCCGTCGTCGCTGATGATGACGCCCGACCCGCTGCCACCCTGGTCGGAGCCCGCCACCTCGATCGTGACGACCGACGGGAGTGCCTCGGTCGCGACGGCGGTGGTCTCGTTGACCGACCCGGGGTTGTTGACGGTGATGGTCTCGGGGCCCTGCGCGACGCCCGTCGACCCCTGATCCGAGATCCCGTTGAGGATCGCTCCGCCGCCGAACCCCGCGACGCCGCCGACGAGGGCGGCCGCGAGCACGATCGCGGCGAACTTCACTCCGGCGCGGGGCTTCGTCTCCTTGACCTTCGTGGAGCCATCGACCGGCTGGCCGGGCTCGGCCGCGGTGTGGAGACCGAATGCTGCACCGGGCGACGTCGCGGTCGGGCCGCCGACGGGTGCCTGGTGCTGTCCGGCCTGGGGTCCTGGCTGATGCTGTCCTGCCTGATGTCCGGGAGCTCCGAAGTAGGGCTGGGGCACCGTCTGGGCCGCGGGTGCGACCGGGGCGCTCGGAGCCTCGAATGCCGGTGCCGGCGACGACGCGAACGTCGGGGGGACATGGTGTCCCTGGTACGGCCCCGGAGCGGCGACGGTGCCTGGGGTCTCAGCGGCGGCATCCGTCGTCGAACGGTCGACGACCTCTGCTGCCTCGGTGGACGGCGCTGCGTCATTCGACGCAGGTGCCGAGTGGTCCTGGGTGCTGTCTTCGTTCATGGTGTGTGCTCCTTCAACAACGCCCTCTTAGAGTGACGCCTGTATCTGTGCGTTTCGTATGGCGAAGATGAGTTTCACCTATGGCCTTAGCCTGTTCTTCATGAGTGTCATCCCCGGAGCATGGCGGCGCACGGCAGCGGGAGCCGGTCTGCTCGCACCAGACGGAAGCGTCGCGCCCACCATCTTCGCAGAGATGTCCGCTGCTGCGGCTCGAACCGGTGCGATCAATCTCGGGCAGGGGTTTCCTGACGAGGACGGCCCCGCGGAGGTGCTCGCGGCTGCCAGGGAGGCGATCTCCCGCGGGATGAATCAGTACCCGCCCGGCAGAGGGACCCCCGATCTGCTCGACGCCATCAGCGAGCACCAGCGTCGCTTCTACGGACTGGACGCGGACCCCTCGCGCGAGGTGATCGTGACGGCCGGCGCGACAGAGGCGCTGACCGCGACTCTGCTCGCCCTCATCGACAGCGCGGACGACGAGGTCGTCGTCTTCGAGCCGTACTACGACTCCTATGCGGCCGCGGTCGCTCTCGCAGGTGCCCGACTGCGCACGGTGCCGTTGAGAGCCCCCGACTTCCAGCCGGATCTCGAGCGCCTGGCGGCCACGGTCTCCGACCGCACACGCATCATCCTGATCAACGATCCCCATAATCCCACCGGTGCCGTCTTCGATCGCGAGGTGCTCGCGGAGGTCGTCCGTCTCGCGGAGCTGCACGACGCGATCATCGTCACGGACGAGGTCTACGAGCATCTTGCGTTCACAGGTCCGCACACCCCGATCGCGACGCTCCCCGGCGCCGCAGAGCGCACGCTCACGATCTCGTCTGCGGGCAAGACGTTCTCGGCCACCGGCTGGAAGATCGGATGGGTGCACGGCCCCGCGGAGCTCATCACCGCGGTGCTGACGGTCAAGCAGTACCTGACGTATGTGAACGGCTCGCCCTTCCAGCCGGCCATCGCGGTGGGTCTGCGGCTCGGAGACGACTTCTTCGCGGGTGCCGCGGCGACGCTGGCGCACAAGCACGAGATCCTCGGCGAGGGACTCCGTGATGCGGGGTTCACCGTGTTCGCGCCGCAGGGCGGCTACTTCACCGTCGCCGACGCGTCAGCGCTCGGCGGAGCGGATGCGGCCGAATTCTGCCGCGCGCTCCCCGAGCGCGCGGGAGTGGTGGCGATCCCGCTGACTGCCTTCGTGTCGGAGGCGCACCGAGCGGACTACGCCGGACTGGTGCGCTTCGCGGCGTGCAAACGCGTGCAGATCCTCGAGGAGGCGGCGACGAGGCTCGTGTCGAGCTTCTGACCTCTCGGCCGAGTCAGCGCGGTCCGACGGCGTATCGGCGCACCCGCAGCGAGGGGTTCACAGCGCGCACGTGCTCGATGGTCGCCCGCTCGATTGCCGCGACCGCGATGCCCTCGGTCGTTCCCACCCCGGCGAGCACGACCCCCTGCGGATCGACGATCTGCGAGTGACCGACGCCGATCGGGGTCGGATGGTCGGCGGCGATCACATACGCGGTGTTCTCGATCGCTCGCGCTGCCAGGAGCGTCGTCCAGTGATGCTCCTTGAGCGGACCGCGCACCCATTCGGCCGGCACCACGAGGGCGTCGGCGCCGGCGTCGATCAGGGTGCGCGACACCTCGGGGAAGCGCAGGTCGTAGCAGGTCAACAGCCCGAAGCGGATGCCGGCGAGCTCGAAGGTGGCGGCCCCCAGATCGCCTGCTTCGATCCAGTCCGACTCGGTCTGGCCGAACGCGTCGTACAGGTGCTGCTTTCGATAGCTCGCGAGGATCCCGTCACCGCGCACGGCGACCACGGTGTTGTGGACATGCTGGGCGTCCGAGGCAGTCTCGACGAGACCCGCCACGATCACGACGCCGTGGTCCGCCGCGAGCGCCGTCAGCGTCGACACGAAATCACCGTCGAGACTCTCCGCATTCGCCGCAAGGGACTCGTCCATCGGATCCACGAAGTAACTCGAGTACTCGGGGAAGACGATCAGCCGCGCACCCCGCGCCGCGGCATCCGCCGTCAACTCCGCGATGCGGTCGCGATTGCCTTCTCGCGACGACGTCGGCGCGAACTGGCAGACGGCGACGGGAACGGCGGCGGAAGCGGTCTCGGTCATGCTCACATCCTCCCCCATCGCGCCTGCCGCGCCTCGATTCGCGGACTCCTGATTCCCGTGTTAGGCTATAAAACGTGCCGCGGGGTGGAGCAGTTCGGTAGCTCGCCGGGCTCATAACCCGGAGGTCGCAGGTTCAAATCCTGTCCCCGCAACGAGAATGCGACACAAGAAAAGCCCTTGATCGGGAGAAATCCTGATCAGGGGCTTTTTCGTATGCGTGCATCCACCGGCAGCCCTCGCGGCCGACGCTCATCGAGAGCGATCGGCCGCGAGGCGTCTGCGATGACTACGAGACGTCAGCGGTAGCTGCGCGTGAGTTCGGGACCGGTCGGCTCGACGAACTTCACTCGGATGCTCTCGAGCGCGGGCGCGCCATCCGAGATATAGCTCATCACCACGCGATCCCTATTCGCGGTCCCGCCGTCGGGCAGGATGAGCACACGCGCGACCGAGAGCCCGTCGACGAAGGCGTCCTCCGACCCGCCACCCACCCGGCCCTGTTCCCAGGTGCGGAACACGCCTGCCGCGGGCGAGCTGTCGCGTCGCACTCCCTCGGTGATGGTGGTGCGTGCCATCCTGTCGAGGAACGCGAGATTGTCGAGAACCATGTCGACATCGTTGAGCACGGCCTCGTCGAAGCGGTCCGGGTAGTCGATCTCTATGCGCGCCTGCACATCCTTCCCCTCGAACGGCACCGAGCCGTTCATGGCGCCACCGCCGGGTCCGCCGTCGAGGGTGATCGGGCCGAGATGACGACTCTCCATCAGCTCACACCCCCAGGTTCGCGCTGAGGATCTCTTCGGCGAGGAGGCGCGAGACCTCCTGCGAAGCCGCCGCATCCGACGAGAAGTAGTCCTCGACCGTCGCGTCGAACAGCTGGTGACCTCGGGCATACTCGGCAACGGTGAGGGCAAGACAACGCGCCGTCAGCGCATAGAGATCACTTGCTGCGTAGTGGGTGCCGTTCGAGGAGCGTCCGACCCCGGCGTTGCGCGGAGTGGGGTTCGCACCCGGCGCGCTGCCGAGCGTCGCTGCGGCGCTGGCAAGCTCCGTATCGATCCTGCCCATGCTGTTCGATACCACGGTCGCGTTGCTCCTGTCCATGCTCATGGTGCCGTCGCCGACCGGATACGGCCCGAGCGCGAATGCGTCCAGATTGTACGTGGCGTTGTCGGATCGAATGATGCTCGCGGCTTCGGTCATTGCGTCGTTGAGCTTGTTCTCCTGAGCCTCGAGCGCCTCATCGAGCTTCGTCAGTGCTTCGTCGAGCGACTCCAGGATGTCAAGATAGGTGTTGCCGGAGATGACGACGTCGCGGGCGATCCCCTGCACGCCGCTGCTCACCGCTCCCGCGATACCTGCGAGCACCGCCGCTGCGGCCACCGTCCCCGTACCCGCTGTCACCACCGCGGACACGACCCCCGCTACCGCCCCGACGACCGTGAGCACAAGGGTGCCGTTGGCGGCTGCCGCGTTGCCCGCCTTCTGATCCCAGGCGGCGCGGGCACTGTCGCAGATCGACACCACGTCCTGTCGTGCGGCGGGCCACATGGCGGCCTGAGCACTGTAGTTGAGTTGGAGGATGACGCAGGCGTCGCCCAGACCGTGTGTGACGGACTTGAACTGGATGTAGTACTTGTCTATGAAGGCGGGCTTGAAGCTGCCCTCGATCTTGTTGGCCATCATCTCGTGCACCGAGTCGTTGGCGGTCCCGATCGCGCCGGTGTTCTGAACCGATGCGCCCGCGCCGGATGTGCCGAGGATGGCCGCCGCCGCAGAGGTCGCACTCGCCGGAGCATCGCAGGCGTCGCCTCCGTCGGGCAGGTCCAACCACTTGGAGACCCGCGAGTCGATCGCCGCCCGGATCTCATCGAACGCGGGTGCGACCGAGTGGTTCACGCCGTTGCCGTCGCCGCCGCCCTCCCCAGCGGCGTTCGGCCGATTGTAGAAGTTGAGCATGAAGCCCCACTTCGCGTAGATCTGGTCATTACCCCAGTTCGGGTGAAAGCCCTGATCCGCCATGAAACAGTCGATCGCAGCGCGCTTCATCTTGCCGATGATGTCCGGCAGCTCCGAATAGTCAGGCATGTCTCGATCCCCCCCAGTCTCGATTTCGATGAGTGCCGTCCGTATGTCCCTCTCGAATCATCGGGGCACCTTCTCGGAGAGACCAATCGAATGCCCGGCTGCTTCGCTCGCGGCAGCACGACGACCGCCTCACACGCGGCGCCCTGGTTAGACTGTCCAACCGGACGGCGCGACCATCGATCGCAGTGCGGTCCGCGGACGACAACGACCCGGAGGTCCACAATGACGCAGACGCCCGACAACGCCGCGGGGAACCGTCGCGCGCCCGCATCCGGCTCATCACGGCGCGCGCTCATCGGCATCTGGACCGGTGCCGTGGCGCTGCTGCTCTCTGCCGCGCTGATCGTGCTCTTCCTACCGATCGCTGCTCTGCTCCCCATCGCAGCCGCAGCTGCGTGTCTGGCGATCGCGGCTTTCCTGCTGGGCGTTCGAGGTGCGCGCTCTGCGGTGACCCGCGCGGGAACGGCAGCCGTCATCGTCGCAGTGGTCGCGCTCGTCGTCGATCTCATCCTGATCGTCGTGATGGCCGTCGGCGTCCTCGGCGGCAACGGCCTCAATCAGGTCGAGGTGCGCGCCACAGGCGGACCCACCTTCACGGTCTCGTTCACCGATGACACACAGTCATACAACGAGGAGTGGGCTTCCAGCGGCTGGAAGCAGTACACGACCACCGGGGATTCGGCGGAGATCGCCGTCACCGCTCCGGACGACGACTCCGACTCGACCGTGAGCTGTCAGATCCTCTGGAACGGCGAGCTGGTCGTCGAGCTGAGCGGCACCGGCGCCGTCACATGCCGCTACGACGCGGACTGACCGAGCCGCCTTCTCACGCGGCGACTTCCGAACCGCGGGCGATCTGGCCGGATACGACGGATGCCGCCCCTCGAGAGGAGCGGCATCCGGCACTGCAGAGGGTTACTCCCCCGCGCCCTGTTCCAATCCGAGCAGCGTGTTCACAGCATCCGTGAGCCGCTTGTCGGCCTCGGCGAACTTGGTCAGGTCGCCTTCCTTGAGCGCTGCCTCGCGGTCGGTCAGCGCCTGCTGCGCGGCCGCGAGGGCCTCGGCTTCGGCGTCGGTCGGCACGGTCGGCTCGGTCGGGACCTCACCGGTGTCCGGATCCGGTTCGGTCGGCTCGACCTGGTCGTCTCCACCGGCCGCGCCCGCGTCACCCCCGAAGAGGGTGTCGAGCGCCGCGGTCAGCGTGTCCTCGAAAGCGACCTTGTCTCCGAAGGCCACGAGGACCTTCTGCAGACGAGGAAGCTTCGTGCCCTCGGAGGACTGCACGTAGACCGGCTGCACATAGAGCAGACCGCCACCCACGGGAAGCGTCAGCAGGTTGCCGTAGAGCACCTCGGACTCTCCCTGCTGCAGCAGGTTGAGCTGCGGCACCACGGCGGTGTCGGAGTTGTAGGTGTTCTGCACCTGGCCGGGGCCGGGCACCGTCGTATCGGTGTCGATCTCGAGCATCCGCAGCTGACCGTAGCCTTCGGCCTTGACGCCCGCCTCGGATCCTGCGTCCGAGTCGACGGCGAGGTAGCCCATCAGCACGTCGCGGTTGCCACCGCTTCCCGTCGCCGACGGGATGAACGTCGAGAACATCGAGAACCGCGGGGAGTCCTGCCCCGGCATCTGCATCGTCAGGTAGTACGGCGGCTGCAGGACCGCGTCGCTGCGCGGGTCGTTGGGCGTCTGCCAGCGGTTGTCCTGCTGCGCGAACGAGCCGGCGGTGTCGATGTGGTAGATCCCGAGGATGTCGCGCTGGACCTTGAAGAGGTCGGTCGGGTACCGCACGTGGCTCATCAGATCAGCCGACATGTCGCTCACCGGCTTCAGCGTCGACGGGTAGATGTTCTGCCACGTCTGCAGCACCGGATCCTCGTCGTCCCAGGCATACAGCGTCACCGAGCCGTCGTACGCGTCGACCGTGGCCTTGACCGAGTTGCGGATGTAGTTGATGTCGTCGATCGCGAGCGTGGGCGACGGGAGGTTCGAGTCGGCAATGGCCTCCGACAGGCTCACGTTCGTCGAATACGGGTAGGTCGCGCTCGTCGTGTAGCCGTCGACGATCCAGACCACGCGTCCGTCGACCACGCTGGGGTACGGGTCGCTGTCGAGCTCGAGATACGGTGCGACCTTCTGCACACGCGTCTTGGGGTCGCGGTCGTAGAGGATCTGGGAGTCCTCGTTCACCAGGTTGGAGAACAGGATCTGCTCCGACTGGAACTTCAGAGCGTAGAGCAGCTTCGTGAAGGTGCTGCCGATCTGCGGTCCGCCGTCGCCCTCGAACGTGGTCTTGGTCTCGGTCGAGCCGTCCTTGCCGCGCGGGTAGTCGATCTCGACGGGGTCGGTGCCGTCCGGCGAGCCGACGATCGAGTACTCGGGCGAGTTCTCGCCGAAGTACACGCGCGGCTCGAACTTCTCCTGCTCGGTGAGGAATCCCGCGGACGGGATGCCGCGCTCGAGGAACACCGGCTCGCCGTCGGACGTGCGCTGGTTGCCCGCTGCGACCACCAGGCCGTAGCCGTGCGTGTAGACGGCGGCACGGTTGTTCCAGTTGCTGACATCGACGCCTTCCATGTCGAGGTCACGGACGGACACCACGGTGTCCTGCATCTCGCCGTCGATCTCATAGCGGTCGACATCGAGGTTCTGCTGGAACTGGTAGTACCCGCGGTACTGCTCGAGCTGGCGCACGGCCGGGCTGATCACGGCGGGGTCGACGATGCGGATGGATGCCGTCGTCTCGGCATCCTCACGCAGCTGGCCGGCCTCGGCGTCGGTCTCGGCCTCGAAAGGCGTCGTCTCGAGGTCGGCGACCCCGTACGCCTCCTTCGTGCCGTCGATGTTCCGCTGGTAGAACTCCGCCTGGTACGCGTTCTGGTTCGGCGCCACCTGGAAGGTGGTCACCGCCCACGGGAAGCCGACGCCCACGACGAGCGAGGCGACGATCAGCAGCGCCGTCGCGGCGAGGGGGAAGCGCCAGCGACCGATGATCGCCGTGACGAAGAAGAGGATCGCGACGATCGCCGCGATGATCGTGAGGATCGCGAGACCGGGGATCGTCGCGTTGACACCGGTGTACGCAGGACCGACGATGCGGTCGTCCTGGGCGACGAGGGTCTTGTACCGGTCGAGCCACAGGCTCGCCGCCTGCACGAGCAGGTAGAGACCCGCGATGATCGCGAGCTGGATGCGGGCGGGCTTCGAGATGCGCAGCTCGCCCTGGCCGATCCGGACGGAACCGTAGAGGTACGACACGAGGGCGGTCACGATGAGGGTGAGCAGCAGGACCGCCGACACGAAGGCCAGGAGGATCGAGTAGAAGGGCATCGCGAACATGTAGAAGCCGGTGTCGACGCCGAACTGCGGGTCGACGGTGTCGGTGGCGACGCCGTTCACCCAGAGCCAGACGGTCTTCCACTGGCTGGCCGCGGAGAAGCCCGCGAACAGACCGAAGAAGATCGGCATGCCCCACATCGCGAGGCGGCGCAGCGGCTCGATGACCTCCTGGTATCTGTCCAGCTGCGAGCTGAGCCGCACGTAGACGGGGCGCAGCCGGTACGCGAGCTGGATGGCCACGAACAGGGGCACTGCCATGCCGAGGAATCCGACGACGAACATCACCGCCGTGGCGATCCACTGGGTGGTGAGAACTCCCTCGAAGCCCACCTGGTCGAACCAGAGGTATTCGGTGTAGAGCGACGCGAAGACGAAGAAGGCGGCGATCAGCGCGGCGATGATCGCCAACGAGATGCCGAAGATTCGTCGCGAGGTTCGGGGAGTGGCCGGGTTCGGTGCAGAAGTCGAGGTCACCGTCCCATCCTAGGCACGCCTTACTGTGCTGCGGCTGTCATCCCTGTCACGGGGAGGTCACGACGTCGCATGACGGCAGGGATCCGACGTCACCGTCCTCGGCGATCACATCGAGCGCGGCGAGCGATTCCTCCAGGCTCGACGTGCTGATCACGGTCAGGCCGTCGGGGATATGGCCGGCGACCTCGTCGCAGTTCGTCGACGGTGCGAGGAAGTACTCCGCGCCCGCATCACGAGCGCCGTAGAGCTTCTGCCGGATGCCGCCGATCGGTCCGACCGTGCCGTCGGCTTCGATCGTGCCGGTGCCCGCGACGTTCTTCCCGCCGTTGAGCTCTCCCTCGGTGACGGTGTCGATGATGCCGAGTGCGAACATCATCCCGGCACTCGGGCCGCCGACGTTGTCGAGCTGGAGCGTCACATCGATCTCGAAGTCGTAATCCGTGCGCAGGGTCACGCCGATCAGCCACGTCGTCACGTCGCCGTCGGTCTGCTTCGCCGGCGTCACCTCGACGACCTGCTCTTCGCCGCCGCGCTGCACGGTGAGCTCGACGGGCGCACCGGCAGCATCCTGGATCGCCTGACGCAGTTGCTTGGCCGAGGCCACTGCGGTGCCGTCGACGGCCGTGATGACGTCTTCCGCCTCGAGAGCGCCCTCGGCCGGCGCATCCTCGACGACCTCCTGCACGACGACCTCGGCTCCGGTGTCGTAGCCGAGCTCGTTGAGCGCCGCGGCTGTCGCCTCGTGCTGCGAGTCGACCATGAGCGTCGCGTTGCGTTCGTCCCGCTGCTCTGTCGTGACACCCTCGGGGAACACCGAGTCGAGAGGGACCACCGCTCGGGAGGAGTCCATCCAGGCCAGCGCGAGCTCGAACCAGCTCGGTGTGCGCTCGCGGTTGCCGACGACCTGCACCGTCGTGAGGTCGAGCGATCCGGCGGTCTCGAACGTCTCGGTGCCTTCGACCTGGATGAGGGGAACCTGCTCGCCGTCTGCGCCGGCCGCAGTGCCGAGGGTGTCGTAGACCGGGCCGGGACGCTGGATGACGTACGGCGTCGGGAGGAAGGTCAGCACGACGAGCGCGATCAACGCGACGACCAGCGCCCAGACGCCAAGTCCGAGCCTCACAGGCCGGGTTCGATCCACAGGTTCCTCCGTCGTTCGCGGGCGGCGTACAGCGATCTGCCCGCTTCGGGGTCTCGCGGCCGATCCTGTGACTAGCGTAGATGCCACGGCTTTAGGCGTGCTGAGAGGCGAGCGACATGTCAGACAACGACCCGACCCCCGAGGACTTCCAGGAGTTCCTCCGACGAATGATGTCCGGCCAGGGTGCCGGCGACATCGACCCCGAGGCGCTGCAGAACGCCTTCGCGGGCATGGATGGAATCCAGTTCGACCCGGCGATGATGCAGACCATCATGTCGCAGCTGCAGGGAGCGTTCGGCGGCGACGCCTGGGAGAACGCGCTGCGTCAGGCGCTGCACATCGCCAACCGCGACGGCCTCGGCATCACCGACGGTTCGCGGAGCTCGCTCGTCGACTCGTTCGCACTCGCCGATCTGTGGCTCGGCGAGGCGACGACGATCTCCGAGCTCAGCGAGGCGCCCAAGGCGATGACACGCGGCGAATGGGTCGAAGCGACCCTCCCGGTGTGGAAGGAGATCGCCGGCCCGGTGTCGACGAGCATCGCCGATGCGCTCACCAGCGCCCTCAACACGCAGGTGCCCGAAGAGATGCGCGACGTCGTGCAAGGCGCCGGCAAGCTCATGCGCGGTCTTGGCGGCTCGGTGTTCGCCGCCCAGTTCGGGCAGGTGCTCGGCAACCTCGCGCTCGAGGTGGTGTCGGGCGGAGACGTCGGCATCCCCGTGCTTCCGGCCGGAACCGCGGCTGTCATCCCGCAGAACCTGACGGCGTTCGGCGACGGTCTCGAGATCCCCGAAGACCAGATCACCCTCTACCTCGCGACCCGCGAACTCGCCTACGCCCGGCTGTATCGCCATTCGAAGTGGCTGCACCTGCACGTCATGGCCCAGATCACCGACTTCGCGCGCGGAGTCACGGTCGATGTCGATGCACTCGAAGACGTCGCGAGCCGCCTCGATCCCTCGAACCCCGAGGAGCTCCGCGCGGCCATCGAGGGCGGTGCTCTGCTGCCCACGCAGACGGAGGCGCAGCGCGAGGCCCTCGCGCGTCTCGAGAACCTCGTGGCGACGATCGACGGCTGGGTCGACGTGGTGACGGCTCAGGCCACGTCTCGCCTCCCCGATGGGGCACGGATCGCCGAGGCGGCCCGCCGTCGCCGCGCGGTCGGCGGTCCGGCCGAGGACGCTCTCGGCGCGCTCGTCGGCCTCAAGCTGCGGCCTCGTCGTCTGCGCGAGGCCTCGGCCATGTGGCAGGCGGTGACCGACGCCGTCGGCATCGCAGGACGCGACGCGCTCTGGGACTACCCCGACCTCATGCCCACCTCGGAGGACATCGACGACCCGTCCGCGCTCATCGCGCGACTTCAGGCGAGCGCACGAGGCGAGCAGCCCGTCGCAGATGAGTTCGACGAGGCCCTGGCCCGTCTGCTGGACGGCGACGACTTCTCGAGCGAGCAGCCGGAGAGATCTGACGCCTCGGAGGATGAGCAGGACTCCGACGGCGGTGACGGCCCGGGAGGCGATCGCCCGGTGTGAGCGGGGGCGGGAGCGGGGTGCGCTGACTTTTCCACGGATGCCCGAGACTCCCCCATCGGAAGTTCGGCTTTGCGCAGAATCGAGGGATGTCTCCTCTGACACCCAAGACCATCACCCGCCTGGATCCCGCCGTTCCGCTGCTCTGGCGAGACGGTGAGACACTGCAGATCGGCATCGAAGGCACGCTGCGCATCGCGGCGTCCGAGCCGTGGGTCGAGCGACTGATCGGTCGGATGGCTGCCGGGTTCCGGCGCACGGCCTTCGATGTGGTCGCGCACGCCGCGGGTGCACCGCGCGCGGAGGCACGGATGCTTCTCTCACGACTCGAACCGCTGCTCGTCGACGACGCCCCGGCGCCGAGGGCCGCATGGGTGGAGAGCATCGACGTCGCCGACGCGCGCTGCGACTACCGCATGCGCGAAGCACTTCTCGACGAGGGGATCGCCGCTGGGGCGCGGGAGAACCCCGCCGACATCGGAGTCGTGCTCGTCGAAGGCGCAGCAGCCGCCCTGCACTTCGCCCGCTACCTTCGCGACGACACCTCGCATCTCCCCGTGGCGCTCGAGCGAGGGCGGACGACCGTCGGCCCCCTGGTGGTGCCCGGCGAGACCCCCTGTCTCACCTGCCGCGACGAGCACGAACGCGAGCGCGACGACGCCTGGCCGCGGATGCACGCGCAGCTCATCGGGCGAGCGTCGGGTCCGATCAGCGTCGCTCGGATCGCGGACGCGGCGACGCTCGTCGCGCGGCTCCTTGCGGAGTCGTCATCAGCGGGCTCGTTCGTCGACGTCAGCGGCGATGGCCGGCGCGAGTGGCGTTCGGTGACGTTTCATGCAGAATGCCGGTGCCGCGCGCAGTCGTTCCCATCTCTGCCAGGAACCGCGACGGCGCCCGCTCCCCTCGCCCCGCTGAGCGCGACCACGACAGCGAGAGAGTACGCGCGGCCCGCGTGACGCCGACGTAGGCGAGGCGGCGTTCCTCGTCGATCGCCTCGAAGCCGGTGGCGTACGAGATCGGAAGCGCGCCTTCTGCCCACCCGGCCAGGTGGACGTGCGGCCATTCGAGACCCTTGGCGGCGTGCAGTGTCGAGAGCGTCACGGTGCGCATCGTGGGCTCGTGCTGGTCCTTCGCCCGTGCCATGAGCGCATCGCTGAAGGTGCGCAGGTTCTCGTCCGGCCCCGCATCCTCGGCGAGACGCAGAATCGCGCGGCGAGCCTCCCACCCGTCGCGCTGCGCGCCACCGGCCGCGGGTGGCTCGTCGGAGAGCCCCAGCTCGCGGAGGACTCGCTGAACACCGGGGAGGAACCCCTGCTCCGTCGGGGCGACGGCGGCGGCCCTCAGCGCCAGGATCGCCTGACGCACCTCCGGCATGGCGAAGAACCGCATTCCGCCCAGCACCGAGGTCGGGATCCCCTCTGCGGCGAGCGCCTGCTGCAGCACCGCCGACTGGGCATGGGCGCGATAGAGCACTGCGATCTCCGAAGGCGACGCCCCGGATTCGATCCGCGCCGCCACGGCAGCGGCGATCCCCTCGGCCTCGTCGCGCTCGGAGTCGTAGGCCGTGACCGTGGGTGATTCCGCGTTGAACGTCTCTCTCGCCGGGATGAGCTCGAGCGCGCCCGGCCGCCCCTTCATGAGAGCATTGGCCGCTTCGAGGATCGGCGCCTGCGAACGGTAGTTCGTCTCGAGCCGCACGACCGTGGCATCCGGATGACGTCGCTCGAACTCGAGCAGGAAGCGCTGTTCCGCGCCGGCGAACGAGTAGATGGTCTGGCTCGCATCGCCGACGACGCAGATGTCCTTGCGGTCTCCCAGCCAGAGTTCGAGCAGTCGGTTCTGGAGCGGAGAGACGTCCTGATACTCGTCGACCGTGAAGTGGCGATACTGCTCGTGCACGGAGGCGGCGACGCGCGGCTCCGCTTCGAGCATCCCGGCGCATGCGAGCAGCACGTCCTCGAAATCGAGTTGGCGCCGCTCGTCCTTCAGCGCCTCGTAGCGCTGCTGCAGCTCGACGAACTGCGCGGAGTCGATCCCGCTCACCGTGCGACCGAGCAGCGAGTGCTGTTCGACCGAGAGCATCGACACCTTGCGCCATTCGATCTCGGAGGCGATGTCGCGGAGGGTCGCAGTGCTCGGGCGCAGACGCATCGAGTCCGCAGCCTGGCCGAGCAGTCTCACCTTGTTGTCGATGATCGACGGCGCGGGCGAGCCGGCCAACGTCGGCCAGAAGAAGTTGAGCTGGGCGAGCGCCGCGGCATGGAACGTGCGCGCGGCAACCCCCTCGACACCGAGAGCGCGCAGGCGTCCCCTGAGCTCTCCCGCGGCCTTCGCGGTGAAGGTGACCGCCATGACCCGAGACGGCGAATACGCCCCGGTGTCGACACCATGGGCGATCCGATGGGTGATCACACGCGTCTTGCCCGTTCCCGCGCCGGCCAGCACGGCGACGGGACCACGCAGAACGGATGCCGCCTCCCGCTGTCGATCGTCGAGGGCTTCGAGCGCGCTCACGCGCGCTCCTCGAACCACTCGAGGATGAGTGCGCGCGCGATCGATGCGGGCCCAGGCAGACCGACCGGTCCGTCGCCTGCGAGAGCGGACCCGATCTCGTCGCGAGAGAACCAGCGCACGTCGATGATCTCCTCGCCGTCCGGACGCAGCACGTGGTCGTCCAACGCCACCGCACGGAACCCGAGCATGAGCGAGCGAGGGAAAGGCCAGGGCTGAGACGATACGTAGCGCAGTGAGGCCAGTCGGACGCCCGATTCCTCCTCGAGCTCCCGATGCACCGTCGACTCCAGCGACTCGCCCGCCTCGGTGAATCCGGCGAAGCAGGAGTACATCTGTCCGCCCCAGTTCGCGTTCGCCCCGAGCAGGAGCTGTTCGCCGTCCGAGCTCTCGACCGCGACGATGACCGCAGGGTCCGTGCGGGGGAAGTGCTCGCGACCGCAGACGAGGCATCGGCGCGACCATCCGGCCTGCCGCAGCTCGGTCGCTCCCCCGCAGCGGGGGCAGAACGGCGCGTCGCGCAACCAGCCGCCGAGCGCGAGGGCCTCGATGAGCAGCTCTGTGTCGCCGGAGCCGAGACGCGCGCCCAGGTCGCGAAGGCCCAGCCAGACCTCATCCGGGGCGGTGTCGACGGTGTCGCCCTCCGGCGGCAGCACCGCGAGAAGCACAGCGGTTCCGTCACCGTCGCGCCCGAGGAGCGCCCAGGTGGCGTCGACGATCTCGGAGGCCGGCACCCGCAGCAGGGTGGCCGGATCGAGATCGGCGCCCGAGATGCGCACCCGACCATCGCGCACGGCGATCACCCTCGTCGCCTCCTCTGCGCGGAGTCGATCGAGGATCCCTGGCTCGATGCGCAGATCCGCTGCGCGGTCGAGGGAAGTGCTGCTGTCGGCGATCATCGGCTCCTCTCTCACGGGCGTGGCGGAAGCGGGACCGCCCCCACGTCCACCTACCCTGGAGGCATGGGACGCTCTCCATTCACTCTAGCCGCGGCGGTGACTGCCGCACTGCCCGGCGCCGAGGTGACCGGGGCGCGCGCGCTCAGTGCCGACGGCGACGGCCGCTTCGACTCCGCCGTCGCCACGCTCGCCGACGGACGCGAGCTCGCGATCCGCGTGGCAGACGACGACGAGACCTCTCGGGAGCTCGCCGCCGAGGCCCTCGCCCTCAGAGCACTGACGGCCGGTGCGCGGGCGATGCTGCCCTTCAGAGCTCCCGAGTACATCGGCGAGACCCGGCTGGCGGACGCACACGCACTGGTGACCGAGCTGCTGCCCGGTTTCCAGATCGAAGCCGCGATGGTGCCAGCGGGCCGGGGCGCCGCCGAATCGATGGGCGCGGCGATCGCCGCCGTCCACGCGCTTCCCACGTCGGTCGTGCGCGGCGCCGGTCTGACCACACGGTCTGCTCAGGAGAGTCGCGACGAACTCGCTCGACTGGTCGACGCCGCGGCATCGACCGGGCGCGTCCCCGCTCGACTCACGGTGAGGTGGCGCGACGCCATCGCCGACGACGACCTCTGGCGTTTCGAATCGACGGTCGTGCTGGGTGGAGTGCAGTCCACCTCGTTCATCTTCCGCGACGACCCGGAGCTCGGCCCCGAGGTCACCGGACTCGTCGGGTGGCATTCGCTGGCTGTGGGCGACCCGGCGATCGACCTCTCATGGCTGTCGACCGCCCCTGATGCCGCAGATGACGTCCACGCGTCGTATGCTCGCGCCGCCGATCGCGGCCCGGACGCAGCACTCGAGGTGCGCGCTCGGCTGCTCGCCGAGCTCGAGTTCGCCCGCTGGCTGGTGCATGGGGACTCGCTTCACCGACCCGACATCGTCGACGATGCCGCCGCTCTCCTCGAGGCGCTCGCAGACGGACTGCACAGCGACGATCTCGGCGTGATCGCATCGCGCAACGAGGGTGTCGAGTCTGCTCTCGATGCGCTCGACCGGGTTCCGTCGAGCGCCGTCTCCGGGGTCGACACATCGATGCAGACCGACGCGTACAACCCGGACGACCTCTGGCGCGACGACAGCGACGCCCAGAGCACGAGCGATCTCAGTGAGACGGCGGATGCCGCCCATCGCCTCCAGGTGGGTGGCCTCGAGACCGAGGACCTGTCCGGGGTGCGAGACCAGCGCTCGGAAGACCGCGGTGCGGAGCGGCGCACGACCGGCGATGCTCATCATGCCGACACGCCCGAGAAGGCGGATGGCTCCGACGAGGGGTCGCCGGAAGATGAAGCTCAGCGGGCCGCCCGAGCAGCGCTCCAGCGCTGGAAGAGCTCCGGCTCGGAGTAGACCCGGTCACCGCGGATGACGAGGTCGTCTGCGACGTAGTAGAGCGCGACATCGATCTCATCGAGCGGCACGCCGAATCGGCGGTGATAGGCGAGGCGATACAGCGCGAGCTGCAGCATCCGCTCTTCCCGCTCCTGGGGTGTGCGCGGGGCCTTGCCCGTCTTCCAGTCCACGATCTCGATACGCCCGCCCCGATCCTCGCGTCGGTAGACCGCATCGAGCTTGCAGATGACGATATGGCCCTCATCGCCCGGCAGCGCGCCGCCACCCAGCGCGAAGTCGATCTCGATCTCGACCGCGATGGGCTTGAGGGATCCCCACTCGCTGGCCTCGAAGATCTCCTGCAGAGTCGAGAGGTCTGCGGCGTCGGCCGACGACACCTCCGCTCCGCCTGCGCTCTCCCCGAAGGAGAGGTCGTCTTCGTCTACCTCCCAGAGTGCCTCGTCGACGCGCTGGCCCACGCCGACCAGTTCGCTGCGCCGCTCGACCCAGGCATGGAACAGCGTGCCCAGGCGAGTCTGCCGATAGGGTCGCTCGGGCATCGGGCGGACGAGGGAAGACACCGTGCCGGCGAAGTCGGTGACGTAGTCCTTGAAGCGGGAAGCGGGCACGCGAGTCGGGGGTGGTGCATCGACGCCGCGCACTCGTGCGGCACGCTCGGCGAGCAGACGGACCAGCTCCTGGGAGGCCACAGGTTCGCCCTCGGCGGCAGCGCGCACAGCTGCGGCCGCGGACTCGACGATGCCTCGCCGAGCACCGAGTGGGTCGAGCGGCCAGGTGAGCGTGGCACCCGGACCTTCGTAGGGGTTCTCGTCAGGATCCACGGGCTCGATCGGCCTGCGACCGAGCACCTCCATGGCCTCGATCAGGTACGGGCTCGGCGCCTTCGGCTGCTTCTGCCCCGCCCAGTGCGCTCCGGTCAGGAGCAGGTGGCTGCGTGCCCTGGTGACGGCGACGTAGGCAAGTCGACGCTCCTCCTCTTGCTGATACTCGCGATAGGAGTCCTTGAAGACGGTGATCGCGCCCGGCCCCGTCTTGCTCTTGCTCGTCAGAGATGCGATCCCGGCCTTCAGCCGCTTGGCCGGATCGAGCTCCTCGTCAGAGGGGGCGATCCAACTGAACGTCGGCAGCGCCGCGCTGTCGCCGCGCAACGCGAAGGGCAGCACCCCGAAGCCGAACCACCCCGAGGTGTCCGTCGGTCGCGACGGCAGTTCCCCCTCGACCATGCGCACCACGGCGACCGCATCCCATTCCAGGCCTTTGGAACCGTGGACGGTCAGAAGCTGAACCACTCCCGGCTCCGGCGGCTCCGGGCGCGGCACCAGTTCATCCGTGCTCTCGGCCTTCTCGAGCCAGGCGAGGAGGCTCGAGATCGTCCCGCGCTCGTCGGCGGCGAGGAACGACCTGACCTCGTCGGTGAACGCACGCAGCTGGGTGGCGGCGATACGAGCAGGCCCCCTCGTCTCGTTCGCAGCGAGCTCGATGTCCAGACGCAGTTCGAGCTCGATGAGCCTCAGCATGTCGGGAAGCGGCAGCGACGAGGCTCTGCGAAGACGTTCGAGCATCTCCCCCGCTGCGCGTATGCGAGAGCGACCCTCCGGTGTGATGCCCGACAGAAGGCGGTAGTCATCGCTGAGGCCGCGGAGCACATCGACGGCGTCGATGATGGACAGCGCCTCGTCCGCGCCTCGTGAGGCGCGGATACGCTTTCGGAGTTCGTCGTCCAACGGCAGCAGACCGCTGTCTCTCCGCGAGAGCTCCGCTGCAAGCCCCTGCAGCGCGGCCATGTCGGCGACCCCGACCGAGAATCGAGGGCCGACGAGGAGTCTGATCAGAGCTGAGCCGGCGGTGGGATCGTGCAGCACCCGCAGTGTCGAGACGACATCGACCACCTCGGGCGTGGCCAGGAGACCACCGAGGCCGAGGATCCGGTGGGGAATGCCCTGCGCGGCCAGGGCCGCCGCGAAGGTCTGCATGTGGCGCTTCGACCTGAACAGCACCGCCCCGGTGTGCGGCTTGGCTGGGTCGTCGTGTGCTGTACGACGCGCGGCGAACCACTCGGCGACCGCGCGCGCTTCCTCATCGACCGTGAGCGGGAATTCCACCTCGACCGCCCCGGGGCCCGCGCCCGGGCGGGCCTCGAGGGGTGGCACGTCCAGCCCAGGTCTGCGAAGAGGACCGAGGATGCGGTTGGCGACGCCGAGGATGCTCCGGTCGTTGCGCCAGCTCGTCATCAGACTGTAGTTCCCGACCGTCTCCTGCTCGGAGAAGGTCCGCGCGAAGGCGTGCAGGTTGTCGGCGCTGGCGCCTCGCCATCCGTAGATCGACTGGTGGGGATCGCCCACCGCCATCACGGCGGAGTCTCGGAAGAGCCGTGCGAGGAACTGCGTCTGGATCACAGAGGTGTCCTGGTACTCGTCGAGCAGCACGACCTGATGCTGCTGTCGGAGATCTTCGCGCACATCGGGTGACGACTCGACGATGTCGTAGGCGCCGCTCACCTGGTCGGCGAAGTCCAGCACACCACGTCGCTCCTTCTCGGCGATGTAGTCGCGGACCAGCACCGACAGAGCGGGAAGAGCGCGAAGATTCGCCACCGCGGTCGCGACATCCGCATTGCTCGAGTACGGCTCGAACGCCTCGGCCTGACGCAGCGCGATCCGGTCCGCGCGGTCGAGGTCGACCCTGTGGTCGAGCGAGTCACCGGCCAGTCTCTGCACCGCATCGACCACTCCCGCCACAGATCGGTCTATCTGCTCCAGCTCGGGGAGGTCGGCGCGCAGCACGACGTCGCGCACCAGCATCCAGGACGCCGCCTGACTGAGCATGGCGACGTCGGACTCGCGGCCGATGCGCGCCGCGTGCTCGCGCACGATGCCGTCTGCGAACGCGTTGTACGTCGACACCTTCGGACGGATCAGCAGGTCCTCGGCCGACAGGGGGGCCGAGTCGCCCGCGGTGCCGAAGCGCTGGGCGAGTTCATCGAGCACCTGCGATCGGACGACCTCGCGCTGACGGCCGTTCGCTGCTTTCGACACGCGATCGAGAGCGTGGCTCGCCACGATCTCGGAAAGGTGCGGCAGCAGCCCCCTTCTTCCGTATTCGTCGATGAGCGCCAGCCTGGCGCCGATCCGCTCGGCGAGCTCACCGGCGGCCTTGCGGGTGAAGGTCAGCCCGAGAATCTGATCGCGGCGCACGTGCCCGTTCGCTACGAGCCAGACGACACGACCGGCCATCGTCTCGGTCTTGCCGCTGCCCGCTCCCGCGACCACGAGCGCAGGTGCGGGTGGCGATTCGATCACCCTCTGCTGCGCCTCCGTGGGCGCCGGGAGGCCGAGCGCGGCGGCGACGTCCAGTGCAGAGATCCCGTGCCCCGCTCCCGTCCACGCACTCACGCGCTCACCGCGGCGACGGTGTGGATGCGGCACGGCTGGACCCGCCACTGGGTGTCTGCGCAGTGCGCCTCGACGTGCGCGGTGAAGCTGGACGCCGACATGCCTCGCGCAGCCTCGGCGATGCGTCCGAGGAACTGCACCCGCTCTTCGCCGGCGAGGGTGTGCTGGTGTGCGACGCGGAAATCGCTCCCGGCAAGGGTCTTCGCGACCAGCACGAGCCGCGCTCCGGCCAGCGCCGCCGGATCCGCTCCCTCGATGAGCCCCTCCTGGACAGCCACCTGGTACGCGGCGAGCTGCGCGTGGTCTGCGACCTTCTGCTCGCTCTCCGGCTCGTACTTGCCGGTCTTCAGATCGACCACCACGACGCGTTCTCCTCCCTGCGCATCGGCCATACGCGTCCATCTCTGCCCTCGGGCCTTCGCATGCTCCCCGCCCCCGGCGGTGTACGCCTCGACCCTGTCGATGAAACCGTGGACGATCGCGTGGTGCGGGTGGGGGTCGTCCGGTTCGGTGCTCACCGGGCGGACAGCAGGCGGGACGCCGATCTCCTCCGGAACCTCGACCGCGAATCGGAACTCGACCTCGCCGGCGATCACGCGGCCGCCTTCCTCTGCCACGTCCGAGAGATAGCTGTGCAGTCGATCGATGTACAGGTCGGCTCGACGACGCTCCTTCCTGCCGATCCAGGCCGTCTCGAAGTCGAGCTCGGGCCAGTGCTGGGCCAGAACGTCGCGAAGGCGATCCAGTTCCCCGTCGGGCACCTGCTCCATCGCTTCATGGATGATGGTGCCGATACCCGCCGACGGCGGCATCACGGTGTCGCCGCCGAGCGCGGAGACCGCCCAGTTCAGCTCGCATTCCTCGAACGATTCCATGCGTGACGGCGACACCCGAGCGGCATCGACCGCGAGGTCGTGCAGTGGGGCGTCGGTCGTCGGCGGAGCCACGCCGTACCACTCGGACGGGTCCGCGCCCGGCACGCCCTCTCTCGCGAGCACCGCCAGCTGCGTTGACGCGTGCTCTCGCGCGGCCGGGGAGGTCGAGGTCGTCAGCACCCGGCGATGACGGGCGACGAGCCCGCGCAACGTGAGCGGATGCTCCGCCGATGCATGCAGCTCGGGCGGATCGGGCGGCGGGAGGAAACCGAAGAACGGGCTCGGCGTCAGGTCGTCGTCGTCGACCGCGGTGACCAGGAGCCGGCGGCGCGAGCGAGAGATCGCGCGCACGAAGAGACGCAGTTCGTCATGGAGTGCCGCACGGCGCCGGTCGAGGGTCTCGGGCGGGTGCTCGACGGTTCCGGTGCGGGCGGCGAGCAGCGCATCGGCGAGGCGCCAGGTCTGCAGCATCCCGCCACGCAGACGCACGTTCGGCCAGATGCCGTCCTGCACTCCGGCCACCACGACGGCGTCGAACTCGGTGCCGAGCGCTGTCGCAGGTGTGAGCAGGGTCACCCGTCCCGGCCGATCGGGACTCGACAGGGAGTCTTCGGGCACCTCGCTGTCGAGGATGTCGCGCACGAACGCCTCGGGCTTCTCATTCGGGGTGCGTTCGACGAACCGCTTCGCCGCACCGAACAGGGAGACGAGGGCGTCGAGGGCTCTCGCGGTCTCCGCACCGCTGGGCTGCAGCGACATCTCGCGCCACGCGACCTGGAGCTTGCGCCCGTCGACTGCCCTGGACTGATCCCAGACCCGCCACAGAAGATCGTGGATCGTCTCGCCGTCAGCCGCCGCGGTGGCGACCTCGGCGATGGTCGAGGCGAAGCGCGCGGCCAGGCGGGATTCCTGCGCATCGATGAGAGTGAAGTGGTCGGGCGCGGCCAGCGCCTGGCGCAGCAGCTCCCGAGCCGGCGTGGACCCGCCGAGGTCGAGCTCGATATGACGCAGACGTGCCCGCAGACGCCGGAGACCGATCGCATCCATGCCGCCGAAAGGAGTGCGGAGCGCCTCCTCCCAGTCCTGGGAGGTCCGTTCGTCAGGTGCGGTGAGGGCCAGGCGCACGATGCCGACGATGTCGCGCACGATCGGCTCGGAGCCGAGGGGCCGCTGCACACCCGCGGCTCTCGTCGGGATCTCGCGTGCCGCGAGCTCGGACTCGAGGTGCGTCACCTGCCGGGTGTCGTGCGCGATCACCGCGATGCGATCCCACGAAACACCGTCTGTGAGATGCCATTCGCGCATGACGCCGGCGATGCGGTCGAGCTCTTCGTGCGGCGACGGCGCGATGAAGGTGCTGACGTCGGTGGGGGCGCCTGATTCCTGTGCGTCGAGCGGTTGGGGGGCGCGTCGGTGGTCGATGCGGCCCGACGCCCCGATCGCCTGAGTGACGGTGCGGGTGAGCGCGGTGAGAGCGGGCGCCTGCCGATGGGGCCTGTCGAGGACGTGCACCTCGCCGAGCGCGGCGGCGAGCTGAGCGAACAGCTCCGGGCTCGCACCGCGGAAGGCTCCGGAGGAGATGTCAGGGTCGCCGAACGCGAGCACTGCCGTGCCTCGCGCGCGCAGCGCCTCGACCATCGCGATCCCGCCCCGTGTCAGCTCCTGCGCGTCGTCGATCAGCACCACCCTGAGATCCGCGAGGGGCCCCAGGACAGTCGACTCGGCCGTCTGCAGGATCGTGCGCGCCTCGGCGAGCAGATCTGCGGCGTCACGGTGGGATGCCCGCGCCAGATCGAGCACCGCGCGGTACTCGACGAGGAAGTCGGCGACGGCCGACCAGGCCGCATCGTCGGCCGCGCGCAGCTCCCCGGGGTGCGCGCCGAGCTCGACGCACTCGGCGAGGAACGCACGAAGCTCGGAACGGAAGCCCTTCGATGCGCGAACCGCGGGGCTCAGCGCCTGCGGCCATACGATGCGCTCGTCTTCCGCATCGCCCGCGAGCAGCTCGGCGATCAGACGGTCCTGGTCCGCCCCTGTCAGCAGGGCCGGCGGCTCCGCTCCTGCGCGCACCATCGCTCCGCGCACGACCTGAAAGGCGAACGATCCGAGCGACCTGGCCAGCGGGCCGGGGGTGGCCTGACCGATTCTGACTCCGATGCGGTCGCGCAACGCGGTGGCTGCCTGCCTGCTCGGCGTGAGCACGAGGAGCTGCTCGGGGCGCATCCCGACGGTGTCGAGCAGATGCACCACACGCTCGGTGAGAGTGCGGGTCTTGCCCGTTCCGGGCGCCCCGATGATGACAGCGGATGCCGACGCCTCTGCGCCGATCACGGCGTTCTGCGCGGCGTCCTCTGTCATGTCCTCCACGCTACTGCGGCGCACGGACATCGCCGCTCGCCGCCGTCTCGCGACGCTGTGCGCTCAGGGCGAAACCCACCCGATCGGCGGATCCCGTCGTCTCGCCGCCCGGTAGAGTTGGGCGCAGTCGTCGACCTCCGAGGTCGACTCGACCACAGCATCGTCGACTGGAATACAGGAGTACGCGTGGAAATCCGCATCGGCATCATCAACACCGGCCGCGAGCTCAGCTTCGAGACCGCTTCGAGCGCGGACGAGGTCCGCGCACAGGTCTCCTCGGCTCTCGAGCAGAACACCTCTCACCTGAGCTTCGCCGATGTGAAGGGCAACTCCTACCTGGTTCCGACCGCGAACCTCGCGTACATCGAGCTCGGCACCGAGGAGTCTCGTCGCGTCGGCTTCTTCGCCTGACGCCACGATGTACATCCTCCTCGCTCTCGTCGGAGCGTGCGCGCTCGGCATCGCGGCCCACTACATGATCGGTGGCCGGGAGCTGCGCGGGGTCGCACTGACGCCCGCGATGGCAACGGCCCTCGCCGCGCTCTTCTATACGGGCCTGCAGTGGCTGGGCGTCGGAGAGGACAGCATCTGGCTGTGGCTCGCGAGCGTCGTCGGATCCGTCGCGGTCGCCGCAGGCCTCACGGTCGCGATCGTCGCGTCGCGCCGTCGGTCGGACGCATCGGCCAGGGCCGCGCTCGGCATCTGAGCATTCACGAGCGAACGTCGCACGCTGCGGTGGATCCGCGTCAGCGTCGGCGTGCTGATGCTCGGCCTCGTGGTCAGCGGTGTCATGTCGTGCCGCTCGCGCTCATCGCCGGCAGCATCCGGGGCATCCCGCTCGGCTGGCAGCTCATCGACATCTCGTTCGGCGTGGTGGGCGCAGTCCCCGCCGTCGTCGCCTGGCGTCTGACCCGGCGGCTCGAGCGGATGCGCGCGCAGACCGCTGCGGGCTAGGAAGCCAGCCCCATCGCGTCCATGCGACGCGCGTGCGCGCCCATCAGCTCGGTGTAGACCAGCTCGACGCGGTCTTCGCTCATGGCCGCGAGTTCGGGCTGACGCAGGGCTGAACGGCACACCAGGATCGTGTCGCCGACCAGGCGGCGCGCCCACATCGACAGGAGCGATCGCCACTCCCCGTCGCCGTCGATGGTCTCCTGGATGATCGCGACGATCTCGTGACGGGCATCGTCCTCGCCCAGGATGGCCGCCACCCGCTCGCCGGTCTCCCCGTAGCTCGAGGCGAGCGCGAAGTAGAAGTCGTCGAGCATCCCTGCGGTGATGTAGACGGCCAGCAGCGTCTCACGTGGACGCGCCCCGATCGTCTTGCGACGGAATGCATCGAGATTCTCGCGGAACGGGAGCATGAGCTGCGTCGGATCGTCACCGCGCTCGGCGATCAGGTCGACGATGGCCCGATGCTTCGTGAGAGCGGCGCCGGCCGCGCGAGACAGGGATTCCTTCTCGGAGAGCTCGGGCGTCGCCCTGATCAGTCGGGTGAGCGTCTCGAAGTAGCCCAGCTGCAGGTACGCGGCCTGTCCGAGGAATCGTGGCAGCTCCGGCGCGAGTTCGGCGAAGTCGACGCGCGTCGCTGCGCCTTGATCCCCTCGACTGCGCAACGTCAGTGTGCGCCGGGGCGTCCTTCGCTTCCAGAACCAGTTCACCACGGGGTTCACAATACTCGGACGAGAGGGGCCTTCCGGGCGCCGCCACCCCCTCGGGTAGGCTGTCGGTGTCCCCGCCGTCGGAGCGGGGCCCGCGCCTGTGGCACAAAGACGGCGTGGATCCGTGAACGTGGCGATCCTCGCAGGTCGCCGGACAGGCACTCTGAACATTGACAACCTTCGCTGATCTCGGAATCGATCAGGACATCATCGACGCACTCGCCGCCAAGGGCATCGTCGACGCCTTCCCCATTCAGGAGCAGACCATCCCCCTCGGCCTCCCCGGCCAGGACATCATCGGCCAGGCCAAGACCGGCACCGGCAAGACCTTCGGATTCGGCATCCCTGTCGTGCAGCGACTGGGGCTCAACCCCGAGCACGGCGTCAAGGCGCTCATCGTCGTTCCCACCCGCGAGCTCGCGGTACAGGTGTACGAAGACATCGACCTGCTCACGAGCAACCGCTCGACCAGCGTCGTCGCGATTTACGGCGGCAAGGCCTACGAGGGTCAGATCGACCAGCTCAAGGCCGGCGCGCAGATCGTCGTCGGCACGCCGGGTCGTCTGATCGACCTCGCCGGCCAGCGCCTTCTCGATCTGTCGAACGCGACCGAGGTCGTGCTCGACGAGGCCGACAAGATGCTCGACCTCGGCTTCCTCGCCGACATCGAGAAGATCTTCCAGAAGGTCCCCGCGGTGCGGCACACGCAGCTGTTCTCGGCGACCATGCCCGGCCCGATCGTCGCGCTCGCTCGTCGGTTCATGTCGAACCCGATCCACATCCGTGCCAGCGACCCTGATGAGGGCCTCACCCAGGCGAACATCAAGCACCTCGTCTACCGGGCTCACTCGCTCGACAAGGACGAGATCATCGCGCGCATCCTGCAGGCCGAGGGCCGCGGCAAGACCGTCATCTTCACGCGCACCAAGCGTGCCGCGCAGCGTCTGGTCGACGAGCTCTCCGACCGCGGATTCAACGTCGGCGGCGTGCACGGCGACATGGGCCAGGATCAGCGCGAGCGCTCGATGGCGGCCTTCAAGGCCGGCAAGCGTGATGTGCTGGTCGCGACCGACGTCGCCGCCCGCGGCATCGACGTCGATGATGTCACCCACGTGATCAACCACACGATCCCCGACGAGGACAAGACGTACCTGCACCGCGTCGGCCGCACCGGTCGGGCGGGCAAGACCGGTATCGCCGTGACGTTCGTCGACTGGGAGGACCTGCACAAGTGGGCGCTGATCAACCGCGCCCTCGAGTTCGGCCAGCCCGAACCCACCGAGACGTACTCGTCCAGCCCGCACCTGTTCGAAGACCTCGACATCCCCGCCGGCACGAAGGGCCGTCTGGTGTCTGCGCCCAAGACGCAGTCGGTGAAGACCGAGCGGGCTCCGCGCCCCGAGCGTGCGGCAGACGTGGCTGCAGAGGGCACCGACGAGGGCGGCACCCGTCGTCGTCGGCGTCGTCGGGGCGGTTCGACCCCGGTGGGTTCCACGTTCGCAGAAGGCGCCTCCGAGGCTCCCGCCGACGACTCGCAGTCCACGACGTCAGCCGACCGCAGTGCCGAAGGCGCCGGCACCCACGACGGCGCAGGCAAGGAGCACCACGACGGCAAGCCGGCTCCGGCGCGCCGTCGCCGTCGTCGTCGCGGCGGTTCGGGCGGAGCGGGAGCGGCTCCGGTCTCCGGAGCCTGATCGACCTCAGAGGGGGCGGATGCTGCAGCAGCGGCATCCGCCCCCTCTGCCGTCTCCCCGGGCACACCGCACCAAGCGGTCGACGGAACGCCCGGCGTCAGGCGTAGCGCGGTGCGGTTCCGCTCGCGCGCTCGATGAGCCGCTGCACCATCTCGTCGGAGGTCGTGTTCTCGCCCGGCAGGTTCGGTTTTCCGGTGCCGTGGTAGTCGCTCGAGCCCGTGATGATCAGGTCGTGCTTCGCCGCGATCGCATGCAGCGCCTTCTTGCCCGACGCGGTGTTCTCGCGGTGGTCGATCTCGAAACCGCCCAGACCGGCGGCGATCAGCTGCTCGATGAAGTGCAGGGGCATCATGTGGTCGCGGCCGACGGTCGCGGGGTGCGCGATGATCGCCACTCCCCCGGCATCCGTGATCAGACGCACCGCGGTGAGCGGATCCGGAGCGTAGTGCGGCTCGTAGTAGCCCTCACGCGGATGCAGGATCCCGTCGAACGCCTCGGTGCGATCGCGGACGATTCCCCGAGCGACGAGAGCGTCGGCGATGTGCGGGCGGCCGACCGTCGCGTCGAGCGTGGTCTGGGCGAGGACGTCGTCCCAGTCGAGGTCGTAGTCGCGACCGATGCTGCGGACGATCCTCTCTGCTCGGCCGATCCGATCGCCCCGGATCCGATCGGTCTCGGCTGTGAGCGCCTCGTCGAGCGGGTCGAACAGGTAGCCGAGCACGTGCACGCTGCGCCATTCGTGCTTCGCCGAGAGCTCCATGCCGGGGATGAACGTCATCCCCAGTCCTGCGGTGGCCGCTGCCGCCTCGTCCCACCCGGTGCTGCGGTCGTGGTCGGTCAGCGCCACGGTGCGCAAGCCGTATGCGTGCGCCTGGCGCATGACCTCAGCGGGCGTCTCTGTGCCGTCCGAGTGATTGGAGTGCATGTGCAGGTCGGACGGACCGGCGAAACGGCGTGAGGGAGCGGAGGCCATGCTCCGAGCGTACCGACGACCGCGGACGCCGGTCGCGCATGCCGTCGCTCTAGGGACTTCACAGGGGGGACTTCTAGGCTGGAGGGGATGTTTCGACTACTGGGGATCCTCTTCACCGTGCTGTTCGCGATCGCGACGGCAGTCGTGGTGTGGCCGCAGTTCTTCCATCTCGAGCAGACGTTCCCCTTCGCTCAGATCGTCGCCGCCCGTGGAGTCGTGCTCGCAGCATTCCTCGTCATCGCCGCGCTGTCACTGCTTCTCCTCTTCGCGAAGCCATTGCGTGGCTTCGCGGCATCGGTCCTGATCGTCGCGCTGCTCGGAGCCGGGGCGACCGGAGCCATCGGCTTCCTGCGCGGGTTCGGCGCAGACACGCTCCCCGCCCCCACCGAGTCGAGCCTCCGCGTGCTCACCTGGAACACCGCCGGCGACGAGGTGTCAGCCGAGGAGATCGCCCGTGAGATCCTCGATCGAGGCGCAGATATCGTCGCGCTCCCCGAGACCACGGAGGAGGTCGGCGAACAGGTCGCTGTGCTGCTGCGCGATCAGGACCACCCGATGTGGGTGCACCACGTGCAGTTCAAACCCGACGTCGTCGACGGCCCGAAATCGTGGCACACGACCGTCCTGGTATCCCCCGACCTCGGCGAGTACTCCGTGATCGCGTCGTCGGAAGACGGTTCGAACAACACCGGCTCGGTTCCCAGTGCGGTGCTGATGCCGGTCGATGGCGCAGGTCCGACCATCGTCGCCGTGCATGCCGTCGCACCGCGCATGGACGACATGGCGCAGTGGCAGAGCGATCTGCGCTGGATCGCCGATCAGTGCCCCGCGGGCGACTTCATCCTCGCCGGAGATTTCAACGCGACGATCGACCACATGGCGGGCCTCGGGGTCGACGGCGGCGACATGGGCTACTGCCGCGACGCAGCGACCCGATCGGGCAACGGCTTCAGCGGAACCTGGCCGAGCTCGCTGCCGGCTCTGCTGAGCACGCCGATCGACCACGTCATGGCATCGCCCAGCTGGACGGCGACCGGATCGGTCGTGATCGGAGGCGGGGGTGGCAGCGATCACCGCGGCCTGGTCGTGCAGCTCGAGCCCGCAGGCTGACATCCCGCAGTCGTCACGCAGGTGACAGACTGGAGGGATGAGCACCGCAGAACGCGACACGATCGCAGAGCCGACGACCGAGACTCCCGTCGAAGCCACCACCACGAACCGGAAGCAGCCCTTCCCCCGCGGGTTCCTCGACACGATCTCGACCGGATGGGCCGAGCGCCCCGAGTCGATCCCCGCGCCCCGCGCACAGGCGCCGTTCGCTGCCGTGCGCCGCGCAGCCGTCTCGGCAGCATTCCCCGGCAAGCGCCTGGTCATTCCTGCCGGGTCGCTCAAGCAGCGCAGCAACGACACCGACTATCCGTACCGCGCCCACTCGGCCTTCGCACACCTCACCGGCTGGGCATCGGACGCCGAGCCCGACTCGATCCTCGTGTTCGATCCCACCGACTCAGGCCACGACGTCACGCTGTATTTCCGCGAGCGCGCGGACCGCACCACGACCGAGTTCTACGCGGATGCCACCGTCGGGGAGTTCTGGATCGGCCCGCGCCCCTCGCTCGCCGGGGTCGCCGCAGACCTCGATGTCGCGACCGAGCACCTCGCGGAGTTCACGAGCGCTGACGGCGAACTCGTGCTCGACGAGGACGCCGACCTCACCCGGTTCGTCTCGGAGCTTCGTCTCGTCAAGGACGAGTACGAGATCGCCGAGATGCGCCGGGCCGTCGACATCACCGCCCAGGGCTTCGAAGACGTCATCCGTTCGCTCCCCGACGCGATCGCGCACGCTCGGGGCGAACGGGTCGTCGAGGGCGTCTTCCATCGCCGCGCCCGCGAAGACGGCAACGGCGAGGGGTACGACACGATCGCCGCATCGGGTCCCCACGCCTGCTACCTGCACTGGACCCGCAACGACGGCACCGTGGTCCCCGGCGATCTGATCCTCGTCGACGCCGGGGTCGAAGCCGACAGCCTCTACACCGCGGACATCACCCGCACTCTCCCCGTCTCCGGCACCTTCAGCGAGGTCCAGCGCCGGGTCTATGAGACCGTGCGCGAGGCCGCGGACGCCGCCTTCGCCGCGGCACGGATCGGCGTGCGGTTCCGCGAGGTGCACGAGGCCGCCATGCGCGTGATCGCCGCCCGCGTCGCCGAATGGGGCCTGCTGCCGGTGAGCGCGCAGGAGGCGCTGGACGCAGATGCCGGCGGACAGCACCGTCGCTACATGGTGCACGGCACGTCGCACCATCTGGGCATCGATGTGCACGATTGCGCTCAGGCCCGTCGAGAGATGTACTACGACGGCATCCTCGCGCCCGGCATGGTGTTCACGATCGAGCCCGGCCTGTACTTCCAGATCGACGACCTCACCGTGCCCGCGGAGTACCGCGGCATCGGCGTGCGCATCGAGGACGACATCCTGATGACGCAGGACGGTCCGGTCAATCTGTCCGCCGACATCCCCCGCACCGCCGACGAGGTCGAGGCCTGGATCGCTCGCGTCCAGAGCTGAGCCCGCTGCATGCACGAGGGCGAGCTCGCACTCACCGAGGAGACCGCTGCGCGACTGATCGCGCAGCGGTTTCCCGCGCTCGCCCACCTGCCGGTCGAGCGCATACGCACCGCGGGCACCGTGAACACGATCACCCGGATCGGCGACGAGTTCGCGGCGCGGTTCCCCCTCGTCGTCGAATCGGCAGAGGCACTCGCTGCTGAGGCCGCGGCGATGGAGGAGCTCGCAGACGTCTGCGCGGTGCCTTCGCCTCGCTCTCTCGGCATCGGCATGCCGACGGCAGAGTATCCGTCCGCATGGTCGGTGCAGACATGGGTGCCTGGCGACACAGCGTGCCGAGACCTTCACGCGACTTCTGATGCCCTGGCGCTCGACGTCGCCACGCTGATCGCGTCGCTACGGGCCGCCGATGTGCGCGGGCGCGAGTTCGACGGTCAGGGGCGTGGTGGCGTCCTCGCAGATCACGACGAGTGGGTCGCACTCTGCATCGAGAGAAGCGCTCATCTGGTCGATCCGGCCCGGGTGCGACGACTGTGGCGGGCTCTGCGCGATCTGCCGCGCTCCGGTCAGGATGTGATGAGCCACCGCGATCTCACCCCGTTCAACCTGCTGGTCGCGGGCGATCGCGTTGTGGGCGTCCTCGACGGCGGCGGCTTCGGCCCTGCTGATCGCGCTCTCGATCTGGTCGCCGCCTGGCATCTGTTCGACGCGTCTCGCCGATGCATGGTGCGCGAGCGCGTCGGAGCGTCGGATGTCGAATGGCAGCGGGGCGCCGGGTGGGCGCTGCAGCAGGCGATGGGACTCGGCTGGTACTACGAGGACTCGAATCCCGCGATGAGTGCTCTCGGACTCTCCACGGTGCGCCGTCTGCTCGACGACGCAGAGCTGATGTCGCTCACGTGATGCCTACGCCGGCGGATCCGCAACGATCTCGACCTTGAATCCCTGGTCGTTCTCGACCCACCCGGCGTAGTGATCCGGGCCGCCTGCAACCCCAATCGAGTCAGCAGCCAGTGCCAGCTTCGCGAAGCCTCGTCGAGATCGGGCACCCAGATCTCGAAAGGGTGCAGACCCCTCATCCGGGGTGCACGAACTCCGCGACGAAGGGTGCGAGCGACGCGCCGATCTCCGATGCGGGGCGCTTGCGTCCCTTCACCTCGAAGGTGTGCCCGCCGCCGTCGATCCAGATGATGCGCGCGTTCTGGCAGGTCGCGACGACCTCCTCGAACTGCACCAGCGGCTGGATGAACGGATCGTTCGTGCCCTCGATGAACAGCTGCGGAACGCCGATGGCCGGAAGGTGCTCGGCGCGCGGCTTCTCGGGCTTGCCCGGCGCGTGCAGCGGGTATCCCAGGTACGCGAGACCGTCGACGGAGAGCCCCTGCGCGACGGCCATCGACGCCATCCGCCCGCCGTACGACTTGCCGGTCGCCCAGATGGCCGCATCCGGGTCCTGCTCACGCGCGAACGCGACCACGGCGTTCCAGGTCGCGATCGCATGGGTCGCCGGCCCTGGCATCCGGCGTCCCTGCTCGACGTACGGGAAGTTGAAGCGCAGCGTGGCGTGTCCACGGGAGGCGAGCTCTTCGGCGAAGCCCGTGAGGAAGGGGTGGTCTTTGCCGGTGCCCGCGCCGTGCGCGACGATCACGGTCGATCCGCTGTCCCCTGCCGACCAGTCAGCCGAGATGGCGACCGGTCCGGCGGGCAGATCGACGAGGATCTCGACCATCAGGCGCGAAGGTAGGGAATCGCGAACGGTACGCGCATGACTCTGCCGCCGGACGCCTTCACCATGCCCATGATGACCAGGACGACGTGGAAGGCCGACAGCGCGAAGTAGATCGTGATCGGGATGCCGATGGGGTAGAACCCGCTCGACGGAGAATCGGCCGTGAGTGAGAACAGGATCACGAAGTGCGAGATGAGCAGAACCGTCGACACCAGCAGGTATGTGAGCCCCCAGTTCGCGGCCGCCCGTGCGTTCTCGCCGGCCACACCTCCGAAGCGACGCGATGTCCCGCCGCTGACGGCCATGGCGATCCCCGATGCGAGGCCGCCGACGAACGGGAACGGGATCAGGATCAGAAGGCCGAGAGCCCATGGAAGAAGCCCGCGCGGCGGTACCGCGGCGGGATAGGTCCCCGCGGGGTAGCCCTGTGCCGGATAGCCGGGTGCCGGATAGCCGGGTGCCGGATGCCCCTGGGAAGGAGGCATCTGCGGCGGGGCGTAGCCGACGGGCTGCTGAGGCGCCGGAGCCTGGCCGGGAGCGGCGGGCGGCGCGTACCCCGGTGACTGCGACGCGGGCTGCTGCGCATATCCCGGAGGCTGCGGCGGCGCGTAGCCGTACACAGGCGCCGGTGCAATCGGGCCATGGGCGGGAGGCACGGGAGGTACTGCGGGGTGTGCGGGTGTCGCCGACGGGTCGGACGCGCGGTCTGCGTCGGACATCAGACGGTTCCCGCCGAGGTGGGCGGGAGGCCGGGCTTGCCGGGGTCGGGCGTGTCGATCGGCGGTGCGGCCGGATCTGCGGGGCGCGGCGGAACAGTCGGCTCTTCGGGAGCGGCTTCAGGTCCGCCGAGCGGCGGGGTCGGGCCGGGAGTCGGGTCCTCTGGCGAGACGGGAGGCGCTGCCGGAGGCGCAGGCGCAGGAGCGGGCTGGCCACCCGGAGCGATGCGCTCGCCGTACCTCGGCGGCTCGTCCAGATCGACGGGCGCACGCACCGGTGCAGGCTTGGCCGCCCCCAGGGCGAGACGCGCCTTCGCGAGTGACGTGGCCTGCACCCGCACCTCGTAATGGTCTGCGGCGAACTGCGTGACGCTCGCGAAGTCGCGGCGTCGGCGCACGATCGCATAGGTGACGAGGCTGAGGAGCATTCCGAGCGCGACGCCGATGAAGACGAACCCGACGAAGAGCTGGATCGGCACCTCGGGGTTGCCGATCACGAGGATCGCGGAGAGGAAGAGACCGATGAGCACGCCGTTGATGGCCCCCGATCGTGCCGCGGCGGCATAGCCGAGTCGCCCCGTGATGCGCTCGACCGTCCGGACGCTCTGCCCGATGATCGCGATGTCTCGGGCCGGCACCTCCTGGGCGATCAGTTTCGACACCGTCTTCTGGGCGCCTTCGTAATCGCGGGTGGAGGCGACGATCTCGCCCTCATCGCGGCTGTCGGCTGGACGGTTCAGCATGCTCATCCCGCCATTGTTCCATGCCTTGTGGTGACAGGGCCGGGAGTGTGTCGTGCTGCGGCCCCGCGGGGGCCGCGGGAGGGCCCTGCGCACTACGCTGGACGAGTGAGCACACAACGGGTATTCGCCGCGCGCCTGGCAGGCTGCGCCGTCTTCGATCCCGTCGGCGACCGGCTCGGCAAAGTCCGAGATGTCGTCATCGTGTACCGAAGTACGGCTGCTCCGCGTGTCATCGGCCTCGTCGTCGAGATCCCCGGGCGACGACACGTCTTCCTGTCGATAGGACGAGTGACGTCGATCCGTGCAGGCCAGGTCATCAGCACCGGACTCATCAACGTGCGCCGCTTCTCGCCGCGCGCCGGAGAGGTGCGGGTTCTCGCAGAGCTCTTGGGCCGACGGGTCAGCCTCGTCGACGGCACCGGCACTGCTGTCATCGAAGACGTCGCCATCGAGCCGAACCGCCTGGGCGAGTGGGCCGTCAGCCAGCTCTTCCTCCGTCGCCCGAAGACCAGCGCCTCGCCGTTCGCCAAGGGCCCGACGACGTTCGCCGCCTGGAACGAGGTCACCGAGCAGCACTCCCCCGGCGAGTCCCAATCGGCCGAGCAGCTCGTCGCCTCCTACTCCGAGCTGCACGCCGCCGACCTCGCGAACACCCTGCTCGATCTGCCGCAGCAGCGAATGATCGAGGTCGCAGAGGAGCTCTCCGACGATCGGCTCGCCGACGCACTCGAAGAGATGCCCGAGGACGACCAGGTGCACATCCTCGACCGCCTCGGCGACGAGCGAGCCGCAGACATCCTCGACCAGATGGAGCCGGATGACGCCGCCGACCTCCTCGCCCAGCTGCCGCCCAATCGCCTCGAGCAGCTGCTCGAGCTGATGGAGCCGGAGGAGGCCGAGGACGTCAGGATGCTGCTGCGGTACGGCCCTGACACGGCCGGCGGTCTCATGACGCCCGAGCCGATCATCCTCTCCGCCGATGCGACCGTGGCCGAAGCGCTGGCCCTCATCCGGCGTCACGAGCTGCACCCCGCCCTTGCTGCAGCCGTGTTCGTGACCCTGCCGCCCTTCGAGACGCCGACGGGCAGACTGCTCGGAATGGTGCACTTCCAGAGGATGCTGCGCTACCCGCCGCACGAGCGTCTCGGCGCGATCATGGACGACAGCCTCGACCCCGTGCGCGTCACCGCATCGGCTGCGGAGGTGGCCAGGATGCTCGCGAGCTACGACCTCGTCTCGCTTCCGGTGATCGACGCCGCCCATCGTCTGGTCGGCGCCATCAGCATCGACGACGTCCTCGACTATCTGCTGCCCGACGACTGGCGCACACATGACAGCGACGAGCCGTCGATCCCGAAGGAGGTGCGCTGATGCCCCGCTCCCGCTCGCGCTCCCCTCAGCTCGACGCCCCTCTGGGCCGCGGCACCCCTCGGCAGCGGCCGACATCGCGTGACCGCTTCGGCCGCTTCACCGAATGGGTCGCCCGTGCCATGGGCACCCCGGCGTTCCTGCTCATCCTCACCCTGTTCTGTGTGCTCTGGATCTGCTGGAACACCCTGCTACCCGACCACCTGCGCTTCGACGATGCCGCGCTCGGCTTCACGGCCCTCACCCTCATGCTCTCGCTGCAGGCGTCGTACGCGGCCCCCCTGATCCTCCTCGCGCAGAACCGCCAGGACGACCGCGACCGCGTGCAGATCGAGCAGGATCGCCAGCGTGCCGAACGCAACCTCGCCGACACGGAGTACCTGGCCCGAGAGATCGTCGCGCTGCGGATGTCGCTCGAAGAGCGCAACAACCAGGTCGTGACCCGGGATGTGCTGCGCCACGAGCTCAAGTCGCTGCTCGCCGAGCTCGGCGAGCAGGACGAGGAGCCGAGCGAGCGACGCCCCCGCGGCCGCTCCACATCATCATGAGCTCAGCCGACTCCGTCCGAGCGGCCGTCGCCGCTGTCACCGACCCCGAGCTTCGCAGACCCATCGGCGATCTCGACATGGTCAGGGATATCAGTGTCGATGGAGCACACGCGCACGTCGCGATCGTGCTCACGATCGTGGGCTGTCCCGCAGCGGCTCGCATCGAAACCGATGTCCGCGCCGCGGCCGCTTCGGTGCCCGGCATCGCCGAGGTGGACGTCGAGGTCGGCGTGATGACGCCGTCAGAGCGCAAAGCGCTCACCGAGAAGCTGCGCGACGGGCGGCCTCCTCGCCAGATGCCCTTCGGCCCGGACTCACTCACACGGGTGATCCTCGTCTCGAGTGGCAAGGGCGGCGTGGGCAAGTCCACTGTGACGGCGAATCTCGCGGTGGCGCTCGCGGCTCAGGGCCTCTCGGTCGGCCTCGTCGACGCCGATGTGCACGGCTTCTCGATCCCGGGCCTCCTCGGCATCCCTGCGGGAACACAGCCCACACGCATCGACGACCTCATGCTCCCGCCCGTCGCCCATGGCGTGAAGACCATCTCGATCGGCATGTTCCTCCGCGACGGGGAGGCTGTGGTCGCCTGGCGCGGACCGATGCTGCACCGCACCGTGCAGCAGTTCCTGACAGACGTGTTCTTCGGCGATCTCGACATCCTGCTCATCGACATGCCTCCTGGCACCGGTGACATCGCCATCTCGATCGGGCAGCTGCTGCCCCACGCCGAGGTGCTGGTCGTCACGACGCCGCAGGCGGCAGCATCCGACGTGGCGATCCGCAGCGGGCTGGTCGCTCGCCAGACCGGGCAGCGGGTGATCGGGGTGGTCGAGAACATGGGAGCCCTCACGCTTCCGGACGGCACCGTCGTCGATCTGTTCGGTTCAGGAGGCGGTGCAGCCGTGGCCAGTGCGCTGTCGGAGACGCAGTCCGTGCCGCTGCTGGCATCGATCCCCCTCAGTCCCGCGCTGCGTACGGGAGGCGACGAAGGGGTGCCCGTGGTGCTCAGCGCCCCCGACGATGCGGCGGCCGTCGCGATCCGCGAGCTCGCAGGTTCCCTCGCCACTCAGGGGCGCGGCCTCGCCGGTCGTTCGCTGCCGATGACCCTGGGCTGAGACGATCGTGGCTCTCACCGTCGACGAACAGCTGCTTCGGGGCATGGCACGCGACGCCGCGATCTACGCCCTCACCCGCCCCGTCGCGATCGTGATGTGGATCGCCCTCGTCGCGGCATTCGTTGTCAGCATCCTCAACCTGACCGCCGTGCGCGGCACCCAGGGGCTGGCGGGTCTCCTGCCCGTCGCGAGCATCGCCCTCATGGTCTACGCGGTCGTCATGACTGTCGTCGGCGCCAGACGCGCCGTTCGGGCCGCCACCCCTCCCGGCAGCGCGGTGTGGCTTCGGCTCGATGACACCGCTCTGCACGTCGGCGCCGGCAGTCGGTCGTCGGACATCTCGTACAGCACCTTCCAGAGCGTTCGTGCCGGCAGGCATGCCGTGCTCTTCAAGCTTCGAGGCGCGTCTGCGATCACGGCGATCCCCCGTGCGCTGCTGTCCGATGACGACATCGCGACTCTCCGGGCCAGGATCGGTTGACTGCGATCAGGTCTGGGGCGGCCTCGGAACGCGGCGTGTGATCAGGCGCCTCAGCAGGATCACCAGAGGAAGAAGCACCGCGAGGGGTGGACACATCACCGCTCCGAGAGCAAGCAGAGTCCCCACCGGGTAGTCGTTGCCGCCGGTGCGGCCCAGTCCGATGCTGCCGTCACCGATCGAGTCGCCGGCGACGAGGAATCGCCCGTCGTACGTGTCGAGCGAATCCCGGCAGTCCACCAGGTGAGTGCCCGCCTCGGCCGCGGTGAACTGGGCGGACTGCACGAACCCGGTCCGCGGCGTCATCCACCACAGCACATCGTCCCAGCTCACCGCGGATGGGCCCTGCTGCGGACGCTCGGCGCCGTCCGGCCCGATGACGCTGCAATCCATGGTGCCGAGCGTGGCGGAGATCCCGCTGGTCCAGATGCCGACCCGAGCCCCGGGGTCGAGGTCGACCGTCATCGTCTGCCCGATCGGGAGATCCTCGGCGCTCTCGATCGACCGCACGATCGGCAGCACCCAGAGGGCCCAGATGAGGACTCCGGTCACGGCGCAGATCGCGGCGGCGAAGAACGCCATCCGGTCTCTGGTCCGAAGCCGACTCTCGTCGACCGTCCGCGTCACGTGGCTTCGGGATCGAACGGGGGCGGACTCGCCACCGAGAACTCCGGTCGCACCCTCGGCGTTCGCACCGGCTTCACCGTCGGCTCTGCGACGACCGCTTCGGCCCTGGCGGGCCCGGGCGCCGCGTCGTCTTCGAAGAGAGCGTCGCGGATGATGCGCCTGGGGTCGTACTGCCGAGGATCGAGCTTGCGCCAGTCGACGTCATCGATGTCGGGGCCCATCTCGTCGCGGACGCGCGATTTGGTGTCACGGAGGAACTCGCCGGCACGCCGAGCGAGCTTCGCGACGCTCTCGGCGTAGCGGGGCAGCCGCTCCGGTCCGATGAGCAGCGCAGCGATCAGACCGATGAGCAGCAGCTTCTCGAAGGTGATCCCGAACTGCATGTGTCCAGGCTACCGCCGCGCCTGCCGTTGTGCCGCGCACCGAGCGCATACGCTGGGAGAACACATATCTCAGTCGGGAGAATCAGTCAATGAGCGAGAACGATGCGAACGCACGTTTCATCCGCGAGTCGATCGTGGAGCCTTCGCCGATCGCCCGCGCGCGTGCGCACGCCATCGAACTCGGCGCTTCGCCGATCAGCGCGGCCGTCGGCTCGCAGATCGCGGTGCTCGCCGCGGCGACAGGTGCCAGGTCGATCGTCGAGATCGGCACCGGAGCCGGTGTCTCGGGCCTCTGGCTGCTGCGAGGGGCGCCGCAGGCCGTGCTGACCTCGATCGACAACGAACCGGAGCATCTGGCCGCGGCTCGTCAGGCGTTCTCCGACGCTCGGGTCGCCCCGACGAAGGCTCGGTTCATCACCGGTCGCGCCGCCGACGTGCTGCCGCGCATGAACGAAGCGTCCTATGACATCGTGCTCGTCGATGCGGACCCGGAGAACGTCATCGACTACGTCGAGCACGGGCTGCGGTTGGTGCGCACCGGCGGGATGGTCCTGGTCCCCCGGATTCTCGGTGGCGGCCGCGTGGCCGACCCCGTGCAGCGTGACGAGGTGACCTCGGCCTATCGCTCGCTCGTGCAGGAGACCCAGGAGTCCTCAGCGGTGCTCGCGACCGTCTCGAGCTCCGGTGAAGGCCTGCTGCAGCTGATCAGCGTCGGTGAGGGCTGAGCCGACGACACCCCGCACACACGGAAGAGGGCGACGGATCGATGATCCGTCGCCCTCTTCGTGAATCCGCGTGCGCGAATTCGAGTTCTCTCAGGCGGGCTTCACGACGGCTGCCAGCACGTCGTGGAGTTCCTTCGCCTCTGCGTCGTTCACGGAGACGACCAGACGGCCGCCTCCTTCGAGCGGGACGCGCACGATGATGAGTCGTCCTTCTTTTACGGCCTCCATGGGTCCGTCTCCGGTCCTCGGCTTCATCGCTGCCATCGTGGGCTCCTTTTCCTCCGGTGGTATGCGATCAGTTTATCGGGTGTTACCGGAACCTGGATGTCCCCTATGAAGAAATGCATCAAGCCTTAACATTCACGGCACCTGCCAGAACGTGTTCCCCAACGCGTAGATGTGGTAGATCCAGAGCCACTGACCCAGCAGGCAGACCGCCAGAACCCCCAGCCGCCAGACGCGCGAGCGCGGCACCGCGAGTGCTCCCCAGGCAGGACTCAACGGCAGGAGCAGCCGGAAAGTGCTCGACTGCGGGAAGAAGACGGCGAGCAGATAGAGAAGGTAGCTCACGCTCCAGAGCCTGAGATCGGGTCCGAGCGCGCGCACCTGGGGCAGATAGAGCAGAGCCGCACCCGCCGCCACGACGAGGAGCGCCAGAGCGACGGGGCCCCACGCGCCGGGAAGCCCCCACTGGGCGAACCAGAACTGGGACGCCTGGATCCAGCCTTCGAACGGCACGAAACCCTCGACGCCGCCGACGAGCCAGTTCCTGCGCCAGGCGAGCTCGGTCGCGAGGTACGCGCCGGGGTCTCCGGTGACGATGCCCGCGATGACCTGCCACGAGAAGCCCGCGATCGTGGCGAGGGCGCCGAGCGCCACGATGTGCACGATCTCCCGCAGGGCGAGCGGGTCGTCTCGGCGGTGCCACCAGCGGAGGATGCCGTGCAGACCGAGGTAGAGCGCGAATGCGAGGATCCCCGGTCTCGTGAACGCCATGACGGGGATGAGAAGGTAGAGCCAGACGTAGTTCCTGCGCACCGTCGCGTCGAGCGCCAGGAACAGCAGGAGGAGGAACAGCGTCTCGGCGTATCCGACCTGGAACATCGCCGCGACAGGCCCGGAGGCGAAGAACACCACCGACCACATCGTCGCCCGCGCGCCGATGCGCTCACTCAGCAGTCGGTGCAGCGCGAGGCAGGCGAAGTAACCGGCCACGAACGACAGCAGGAAAGCGCCCATCCCCCACGAGCCGAACACGAACCCGACCGTCTTGGCGGCGAAAGCGAACACCGGCATGAACGCCCAGGCGTTCTCTGCGACCTCACCGGACTCGGTGAGGGGAAGAGAAGACGGATATCCCTCTTCGGCGACGAGCCAGTACCACTGCGCATCCCACCCGACGATGAAGTCGGCGAGCCCCGGCTCCGCCCCGAACCTCGACAGCGACGTCGACAGGGTCGCCGCCGCGATCATCATCGCGGTCGTCACAGCGCGCGCCGCGAGATAGATCAGGGCGATCCGCAGCGCCAGCGGTGCGGCCGCCCACCGACGGGTCGCGGTCAGCGCGAACTGAGCCATGCGCGCAGTCCTCGCTCGACGGCGTCGATCTGCGCGAGCGGAACGCGCTCCTCGTCATGATGCGCGAGGTGCGGGTCCCCGGGTCCGTAGTTCACGGCGGGGATGCCGAGGGCCGAGAAGCGAGCGACGTCGGTCCATCCGTACTTGGGCCGCGGCTCGGCGCCGACGGCAGTCACGAAGTCCCGGGCGATCGCGGCATCGAGACCTGGCCGCGCGCCTTCGGCGGCATCGGTGATCTCCACGTCGAAACCGGCCAGCAGGTTGCGGATGTGCGCTTCTGCATCCGCCGCCGACTTGCTCGGAGCGAACCGGTAGTTCACCTCGACCTCGCACGCATCGGGAATCACATTGCCCGCGACCCCTCCCGTGATCCGGACGGCGCTCATGCTCTCGCGATACAGCAGTCCGTCGACCGCGATCTCCTTCGCACGGTACTCGGCCAGACGCGCGAGGATCGGGGCCGCCCGATGGATGGCGTTCTCTCCTATCCAGGCGCGGGCGGCGTGCGCGCGCACGCCGGTGGTGCGCACGATCGCACGCATCGTGCCGTTGCAGCCGCCTTCGACCTCACCGTTCGACGGCTCACCGAGGATCGCGAAATCGGCCCGGAAGAGGTCAGGCCGCACCGCAGCGAGGAGAGCGAGCCCGTTCTTCGACGCCTCGACCTCCTCGTTGTCGTACCACATCCAGGTGATGTCGACCGTGGGCTCGGTGAGCTCGGCCGCGAGCTTGAGCTGCACCGCGGTGCCGCTCTTCATGTCGACGGTCCCTCGACCCCAGAGGTGGGCGACACCGTCGATCTCGAGGTCCTTCGTCGGCACGTTGCCGTTGATCGGCACAGTGTCGATGTGCCCTGCGATCGCCACCCGCTGGGCTCGTCCGAGGTTCGTGCGGGCGACGATCGTGTTGCCGTGACGGATCACCTCGAGGTGGGAGTAGACGGAGATCGCCTCCTCGATGGCGTCCGCGAGCGTCTTCTCGTCACCCGAGACACTCGGGATGTCGCAGATCGCACGGGTCAGGTCGACAGAGGACGCTGTCAGATCGAGCATCATGCACCCAGCCTACTTACCCCGACATCTGTGCGATCGTCCACGCCCGCTCGCGATACCGTGGAGGCATGACTGAGGCGCGCACCGTGTGGGGTACCGGACTTTCGACGACCGCCGGCGACGGCACAGTTCTCGACGCGTGGTTCCCCGGGGTGCTCACCGAAGCCCCGTCGGCCGAAGACGCCGAGGCCGCACTCCTCGCGCTCGAAGCGCTGGCAGGTCCCGACGAGCGACGCAACGTCACCGTCGAGACCGTGCAGCTGCACATCGATCTGGATGCCGCACCCACGTCGACAGTCGACGCCTATCTGCGACTGCACGCGCTCTCACACCTGGTCGTGCGGCCGAACGAGCTCAACCTCGACGGCATCTTCGCCCACCTGCCGAACGTGGCCTGGACCAACGCCGGCCCCGTGCACCCCGATGATGCCGCACGACTTCGCCCGTTGCTGCAGCGGGCAGGGATCCAGGTGCAGGGGCTCGATAAGTTCCCCAGACTCACCGACTACGTGCAGCCGGCGGGCGTGCGCATCGCTGACGCCTCGCGCGTCCGCCTCGGCGCCCACCTCTCCCCCGGCACGACGGTCATGCATGAGGGCTTCGTGAACTTCAACGCGGGCACGCTGGGTGCGTCGATGGTCGAAGGACGCATCTCTCAGGGGGTCGTGGTCGGCGACGGCAGCGACATCGGCGGCGGCTCGTCGATCATGGGCACGCTCTCGGGTGGCGGCGCACACCGCGTCTCGATCGGCTCGCGCACACTGTTGGGCGCCAACGCGGGAATCGGCATCTCGCTCGGCGATGACTGCGTCGTGGAAGCCGGACTCTACGTGACGGCGGGCACCAAGGTCGTGCTCCTCGACGCTCCGGCAACCCCTGACGGCGGCAGGCAGACCGTCAAGGGCGCTGAGCTGTCGGGCCAGAACGGCCTGCTGTTCCGCCGCAATTCGCTCAGCGGAGCGGTTGAGGCCGTGCGGCGCGCGGGTGTCGGCGTGACACTCAACGAGGCGCTCCACGCCTGAGCGACGCGCTGTGCGGGAGCGCGTCCCAGGCTTCTCCCCCTGACGCGTGATAGTGTCGAATCGACGATCCTCGCACTGCGAGTCGTCTGCGTCGTCGACACGCTCCCGCGCCACTTGCCTGGTTCTGGCCATTTCGAACGGCGAAACGATGCGCGATCCCGCGCCGTCGCCCACCCTTCCGCACCCGGCCCGTTGGTACGTGCGTGCATTCTGACGGAGATACCTTTATGACTTCCTTCCTCGATCTCGGCGTGCCCGCCGACCTCGCCGCCGTCCTCACCAAGGACGGCAAGACCGAGGCGTTCGCGATTCAGCGCGACACGCTTCCCGATTCCCTCGCCGGTCGTGACCTCCTCGGCCGCGGCCGCACCGGCAGCGGCAAGACGATCGCGTTCGCCCTCCCCCTCGTCGCCCGCCTCTCCGCGTCTTCGCGCAGCAGCCGCCCCGGTCACCCGCGTGGTCTCGTGCTCGCGCCGACCAGGGAGCTCGCCACGCAGATCGCAGCGACCATCGCACCGCTCGCCGAGGCCAAGGGCCTGCGCGTCACGACCGTCTTCGGCGGCGTCAGCCAGCGCCCGCAGGAGCAGGCGATGCGCAACGGCGTCGACATCGTCGTCGCGTGCCCCGGCCGTCTGGAAGACCTGATGAAGCAGCGGGTCGTGCAGCTCGACGCCGTCGAGGTCACCGTCCTCGATGAGGCCGACCACATGGCCGACCTCGGGTTCCTCCCGGGCGTCACCCGCATCCTCACCGCCACGCCGGCCGGCGGCCAGCGTCTGCTCTTCAGCGCGACCCTCGACCGCGGCATCGACACGCTCGCCCGCCGCTTCCTGTCGAACGCCGTCAGCCACGAGGTCGACGAAGAGAGCGTGCCCGTCGGCGAGATGACCCACCGCGTGCTGGTCGTCGACTCGACCGACAACAAGACCGAGCTCGTGCGCGAGCTCGCGTCAGGCACCGGCCGGCGCATCCTCTTCACCCGCACGAAGCACCAGGCCAAGAAGCTCGCGAAGCAGCTCACCGCGGCCGGCATCCCGGCCGTCGACCTGCACGGCAACCTGTCGCAGAATGCGCGTGAGCGCAACCTCGGCGCCTTCTCGGCACCCCCCGAAGACGGCGGCGTGCGCGTCCTCGTCGCCACCGACGTCGCTGCCCGCGGAGTGCACGTCGACAACGTGGATCTCGTCGTCCACGTCGACCCGCCCATGGAGCACAAGGCATACCTGCACCGTTCAGGTCGCACTGCTCGTGCCGGAGCCGCAGGAACGGTCGTCACGGTGGTGCTCCCCGAGCAGCGCCGCGATGTGAAGGATCTGCTGCGCAAGGCAGCGATCAGCGCCGCTCTCGAGCCCGTCACGACGGCCGCCGTCAGCGAGCTGGTTCCCGAGCGCGCCGCACACGTGCGTCCTGCTCCCGTCCAGGCGCAGCAGCGCCAGGCGCCCAAGCAGCGTCCCGCGGGCGGCGAGCGCAACTCGGCCGCCAACCCGCCGTCGCGTCGCAGCCGTCGTCCCCGCTCTGGCCAGAGTGGTCAGGGTGCGCCGGCAGCGCAGACCGGTTCGCGACAGGGCGGCCAGGGCGGCTCTCGCCAGGGCGGTCAGTCGCGCAACCAGGGCGGCCGTGGCTGGAGCTCGCAGGGTCGCTGAACCCCGCTGCAAGAGAGGCGGGTGCGCCGATGCTCAGGCATCGACGCACCCGCCTTTCTGCGCCCCGACGAACCCGGAGTGTGCGCAGGCAGCCGTGATCAGCGTCCTATCGCCGCCAGCACCTTCGGATCCGAGCAACCGCGGACGAACCCGGCGAGGCGACGACGGATCTCGAAGCCGAGCACTCGAACTCCGATCCATTCGGCGAACGGTGCGAGCCACGCGGGGCGGCACGAGAAGTTGTACTTCCACACAGCCAGCGTGCCCTCCGGCACCTCGGTGAACCGCCAGCCGCCACCGAGCTTGGTGAAGAACCAGGGCCCCCGCTCCATCACCATGCCCACGTTCGTGGGTGGGGCGTACGACACGTAGCGGCTGACCATCGAGAGACCGAACCGCTGCCGGGTGAAGGTGCGCACACCCTTGGCGGGGGCACCCGCGTCGTCCATGAGGTGCTGCTCACTGATGAAGCGGTCCCAGCGTCGCCGCACCGCTCCCGTCGTCTGAGACACCGCGAACGCCGTCGCGGGGTCCACCGGCACGACCGCTTCGGCGCTGACGACAGGCATCGTGCTCGGCGTCAGCGAGTCTGGAAGGTGCGCTCGGGAGATCCCGTGTAGAGCTGCTGCGGGCGGCCGATCTTGGTCTGCGGGTCGAGCTGCAGCTCACGCCACTGCGCGAGCCACCCGGGGAGACGACCGATCGCGAACAGCACGGTGAACATACGCGTCGGGAAGCCCATCGCCTTGTAGATCACACCGGTGTAGAAGTCCACGTTCGGGTAGAGACGACGCTCCTTGAAGTAGTCGTCGGCGAGAGCGAGCTCTTCGAGTTCCTGAGCGAGGTCGAGAAGCGGGTCCGTGACGCCGAGCTCGGCGAGCACCTCACCGGCTGCTTCCTTGACGAGCTTGGCGCGGGGGTCGTAGTTCTTGTAGACCCGGTGCCCGAAGCCCATGAGCTTCACGCCCTCCTCCTTGTTCTTCACCCGCTCGACGAAGCGAGACACGCTCTGGCCGGAGTCACGGATCTGGCCGAGCATCGTGAGGACGGCTTCGTTCGCACCACCGTGCAGCGGGCCGGACAGCGCCTGGATGCCCGCAGAGATCGATGCGAACTGGTTCGCACCGGTCGAGCCGACCAGACGCACGGTCGAGGTCGACGCGTTCTGCTCGTGGTCCTCGTGCAGGATGAGCAGCAGCTCGAGGGCCTTCGACATGACCGGATTGACCTGGTACTCCTCGGAGTGCACGCCGAAGTTGAGCTTGAGGAAGTTCTCGACGAAGCCGAGGGAGTTGTCGGGGTAGAGGAACGCCTGGCCGATGCTCTTCTTGTGCGCGTAGGCGGCGATGACCGGCAGCTTCGCCAGCATCCGGATCATGTTCAGCTCGACGTGCTCCGGGTTGTGCGGGTCGGTCTGACCCTCATAGTAGGTCGAGAGAGCGGCGACGGCCGACGACAGCACAGACATCGGGTGCGCAGTGTGCGGCAGCGCCGAGAAGAACCGCTTCAGGTCTTCATGCAGCAGCGTGTGCCGACGGATCTTCTCATCGAACTCCGCGAGCTCGGCGGCGGAGGGCAGCTCACCGTAGATGAGGAGCCAGGCGACCTCGAGGTAGCTCGTCGATCCGGCGAGCTGCTCGATCGGATATCCGCGGTAGCGCAGGATGCCCTTGTCTCCGTCGATGAAGGTGATCGCGGACTTGGTGGACGCGGTGTTGACGAAACCGTAGTCGAGCCCTGTGTAGCCGGTCTGCCGCGTCAGCGTCGAGAAGTCGATGCTGTCGGTGCCCGCCGTGCCTCGCACGAGTGGGAACTCAGCGGTCGTATCGCCGATCGTCAGCTTCGCTGTCGCCTGCTGCTCTGCCGCTGCGCTCACGCGGGCCTCCTCATGGATCTTCATCAAGTCGGATGTGGCGATGTCACGGCGCTGAGCACCAGGTCTGTTCGAGATCATCGATACACAACCGAATCGCCTTTACAGCCTAGTAGGCACACAGGCCTACTGTGACAACCGACAAAAGAACCCGCAGTCTGAGGCGAGAACCTACACGGCTTGTTCGCGCAGGCGCCGGGCGCCCTCGGCGATCCGTTCGGAAGGAGCCGTCAGCGCCAGCCGCACGTGCTCGTTCGAGAACGCGCCGTAGAACGGGCCGGGACCCGCGAGGATGCCGAGATCCGCAAGCCTCTCGATGCTCGTCCAGGCATCCTGCCCCTCGGTCGCCCACAGGTAGAGGCCGGCTTCCGATCCATCGATCCGGAACCCCGCAGCTTCGAGCGCCGGCCGCAGGATGTCGCGCCGCCCACGGTAGAGCTCCTTCTGAGCCGCGACGTGCTCGTCGTCACCCAGAGCCACGGCCATCGCGTGCTGCACCGGCTCCGGTGGCATCAGCCCCAGGTGCTTGCGCGCGGTGAGCAGCTCGCCGACGATGCGCGCGCACCCCGCCACGAAAGCGGCCCGGTAGCCGGCGAGATTCGACTGCTTGCTCAGCGAGTAGACGCTGAGCAGATTCGCCCTGCTCCCACCCGTCACGCGCGGGTCGAGGACCGAGGGGATCGGCTCGGTCGCCCACTGGCCGTCCCACCCGAGCTCGGCGTAGCACTCGTCGCTCGCGAGCACGGCCCCCAGCTCCCGAGCGCGCAGAACCGCGGCGGAGAGCTCCTCCACCGTCCAGGTGCGACCGTCGGGGTTGCCCGGCGTGTTGATCCAGATGAGCTTGGTGCCCTCGGGCCAGTCGGCAGGATCGTCGGAAGGCAGCGGCGTGGCCCCGACGACGCGGGCACCCACCTCGTAGGTCGGGTATGCGATTCGGGGATGCACGACGATGTCGCCGGCGCCGAGACCGAGCAGGGTCGGCAGCAGGGCCACGAGCTCCTTCGAGCCGATCGTGGGCAGGACGTTGTCGACCGTGAGGTCGACCACTCCCCTGCGGCGGGCGTACCACGCGACGATCGCCTCACGCAGAGCGGGAGTGCCGACGGTCTGCGGGTACGCGTGCGCGTCCGTCGCCTCCGACAGAGCTCGGCGGATCAGCTCGGGCGTCGGGTCGACGGGCGACCCGACGGACAGGTCGACGATCCCCTGCGGATGCAGGGCAGCGCGCTGACGATAGGGAACGACCGCATCCCACGGATAGTCGGCGAGATCCCGAACGCTCACCGACTACTCGCCCTGTGGCGGGAGAGCGGCGATGATCGGGTGATCGTGCGCGATGACGCCGACCTTGGCGGCACCACCCGGAGAGCCGACCTCGTCGAAGAACTCGACGTTGGCCTTGTAGTAGTCCTGCCATTCATCCGGCAGGTCGTCTTCGTAGTAGATCGCCTCGACGGGGCAGACGGGTTCGCACGCGCCGCAGTCGACGCATTCGTCGGGGTGGATGTACAGCGAGCGTTCGCCCTCGTAGATACAGTCAACGGGGCACTCGTCGATGCAGGCGCGATCCTTGACATCGACGCACGGGAGAGCGATCACATACGTCACTCGACCAGTCTACGACTCGCCGCCGGTCCGATCGCCCAGAGCGGGGGCACGCCGAGCACTAGGCGCTTCGCCGTCGGACGCCGCAGACGACACTGCAGGCGCAGGCGCAGGCGCATCGGTGCGCGCGGGAAGCCGGGAGAAGGACGGCCATGCCACGGCGAGAAGCACGAGTCCGGCGACGAGATAGGTCCAGATGCGACCGCTGAGCGTGTCTTCGACGACCACCGACCCACCAGGGCCGACGCCGGAGATCAGCATCAGCATGCCGAGCATGCCGAGCCCCGCGGCGAGAGTCGCGCCCCGGTCGTGGGTGAGCGCCCGGATCGCGACGAGGATCGCCCCGCACGCGACCGCTCCCACCAGCAGCCCCACGGGCACCGGTCCCCACATCAGGCTGTGTCCGATCGTTCCCGCGACGCCGAAGACGCCGCCGACGAGAGCCGCGGCGATCCAGGAAAGCACCCGGGAGATCCATCCAGTACGCACGAGTCGATCCTACGCGCGCCGAGGATCTGCTCGACTCAGGCAGCGAGGCCGAGAAGCCTCAGGACTGCGGCGACGACCGCAGCGGCGAACACCACGACCAGGAACGACTGACGCAACCACAGGAGACCGGCCGCGACGAGCAGAGCGGGGACCCGTGCATCGACGACCACGGCCTGCCCGGCTCCGAGAGTCTGCACAGCCACGAGTGCGGCGAGGAGCGCCACGGTCAGCAGGTCGGAGATGCGAGCCGGTCGTGGCGCCTCGAGCACGCTCGGCGGAACGAGGTAACCGCTGGCCTTGAGCGCCAGGCAGATCACCGCAGCGAGCAGGATCCCGCTCCACACGCTCATCGGTCGACCTCCCCGGAGCCGGCCGTGGAGCCGTCGACTCGTCCCAGCCAGTTGAACCAGCCGACGACGATCGCGACGACAGCCGCGACCAGCACGGGCAGACCGGGCATGATCAAGGGCGTGAGCGACGCGGCCACGACAGCTGCGGCCACACCGACCGCGATCGCCTGGCGCTCCTTGAGGCGCGGCCAGAGCAGAGCCAGGAATGCAGCGGCAGCGGCAGCATCCAGCCCCCAGGTCTTCGGGTCGCCGAGCACGTCGCCGACCAGAGCGCCGATCAGCGTCGTGATGTTCCATCCGATGAAGATCCCGATGCCGGTCACCCAGAAGCCGACCTGCCTCAGACGAGGATCTCTCTGCGAGATGGCCACTGCGGTGGACTCGTCGATCGTGAAGTGCGCCGCCGCGACTCGGCGGGCGGGCGTGGTTCCGACGATCTGAGACATCCGCATGCCGTAGGCGACGTTGCGCACCCCGAGCAGCGTCGCCGAGGCGATGGCCGAGGGAAGCGCCGACACGCCTCCGGCGGCGAACACGCCGACGAATGCGAACTGCGATCCGCCCGTGAACATCAGCAGGCTGAGCACGCACGCCTGCCAGACATCCAGACCGGATGCCACGGCGAGCGCGCCGAAGGAGACGCCATAGGCGCTGGTCGCGAGAACCACGCCCAGCGCCTCGCGCCAGACTTCGCGCTCAGCGGTCATCGCGAGATCGTTCGCTGCAGTGAACACATGATCATCATTCTGAACAACGCCTCACGGATAGTCAAGCGAACGATCGTTTGACATACTGAACAGATGGAGGATCTCCGCACCCGCATCGCCCGTACCGTGCGCAACGAACGTGAGAGAGCCGCGCTGTCCGTCTCCGAGCTCGCGCGTCGGGCGGGGATCTCGAAGGCGACTGTCTCGCAACTCGAATCAGGCTCCGGCAATCCCAGCGTCGAGACGCTGTGGGCTCTGGGTGTCGCGCTCGGGGTGCCTTTCGCCGTGCTCGTCGACCAGCAGATCAACGCGCCGACGCTCATCCGCGCCGACGACCTCGCCGGTGTGCCGTCGTCAGCGGCGGCGTACAGCGCGACGCTGCTGTCTGCGAGCCCGCCGGGCGCCCGCAGGGATGTGTACCTGATCCAGGCGGAACCCGGTGACCCGCGGCGCTCCGATCCGCATCATCCGGGCACCACCGAGCACGTGGTCCTCATCTCGGGCCGAGCTCTGATCGGGCCGACGGACGACCCTGTGCTGTTGAACCCCGGCGACTACCTCTCGTACGCCGGAGACGCACCGCACGTGTTCGAGGCGATCGTCGCCGGTACACGCGCGGTTCTCATCTCCGAACTCCGCTGAGCATCATTCCGGCCCCGGACCCGAGCCCGAGACCGGTGACGGGTCGGGGATCTCCTCGGGCTTGTACTTCGGAAGCCTCGATGCGGGCAGGATCGCCACCGCGCTGAGGCCGGCGAGCAGGAGCAGCCCGAGTCGCAGCGTGCCCAGGCGAGACTCCTCGTTGACGGCCACCGCCGCGTCGATCTGCTCGGGGGTCGCATCGGTCTGCTCGAGGGCGGCGCGGAGGTCGTCGTTGCTGACGAAGTTGAGGTTGTCCATGTCGACCTGCGCGACGAGCGAGGGCGACAGCTCGGGATGCTCGACGACCGCACGACCGATGCTCAATCCGAGGAGCGATACGAGGAGCGCGCCGGCCAGAGCGGTGCCGACCGCGGAGGCGAGGTTCTGCGTGGTGCCTCGGAGCGAACCGACATCCCCCGCGAGCTCGGCGGGCGCCGAGGTGACGAGCACGTTGAACACGAGCGTCACGAGCGCGCCCTGGCCGATGCCGAAGACGATCAGCCCCAGGATCGTGGGCAGGGTCTCCCAGTTGTTGTTGACCACGACGGACAGCCAGACGAGCGCGACCGTGGTCAGGATGAACCCGAAGACGCCGATCACCCGCGGCGGGTAGCGCTTGTAGAAGCGGACGACGAGGGTGGCCGTGATGAAGACCGTCAGGTTGAAGGGCATCATCGCGAGGGATGTGTCGAAAGGCGTCCTCCCCTGCACGATCTGGATGTACAGCGGGATGGTGAAGTTCACGCACGCCTCGAGAGCCACGACGATGAACATCGCGTAGACGGCCGCTCGCTCCTTCGAGGAGTCCAGGATGCTGAGGTCGATCAGCGGCACCTTGCCCTCGGCCATACGCCTCCGCGTCCACACGAAGAAGCACTGCCCGAGCACGATTCCCACGACCACGAAGGCGGGAGCTGGCGAGAGCCCCAGGATGCTGAAGGGCGCAGCCTCCGTCGCGGCGACGGCACCCCACCCGTTGAGGTTGTTGAAGCCGAGGGTGAGGAGGACGATCGCCGCACCGATGAGCAGCGACGCCACGAGGTCGATGCGGATCGACGCGTCGCCGCGATCGCCGCGAAGCGTGAAGCTGAAGGCGAACACCACGACCGCGATGCCGAACACGATGAAGAACATCGGACGCCATCCGACGAGCGTTCCGAGGGTGCCGCCGATCAGGAAGGCCGTGACCCCCGAGATGGCCCTGGCCGAGCCGATCGCACCGATCGCGGTCGCCTGTTGCGCTCCGCGATAGTTCTCGGCGATCAGCGCCACGATCGAGGGCACGATGATCGCCGCAGCAGCGCCGGCGACCGCCTGCCCGGCGATGGCCCAGCCCACGCTCGGCGACACGATCATGAGCACCGAGGATGCGGCGAAGAGGCCGATCACGATCCGGAAGATGAGCACCCACCCGATGCGCTGGCCGAGCTTCGCGCCGGTCATCACCAGTGCGGCCACGGCGAGCCCGTACATCACGATCGTCGTGCTGGCGACAGTCGGCGGCACGCCGAACTCGCTGACCATGCCGCCGAGCGAGATCGGAAGGGCGGCCACGTTGAACGACATGAGCACCTGGGCGAGGAAGAGGCTGACGAGCGGCATCCAGGAGGTCTTCGTGGGAGCCGGAGCGGTGTGTGTCATGACAGGGTCCTCCGAACGGTGAGAGGGGTCAGTCCGTCGAGCGAGGGGTCGCCGACGGCGCGGAAGCGAACAGGTTCAGGCCGAGTGCGCGCGAGAGGTGGCCGATCGCGAGCTGCGACCGCACAGAGTTGCCGGCTCGGTCGAGGCGAGGTGAGAATCCGGCGACCGCCCCCTTGCCGGGGGCGACAGCCACGATGCCTCCGGCGACCCCCGACTTGGCCGGCAGGCCGATCTCGAACAGCCACTCCCCCGAAGTCTCGTAGAGGCCGGTCGACGCCACCACGGCGAGAGTGTCGCGACAGACGTCCGCCGAGACGACGCGCTCACCCGTGATGGGGTTCACGCCGCCGTCTGCGAGCGTCGCGCCCATCACCGCGAGGTCATGAGCGGTGACGCTGAGCGCGCACTGACGCGTGTAGACGTCGACCACGTCATCCGGGTCGCCGGTCAGCCGTCCGTAGCTTCGCAGCAGCCACCCCATCGCTCGGTTCCGCTCGTTCGTCTCCGCCTCGGACGCATAGACGACCCCGTCAAGACTCAGCGGGCGTCCGGCGAAGGCCGACAACCCCTCCCGGACGCGCTCCCACTGCTCGACGGACGTCTGCCCCGGCATCAGCGCCGTGGTGGCGATCGCACCGGCGTTGACCATCGGATTCATCGGATGCCCCGCGTTGAGCTCGAGCGCCATCAGCGAGTTGAAGGCGAGCCCCGTATTGTTGACCCCCACGATCTCGCGCACCCGCTCGTGGCCGTGCTCCCGGATGGCCAGCGCGTACACGAACATCTTCGAGATCGACTGGATCGAGAACGGATGCAGCGCGTCTCCGGCGTCATGCAGGCCGCCATCGACCTCGATGACCGCGAGACCGAACAGCTCGGGGTCGGCCTCCGCGAGCACGGGGATGTAATCGGCGACTGCACCCGTGCGGTCGTCCGCATAGCGGCGGTGGGCTTCGCGCACGAGCTCGTCGACGCGGTCCCACCCCGGCAGGGCGCCGGTCGACACCTGCTGTGGGATGTCTGTCAATGCCGCGACGTCCATGCGTTCTCCTCCGAGTCCACGACCCCCCAGCCGTCACCGCTCACCGTAGTGGCAATGCCTCGCTCTGCCTAGAGCACGGAGCGCCGGTTTCAGGCTGCGCCCTGAAACGCCGAGACCCACCGCCGCACGCATGCGGGGTGGGTCTCGGTGGTGCCGGTCGGGCGGCGGAGGCTCAGTACCAGTTCACGGACTGGGAGTGCCCCCACGCGCTGCAGGGGGTGCCGTACACGGAGGAGATGTATCCGAGACCCCAGCGGATCTGCGTGGCCGCATTCGTCTGCCAGTCGGATCCGGCAGACGCCATCTTGCTTCCGGGCAGAGCCTGCGGAATCCCCGTCGCGCCGCCCGAGGCGTTGTACGCCTGGTAGTTCCACCCGGATTCTTTGGTCCACAGCGAATCCAGGCAGGAGAACTGGTCGGCGCCCCACCCGTACTGACCTGACGCGATGTCGCGCGCCGCGGCCTTCGCGCCGTCGACGGTGTTCGTCTGAGCGAGTGCGGCGGCTTCAGCGGCCGCCTGCTCGGCAGCCGCATCCGCAGCGGCTTTGGCCTGCTGAGCCGCCACGTAGGATTCCTGCAGGGCGGCCGTCTCAGCGACGATCTCGTCCGTGCCGGTGACTGCATACGCAGTGAGGCTCGTGAGCTGCCTGTTCGAGAACTCATCGCGGTCGGCGAGCTGATCGACCCAAGCGGTCACGTCGGAGGTATCGACCGAGGAGGGTGCCGCGCCGAGGTCGAGGCCCGATGCCGCGACCTCGGCGTTCAGCGCCTCGGCTGCAGCAACGGCGTCCTGAGCGGCGACCATCGTCAGGGCTGAGTCGTCGGCGCTCTTCGCCGGCTGCTCGGTCTCGCCGGTGACGAAGGACGTGACGCCGGCGACGGCGTCCGGCACCTCGGCGCCAGCCGCGGGCGCCGACACCATGCCGACGGTCAGGGCGAGGCCGAGCACACCGCCGGTGATCGTTCCGAGAATCAGCTTGGGGCGACGTGCCGTGATCGCGTTGCGGGCTGACGCCGCCGCGTGGGCGCGCCGAAGCGCACGGGTGTTCTGAAGCATGGGTTCGACTTTCGGGTCGTCGTACGCCCGTCACAGGACACTCATCGGGAGATTGCCCCAGGCGCAAGGTAACGATTCTGCAACGGCCCGCCTGGACGTTTCGTGAGAAAAGGGCCCTGTACAGCCGTTTTCGGCGGTACAGGACCCTTCTCTTAGACGATTCTCAGGAGCCGGCGTCCTGACGCTTCAGGCGCGCGGTGTCGCGAGCACGCGTGTTGGCGTCGAGGTTGACCTTGCGGATGCGGACGACCTCGGGCGTGACCTCGACGCATTCGTCGTCACGCGCGAACTCGAGGCTCTCCTCGAGGGTGAGCTGGCGCGGAGGGGTCATCGACTCGAAGGTGTCGGAGCTCGCCGCACGCATGTTGGTGAGCTTCTTCTCCTTCGTGATGTTGACGTCCATGTCGTCGGCACGCGAGTTCTCGCCGATGACCATGCCCTCGTAGACCTCCTGAGTGGGCTGCACGAAGAACGACATGCGCTCCTGCAGGGCGATCATCGCGAACGGGGTGACGACACCCGAGCGGTCGGCGACGATCGAGCCGTTCTGGCGGGTCGTGATCGACCCTGCCCACGGCTCGTAGCCGTGCGAGATCGCGTTGGCGATTCCGGTGCCGCGGGTCGTGGTGAGGAACTCGCTGCGGAAGCCGATCAGACCACGAGACGGGACGATGAACTCCATGCGCACCCAGCCGGTGCCGTGGTTCGTCATGTTCTCCATGCGGCCCTTGCGGTTCGCGAGCAGCTGCGTGATCGCGCCGAGGTGCTCCTCAGGAGTGTCGATGGTGAGGTGCTCGAACGGCTCGTAGGTCTTGCCGTCGATCTTCTTCGTGACCACCTGCGGCTTGCCGACGGTGAGCTCGAAGCCCTCGCGACGCATGTTCTCGACCAGGATGGCGAGCGCCAGCTCGCCGCGGCCCTGGACCTCCCAGGCGTCGGGGCGTCCGATGTCGACCACCTTGAGCGAGACGTTGCCGATCAGCTCCTTGTCGAGACGGTCCTTGACCATTCGAGCGGTGAGCTTGTGGCCCTTGACCTTGCCCATCAGCGGCGATGTGTTCGTGCCGATCGTCATCGAGATGGCGGGGTCGTCGACCGTGATCGCGGGAAGCGGGCGGACGTCCTCGGGGTCGGCGATGGTCTCGCCGATCGTGATGTTCTCGAAACCGGCGATGGCGACGATGTCGCCGGGGCCGGCGGACTCGGCGGGGTAGCGCTCGAGCGCGCGCGTCTTGAGCAGCTCGGTGATACGTGCGTTCTGGTGCGTGCCGTCCGCACGGACCCAGGCGACGGTCTGGCCCTTCTTCAGCGTGCCGTTGAAGACGCGGAGAAGCGCGAGACGGCCGAGGAACGGGCTGGAGTCGAGGTTCGTGACCCAGGCCTGCAGCGGGTGCTCGTCGTCGTACTCCGGAGCGGGAACATGCTCGAGGATCGCCTCGAAGAGCGGCTCGAGGTCGTCGTTGTCGGGCAGCGATCCGTCGGCCGGACGGTTGCGCGACGCGGCGCCGGCACGGCCGGACGCGTAGACGACGGGGACGTCGAGCAGAGCGTCGACGTCGAGGTCGGGCACGTCGTCGACGAGGTCGGACGCGAGGCCGAGCAGCAGGTCGTGCGCCTCTTCCTCGACCTCGGCGATGCGAGCGTCGGGGCGGTCGGTCTTGTTGACCAGGAGGATGACGGGAAGCTTGGCCTCGAGAGCCTTGCGCAGCACGAAGCGGGTCTGCGGAAGCGGGCCCTCGCTGGCGTCGACGAGCAGCACGACGCCGTCGACCATCGACAGGCCGCGCTCGACCTCTCCACCGAAGTCGGCGTGGCCGGGCGTGTCGATCACGTTGATCGTGATCTCCTTGCCCTGAGCATGCTTGCCCTTGTAGGTGATCGCCGTGTTCTTGGCGAGGATCGTGATGCCCTTCTCACGCTCCAGATCGTTGGAGTCCATCGCGCGTTCATCGACGTGCGCGTGTTCGCCGAAGGAGCCCGTCTGACGCAGCATGGCGTCGACGAGGGTGGTCTTACCGTGGTCGACGTGAGCGACGATAGCGACGTTGCGGAGGTCAGAACGGAGGGCGTGCGCCATGCAGATGTCCTAAAGAGTGTGGGGTTTTGTCGAGAAGCCGACGTTCCAGACTACCGTATGCCGACGACTCGTTCCTGAGCGCTCGAAGTACGATCGGGAGCGTGACCGTCGTCGACCTCTCTCCCCCGCCCTCGCGCGCTCGTCTGTGGTGGGAGATCGCCATCGTCCTCGCCCTCGGACTCGGTCAGTCCGCGGTGTATGCGATCGTGCAGCTGGCCTACCGGCTCACCGACGAGACGCCGCTGGCCGATCAGACCGCGACCCTGAATCCGTCCCGGAGCGACAGGGAGATCTTCGACCTGATCTACCAGGTCCTGTCGATCGGGTTCTCCCTCGTCCCGGTGCTGCTCGTCTGCTTCCTGCTGTGGCAGTCGTCCAGACCGCATCTGAGCAGGCTGGGTCTCGACGGCACCCGGGTCGGAGCGGATGTGGGCCGCGGGATCCTCCTGGTGGCAGCCATCGGCATCCCCGGTCTCGGTCTGTATCTCGCCGGTCGTGCCCTCGGACTCTTCGTCGCGGTGAACCCCGCGGGGCTCGACAGTCACTGGTGGACCATCCCGGTCCTTCTCCTCGCGGCAGCGCGCGCATCACTCCAGGAGGAGTTCGTGGTGCTCGGCTACCTCTTCGCCCGACTCCGGCAGCTGGGCTGGGGGTCGTGGGCGATCATTCTCACCACCTCCGTGCTGCGGGCGAGCTACCACCTCTACCAGGGTCCCGGAGCGTTCATCGGAAACCTCGCCATGGGGCTGCTCTTCGGATGGCTGTTCCAGCGCAGCGGACGGCTCATGCCGTTCCTCGTCGCGCACTTCCTGATCGACGCCACGGTGTTCGTCGGCTACCCCTGGGCGGCGGCCACCTGGCCGACGCTCTTCGGGCTTCCCGGCTGACGCAGCTCCGCGCGATCAGGCGTTCGCGATGAGGATCGACGTCACGGCCCAGATCACGATGACGCCGAGCGCGATGAGCGCCTGAGAGTCCCAGGTGCGGCGGATCGGCGCGTCCGCTGTCGAGGGGGCCGCCTGCCAGCGGTCACGGATGTCGGTGAGCTCGCGGAGGCCGGCCGGCGCCTTGGCCTCGTCGTCCTCGCGCACCTGGCGCCGAATCGGACGCGCTCTCGCAGGCCCCCCGTAACTCGAGAGCTCCGTGCCGTCCTCGAGCGAGAAGACGAGCTGCCAGCGCAGGTCGATGTCGCGGACGCGGCTCCAGCCGAAGGACGTCCGGCGCAGCATGTTCTGCACCATCGCTCCCTCGCCGTCGACACGCACGACCGAGACGAAGGCGATCTCGTACACGACCCAGAGACCGAGCAGCACCCAGGGGGCGAGCAGCAGCATCTGCCCCCATCCCGCGCGCACGACCGCATCGCCGAGCAGGAAGATCGCGAGCAGCGAGCAGAGGACGAGGGAGACAGGCCCGGAGGCCGCACGGAATCTCCGTGCGGCCTCCGGTCGAGGTTCGGTGCTCACTCTCAGTGACCGCCGAGGGTGATCGATGCACCCGGGATCGCCTTCAGCAGGCGATCCGTGTACTCCTGCTGCGGGTTGGCGAAGATCTCGTCGACGGTGCCCTGCTCGACGATCTTGCCCTTCTCCATGACGCACACGAGATCGCTCGAGACACGGACGACGGCGAGGTCGTGCGTGATGAACAGATACGTGAGCCCGAGCTCCGACTGGAGTTCGGCGAGCAGCTGCAGCACCTGATCCTGCACCAGGACGTCGAGCGCCGAGACGGCCTCATCGAGGACGATGATGTCGGGCTTGAGCGCCAGCGCACGCGCGATGGCAACACGCTGACGCTGTCCGCCCGAGAGCTCGTTCGGGTACCGGGTGGCGAGCACGCGGGGCAGCGAGACCTGGTCGAGAAGCTCCTCGACCCGCTCACGCTGAGACGCGCGGTCGCCCACGCCGTGGATCTGCAGCGGTTCGGCGATGGTGTTGCCGATGTTGCGCAGCGGGTCGAGCGAGCCGTACGGGTCCTGGAACACCGGCTGCATACGCCGACGCAGACCGAACGCCTGGGCATTCGACAGCTTCGACACATCCTGGCCGTCGATCTCGATGGTTCCACTGGTGGGTTCCTCGAGCTTCAGCACCATCTTGGCGACGGTGGACTTGCCCGACCCCGACTCGCCGACCAGCGCGAGCGTCTTGCCGCGAGGGATGGCGAACGACACGTCGTCGACCGCCCGGAACGCCTCGCTGCGGAAGCCGCCCTGACGGATCCGATAGTCCTTCGTGAGCCCCGCGACCCGCACCGTCGGCGGGATGTCCGCGAGATCCTCGAGCGTCTCGATACCCCGGTCCTCCACCACCGCCTGGATGCGCTGCGACGCGACACTCGGCGCGGCAGACACCAGGCGCTTGGTGTACGGGTGCTGCGGGTCCTCGAGGATCTGCCTGCTGGGTCCTGCCTCGACGATGTTGCCGCCGTTCATCACGATGATCTTGTCCGCACGCTCGGCCGCAAGGCCCAGGTCGTGCGTGATCAGGAGCACCGAGGTGCCCTTGTCGCGTGTGAGCGAGGCCATATGATCCAGGATCACGCGCTGCACCGTCACATCCAGAGCCGAGGTCGGCTCGTCGGCGATGAGCAGCTTCGGATCGGCCGCGAGGCCCATCCCGATCAGCGCACGCTGACGCATGCCTCCCGAGAACTGGTGCGGGAACTGGTGCAGACGCTTCTCGGCATCCGCCAGCCCGGCCTGCTGCAGCACCTCGACCGTGCGTGCCTTCGCGGCCTCGCGCCCCTGGGCGATGCCGTTCGCACGGATCGCCTCCTTCACCTGGAAGCCGATGCTCCAGACAGGGTTGAGGTTCGACATCGGGTCTTGAGGCACGAAGCCGATGTCGCGTCCGCGGACGGCCTCGATCTCGCGACGGTTGAGCGTCGTGAGCTCGCGACCTTCGAGGGTGATCGACCCGGCGGTGACCTCGCCGGTTCCCGGGAGCAGGTTCACGATGGCCGTGGCCGTCGTGGACTTGCCCGAGCCCGACTCGCCGACGATAGCGACGGTCTCGCCTGGCATGACGTCGAAGCTGACTCCGTGGAGCACTTCGCGCAGGCCGCCCTGCGTGCGGAAAGCGACCGTGAGGTCGCGGATGCTCAGCAGCGGGACCTGCTCGGTGATTCGCTCGCTCATCGGCGTGCCCTCGCCTTCGGGTCGAGGGCGTCTCTGATGAGCTCGCCCAGAGTGACGAACGCGAGCACCGCGAGGGTGAGCGCGATCGACGGATAGATGAGCGCCATGGGAGCCACTCGCAGCGAGGCCTGGGCCTTGCCGATGTCCAGCCCCCACGACATCACACCGCTGCCGAGGCCGACCCCGAGGAACGACAGAGTCGCCTCCGCGACGATCGCGGCCGCGAGGCCGAGCGTCGAGACCACGAGCAGGGGCGCGATCGCGTTCGGGACGACATGATTCAAGAGGATCTTGAACTTCGACTGCCCGAGGGCCTGCGAGGCCATGACGAAATCGGCCTGGCGTACGCGGAGCACCTCGGCTCGCACGACACGGGCGGTGGATGCCCACGCGAACCCTCCGATCGCGAACGCGAGCGTCCACACCGAACGGGAGTCGCGGAACACGGTCATCACGACGACGGCCGCGAGGATGTACGGGATCGCGAAGAAGATGTCTCCGATGCGCGAGAGGACCGAATCGAGCCATCCACCGTAGAAGCCCGCGAGTGCGCCCATGATCAGTCCGAGGATCGACGAGATCACCGTGGCGATCAGGCCGACCGCAAGAGAGGTCTGCGAACCCCAGACGATGCGGGCGTAGATGTCGCAGCCCTGGAACGTGAACCCGAGCGGATGCCCGTCGGTCGGCCCGCCGTTGCTGTTCGACAGGAAGCAGTCGTCGTTCGGCGGCGTGGACGTGAAGAGCGTCGGCCACAACGCCATCACGAGGAAGAACAGCGCCAGCACGATCGAGAACCAGAACAGCGGACGGCGACGCAGATCGAGCCAGGCGTCGCGCCAGAGGTTGCTGGGCTTGTCGGAGATGCGGACGGCGTCGACCGCGATCGACTCCGTCTCGATGGGGGCGACGTAGTGCTTCTGAGAGATGGGATCAGGCATAGCGAATCCTCGGGTCGAGCAGACCGTAGAGCAGGTCGATGAACAGGTTCACCAACACGTACAGGATGACGAACACGGTCACGAACGAGACGACCGTGGGCCCCTCACCGCGCTGGATCGCCTGGAAGAGCGTGTTTCCCACACCGGGGACGTTGAAGATGCCCTCGGTGACGGTGGCACCCACGAGCAGCACACCGAAGTTGGTGGCGGAGTTGGTGATCACCGGGATCAGGGAGTTGCGCAGCACGTGCACGGGCAGCACGCGATTGCGCGAGAGTCCCTTGCTGTAGGCCGTGCGAACCCAGTCCTGGTTCAGGGTCTCGATGACCGAGCTCCGCATCAGACGCATACTCACCGCGTAGAGACTGAATCCGAGCACGATGGCGGGGAGCCAGAGCCCACCCCAGTCGTTGTCGGCACCGACCGTTGGCTTGAACCAGCCCCATTGGATCGCCAGGAAGTACTGGGCGAGGAACGCGACGACGAAGATCGGAATCGCGATCGCGACGAGAGCGATGATCAGCGAGACGTTGTCGAAGAGCTTGCCCTTGCGCAGCGCCGAGATCGTGCCGATGATGATCGCCAGGGTGAACTCGATGCCGATCGCCATCACAGCGAGACGCCCCGTGACGGGCAATGTCGCGGCGAGCACCGCAGAGACGGGGCGACCGGAGTAGGTCATGCCCAGATCACCCTGGAACACACCGGTGATGTAGTACCAGTACTGCACGAGGAACGGCTCATTCAGGTGGTACTGCTCGCGAAGCTGTGCCACGACCGCCGGGCTCGGCGTCTTGTCGCCGAACAGGGCGAGGATCGGGTCGCCGGGCATGGCGAACACCAGGAAATAGATGAGCAGGGTGGCTCCGAAGAAGACCGGGATCACCTGCAGAAGACGTCTCAGAATGTAACCGAGCATCCGCTTGTCCCTTCTTTGAGGGGTGAGAAAGTCGCGTGGACACAAGCCTGTGAGGCGGTGACGAAGAATCGTCACCGCCTCACAGGTGAAGTGCCGTCAGACTTACTCGCCGGCCTTCGTGATCGCGTAGTACAGCGGAACCGAGTTCCAGCCGAACGTGACGTTGTCCACGCTCTCGCCGAAGCCGCCGGTCACGTTCGAGTACCACAGCGGGATCGCGGGAAGATCCTTGAACAGGACCTCCTGCGCCTTGGTGAAGTCCTCGATCTGCGCGTCGGCGTCGGGGTTGCTGATACCGGCCTTGATGAGGTCGTCGAACTCGGGGTTCGAGTAGTCACCGTCGTTCGAGCCGGCGCCGGTCGCGTAGAGCGGTCCGAGGAAGTTGTACAGACCCGGGTAGTCGGCCTGCCAGCCCGAGCGCGCAGCCGTGGTGATGCTGCGGTCGTTGATCTTCGTACGAAGATCCTGGAAGGTCGGGTACGGGTCGCCCGATGCCTCGATGCCGAGCGTGTTCTTGATGCTGTTGCTCACCGCGTCGACCCAGGCGTCATGCCCACCGTCGGAGTTGTAAGCGATCTTGAACTCGCCGTCCCACGGCGAGATGGCGTCGGCCTCGGCCCACAGCTTCTTCGCCTCGTCGGGGTTGTACTCGAGGACCTCGCTGCCGGGAACCGAGTCGGACCAGCCGTCGATCACCGGGGAGGTGAAGTCGGCTGCCGGGGTGCGGGTGCCCGAGAAGATCGTCTCGGTGATCTCTTCGCGGTTGATCGCCATCGACAGCGCCTGACGACGCAGCTGGCCCTCTTCGCCGCTGAAGTGCGGGAGGAACTGGCCGATCGTGAACGACTGGAAGACCGCAGACGGCTGGTTGACGGCGCGATCGCCGAGCTCGTCCTGGAAGACAGGGAGGGAGCCGGTCGGGATCGCGTCGATCACGTCGACGTCTCCACCCTGCAGGTCGGCGTATGCCGCTTCCTGCGTGGCGTAGAACTTGATGGTCAGACCGCCGTTGGCCGCCTTGCGGGGGCCGTCGTAGTCGTCGTTGCGCACGAGGTCGATCTGCACGTCGTGCTGCCACGCGTCTTCGCCGTCGATCATGTACGGGCCGTTGCCGATCGGGAACTGGCCGAAGGCCTCCATGTCCTCGAAGGCGGCGTCGGGCAGCGGGTAGAAGGCCGAGTATCCGAGACGCAGAGCGAAGTCGGAGGCCGGCTTGTTCAGCGCGATCGTGAAGGTGTAGTCGTCGACCTGCTTGAGGCCGGCCATGTCGCCCTGCGCGCCGAAGACATCGTCATCGGGGTTCGCGGGGTCACCGGCGTCGTTGATGAAGCCCTCGATGTCCTCGAAGAAGTAGCCCGAGAGCTGAGCGTTCTCAGCCTGAGCGCCGTAGTTCCACGCCTTGATGAAGTTGTCGGCGGTGACTTCTTCACCGTCGGTGAAGGTCAGGCCTTCCTTGATCTTGACGGTGAGGTTCTGCGGGTCCTCCGTGGTGATCTCCTCAGCGACGTCGTTGACGGGCTTGCCGTCGGCGTCGTAGTAGATCAGACCGGCGAAGATCTCGTCGAGGATCTTTCCGCCACCCACCTCGTTGGTGTTGGTGGGGATCAGCGGGTTCTCGGGCTCCGAGCCGTTCGTCGTGATGATGGCGTCCGCGTCACCGGTTGCACCGGATCCGCCGTCGCCGTCGTCGCTTCCACCGCTCGCGCAGCCCGCGAGCGCCAGGGCGCCGATCGCGAACAACGCAGTGCCCGCAAGGGCGATCTTGTTGCGCTTCACTTTGTGTCCTCCTGTGGACGGGTATTCATCAGACTGCGCGCTCATCGTCGAACGCGTAGGGATAGTTGACTGTAACCCGCGATTCAGGGGACTCCGCTCTCGGCTAATGAACCGTTACTGAGTGGTGATCAACTGAAACATCCCTGAAACACGCGGAAATGCACGGAAACGAGCGACGGCGTCGCGTCCGGATGGACGCGACGCCGTCGCTCGTCAGGATTCGTCTCAGGCGAACGCCTCGATCGGCGGGCAGGCGCACACGAGGTTGCGATCGCCGTACGCCTGATCGATGCGGCGCACCGGCGGCCAGTACTTGCCTGCCACGAGAGCGTGCACCGGGTAGGCCGCGTCCTCTCGCGTGTAGGCGTGGTTCCACTCCCCCGCGATCAGCGAGACCGCGGTGTGCGGAGCGTTGACCAGCGGGTTGTCGTCCGCGGGCCAGCGCCCGGCGGCGACGGCATCCGCCTCGGCCTTGATCATGATCATGGCCTCGATGAACCGCTCGATCTCGCCGAGGTCCTCGGACTCCGTGGGTTCCACCATGAGCGTGCCCGCGACGGGGAACGACATGGTCGGTGCGTGGAAGCCGTAGTCGATGAGTCGCTTCGCCACATCGTCGACCGTTACTCCGGTCTCCTCTCGGAGGGGCCGCAGGTCGAGGATGCACTCGTGCGCCACCCGACCGTCTTCTCCCGCGTACAGCACCGGGAAGTGCTCGCCGAGGCGCGCTGCGATGTAGTTCGCCGACAGCACGGCCGCTGCGGTCGCATGGCGGAGGCCGTCCGCCCCCATCATCCGCACGTACGACCAGGAGATCGGCAGGATGCCGGCCGACCCGTACGGCGCGGCGGACACGGCGCCACCCTCGAAGACGAATCCGCCCGCATGCTCCGCGCGCTGAGCGAGCGGGTGCGACGGCAGGTACGGAGCGAGGTGCGCCTTCGCAGCGACGGGGCCGACGCCCGGGCCCCCACCGCCGTGCGGGATCGCGAACGTCTTGTGCAGGTTGAGATGTGAGACGTCGCCGCCGAGATCGCCGAAGCGGGCGTAGCCGAGCAGCGCGTTGAGGTTCGCGCCGTCGACGTAGACCTGTCCGCCGGCGTCGTGCACGGCGGTCGTGATCTCCACCACGTCCTGCTCGTACACGCCGTGGGTCGACGGGTAGGTGATCATCAGAGCGGAGAGCTCGTCGGCGTGCGCCGCGATCTTCGCCCGCAGGTCGCCGAGGTCGACGTTGCCGAGCTCGTCGCAGGCCACGACGACGACCTTCATTCCGGCGAGCACCGCCGACGCCGCGTTCGTGCCGTGCGCGGACGACGGGATCAGGCACACGGTGCGCTGGGTGTCGCCGTTCGCGAGGTGGTAGCCGCGGATAGCGAGCAGGCCCGCGAGCTCACCCTGCGAACCCGCGTTCGGCTGCAGCGACACGGCGTCGTATCCGGTGACCTCGGCGAGCCACGCCTCGAGCTGCGTGATCATGTCGAGGTACCCCTCGACGTCGGATGCCGGGGCGAACGGGTGGATGCCCGCGAACTCGGGCCACGTGATCGACGCCATCTCGGTCGCCGCGTTGAGCTTCATCGTGCACGAGCCGAGCGGGATCATGCCGCGGTCGAGCGCATAGTCGCGGTCGGCCAGGCTCTTGAGGTAGCGCATCATCGCGGTCTCGCTGCGGTGAGCGTGGAAGACCGGATGCGTGAGGTAGTCGTCCTGACGGAGCAGGTCGGCGGGAAGGCCGCCCTGCGATCCTGAGCCGAAGAACCCGAAGGCGCGCTCCCGTGCTCCACCGAACACCTGAGCCACCTGGTGGAGCTCGGCGACCGTCGTGGTCTCGTCGACCGAGATCCCGATCGTGTCGTCGTCCGCGGCGTGCAGCAGGATGCCGAACTCGTGGTGAGCCTGCTCCGCATACTCCGCCGCGCGCCCGGGCACCCGCACCTGCAGGGTGTCGAAGAACGAGTCGTGGACGATGTCAGAGCCTGCGTCGACGAGCCAGTCGCGCAGCATCACGGTCTTGGCCGCGACCTCCCGAGCGATCGCCTTGAGCCCGTCGGGTCCGTGGTACACCGCGTACATCGATGCCATGACGGCGAGCAGCACCTGCGCGGTGCAGATGTTGCTGGTCGCCTTCTCCCGGCGGATGTGCTGCTCGCGGGTCTGCAGAGACAGTCGGTACGCCGGCTTGCCGTCCGCATCGACCGAGACGCCCACAAGGCGCCCCGGCAGCTGCCGCTCGAGTCCTGCACGCACGGCCATGTAGCCCGCGTGCGGCCCTCCGAAGCCGATCGGCACGCCGAAGCGCTGCGTGGTGCCGACCGCGACATCCGCACCGAGCGAACCGGGCGACGAGATGAGGGTGAGAGCGAGCAGGTCGGCTGCGACGACGGCGAGCCCGCCTGCGAGGTGCGCGGCGTCGATCACGGCGCTCGGGTCCCAGACGCGCCCTGAGGCGCCGGGGTACTGGACGAACACACCGAAAAGCTCGGAGGGTAGCTCCTCGCCGGCGGCGAAGTCGACCGTCACGAGCTCGATGCCCACGGCCTCGGCGCGGGTCTCGAGCAGCGCCTTGGTCTGCGGGAACGCATCTGCGTCGACGGCGAAGACGTTCGACGCCTTCTTGGATGCGCGACGTGCCAGCAGCATCCCCTCGACGACAGCGGTCGACTCGTCGAGCATCGACGCGTTGGCCGTGGTGAGACCGGTGAGCTCGGCCACCATGGTCTGGAAGTTGATGAGCGCCTCGAGACGACCCTGCGAGATCTCCGGCTGGTACGGCGTGTAGGCGGTGTACCAGGAGGGGTTCTCGAGCACGTTGCGCTGGATCACCTGAGGGGTGACGGTGCCGTAGTAGCCGAGGCCGATCATCGGCCGGTTCACCGTGTTGCGAGCGGCGATCGCCCGCAGCTCGGCGAGCGCCTCGGTCTCGCTCGCCGCGCGCGGGATGACCGAGTCCGTGGAGGCGGGGGTGAAGATCGAGGCGGGTACGGCCTGGCGCATCAGCGCCTCGACGGGGCTCCAGTCCTCGAGCTCAGACTCGACGCCGAGGGCATCGAGCATCTGACGCTGGGCGGCGGCGGTGGTTCCGATATGACGATCGGCGAAAGAGACCACTGGTCGATCAGCCCTCCGTGAGAGCGACGTACGCGTCGCGGTCCATCAGGCCGTCGAGCGCACCGGCACCGACGGAGACCTTGATGAGCCAGCCTCCGGCGAACGGCTCGGCGTTCACGAGCGAGGGGTCGTCGACGACGGAGTCGTTGATCTCGACGATCGTGCCCGTGACCGGGGCGTAGAGCTCGCCGACCGACTTGGTCGACTCGATCTCGCCCACGACCGAACCGGCGGTGACCTCGGTGCCGACAGCCGGGAGCTCGACGAAGACGACGTCTCCGAGCTTGTCGGCCGCATAGTCGGTGATGCCGATGGTCACGGTGTCGCCGTCAGCGGCGATCCACTCGTGCTCGTCGGTATAGCGCAGTGCGTTGAGGTCGGTCATTTGGTCCTCCGGTAGAAAGGCAGAGCGGTCACGGTCGCGGGGATCCTGGTTCCCCGCACATCAAGGAATACTGCGGTTCCCGCCGCAGCGGAAGAAGGGGCGACGTAGGCCATTGCGATCGGATGGCCGAGTGTCGGGCTCAGGGCGCCACTCGTGATCTCACCCAGGACGACACCGTCTGCGTCGACCACGGAGTAGCCCGCCCGTCCGGCGCGCTTGCCCTCGGCGACGAGACCGACGAGAACCGGAGCGTCGGATGCGGCATCCACCGCTCCCTTGCCGATGAAGTCCTCTTTGTCGGACACGACGACGCGACCGAGCCCGGCCTGCGACGGCTTCGTCTCGCGGGAGAGCTCGTGGCCGTAGAGCGGCATGCCCGCTTCGAGTCGGAGAGTGTCGCGCGCGGCGAGGCCGGCGGGCACGAGTCCGTGCTTCTGTCCGGCTTCGGTGAGTGCGTCCCAGAGTGCAGGGGCATCGGCGACACGCACGAGCAGTTCGAAGCCGTCTTCGCCGGTGTACCCGGTGCGGGCGAGGAGAAGCGGCGCCCCCAGGAACATCGCGTCGGCCCACGCGTAGTACTTCTGCTCCCCCCACGGAGTACTGAGGTCGGTGATGCCGGCCGTCGACGAGACGATCGCCTCGGATGCGGGGCCCTGCACGGCGAGCAGCGCGTACTCGTCGGAGACGTCCTCGACGTCGACCCCGCGATCTCCGAGGAAGCCCTCGAAAGTGCGGTCCTCCCCTGCGGCGAGCGGCGCACGTTCACGTTCGATCCGCGAGGGGAACGAGCGCACTCGTGACGCGAACGCCGAGTCGACGAATCCGCGGTTGCCCGCGTTCGCGATCACGAGGAAGCGGTCCTCGGCGAGCCGGTAGACGATGACGTCGTCGATGATCCCGCCGTCGTCCGCGAGCATCAGCGAGTACTTCGCCTTGCCCACGGGCATCGCGGAGAGTCGTCCGGCCAGGGAGTAGTCGAGGAACTCGCCGGCGAAGTCGCCGGTGACCAGGAACTCGGCCATGTGCGAGATGTCGAAGATCCCGGCGGCCTGCCGCACGGCGTGGTGCTCGGCGAGGTCGGATGTGTAGCGCACCGGCATCTGCCAGCCGCCGAAGTCGGTGAACGAGGCGCCGAGCGCCTCATGGCGCTCACGGAGCGGGGTGTAGCGAGGGTCGGACATGGAGTTCTCCCGGGCTGGGTCGGGCGGAACAGCGCAGACGCCGTTCCTCGGAACTCCCCCTCTGTCATGGGCCTGAGAGCTTCGCCCAGAGACTGGGCTTTCACCGTCGGCGGACCGCCGGCGAAGAGACGGAGACGCGCAGAATGCATGTCGCCAGGGTTTCGACTCGGGCGCCTCCGGCGGCCTCGCTCAACCCGATTTCTCGCTTCGCTGGAAATCGCTTTTCAGAGTGGCCGGAACCGCGCGGTACGCGTACCTGAGAGATTGGCGGGGAGGCTTGCTCCTTCGGTGCCCGGCTGCGTTCGCCGGGGCTCTCCCGCGTGGGTCATTCGGCCTGTCTTCACTTGTGGGATCAGTCTAGCGGGTCGTGTGCTCCGAGACGGATGCCGTTCCGGTCGCCCTTCGTGCCGCGCGAACGAGTGGCCGGCGGCACGAAGGGGGACCGGGACGGATGCTCAGCGACCGGCGAGCTCCGCCCTGACCTCATCCCGGAGGCGGCCGAGGTTCTCGGGCTCCGGCGCCGCCCCGAGGAGCGTCTTCGTGTACTCGTGCTGCGGATTGAGGATGACCTCGTCAGCGGGCCCGCGCTCGACGACGTCGCCCTTGTAGAGCACCATGATCTCGTCGCTGAAGTGCCGAGCCGTCGCGAGGTCGTGCGTGATGTAGAGCACGCCGAGATTCTCCTCCCGCTGCAGGTCGGCCAGCAGGTTGAGCACGCCCAGCCGGATCGAGACGTCGAGCATCGAGACGGGCTCATCGGCGACGATGAAGCGTGCCCCCGGCGCGAGCGCCCGCGCGATCGCCACACGCTGACGCTGACCTCCGGACAGCTCATGCGGGCGGCGCTCGGCGAAGCTCTCGCCGGGTGACAGCCGCACGCGCTCGAGCAGCTCGATGGCGCGCGCACGCACTTCCCCACCGGAGAGCTTGGGGTGGTGGAGCCTGATCGGGCGCTCCAGGTGGTGGACGATCGTGTGGAAGGGGTTCAGCGAGGCGAAAGGATCCTGGAAGACCATCTGCACCTGCGAGCGGTAGTCCTCGACTGCGCGGCCCCGCATGCCCGCATCCTTGCCGTCGAGCAGGATCTGCCCGCTGGTCGGAGTCTCGAGCTTCATCAGCATCCGCGCGATGGTCGATTTGCCCGACCCCGATTCGCCCACGAGGGCGATCGTCTTGCCCGCTTCGATCGTGAACGAGACGTCCTTGACCGCGTGGAGGGTCGATGTCTTGAGCCCGGATCGCAGGGTGAAGTCCTTCACCAGGTTGCGGGCTTCGAGGGTGGGAGCACTCATCGGATCTCCTCCTGACTGGGCTGGTTGCCGGTGCGGACGAAGTCTCCGCGCTCGCCGGTCAGACTCGGGAAGCTCGACAGCAGCTTCTTCGTGTACTCGTGCTGAGGCGTGCGGTAGATCTCCTCGGCGGTGCCCTCTTCCACGATCTGGCCCTGCAGCATCACGGCGATGCGGTCGCTGATCTCGATCAGCATCGGCAGGTCGTGCGTGATGAAGATCACTGCGAACCCGAGCCGCTCGCGCAGCCGCATGATCTCGCGGATGATCCCGCGCTGCACCACGACGTCGAGCGCGGTGGTGGGCTCGTCCATGATCATGACCTGCGGATCCAGTGCGAGCGCCATGGCGATCATCATGCGCTGACGCATGCCGCCGGAGAGCTCATGCGGGAAGCTCGTGAGCCTCGACGGGTCGACCCCGACCAGAGTCAGCAGCTCTTCGGCCCGAGCCTGCTTGTCCTTCTTGGACATTCCGGGACGATGCGTGTCGAAGATGTCGAAGATCTGCGCCTTGACGCTGATCACCGGGTTGAGCGAGTTCATCGCCCCCTGGAACACCATCGAGATCTTGTCCCAGCGGAACGCGCGCAGACCGTCGCCGTCGAGCGCGACGATATCGATGTCGTGCCCGTCGCGGTCGTGGAACACGATCTCGCCGCTCGTCATGAGCGCTGGCGCCTTGAGCAGCCGGTTCATGCCGTAGGCGAGGGTGGTCTTGCCGCAGCCCGATTCGCCGGCCAGCCCCAGGATCTCTCCTCGGTTGAGAGTGAGCGAGACGTTGCGAACCGCCTTGACGGGCGGGTCCACCTCGTACTCGATCGACACGTTGCGTGCGGTGAGCACGGCATCCGGAGCGCTCATACAGCGACCCCTTTCGTCTTGGCCGCCTTGCGCACGCGTCGAGCGGCGTCGGGTGCATTGCGCAGCTTGGGGTTGATGACCTCGTCGATCGCGAAGTTGATCAGGGCGAGACCCGCACCGAGCATCGCGATCATGACACCCGGAGGCACGAACCACCACCACGCACCTCGTCCGAGCGCCTGACCCGACTGCGCGTCGTTGAGGATGGTGCCCCAGGTGATCGAGGAGTTCGGTCCGAGGCCGAGATACGAGAGGCCGGCCTCACCGAGGATGGCGAAGATGATCGCGAACAGGAACTGGGCCGTGAGCAGCGGCAGCAGGTTCGGCATGATCTCGACCAGGATCACCCGGAAGGATCGCTCCCCGGCGACTTTGGACGCGTAGACGTAGTCGCGGGTGCGCAGCGATCGCGTCTGCAGCCGGAGCACGTAGGCGGCCCCGGCCCAGGAGGTGATGCCGAGCACGAAGGCGACGAGCTGCCAGCTTCGCTGCGGGACGAAGGACGAGATCACCATCACGAGCGGCAGGCCGGGGATCACGATCATCACGTTCGTCAGGAGCGCGAGAGTGTCTTCACGCCATCCGCCGAGGTAGCCGGCGAGAACGCCGAACAGCAGGGACAGGATGATGGCGATGCCGCCCGCCACCACGCCGACCAGGAGCGAGCCCTGGGCGCCGATGGCGAGCTGGGCGAACATGTCGTTGCCGAGCTTGGTGGTGCCGAGCCAGTGCTCCGGCGACGGCGGGAGCAGAGCCGGGTTGTCGGTGCTCCGCGGGTTCTGCGAGAACATCGGCGCGATGATCGCGAACAGGACGATCGCGATCACGATCGTCGCCCCGGTGATGAACTTCGGCGAGGTCGTCGGGAGCACCCTCCGGCGCTTGCGTCCCCGCTGCGTGGCCAACGAGATCGTGCTCGCAGGCTGGGTCATGGGCTGATCCTTGGTGATCAGGACTGCGTTCTCGGTGTCAGACATTCTGGCGCGCCCTCGGGTCGATGAATCCATAGACGAGGTCCATGATGAAGTTGGCGGCGAGCACCGTGATGGTGATGACGAGGAAGAGCCCCTGCATCAGCGCATAGTCGTTGTTCGTGACCGCCTGGAACATCAGCTTCCCGATGCCCGGGTAGGTGAACACCTGCTCCATGACGATGGAACCGGCCACCACGAAGCCCAGGGTGATCGAGAAGCCGGCGATCGACGGGATCGCGGCGTTGCGTGCCGCGTAGGTCGTCATGATGCGACGAGGACGGAGCCCCTTGGCCTCGGCCGTGAGCACGTAGTCCTCGGCCATGGTCTGCACCATCATGTTGCGCATGCCGAACATCCACCCGCCGACCGATGAGATGACGATGGTCAGCGCGGGCAGGATCGCGTGCGAGAGCGCGTCCGTGAAGAACGCCCAGGTCGGTTCGGGGCCATCCGGGAAATCGAACACGTCGTAGCCCCCGAAGATCGGGAACCAGCCGAGCCCGACGGCGAACACCGAGACGAGGAGCAGCGCCATCCAGAAGTACGGGATGGACTGCAGCACGGTGGTCGCCGGGATCAGGTGATCGACCCAGGTTCCGCGCTTCCATCCGGCCCAGGCGCCGAGCACGACGCCGAGGATGAAGGAGATCACGGTCACCGTGCCGACGAGGATGAGCGTCCAGGGCAGGGCCTGCCCGATCAGCTCACTCACCGGGGCCGGGAACTTGGTGACGGAGATGCCCAGGTCGCCCTGGAACATGCGTCCCCAGTACGCGATGTACTGCTCCCAGAGAGACGAGTCGTCGCCGCCGAGCAGCAGCTTGATGTTGCGGATCGTGGTCTCGGAGACCTCGCCGCCCGCTCGCTGCATCTTGGCGATCATGATGTCCGCCGGGTTCCCCGGCATGAGCCGGGGAAGCAGGAAGTTGAGTGAGATCGCGGCCCACAGCGTGAACGCGTAGAACCCGATTCTTCGTGCATAGAACTTCATGTCACTGACCGTGCTTCCTGCTCCCCCGTCTTCATGTGCTTACTTGACCGGCTCGAGCTGCGTCAGGACGTAGCCCGCCGCGATCGCTCCCCAGGACGGCGGGAAGGCGTAGAGGTCCTCCTCCGTCGGCCATCCCGTGAAGTCCTTCGTGTTGTAGAAGGTCTGGGTCGCGTTGATCACGAGCGGGATGTAGGGCAGGTCACGGACGATCTCGGTCTGGATCGTGCCGTACAGCTCCTTCTTCTCCGCCTCGTCGTTCGTGCTGACGGCGGCCTGGATCGCCTGGTCCACGACCGGGTTGCTGTAGCGGCTGAAGTTCCAGCGGCCTGCCGGCACCTCAGTGCCGACCGCAGCCGTCGACTCGACGGCCGTGCCGCCGAACCAGTCGCGGTAGATCTGGAACGGGTCGGCGACCGAGGTGCCGATGACTCCGCCGACGATGAGCTGGAAGTCGCCGCCCTGACGGGCGTCGGAGAACTCCTGCCACTGCACGGTGGATGCCGTGACCTTGATGCCGGCCGCCTCCGCCTGCTCGGCGATCAGCTTGGCGGCGTCGTTGTAGTCGGTCCATCCGTCGACCGAGATCAGGCTGAGCTCGACGGGCACGCCGTCCTTCTCGTAGATGCCGCTCGATCCCTTGGTGTAGCCGGCGGCCTCGAGGATCTCGCCCGCCTCATCGGCGTTCGCCTCCTGAGGGCTGACCTCGTTGGCGGAGTCCGCGACCCACTTCTCGTCGCGCGGCAGCAGTGCGAAGGTGGGCGAGATGTCGCCGGTCAGGCCGACGAACGCCTTGTCCTTGATCGCGGTGCGGTCGATCGCGACGTTGAGCGCCTGGCGAACGGCCACGTCCGTCTGGGGACCGGTGCAGCCGAGCTCGGTGTTCGAGCAGGTGTACAGCACGGTCGGGTCCTGCGGGGTGTTGATCCAGTCGATCGCTCCGTTGCCCGTCACGTCGTCGGGGTTCGGGATGAACATTCCGGTCCAGTCGAGCTTGCCCGCGGCGAGCAGGTCCTGAGCGGTCTGGTTGTTGTCGACGGCGATGTACTGGACCTTCTTGACGCCGAGCTCGTCGGCATCGCGGAAGTTCTCGTTGGCCACGAGCGTGTACGACTCACTCGTCGTCTTGTCGACCACGTAAGCGCCCGAGCCGACCGGCTCCTCGTTGGCGAAGTTCGCGAAGTCGGTGACCTCCGACCACACGTGCTCGGGGAGGATGTAGGTCGAGCCGAGTCGCTGGAACTCGGTCGTGTACTGCGCGGTCGTGTAGGTGAGCACGACGGTGGTGTCGTCGGTCGCCTCGGCGGAGACGAGGCCGTTGCCCTCGGGGTTGTTCGCCTCGTAGGTGAACGAGAACGCGACGTCGGCCGCGGTGAGCGGCTCTCCGTCGCTCCACTTGAGGTCGGGCTTGATCGTGATCGTGATCGCCGTGCCGTCCTCGTTGTACTCGAAGGAGTCGCCGATCAGGCCGACCGGTTCGGCATCCGCCGTCTTGTTGTAGAAGAACAGCGGCTCGTAGATCGGCCCGAGCGCACCGTGGAGCACGGTCGGTGCGAACGGATTGTAGTTCGCGGTGATGGGGGTCTGACTGCCGGCCCACACGCGAAGAGCCCGGTCGCCGTCGCCACCGCTCCCCTCGTTGCCGCCGCCTGCGCCACAGGCTGTCAAACCCAGGGCGAGGACGGATGCCCCCGCCACAGCGGTGAGCGCGATCTTGCGCCTTCCGTTACGGATCATTCTGTATTTCCTCTCGGTGCTGCACTGCAGGAGGGATCTCCGGGATGGAGCCGAGTCCCAGATCGGAACCCGCGACAGATCCCCGCGAAGGGATTTGTTAGGACAGTAACCTAACAAATCGCTTTCATAGCGACAAGAGGTCAGAACGCTGGTATATAACGTTTCGGCCTCAGGAGTCATCGGGTCACGGAGGTGCACTAACAGTCCCGATGACACTAAGATCGGATCAGGAGGTTAAGGTACTTATGACCCAAAGCGGAGGGATCGACGTCGCCGTGTCGACAGTGATCCTCACTCTTCGGCGCACCGATGACGGTTCGGCGGTGCTGGCGCTGCCTCTCGTGCTGCGTACGCGCGAGCCCTTCGCCGACCAGTGGGCCCTCCCCGGAGGGTGGCTCACCGAGACCGAATCACCCGTCGACGCCGCAGCTCGAACCCTTGCGGAGACCACCGGACTGACCCCGAGCTATCTCGAGCAGCTCTATGCGTTCGGGGCGGTCGACCGCTCCCCCACGCGCGTCGTGTCGATCGTGTACTGGGCGCTGCTCCGCCAGGACGACGTCGACGCGCAGAGCTCGGCACACCGCGCATCGGGTCGCGCCCCCGAGAACGTGCGCTGGTTCGGGCTCGACGAGCTGCCAGCGCTGGCCTTCGACCACGCGAAGATCGTCGAGTACGCCCTGTGGCGGCTGCGGAGCAAAGTCGGCTACAGCCGTGTCGCGCATGGTTTCCTCCCCGCCGAATTCACTCTGGCCGACCTTCGCGAGGCCTACGAGGCGATCCTCGGCAAGAACCTGGATCCCGCCAACTTCCGCCGTCAGGTCGAGTCGGCCGGCAACCTCCTGCCCACAGACCGCTTCCGCACCGGCAACCACCGCCCCGCCCGCCTGTACCGCTACAACACCGATGTCGAGCTCGCCGATCACGGCCCGCTCGGCCCTGAGGAGACGAGCACCCGATGAGCATCACCTTCGTTCCGACACCGGCCGTGCAGCCGTTCGACGCCTCCGTCGACCACGCGATCCAGTCGATCGTGTCGGGCGCTTCGACCGACGCGACGTGCACGACCGACCTCGCCGCCGGCCCCTGGGACTTCGACTCCCGCCCCGGCTACGGCCCAGGGTCGTCGATGGGCGACGTCATCCCGACCGGAGCACCGCGTCAGGGCGAGCTCCCCGCCGCGTACCGGGAGGCGAGCGAAGCCGAGATCGACGAGCGCATCCGCACTGCGAAGGCGGTGCTGGGCGACCGCGCCGTCATTCTCGGGCACTTCTACCAGCGCGAAGAGGTCGTGCGTCACGCCGACTACGTGGGCGACTCCTTCCAGCTCGCGACCGCGGCGAAGGAGCGGCCGGATGCCGACGCGATCGTCTTCTGCGGCGTGCACTTCATGGCCGAGACGGCCGACCTGCTCTCCGGCCCCGACCAGGCCGTGATCCTGCCGAATCTCGCAGCCGGATGCTCGATGGCGGACATGGCGGACATCGACCAGGTCGAGGACTGCTGGGAGCAGCTCGCAGAGGTTCTCGGCGACCTCGACGCGCAGGACGAGGACGGCCGCGTGCCGGTCATCCCCGTCACGTACATGAACTCCTCCGCCGCGATCAAGGGCTTCGTCGGCCGACACGGCGGAATCGTCTGCACCTCGTCGAACGCGCAGACCGTGCTCGAGTGGGCATTCGAGCGCGGGCGGCGGGTGCTGTTCTTCCCCGACCAGCACCTCGGACGCAACACCGCGAAGGCGATGGGCGTGCCTCTCGAGCAGATGCCGATGTGGAACCCTCGCAAGGCTCTCGGCGGCTCCTCCGCATCCGAGCTCGTCGACTCCCGGGTGATCCTCTGGCACGGGTTCTGCTCGGTGCACCGTCGGTTCACCGTCGACCAGATCGACCAGGCGCGGGCCGAGCACCCCGGTGTGCGAGTGATCGTGCACCCGGAGTGCCCCATGGCGGTCGTCGACGCGGCCGACGAGGCGGGCTCGACCGACTACATCCGGAGGGCGATCGCCGCTGCGACCACGCCGACGACCTTCGCGATCGGCACCGAGATCAACCTCGTCCGCCGCCTCGCCGCGCAGTTCCCCCAGCATGAGATCTTCTGCCTCGACCCGGTGGTGTGCCCCTGCTCGACGATGTACCGCATCCACCCCGGGTACCTCGCGTGGGTGCTCGAAGAGCTCGTCGCGGGTCGCACGCCGAACCGGATCACGGTGACGGCTGATGTGGCCGACCCCGCCCGCATCGCTCTCGAGCGGATGCTGGCGGCGAAGCCGCCCGTGGTGACGAGCGCACGATGAACGTCGTCGTCGTCGGCTCGGGGATCGCCGGATTGACCGCGGCGCTGCATGCGCGAGAGGCAGGGCACTCGGTCACCCTCGTGACGAAGGGAGCGATCGGCGACGGCTCCACGGGGTACGCGCAGGGCGGCGTCGCCGGGATCTACGGCACCGGCGACTCTGCGGCGCAGCACGCGGCCGACACGATCGAAGCGGGGGCAGGCCTCTCGGATGAGATCGCCGTCGGGGTTCTCGTGCGCGACGGCGCGGCTCGGATCGCCGAGCTGATCGCCCGAGGCGTCGCATTCGACCGGTCGCCGGACGGCGAGCTCCTGCTCGGACGCGAGGCTGCTCATCGTCACGCCCGAATCGTGCACGCCGGCGGCGATGCCACCGGAGCGGCGATCGCCCAGTCGTTGGTGGCTGCTGTTCGCAGCACCGACGTCACCGTGGTCGAGGGCGCCTTCCTCGCCGACGTGCTCGTCGAAGACGGCATCGCGCGCGGCATCCGCGTGGTGGTCGACGGCGTGGCCTCCGACCTCTCAGCAGATGCGGTGATCCTCGCGACCGGCGGTGCCGGTCACCTCTATGCGCACACCACGAACCCCCTGGGAGCCACCGGCGACGGCATCGCTGCAGCTCTCCGTGTCGGCGCGGCTGTCGCGGACCTCGAGTTCGTCCAGTTCCATCCGACGATCCTGGGCGAAGGCCCCGCCTTCCTCGTCTCCGAAGCCGTCCGCGGCGAGGGCGCGACCCTGATCGACGCGGCCGGTCGTCGGTTCGTCTTCGACAGCCACCCCGACGGGGAACTCGCTCCGCGCGATGTCGTCGCACGCGCGATCGCCCGCCAGGCAGCCTGGCAAGGCTCCCCCGTACGTCTCGACGCGACGATGATCGGAAGACTCCGGCTCGCACATCGGTTCCCGACGATCGATCGGGTGACACGCGAACGCGGTTTCGACTGGGCTTCCGAGCCGATTCCCGTGACACCGGCAGCGCACTACCTCATGGGCGGCATCGTCACCGACCTCGACGGCCGCACATCCATCCGGGGCCTCTTGGCCGTGGGCGAGGTGGCGCGCACGGGCGTGCACGGAGCGAACCGCCTCGCTTCGAACTCCCTGCTCGAGGGTGCCGTCTTCGGCGCTCGCGCGGCAGCGGCACTCGAGGCTCCCTGGCAGCATCCTCCGATGACCGTGCGTGGCGGACAGGCGAACGGCCCGACGCACGGCAATGGCCGCGGCTCAGACGTGGACGATCACGGCACTGCATTCAGTCGGGCAGCACTCCAGCGACTGATGTGGGACCACGTGGGTCTGCTGCGCTCGGAAGACGGTCTCCGGTACGCCCTGATCACGCTGCGTCGCTGGCTCGCCACCGCTCCCGATCCGACCACCGTCGCCGAGCGCGAGGACGCGAACCTGCTCCTGCTCGCCGACGCGACGGCATCCGCAGCTCTCGCTCGCACCGACTCGATCGGTGCGCACTTCCGCGAATCCGTCGCCGCACCTCTCCTGGAGACCGTCTGATGCTCACTCCCGCCCACATCACCCGCGTCGTCGGCGCTGCGCTCGAGGAGGATGCTCCCTGGGGCGACCTCACCAGCACGACTCTGCTGCCCTCGGACGCCACCGCCACCGCCGACCTGGTCGCTCGAGAAGCAGGGATCTTCAGCGGGGGCGAGGTCTTCGCGACTGCGTTCCATCTCACCGATCCGAGCATCTCGGTCGATGTGCACGTGGGCGACGGCGACGCGTTCGCGGCGGGTGACGTGCTCGCCTCGGTGTCGGGACCCGCCCGCGGAATCCTCACCGCCGAGCGCATCGCACTCAACTTCACTCAGCGGATGAGCGGCATCGCGACGGTCACGGCCGCATACGTGCGCGCGATCGAGGGAACGTCGGCACGCATCGCCGACACCCGGAAGACGACCCCGGGGCTCCGCGCCTTCGAACGACATGCCGTGCTCTCGGGAGGCGGACACAACCACCGCCACTCCCTGTCCGACGCGGTGATGGCCAAGGACAACCATCTCGCGGTACTGAAGCGCTCGGGAGTCGACCTCGCCACCGCCCTGCGCGACGCCCTCTCGCGCCTGCCCCACACCACCCACGTGGTCGTCGAGGTCGACCGGCTCGATCAGATCACGGCTGTGCTCGACGGCGGCGCGCACACCGTGCTGCTCGACAACTTCTCGGTCGACGATCTGCGCGCAGGAGTGACTCTGATCGGCGACCGCGCGCAGGTCGAGGCCTCGGGCGGGGTGAATCTCGACACGGTCGGCGGCATCGCGGCGACGGGAGTCGATGTGATCTCGGTCGGCGCATTGACGCACTCGGCCAGGGCGCTCGACCTCGGCCTGGACGTGCGGATCGACTGACGCAGATGCTCTATCTCGACCACGCCGCGACCTCCCCGGTCCGTCCGGAGGTGCTCGACGCGATGCGGCCGTTCCTCGCCGGGGTGTTCGGCAACCCGTCGAGCCATCACACATACGGCGAGGCTGCGGCGAGCGCGCTCGACGAGGCACGCGCACGGGTCGCGCGGGTGCTCGGGATGCGCTCCGGAGATGTGATCTTCACCTCCGGAGGAACAGAATCGAACAACCTCGCGGTGAAGGGAATCGTGCTCGCGGCTCTCGCGCGCGGCCGCGGGCATCTGGTCGTCTCGCCGATCGAGCACGAGTCGATCCTCGAGTCCGCCGACTATCTGCATCGCTTCCATGGGGTCGAGGTGTCGGCCGCTCCGGTCGACGCCCTCGGCAGGATCTCCGCTTCTGCACTGACGGAGACCATGCGTGAGGACACCGCCCTGGTGGCGATCGGACACGCCAACAACGAGATCGGCACGATCCAGGACGTGCCCTCACTCGCCGCGGTGGCCCGTGATGCCGGCGTACCGCTGCACGTCGACGCCGTGCAGTCGGCGGGGTGGCTGTCACTCACCGATCTCGGGGCGGATGCGATAGCGGTGGCCGGGCACAAGCTCGGGACCCCCAAGGGGATCGGAGTGCTCGGCGTGCGCGGGCGCGTCGCTCTCGAACCCCTGATGCACGGTGGCGGGCAGGAACGGGGTCGCCGATCCGGCACCGAGAACGTCGCGGGGGCGGTAGCACTCGCCACGGCGCTGGAGCTCGCCGAAGCGGAGCGCGACGAGGTGAACGCCCGGCTCAGCGCATCCACGGGACGATTCATCGAGGTGGTTCAGTCGCTCGTGTCGCAGGCGTCGCTCACCGGTGATCCGGTGGCACGACTTCCCGCGACGGCGAGCTTCACGTTCACCGGTGTCAGCGGCGAGGCCGTTCTGCTCGAGCTCGAGCGGCGGGGAGTCGTGTCGTCGAGCGGCTCCGCCTGCGCTGCCGGAAGCGACGAGCCTTCGCATGTGCTCCTCGCGTGCGGGGTGTCTCCTGCGGTCGCACAGACCTCGGTGCGCTTCACCTTCGGACGCGAGGCGCTGCCCTCCGATCTGCCCGAGCGACTCGGCGCGCTGGTGGCCGAGTCGGTGAGGGCGGTCGCCCACCCCTGAACGGCGAGAGCTGCGCGTGCGGCCATAGACTCGGCTGGTGACCGCCACCGCCCCGATCGTGACTCTGATCGTCCCCGGCCGCGACATCGGCGCCTTCGCTCTGGCCGCACTCGACTCGCTGCGCGCGCAGTCCGAGACGCGGTGGCGCGCTCTCCTCATCGACGACGGCTCCGTCGACGACACCGGCGAGATCTTCGCCGCAGCCGCCGCGTCGGATCGGCGGTTCCGAAGCCTGCGGCACGAGGCGTCCCGGGGGCTCGGCGCTGCGCGCAACGTGGGCCTCGAGCTGGTCGACACCCCCTTCGTGGGGTTTCTCGACGGCGATGACGAGCTCACCTCGACGGCGCTCGAGCGCCTCCTCGGCACCCTCGCCGAGACCGGCAGCGATTTCGTCGCGGGCGCGTATGTGCGATCGCGCTTCGACGGCGAGAGCTATGTCGCCGGGCGGGTGCAGCCATGGGTGTCGGCGGCGACGTCTCCTGCACGGCTGGGCACCACGATCATGGAGCACCCCCGCGCGAGCGCCAACATCGTCGCGTGGTCAAAGGTCAGCCGCACCGACTTCTGGAGCGACCTGAGGTTTCCCGAAGGCGTGGCGTACGAAGACCAGGTGGTCGCGCAGCTGATGTACACCCGCGCCCGCGCCTTCGATGTCATCCCCGACACCGTCGTGCGGTGGCGTCTGCGGGCCGACGGCACCTCGATCACGCAGAGCCGAGCGCAGCTCCCGGTGCTGCGCGACTACCTCGACGCTCTGCGCGGGGGAATCCGCGTGCTGCACGAGGCGGGCGCCCGCGCCGCCGTCACGGCCCGACTCGAGCTGATCCTCGCAATGGATGTGCCTCCGCTGGTCGAGATCGCGCGCACTCACGCCGATCCCGCGTACTCGGCGGAGATCGACGCGTTCGTCGCCGAGATCGAAGCGCTCCCCGAGCACGCCGACGTCCGCCCCGACCCCGCCCTCACCGCCGCCCTGGCGTGGTGAGGCTCGCCACCAGGAGACCGATGAACCAGTACCTCGCCGACCTCTTCTCGCTCGAGGGCCGCACCGCCGTCGTCACGGGCGGCAGCTCGGGCATCGGACGCGGCATCGCGACCGCACTCGCGAAGGCCGGGGCCGCCACGGTGATCGTCGCGCGCGGCGAAGCCCGGATCGCCGAGACCGTCGCCGAGCTCACGAGCGCCGGATGCCGGGCGGCCGGAGTCGTCGGAGATCTCGGCTCCCGAGAAGGGATCCGCGCCCTCGCCGAGGCCGCCACCGAGCCGTTCGGCGAGCCGGACATCCTCGTGAACTCCGCAGGGATCAACATCCGCCCGCCGTTCGCCGAGATCACCCAGGACGACTGGGATGCGACGATGACCGTCAATGCGCTCGCCCCGTTCCTGCTCGGACAGCGCTACGCCACGGGCATGGCCGAGCGCGGCTTCGGGCGCCTGATCCACATCAGCTCGCAGCAGGCGCATCGTGCCTTCGTCGGCAGCGGCGTCTACGGAGCGTCGAAGGGAGCGGTGGAGTCGCTGATGCGCTCGGAGGCCGAGGCATGGGGCGGCACCGGAGTCACGAGCAACACCCTGGTTCCCGGATTCGTGCTCACTCCGCTCAACGCACGCTTGCAGGAGGATCCGGAGCAGATCGCGGCGCTGGCGGCCCGGACGATGATCGGGCGCAACGGACTGCCCGCCGACTTCGCGGCGGCCTCCGTGTTCCTCGCGGGCGTCGGCTCGAGCTATGTCACCGGGCAGTCGCTGTTCATCGACGGCGGCCTGTCGGTGCACTGACCGCGTCTCACCCTTCGGCCGGGTACACCCGCTCGTCCGCGCGAGGCATATCGAGCAGCGGAACCGGCGCGGTGAGCGCATCGACCGCATCCGCTCCGGCCGAATCCTCCGGCGCCCGGTCCGCTCTGCGGTCGGCCAGAGCGGCACGCATGCCTCCCGTGACCGCCGTCTCGATGACCATCTCCGTGTCGAGCACGCGTGATGCGGCGACCTGCTGCGCGGCGAGCTCGGCATAGAGACCGCCCAGAGCGAGGAGTTCGGCATGCGTTCCCGACTCCACGATCAGACCCGCCTCGACGACGTGGATGACATCTGCGCCCATGATCGTCGAGAGACGGTGCGCGATCGTGAGCGTCGTGCGCCCCTTCGCGGCCTCGTCCAGTGCCTCCTGCACGACCCGCTCCGACACGGTGTCGAGAGCGGAGGTGGCCTCGTCGAGCAGAAGCACTGGCGGATCCTTCAGCAGCACACGCGCGATCGCGATGCGCTGCTTCTCACCGCCCGAGAGACGGTATCCCCGTTCCCCGACCACCGTGTCGTAGCCGTCTTCGAACCCGCTGATGATGTGGTGGATGTTCGCCGCGGTGCAGGCCGCGATCATCTCCTCGTCGGTCGCCTCCGGGCGGGCGTAGAGCAGGTTCTCGCGAATCGTGGCGTGGAACAGGTAGGTCTCCTGAGACACGATGCCGACCTGATCGATGATGGACTCCTGCGTGAGGGTCTTCACGTCCGCGCCCGCGAAGAGCACGGCGCCCCCGTGCGCCTCGTACAGCCGCGGAGCGAGGTACAGCACCGTCGTCTTGCCGGCGCCGGACGGACCGACGAATGCCACGTGCTGTCCTGGTTCGGCGACGAATGACACGCCCTGCAGAGTGGGTCGAGCGTCGGGCGCCGCATCCGGGTAGCGGAAGACGACATCCGCGAACTCGATCCGTCCGCGCGGCCCCGGGGCTTCGGCGACGGTGATCGCATCCGGAGCGTCCTGGATCTCGGGGACGAGGTCGAGGTATTCGAAGATGCGCGCGAACAGCGCGGATGATGTCTGAAGGTCGAGCGACACCCGCATGAGTCCCATCAGCGGCTGCAGAAGACGCGCCTGGACGGTCGTGAAGGCCACGACGGTGCCGGCGGTGATGGCGCCGCTGCCGCCGGCGATGAGGTAGCCCGAGACGAGGTAGATGACGGCGGGCACGCTCGCCATCAGCACCTGGACGACGGCGAAGAAGCCCTGGCCGCTCATCGCTCGCCGCACCTGCAGCGTGACCTGATTGCGATTCTCGGCCTGGTATCGCTGGGACTCCGTGCGCTGGCGGTTGAATGCCTTCGACAGCAGCATCCCCGAGACGCTCAGCGTCTCCTGCGTGATGGAGGTGAGCTCCGAGAGGGACTCCTGCGTCTCTCCCGCGATGCGCGCACGCACCTGGCCCACGCGGCGTTGGACGATGATCAGGAACGGCATCAGCACGACGGCGATCAGGGTGAGACGCCAGTCGATGAGGATCATCGCGACGAGCGACGCGATCACGGTGACGACATTGCCCAGGATGCTGGTGACGGTGTTCGTCAGCACCCCTGAGACGCCCCCGACGTCGTTCTGCAGGCGGGACTGGATCACGCCCGTCTTCGTCCGGGTGAAGAATCCGAGTTCCATCGCCTGCAGGTGCTCGAACAGGCGCACACGGAGGTCGCCGGTGACGCTGTTGCCGACCGTCGAGGTGAGCCAGGTCTGAGCAACACCGAGCACGGCCGAGACGAGGAAGAATCCGACCATCGCCGAGACGAGCCAGATCAACAGCTGCAGCTGCGGACCCCCGCCGTCGACCGGGAAGAGGGCGTCGTCGAAGATGCGCTGGACGATCAGCGGAGGGATCACCGCGATCGCGGCGCCGATGACGACCAGCACGCCGGTCCAGAAGATGCGCCATCGGTAGGGCCGGAAGAGGGCGATCACTCTGGCGCCCAGGCCGCTGATCCGCGGCGCCTCTGCGTTGAGCCGACGCTGCGCGGTCTCATCCACCCCGCGGAATCCACCGCGTCCGCCACCCATGCTCATCTCGCCAGCGTAGTCAGCGAGGTCGACATCGGGACCGATCCGGCGCGGCTGAGCCTCCGCTGAGAGCGGATTCGCCCGGATCCGGAATGGAATGTCCGAAGCTGTGGTTACGCTGAATGTCCAACGCGCACTCGCGCGCCTTCCCTCTTTCTCTCGTGCCCAGGAGGCCGTATGTCTGCCGTCGACACCGGTTCGATCACCACGCCCCCGGCTGCGGCGAGCGGTGAGATCGCTCGCAGCGACATGCGCGTGATCTGGCTGCTTCTCGTCGCCGCGTTCGTCGCCATCCTCAACGAGACGACGATGGGGATCGCGATCCCGCATCTGAACGCCGATCTGGGCATCCCGCCCGAGCTCGGCCAGTGGCTGACGAGCGCGTTCATGCTGACCATGGCCGTCGTGATCCCGACCACCGGGTTCATCCTGCAGCGCTTCACGACCCGCCAGGTCTTCATCGCGGCGATGGTCTCGTTCTCGCTCGGCACGCTGGTCGCCCTCGTGGCGCCCGGCTTCGGCGTCCTGCTCGTGGGTCGAGTCATCCAGGCCGCCGGCACCGGAATCATGATGCCGCTGCTCATGACCACGATCATGAACGTGGTCCCTCCGCAGTCGCGCGGTCGCATGATGGGCCGGGTCGGCCTCGTCATCTCGCTCGCTCCCGCGATCGGCCCGACGCTCGCCGGCGCGGTCCTCGAGACGCTCCACTGGCGCGCGCTGTTCGCGATCATCCTGCCGATCGCCCTCATCTCGCTCTTCATCGGGGTCAAGTGGATGACGAACCTCGGAGAGACGCGCAAGGTTCCCCTCGACGTGCTCTCCATCCCGCTCGCGGCACTCGGCTTCGGCGGCATCGTCTTCGGTCTCAGCCAGTTCGGCGGCGAGGGCGGATCCGGCGAGACCAGCGGCGTGATCGCACTCGTCGTGGGTGCCGTCGCCCTCGCGCTGTTCGTCTGGCGTCAGCTGGTGCTGCAGCGCATCGATGACGCTCTGCTCGATCTGCGGGTGTTCCGCTCCGTCAACTTCACGTTCGCTGTCATCATCATGGCGATCCTCGCGCTGTCGATGTTCGGCACGCTGACGCTGCTCCCGCAGTACCTGCAGAACGTCGCCGGACTCAACGCTCTCGAAGCAGGTCTCATCCTGCTTCCCGGCTCCGTGCTGATGGGTCTGCTCGGCCCCGTCATGGGCCGCGTGTACGACGCTCGTGGAACGCGCCCGCTGCTGATCCCCGGAACGATCCTCGTGTCGGCAGCGCTGTTCTACTACTCGACCGTCGGAGAGCACACCGTGTGGTGGGTGCTGATCATCGTGCAGGCCGCGATGTCGATCGGGCTCGCGATGTCCTTCACGCCCCTGTTCTCCGCATCGCTCGGATCACTGCCGCGCTCGCTGTACTCGCACGGCTCCGCGGTGCTGAACACTCTCCAGCAGGTCGGCGGGGCCGCCGGCGTCGCCGTCCTCACCGTCACCTATTCCGCCATCCTGCACGCAGGAGAGGCCGAGGGACTGGAGACGGCCGCGGCTGGAGCACCTGGCGCTCGGATGGCGTTCCTCATCGCCGCGATCATCTCGCTCGCCGCCGTCGCGCTGAGCGCGTTCGTCCGCAAGCCCGCAGACGATGTGGCCGACGCGATGCATGGCGGGCACTGACCGTCGCCGCTGCGGCGGCGTCTGATCGCTACTGCGTCTTCGGCGCAGGGAAGTGGCAGACGCCGCCGCTGCAGTACCCGGCGGCGTCGTCATCGAGAAGGTTCGGAGTTCCGGTCAGCGGCTGAAGCACGGTCGGTGCGTCCTGCTCTGCGGAGTCCTGTGTCTTGGCCATCATTCGATCGTACGCCCGTGGCGACGAGATGGCGCGAAACGGCCCTCCTTCGCCCGACGACAGTGGCTCACCAGGAGTTCTGCCCTACGGTTGAAGAGTGCTCAAACGACTCCTCGCCCGCCTCTTCTGGGCAGTCAGCCGCTGGACCCTCACGGCCGAGGCAACGCCTGTGCGACCCACCATCCTGATCGGTGCGCCGCACACGTCGAACTGGGACTTCGTCCTCATGCTGGCGATCGCGTGGCGGCTCGACATCGAGGTGCATTGGCTCGGCAAGAACAGTCTGTTCCGGGGGTGGCGGGGGCCGATCATGCGGAGCATCGGCGGCATCCCAGTCGATCGAGCCGACCCGGCACGAGTGGTCAACGACGTCGTCGCGCAGGTGCATTCCGGCAGCGTCTTCGGTCTCGTCATCACGCCCGACGGCACTCGCGGGGGCAACGAGTACTGGAAGTCCGGCTTCTACCGCATCGCAAGTGAGACCGGGATGCCGGTGACGCTCGGATTCGTCGACCGCACCACGATGACCACCGGTCTCGGGCCCACCCTCGAGCTGACGGGGGACGTCGCCGCCGACATGGACAGGATCCGCGCGTTCTACGCCGACAAGGCAGGTCTGCGTCCGGAACGCCGAACCACACCCCGACTGCGCGAGGAGCAGGCCGCCGAAGACAGCTGAGTGCGTCGAGTCAGTCGGAATCCTCGTCGGCGATCTCCGAGCGCGTCTCGGAGCGGGCGTATTCGAGGTCCTCGTCCGAGAGGGTCTCCTTCATACCGACCACCGCACCCGTGATCGTCCGGATCTCCTCTCGAGTCCGTTCGTTCAGCTGCGGCGCCGACTCGCCGAGCACGTCGACCCGCGCCTCGAGCGACAGCGCTGACCACCATTCCCGGATCGGGGGAAGCGTCATCATGGTCTCCTTCTCGGTCGACACACAAGTGGCTGGACAGGATCCGAGGCCTCCCGCGAGACTGGCCGGATGGAACCCGATGACCACCCCACGCGCTCCGCGGAGCTCGACGACCGCCGTGACGGGCGCGATGAGACGCGCAACGAGCGAGCAGACCGCAACTGGGAGGAGCTGCTGCAAGAACTGCGCGTGATGCAGACGGGCACCCAGATCCTCACGGGGTTCCTGCTCGCCGTGGCATTCACTCCTCGATTCGAGGACATGGACGAGTTCCAGCGAGACGTGTACGTGGTGCTGGTGGGGCTCGCCGCGGTGGCCACGATTCTGGCGCTGGCACCGGTGGGGATGCATCGAGCGCTGTTCGGCCGCCGCCGCAAGCCCGAACTCGTGCGGGTTGCCGCTCGCATCGTGAAGATCGATCTCGTGGCGATCGCCGCGCTCACGATCGGCGTCACGACCCTCATCATCGATTTCACCGTCGACCGCTCCGCGGGGCTCATCGCGCTCGTGTCCTCATGCGTGGCTGTGCTCCTCCTGTGGCTCGTCCTCCCCCGCCTCGTGCGGCGCGAGGCCGAGCGAGGCGGGGAAGGCGACGAGACCTGACACGAGGTTCCCCGCAGAGGTCAGCGGCCGGCCGGGGTGCGGTTCTCGGCGCTGACCATCCATGCGAACTGCTCGAGGCTCTCGAGCACCGCGTGCAGGATGTCGGCGGATGTGGGGTCTTCTTCGTCGACCGCGTCGTGCACGTCGCGGATCGTTCCGACGACGGCATCCAGACGCGCGGTCACGAGATCGATGGTGTCGGTCGTCGAGACCTCGCCCATCGGGAACGCAGGAAGCGACGTCGACTCGGCGATCGTGTCGGTGCGCCCGTCGGGCACGGCGTGCAGCGCGCGCATGCGCTCCGCGACCGTGTCGCTGAACGTGCGCGCGGCGTCGATGATCTCATCGAGCTGTCGGTGCGTGTCCCGGAAGTTGCGGCCGACGACGTTCCAGTGCGCCTGCTTGCCCTGCAGCGAGAGCTCGATCAGGTCGACGAGCACGAGCTGCAGATTGGCGGCGAGCGTCGTGGATGCCGTGAATCCCTTCTCGGCGTTCTGTCGTCTGGTCGTCTTCGCTCCGCGCTTGGATGCGGTGCCGGTCTTGGACGCGGTCTTCTCAGCCATGGAGTCCTCCTGGGGTTGGGAACTGCGAGGCTAGCTCCGCGGCGCGCCCGGATCGAGGGGGTTGACAGTCTCCCCGGTCTCATCAGATCGTGGCGCAGTGACGAAATCAGAGAGAGCACAGACGGACTTCGACGAGAACGCATCGGACGTGGTGATCGGGCCCGTCTCTGAATCGGATGCGGGCGAGGTGCTCACCCTTCAAAGGGCGGCGTTCGTCTCGGAGGCGCAGATCTACGGCAGCGCCGACATGCCTCCGCTGACCCAGACCCTGCCCGAAGTCGAGGCCGAGCTGCGGTCGAGCAGGGGGCTGACAGCCCGCCAGAACGGCCGTCTGGTGGGAGTGATCCGATTCGTCGAAGCCGACGGAGTGCTGCTGATCGGCCGGATAGCGATAGCCCCCGACATGCAGGGCGAGGGCATCGGACGCACGCTGCTCGACGCGGCCGAGCGTTCGTCGACGGCCCGTGAAGCCGAGCTCTTCACCGGCAGCCTGAGCGAGGCGAACATACGTCTCTACAAGGCGTGCGGCTATGAAGAGGCGGAGCGGGTGCCCCAGGGCGACGGAACCGAGCAGGTGTTCCTGAGAAAACCTCTGCATCAGGTGGGAGACCCCTCCGAACCGGGCGCGTCGGGTTGAATCGCCCCAGGGTGTGCGGAATCGTAGCCCGGACACGTCGCACCCGCGGCGTGACCGCAACCGGAAGGAGAGTCTCGTGCTCACCCTCACCGATAACGCCACCGCAATCGTGAACACCCTCGTCACCCGTCAGACCGACGCCACCGACGCAGGCCTTCGCATCCATTCCACGCCTACTGCCGGCCCGGACGGGGGCGCACGCCTAGCGGTCCTCGTGACCCCGGACCCCGAGCCCGACGACCGGGTGGTCGAGGTCGCCGGCACCCGACTCTTCCTCGACGAGGCCGCTGCCGCAGCGCTCGATGACAAGGTGCTCGACGCCGGTGTCGACGACGAAGGCTCTGTGTCCTTCGCGGTTCTCCCGCAGGTCGCCTGAACGACAGGATCACCGGATGCCGCGGCTCATCGAGCCGCGGCATCCGTGTACGTGTGGGGCGGCCGCGCATCCGCCTCGCGTAGGTTAGGTGGGGACCCGCGACCGTCGCGGATTCAGAGAGATCGTTCACCCGCATGAAGCTGGCATTGCTCCGTCGCTACGTCGTCGCCGCCGAGACGCTGCACTTCCCCCGAGCCGCCAAGCAGCTGGGCATCCCCCTGGCATCGCTCTACACCTCTCTCGACAAGCTCGAGGACGAGGTGGGACACACCCTGATCAATCGCGAAGGGACACCGAGGCTGACGAGCGTCGGCGAGCTGTTCCTCGTCGCGGCTCAGGCGACTGTGGCCGCTGCTCCCCCGCCCGCGCCGAAGACGGTGGGCCCGGCCGGCGGCAAGGCCAAGGCGTCGAAGGGCAAAGGCCGTGCGCCCGTCGTGAAGGGGCAGCCGAAGCCCTACAAGAAGCGTCAGGGGCGCTGAGCCTCAGACCTCGCTCACCTGGCCGTTCTCGACGCTCCATCGACGGTTCGTCTGCACGGCCTCCAGCATCCGCCGGTCGTGAGTCACGAGCAGCAGCGTGCCCGTGTACGACTCGAGCGCCTGCTCGAGCTGCTCGATGGCCGGCAGATCGAGGTGGTTCGTGGGTTCGTCGAGCACCAGCAGGTTGACTCCGCGCGCCTGCAGCAGCGCCAGCGCCGCCCGGGTGCGCTCGCCCGGAGACAGGGCGCCGACGGGGCGGGTGACGTGGTCGGCTCTGAGGCCGAATTTGGCCAGCAGGGTGCGCACCTCCGCCGATGTCAGCTCGGGAACGAGAGCCTCGAACGCGTCCGCGAGCGCCGCGTCACCGGTGAGCAAGGATCGGGCCTGATCGATCTCGCCGATCTGTACGCTGCTCCCGAGACTCGCCGTCCCCTCGACCGGCTCCTGCCGCCCGAGAAGAGCTCGCAGCAGCGTCGACTTGCCGGCACCGTTCGGGCCGGTGATGCCGATGCGGTCGCCGGCATCGATCTGCAGCGAAAGCGGCCCCATGGTGAAGGTCCCCTGCCGGAACACCGCACCGCTGAGCGTGGACACCACACTGCTCGATCGAGGCGCCGAACCGATCGTGAACTCCAGCTGCCACTCCTTGCGGGGCTCCTCGACCTCGTCGAGGCGCGCGATCCGGCTCTCCATCTGACGCACCTTCTGCGCCTGCTTCTCGCTCGACTCGGCTGACGCCTTGCGCTTGATCTTGTCGTTGTCCGGCGACTTCCTCATCGCGTTGCGCACACCCTGGCTCGACCACTCGCGCTGGGTGCGGGCACGCGAGACGAGGTCGGCCTTTTTGTCGGCGAACTCGTCGTACTTCTCCCGCAGGTGCCGGCGCACGACGGCTCGTTCTTCGATGAAGGCGTCGTAGCCGCCGCCGTAGAGGCGATTCGATCCCTGTGCGAGATCGAGCTCGAGCACACGAGTCACGCTGCGCGCCAGGAACTCGCGGTCGTGGCTGACGAGCACGACACCGCCACGGAGTCCGCGGACGAACGACTCGAGTCGATCGAGCCCATCGAGGTCGAGATCGTTGGTCGGCTCGTCGAGGAACACGATGTCGAAGCGCGACAGCAGCAACGCCGCGAGCCCGACGCGAGCAGCCTGACCACCCGACAGCCCCGTCATGAGCGCATCAGCCGCGACACCGCTGCCGCTCGGGAGCCCGAGGTCGGCGAGCACGGCAGGGATGCGGTCGTCGAGATCGGCCGCCCCGCTTGCGAGCCACCGGTCGAGCGCCTGAGAGTAGGTGTCGGCCGGGTCTGTGCCCGCCGGCGCGAGCGTCGGGTCTCCGAGCGCCGCCGCAGCCGCATCCATATCTCGCGTCGCCGCCGCGCACCCGGTGCGACGCGCGATGTACTCCGCGACCGTCTCACCTTCCACTCGCTCGTGCTCCTGTGGCAGCCACCCGACGAACGCGTCGGTGGGTGCGAGCGAGATCGACCCTCCCATCGGCGCGTCCACCCCGGCGAGAAGGCGGAGAAGCGTCGATTTGCCCGCTCCGTTCGCCCCGACGACGCCGATCACGTCGCCAGGAGCGACCGTCAGATCGAGCCCCTCGAAGAGGATGCGGTGGCCGTAGCCGCCTGCCAGGTTCTGGGCGACGAGGGTGGCGGTCATCAGACCATCATCTCAGGCGGCGAGGGAATCTCAGACTCGGGTCGGGTCGTCAGAGAACGACCTGATCGTGCGTCGCGATCCCGAACTCCTGCTCCGGATACCGCAGTCCCGAGAAGTACATGTTGGTGTGTGCGACGATCTGCTCGCCCGAGATCGGCACGCCGTCCCATTCGGTGTCGACCGTGGTGTGCGCGTCGCTCACGAGCGTGACGTCGTACCCCTCGGCTGCTGCGCGCTGCATGGTGGTGCGCACGCAGAAGTCGGACTGCGCGCCGGTGATCACCAGACGCGTCGCACCCAGCTCGTCGAGCGTCGCTCGCAGGGTCGTGTCGGCGAACGAGTCCCGGTATTCCTTGCGCACCAGGGGCTCGCCCTCTGCGCGATGCAGCGGAGCCGCCAGCTCCCATTCAGGCGTGCCCACGCCGACGGGGTCGTGATGCACCCAGACGACGGGCACGCCGGCTGCGCGAGCTCTTTCGACCAGGGCTGCGGCGCGGGAGAGCACCCCCTGTTCGTCGAAGCACCCGGGGGTCACTCCGGCCTGCAGATCGATCGCGAGGACGACGGTGCGGCCAGATGCTGCCATCGGAGTCAGTCCCAGTCCAGGTATTCCTCGATGATCACGCCGGTCTCGATCGGGTGGTGCATCGGGAACAGGTGGTCGCCCGCGATCGTCTTGATGCTCGACCGGTCAGGGATCGTCGCCTGCAGTGCTTCTGCGTTCGCTGCGGGGGTGTCGGTGTCTTCGGTCCCCTGCACGATGAGCACGGGGATCGCCGGTGCGACCGCGATGTCGACGTCCTCGACACCGAGCAGCAGCAGGCCGTTGGCCCGGTCGCTGTGCGCTGACACCAGCGCACGTGCGATCGTGCCGCCGAAGCCGTGACCGCCGACCCAGGTGTCTTCGATGCCCACGTGATCGATCACGGCGATGGCGTCCTCGACGCGCTCGTCGAGCGTCGCCTCGGACTCCGACCGGTGTCCGATCCGCAGCACGTGGAAGCCCGCCTCCTCGGCGAGGTAGTGCGCGGCGACGCCCAGAACGTCGGCGGCGAGCCCCTGCTCCTGGATCAGAACCAGCTTCACGGGGCCGTCTCCCTCGTCCACGAAGGGGATGGCGCGGCCCTCTGGATCGAAGATCTGGGTATCGGTCATGGGCGCGCGGCTCCTCGTTCGAGTGTCAGGGATCGACATCAAGCGTAGCCCGAGCAGGATGCGGAGATCGGCCCCGCGCGACGCCCCGCCGCCCAGGGGCATAGAGTCAGGGCAGGAGCTGACCCTGGTTCCCCGAAGATGGGAACCCGTTGTCCGACACGACACGCTCGTCCGCAGTTCGCACGTCACCCTCGACTTCGACCGCGACCCAGGGGCTTCTGACCCTCGGTGTGCTGGCGAACTCCTCGATGGAGAACGAGCGGCGCCTCCCCCTCCATCCCCGCCATCTCGACCGCATCGACGCAGACATTCGTGCTCGCATGATCGTCGAGCGCGGCTACGGCACCGACTTCCAGCTCGAGCCCGGCTACGTCGAAACCCGCGTGGGACGCGTCGCCGATCGCGCCGAGGTGCTCGCCTCCGCCGACGTCCTGCTGCTGCCCAAACCGCAGCTCGCAGACGTCGCCGAGCTCGCCGAGGGGCGGATCCTCTGGGGCTGGCCGCACTGCGTGCAGGATGCGGCCCTCACGCAGACCGCGATCGACAGCCGCCTCACACTGATCGCGTTCGAGGCCATGAACCACTGGACCTCACAGGGCGACATGAGTCTGCACGTCTTCCACAAGAACAACGAGCTGGCCGGTTACTGCTCGGTCATCCATGCTCTGAGCCTCGTCGGTTCGACCGGCGACTACGGGCCGCGACTTCGCGCCGTCGTCATCGGTTTCGGCGCGACGGCACGAGGTGCAGTGACCGCACTGAACGCGCACGGAGTCCACGACATCGAAGTCCTCACGCAGCGCGGGGCAGCGGCGGTGGGCTCCCCCATCCACAACTCTCATCTCACTCAGCTCAACACCGACGACGGGCCCACGCACCTCAGCACAGTCGAGACGGAGGACGGCCCCGTGCTCCTCCCCGATTTCCTGGCGACCTACGACATCGTCGTCAACTGCACCCTGCAGGACGTCGCAGCGCCGTTGACGTATCTGCGGACCGAGGACCTCGACCGATTCGCATCGGGCAGCCTGATCATCGACGTCTCCTGCGACGAGGGCATGGGCTTCGAATGGGCCATCCCGACGTCGTTCGAGGCGCCGATGTTCACGGTGGGTCAGGGCGTGAACTACTACGCCGTCGATCACAGCCCGTCATACCTGTGGAATTCCGCCACGTGGGACATCAGCGAAGCGCTGCTGCCCTTCCTCCGCACCGTGCTCTCGGGTCCCGAAGCATGGGCTGAGAACTCGACGCTCACACGCGCGATCGAGATCCGCCAGGGAGTGATCCAGAACCCCAGCATCCTGAGCTTCCAGGGCCGAGACGCCACATACCCGCACCCCCTCGTCGCGTAGCAAGGGTCCGAGCTTCGCAGACGGCGACGGCAGCCGCCGTCACCGGCCCGAGGCGAGATCAAGACGGTGCGCGTGGCCTTGCGCGACTACGCGTGCCAAGCACGCGCCACGGCCTCACCCCAGCCTCAGACGCCTTCTCACTCGGAGTGATCGCTGCGGTCTTCGAGGTCGGGTTCCGTCCGCAGCACATCGGCGATCTCCTCCTCCGGTCGCGGCGCGACGGTCTCGTCGAGTTCGAGTTCCGGGACCGACGGCTCGTCCGGGGCGGGTATGTGCACGTTGTGATCAGACACGGCGAAGTCCTTCGGTCGGCAACACGGCTAGCGTACGCCGCTAGATGTGCCGTTTCAGCCCGACGTGGGCAGTCTGATATCCGAGTCGGGTATAGAAGGCGCGAGTCCGATCCCGTGCTTCGTCTGTGGTCACCTGCGCCAGTCGCGCGCCCCGCGCGCGACCGAATTCGTGTGCCCACTCGAGCATCGCCGTGCCCAAGCCCCGTGACCGCTCCCCCGGCGCAACCCGCAGTCCCTCGATCTGCAATCGGGTCGAACCACCGCGCGAGAGGCCGGGGATGACGGTGAGTTGCATCGTGGCGACCATGTGGTCGGCACTGTCGCGGACAACCCCCAGATAGTGGGAACTGTCGCGAGCGACCGCGCTGAAGGCGGCTTCATATCGCTCGAGCTCGACGCTCTCACGGTCCGAGCCGAATTGATCATCGAGCAGCAGCGCAGCGATGGCCTCGATGTCATCGCGGCTCGCACGCTCGAGCCGGAAGGTCCGGTCGGCGACCTGCAGTCGCCCACGGACAGAGGACCGCGCGTCCGCCTGCAGTCTGGCCACAAGCAGGTCGAGCCACCCGCCGACGTTAGCGCGAGCCTCAGCGGTATCGGGATAGCGGCATCGCAGGTGCAGGCCCGACTCATCGAGGATGAACCACAGCATGACGCCGTCGGTGTCGGTCGCCGCGCTGACATACTGGGCGTCGAGCGCGACGGAGTCGATTCGCACAGGCAGCCTGCGCAGGTCCAGCCATGAGATCGCGAACATCCCAGGCGCTACGGGCATGCCACCCCACGGAGCGAGTACGTCGGCGAGCGGCCACGCACCGAGTTGCACCGCCTCTTTCACCGCGGCCGCCGCCGCGCGCGGCTCGGCGACGTCCGACTCGAGGACGGAGTTGGTGATGAACCAGCCGACCGAGTCATGCCACGTGTCCTCGAAGCGGCTGTGCACGGGAAACACGGCTCGAAGCGGGGTGCCCGCCAACTCGCGCGTCACCGCGGTCATCGCGACCACCGCGCGTGCGAGGGTCGAGACGCCGTCGTCACGCGCCTGCACGGCAAAGGCTGCGGCGTCGTCGACGTCGAACACATCGCGCACTTCCACGCGCTCACGATGCGGCTCGGGCGTGCCGAGCGGCAACGGGAACTGCGGCATCACACCGCCGCTGTCCTCGATGATGGCTTTCCATCGCTGACGAACGTGGTCCGGCGCAGCATCCCGATCGAGCAATGCTTGCGTGTGTTCGACGAACGCCGGCGCCGCCCCCGGCATCGGTGTCGCGCCTGCCCTCTCGGCGTCGAGCGCAGACAGCAGGTCGCGCGCGATCACCAGCATCGACCACATGTCGACGTGCGCGTGGTCCGCCGCGATCACGACCGTGAGCCCCGCAGCGGTCTCCAACACGCACAGGCGATGCGAAGGATGCTGGTACGGCGAACATGCCGCGTCGAGGATGTCCCGCAAGGCATCGTTGACAGCCTGGCCGGGGGCCACCTGATGCTCGACCCAGCTTCCGGGGCCGATCTCGATCTCGTGAAGCACGGGATCGCCGTCAGCACCGGGCGCGAATGCCGATCGCAGCGTGCCGTGGCGAGCGACGACAGCCAGCCAGGCATCGGCGATCGACTCGCGTCGAGTCGCTGCAGGCAGCCGGAAGGACAATGCCATCCACGAGCCGGATCGGTCGCCTGCTCCGACATGGAGTCGCTGATCGAATGACACGGGGATGCGTCGCCCGAGCCCAGACGCGCTCACGTCGTACCCCCAGAGCCGTCCGAACGGGAGGCGGAGGTGCGTGACGTTGGTCAGTCGCATGGGCAGTACCTTAGCGGCCCCAGATAACCTGAAAACTCCACGACTGCCCGAGCCGACGCGGTGAGTCCCCGATCGAGGAGCCCGATGCCCACTTTCGAGGTGCCCGGAGCCGAGCTGGCTGTGTCCTTGAGCGATGAAGGCGGACACCCGGTGGTCCAGCTGCACGGTCTCACGTCGAGCCGTGCCCGCGATCGAGTGCTCAATCTCGATCTGGGTCGAGGGCTCAGCGGAACACGACTGCTGCGATACGACGCACGCGGCCACGGCAGGTCGACGGGGCGAAAGGTCCCCGAGGACTACCGCTGGCACAACCTCGCCGAGGATCTTCTGCGATTGCTCGATCACTGGTTCCCGGGCGAACGCGTCCATGGAGTCGGCCCGTCCATGGGCGCCGCGACTCTCTTGCACGCCGCGTCGCTCGAGCCTGACCGCTTCACCGGGCTCACGCTCATGGTGCCGCCCACCGCGTGGGACACCAGACCCGATCAGGCCGCGAACTACCGAGCAGCGGCTGCGCTCATCGAGTCTGACGGTGTGGAAGCATTCCACGCCGCCACGCGGGTATCAGTTCCGCCCCCGGCCACCGTCGGCGCCCCGGAGACATGGCCCGACGTCGCCGACGCTCTGTTGCCGTCGTTGCTGCGCGGCGCGGCCCTCAGCGACCTTCCTGCCCCTGAGGCCGTCGCGCAGATCGATGTGCCGACGACGATCTTGGCGTGGGTCGATGATCCCGGCCACCCGTTGTCGACCGCCGAATTTCTCGCCGCACTGCTCCCGAATGCAACTCTTGCGGTCGCTCGCACCCCGGGAGATGTCGAAGCGTGGCCCGAGGTCTTGCGTCAGGACGTCGAGCGTCGCGGCTAGACCAGCTGTTCGCGCCGAGTGATACCTTCATGCGGTGAGGCCAGAGTTCCGGGATACCGCAAACGCGGCTTTCGTCGTGACCATCGTCGTGGACATGCCGATCACCAAGCTCCATGCGCTGGACGTCATCGCTTTCGCGTCGGACAGTGCCATCAGAGACGCACGCACCGCGTCCCCTCGGGTGCCGCTTTCGCCCGACGCCTGGGCGGAGGTGCAGATACCACGCTTCGCCGATCCGCCGCCGATCGCCGTCGACGTCTGCTCCGATGCGAGCTTCGACATCGCGCGGGCTGCCGCCGACCGCCTTGCGGAGGCATTGGTGCAGGTCGGCTGGACCGTGCGCGCTCTGCGTGGCGACGAGATCTGATTCGCGACGCGCGGCGTCGTACGAGCCGCCCTCAATCTCCTCAGCACTCGGGCCGGACCCCGCTCAGTTATTGAAGCGGAACTCCACGACGTCGCCGTCCTGCATGACGTAGTCCTTGCCCTCGAGGCGGGCCTTGCCCTTGGATCGGGCTTCGACGACGGAGCCGGTCTCGACGAGGTCGTCGAACGAGACGATCTCGGCCTTGATGAAGCCCTTCTCGAAGTCGGTGTGGATGACGCCGGCAGCCTGCGGCGCCTTGGATCCCTTGGGGATCGTCCACGCGCGAGCCTCTTTGGGGCCAGCGGTGAGGTAGGTCTGCAGACCGAGGGTGTCGAAGCCGATGCGGGCGAGCTGGTCGAGACCGGACTCGTCCTGGCCGGTCGACGCGAGCAGCTCTGCGGCATCCTCGGGGTCGAGGTCGATCAGCTCGGACTCGATCTTCGCGTCGAGGAAGATCGCCTTCGCCGGAGCGACCAGAGCGGCGAGCTCCGCCTTGCGGGCATCGTTCGTGAGCACGCCCTCGTCGACGTTGAAGACGAAGATGACCGGCTTGGCCGTGAGAAGCCCGAGCTCGCGGATCGGGGTCAGATCGATGCCGGCGACAGACAGCAGCACACCGCGCTCGAGGGCGTCCTTGGCCGCGTGGGCGGTCTCGAGGACGACGGGCTCGATCTTCTTGCCGCGCACCTCCTTCTCGTACCGCGTGATCGCCTTGTCGACGGTCTCGAGGTCGGCGAGCATGAGCTCGGCGTTGATGGTCTCCATGTCGGATGCCGGGTTGACCGCGCCGTCGACGTGCACGACATCGTCATCTGCGAAACCGCGCACGACCTGAGCGATCGCATCGGCCTCGCGGATGTTGGCGAGGAACTTGTTGCCGAGTCCCTCGCCCTCGCTGGCACCGCGCACGATACCGGCGATGTCGACGAACGACACCGCTGCGGGCAGGATGCGCTCGCTGCCGAAGATCTCGGCGAGCTTGTCGAGACGCGGATCGGGAAGATTCACCACCCCGACGTTCGGCTCGATCGTCGCGAACGGGTAGTTCGCCGCGAGCACGTCGTTCTTAGTGAGAGCGTTGAAAAGGGTGGACTTGCCGACATTGGGCAGGCCGACGATTCCGATAGTGAGAGCCACGGGGGTCGAGTCTACCTGGCGCAGATGCGCAGCCCCTCCGGGATGCCGGTCAGGCGCGCACGGCGCGGAACGCGTGCGTCACGTAGGGGAGGTCGATCGTCGACTCGTCCTCGAGCCCCAGCTCGTCGAACAGGTCGTCCATCTGTCGCGTGATCTCCGCGCGTTCGTCGGCGGGAGCGGTGATGAGGTAGCTGCGTGAGAGCGCCATCTGGTGCAGCTTCGTCCTGCTCATCGGGCGGGTCCACTCCCACTGCTGCTTGTCGACGTGCGTGAAGGGAGCCTCGATGCGCGGACCATCGGACCCGGGGCCGTTGACCATGCTCTCGGCCGGGCTGCTGTGCATGATGTCCGTCAGGCGACGAACCCACTCCACGCGCTCGTCGCGGATGTTCCAGATCAGCCCGAGGACTCCCCCGGTGCGGACGACTCGTCCGAGCTCGGCAGACGCGGCTGCCGGCTGCACCCAGTGCCACGCCTGACCGAGCACGACGGCGTCGAGGCTCGCGTCGGGCAACGGCATCCGCTCGGCGGTCCCTTGGAACGTGGGAACACCGGGAACGCTCAGACGCAGGGTCTCGAGCATGGTGGCGTCCGGGTCGACGGCCACGACCTCGGCGTCCGGCGCCTGAGCGAGCACGCGAGTGAGCTTGCCCGTGCCAGCGCCGACATCGGCGATGCGACGAGAACCGTGCGGCATCGGCTCGAGCATCCACGCGACCGCTTCGAAGGGATAGTCGGGTCTCCCGGCCTCGTAGTTCGCGGCTTCGGCGCCGAAGGATGTCGCTCGCTCGGTACTCATGTCGCCAGCCTACGGCGAGTCATCCGGGAGCGTCTCGGATGCCGGGAGAGAGTGGGGATGTGCCACTGGACTTCACCGCTATCGACTTCGAGACGGCGAATTCCAGCCCCGCCTCCGCCTGCTCCGTCGGCCTCGTGCGTGTGCGCGATGGCCGGATCGTCGCGACGGCCGGATGGCTGATCCGCCCGCCCGCCGGGCACGACGAGTTCCAGGAGTGGAACACGAAGATCCACGGCATCCGGGCGCACGATGTGCGGGACGCCGCGAGCTGGGCGGATCAGTTCGACCGCCTGTGCGCCTTCGCAGGTGCAGACGTGCTCGTGGCGCACAACGCGGGCTTCGACCTCAATGTGCTCCGCCGCGCGTCGGAGGCCACGGGTGGCGATTGCCCGCCGTATCGCTCGCTGTGCAGCCTGCAGGTGGCGCGCAAGACCTACGAGCTCGAGTCGTACCGTCTTCCGAAGGCCGCCGAGGCCGCCGGCTTCACCGGATTCTCGCACCATGATGCGCTCGCTGACGCGCTCGCCTGCGCGCACATCATCATCGATGCCGCCCGCCGGCACGGCGCGTCCGACGTCTTCTCCCTGGCCGATGCGCTCGCGCTGCGTGTGACCGATCCGGTCGTCGCCACTCCGGAGCGCGCGGTCGCCTGAGTCGCACCGGACGAATGTCCGTGGCCGAGCGCATCATGGAGCACATGGATGCTCTCACGCTCGTTCTCCTCCTGGCCGCGCTCGTGGCCGGCGTCGCAGTGGGCTGGTTCCTCCACGGCTCGCGCGGTGCGGCGGATCTCGCCCGCATCGAGGCGGAGCTCGCCGCCGCCCGAGACGATCGCGACCGGCAGTACGACCTGTATCGGGATGCCGTCGAGCACGCGCGACTCGAGCAGCGCGCCGAGGCGCAGCGTGTGCAGCAGCAGAATGCGGTGCTCACGGCGCTCGCCCCCGTTCGCGAGAGCCTGCAGCAGATGCAGCAGAAGGTCTCGGCCATCGAGCAGGAGAGGCATGCGCAGTTCGGTTCCCTCGCGGAGCAGCTCAGGCGCGCGCAGGAGTCCGACGAGGCGCTGCGATCGACCACCGAATCGCTCGCCGGGGCGCTGCGGTCGACAGCCACGCGCGGCGTCTGGGGCGAGACCCAGCTGCGCCGCGTCGTCGAGGCCGCAGGGCTGATCCGTCACGTCGACTTCGACCTGCAGTCGACCATCTCGTCAGACCGCGGCCAGGGCCGCCCCGACATGGTGATCCGCCTGGCCGGCGGCACGTCGATCGCGGTCGACGCGAAGGTGCCGCTCGACGCCTATCTCGAGGCCTCGGCGCTGCCGGTCGGCGATGCGCACGAGGCCCAGCGACGCGCGCACATGCAGAAGCATGTGAAGGCGGTGCGCGCACACATCGACGCACTCGCGAAGAAGGCCTACTGGTCGGGTCTCGACGCGAGCCCCGAGTTCGTCATCTGCTTCCTGCCGAGCGAGTCGCTCCTCGCGGCGGCCATCGACGAAGACCCGACGCTGCTGGACTACGCCTTCAGCAAGCGGGTGGCGCTCGCATCGCCCGTGAACCTGTGGGCGGTGCTCAAGACCGTCGCCTACAGCTGGACGCAGCAGGAAGTGTCGACCGAAGCACGAGCGCTGTTGAACCTGGGAACGCAGCTGTACGACCGGCTCGGGGTGCTCGCCGGTCATGCCGATGATCTTCGCCGCGCGCTCGAGCGCACGGTCGACAGCTACAACAGGTTCGCCGGCTCACTCGAGAGCCGGGTGCTCGTGACAGCTCGGCAGTTCCCGGGCATCAGCTCGTCGACACTCGACTCGGTCGCACCCGCGGTCACCGCGCAGACCCGACGCTTCACCGCGCCCGAGCTCATGATCGACTCGGAGAAGGAACTCGACTCGAACGTCGGCATCCGCAACGCCGACGGCGAGGCATCCGAGGAGCCGGGTTCACCGATTCAGGCCGACGTCGGAGACGTCCGCTCTCGTCTCGGCAACGGAGAGTCGGTGCAGACGGGCTCGGCCTTCGGAGCGATCGACCCCGAAGAGCCCCGGAACTGAGAAGTCAGGCGACGCCCGGCACGCCGCTGAGAAGAAGGATGACGAGACCGCTGGTCACGACGAAAGCGCCGATCATCCACCAGGAGCTGACTTCGTGCCCCTCATCGAGGCGCTTTCGGAACAGCACGTCAGCGCGACGAGCGGGGTCTGCGACAGCGGTCTTGACCACAGGCGGCGCCGGAGTCCCCGTCGGAAGAGGCACACCGGCCTCATCGACATTGATCCGCATGATGCGACCGGTGGGCGTCGTCACGATCTTGGTCGGCGCGGCCTTGGAACCATTCGTGTGCTGCGTTGTCATCGGTCTGCCCTCCTGTGCCTGCGGTGCCTGGCGGCTCCGTCGACGGCGACAAATCCAGTGACAATTGTGACACGGACGCGCGAGAAACCTCGGCTCGGCGCTGCGCACGGCGGTACCGGGTCGGTAACGATGACCGGTTCCGCTCAGATCTCAGAGATCAGAGCCACTTCGAGACGAGGTGCTCCGAGGCGATCCTCCGAAGGGTTCCCGACGCACCGCGCAGCACGACGCTCTCGGTGTAGATGTACCCGTGCTCACGGCGGACGCCGGCCACGAGCTGCCCATCCGTGACACCCGTGGCAACGAAGATCGTGTTGTCTCCGCGCACGAGGTCGTTGGCTTCATAGACCTTGTCCATGTCGAGTCCGGCATCGATGCCGCGCTGGCGCTCGTCGTCGTCGCGAGGCCAGAGTCTCCCCTGGATGTGCCCGCCGAGCGCCTTGATGGCACACGCCGTCACGATTCCCTCAGGGCTGCCTCCGACGCCCACGCACATGTCGGTGCGGGCGGCGTGCCTGGCCGCGTTGATGCCACCGGCGACGTCACCGTCGCTCATCAGTCGCGTGCCGGCCCCGGCATCCCGGATCTCCTGGATCAGCTGCTCATGACGCGGGCGGTTCAGCACCGATACGACGATCTCGTCCACCGGCTTTCCGAGGGCCCCCGCGAGCTTGCGGATGTTCTCACCGATCGGAAGACGGATGTCGACCACTCCGACGCCGGCGGGTCCCGTGACGAGCTTGTCCATGTAGAACACGGACGACGCGTCGAGCATCGAGCCCCGGTCGGAGACGGCGATGACGGAGAGCGCGTTCTGGCGCCCCGCGGCTGTCAGCGACGTGCCATCGATCGGGTCGACCGCGATGTCGCACTCGGGGCCAGTGCCTGTGCCGACCTCCTCGCCGTTGAAGAGCATCGGCGCGTTGTCCTTCTCGCCCTCGCCGATCACGACACGACCCTGGAAGGCGACGGTTCCGAGGAACGCACGCATGGCATCGACGGCTGCGCCGTCGGCCGCCTCCTTCGCGCCACGACCGATGAAGGGGACGGCACGGATGGCGGCTGCCTCAGTGGCCCGCACCAGCTCCATCGCGAGATTTCGATCGGGACGAAGGGGGCTCAGATCCGCTGTAAGACTAACCATGCGGTCAGCCTAACCATCGGGCGGGCGTGAAACGCCTGTTTTCGGTCAGGCGGCGACGAAGGAAGTGCGATTCTTAACGTGGGCGCAGGAGGAGGTGGTCGGCCGATCCGCTCCGACAGCATCCGACAGTCAGCCCCGATAGAGTGACTGCTGTCCCGGCTTCCCAAATCGCAGGAGTTCTCATGCCCGTCGCCACCCCGGATCAGTACGCCGAAATGCTCGACCGCGCGAAGGCCGGCGGCTTCGCGTACCCGGCTTTCAACGTCTCCAGCTCGCAGACGATCAACTCGGTCCTCCAGGGCCTGACCGAGGCAGGTTCCGACGGAATCATCCAGGTCACCACCGGTGGAGCGGACTACTTCGCCGGCCACACGGTCAAGGCACGCGCGACCGGCGCACTCGCCTTCGCCCGCTTCGCGACCGAGGTCGCGAAGAACTACCCGATCACCGTCGCGCTCCACACGGACCACTGCCCGAAGGATGCCCTCGCCGGCTTCGTCGAGCCGCTGATCTCCGCCTCTGAAGAAGAGGTCAAGGCCGGACGCAACCCGATCTTCCAGTCGCACATGTGGGACGGCTCGGCTGTCCCCCTGGCGGAGAACATCGAGATCGCCAAGGATCTCCTCCCCCGCATGAAGAACATCAACGCGATCCTCGAGGTCGAGATCGGCGTCGTCGGCGGCGAGGAAGACGGTGTCGCGCACGAGGGCTCCAACGACGCGCTCTACACGACCTTCGCGGACGTCGACCAGGCCGTGCAGGCTCTCGGCCTCGGCGAGCAGGGTCGCTACATCGCCGCTCTCACCTTCGGCAATGTCCACGGTGTGTACAAGCCCGGCGGAGTGAAGCTGCGCCCCGAACTCCTCGGCGAGATCCAGCAGCAGGTCGCCGCGAAGTACAACACCGGCCCGAAGCCGCTCGACCTCGTCTTCCACGGCGGCTCGGGCTCGACCGATGACGAGATCGCCCTCGCGGTGGCCAACGGCGTCATCAAGATGAACATCGACACCGACACGCAGTACGCGTACACCCGTGCGATCGCGGACTACATGTTCAAGAACTACGACGGCGTCCTGAAGGTCGACGGCGAGGTCGGCAACAAGAAGCAGTACGACCCGCGCGCCTGGGGCAAGATCGCCGAGACGGCCATGGCCGCTCGCGTGGTCGAGTCCACGCGTCAGCTCGGCTCGTACGGGCAGTCGAAGAGCTGATCCGTCCCGAATGACAGATGCCCCCGGCCGATCGGCCGGGGGCATCTGTCATTCAGACGGTCACTGGCCGGCTGTCCTCGCGACGAAGTCGATGAAGGCGGGATCGTTCATCAGCGGGATCGAGGCGCAGACGGACGCCACGAGCAGAGTGATCGCCGCGCCGGCGAGCGGCACCCACCAGGAGCGCTTGCCGGTGCGAAGCCGACGGATCGAGAAGAACGCGGTCAGCGACCAGCCGACCGCCAGGACGATCGCCGCGATCGTGCCCCAGGTCCTGCCCTGCGCGAAGTTCGTGAACTCTCCGTCCACACCGAGCACGCTCATCATCTGATTCATCGCCGTGGAGAAGTCGAGGTACGACAGGCCTGTCATGACGACGTTCACCAGGCCGTAGGCGAGCAGGGCGATCGTCACGAATCGGTCGACCGGACGCGGACGCGCGGGGGCCGAACCGGTCGGGGCGCTGCCAGTCTGAGCGGGCCGGCTCGAGGGTGCACCGACCTCGGCGGTCGGAACCTCGCCCAGCGGAGGCAGCCCGGCTGCCCTGCGCTGCTCGTCGAGGGTCGCGATTTCGCCGTACTGGGGCCGCTGGTCCGTCATCCCAGCATGCTAGTCCGATCGACTAGGAGGTGTTCCCAGGGAGCGTCTGAACCGCCCGCACATGATGGCGGCCCCGGAGGAGTGGGGACTCCTCGGGGCCGCGGACTCGGAACGCTGGGGACGTTCGTCATCCAAGTGGATCGAGGAACGCTGGGGACGTTCCACCACCAGTAGCGCCGATTGCACAGACGACTACTTCTCACATGTTATGGAAAGCGTGTGCCCGAGCACCAGTGGCACTTCTTCAGATAGTGAAGAGACGCAGGCGCTGTAAGCGGCGAGCGTCAGAACGACGTCGCGAGACGGGAGGCACTGCCGCCCAGCGCTTCTGCACCCAGCTGGAGCGACAACCGCCGTGCCACCAGTCGGAGCTTCTCGACGAGGCCGCGATCGAGCCGCGGATGGCCTACCGGAAGCGAGACGGCGAGCGACGCTCTGATGTTCGGAGCGGTCACCGGAACGGCGACACAGGCATTTCCGATCGCGTACTCCTCACAGTCCACGGCGAATCCGCGGGAACGCTCGAGCGCCGTCAGCAGAGCCTGTGGGTCCCGTATCGTGCGGGGCGTGAGCTGCTCCAGCGGGTGGCGCGAGAGATAGTCCATCCGCTCATCGCGACTCAGGTCTGCGAGGATCTGCTTGCCGAGCGCTGTCGCGTGCGCGCTCGAGTCGAGACTGACCGACAGGTCGATCCGCGGGCTGCGAGCAGCATCCACGATGTCGACGAGGTGCAGCTCACCATTCTCGTAGCGGGAGAGGTAGGCGGTGGCGCCCACCTCTTCGGTGGCGCGGCGCAGCGCCGCGCGGACATGGGCGAAGAACACCCCGCCCGCATCGGACCGCGACCGGAATGCGGGAAAGTTCTCGCCGAGGACCAGTCCGTCGGGCTCGCTCACGAGATACCCCTCATGCACCAGCGTCCGCACGAGGTTGTACGTCGTCCCGGGAGTGAGACCCGTTCGCGCCGCGAGACTCTTGACCGGCACGGGTCGTGGCGAGTTCGCCACGATGTCGACCAGCCGGAGCGCACGCTGAACCGAGCCGATCAGCGTCGGTGCCGCCTCAGTGGCGCCACTGTCACGCATTCCCACCGGAGGAACGACCTCCCAGCGCACGCGCATCGCGCTGGCCCGCGGCATCCTGCCGCAGTTCCTTCGGCAGCGAGAACATCAGGTCCTCTTCCGCCGTCTTGACCTCTTCGACGTCGCGGTAACCGGCTCCTTCGAGCGCCTCGAGCACCTCGTGCACGAGAACCTCCGGAACGGAGGCACCGCTGGTGACGCCCACCGTGGCGACGCCGTCGAGCCACTCCTGCTTGACCTCTTCGGCGTAGTCCACGCGATACGCGGCCTTCGCGCCGTACTCGAGTGCGACCTCGACCAGGCGCACCGAGTTCGACGAGTTCGACGAACCGACGACGATCACGAGGTCGGCGTTCGCCGCGACCTTCTTGATGGCGACCTGACGGTTCTGCGTCGCGTAGCAGATGTCATCGGACGGCGGGTTGTGCATCTCGGGGAACCGCGCACGCAGGCGATTCACCGTCTCCATGGTCTCGTCGACCGAGAGCGTGGTCTGCGAGAGCCAGACGACCTTCGAGGGATCCTTCACCTGCACGGTGTCGGCTTCGGCCGGCGAGTTCACGATGGTCACGTGCTCGGGGGCTTCACCCGCAGTGCCTTCGACCTCTTCGTGGCCCTCGTGGCCGATGAGCAGGATCTCGAAGTCGTCGCGGGCGAAGCGGACGGCCTCGCGGTGCACCTTCGTGACCAGAGGGCAGGTCGCGTCGATCGCATGGAGTCCGCGGTCGGATGCCGCCTCGACGACGGCAGGTGAGACGCCGTGCGCGCTGAAGACGACGTGCGCACCCTCGGGAACCTCGTCGACCTCCTCGACGAAGATCGCACCCTTGTCCTCGAGCTCGGTCACCACGTGGATGTTGTGCACGATCTGCTTGCGCACGTAGACAGGGGCGCCATAGCGCTCGAGCGCCTTCTCGACGGCGACCACGGCGCGGTCGACCCCGGCGCAGTATCCGCGCGGAGCGGCGAGCAGAACGCGCTTGTTCCCGACGACCGGGTTATCCTGAAGCCGCCCGGCCGCCCCACGTACTCGTGGAACGCGCGGAAGGGGCAGATGAACGGCAGTCGAGGTCACTCTTGAATTCTACCGTCGACAACCTGAGCAGGAGCGGGAAGGTGCACTGAGCGGATGACGGTCTTCGAAGCCTCGACGGGATCCGGCGAGACTCCCCCGGCGGATGCGGTCGCTCCGCGCGACTCATCGGCCGATGCTCCGACATCGGTCGCACGCCTCAACGCCACGATCCGCGACTTCGTGGCCCGGTGGAACACCGTGTGGGTGGAGGGCGAGATCACGTCCTGGAACGTCCGCGGCGGCAACATCTTCGCCCGTCTCAAGGACACCCGCTCGGATGCGCAGATCTCGATCCGGGTCTGGTCGAGTGTGCGCCCGCGGATCCCCGGTGACCTGGCAGTGGGCGATCATGTCGTGGCCGCGGTCAAGGCCGACTACTTCGTGAAGGCCGGCGACTTCAGCTTCGCCGTCTCCGCGATGAAGCACGTCGGTCTCGGCGACCAGCTCGAGAAGCTCGAGAAGCTCCGTCTGCAGCTGCGCCAGGAGGGACTGTTCGATCCGGCACGCAAGAAGCGCCTGCCCTTCCTCCCGCACGTGATCGGTCTGATCACCGGCGAGAAGTCCGATGCCGAAAAGGACGTGCACCGCAATGCGGAGCTCCGCTGGCCGCAGGTGCGGTTCCGCACCGAGTACGCCGCCGTGCAGGGCGACCGGTGCGTGCCGGAGACGCTCGCGGCGCTGGCGCGTCTCGACGCCGACGCCGATGTCGACGTCATCGTCATCGCCCGGGGCGGTGGCGACCCGCAGACGCTTCTCGGATTCAGCGACGAGCGTCTCGTGAGGGCCGTGGCGGCAGCATCCACGCCGATCGTCAGCGCGATCGGCCATGAGAACGATCACCCGCTGCTCGACGACGTCGCCGATCTGCGCGCCTCGACTCCCACGGATGCCGCGAAGCGCATCGTCCCCGACGTGAGCGAGCAGCGGGCGTTGATCGCGCAGCTGCGCTCGAGAGCGACGACGAGGCTCACGCAGCGGCTCTCGCACGACATCGCGCAGCTGGAGCAGTTGCGCTCGCGCCCCTCTCTGCGCTCTCCCGACCCGATCATCGAGTCGCGTTCCCAAGACGTGTGGCTGCTGCTCTCGCGCGGCCGCGACACGATCAGGCGCCAACACGATGCGGCCGGTCGCGCGACCAGCGAACTTCGGGCCTCGCTGAGGGCGCTCTCTCCTGCAGCCACTCTGTCGCGCGGCTACGCGATCGCCCACCTCGACGGCGGAGTGATCCTCCGAGACGCCGCGGACGCGCCGGCAGGCAGCGGCCTGACGATCACCGTCGACCGCGGCTCGATCGCGGCGCGCTCCGAAGGCGAGATCGAGGAAGCGCCGGTGCCTCGTTCCGGCTGAGGGTGTCGTGCGCACCGCGTAGGATGGAGGCGTGAGTGCGCTGAATGACACCCCCGTGGACACCCTGTCATTCGAGGCCGCTCGCGATGAGCTCGTGAAGGTCGTCTCCGAACTCGAACAGGGCGCTCCGACGCTCGAACAGTCGCTCGCACTCTGGGAGCGCGGCGAGGCGCTCGCTGCTCGCTGCGAAGAGTGGCTGCTCGGAGCGAAGCGCCGCCTCGAGGCCGCGCGCGCCACGTCGACCGGCACCGCCGAGGGAGACGAATCGTGAACAAGCCGGCTCCCATCGTCGCCGAGCTCGGGCGTCCGGAGACTCCCGAGGAGACCGCCGCACGCAAGGCCGCCTCGAGCAAGGCCTACCGCTCGAGTCAGACCGTGCGCAGTCTGGTCGCCGCGCTGATCGTCACCCTCGCCATCGTCGCGGTGATCGTGCTGGCCGTTCCGCGCGGAGAGCCTGCGACCACGCAGAAGATCGACGTGGTCGGCATCGCCGCCGACGTGGAATCCACCATGGATCGCCCGGTGATCGTGCCCGATCTGGCGGACTTCTGGCGGGTCAACACCGCCGAGCTCACGAGCGCCGCCACCGTGGTCTGGGACGTCACCCTGGCGCCGTCCGCCGAGGACGAGCGCGGATTCATCAAGCTCGCGCAGGCCTTCGACGCCGACTCATCATGGGCGCCTCAGCGTCTCAACGGCACCGCGCCCACCGACACGACGTCGATCGGCGGACTGGAATGGGATGTCTACGACCTCGGCGATGCCGGCGCGAAGCAGAACATCACCTACGCCATCGGCACCCAGGCGGGTGACGACTACCTGCTGCTCTACGGCTCGCGTTCCGCCGATTCCACCGCGGAACTCGCCGAGTCTCTCGTCCCCCAGATCCGCGACCTCTCGGAGTGACCATGACCCACGCGCTCACGCCCGCTGCTGCCTGGAAGCAGATGCAGGACGGCAATCGGCGATTCGTCGCCGACGCACCTCAGCACCCGAACCAGGACGTGGCTCGACGCAAGCACCTCGCTGAGGCACAGCATCCGGTCGCGACGCTGTTCGGCTGCTCGGACTCGCGCCTCGCCGCAGAGATCATCTTCGACCTCGGACTCGGCGACCTGTTCGTCGTGCGCAACGCCGGCCAGGTGATCGGCGAGTCCATCGTCGCGAGCCTCGAGTATGCGGTCGCCGTGCTGAACGTGCCTCTGATCGTCGTCCTCGCGCATGACTCGTGCGGTGCCGTCCGCGCTGCCATCGACGGAACGGCCATCGACGCCGCGCCCCTGCCGCCGCACATCTGGAAGCTCATCGCCCCGATCGTCCCGGCGGCCCGCAAGGTGCTGGCTGAGAGCGGCGGCACCACCGTCGCCGAGATCGACGCGGAGCTCGTGGGCGAAGAGCACCTGCGCAACACGGTCCGGGACCTGCTGCAGTCGTCCGAGGTGATCTCGCAGGCTGTCTCCGACGGCCGTCTGGGCATCGTGGGCGCCAACTACCGTCTGGCCGAGGGCACTGCGGTGCCCGTCATCACGGTCGGAATCGACACAGACGGAAACGACACCGAGGGGCACGGCCCCGCAACCAAGGAGGGTTCGGAATGACCGACCAGCACAGCGGCGCAGACGCGCAGGGGTACCGCATCGAGCACGACACCATGGGCGAGGTGCGGGTTCCCGTGAACGCGCTCTATGGCGCACAGACGCAGCGCGCCGTCGAGAACTTCCCGATCTCGGGCAAGGGCCTGGAGTCCACGCAGATCGCCGCGCTCGCGCGCATCAAGAAGGCCGCTGCACTCGCGAACAAGGAGCTGGGAACCCTCGACGGGGCCATCGCCGACGCGATCGCCCAGGCCGCCGACCAGGTGGCCGCCGGTGCCCACGACGGTGAGTTCCCGGTCGACACCTACCAGACGGGCTCCGGCACGTCGTCGAACATGAACATGAACGAGGTGCTCGCCACTCTCGCCACCCGCATCCTCGGTGCGAACGTGCACCCGAACGACCACGTGAACGCCTCGCAGTCCTCGAACGACGTGTTCCCGACCTCCGTGCACATCGCCGTCACGCAGGCGCTCATCGACACGCTCATCCCCGCGCTCGACCACCTCGCCGTCGCCTTCGAGGCGAAGGCCGAGCTGTGGAAGGACGCGGTGAAGTCCGGCCGCACGCACCTCATGGACGCTACCCCGGTCACGCTCGGCCAGGAGTTCGGCGGCTACGCCCGTCAGATGCGCCTCGGCATCGAGCGCGTGCAGTCTGCACTCCCCCGCGTCGCCGAGGTTCCGCTGGGCGGCACCGCCACCGGCACCGGCATCAACACGCCGCTCGGATTCCCGCAGAAGGTCATCGAGCTGCTCGCCGCCGAGACCGAGCTGCCGATCACCGAGGCGAAGGACCACTTCGAGGCGCAGGCCAACCGCGACGGACTCGTCGAGGCCTCGGGCGCGCTGCGCACGATCGCGGTCTCGCTGACCAAGATCAACAACGACCTGCGCTGGATGGGCTCGGGCCCCAACACGGGTCTCGGAGAGCTGCACATCCCCGACCTTCAGCCCGGCTCGTCGATCATGCCGGGCAAGGTCAACCCGGTCGTCCCCGAGGCTGTGCTGATGGTCTGCGCGCGAGTGATCGGCAACGACGCGACCGTCGCCTGGGCCGGCGCGTCCGGGTCCTTCGAGCTGAACGTCGCCATCCCGGTCATGGGCACGGCGGTGCTCGAGTCGATCCGTCTGCTCGCGAACGCCTCGCGCGTGCTCGCCGACAAGACCGTCGACGGACTGCAGGCGAACCTCGACCGCGCGGCGGCATTTGCCGGCATGAGCCCGTCGATCGTCACCCCGCTCAACAAGCTCATCGGCTACGAGGCAGCGGCGAAGATCGCCAAGCACTCGGTCGCGAAGGGCATCACGGTGCGCGACGCCGTGATCGACCTCGGATACGTCGAACGCGGCGACCTGACGCTCGAGCAGCTCGACGAGAAGCTCGACCTGCTCTCGATGACCCACCCCGGTTGATCGTCAGGCTCTGAACACGGATGCCGCAGGGACTCGGTCCCTGCGGCATCCGTCGTCTACGGCGTCAGCAGCAGCGGGCACCCGGGTCGGCATCCTGCTGCGCGTAGTGCGCCCTCCAGAACTCCCGCTCACTGAGCGGCTCTCTCTCGGGATGCCGCTCGCGCTCGTGCGCGACGTAGGACGCGTACCGCGACTGCCCGGTCACGCCGTTCACGTACCAGGCGACCGCGTGCCAGGCCCGCCGAACATGGTCGGATACCACGGCGGCCATCAGTGCCCCCTCGTGGGCTGAGCGGACGCAGGGAGGGCGTTCCACTGCTTCTCGACGGCGCGTTCCTCCGACGAGGCGATGAGACCGGCCGGTGCGAAGCGGTGCGACGGCACCTCCGGGTCCTCCTGGTCGATGACGGGCCCGGGGCGCACGGCCTGAATGACCTTGATGATCGAGATGGTGATCACGATCACCGACAGCACGAGGAACGTCACCGACAGGATGCCCTGGATCATGGTGTTGCGGACGACCGCTTCCATCGCGGCGACGCTGGTCGCCGTGCCGAAGGAGGTCTCCCCCGCCGCGAGAGCGTCGCGGAAGGCGACATGGTTCGCGAAGTAGCCGACCTGCGGCACGGTCGAGAAGATCTTCTGCAGCGAGGCCGTCACCGTCACGACCGTGACGAATGCCAGCGGCAGCGCCACCACCCAGAGAACCCTGAAGGTGCGTCTGCGCGCCACGATCGTGAGCACCACGGAGAGGGCGATCGCCGCCAGCAGCTGATTGGCGATGCCGAACAGCGGGAACAGGGTGTTGATGCCGCCGAGAGGATCCGTGACCCCCATGATCAGCACTGCGCCCCACCCCGCGACCATGACGGCCGTGCAGATCCAGGCGCCCACCCGCCACGAGGTGTCCTTGAAGCGAGGGAAGACGTTGCCGACCGAGTCCTGCAGCATGAAGCGCGCGACGCGGGTGCCGGCGTCCACCGCAGTCAGGATGAACAGCGCCTCGAACATGATCGCGAAGTGATACCAGAACGCCATCATCCCGGTGCCGCCGATCCACTGCTGCATGATGTGTGCGAGGCCGAGAGCCAGCGTCGGCGCGCCGCCCGTGCGGGAGACGATCGATTCCTCCCCCACCGCCTCTGCCGTGCTCGTGAGCATCTCGGGTGTCAGGTTCACCCCGGTCAGGCCGAGACCGTTGACGAACGCGACCGCGCCCTCGACCGTGCCGAGCGTCGCCGCCGGCGAGGAGTTCATGGCGAAGTACAGCCCGCGGTCGATGGAGATCGCGGCGACGAGCGCCATGATCGCGACGAACGACTCCATGAGCATCCCGCCGTAGCCGATGAAGCGCGTCTGCTTCTCCTTCTCGATCATCTTCGGCGTCGTGCCCGACGCGATGAGCGCATGGAATCCGCTCAGCGCCCCGCAGGCGATCGTCACGAAGAGGAACGGGAAGAGCGCCCCTGCCCAGACCGGCCCCGTCTCGCCCGCGGCGAACTCGCTGAAGGCCGGGACGGTGATCTCGGGCCGCACGAACAGGATCGCGACGGCGAGCGCCACGATCACGCCGATCTTCATGAACGTCGAGAGGTAGTCGCGCGGAGCCAGCAGCATCCACACGGGCAGCACCGCCGCGATGAAGCCATAGACGATGATGCCCCACGCGATGGTCGTCCGGTCGAGCGTGAAGATCGCCTGACCCCAGTCGGTCTCGGCGACCATGCCGCCGCCGATGATCGCGGCCATCAGCAGCACGAAGCCGATGATCGACACCTCGGTGATCTTGCCGGGGCGGATCCATCGGAGGTACGCCCCCATGAACAGGGCGATCGGGATCGTCATCGCCACGGAGAACACGCCCCACGGGCTCTCCCCGAGGGCGTTCACGACCACGAGGGCGAGGATCGCCGTGATGATGATCATGATGAGCAGCGTCGCGATGATCGCCGCCGTTCCACCGAATCGGCCCAGCTCGTCGCGGGCCATCTGACCGAGAGAGCGTCCGCCTCGCCGCATCGAGAAGAACATCACGAGGTAGTCCTGCACCGCACCCGCGAGCACGACTCCGACGATGATCCAGATCGTGCCGGGAAGGTAGCCCATCTGGGCGGCCAGCACCGGACCTACGAGTGGACCGGCGCCCGCGATGGCGGCGAAGTGGTGGCCGAACAGCACCCGACGATCCGTCGCGACGTAGTCCTTGCCGTCCGCCTTGTACTCGGCGGGAGTCGCTCGCCGGTCGTTCGGCTTGACCAGGTTCCGCTCGGTGAACTTCGAGTAGAAGCGGTAGAACACGAGGTAGGTGCAGACCGCCGCGAACACGAACCAGATCGCGTTCACCGTCTCGCCCCTGACGATCGCGAGCATCGTCCAGGCGATGCCGCCCAGCAGCGCGATCGCCACCCAGAGCACGATCTTCAGCGGTGTCCACCGCGGCTTCTCGTCCACCGCCACGGGCGGCAGCTGGTCATCTTCCACGGTCTTCGTCGCATCACTCATCGCGCATCACTCCATCGTCTGCGTTCGGTGCCACGAGCGTATGCCGACGTCAGCGCGGAGGGAAGCGAATCGCCGACGCGTCCTCCGGAATACACGACAGCGGATGCCGTGAGACCACGGCATCCGCTGTCGAAGAGTCAGCTCAGCTGAGCTCGCCTCCCTCCAGAAGCTCAGTCACGAGGGCGGCGATCGCGGAGCGCTCCGAGCGCATCAGGGTCACGTGGGCGAAGAGGTCGTGTCCCTTGAGCGTCTCGATGACGCTGGCGATGCCGTCGTGGCGTCCGACGCGGAGGTTGTCGCGCTGACCGACGTCGTGGGTCAGGATCACTCGGGAGTTCTGCCCCATGCGGCTGAGCACCGTCAGCAGCACGTTGCGCTCGAGCGACTGCGCCTCGTCGACGATCACGAACGCGTCGTGCAGCGACCGACCGCGGATGTGCGTGAGCGGAAGCACCTCGAGGATGCCCCGTTCGACGATCTCCTCCATGACGTTGCCCGAGACCACCGAGCCGAGCGTGTCGAAGACCGCCTGCCCCCACGGGCCCATCTTCTCGCCCTGGTCGCCGGGGAGGTACCCGAGCTCCTGGCCCCCGACGGCGAACAGCGGTCGGAACACGATGATCTTCTTCTGCTGCTGCCGCTCGAGCACCGCCTCGAGACCCGCGCAGAGCGCCAGTGCCGACTTTCCGGTGCCCGCACGCCCGCCGAGCGAGACGATGCCGATGTCGGGGTCGGTGAGCAGGTCGATCGCGATCCGCTGTTCGGCGGATCGCCCGTGCATCCCGAAGATGTCGCGATCGCCGCGCACGAGCTTGTACTCGCCGTCGCCGGTCACCCTGCCGAGGGCGGATCCGCGCTCGGAGTGGATGATGAGCCCGGTGTTGACCGCCAGGCCTCTGGCGTCTTCACTGATGCCCACCTCGCTCTCGTACAGGTCGCTGATCTCATCGCCCGACAGGTCGAGCGTGGTGATGCCGGTCCAGCCCGAGTCGATGGCCTGCTCGGCGAGGTACTCCTCGGCGCGAAGTCCGAGGGACGCCGCCTTGACCCGCATCGGAAGGTCTTTCGAGACGATGGTGACGTCCTGCCCGTCCTGCGCGAGGTTCATGGCGACGGAGAGGATGCGGGTGTCGTTGTCGCTCAGCCGGATCCCGGCGGGGAGCACCGACGAGTCGGTGTTGGCCAGCTCGACGCGGAGCGTGCCGCCCTCGCCCACCTCGACCGGGAAGTCCAGACGACCGTGCTCGATGCGCAGGTCGTCGAGGTGACGCAGCGCCTGACGGGCGAAGTAGCCGATCTCGGGGTCGTGGCGCTTGCCCTCGAGCTCGGTGATGACCACGACCGGGACGACCACCGAATGCTCGGCGAACCGGAAGAAGGCCTGAGGATCACTCAGCAGGACGGACGTGTCGAGCACATACGTCCGGAGATCCTGATCAGGATCAGCGGACGCTGCTCGCGTCGTCGTCTTACGGGTGGACTGCTGCGCTGTGCCTGTGGACTGCTGCGCTGTACGTGAGGTCACGACCCACTCCCGACCCGGGGAATCCCGGTTTGTTCGAACGAGTCGACCAGGGGGTCACGAGTCGTCAACCTGAGGCCGACCCGACGGGCGCCTTGCCCGATGCCTAGAAGCTACGACCAGGTGCCGACATTCGCCTGGCTCGACACGCCACCAGTTCGTTACGTGTTGATTAACGGGACGTGACCGACCCCCCGATGCACCGTCTCAGCGGCCGAAGCGCCGATCGCGGTCGGCGAAGTCGCGAATCGCTCGCAGGAAGTCGACCTGGCGCAGATCCGGCCCGAGCGCCTCGACGAAGTAGAACTCGCTGTGCGCGCTCTGCCACAGCAGGAAGTCGCTCAGTCGCTGCTCGCCGCTCGTGCGGATGACGAGATCGGGATCCGGCTGGCCGCCGGTGTAGAGATGTTCGCCGATCATCTCGGGTGTGAGATGCGCGGCGAGGTCTTCGATCGTCCCTCCGGACGCCTGATGCGCGGTGACGATGCTGCGCACGGCGTCGACGATCTCGTTGCGGCCGCCGTAGCCGACCGCGAGGTTGACGTGCAGCCCCGTGTGGTCGCGCGTGCGCTCCTGTGCGTCGTCGAGCACTCTCGCGAGCTCCGCGGGGAGGATGTCCGAGCGGCCGACGTGCTTCACTCGCCAGTTGCCCTCGCGCGACAGAGCCTCGGCGAGCTCCGCGATGATCTCGATCAGGTCGGCCAGCTCTGCCGAGTCGCGCTTGAGCAGGTTGTCACTCGACAGAAGATAGAGCGACACGACGCGGATGCCGAGCTCGTCGCACCATCCGAGGAACTCCCGCATCTTGGCGGCACCGGCCCGATGCCCCTCAGCCGGAGTGTCATAGCCCAGCTGACGCGCCCAACGCCGATTGCCGTCGATCATCATTGCGACGTGGTGCGGAACCGACTCGGGGTCGAGGTGTCGGCGAAGCCTGCTGGTATAGAGCCGGTACAGCGGCCCCCGCCCCTGAACATCGCGTGACATCACCTCCCTACGCTATCGTGTCGGCGGTCTGGGGACCGAGGATCGATCCTCAGGATATGTACGCTCGGCTGCATGATCGCCCGCATAGAGTGAGGGCGTGAGCACACCCGACTCCTCGGTACCCGACGTCCCCCAGCTGCCCCTCCTGGAGGATGCCGCGCACGACGTCGCCGCTGCCGAGATCAAACCCACCTGGCGAGGCTGGCTGCATGCGGCCACCTTCCCGATCGCCATCGTCGCCGGTGTGGTGCTGATCGTCGTCGCCCAGGGTGGCGCCGCGAAGTGGGCTGCGGCGGTGTTCATGGCGTCATCGCTGCTGCTGTTCGGCAACTCGGCGCTGTATCACCGGATCGACTGGAGTCCGAAGGTCAAGATGATCCTCAAGCGGATCGACCACGCGAACATCCTGCTCCTGATCGCCGGGACGTACACCCCGCTCGCCGTGCTGGCGCTCCCCCCGGGCAAGGGCGCGCTGCTCCTCGTCTTCGTCTGGTCGGGTGCGCTGGTCGGCATCCTGTTCCGCGTGTTCTGGATCAATGCCCCTCGGTGGCTGTATGTCGCGCTCTACCTGCTGCTCGGATGGGCGGCGGTGATGTACCTCGCCGACCTGTTCGTCGCGAACGCGACCATGATGGCGCTCGTCATCGTCGGCGGCCTGCTCTACACGGGCGGCGCGATCGTCTACGCGCTCAAGAAGCCCAACCCATGGCCGGGCCATTTCGGCTTCCACGAGATCTTCCACCTGTGCACGGTGCTCGCGTTCCTGTGCCACTGGGTCGCGTGCCTGCTCATCGCGCTGGCGCCGCTGTCCCCGTCGCTCGGGGCCTGAACCGCTCCGGTCCGGTCAGCGCTTCTCGGGGTCGTCGTCGCCCTCGCGGACGATCGGCAGATCGGCATCCGTCTCGGTCGCCTCGTCGGCCGCGAGCGCGGCCTCTTCGGCATCGAGCTCGTCCCTGACCTCTTCGCGGTAGCGCACCCGACGGATCCGACGGTTCATGTCGAGGATCAGCAGGATCACCGCGATGAGGATGATCACCACGGCGGCGAAGCCGACGAATCCGGGCGTGACCAGCTCCGGTGCCACGGTCATCGTGGGCGTCGGCATCGGGGTCTCGGTCAGAGCAAGCATGGAGTCTGCCTTTCATGCGCAGGTCGCATAACCTGGAGTTACCAGCCTAACGACCGGAAGACCCACCCCGTGACGACCGCACAACAGCTCGACGACCGCTATGGCCGCACCCGCACCCGACGGGGTCCGTGGATCATCGTCATCGCCATCGCCGCGCTTCTCGTCGGCGCGTTCGGCTGGATGATCGTCACGTCGCAGATGAACGCCGTCGACTCCGACGACCTCGGCTTCGACCTGGTCGACGAGCACAGCGTCACCGTGCGCTTCCAGATCACCGGAGTGCAGGGCAAGGACGTGGCCTGCGTCGTCGAGGCGCTCGACGAGGAGTTCGGAGTGGTCGGCTGGAAGGTCGTCGAGATCCCTGCGGGAGACACGCATTCGCAGGCGCTCTCGGCCACGGTTCCCACCGTCTCAGCCGCGACGACAGGTTTGGTGAACAGCTGCTGGGTCGCCTAGACTCGTGCCAGACAGATGACGCCCTGGCACGTGCCGGGGCGTCTTGGCATATCCCCCGCGGAACGTCGCCGGGTACCTACCGAAGGAGCTTCGTCATGTCTACTGACGCTCAGGTTCCCTTCCTCACGCAGGAAGCGTATGACCGGCTCGTCGCCGAGCTCGAGCACCTCTCCACCACCGGTCGCGAAGAGATCGCCAAGCGCATCGAAGCGGCCCGCGAAGAGGGCGACCTCAAGGAGAACGGCGGCTACCACGCCGCCAAGGACGAGCAGGGCAAGCAGGAGGCGCGGATCCGCACCCTCGAGAACCTCCTCAAGACGGCCAAGGTCGGTGAGGCGCCCGCGAGCCGCGGCATCGTCGAGCCCGGCACCGTCGTCACCGCGATCGTCGCCGGCGGCGAAGAGGTCTTCCTGCTCGGCAGCCGCGAGATCGCCGTGGGCAGCGACCTCGACGTCTACAGCGAGGCCAGCCCGCTCGGACAGGCGATCCTCGGACTCAAGGTCGGCGAGAAGTCGTCCTACGAGGCTCCGAACGGCCGCGCGATCTCGGTCGAGATCGTGAACGTCGACACCTACACGGGCTGACACCGGTCAGCATCGGGCTCGTGCCCTGACATGCAGATGCCCCGTCCGACTGGACGGGGCATCTGCATGTCAGGGCTGAGTGCGCGTCGCGTCAGTCCGGCACGACGATCGGCTGGAAGCCGGCGTGACGGAGCGTGTCCAGGGTGTGCTCGGAGTGCTCGGCACCGCGCGTCTCGACGCTGAGCTCGAGGAACACCTCGCTGATCTGCAGGCCGTGCCCGTGCCGGGTGTGCATGGCCTCGATGACGTTGGCTCCCGCCTGGGCGATGAGCTCCGAGACTCGCGCGAGCTGACCGGGGCGATCGGGCAGCGGGATGCGGATCGTGAGATAACGGCCCGAGGCCGCGAGGCCGTGGGAGACGACACGCTGCAGCAGCAGCGGGTCGATGTTGCCTCCGGAGACGACGGCCATGGTCGTGCCGCTCGCCTTCACCTTGCCGGCGAGGATCGCGGCGACACCCACCGCTCCGGCGGGCTCCGCGATCACCTTGGACTGCTCGAGAAGAACCAGAATGGCGCGCGCCAGGTCGTCGTCGGTCACGGTGACGACCTCGTCGACGAGGTCCTTGATGATCTCGAACGGTATGGCTCCCGGTCGCGCGACCAGGATTCCGTCGGCGATCGTCGGCTTCGTCTCGATGTCGACGGGGTACCCGGCCTCCAGCGAGGGGATCATCGCCGCGGCGTTCTCGGCCTGTACGCCGATGATGCGCACCGTGCGCCCGAGTTCGGCAGCCTTAGCCTTCACCGCGGCCGCGACGCCGGCGATGAGGCCCCCGCCGCCGATTCCCAGCACGATCGTGTCGACATCGGGAGCGTCCTCGAGCAGCTCGAGTCCGAGTGTGCCCTGCCCGATGACGACGTCGCGGTGGTCGAACGGATGGATGATCACTGCCCCCGTGCGTTCGGCGAACTCCGCGGCGAGTCGCAGCGAGGTCGCCACGGTCTCTCCCTCGAGCACGACCTCGGCACCGTAGCTCCTCGTCGCCAGCAGCTTGGGCACCGGAATGCCCAGGGGCACGAAGATGGTCGCCTGGATTCCGAGCGTCTGAGCCGCGAGGGCGACGCCCTGTGCATGGTTTCCGGCGGACGCTGCGACCACGCCGCGTGAACGCTCCTCGGCGCTCAGCTGCGAGAGGCGGTATGCCGAACCACGGATCTTGAAGGATCCCGTTCGCTGCAGGTTCTCCATCTTGAGCACCACCGGTGCGCCGAGCACGTCCGACAGGGCGCGCGAGGGCAGGGTCGGCGTTCGCGTGATCACCTCAGCCAGACTCTGAGCGGCGTTCTCGAACTCGGTCAGGCTGGGGACTGCGCTCATCGATTCCTCCGTGTGCGCTCGCGCGGCACTGTGCTCCAGATAAGGTCTGCGTTCGGTTTATCGCCGGTGCGCCAGGCGCCGGTGCTGACTGTCACCGCGGCGACGTTGACGAAGGCCGCGAGAGGCACCGCGAACAGCGCGCCGGGGATGCCGCCGACCATCGAGCCCCCGGCGACCACCAGGACGACGGCGAGCGGATGCACCTTCACTGCCGAGCCCATGAGGATCGGCTGCAGGATGTGACCCTCGAGCTGCTGCACGCCGAGCACGACGGCCAGCATCGCGAGCGCGATCCAGGGGCCGTTGTAGACCAGCGCGAGCAGTACCGCGATCGCGCCGGTCACGACGGCACCGACGATCGGCACGAACGAACCGAGGAAGACGAGCACGGCGACGGGGATCGCCAGCGGTACGCCGAGCAAAGCGGCGCCGACGCCGATGCCGACCGCATCGATCGCGGCGACGAGCAGTTGGGTTCGGGCGTAGTTGACGATCGTCGCGAAGCCGTTGCTCGCGGCGGCGTCGGCGGCGGGGCGCGCAGCGCGCGGGAAGAGGCGCAGCGTCCACTCCCAGATGCCCCGGCCGTCGGCGAGCAGGCAGATCAGGATGAAGAGCGAGAGGACCGCACCGGTCACGACGTGCGCCGCGGTCGTGCCGACTGCGAGCGCACCGTTCAAGAGCGTCTGAGTCTGCTCGTTGACGACCTGGAGGGCCTGGTCGATGTATCCCTGGATCTGCGAGTCGCTGAGGTGCAGCGGTCCGGTGAGCAGGAACTGACGGAACTCGTCGACCGCCTGCGCACTGCGCTCCTGCACGTCGGGCAGCTGCGCACGGACCTGCCAGATCACGAGCCACATGAGCAGGGACACGATCGCGAGCGTGCCGATGATCGAGAGGGCGACGGCCAGCCAGCGCGGGAAGCGGTGGCGCAGCATCCACTGGAATCCCGGCCACAGCAGGGCCGTGATCAGGATGCCGACCATGAGCGGGATCACGAGGAGCTTCAGCTCGATGACGAGCCAGATGAATCCGGCGACCACCGCGGCGATCAGCAGAATCCGCCACGAGTATGCCGCCGTGACGCGCAGCCCTCGGGGGACCGCCTCGTCGGCCTCGGTGGTCACCGTGCGATCAAGGGAGACGGGGCGCGGACGGAAGAGGTCTCTCAGCCGCGGACGCTGCTCTTCGCTCATCGCCCAAGTCTACGGCGCAGCCGCCGACCGTCGTGACGGGCCGGGCGCGGATGTCGGCGCTCGGCGCTACCCTGACGAGGTGACCGACACCCTCAGCGCCGCCCAGGCCCGTCGCATCGCGCTCGCCGCGCAGGGCTTCTCTCGTGCACGCCCGGCCTCGGTGTCGGCCCGGCACATCCACCGCGTCATGGATCGTCTCGGAGTGCTGCAGATCGACTCGGTCAACGTGTTCGCACGGTCGCACTACATGCCGCTGTTCTCGCGCCTGGGTGCCTACGAACCGGCGCTCTTCGATCGCGTCTTCCATTCGCGCACGACCCATTACGTCGAGTACATGGCTCACGAGGCGACGTTCATCCCCATCGAGGACTGGCCTCTGTGGCGATTCCGCATGGATCATTTCCGCGCCAGGTGGGCGGCGCCCGACTCATGGATGAGCACCAACACGCGCACCCTCCGCTGGGTGCAGGACGAGCTCCGAGCCAGGGGGCCGCTGCGACCGGCCGACCTCCGCGACGACGCTCCTCGCGAGCGTGGCACATGGTGGGATTGGGATGACGTGAAGCTCGCCCTCGAGCACCTGTGGCGCACCGGCGACGTGGCGATCAGCGGTCGAAAGGGCTTCGAGCGCACGTACGCGCTCGCCGAGCAGGTGATCCCCGACGCCATCCTGTCGCAGCATGTGCCCCGGGAGGACGCGATCCGCGAGCTCACCCGGCGCGCGGCACGATCGTCGGGGGTCGCGACCCAGTCGGACCTCGCGGACTACCACCGCATCCGCGACCGAGCGGCGGTGTCGCAGTCGATCGCGGATCTGGTCGACTCAGGCGAGATCCTCCCGGTCTCCGTGCGCGGCTGGGACCGCGGCGGTTGTCCGCTGCCCAGCTGGAGGCACCGCGACGCCGTGCTGCCGCGCAGGATCGACGCCGCCGCGCTCCTGACGCCTTTCGATCCCGTGGTCTGGTTCCGTGACAGGGCTCTGCGCGCCTTCGAGCTCGATTACCGGATCGAGATCTACGTTCCTGCCGAGAAGCGGCGATACGGGTACTACTCGCTGCCCGTGCTCGTCGGCGACCGCATCGTGGCGCGTGTCGATCTCAAGGCCGACCGCGCGACGTCGACGCTCCAGGTGCAATCGGCCTGGTGGGAGCCTCAGGGCCAGCCGGGCGCGGATGCCGAGAAGATCGCCGCTGAGCTCGCCCTCGCGGCGGCATGGCAGGGACTGGCGCACGTCTCCGTCTCGCGCTGGGGCACCGCGTCCGAGGCTCTGCATGCGGCGCTGTCCGGTCGCGCAGACGCATCCGTGCGTCGCCATGTGCACGCCAGAGAGGCATCCGGGTGAATCGCCGCCTCGCGTGGACGATCGGGGGCGGTGTCGCCGCGCTCCTGGTCGCGGGGGCAGCCGTGTGGCTCTGGCAGGCGTCGAGCGACATCCCCTCGGCACGGACCACGCCGACCGCGACGAGCTCGCCGACACCCGATGCCGATCCGCGGGCTCTGGCGCAGCGGGCGCTCGACGATCACCTCGAGGACTGCACCTCTGCCGAGCTCACCGACGGCGTCGTCCCCGAGGGGTGCGGGATCAGGATCCCGTGGGGCACCGAGTTCGCCGCGGTCGACGACGTCCGCTTCCGCGTCGAGCGGATGCCGGTGCTGGAGCTGACCGATGACGGATTCATCGCCGAAGGCGGCATCCTCGTCGCGACCGTGTCGGGCACCGGGCAAGACGGCAGTCCGCGAACCGAGACCTATCGCACGGACTCGTGGACGCTCCGCGGCGACGCGAGCGTCGAGGATGGGGACGTCGATCTCGACGTGTGGTGAGCAGCGCTCCGAGTCAGCGTCCGAATACGCAGAAGGCCCGATGCGACGATGCGCATCGGGCCTTCCCGCGGGTCAGAACTGCACGCGCGGCGGCTCGGAGATCGCGCCGCTGTCGGCGACCTCGAAGAACTCGCGTTCGGTGAATCCGAGCCCCTTCGCGAAGAGGTTGTTCGGGAAGACCTTGATCTTCGTGTTCAGCTCGCGGACCCCGCCGTTGTAGAAGCGGCGCGCGGCCTGGATCTTGTCTTCGGTGTCGACGAGCGCCTGCTGCACCTGCAGGAAGTTCTGGCTCGCCTGCAGCTGCGGATAGGCCTCCGCGACCGCGAAGAGGCTGCGAAGCGCCTGCTGGAGGTGCCCCTCTGCGATTCCCGCCTCACCCGGGCTGCCGGCCGAGAGCGTCTCCGCTCGCGCACGAGTGACGTTCTCGAAGACCGCCTTCTCATGCGAGGCGTAACCCTTGACCGTCTCGATGAGGTTGGGTATCAGATCTGCCCTGCGCTTCAGTTGGACCGTGATGCCACTCCACGCCTCGTCGACGCGGACGTTCAGCTGCACCAGCGAGTTGTAGGTCGCCCAGAGGTAGATTCCGATGAGCAGAATCACACCGACGACGATCAGTACCGGCACGAGCCATTCCATCAGAGGCCCACCCTTCCTCGTGTTTGTCTCATCCTATCGGCGCAGCCTGCGCGTCGACTGGGTGCGGCGGTCAGGCGCATAACCCGGATCATGCGCCGAGAACCCGATCGAGGTATCGATTGGTGAACCGACGCTCGGGGTCGAGCCGGTCGCGCAGCGCGGTGAAATCGCCGAAACGGGGATAGCGCTCCTGCAGCTGCTCGGCTGTCTGCGTGTGCAGTTTGCCCCAGTGCGGGCGCCCGCCGTGCTCGAGCATGATCTGCTCCACGGCCTCGAAGTAGGCGGACGGGTCGGCGCGCCAGTAGCGGTGGACCGCGATGTATCCGCTCGCCCTGCCGTATGCCGTCGACAGCCACCTGTCGTCCTCCGCCGCGAAGCGCACCTCGATCGGGAACTCGATGCGCCACCCGCGTCGCTCGATGAGGTCGCGGACCGCGCGGAACGCCGCCACCACGTTCTCGGCGGGCACCGCGTATTCCATCTCACGGAACCTGACAGTACGGCTCTGGGTCAGGACTCGATGCGAGAGCTCTGTGTACCGCCGGTCGCCCGTGAGCTTCACCGCAAGCCTGTTGAAGGGCGGGGTGATGGCCGGCATCGCCTGTCCGGTCGCGCACACCGCTCGGTACACGCCGTTCGAGAGCACCGTCTCGTCGATCCAGCGCCCCAGGACGGGAAGCGGCTGCCGCCTCGTCGACTCCGGCACCCTCGTCTGTCTCTTGGTCAGGGCGATGTCGGTGTGCGGAAACCAGTAGAACTCGAAGTGGTCCGATGCCTCGACCCTGTCGTGCAGGGCCTCGAGAACGTCGTCGAGCGGTTCCGGCTCATCGATCGCCTCCATGAGGAAGATCGGCACGCACTGCAACGTCACCTCGACCAGGATGCCGAGCGCGCCCAGACCCAGCGCGATCGCGGGGAGCAGGTCTGCGTTCTGTCCCTCGTCCACCCGGAGGAACTCCCCTGCGGCGGTCACCAGCGTCGCGCCGACGACCTGCGTCGCGAGGCCGCCGAAGCCGGCGCCGGTACCGTGCGTCCCCGTCGAGATCGCACCCGAGATGGATTGCCGGTCGATGTCGCCGAGATTCTCCATCGCGAGGCCGAACGGTGCGAGGAGCGACGGGATGCGGTGCAGTCGTGTGCCCGCGAGCAGCGTCGCTCGTCCGGTGGCCGCGTCCGCCGACACCAGGCCCTGCATGTCGTCGAGCTCCAGGAGCACGCCGGGAGCGACGGCGATGCCCGTGAAGCTGTGTCCCGCGCCGACCGCCTTCACCGTGAGCCCCTGCGCGACCGCGGCGCGGACCGCGCGCTGCACGCCTTCAGGGGTTCGCGGGCGCTCGACGCGCAGCGGTGTGACCTGCGCAGACCTCGCCCAGTTCTGCCAGGTGCCCCCGATCCGGGTCACAGGAACGCCTTCCCCTCGCCGCGATACGTCGGAAGCTCGTCGACGATCTCATCGCCCGAGACGAGCTGGTAGCTGTCGATGCGCTCGGCAGGCTCGCCGCTCTTCGCGTGGCGGAACCAGACACGGTCGCCCACCCCGAGCCGCTCGGCCTCGCGGCCCTGCAGCGGTGTCTGCACCTCGCCCGCGGCCTCGCGGGACAGCGTGCGCAGCCCCTGCGGCCAGACGGGCAGCGGTTGCCGCGACGCGACAGCGGGGCCGGAAGCGATCCATCCGCCGCCGAGCACGGTTGCGATGTCGGCCGCGGGGCGCCGCACCACGTCGAACGCGAAGGCGGACGCCGGTGCGGGGCGGAATGATCGATAGCCGTCGAAGAGATGCCCGCCGAGCAGTCCGCTGCCCGCGCTCGCCTCGGTCAGCGATTCGTCGCTGCCGGTGAACTCGAGCGAACCGGTTCCGCCTCCGTTGAGGAATTCGAGCGATGCGACCTCTGACAAGGCGCCGACGATCGCGGCTCGACGCTCACGCAGCTCGGATCGGGAACGCGCCTGCATGAGACGGATCACCGGCGCATCCGCTCCGGCGTTGTCCCCCTGGCCCGCGATCTGAGCCTCGTACATCTGAAGTCCGACGAGCCGGAACCCGGGGCGGCGCACGATCTTGCGTGCGAAGGCGGCGACCTCGCCCGCGGTGAACAGAGCAGACCGTCGCACCCCGATATGGCCGAGCGTGACGGATCGCAGTGATGCGTCGGCGTCGACCGCGACCCGGATGTCCGGGCGGCTGCCTGCGGGCGCGACGCTGTCGATGATGTCGAGGTGCGCCGGATCGTCGACCATCAACGTGATCCGTTGCGCCGCCTCCTCGGATTCGAAGAGCTGTGCGAGTCCCGCACGGTCGACCGTCGGATAGCCGACGACGATGTCATCGTGCGTCTCGGCGAGCCACAGAGCTTCGGCCAGCGTGAAGGCGAGGATCCCTCTGAACCCGGGCAGCTGCAGCACGGCGTCGAGCACCGAGCGCACCCGCACGGACTTCGACGCGACGCGGACCGGCAGTCCGCCCGCGCGAACCAGCAGATCCAGGGCGTTGTAGCGCAGAGCTTCTCGATCGATCACCGCCACGGGAGCCGGCAGATGGCCGGTCGCCGCAGACAGGCGCGGCCAGTATCGTGACGGGTCGAGCCACTCGGGGGAAACGGCGTTTCGTTCCTGATCGGGGCTCAGATCGGCGGTGAGGTCGAGCACTCCCCCACCCTATGGGGTGGGCGGACTCGGATTCAGTCTTTCTGAGATCGAGTTGCACTGCCTGTCGCGACCCGTATCTGGAAATCCCGATACATCAGCGGCGATCGTCGTAATGAACAGCATGGATCGCCGTCTTGATCTCTGAGGCCGCCATTCGCGGCGGTCTCACCGGCCATGCCCGGCCGGTCGCCGGGGGGCGGCGATGCTGTCTGATCAGCATCACGGGGAGGCGGGTGCGGGGGGCGCCCGCCTCCCCTCGCGCGGCTCGGGCAGCACGGCGAGCGTGGCACCGCGTCTGTCGTGCACCCAGATGCGACCCCCGTGTACTCTGAGCCAGTCACGGCATGAAGCCCCCGTAGCCCAATGGCAGAGGCAGGCGACTTAAAATCGCTTCAGTCTGGGTTCGAGTCCCAGCGGGGGCACGTCGTGCTCTGCTCAGTCCTCCACGAGCCGGTCCGCGAGATCGCGCGGATGCGTGCTCCGCGCCTTCGAGGCACGTGCCTCACGGACGCGTCGGACGATGAGCACGGCGAACGCGATGGCGAGCGCGGAGTACACGGCGTAGTCGAGGTAGCCGAGCAGGTGCTCCAGCTGTTCGTGCTGAGTGCCGAGCAGCACACCGACCCCGATGAGCAGCGTGTTCCACAGGCCGCTGCCCACGATCGTGTACACGCTGAAGCGGGTCAGGTTCATGCGAGTCGCGCCCGCGGGAATCGAGATGAGGCTGCGCACGCCGGGAACCATCCGCCCGACGAGCACCGTCCACCCGCCGCTTCGCCGGAACCAGTGCACTCCGCGATCCAGGTCCGCACGGCTGACCAGCTTGGTGGCGGAGAGGAGCCGTACCGCCCGATCGATGCCGATCGCCGCACCGAGCCAATAGAGCAGGAGTGCGCCGATCCACGACGCCACAGTGCTCCAGACGATCAGCCATCCGAGGGTGAGCTCGCCGCTCTGGCTCAGATAGCCCGCGAAGGGCAGGATCACCTCGCTGGGAATGGGCGGGACGAGCACCTCGAGGAACACCAGCACACCCACCCCGATGTCGCCGAGCTGGGTGAGAACGTCAGCGGCGAATCCGGTGAGGCCGGAGAACCCGTGATCCGACGCCGACGGGGCGGCGGTCATGCTGGCGGCGCTCATGCCGGCGGTGCTCATCGACCGAACAGATCGCCGATGCCCGGAATGCCGAGATCACCGAGCCGCTGTCCCCATTCGCTCGCCGTGTCGCCGAGGCCCGAGACGGTCTCGCCCGCCGACCCGAGAACCCCTTCCGCCGCTCCCGCAAGCTCCTCGCCGCCGAGGCCGCTCGCGATCGCCTCGACGTCGACGCCCTGAGCGAGGGCGTCGAAGTCGACTCCGAGACCGGCAGCCTGCTCGAGGAGAGGAGCGGCGACGGCACTGCCGACCGCGCCCACCGCGACGACCCCCAGCGCGCCCACCGCGGCTCCGCCGACCGCACCGGCAGCACCGAACCCGCGCACGCGCGAGAGGATGCCGCGCATGCGCCCCGGACGCGCCGCCTCGGACCGACCGGCGGCGCGGGCGAGATCATCGGCCGATGACGATGCCGGGCGCTCGCCCGGAGCGAGTTCTGCGTTCATGCGCTCCTGCACCTGCGCCCGCTGCGCGGGAGTCAGGCGCGCGAAGGCCTCGCGATGGATCTGCTCCACGCGGTGCGGATCAGCAGTCTCGAGCAGGTAGTCGTACCGCGCGATGGCTGCCCGGTCGGCATCCGACACTGCACCGCGCGCGCCGGCCGCAAGCGGCGAGTAGGGATCCCGGCCCGACGGACGCGCGGGCGGGGGCGAGTAGCGATCGGTTCCGGCCTGACGCCCGACCGGTGAAGACGGCGTCGCTGCCTGCGAACCGGTGCGATCCGTGCGGGATCCGTTCTCGTCGAGATCGAGGGCGCGAGCGGCCATCCCGAGCAGTCGGTTGAGTTTTCCCATGGTGACGGTTCCTTCGTGGGTGTGGACGACCACGGAACTCGACAGCGGGGCAGTGAGGGTCCATGGTCGTCCGCGGATACGGACGCCAGGTCTCCTCCACCCTCACGGGCCGGTGGGCCGGAACACGACTTCGTGTCCGTAATGACGACGCCACCGCAGACGGGAGTACTCCCCTTGCGCTGCCGAGGCTAGCAAGCGCGCCTATGAGGCCGGTGCAAGACACGCCCTCGCGGGAGACGACGAACGCCCCGACTCCGAAGAGTCGGGGCGTTCGAGGGGATGACTACTTGGCGGCAGCCGTCGCAGCGGTCTTCTTCGCGGCCGGCTTCGTGGCGGCGGTCTTCTGACCTGCCGGCTTCTCGTCGGCGGCCTTGTCGGAGGCAGTCGCCTGAGCGGCCGGAGCCGTGACGGCGGGAGCCGGAGCGTCAGCGGCCGGACGCGGGCGTGCAGCGAACTCCTCGAAGACGTAGCGCGGGTTCTGCACCGTCTCGAGGTTCACCAGGTCGCGGCCGAGCCACAGGTTGTTCCACCAGCCCCAGACCACGCGGAACTTGCGCTCCCACGTCGGCATAGCGAGACCGTGGTAGCCACGGTGCGCGACCCAGGCGACGAAGCCCTTGAGCGCGATCTTGCCGGACTGGAAGACACCGTTGTAGAGCCCGAGGCCGGCGACGGCACCGAGGTTCTTGTGGAAGTACTCCTTCGGGTCCTCACCACGCAGCACGGCGACGAGGTTCTTCGCGAGGAGCTTCGCCTGACGCACGGCGTGCTGCGCGTTCGGCACGCAGAAGCCGCCGACGCCACCACCCGAGAGGTCGGGAACGGCCGAGACGTCACCGGCGGCCCAGGCGCCCTCGACGAAGGCCTCGGGCGTGCCGACACGGAGGTCTGCGCGGGTCTGGATGCGGCCGCGCTCTTCGATCGGCAGATCGCCGCCGCGCACGACGGTCGGGTTCGCCATGACACCGGCGGTCCAGACGATCAGGTCGGTGGGGATGACCTCGCCGGTCGACAGCTCGACGTTGCCGTCGACGGCGCTGGTGAGCTGCGTGTCGAGGTGCACGTTGGCGCCTCGCTTCGCCAGGTCCTTGAGGACCCACTCGCTCGTCGGCAGCGACACCTCGGGCATGATGCGGCCCATCGCCTCGATGAGGTGGAAGTGCGTGTCTTCGAAGCTGATCTGCGGGTACTTGCCCACGAGCGACGACGCGAGCGAACGGAGCTCTGCGAAGACCTCGATGCCGGCGAAGCCACCACCGACGACGACGACCGAGAGCAGACGATCGCGCGCGGGTCCGGCGGGCAGCGAGGCCGCCTTGTCGAAGTTCGACATCAGGCGATCGCGGATCGCGACCGCCTCTTCGATGGTCTTCAGACCGATCGCGTTGTCGGCGATGCCGGGGATCGGGAAGGTGCGGGAGACCGCGCCAGCGGTCACCACGATCTGGTCGTACGAGAACTCGTACGGCTCTCCCACCGGAGGGGTGATCGTCGCGACCTTCTCAGCGTGGTTGATGCCCGTCACCTTGGCGGTGAGCACGTTCGTTCGCTTGAGGTGACGACGGTGCGCGACCACCGAGTGGCGGGCTTCGATCGAGCCGGCGGCGACCTCGGGAAGGAACGGCTGGTACGTCATGTACGGCAGCGGGTCGACCATGGTGACGTCTGCTTCACCCTTGCGAAGGTGCTTCTCCAGCTTCCACGCCGTGTAGAAGCCTGCATAGCCTCCACCGACGATCAGAATCTTGGGCACAGTGCTGTTCTGAGGCACAGGGGGACAACTCCTCGGGAGTCAGGGATGTGGCGTGCGAGCGCGCGCCGATCGGATGCGCCGGGCAGCTGCGGTGAGGCCAAGCGCTATCAGGATACCAGGGACTGTGAGCGCGATGAGCGGCAGGGTACCGTAGCGCAGCGAATCAGCGCTGGGAAGCAGCGGTGAACCGGGCTCGGTCGGCGCGTCGGCATCGGGCAGGGGCGGCACCTCGACCGGCGCGGCGGTGGGTTCGGGCTGCGGAACGCTCTCTGCGCGTCGGAACAGGCGGACCCACTCGGCGAGGTCGCCCATCGGATTCTCGGAGACCTTCGGCACGTCCGCGGTGATCGCCGCGTCGGCATCCACCAGCCCGTAGCCGTAGAGAGGATCGGGGAGGTCAGCCATGCCCGGCACCTTGATCGCGGTCTTGATGATGCGATTGATGACGTTGGCGGCATCGAGCTCGGGGTGCGCAGACCGGACGAGCGCCGCGATGCCCGCGACGATGGGCGCCGCACCGCTGGTGCCGCTCCAGGGCACGACGGTGCCGTCGGCCGAGACGCCCCGCAGCCCCTCACTGGGCGCGGCGATCCCGATGGTGATCCCCTGGGTCGACGCCTCGATGCTCGCTGTCCCCGTCTGGTCGACTCCGCCGACCGTCAGCACGCCGGGTATCGTCGCGGGAGCGCCGATGATGTTGGTGCCGCTCCCCCGGTTTCCCGCGGCGACGACCACCACCACGTCATGCTCGAATGCGTAGAGGAACGCGTCGTCCCAGCTCCTGTCCCAGTCCAGCGTGTTCGTGGTGAACGAGAGGTTGATGATGTCGGCCCCATGGTCGACCGCCCACCGCATGGCCTTAGCGACCTGCTCGGTGAACGGCACTGCGGCGGCGGCGCCGAAGCCCACGGAGATCGACAGCAGATCGGCCTCGGGGGCGACTCCGATCATGCCCTTGCCGTCGGCGGAGCCGCGTCCGGCGGCGAGCGAGGCCACCCACGAGCCGTGATTGCCGTCGATGGCACCCACCGGGGTGCGGCCGTCGGGGGTTCCGGTGCCGGACACGTCGGTGCCACCGACGACGGCGTCATCGAACACGCCAGGGACCTTGCCGATCCCGGTGTCGATGACGGCGATCGTGACCCCGTCGCCGCGAGTGGTCTGCCAGGCGTCGCGGATGCCGGCTCCGTCGAGCCAGTACTGAGCGGCGCGATCCGGATCTGCGGGGTCGTCCGGCACCGGCGGCGGGGTCGCTGCCGCGCCGAGGAGCAGGACGGATGCCACGATCGTCGCCATCGCGACGCCGTTGCGCAGCATCCGCGGCCGCCTCATGCGGTCGATGCCTCGACGTCACGCAGGGCCGCACCAGGGTCGTCGCACCGGCACTTCTCCGGCGACCACGTCGAGCGCTCGAGCGCCGCGTCGCCGATCGGGTTCACGCCGGGACCTGCCGCGAGAGCGTGACCGGCCAGAGCATGCAGGCACTTGACGCGCGACGGCATGCCGCCGGCGGAGATCCCATCGATCTCGCCGACCTCGCCGAACTGCGCCCGGTCGGCGAGGTACGCCTCATGCGCGGCGAGGTACGCCGCGGCGACGCCCTCGTCCTCGGCGAGCAGCGCGGAGAGCTCGGGCATGACCTGCGTGGCCTCGAGGGTCGACATCGCGGCCGTCGCGGCCGGATGCGTCAGGTAGTAGAACGTGGGGAACGGTGTTCCGTCCGGGAGCCTGGGCGTCGTGGCGACGACCGTGGGGTTGCCGCACTCGCAGCGGGCTGCGATTCCCACGACGCCACGGGCGGTCCTGCCCAATTGGGCCGACACCACGGCGAGCTCGGCGGTCGTGGGGGCGGGGAATGGCGGCGTGGTCACCTATCCAGCGTACGGGAGCCGACCGGGAGGATGCTCTGAGCGCGCTCCCCGCTCGGCGGCGCCCGACGGTCAGCGGCTGACGGCGGCCGTGTCGCTCAGCCCCGCGGACGTCAGCGTGCGCAGCAGCTGCGGCATCCAGTCGGAGGGCGTCTCTTCGAGGGTGTCGCTGACCGGCCCCTGCTGCTGCGGGAGCGCTGCGGGGTCGAGATCGTTGTCGATCAGATACACGACCTCGCCGGGCTTGACGTAGTACAGGCGCTCGCGCGCCTGGGTGGTGATGTAGGCCGGGTCGCTCCAGCGCTCACGCTCTTTCTCGAGCGCCGCGATCTGGTCTTCGGAGACCTGGATCGACTGCTCCAGAGCCGAGATCTTCTGCCGCTGGTCGATGAAGGTGCCCAGCGTCGGCACCAGCACCCATGCCCCGAGCACGACGAGCGACAGCATGATGACCGAGAACGCCGAGAGGCGGATGCCGGAGGCCCACTCGCGCACGTCGACCCGACGCTCCTGGGAGCCTCGATTCGCGGCTCCCCTGGGCCGACGGGCGGACGGACGCGGGGTCGACTTCGCCGCCTGCGTGGTGCGGGATGCGCCCGAAGACGCCGAAGGAGGAGCCGGTCTTCGTGCCACGGCTCCTCCTCCGTACGTGCCGCTCATGCGGCGTGTGTCTGTCTCTGCTGTGTTCAGCCCTGGTAGCGCGGGAACGCGGAACGGCCGGCGAAGACAGCCGCGTCGCCCAGCTCCTCCTCGATGCGCAGAAGCTGATTGTACTTCGCGACGCGCTCGCTGCGAGCAGGCGCACCAGCCTTGATCTGACCCGCGTTCGTCGCGACCACGAGGTCGGCGATCGTGGTGTCCTCGGTCTCACCCGAACGGTGCGACAGCATGGCGGTGTAGCCCGAGCGCTGCGCGAGGCTGACCGCGTCGAACGTCTCGGTGAGCGTTCCGATCTGGTTGACCTTGACGAGCAGCGAGTTGGCGACGCCGCGCTTGATGCCGTCGGCGAGACGGGTCGGGTTCGTGACGAACAGGTCGTCGCCGACGAGCTGGACCTTCGAGCCGAGAGCGTCGGTGAGGAGCTTCCAGTTGTCCCAGTCGTCCTCAGCCAGCGCGTCCTCGATCGTGACGATCGGGAAGTCGTTGACCAGGCCCTCGTAGTACTCGATCAGCTCGGGGCCGCTCCAGTCCTTGTTGTCGAGGCGGTAGACGCCGTCCTTGAAGAACTCGGTGGCTGCGACGTCGAGGCCCAGCGCGATGTCGGTGCCCGGCGTGAAGCCGGCCTTCTCGATCGCCTTGACGAGGAAGTCGAGACCCTCGCGGTTGCTGGGCAGATCGGGGGCGAAGCCGCCCTCGTCGCCGAGACCCGTCGCGTAGCCGGCGGCCTTCAGCTCGCCGCGCAGCACGTGGTAGGTCTCGACGCCCCAGCGGAGCGCCTCGGAGTAGGTCTCGGCGCCGATCGGGGCGAGGAAGAACTCCTGCATGTCGATGCCGTTGTCGGCGTGCTCGCCGCCGTTGATGACGTTGAAGAGCGGAACGGGCAGCAGGTGCGCGTTCGGGCCGCCCAGGTAGCGGAACAGCGGCAGGTCTGCGGAGTCGGCCGCGGCCTTGGCGACCGCGAGGCTGACGCCGAGGATCGCGTTGGCGCCGGTGCGCTGCTTGTTGTCGGTGCCGTCGGTCTCGATCAGGATCGCGTCGACGATGCGCTGCTCGCTCGCCTCGACACCCTCGAGCGCCGGGCCGAGCTCGTCGATGATGGCGTCGACCGCCTTGAGGACGCCCTTTCCGCCATAGCGGCTCTTGTCGCCGTCGCGGAGCTCGTACGCCTCGAATGCGCCGGTGGATGCACCGGACGGGACGGCCGCCCGCTGGACCACACCGTCGTCGAGGAGCACCTCCACCTCAACGGTCGGGTTACCGCGCGAGTCGAGAATCTCGCGTGCGCCTACAGCCTCGATCAGTGCCACTGATGTGCTCCTTGCTCAGAGAAAAGGTTGTGTGGAGCGTCGTCGATCCGCGCCCAGTCTAGCCCGCCCGCGCTCGACCTCCCGGGTCCGTCTCGGCGGCTCACACCACGACGGCGAGGGCGAAGCCGTCCCAGCCCTTGGCGCCGACCGTCTGCAGGGCGGTCGCGTCGAAGCGGGGATCCTCCCCCAGCATCCGCAGCGCGTCTCTGGTGCCGACGACCTTGGAGTCGGTCGAGTCCGCACGGACGATCTCGCCCTCCCGTCCGATGTTGTCGAGCACGATCACGGTTCCCGGATGCCCCAGCTTCGCCGCCCAGTCGAGGTAGACGGTGTTCGACTCCTTGTCGGCATCGATGAAGACCAGGTCGAAGCCGCCCACCAGCGTCGGGAGCACGTCGGCACCCCGGCCGATCCGGATGTCGACACGCTCTCCGACCCCGGCGGCATCGATGCTCGCCCGCGCGACGGCGGCGTTGTCGGCTTCGGCCTCGACCGTGACGACGCGGCCTTCCGGCCCCACGGCCCGAGCGAGCCAGATCGTCGAATAGCCCCCGAGCGTGCCGATCTCGAGCACGCGGCGAGCGCCGCTGATGCGCGCGAGGAGGTTGAGCATCTTGCCGCCGACGGGCGCGACCTCGATCTCGGGGAGACCGGCGTCGCGCTGGGCCGACAGCGCCGACTCGAGGTGCGGATCGTGACCCACGAGCAGCTCGGCGAGATAGGCATCGGCGTTCGACCAGGCTGCGGGAGTGGAATCCATGCCCTCAGCAAACCGTGACGATTCGGGAGCGTCAAGAGGGTTGCGGAGGCTACCCCGCGCGCGGAGCGGACAGCAGTCGGCCGGGTGCGTCCGCGAGCTCGGGCTGTTCACGGAACTGCCCGGTGACGACGAGGACGGCGATGACCGCTGCCGCGACGATCCACCCCGCGAGGCCGAGCGGACCGGCGAGCGCGAGATCGGGCTGCGATGCGGCGAAGATGACGATCAGCCCGGCGGCGGCGTTGAGGGAGCCATGGGCGAGCACAGCCGGCCAGACCGAGGCGGAGCGCAGGCGCAGCCAGCCCAGGAGGACACCCCAGGCCATGCAGCCACCGATCATGAAGAGCACACCGGTGATGTCTGTGCGTCCGAAGTTGTAGCCCAGCAGGATCAGCGGGCTGTGCCAGGCGCCCCAGATCGCTCCGCTGAGGAGCAGCGTGGGCCAGGTGCCGAGCGGACGCAGCGCGGGCACCAGCCATCCGCGCCATCCGAGCTCTTCGCCGAACGCCAGCACGCTGTTGAGGAGTGCGCCGAAGGGGATCATCACGATCTGCGAGATCACGACGACCTCGATCGGCGGCATCGGCGCACCGGCGGGGAGCGCCTTCGCGACCTCTGCGGAGAACGCGGCGAAGGTCAGGTCGAGCTGCACGAACCCGAGCGCTGCCGCGAGCACGATGCCGAGGGCGACGAGAAGGGGCGGTACGAGCCAGCCGGCCACCATCAGCCAGACGACCCGCTTCGCCGGATGCAGCGGCCACAGCCCGAGGAATCGCGCCCGCTCGCCCCTCGACGGGATTCGCATCGTGAAGGTGACCACCAGTGCGGCGATCGCGGGGGTCAGCATCATCACCGGCAGGAGGAACCAGGTGCTCGGCTCGGCGAGTCCGTCGCCCAGCCAGAGAGGGAGGGCGACCACCCACGCGAGTCCGCACGCGAGTGCGACGAAGACGATGATGGCTGCGGCTCGGATGCGAGTCATGGGTTCTCTCCCTGTTCGGGTTCGCCGAGGGGCGTGGTCATCGGGATGCGGCCGAGGCCAGGACGGATGCCGCAGTGGCCGCGTCGTCGACGGTGACGACGAAGACGCGGCCGTCGGTGCGAGTGACTTCGAGGGCCTCTCCGGTGCGCAGGACGAATCCTCGCCGCCCGTCCGTGCCGAAGCGGTAGCCCCAGCCTCCGAACTCCGCGAAGGGGTTGACCTGAACCGCCCGGGTGCTCGCGATCTCCGTGGCGGGGATCTCGAGTCGTGGCCAACCCGCTGCCGAGCGCACCCGGAGACCCGCGGCGCTCGCGCGGACCCGGAACGAGAGACCGCTCGCCACGAGGATCACGAGGATCAGCGCGATGACCGCGACGATCCATCCGGCAGCCACGCCCCGTGCAAGGAGCAGCACGCTCATCGCGATCGTGAGGAAGACGCCGATCCCCAGGACCACCTGACCGCTCCGGGCGATGCCGACGGTCTTCATCCATACGGCGCGTTCATGATCGGCGAGCGGCAGGGGCTCCGCCGGTGGCTCGGATGCTGCGGGCGCGAACTGCACCTTCGGCTGCAGGAACCACCCGGCGGCGGCCAGCCCGGCTGAGACCACGAAGAAGACCGGGACCCACGGCGTGATGTCGGCGGCCTCGGCCGCATCCGAAAGGCCGCGCTGAGCGGCGGTCGAGACGACGGCGAGCATCGACATCATGCCCGCGATGCCGAGGCTTGCGGCTCCGAGCAGACGGGCGGTCGTCGACCACTGCGGTGGTGCACTCGACGTCGATGCACCGTGCGCGGGCAGTCTGTGCGAGAACAGGGCGATGATCGCGAACAGCACGATCGTCCCGCCGCCCAGACCGATGAGCAACGCCAATGGCGTCCACCGCGGCCCGAAGCCGTCGACCCCGTCGAGGCCCCAGTGGACCGCGGCCGGATCGGGGATCTCGGGCAGCCAGGCGACGACGACGACTGCGGCGAGCGCGATCAGGGCCGCGGGGACGATCACCCCCACCCACCAGAACGCGGTGCGGGCTCGGCGGATCTCGGCGGTCATGCTTCGGTCTCCTTGATGAGGGCGGCCAGGGTGGGGGGCGAGAGGCCGAGCGACGCCGCACGGGCCACGAGGGCGGCGATGTCGTGGGAGAGCTCGGCGAGTGGGGCGGCGGCCGGGGACACGACGGCTCCCCTGCCCCGTCGCAGATCGATCAGTCCTTCGTCTCGCAGCTGCTGGTAGGCGCGGAGCACCGTATGCAGGTTGATCTCGAGCGCATCCGCGAGCTCGCGGGCGGAGGGGAGTCGGTCGCCCGGCGTGAGCCGCCCGGCGAGGACGTCGGCGCGGACGGACGCCGCCACCTGATCGAAGAGCGGCCGAGCACTGTCGGGATCTATGCGGATCAGCATCCCGCCTCCTCTCTTCTACTAGTTCTACACAAACTATAACAACTGTTCGAACCCTCCAGTGATCTTTGTGGCGATCCCGGCATCATCCACACTGACTTCATGCGCATCACTCCCCGACGCCTCGCCATCGGCATGAGCCTGTGGATACCCAATCTCTTCAGCGGCATCCGCATCCGCCGATTCAGCGAGGACTGGACCCACGCGACCGTCGAGCTGCATGTGAACGTCTTCACACGCAACTACGTCAAGACGGCGTTCGGCGGCTCGATGTCTGCGATGACCGACCCGTACTTCTTCATGCTCGTGATGCACCAGCTCGGACGCGACTACGTGGTGTGGGACACCCGCGGCGAGATCGAGTTCCTCAAGCCCGGCCGCGGGATCCTCACCGCCGAGTTCGAGGTCAGCAGGGAGCGGGTCGAGGAGATCCGCGAGCGCGCGCACGGCGGCACGAAGGTGCTCGAGTGGTTCGAGACCGTGATCACCGACCGCGACGGCGATGTCGTCGCGAAAGTGCGACGCGAGGTGTACATCCGCGAGAAGAAGCGTGTGACCGCGGCTCGCGGCTGAGCAGCGAGGAAGTCACCGCGAATTCACCCTCGCATGACACGATGACGGGATGCCCCTCGCACGCCGCCTGAGACTCGGCGACGCCGTCGCCATCGGACTCGGCTCGATGATCGGTGCGGGCGTGTTCTCGGTGTGGGCGCCCGCGATGGGCGTCGCCGGCAGCGGCATCCTGATCGCCCTGGCGATCGCCGCGATCGTCGCCTACTGCAACGCCACCGCGTCGGCACAGCTCGCCGCAGCGCACCCCGTTGCCGGCGGCACCTATGCGTACGCCAGGGCAGAGATCGGTCCGTGGTGGGGTTTCGTGGCCGGCTGGAGCTTCGTGATCGGCAAGATCGCGAGCTGCGCCGCGATGGCCATGACCTTCGCCGCCTACGCGGCACCCGAGGGCTGGCAGGTACCGGTGGCCGTGGCAGCAGTCGTCGCGCTCGCAGCCGTCAACTGCTTCGGCGTCACGCGAACCGCGCTCGTCACCCGGGTGCTCGTCGCGTGCTCCCTGCTGGGGCTCGCGCTCGTCGTCGCGACCGGACTCGGCGGATCGTCTACGGCGACCCCCGCCCCTCTTCCCGATGCCAGCGCGTACGGCGTGCTGCAGGGCGCAGGACTGCTCTTCTTCGCGTTCGCAGGGTACGCGCGCATCGCGACCATGGGCGAAGAGGTCGTCGACCCTGCCCGGACGATCCCGCGCGCCATCGCCCTCGCGCTGGGCGGTGCGGTCGTCGTCTACACGCTCGTCGCGATCACGGTCGTCCTCGTCCTCGGTGGCGACGCGGCGACGAGCACGACGCCTCTGGCCGATGTCGCAGCGTCCACCGGGTGGCAGGCTCTCGCTCCGGTCATCCGCATCGCGGCGGCGGCGGCCTCGCTCGGCGCTCTGCTCGCGCTGCTCACCGGCATCGGGCGGACGACCCTGGCCATGGCCCGCGAGCAGGACCTGCCGCGGTTCCTCGCGAAGGTCGACGAGCGCTGGCAGGTGCCGCGTCGTGCCGAGATCACGATCGCGCTGATCATCGTCGGGATCGTGGTCATCGCCGACCTTCGCGACGCGATCGGGTTCTCCTCGTTCGGGGTGCTGCTGTACTACCTCATCGCGAATGCCGCGGCGTTCCGACAGCAGGCGGCTGCTCGCCGCTATCCCCGCGCGTTGCAGGTCATCGGAGCTCTGGGCTGCCTGCTGCTCGTGAACACGCTGCCCGTCGTGGCCTCGGCGATCGGAACCGCGGTCGTGCTCGTCGGCGTGCTCTACCGGATGACTCGCCTCAGACCGTCGCGGTGATCACATGCGCGCTGTCGCGGTGATCACATGCGCGCAGTCTCGTCCGGGGACTGCTCGGACGCTCCTGCACGGTAGGTGCGAGGGGCCATGCCGAGGATGCTGCGGAAGTCACGTGTGAGGTGCGCGTGATCGGCGTATCCGAGGTCTGCCGCGAGGCCCGACAGCTCGATCCCCGGATCGAGGCGCAGCCGCTCGGCGGCCTCCTGAAGGCGACGCCGGCGGATCATCGCCGCCGGTGAGACGCCCACGTGTCGGTGGGCCATCCGCTGCAGTGTGCGCACCGACACGGCCAGGCGCATCGCCGCCTCTTCGACGCTGTCGGCGGCATCATCACCCATGAGCACGTCGACGAGCGCGTTCGCGTGCCGTGCGGATTCGTCGACAGCCCCGACCCGGCGCACGAGCCAGTCGGAGAAGACCGCGACGGCGCGTTCGCGGCGCCCCTCCCCTGTGCTCATGGCGGCACCGATCGCATCCGCCAGGTCAGGCGCGTCGATGATCGCCTCGGTGTCGACGAGCGCAGCCGGGTCGTCGACGAGCGCTGCCACAGCCGCTGGCCGCAACAGTGCGCCGACCGCCCAGCTGGTTCCGCGCAGGTCGCGATGCGATGCCCGTGTCGTCGCGCCCGACAGAGTGACCACGCCCTGCTCGACCACGAGGTTGAGCGCCGGGTAGCCGACGATCTCCTGCCGCGATGACCGGCCGGGCTCTATCGACCACTCCGGGATCCAGAACCACACGGCGAGATCCCGCGCGCCCGCCGCGGGCGGCAGCCGATGGAACTCGGGCAGCCGGGCCGGGTAGAGCACTCCACGCGTCGGACGCATGTCTATTCGTCGCTCGGACGAGCTGTGGGAGGCCCCGCGACACGCGGGGCCGGCGCCGGGACCGGGTCGGCAGACGGCCACACCACGAGCAGGAACGCCGCGATCGGCCCGAGGAACACGGTCAGCACGAACCATGCGAGCGCAGACCTGTTCCGCGTTCGGGCGAACCCGCCGGCGAGGATCGCCACGGTCAGCCACATCGCGGACACCGTCGGTCCGAGGTATTCGACATCCATGTCTTCGACCCTACGACCCTCGCGCCACGCGCAGAGGACGCGCTCCGCAGTCTGTCGTCGATGTTCAAGCGCACACCCCCGAGGGCTCCGTACCGTGAACGCATGACCACCGAGAACACGACCGGCGTGACCGGCGACCACACCACCGACGGCCGCCCGCACAGCGCGACCTCGCTCACTCCGTTCCTCGCGATCGCCGGAGCCAGAGAGGCGATCGACTTCTACCGAGACGTCTTCGGCGCCCGCGTCGTCGACGTCACGGAGTTCGGGGGCGTCGTCGCCCACGCCGATCTCGACTTCGGCCTCGGTCGCCTGCAGCTGGGCGAACCGAGCCCCGAGTATCACCTGGTTCCCGCGCCGTCGGGTGACGACGACTGCTACTCGATGGGCCTCTACGTCTCGGACGTCGACGCCGTGGTCGAGCGGGCAGTCGCCGCGGGAGCCACCGTGCGCGAAGCTCCGTCTGCCTTCGTCTCGGGCGACCGATTCGCGAGCATCCGCGACCCCTTCGGCGTGAGGTGGTCGGTGATGACCCGCGTCGAAGACCTCTCGGACGACGAGAGCGCGCGTCGCGTCGCCGACTGGGCCGCGTCGTTCAGCGCGGCACCGTCTGACGACGCGAGCTGAGAGCCGCCTCCGCCGCGAGGCACGCGGCGGGGAGCAGCACCTCGGCCGTGCGCCGGTAGCCGAGCGGGCTCGGATGGAAGCGATCCAGGCTGAACATGGCATCGGGATCGTCGAAGAACATCGGGCCCACGGCTCGGCGGAGATCGACGGACCGCGCCCCGGCCGAGCGTGCGGTCTCGGCCTGCGCTTCTGCCAGCCTGCGCGACACGCTCGAGATCAGCCTCCGCAGCGGCTGTGGCACGGGGCGCAGAGCGCCGAGGTCGGGGCATGTGCCGACGACGACCTCGGTGCCCTGGCGGCGCAGGTGCAGGATCGTGTCGCGTAAGTGCTGTGTGGAGACGGCGATCGGGAGGCGGTGGGTGACGTCATTGCCTCCGACCACGATCACAGCCACGTGCGGTGCGTAGCCATCGGGCAGACCCGCGAGCTGAGCGGCGAGATCGGGCGACTCCGCACCGACGACCGCGGCGGTGCGCAGGCGCACGGGCCGCCGCATCCGCCGTGCCATTCCTTTCGCGAGCCGTCCGCCGAGCGTCTCCTTGCGGCGCTCGGCGCCGAGACCCGCCGCCACCGAGTCGCCCAGCACGAGAAGCTGCACAGGATCGCCGTCGAGCGCACGGCGCCAGACGCGATCAGCATCGATCGACTGCTCGCCGAGCGGTTTGCCGATGCGCCGACGCGCGATCGCCGCCTGACGCGTGAGCACGAACCGGATGCCGACGGCGGCCGAGACCGACGCGGCACCGATCGCGGCGAAGGCGACGAAGTACTGTCGACTCATGCCCTGATTCGATCCGACCCGCGTGAACACCGAGTGAACGGCGTCCGCAGTGTCCGTCTGCAGGACCGGGGCACGTCCGCAGGACGAAACCAGCCGTCTGCCCCTGCATCCCGCGCGGTCTTCCTGCAGACGGACCCAGAGTTCGAACGCCGTGCCCGGAATGCGAAGGAGGAGCCGCGCCTCAGGCCAGCGGCTTGAGCTCCAGCTCGGCGGCGCCCGCCGAGACGGTCGCGAACTCGGTGTATCCGTCGGCGGCCGAGCGCTCGAGCAGTGCCTTCACGTTCTTCGTGCGCCGCTCGAGCCTGACCCTGGCCCCGGATGCCACGAGCCCCGCCTTGTGCGTGACGAGCTCGGCGACCGGCACGTCGGAGTCGTGGATGAGCACGACGGCGCGTTCGCCGGCATCCGCTCCCGCCGTCACGAGATCGACGAGCCTCTCGAAGCCGAGGGAGAAGCCCACGGCCGGGACCTGCTGACCGAGGAACCGCCCGATCATGCCGTCGTAGCGGCCGCCGCCGCCGAGCGAGTACGACACAGACGGATGCGCGAGCTCGAAGATCGTGCCGGTGTAGTAGCCCATGCCGCGCACGAGGAACGGGTCGAAGACCAGCGGGATGTCGGTCGCGCCTCGCCCCGCGGCGACGGCCTCGCCGATGCCGACGAGGTGTCCGACGATCTCCTCCGGAGCGTTCTCGGGGAGCGCCTTGCGGATCTGCCGCTCGCCGAACGGGTTGTACTCCATGGTCTGCGGACGAAGGAGGAACGCCTCGAACGCGTCGACCGCCGCTGCTGCCGAGCCGCGCTCGCGCAGTTCGGCGGCGACGCCGTCCGGACCGATCTTGTCGAGCTTGTCGATCGTGATCAGAACGCCGGGGCGCTCGTCGCCGGTGAAGCCGAAGCTGCCGAGCATCCAGTCGAGCGCACGTCGATCATTGATGCGAACGGTCGCTCCTTCGAGGCCCAGCGCGTCGACCGCGTCGAGCGAGGCGACCATGAGTTCGGCCTCTGCGCGCGAGGAGTCGTCGCCGATGATGTCGATGTCGCACTGCACGAACTGGCGGTAGCGGCCCTTCTGGGGGCGCTCGGCGCGCCAGACCGGCCCGATCTGGATGGCGCGGAACACACCGGGGAGCTGCCCGCGGTTGCTCGCATAGAAGCGCGCGAGGGGAACCGTGAGGTCGTAGCGCAGACCCAGGTCTGCCAACGCGCTCTGATCGCCGGCGGCGTCACGGATCGCCTCGGCGTCGAGGCCGCGTCGCAGCACGTTGTATGCGAGCTTCTCGTTGTCTCCGCCGATGCCGGCGTGCAGTCGCGAGTACTCCTCGAGCGCGGGGGTCTCGATCTCGTCGAAGCCATGCGAGCGGTATCGATCGCGGATGACGGCGAGGACTCGCTCGCGGCGGGCCTTGTCGGCGGGGAGGATGTCGCGCATTCCGCGCGGCGGGTTCACAGTAGCCACGCCTCCATCTTTCCAGGTCGGCGGGGCGGCCTGCGGCCTCAGGCCCCCGATTCCGCCTCGCGGACCTCGGCCTCGACCGCTCTGAGCCGTTCTCGCAGTGCCCGTTCCGCATCCCAGCCCTCGGCGCGGGCGACCGCGACGAGGGCGAGCAGAGCGTCGCCCAGCTCGGTCTCCGAGGACGGCCTCGCGTCACCTGACGCCGCATCCGCCCCGGCGACGACACCGGCCCCCGCCGCCCGACCGACGATCTTCTGCGCCAGGGCGAGCGCCGGCATCCCGCGCGGGATCCCGTCGAGGACGCTCCGTCTCGTGCGCTTCTCCGCCGCTTTCGCGGCGTTCCAGTGCAGGAGGACCTCCTCGGGCGTCGTCGCGACCTCTCCGGCGAAGACATGAGGATGCCGCCGCACCATCTTCTCGGTCAGCGTGGCGGCGACATCATCGATGTCGAACGGGTCGTCCGCATCCTGCGCAGCGATCGCGGAGTGGAACAGCACCTGCCAGAGCAGGTCGCCGAGTTCTTCGCGCAGATCGTCTCTCGTGCCGTTCTCGACGGCGTCGATCACCTCGTGCGACTCCTCGATGAGGTACGGCACGAGATCGCGGTGGGTGATCTGCTGCGACCAGACGCAGCGCTCTCGCACCTCGCGCATCGTCTCGGCGGCGGCGCGCAGCGGGTCGCGGTGCGACTCTGCGCTCACTGGCCCTTCCTCGGACATCACCGTGCCTGCTCTCTTCGTCCCTGCCTCGTGATCACGATGTCACGACGCCCTGGCGTCGGTACGCGCGTGCACGCAGCGAGACGATGATCCCCGACAGCACGAGCGCCACGAGCGAGCCGACGAGCACGCCCAGGATCGCCTGGTCGCGGATGCCCGCATCGGTCGCGAAGGCGAGGTTCGCCAGCAGCAGCGAGACGGTGAAGCCGATGCCGCCGAGTGCGCCGGCGGCGACGAGGTCGGCGAACGGCAGGGCGGGCGCCGCGCCCCGGGGGCGGATCCGCATCGCCAGCCACCCGAACAGGGAGATGCCGATGATCTTGCCGACGGGCAGTGCGACGGCGATTCCCCAGAAGGCGGGCGACAGTTCTGTCGGCGAGAGCGCGGGGATCACCACGAAGGCGGCGACGAACGCGAAGATCGGCAGGATCGCGCCGTTCACCGTCGGCTCGAGAGCGTGTCGGGTGCGTGCGGCGGGAACGGGCGACATCACGAGCCCGAGCATCACGCCCGCGATCGTGGCATGGATCCCCGAGGACGCCACCAGGCCCCAGGCGACGATGCCGACCACGACCATCGCGACGGCGACCGCCGGATGCCCCTTGGCATGCAGCAGCCTGCTGAGCAGCCAGAAGGCGACGACGGCGGCGACGGCGAGCGCGAGGAAGAGCCACTGCACATCGTGCGCGAACAGCACGGCGATGAAGATGATGCCGATGATGTCGTCGAGGATCGCCAGCGCGAGCAGGAACACCCGGACGTTCGACGGAAGCCCCCGGCCGAACATGGCGAGGACGCCGAGCGCGAAGGCGATGTCGGTCGCGGTCGGGATGGGCCAACCGGTCGCGGTCGCCGAGTCGCCCGCGATGAGGAGATAGACGGCGATCGGCACCAGCACACCACCAGCGGCGGCGATGGCCGGCTGCACGGCCTTGCTCGGCGAGTCGAGCTCACCGTGGGTCAGCTCATGCCGCAGCTCGATCGCCACGACGAGGAAGAACACCGCGAGCAGCCCGTCGGACACCCAGTGCTCGACCGAGAGGTCGAGGACGGTGCCGGGGATCGCGATATGGAAGTCGAGGACTGCGGCGAGCGCATCGTGCGAAGGGAGGTTCGCCAGCAGGATGCCCAGTCCTGCCGCGACGAGCAGGAGGACAGCGGGGAACTGCTGACCACGGAGGGGGTTCGCGGAGATGCGCATCGCCCCCATGGTAGTTGCGGCTGCCTCGCGCGTCTCACATCGTCATGCGTTCAGAGCACGGCCCCGAGCCGGGATACTCTCGAACGGTGACCCCCGAACACGCCTTCCCCGAGCCCACTGACACCTCGGCCATCCGCATCATCGGCCGTTTCGAAGCAGGCCGCGGCATTCCTGATGCCATGCGCACCGATGTGAGAATGCTCGGCGCCCTTCTCGGCCAGGTTCTGCGCGAGTCGGGTGGTGACGACCTCTTCGAGGACGTGGAGCGACTGCGACTGGCGACGATCCAGGCCTATGACGAGGAGACGTCCGACGCCTTCGACCGCGCTGCGGCGATCGCCGAGTCGTTCACGATCGCACGCGCCGACGAGGTCGCCCGCGCGTTCACCTGCTACTTCCACCTCGTCAATCTCGCCGAGGAGCACCAGCGCGTGCGGGTTCTGCGCGAGCGCGCCGGCCAGCCCGGTCGCGAGGATGCCGCAGACACGGTCGCCACCGCGTACGCGCGGCTGAAGACCGAGGTCGGCGATGACGAGGCTCGCCGTCGTCTCGAGGGCCTCCGCTTCCACCCGGTGTTCACCGCCCACCCGACCGAGGCGCGCCGTCGCGCCGTGTCGTCGAGCATCCGCCGCCTCTCCGATCTACTCACGCAGCACGACGCGGCGAGCGAGGGCGGGTCCGAGGAGCACCGCGCCCGGCGTCGGATGCTGGAGGAGATCGACACCCTCTGGCGCACGGCACCGCTGCGAGCCGAGAAGCCGTCGCCGACCGACGAGGTGCGCACGGCCATGGGCGTGTTCGACGAGACGCTCTTCACCACCGTGCCGCACGTGTATCGCCGCATCGACGACGCACTGCGCGGTGACGACTCCGGCTCGAGTGCACCGGTCGTCCCGGCCTTCGTGCGCATCGGCTCCTGGGTCGGCGGCGACCGCGACGGCAACCCGTTCGTGACGGCATCCGTGACCCGAGAGGCGTCGCAGATCGCCTCCGACCATGTGCTGCGCGGTCTCGAGCGCGCGCTCGAGCGCATCGGCCGCACGCTCACCCTGAGCGCCGAGGACACTCCCCCGAGTGACGCCGTCTCGGCGCTCTGGGATTCGTTCGCGGCCGCCGAGCCGCGGGTCGCGCACGAACTGGCCGCCCGCTCCCCCGGCGAGCCCCACCGACGGGTGCTGCTCGCCCTGGCACATCGCGTCGCAGCCACCAGGCACGGCGACGAGGAGGGGTATGCCCGCCCGGAGGAGCTGCTCGAAGACCTTCGCGTGGTGCAGTCGTCGCTGTCGGATGCGGGTGCGAAGCGCCACGCCTTCGGAGGCGTGCAGCACCTGATCTGGCAGGTGGAGACGTACGGCTTCCACCTCACCGAGCTCGAGGTGCGCCAGCACTCGCAGGTGCACGCGAAGGCCCTCGCAGAGCTCGAGAGCGGCGAGGCGATCAGCACGCAGACCGAAGAGGTGCTCGAGGTCTTCCGCGCGATCGCCGAGATCCAGCGCGACCGCGGACTCCGTGCCGCCGGTCGTTACGTCGTGTCGTTCACGCAGGCCGCTTCCGACCTCGCGAACGTCCACAGGCTCGCGGCGCACGCGCTCGGCGACGATGCGCCCGTGCTCGACGTCGTGCCCCTGTTCGAGACCTTCGCCGACCTCCAGGCGGCTCCCGGCATCCTCGCCGAGGCGGTGACCTTCCCCGAGTTCCAGGCTCGCCTCGCAGCGACCGGGAACCGACTCGAGGTCATGCTCGGCTACTCGGACTCGTCGAAGGACGTCGGCCCGGTCGCCGCCAACCTCGCGCTGTACGAGGCGCAGGAGAAGATCGCGCAGTGGGCACAGGAGTCGGACATCGAGCTGACGCTGTTCCACGGACGCGGCGGCGCCCTCGGACGCGGCGGCGGACCGGCCAACTCGGCGATCCTCGCGCAGCCGCCGCACTCGGTCGACGGGCGCTTCAAGCTGACCGAGCAGGGCGAGGTCATCTTCGCCCGTTACGGCGAGCCGGCCATCGCCATGCGGCACATCGACCAGGTCGCCGCGGCGACCCTGCTCGCGTCCTCGCCGAGCGTCGAGAAGCACACGAGCGACGCCGCGGCGCGTTTCTCCGACATCGCCGCCGTCATGGACGCCTCGTCACGCGAGCGGTTCTTCTCGCTCGTGAAGGCCGAGGGCTTCGCTCCCTGGTTCGCCACGGTGACTCCTCTGGAGGAGATCGGTCTGCTCGCCCTGGGCTCGCGTCCCGCCAGGCGGGGGCTGTCGGTCGAGTCGCTCGAAGACCTGCGTGCCATCCCGTGGGTGTTCGCCTGGACCCAGGCCCGCATCAACCTGGCCGGCTGGTTCGGCCTCGGCACGGCTCTCGCCGCCGTCGGCGACGATGCACGACTCATCGAGGCCTACCGCGATTGGCCGCTGCTGCGCACCATGATCGACAACGTCGCCATGAGCCTCGCGAAGACCGACGAGCGCATCGCCCGCCAGTACCTCGCACTCGGTGACCGCGACGATCTCGCCCAGCTCGTGCTGGACGAGCTCGCGCTCACCCGCGAATGGGTCATCCGCCTCACCGGTGGCGTCGGGCTGCTCGAGAACAAGCCGATCCTGCAGCGCGCGGTGCAGTTGCGCACGCCGTACGTCGACGCGCTGTCGCTGCTGCAGCTGCGCGCACTGCGCGCCCTGCGCGACCCCGGTGAGGCGACCGGATCCGGAGCCGACGACGAGCAGAAGCGCCTGCTGCTGCTCTCGGTCAGCGGCGTCGCGGCCGGTCTGCAGAACACCGGGTGATCGACGCCCATCGCGCCTGAACGAGCGCATGCCGGTGCGAAGGTCCTCACATCGGCGTGCCCGCTAGAGTGAAAACTCCGCCCGATCCGGCGTACCCTCACGCGACACGATCGCACGCAGCACCATCCCCCGATCAGAAAGCTCTTTCGCGTGACCTCTTCGCCATCCGCCGACTTCCACCCGCTCGCAGAGTCCGTGCAGCCCGTGTTCGACACGGTGCTCGTCCGCAGCCCGCACGAGCCCGAATTCCAGCAGGCCGTGCACGAGGTGCTGAACTCGATCGCCCCTGTGCTGGCACGCAACCCGCAGTTCGTCGACGGCGGCATCCTCGACCGCCTGGTCGAGCCGGAGCGGCAGATCCTGTTCCGGGTGCCCTGGGTCGACGACGCCGGTCGCCTGCAGGTCAACCGCGGCTACCGCATCCAGTTCTCCTCGGTTCTCGGCCCGTACAAGGGCGGACTGCGCTTCCACCCCTCGGTGAACCTGTCGATCATCAAATTCCTCGGGTTCGAGCAGATCTTCAAGAACGCGCTGACCGGTCAGGGCATCGGCGGCGGCAAGGGCGGCTCCGACTTCGACCCGCACGGCCGATCGGATGGCGAGATCATGCGCTTCTGCCAGTCGTTCATGAACGAGCTCTACCGCCACCTCGGCGAGCACACCGACGTGCCCGCGGGTGACATCGGCGTCGGCGGCCGCGAGATCGGGTATCTCTTCGGGCAGTACCGCAAGATCACCAACCGTCATGAGTCGGGCATGTTCACCGGCAAGGGCACCGGCTGGGGTGGCGCCGAGGTGCGCACCGAGGCCACGGGCTATGGCGCCGTGTTCTTCGCGCAGGAGATGCTCGGAGTCCACAACGACTCGCTCGACGGCAAGCGCGTCGGCGTCTCAGGCTCGGGCAACGTCGCGATCTACGCGATCCAGAAGGCATCGCAGCTCGGCGCGACCGCCGTCACCGCATCCGACTCCTCCGGATACGTCGTCGACGACGCCGGGATCGACGTCGACCTGCTGCGCCAGATCAAGGAGGTCGAGCGCGCCCGCATCGTCGAGTACGCGAACCGTCGCCCCGGCGCGCGCTTCGTCGAGGGCGGCAGCGTCTGGGAGGTCCCCGTCGACATCGCCGTGCCCTCTGCCACGCAGAACGAGCTCGACCTCGACGCTGCCGAGGCGCTCATCGCCAACGGCGTGCGCGCCGTCTCGGAGGGCGCGAACATGCCCTGCGTCCCCGCCGCCGTCGAGGCGTTCCAGGGCGCCGGCGTGCTCTTCGCGCCCGGCAAGGCCGCGAACGCCGGAGGCGTGGCGACCTCCGCACTCGAGATGAGTCAGAACGCCTCGCGTCAGCGGTGGAGCTTCGACGCCAGCGAGAACAAGCTGCGCGAGATCATGGCCGACATCCACAGCGCCGCGTTCGACGCCGCAGAGCGTTACGACGTCGCGGGCGATTACGTGGCCGGGGCGAACATCGCCGGCTTCGAGCGCGTCGCCGGCGCGATGCTCGCGCAGGGCGTGATCTGAGCCCACTCGCGTCCCGCACACAGGTGAAGAGCCGCCTCCCTGACGGGTGGCGGCTCTTCTGCATCCCGCGTCGTCAGCTCTCGTCGACCGGCACCTTCACGACCTTGTTGAATCCGGTCACCGCCTGGTTCTCGTCGAACGCGACGACCTTCTTGCGGAATCCCCTCGTGATCACAGCGAGGTAGATCAGTCCGAGCGCCGTCCAGATCAGACCACCCGTCAGGGCGTCCGCGTGCAGGTTCGCCCACAGCAGTCCGGTGAGCAGCATGCCGATTCCCGGCATCACGATGTAGGAGAGGATGTCGCGCGGCGTGTGACGTCGACCCTTGCGGATCGCGAACCAGGCGATCACCGAGATGTTCACGAAGGTGAACGCGATCAGCGCGCCGTAGTTGATCCACGCCGCGATCAGCTCGAGCGTGAAGGGGATGGCGAGCAGTGAGATGGCGCCGACCAGCACGATGTTGAAGGTCGGCGTGTGCGTGCGGGGGTTGATGTAGCCGAAGGCCTTCTGCGGCAGCACGTTGTTGCGTCCCATCACGAGGAGCATGCGCGACACCGATGCGTGCGAGGCGAGCCCGGACGCCAGGGTCGCGCAGAAGCCCGCAGCCGTCAGCACGGCCATGAGCACGTTGCCGCCGACGAGGTTGCCGATGATCGGCAGGGTCGAGTCCTCGACGTACTGCATGTCGCCACCGGGAGCGAACTCGTTCCAGTCTGGGAACCGCAGCTGCGTCACGTACGCGGCCACGAGGAAGATCGCTCCGCCGAGCAGCACCGTGAGCAGGATCGCCTTCGGCATGATCTTCGGGTCCTTCGCCTCCTCGGCGTACATCGTCACGGCGTCGAAGCCGATGAACGAGAAGCAGACGATCGTGGCGCCCATGAGCACCGCGCTCATCGTCGCCCCGTCGTGGATGAACGGAGCTGCCGACGCGATCGTCCCCGCACCCTCGCCACGCATCAGCTGGGCGACGACCATGACGACGAACACGACCATCACGACGATCGAGAACACGAGCAGGATCATGTTCATGTTCGAGGTGCCGCGCATGGTCATGTAGATGATGCTCGTGACGAGGATGCAGTACAGCACCACCCAGATCCAGCCGGGGATGTCGGGGAACAGCGCCTCGAGGTAGCTGCGGATGATGAGGCAGTTGACCATCGGGAGAAGCACGTAGTCGATGAGCGAGGTCCAGCCGACCATGAAGCCGAGGTTCGGATGGATCGACTCGCGCACGTAGGTGTAGGCGGAACCGGCGCTCGGGATGGCACGGGAGATCTTGCCGTAGCTGATCGCCGTGAAGACCATCACGACGAGGGCGACGAGGTAGGCGGCGGGGACGACGTTGTCGGTGTCGCGAGCCACCATGCCGAAGGTGTCGAAGACGACGGTCGGCGTCATGTAGCCGAGACCGAGACCGACGATCGCCCAGAGACCGAGGTTGCGTCGCAGTCTTCCGCCGCCCTGCGCGAGCGGCTTCGTCTTGATGGGCGTGGCCATGAGTACTCCTTCGGGAACAGCGCATGGGTCGGACTTCGGGCGATCCGACGCTGACGCTCAGTATGTACCCGGGATATTCCTCAGCGGAAGAGCAGATCTGATTCGAAATACGCATTTAACATGCCGCGAACCGACTCGATTCGAAGATCCGCCCCCGATCACCACCCGTCGGTGAGCACTCGATCCAGCATCGCGATCACGTGGTCGGCGCTCTCGATCGTCAGACAGAGCGGAGGCTTGATCTTCAGCACGTTCGATCGCTCGGAGGTCGTGAGCACGATCACGCCCAACTCCCGCATCCGCTCGCAGATCGCTGCGGCCTCGGCATCCGCCGGCTCCATCGTCTCGCGATCGCGCACCAGCTCGACGCCGAGATAGAGCCCCTCGCCGTGCACGGGACCGATCAGCGGATGCCGCTCCGCGAGCGCACGAAGAGCGTCTGCCAGATGTCCACCGACCTCGAGGGCGTTGCGCTGCAGATCGTCCTCGACCATGGCGTCGAGCACGGCGAGGCCGACGCTGCTGCTGAGGGTGCTGCCACCCGCAGAGGAGAAGAACTGCCCCTGGCTGCTGAGCGCGTCGGCGATCCGCTTCGATGTGATCACGCCCCCGATGGGGAAGCCGTTGCCCATCGGCTTGGCGATCGTGACGATGTCGGGGACCACTCCGGACTGCTCGAACCCCCAGAAGGTCGATCCCATGCGACCGAAGCCCACCTGCACCTCGTCGGCGACGCAGAGGCCACCCCGCGCGCGCACGAGTTCGTAGGCGCCCGCCAGGTAGCCGTCGGGCAGGAGCACTCCCCCGGCGTTTCCGAGCACGGACTCGCACAGGAAGGCTGCGGGCTCTCGGGCGTCCGCGACGAGACCGTCGAGGTCTGCGGCGAGATCGGCGAGGTAGCGGCCGGCGGTGTCCTGTCCGCGGTAGGTACCGCGGAACGGGTTGGGCACGTCGGCGACGTGCACCCAGTCGGGCCGCGTCTCGAGAGCATGCGGGTTGTCGTAGGCGCTGGTCGTGACCGCATCGCTTGCCATCGTCCACCCGTGGTAGGCCTCTCGGAGCGCCACCACCGTGCGTCGTCCGGTGGCCGCCTGCGCCAGACGGATGCCGAGATCGACCGCCTCCGAGCCGCTGTTCACCAGCAGCACCGTGTCGAGACCGCTCCCCTCGGGCATCAGCGCGATCAGCCTCTCGCTGTACTCGGCGAGATCGCGGAACAGGAACCGCGAGTTGGTGGCGAGCGTCTTCAGCTGCCGGTTCGCGGCCGCCGCGACTCCGGGATGACCATGGCCGAGTCCCGCGACGTTGTTCACCATGTCGACATAGCTGCGACCGGTCGTGTCGACGAGATGGTGCCGCCAGCCGCGTTCGATCTGCGGCGGATGCTCGTAGTAGCGCTCCTGAGCGGTCGCGAAGATGCGCTCCCTGCGCTCGAGCTCCTGGGCGGCCTCGTCGTGCTGCGCGTGGGAGGGAAGCCCGAGCAGCGCAGCCGGGTCGGCGGTGAAGCGGCGCCACGCCGCGACGCGATCGGGTGCCACGAGATGCGCGGCGACTGACGTTTCGGGCCGCGGCGCCGGAAGCGGCGGAGCATCGGCTCGCCTGAGGCCGATGACGATCGTCCTGTTCGCGAACGATGCCGCGAGCCTGCCGATGCTCTCGCCCCGCTCGACGCGGCCGCTGCGGTTCGGCTCGAGGTCGGCGCCCCGGAGCTCGAGCACCCACCCGGTGTCGAGCGCGATGCGCACCCCACCCTCTGTGATCTTGAGCTCGCCCTCTGCCGGCGCGATCATCCGCGACGACGGCCCAGGGGCGACGTGCACTTCGGTCTCGATCGGCCAGGTGGCCGCAGCGCTCGCGGTGTCGACCGCCGTGCGAGTGAGCCGGAACACGCCGTACGGAACGACGGCAGCTCGAGCACCCCTCGCGTGGGCCTCGGCGACGAGGAGCGCCTCGGCGTCGGGATGCGCCCACCGGCCTGCGTCCAGCCCCTCAGCCTCGACACCGGGGTCGACCACGACGACGCGACCGTCGAGCTCCGGAAGAAGGGTCGACAGCTCGCGGCGTGCATCGTCAGCAGCGGCGAACGGCGAACGGCCGGGCTCAGGAGTCCCGGGCTCAGGAGTCTCGGGCTCGGTCTTCTCGGGCTCGGGAGCCTGCGCCACTGCTGCCTCGGGCTCTTGCGCCTCGGGCTCTTGCGCCTCGGGCTCCCGGGTCTCCGGCTCCGGCACCGCCGTGTGCGAGTCGGTCGGCGTCGGCGCCTCGAACTCCGGCGACTCGAACCCGAGGCGGGCGAGCACCAGCTCGGTCGCCTCGGCGAGCGGAACGGCAGTCGCGGCATCGAAGATGGCCTGCTCGCCCGCGATCCGCTCGCGGGCGTAGTCATTGTCGCCGTCGATCTCGAGCTGCCTCCAGCCGCTGGCGACGAGCAGTGCGGCTCGCAGCACGACCAGCGGCCATACCGCGAGCGCCTCGTCACGGGCGAGCGGTGCGTCGGCATGGAACGCGGCGACGGTGTCGAGAGCACGGAGCGGACGCTCGGGCTCGTGGTGCAGCATCGACGAGACGCATACGGCCAGTTCGGCGACCCGCCAGCCGAGCCCCAGATCGCCCAGGTCGAGCACGGTGAGCGGGTGCAGTCGGGAATCGTCACCGCGCGTCCCGGTGACGTTGTCGTCGGTGAGGTCGCCGTGGATCGGCTGAACCGGCAACGCAGCAGCCACGATCGACAGCGCCTTCTGCGCGTCGTCCGCGGCCGTGCGCACACGCGAGCGCAGCTCGGCATCCGTCACCGCCGGGGCGAGCACCTTGATCTGCTCGTACGCGACGCGCATGTCCCACATCTGGTCGCGCTCGAGCCCCGGGTGCGCGAGATCAGCGAGCGCGTTCACGGATGCCGCTGCCAGGGCTCCGAACTCGGCGAGCACGACGGGTGCCAGATAGCCCGCATCGACCACCGGCTCACCCGCGGCGAACTCACTGCGGCGCACGGCGAATCCCCGCCAGCGCTGCGTGAGCTGACCGTCGAGTCCGGGGAGCACGGCGGGAACCCGCACGCCGGCCGCGCGATAGGCGTCGAGCGCCGCATGCTGCGCGGCTCTCGCGTCGTCACCGAAGACGGGGTTGTCGACACGCAGCACGCTGCGCGATCCGTCCGGCTCGACCAGCACGAAGTTGCGGTCCTGATTGCTGCCGAGCTCGGTCGCCACCGCCTCGACTGCGTAGCATTCGCGAGCGATCAGCGCGGCGTCGTCCGTGCTGACGTCCGGTCGGACGAGCCCCGCGCCGTCACTCACCCGCGACCCGCCGCGCGGCCGTCGGCGTCGAGACGCACATCGTCGGCGTGCCGGGCCAGCGAGCTGCCGTAGCGCTCGGTGAGCTGCACCATGAGGTCGGGGGTGTCGCGGTCCACGCCGAAGACGTGCCCGGGGAAGTCGAGTTCGGGTTGCGCGGCAGAGATCTCCGCCTCTCGGTCCGGAGACAGGAGCTGCACGGGGTCTCCGACCGCGACCCAGCCGATCGGCACGACCGTCCCGGCCGGCAGCACGGCTCGTCGGTGCACGATGGCGTTCACCCGGACCTCGCATCGATCGCCCACCAGCGCACCGTTGAAGATCCGTGCGCCGGACGCGAAGAAGACCTCTTCGCCGACCGTCGCCCCCGCGATGCTCGCAAGGGTTCCGACGAGCGTGTGCGAACCGATGTGCACGGCATTCGCGGCCGTGGCCCTGATGAGCGCGTTCTCCATCACGATGACGTGCTCGCCGATCGTGATCGGCCCTCCTTCTGCGGTGATCACGGCGCCATGGAGCACCTGGCAGTCAGGGCCGATCGTCACGTCTCCGGAGATCACGGCGGTGGGAGCGACGACGGCGGTGTCATGGATCCGGGGCCGAGCCCCGAGGTGCTCGTACAACATGACGCCAGCGTAGCGCCGCCGCGGACGTGTCGAGAAGGCTGACCGAGCCTCCTGCTACGCTGACGCCCATGAAGTGCAGCTGACTCGATCCCTCCCCCGCCTCCGACCGCCGTTCGGCGTGCCCGGGGCTCCATCGATCGAAAGGCGCATCGCCATGCACTCCCACGACCTTCCCCTGTTCGGACGCACTGCTCTGGTGACCGGCGTCTCCCGCAGACGCGGCATCGGATTCGCGACCGCGACGACTCTCGCGTCCCTCGGCGCGAACGTGTTCTTCCACCACTTCCGCCCCCATGATCTCGACCACCCGTGGGGCGGGGACGACCTGGACGCGGTTCGCGCCGGCATCCACGACTCCCTCGCATCCGGGGCCGTGATGGGCGACGCCCAGGCGGATCTCCGCGACCCGGCCAGCATCGACCCTCTGCTCGACGCGGCGTCAGCGCTCTCGGGTCGGCTCGACATCGTCATCTGCAACCAGGCGATGAGCGGCGGCGACGGCACGATCTTCGACATGACCGCCGACCGACTCGACGCGCACTGGCAGGCCAACACCCGCGCCTCGCTGCTGCTCACAGCCGGGGTGGCGAATCGAGTACGCCGAGAACTCGGCGGCGCAGAGACTCCGGTCGGTCGTCCCGGCGACAGCATCCCGTCGCTCGGCCCCTTCGAGAAGCCGACCGCTCACGTCGTCTGGATGACCTCGGGTCAGGGGCACGGGGCGATGCGCGGCGAGATCTCGTACGCGACGAGCAAGGCCGCGCTCGCGGGGATCACCCGTTCGACTGCCGCCGAGCTGCTCGATGTCGGGATCGTGCTGAACACCGTCAATCCGGGTCCGGTGAACACGGGCTACCTCGATGCCGACACCACGGATCGCGATCTGTCGGGCGTCGAGGACTGGATCGCGGGCACACCGTTCGGCCGTGTCGGTCGCCCCGACGACCCTGCCCGCCTGATCGGCTGGCTGTGCACGGACGCCGGCTCGTGGGTGGTCGGTCAGGTGCTGACCACCGACGGCGGATTCTCGCTGTAACGGGTTCCCGTCACTCGACCTTCGCCGGCTCGGGGAAGATCGCCGTGAAGAGCTGGTCGACCCAGTCGAGCAGCTCGGCCGCCTGCAGCGGTTCGAGTCCCACTCCCACGGCGGCGGGCACTGTCGGCATCGGCACGACGAGCGCCTCGCCCCCGCCGACCAGCTTCGCCTTGGGGTACAGCCGCTGCAGGCGCACCTTGATCGAGTCCTCGAGTCGAGCCGGTGCGATGCGCAGGTTCGAGCCCATGACCACGACGTCGGAGAGTCCGGCTCTGGCTGCACGCCGGCGAAGGCGGGAGACCGCGATCAGGCCAGTGACCTCGTCGGGAGGGGTGCCGTAGCGGTCGGTGAGCTCGTCGATGACGAGATCGATCGCGTCGTCCTTCGCCGTCGCCGTCGACGCCGCTGACAGCTTCTGGTATGCCTCGAGACGAAGTCGCTCGCTGTCGATGTAGTACTCGGGGATGCGCGCGTCCAACGGCAGCTCGAGGCGCAGCTCCTGACCCGACTCGACGTCTTCGCCACGGAACGTCGCGACGGCCTCGCCGATCATCCGGAGGTAGAGGTCGAATCCGACCCCGGCGATGTGTCCGGCCTGTTCACCGCCGAGCAGGTTGCCGGCGCCTCGCAATTCGAGGTCTTTGAGCGCGACCTGCATTCCCGACCCCAGGTCGTTGTTGACGGCGATCGTCTGGAGGCGGTCGGCCGCCGTCTCGCTGAGAGGCTTCATCTCGTCGTAGAGGAAATACGCATAGGCGCGCTCGCGACCTCGACCGACACGTCCGCGCAGCTGGTGCAGCTGGCTGAGCCCGTACTTGTCGGCCCTGTCGATGATGATCGTGTTCGCGTTCGCGATGTCGAGACCCGTCTCGATGATCGTGGTCGAGACGAGCACGTCGAACTTGCGCTCCCAGAAGTCGTCGACGACCTGCTCGAGCGCGTGCTCGCCCATCTGACCGTGCGCCACGGCGATGCGCGCCTCGGGCACGAGCTCGGCGAGCTGCGCAGCGACGCGCTGGATCGACTGCACGCGGTTGTGCACGAAGAAGACCTGGCCCTCGCGCAGGATCTCTCGACGGATCGCCGCCGCCATCTGCTTGTCGCTGCGGGGTCCGACGAACGAGAGGATCGGATGCCGGTCCTCCGGCGGCGTCGCGAGCGTCGACATCTCGCGGATGCCCGTGACCGCCATCTCGAGCGTGCGCGGGATGGGCGTCGCGCTCATCGCGAGGATGTCGACATTCGTCTTCATCTTCTTGAGGGTGTCCTTGTGCTCGACGCCGAAGCGCTGCTCCTCGTCGATGATCATCAGGCCGAGGTCTTTGAACATGACCTGATCGGTGAGGATGCGGTGGGTGCCGATCACCATGTCGACGGTGCCGTCGAGCAGGCCGTCGAGAGTGAGACGCGCCTCCTTGTCGGTCTGGAAGCGCGACAGCGGACGCACCTTGACGGGGAATCCGGCGAAGCGCTCGGTGAACGTCTCGAGATGCTGCTTGACGAGCAACGTCGTCGGCACGAGCATCGCGACCTGCTTGCCGTCCTGGATCGCCTTGAACGCCGCGCGCACGGCGACCTCGGTCTTGCCGAAGCCGACGTCGCCCGACAGCAGCCTGTCCATCGGGATCGGCCGCTCCATGTCGGCCTTGATCTCATCGATGGTCTGCAGCTGATCGAGGGTCTCGGCGAACGGGAACGCCTCTTCGAGCTCGCGCTGCCAGGGCGTGTCCGGGCCGAACGCGTGACCCTTCGCGCTCATCCGCGCCGAATACAGCTTGACCAGCTCGACGGCGATGTCGCGCACGGCCTTGCGGGCCTTGCCCTTCGCCTGCGACCAGTCGCTGCCGCCCATCTTCGACAGGGTCGGCCCCTCGCCGCCGACGTACTTCGAGAGCAGGTCGAGCTGATCGGTGGGCACGTAGAGCTTGTCGCCGGGATAACCGCGCTTCGACGGGGCGTACTCGAGCACGAGATAGTCGCGCACGGACTTCGTCGCGTTGCGCCCGCCGGTCGACACCTCGCGCTGCGTCATCTCGACGAATCGGCCGATGCCGTGCGTGTTGTGCACGACGTAGTCGCCCTGCTTGAGCTGCAGCGGATCGACGACGTTCTTGCGACGCGACGCGAGCTTCTTGACGACGCGCTGGTCTCCGCCGATCGTGCGCCCGTAGAACTCGTTGTCGGTGAGGACGGCGAGCTTGGCCTCGGGGATCTGGAATCCGGCCTCGACCGAGCCGGTGACGAGAGTCGCGACGCCGGTGTCGGGCGCGTCGGTCAGCTCGGACACGGTGCGAGCGGCGATGCCCCGGTCGGACAGCACGTCGCGGGCACGGTCGACGAGGCCCGCTCCGGCGGCGATCACGACGACCCGCCAGCCGTCTGCGACCTTCGCCTCGACGAACGAGATCGCACCGTCGACGTTGCCGTGGAACGACGGGATGACCGAGGCGTCGATGGTCTCGGCGTCCTCGCCGCCCATCGAGAACGGGCTCAGTCGCCACCAGACGCCGCCGCGATCGCGGACGACCTCGCGCAGCCGGGCGATGGTGAGGAAGTCGCCGGCACCGAGATCGATGGGGGCCGACGCGCCGGAGGTCGCCGCGCTCCAGGCCGCGTCGAGGAACTCGCGGTTGGTCTCGCCCAGTGTGATCGCACGGGCGCTCGACCGCTCGGGGTCGACGACGGCCGTCGCGACGCCCTCGGGCAGGTACTCCGCGAGCGACTTCAGCGGACCGGAGACCGCCGGAAGAAGAGACTCCATGCCCTCGACCGGGATTCCCTCGGCCATCTTCTCGAGCATCCCCGCGATCGCCGGGAACCCGCCGATCAGCGCTCGCGCGCGATCGCGAACGTCAGGAGTCAGCAGCAGCTCGCGGCTCGGCGGCAGATCGACGCCGTCGACGTCGCCCGGGAGCGAGCGCTGATCAGCGACGGAGAACGAGCGGATCTGGTCGATCTCGTCGCCGAAGAACTCGACGCGGAACGGATGCTCCGAGATCGGGGGGAAAACATCGAGGATGCCGCCTCGGACGGCGAACTCGCCTCGGCGCGACACCATGTCGACGCGCGAATAGGCGCGCTCGACCAGCTGCTCGACGACGTGGTCGAGTTCGTGACCGCGGCTCGCGGTGCGCAGCTCGAGAGGTGCGATCTCACCGAGGTTGCCCGCGATCGGCTGGAGGGCGGCTCGCACGGAGGCCACGACGACGAGGGGGTGATCGCCCGACCATTCCGCGATGCGACGCAGGGTCTGCAGTCTCTGACCCACCGTGTCGGTGCTGGGGCTGAGTCGCTCGTGCGGCAGCGTCTCCCACGCGGGGAAAGTCACGACCTCGGCATCGGGGATGTACGCGGTGAGCGCGGCAGCGAGACTCTCGGCCCGCCTGCCCGTCGGGACGACGGTCAGGAGCGCGGCGGGATGCCCCGCTGCCCGGCGCTTCTCGAGCAGACCCGCGAGCGCCGGAGCGTCGAGTCCGTCGACCAGGCCGAGATCGGCATCGGTCTGGGCCCACGTCAGGGCGTCACGAAAAAGAGATGCCTCTTCCAAGGCGCGCAGAATCCCCGGCACAGTCACCGGACAAGCCTAGCCGCGGCCGCAGACACCGGCATCGGGATCGTCCCGGGCCCGCGCTGCGAGACCCGTAGGATGCCGGGATGGAACCGGTCACTCTCACCACCGAGCGCCTCGTCCTGCACGTGCCGGACGAGTCTGACATCGACGCGATCACCGCGGCCTGTCAGGATCCGGAGATCCCTCGATGGACCACCGTGCCGAGCCCGTACACGCGCGAGCACGGCGAAGGGTACGTCCGCCTGATCGGCGAGTGGTGGGCCGATGGCAGTCAGGCGATCTGGTGCGCCTATCGCGACGACGAGCTGGTGGCCTCGATCGGACTGCACCGCATCGTCGAGCACTCGACCGGCGGGGACGCCGAGATCGGCTACTGGGTCACGGCATCCGCCCGCGGCAACGGCTACCTCGTCGAGGCTGCGCGCGCCGTCGTCGACTGGGCGTTCGACGAGCTCGGCCTCGCCCGCCTCGGCTGGCGTGCGGTCGCGGGCAACGTCCCGTCGGCCCGAGCCGCCCGCGCCCTCGGGTTCCGGTATGAGGGTCTGGGGCGACAAGCGCTCACGAGCGACCGCGGGCGTGATGACGGATGGTTCGGCGGGCTCCTCGCGACCGACGATCGCACCCCGGTGGACTGGCCGATCCTCTGAGGAAGCGCCCTAGCCGCGTGTCCGACGTCGGTGGCAGGATGAGCGCATGCCTGAGATGCCGGAGGTCCAGGGCCTGACAGCCTTTCTCGCCGAACGCACGGTGGGGCGCACGATCGTCCGGACGAGCGTGGGCGCGATCGCTGCTCTGAAGACCTACGACCCGCCCAACACGGCTCTGCACGGGGCAGAGATCACCGCAGCATCTCGCCGAGGCAAGTTCATCGTGCTCTCGTGCGGCGACGACCTGCACCTCGTGTTCCATCTCGCCAAGGCAGGCTGGCTGCGGTGGTACGAGACACTGCCGACGACGCTCATCAAGCCCGGCAAGTCACCCATCGCCGTGCGGGTGGGCCTCGACGACGAGAGCGGCTTCGACCTCACCGAGGCGGGCACGAAGAAGTCGCTCGCCGTCTATGTCGTGCGCGACCCGGAAGAGGTGCCCGGCATCGCCCGCCTCGGCCCGGATCCACTCGAGGAGACCTTCACGCGTGATGTGTTCGCCGGGCTGCTCGACGGCCGGCGGACGCAGATCAAAGGGCTGCTGCGCGACCAGAGCGTGATCGCCGGGATCGGCAACGCCTACTCCGACGAGATCCTGCACGCCGCGCGCATGTCGCCGTACGCGATCGCCGCCACGCTGAGCGGCGACGAGATCGATCGGCTGTACGCCGCCATGCGGACGACGCTGACGGATGCCGTGGCCGAGGCCTCCGGCAAGCCGCCGGCCGACCTCAAAGACGCGAAGCGCCGGGGTATGCAGGTGCACGCCCGTCGCGGCGAGGCGTGTCCGGTGTGCGGCGACACCGTGCGCAGCGTCTTCTTCGCCGACCGCTCGATGGAGTACTGCCCGACCTGCCAGACCGGGGGCAAGCCGCTCGCCGATCGCCGCCTGTCGCGGCTGCTCAAGTAGCACTTCGACGCGGAATGAAACGCAGTCGGATGTGTTGAGTACACTCAGAGCATCAACGTGCTCCGGGGTCGGTGAGAATCCGAACCGGCGGTGACAGTCCGCGAGCGTCTCGGTTCTCCGAGATGCCGATCCGGTGGAATTCCGGGACCGACGGTGGTGCGAGGCCCAGCCTCGCTAGTCCGGAAGGGAGGCAGCACGGTGCGCCGCCGCGCGCGCGTTCTGCCGACGTCTCCTCCCGAGGAGAATCCCCGGAGCCTCAGAGAGGACCACGGATGGCAGTGAACGAGGCGGAACGGCGGGCGATGACCCGTGCGCTCGAGCTCGCGACGCTCGGCCCACGGGGCGTGAACCCTCAGGTCGGCGCCGTCATCCTCTCCCCCGAGGGCGAGATCATCGCCGAAGGCTGGCACCACGGCGCAGGCACGCCGCACGCCGAGGTCGATGCGCTCTCGAAGCTCGCACCCGGCGCGGCCGACGGCGCGACCGCTGTCGTCACCCTCGAACCCTGCAACCACACCGGGCGAACCGGCCCGTGCGCCGTCGCGCTCATCGACGCGGGCGTCTCGCGCGTCGTCTACGCACTCGACGACCCGGGCGAGGTCTCGGGCGGCGGCGGCGAGCGTCTCCGCGCCGCGGGGGTGAGCGTCGACTCGGGCGAACAGGCCGATGCCGCGCACGCGATCATCGGGGACTGGCTCACCGCTCAGCGTCTGGGGCGCCCGCACGTCACGGTGAAGTGGGCCCAGTCCCTCGACGGTCGGGCTGCGGCATCCGACGGCAGCAGCCAGTGGATCACCGGACCGCAGGCCAGGGCCGATGTTCATCGACGTCGAGCCGCTGCGGATGCGATCGTCGTCGGAACCGGCACCGTGCTCTCTGACGACCCCTCGCTGACGGCCCGCGACGGCGACCTGCTCTACGACCGGCAGCCGATCCCGGTCGTGATCGGCTCGCGCTCGACCCCCGACGACGCGTCGATCCGTCGGCACCCGAAGACACCGCTCTTCTTCGACACGCACGACCTGAGCGCCGTGCTCGCCGACCTGCATTCACGCGGCGTCCAGAGCCTGTTCGTCGAAGGGGGTCCGACCCTGGCGAGCGCGTTCATCGCAGCCGGACTCGCCGACCGCGTGCTCGCCTACGTCGCTCCCGTGCTGCTCGGCGGCGATCGACTGGCGCTCACCGACATCGGCGTCGACACCATCGACGCCGCCCGACGCCTGACGATCGAGGAGTGGCTGCCCCTCGGTGCAGACCTGCTCGCCGTCGCACACCCCGTGCTCACCACTGAAGAAGGAGCCGCCTGATGTTCACCGGAATCATCGAGGAGATCGGCGAGATCACCGCGATCGCGCCCGCCGGAGACGGGTGGCGTCTGACGGTCAGGGCCCCCAGAGCTGTGTCCGACGCCGTGCACGGCGAATCCATCGCGGTCTCCGGCGTCTGCCTCACGGTCGTCGATTCGACAGCCGACACGTTCGACGCCGACGTGATGAAGCAGACCCTCGACGTCGCCGCCCTCGGCGGAGCGACCGTCGGCACTCGCGTGAACATCGAGAAGGCGATGCCGGTCGGCGCCCGCCTCGGCGGCCACATCGTGCAGGGTCACGTCGACGGTGTCGGCAGCGTGCTCGAGGTGCGCCCCGGCGAGCAGTGGAGCGTGCTGCGCATCTCGCTGCCAGACGACCTCGCGCCGCTCGTCGTCGACAAGGGCTCCATCTCGGTCGACGGCACCTCGCTCACGGTGAGCGCGGTCAGCCCCGTCGACGTCGATGTCCACTGGTTCGAGATCTCGCTCATTCCCGAGACTCTCGCCGCCACCACCCTCGGCTCGCGTGCGGTCGGCGACCGCGTGAACCTCGAGACCGACATCCTCGCCCGGCACGTCGAACGTCTGCTGGCGTTCAGGGCAGCACCGGAAGGAGGCTCGCGATGAGCCTTTCCACCATCCCCGAGGCCCTCGAGGCCCTCCGCGCCGGGCGACCGGTCCTCGTCGCAGACGACGAGAACCGTGAGAACGAGGGCGACGTCATCCTCTCGGCAGAGCTCGCCACGCCCGAATGGGTCGCCTGGACGGTTCGCTGGTCATCCGGCTTCATCTGCGCGCCGATGCCCGCCGACCTCGCCGACAACCTCAACCTGCAGCCGATGGTCGCGGCATCCGAGGACGCACGCTCGACCGCCTACACGGTGAGCGTCGACGCAGCAGAGGGCGTGACCACCGGCATCAGCGCTCACGACCGCGCCCACACGCTGAACGTCCTGGCGAACCCCGAGTCGACCGCGACGAGCATCATCCGCCCCGGACATGTGCTTCCTCTCCGCGCGGTCGACGGCGGCGTGCGCGAGCGCAGCGGTCACACCGAGGCCGCTGTCGACCTGATGAAGCTCGCGGGTCTGCGCCCGGTCGGCGCGATCGCCGAGGTCGTCGCCGAGGACGGCAGCATGATGCGGCTTCCCGGGCTCATCGAGCTGGGTGCGCGCGACGGCGTGCCGGTCATCACGATCGAGCAGCTCATCGCGCATCTCAACGAGACCGACCCCACCGGCTGGTCTCCCGAACGAGCCAGCAGGCGAGTGAGCCTGCGCGCGGATGCGACCGTGCCCACCACGCACGGCACGTTCCGCTTCCTGGCGTACAAAGACAGGGTGACCGGCACCGATCACATCGCCGTCGTGTCGGGCGAGCTGAGCGAGACCGCTCTCGTGCGGGTGCACTCGGAGTGCCTGACGGGCGAGGCGTTCGGGTCGCTCAAGTGCGAATGCGGCCCCCAGCTCGACGCCGCTCTCGACGCGATCGAGCAGGATGGCGGCGTCGTCATCTACATGCGGGGCCATGAGGGCCGGGGCATCGGGCTGATCAACAAGCTCCGCGCGTACAGCCTGCAGGAGGAGGGCCTCGACACGGTCGACGCGAACCTCGCGCTGGGGCTCCCGGCCGACGCCCGCGACTATGCGGCTGCGGCGGGAATCCTCGCCGACCTCGGTGTGTCGAAGGTGCGCCTGCTGACGAACAACACCGACAAGGTGAACCAGCTGCGCGGCCTCGGGCTCGATGTCGTCGAGCAGGTGCCGCTGATCGTCGGCGTCGGACCCAACAACCACCAGTACCTCGAGACCAAGCGTGACCGGATGGGTCACATCATCGGAGAGGCGGAGCTCGCAGAGGCTCTTGCCGACGGACGGAAGGACGACGCATGAGCGGCGCAGGAGCACCCAAGACCGAGAAGATCGACGGACGCGGACTGAAGGTCGTCATCGTCGCCGGCACGTGGCATGACGTGATCACCGACGGCCTGATCGCCGGTGCGCAGCGCGTCCTCGACGAGGCCGACGCCGCATACCGGCTCGTGCGCGTGCCGGGATCGTTCGAGCTCGCTCTCGCCGCGCAGGCCGCGTTCGCGGGCGGGGCGGACGCCGTCGTCGCCCTCGGCGTGATCATCCGCGGCGGAACCCCGCACTTCGAGTACGTCTCGGCCGCGACGACCGACGGACTGACCCGCGTCTCGCTCGATGCGGGCAAGCCCGTCGGCTTCGGCGTGCTGACGCTCGACGACGAGAAGCAGGGCCTCGACCGCGCGGGTCTCGAGGGCTCGAAGGAGGACAAGGGCGCGGAGGCTGCGGATGCCGCGCTGCGCACCGCGCTCCTCGTGCGCGCACTGCGGGGCTGAGAGGTCAGCCTGCCCTTGCTGGCGCGCGCACCCCGCGTGCTCCTAGCGTGAGGATATGGAGACTCTGCGTCACGTCGTTCTGTTCGTCCACCTGATCGGCTTCGCCGTGCTCTTCGGCGCCTGGGCGGTGCAGGCCTTCGGCGGCAAGCGCGAGTTCACCCGTCTGATGAGCATCGGCATGACGATCGCCGCGGTCGCGGGCCTCGCACTCGCAGCACCGTGGGGTCTCCCCGAGGGCGTCGAGATGAACTACGCCAAGATCGGCACGAAGCTCGTCGTGCTCCTCGTGATCGGTGCGCTCCTCGGCATCGGCACCTCGAAGCAGCGCAAGTCCGGATCCGTGCCCGTCGCGATGTTCTGGCTCGTCGGCATCCTGACGGCGCTCAACGCAGGCATCGCGGTCATCTGGCGCTGAACCGCGGATCACTCGGTTACGAGCGCAGCGGTACTCGCACGTCTGCGCCCGCTTCCTCGGTCAGCCGCTCCCCCATCTGCGCGAACGTCGGCTGCGCGATGAACCCACCGGCGAACAGCGCCTGTCCCTGAGCGAATCCCTGGGCCCGGCGGATGTCGTCCTCCCCGACGAAGCCGAACACGTCCGCCAGTTCGGCGATGTCCCGCGGGGCGTTCACGCGCATGAGGCCGAGGTTGTCGCACTGCGAGAGCACGTTGGGGTGGATCTTGGTCGGGCGCTGCGTCGACAGGAAGAGCCAGAGGCCGAACTTGCGTCCCTCGGCCGCGATCTGAACGAGCCTCTCGGTGACAGCCTTCTCGACGGCGGTGCGCGGCTCGGGTGAGCAGAGGTTGTGCGCCTCGTCGATCACGATGAGGAGCGGCCGACGGCTCTCTCGCTGCATCCACAGCGCCTCGAGCACGGCGAGCGCCGCCACCTTCGGCTCCGCAGGGTGGTCGAATCCCCCGAGGTCGAGGACGGTGGCGCGCGGCCGCTCATCGATCACATCGACGACGGACCCGGCTCCTCTCGACCAGAGGTCCCACTCGAGCACCTGCAGGTTCTCCATGCGATTCGCGAGCCGGATATGCGCCGGGTCTCCGGTCGCGCGGAACTGTCTCAGCATGTCGTCGGCGTCGAAGTCCGTGGTGCTGACGGGCCAGTGGAGCAGAACGTTGTACTCCTCCGCATCGGCGATCGGGTCGATCTGCAGAACCGCGGCCTTGGCGGCCGGAGACAGATCGATGTATCGGGCGTGCAGCTTGTCGCCCTCTCCGTGACCCGATCGGAACACGCGGATGTCGGTCTGCGCGATGGCGGCCGCATGCTCGGTCGAAGCGCCTGCTCTCGTCTCCGCCAGCCTCACGAAGTCGGCATTCGGATCGAGGATGAGCATCGGCAGTTCGGTGTGCAGCAGGAGCTGCTCGAGCACGACGCCGAGCGCGTATGTCTTGCCGCTGCCGCTCTGGCCGCACCAGAACGTATGTCGGTTGAAGCGGCGTGCGTCCAGCTGCACAGACGTTCCCGCATCATCCGTCATCGTGCCTATGGTCAGTTCGGTCATGCCCGGCCTCCAGCCCTCTTCGGCCTCCAGCTTGCCTCGGACTCTCGACAGGATCATCACACTTCTCGGGTGACGCGGCTCGTCGGAAGCGGAGTCAGGATGTGCGGCATGACGGACCGACTGCCACTCACCGCCGTGTTGCGACACCCGCTCGCGAGCGCCGGGTCGCGCGAATCCGCGGCGCTGCTCGTCGGCGCGGCCACGCTGATCATCGGATCCGGCGTCGCGCTGCTGGCTTTCTGGGGACGCACGATGCCGATCTCCGGCCCCGGTTCGATCGGCCAGTTCGCCGCCATCGGCTCGGCGATCACTGCGATCGTGGTGTTCGTCGCAGCGCGTTCGCTCGCCCGCGTCCGGCCCGCAGAGGGCACCTCTCGCGGGAGTATGCGGTGGTTCGACATCGCGGCTCTGGCGCTCGCCCACGGCATCATCGCCCTCCTCGGATGGATCGCGATCGCCGACATCGTGGAACGCAGCTTCGTGGGTGCCGAGGTCTTCACCTTCGCCGGCGCCGTGCTCGCCGGTGCCGCGATGGCGTGCACCGCCTACATGGTCGCTCTGTCAGCGGCGAACATGAGACCCGGAACCCTCTCGGTGCTCCTCATGCTGTTCCTCGTCGTGGGCGCCTTCGCGAGCATGCTGAGCGCATCGGACGAGCAGTGGTGGAAGCTGCACCTCAGCAGTCTCGGAGTGACGGACGACGTGTCCGCTCTCACCTTCAACGTCACCCTGATCATCGCGGGCGTCATCGTGACCACCGTCGCCCACTTCGGAACCGCATCGATCCCTGCACATTCCGACCGCGCCGCGCGGGGGCGGCGCGTCGTCCGGCTCGAGCTGACCGCCATGGGGGTGCTGCTCGCCGGTGTGGGGCTCTTCCCCGTCGACAGGTTCCTCGCGCTGCACAACCTGTGCGCCACCGGCATGGTGGTGGTGTTCATCGCGATGGTCATCGGGCTGCGCCGCACGGTTCCGGGAACCGCCCAGGTGTTCCTGACCCTGGGCTACGTGTTCGTGGCGTGCATCGTCGTGCTCGCCGTCTTCTTCGCCACCGGGTACTACAACCTCACGGCTGTCGAGCTCGTCGCCTTCCTGATCATCTTCACGTGGCTGCTGCTGTTCCTCCGGAACACCGAAGGGGCCACCGAGGCGGTCGACTGAGCCTGCAGATGCAGAGCGGTCGACGGGCGTCCTGCGCCCGTCGACCGCTCCCCGGATCGGCTAGGACGCGAGCGCCTTCGCCTTGAGCGTCTCGAACTCGGCCTGGGTGATCACACCCGAGTCGAGCAGACCTCGTGCCTTCGTGATGTCGTCGGCCGGCGAAGACCCCGCGGTCTCCCGGATGTAGGCGGTCTGAGCCGCATGCAGTTCGGCGATCTGCTCGCCGCGACGCTGCGCCATGCCCTGCCCGCGGGCGATGAGGTACACGAGTGATGTCAGGAACGGGAGGAAGACGAGGAAGATGATCCACACCGCCTTCAGCCACCCGTTGAGAGAGCTGTCTCGGAAGATGTCTCCGATGATCGTGAAGACGACCATGAGGTAGGAGATGAAGACGAAGGACCAGAAGAACCAGGCCACGAGATCCCAGATGGACATGCGCGATCCCTTTCGATCGGAGGTGGTGAGTACCAGCTCCGAAGCTAGCCAGGCGCGGATGCGCCCGCGTCACCCTGCCCGGGTGACCCGGCGTCCGGTGCGGGGACGGGATTCACCGAGATGACCTCGATGTGGAGATCGTCGAAGGCCCCCAGAAGGCCCAGCAGCCGCGGCTGGTCATCGACCGGTCCGAGGATGCTCGTCAGTCCCCCAGGACGGGCCTGCACCGTGAAGCCGTCCAGCGCCTGTGCGAGCTGAGGGCTCATCCGCCCGCGGACGAGCACTTCGAAGACCCGGGTCATGGGGCAGCCTCCCTGGGGTGCACGGGCAACGTGGACGCGCGAACGCGACGGTCCCATGATGGACGCGCGGATCACGGCCGTCCTCATCCTCTGCGGATGATCTGAAGTGGCTGTGGATGATGAGACGCCTCCCTGCCATACTGACAGCGGATTCGCCGATGACTGCCATACCTCCCCCGCCGGCTCACGCCGTCGAGCGTCCACGATTGCGTAGCCGACTCGACGCGGCGCTGAACGCGCCCCTCAGCGTGGTCGTCGCCCCGGCCGGGTCCGGCAAGACGGTGCTGCTGTCGCAGTGGGCGGCATCGCACCCCGACGTGCGTGTCATCTGGATCGGGCTTGAGCCGGCGGACAGCGATCCACGCCGTCTTCTCGACCATCTGCTGAGCGCGGTGCTGCCTCCCGGCCATAGGACGACGGATCTCGGACGACCGCACGCAGTCACCGCGCGAGCCTTCGGGCGCCCCGTCCTCGAGTCTCTTGTCGGAGTCTTCCGCGAGCATCCCCCGGTCGTGCTCGTGCTCGACGACCTGCAGCACCTCGCCGGGTCGCCGCTGCTGCCCGACCTCTGGTGGCTCGCCGACAACGTTCCCGAGCACACCCACCTCATCTTCTCGTCACGTATCGACTACGGCCTCGGCTGGGGGCGTCACCGGCTGAGCCACTCGCTGATCGAGCTGCGACAGAGCGACCTTGCGCTCGATGAGGCCGCGAGTGCGACGCTGCTCGAACGGATCATCGGCGCTCCCGTCAGCCCCCGCACTCTCGCAGCGATCATGGAGCGCACCGAGGGGTGGGCCGCCGGAGTGGTGCTGACCGGTCTAGGTCTGCGCAGCGAAGCCGATCCCGAGCAGTTCGCGAGGGAGCTGCGCGGCACCGATCGCCTCATCTCCGAGTATCTGAGCGAACAGGCTCTGGCCCAGCAGCCTCCCGAGCGCCGATCGCTGCTGTTGCGGCTGTCGGTCCTCGACCGGATGTCCGCAGAACTCGTCGAGTCGATCCTGTCCGTCGACGACGCGACGTCGCTCTTCGAGGAGCTCGAGAGAGAGTCGATGTTCCTCGTCGCCCTCGATCGGGATCGGGAGTGGTTCCGCTTCCACCCGATGTTCCGAGAACTCCTGCGCTACCGCTTGAAGGCCGAGCGCCCCGGAGCGGCGACCGAGATCCTCACGGCCGCGGCCGACTGGCATCTCGCGCGGGGCGATGCGTCGTCGGCCATCGCCTACCTCCTCGAAGCCGGATCGTGGGAGCGCGCGGCGGCCGTCATCTCCGGACGCGGCCGCGAGATGCTCGAACGCAACGACACCGTGTCGGTCAGCCGGTGGCTGGATGCGCTGCCGGGAGAGTTCCGTGCGACCCGTCCTGACGTCGAGATCCTGCGCGGGATGCTGATGATGATGAACGGGGATGCGGCCAGAGCCGAGGACGTGCTGCGCGAACAGGCCGATCGGCCGACCCTCGCACCGGGCCGATCGGCGATCATCCACACCTATCTCGCCGCGCGGGTGCAGTTCCGGCCTGATCCCCGCGTCGCACTGCAGGCCGCCGAATCGGCGGTGACGCTGCTCGGCGAGAATCCGGATCTGCGCCCGCCCGAGCTGCTGGGCCTCACGCACCCGCACCTGCTGCGCACGAGTTCGCTGACCTCGGCGGGCCGCGCGCTCTTCCTCTCCGGCGATCTCGGCGCCGCGCGACGACGATTCGACGAGGCGCTGGCCGAGCCAGGGGCCCAGTACAGCCTGTACCGCATCCATCTTCTCGGCTCGCTCGCGCTGCTGGAGGCGTGGGCCGGACGTCTGCGTCTTGCCGCGGCGATCTCGGAGGAGGCACTGGATCTCGCCGCCGAGACCCGCCTGCTCGCACATCCGTCACCGGCAGACGCCTTCCTGGCCGCGGCGCTCGCAGCGATCGAGCGGGGCACCCCGTCCGCGTCCGCCACACCCCTGCACGAGGGCGCACTCCGCGCCGCCGCGAACCACCGCACTCAGCTCATGTGGATCGCGCACCTCACGAGGGTTCTCAGCGAGGGAGACGTCGTCGACCCGGTCGATCATGTTCCGTCGACGCCGCCGCCGATCGTCGCGGCGGCGCTCGAGGCCGAGCAGGCTCGCACACTGCGCCTCGCACATGCGTCGAACGGTGGATTGCGTCATCCGTCGGCAGGACGCTGGTCTCCTCTGGTGTTCGAGGCGATCGCCACCGCACTCACCCGCAACCGTCCCGACCTCGCTCGCGCCCACCTCGATGCGGTCTCCCCGGAGCCGCCTGAGTCGGTGCCTCTCGCCGGCGTGGAGCAGCGCATCCTCCGCTCGTGGCTCGACGCCCGCGAGCGCGGCACCGGCGCGGGCGCCGACGCCATGCACCGGGCCCTCGAGCTGGCCTCACAGCACGATCTGGTCGCCGTCTTCGTGCGAGCCGGCCCCGAGGTCATGCGTCTGATCGCCGACCTCCCCGGCACCTCGACGCCGTTCCGCGCCAGCGTGCTGGAACGGGCGAGCCTGCTCCGTCGCGCCCGCTCATCCTCGCCCGAGCTGGCCGAGCAGCTCACGGATCGCGAACTCGAGATACTCGCGTACCTGCCGACCCGGATGACCAACATCGAGCTCGCGGCCCGCTGCTACGTGTCGCCCAACACCATCAAGACCCACATGGCTCACATCTACCGAAAGCTCGCGGTCCCCAACCGCAACTCCGCCGTCGCGCGCGCCCAGGATCTCGGACTGATCTGACGACGCGGTATATCGCCCTGAAAGGGTGACGCGGCCGTGCGCCCTGCGCCCGAGAGTGGCACCGTGAGCGATGCGAGCGTGCCCGAGGAGTCACCCCCTCAGCTTCGGCGCGCGACTCGTGGGGCGCGACCGCGCAGCATCCAGATCACCGTGACCCGCCCTCTGCTGTTCGGCTTCGCGCTGGTCCTGGGCGGTCTCGGCGCGTTCGTCCTCGGCGTCGCCGCGAGTTCGGGCGCCACGATCCTCATCTACATCGCCATCGCCATCTTCGTCGCGCTCGGCCTCGACCCGGTGATCCGCTGGCTGGAAGCGCATCGGGTGTCGCGAACGCGCGGACTGCTCATCGTCTCGGGCGGGTTCCTCGTCTTCCTCGCCGTCGTGATCGGGCTCATCCTCCCGCCCGCCCTGGTGCAGCTGGGCGAGTTCGCCCGCTCCATCCCCGCGGCCATCGCGGACTTCCGCACCTCCGAGGCGTACACAGCCTTCGAGGCGCAGGTCGGAGACGTCCTCGGAACCGCACTCGATCAGATCGCGGCGTTCTTCGCGGATCCTGGCAACCTCCTCGCCGTCGGAGGCGGGGTGCTCGCCGTGGGGTTCGGTGTGGGCAACGCCGTCTCCGGCGTGATCATCGTCGTCGTCCTCACGCTGTACTTCCTCGCCTCGCTGTCGTCGATCAAGTCCGCGTTCTACTCGCTCGCACCCGCACGTGATCGCGCGAGACTCCGATCGCTCACGGAGCAGATCACCGACTCGGTGGGCGGATACCTCATCGGGATGGTCGTGCTCGCCGCCTGCAATGCGGTGTTCGCGACCCTCCTGCATCTGATCCTGGGACTCCCGGCCCCGGCTTTCATGGGGCTGGCCGCCTTCCTGATCACCCTGATACCCCTCATCGGTCCGGTCACGTACTGGATCTTCGCCTCGGTCGTCGCGCTGCTCACGGATCCCCTGCTCGCGCTGATCTTCTCGGTGCTGTATCTGATCTACATGCAGTTCGAGGCATATCTGCTGACTCCGCGGATCATGAACAGGGCGATAGCGGTGCCGGGATCGCTCGTCATCATCGGGGCGCTCGTCGGCGGGGCCCTGCTCGGTCTGCTCGGCGCTCTGGTGTCGATCCCGATCACCGCAGCGATCCTGCTGGTCATCACGCAGGTCCACATCCCGCGTCAGAACGCGAAAGTCTGAGGAAGGAGAACCCCCATGGCATGGTCCACGGTCCAGGAGCTGCAGCGGCGCCTCGCTGCCCTCGAAGCCGAGAACAGCGCGCTCCGCGGCGGCATCCCGGCGGTCTCCCCCGCCCCGACGCCCGGTCCGGTCGAGTCGCGCCGCCGATCCCGCGGGTGGGGACGCACCCTTTCGGCGACCGTCCTCATCGTGCTGGGTGCGCTCATCGCACCCGTCGCCCTGGTGGCCGCCTGGGGCAACGTGCAGCTCACCGACACCGACCGGTTCGTCGCGAGCTACTCCGTGCTCGCGAGCGATCCTGCGGTGCAGTCCGCGGTCACCGATCAGGTGGTCGAGGCGATCGAGGGGCAGGTGGACATACCGACCCTCACCACGGACGTGATCGACGGCGTCATCGAGCTCGGCACCGGCCCCGCGGCGACTCGTGCGCTGGAGCTGCTCAAGGGCCCAGCCGCACAGGGACTCCAATCGCTCGTGGGCACCGTGGTCGAGCGCTTCGTCGAGTCCGAGGCGTTCGCGAACGTCTGGGCATCCGCGCTTCGCATCAGCCACTCGCAGGTGGTGTCCGCGCTGCAGAACGATCCCGATGCGGCCATCGCACTCGGGTCCGACGGCACGATCGGGATCCAGCTGGCGCCGATCATCGACGCCGCGAAGGACGTGCTCGTCGACCAGGGCGTCGGGTTCGCGGCATCGATCCCGACGGTCGATCGCACCATCACCGTCGCACACGTCGACTCCCTCGCCTCCGTCCAGCTCGCCTACGAGCTGGTGGTGGCGGCCGGGCTGTGGCTGCCCTGGGTGGCGATCCTCTTCCTCGCCGCCGGGGTGGTCGTCGCGCGACGACGCTCGGTCGCGCTGGTGACCGCGGCACTCTCCCTCGGTCTCGTGATGCTGATCGTGCTCGCAGGCCTCGCCGTCGGCAGGGTGTTCTTCGACGCAGCCCTGCGCAGCAACGGCATCCCCGCGGATGCCGGCGGCGCGATCTACGAACTGGTCGGCGGCGCCATGCGCGACACCGCCGTGGCCGTGCTCGTGCTCGCGCTCGTCACGGCCGTGGTCGCGTGGTTCGCCGGCCCCTCCGACGTTCCTCGACGACTTCGAGCCGTCGTCCACGGTGGCGCCGCCTCGCTACGCGGCACCCTGGAGCGGCGCGGCCTGAGCACCGGGCGCGTCGGCGCGTGGCTGTACTCGCGACGCTCTCTTTTGAGGGGCGTGATCATCGTGGCGGGTGCGGCGGTCGTGTTGCTCGTGCGGCCGCTCAGCCCCGCGCTCGTGCTGTGGACACTGGCGCTGTCGCTCCTCGCCGTCCTGATACTGGAGGTGGTCGAACGTCCGCCGTCCGCTGATGCCGATGCCGATGCCGATGCCGATGCCGATGTCGTGCCGTCCGAGGACGACGCGCTCCACGACGTCGCGGGTGAGAAGGCGGCCCTCGCCCCCGCCGACCCCCTTGGTCCGGCCAGCTCATGACCCGGCCGGCTGAGGTCGCGAAGCCGTTCGCAGAGCGACGCGAGAAAGGACGCGCCGCTCGATCGCGGGTGCCTCGGGCGCATCTCGGTGCGTGGTCACCGGCCCCGGACCGGCCGGACCCCGTCGCGCTGCTGGAGGAGCAGGGACGGTCACGGGTTCAGGAGCTCACGCCCGTGCGGTACGCACGGATGGCGGTGTCGCCGCTCGCCTTCTACCGCGGCGCGGCGCTGCTCATGGCATCGGATCTCGCCTCATCCGAGCACACCGGGATCATCGCGCAGCTCTGCGGAGACGCGCACCTGTCGAACTTCGGCCTGTTCAGCACCCCGGAGCGGCACCTGATCTTCGATATCAACGACTTCGACGAGACGCTCCCCGGCCCGTTCGAATGGGATGTGAAACGGCTCGCCGCGAGCTTCGCGGTGGCCGGCAGGCAACGCGGATTCAGCGCCGAGGAGGAGCGCGCCTGCATCGTGGCCGCGGCGCACGGCTACCGGACGGCGATGAGGAGGGCAGCGACGTCGAGGGTGCTCGATGCCTGGTACGACCGACTCGACGCAGAGCGTGCGAGAGCGTCGATCCGCCAGGCGCAGCTCGACCAGCTGGTGGGAGACGAGGAGGTGCGTCGGCTGGACGCGACGATCGAGAAGGCGCGAAAACGCGATCATCGGAAGGCCTTCAAGAAGCTGGTGCGCATCGTCGACGGCCGCCTGCGCATCGTCGCGGCGCCGCCGTTGATCGTCCCCGTCGAGGATCTCATCCGCGAAGCGGGGCGTGCCGCAGACGAAGCGGATGTCATGCATCAGGTGCTCGGCGCGTATCGGACGACGCTCGTCGGCGAACGGCATCCGTTCGCCGAGTACCGGTACCGTCATATGGCGCGAAGGGTGGTCGGGGTCGGAAGCGTCGGGACGCGAGCCTGGGTGATCCTCTTCAGCGGACGCGACGACGACGACCCGCTGCTCCTTCAGGCCAAGGAGGCTCAGGCGTCCGTCCTCGAGCGCTTCCTCGGTCCGAGCGAGTTCGACGACCACGCAGAGCGCGTCGTGCGGGGGCAGCGGCTGATGCAGGCATCCAGCGACATCTTCCTCGGATGGCAATCCGTGGTCGGCCTCGACGGGCAGCACCGTGACTTCTACATCCGGCAGCTGCAGGACGGGAAAGGGGGCATCGACCCGGAGACGATGACCGTGCGGGGTGCGACCCTGTATGCGCGGATCTGCGGCGAGACGCTGGCGCGAGCCCACTCCCGATCCGGAGACCGGGTGCAGATCGCGGGGTATCTGGGGCGGAGCGACACGTTCGAGGAGGCGATCGCGGACTTCGCCGTGGCCTACGCCGAGCAGAACGACAGCGACTTCCGTGCCCTGCAGGCGGCGCTGGCGTCGGGGCGGCTCCCGAGCGAACCCGGACCCGCGTGAGGCGCCTCCATGGGACCCCGAGACACGATGCGTGAGCCCGCGACTCTCGGGGCGCACGTCGCGCGATCAGTGTCCGGATGGCCGTCCGGGTACTGGCTCGTGCTCGCGCTTCTCGCGCTCACCTACGTGCTGTGCGCCGCTCAGGGGATGACCGACCCGAGCCCATGGGCGTTCGTGGTGCAGCTGGTCACCGTCGCCGTCGTGCTTCGCGTGACCGAGGCCCACGCCCGGGTGCAGCGCGTCGCCTGGATCGTGCTCTCGGTCGCGGGCATCGCTGCGATCGTCGTCGCGGTTCTCGATCTGCGGGGGCAGGCACTCGACATCTCGCTGTCCGCCGCATCGATGCTCGCCTTCCTCATCGCGCCGGTCGCGATCATCCGACACCAGGTGCGGCGCCGGGGCCTGGACACCGAGGCACTGCTCGCCGCGATCTCGGCATACGTCCTGGTGGGCATGTTCTTCGCCCTGGTCTACAACCTCGTCGCACTTCTGACCATCGCACCGACCTTCGGTGCGGAGGTCGTCGACTCGCTCTCGAGCCAGCTGTTCTTCTCGTTCACCACCCTCACCACCACCGGCTACGGCAACATCGTCCCGGTGAACCCCGCCGTGCAGGGGATCGCCGTCGCCGAGGCGATCACAGGGCAGCTGTTCCTGATCACGGCGGTGGCGCGGATCATGCGCGGCAACCGCCGTCCCGCGTACGAGACAGGTCCCGCACCCGCACCTGCCCCCGCTCCCGCACCCGCACCCGCACCCGAGGAGACCTCGTGAAGAAGTGGAACGTCGTCATCGTCCTCGGCGCCGCGCAGTTCGTCATGGTGCTCGACGGAACGGTCATGAACGTGTCGATCTCGACGGTCGTGAGTGATCTCGACACGTCCGTGACGGCGATGCAGGCGGCGATCACGTTCTACACCCTGACCATGGCGGCGTTCATGCTCCTCGGCGCCAAGCTCGGCGATGTGTGGGGACGACGCCGCGCCTTCGTGATCGGCTCGTGCGTCTATGCCGCAGGCTCCCTCATCACCGCGCTGAGTCCGTCCGTGGGGTTCCTCTTCCTCGGCTGGTCGATCATCGAGGGGCTGGGCGCGGTGCTGGTGATCCCCGCGATCGCCGCACTCGTCGCCGACAACTACCGAGGTGCTGAGCGCGTCACCGCTTTCGCCGTCATCGGCGCCGTGTCGGGTGCGGCGGTCGCGGCCGGTCCGCTCATCGGCGGGGCGGTGACCACGTACTCCAGCTGGCGGTTCGTCTTCGTCGCCGAGGTGGTGATCATGCTGGGCGTCGTCCTGAGCGCTCGTATCATCACCGACTCGACCCCACGGCAGAGCATCCGCATCGATATCGGCAGCGTCCTGCTGTCTTCGGCCGGCCTCGTCCTGATCGTCTTCGGCATGCTGCAGAGCAAGACCTGGGGATGGGTGGTCCCTCTGTACACGCCGGAGATCGCGGGCGTCCCCATCGCGCCCCTCGGAGTCTCTCTGACGACCTGGTGCATCGCGCTCGGAGCCGCTCTGATCGCGCTCTTCATCAGTTGGCAGCGACGGCTGATACGCGACGGCCGCTCTCCGCTCATGCAGCCGGATCTGTTCTCCATCACGACTCTGCGCAGCGGGCTCTCGGTGCTCGGCGCCCAGTACGCCGTGACGGCCGGGCTGTTCTTCATGGTCCCGGTGTACCTGCAGATGACGCTCGGATACGACGCGCTCGAGACGGGCCTCAAGATCTTCCCGCTCTCGGTCTCGCTGATCCTCTTCTCGATCGTCGGCACCGCGCTGTCCCGCAGGTGGTCCCCTCGCCGCATCGTGAGAGTCGGGCAGTCGACCCTCGTGCTCAGCGCCGTGCTGCTGCTCGGTTCGGTGACCGAGGACCTCCGCGGCGGTCTGTTCGCGGCCGGCATGTTCCTCGCCGGCAGCGCCCTGGGGCTCCTTGCCTCGCAGCTCGGCAACGTCAACATGTCGAGCGTGAGCGAGAAGGACACGAGCGAGGCCGGCGGACTGCAGGGCGTCTTCCAGAATCTCGGCTCATCGCTCGGAACGGCCCTGATCGGGTCGCTGCTGATCGGCGCGCTGTCGACCTCGTTCGCGTCGGGAGTCGCTGTGAGCGATCTTCCGAGTGACGTGCGCGAGACCGTGAGCGCTGCGACGGACCGCGGCGTCACGGTGGTGCCCGCAGCCGACGTGGCCGGGATCGGCGAGGCGGCCGGCCTCAGCGACGACGACTCGAGCGAACTCGCCGACATCTACCGAGAGTCGCAGCTCTCATCACTCCGCGTGTCGTTCGTGGGGCTGATCCTGATCAGCCTGCTGTCGATCCTGTTCTCGCGCGGCATCCCGGCAGAGGTGTCGATCCGGCGAAGAGACAGCGCCGACGCGGCCGAGAAGTCCTGACCGCCGGCGCACCCGCTGCCTGCGGTCAGGCGTGAGGCGGGGCCGTGCTCTCGCGGACGACGAGCTCCGTGCCGACGAGCGGGGTCTGGATGCGCTCTCCCCCGTCGAGCTCGGCGAGCAGCGCGTCGACCGCGAGCGCGCCGACCTTCTCAGGATGCTGCTGCACGGTGGTCAAGGGCGGCCACAGCTGCGCGGCATCCGGCAGGCCATCGAAGCCGACCACGCTGACGTCCCCCGGAATATCACGGCCGGCTTCACGGAAGGCCCGCACGACGCCGATCGCCATCTGGTCATTCGCGGCGAAGACCGCGGTGACGGCGTCGTCGTCACGCAGCCGGAGCCCCGCGCGGTAGCCCGACTCGGCGGACCAGTCGCCCTGCAGCGGCTCGGGCGCGACGACCCCGCGGGATTCGAGGGTGCGCCGCCAGGATTCGCGACGACGTTCGGCGGAGTACGACTTCGCCGGACCCGCGATATGCCAGACGGTCCGGTGTCCGAGGTCGAGCAGATGCTCGGTCGCGAGCCGCGCGCCCTGCGCCTGGTCGGTGTCGACGAAGGGATGACTCGCTCCACGGTTGGAGTCGACCAGCACGACGGGAAGCCCGTCGGGGATCTCGACCTCGGCCTCATCGAGCTGGTGCGCCTCGATCACGATGATGATGCCGTCGACCGCATGCTCCTCGAGGCGGCGGAAGGCGCCTGCCACGGTGTCGCGAGCGCTGGACTCCACGGGGATCAGAGTCAACGCGTATCCCATCTGCGACGCGCGCACCGCGATCGCGTCGAGCGTGCGCTGATTGCCGTATGAGCTGAAGGAGAACATGATCACGCCGATCGCGCGGAATCGGCCGGAGCGCAGGGCGCGGGCTGCGCTGTTGGGCCGATAGCCGAGCCGTTGCATGGCGTCCTCGACGCGCTCCCTGGTGGCGGCGCCGACGTAGCCGCGCGCGTTCACGACCCTCGAGACGGTCTGCCCGGAGACTCCGGCCTCTCGGGCCACGTCCTCCATGGAGGGGTCTCGCCGCCGTTGCGGCGGCTCTGCCGACTGTTCCGAGGTCACGAGCACTCATCCATTCATGTGTTGACGTTGACACACTAGCAGCGCATCGAATATGTTGACGTTGACACACGGCGCGGTGAGCGCCCGATCTCTAAGAAGGTTCTCGTCAATGACGACTCAAGATTCCGCAGCCCTAGCGGACCACGGCATCCGCCGGCGTGAAAAGCGCGACTGGAAGGGATGGGCCTTCGTCGGCCCGTTCATGGTCGTGTTCGCCCTGGTGTTCCTCACACCGCTCGCCTACGCGCTGTACCTCAGCTTCTTCCAGGAGAAGCTGATCGGGGGCACCGCGTTCGTCGGGTTCGACAACTACGTGCGCGCCCTCACCGACCCGCAGTTCTGGGAGGCGTTCGGCCGCGTCGTGCTGTTCCTCGTCGTGCAGGTGCCGATCATGCTGGTCCTGGCCCTCGCCGCGGCCCTGGCACTCGACAGCGCGCGCCTGCGCGGAGCATCCTTCTTCCGCATCCTGATCTTCCTGCCCTATGCGGTGCCCGCCGTCGTGGCGGTGCTCATGTGGGGTTACATCTACGGCGACCAGTTCGGTCTGACATCGAACTTCAACGATCTGCTCGGCAGCGACCTCATCACCCCGTTCGCGCGGGAGTGGATCCTGGTCTCGATCGGAAACATCGTGACGTGGCAGTTCGTCGGCTACAACATGCTGATCTTCTACTCCTCGCTGAAGACGATCCCGACCGACATGTACGAGGCGGCGTCGCTCGACGGAGCCGGCGCCTGGCGCACGATCTTCTCGATCAAGATCCCCAACGTCCGCGGTGCTCTCGTGATCGCCACGATCTTCTCGATCATCGGCAGCTTCCAGCTCTTCAACGAGCCCAACATCCTGCGACCTCTGGCACCGAACGTGATCACGACGTACTTCACACCCAACATGTACGCGTACAACCTCTCGTTCGCCGGACAGCAGTTCAACTACGCCGCGACGATCGCCATCATCATGGGCGTCATCACCGCAGTGATCGCCTACGTCGTGCAACTGCGCGGCTCGAAGTCGGAGGTGCGCTGACATGGCACTCCCCCTCGCCCGCCCCTCGCAGAAGCGCCACGATCTGATGAATCCGCGCAAGTCCAAGACGCTGCTCATCGTGATGGTCGCTTACGCGCTGTATACGCTCGTGCCGCTCGTCTGGCTGCTGTTCAGCTCGACGAAGACGCAGTCGGGACTCTTCAGCTCGTTCGGTCTGTGGTTCTCCGACGACTTCGCGTTCTTCGACAACCTCGTGGCCACGTTCTCGTACCAGGACGGCATCTTCCTGCGCTGGCTCGGCAACACGCTGCTGTACGTGGTCGTCGGAGCCGGTGGTGCGACCCTGCTGGCGACCATGGCCGGCTACGGACTCGCGAAGTACCGCTTCCCCGGCCGCCGCGCCGTGTTCGCCGTCGTGCTCGGTGCGGTCGCCGTGCCCGGCACCGCACTGGCCGTGCCGACCTTCCTGCTCTTCAGCGAGCTCGGCCTCACGAACACGCCGTGGGCCGTGATCATCCCCTCGCTGATCAGCCCGTTCGGCCTGTACCTGATCTGGGTCTTCGCCTCGGATTCGGTGCCGACCGAGCTGCTCGAGGCGGCGCGCATCGACGGTGCCGGCGAGTTCCGCACGTTCTTCACGATCTCGATGCGACTGCTCGCACCCGGAATCGTGACGGTCACCCTCTTCACCGTGGTCGCGACCTGGAACAACTACTTCCTGCCGCTGATCATGCTGTCCGACCCCGACTGGTACCCGCTCACGGTCGGCCTCAACCAGTGGAGCAACCAGGCGATCGGCGCAGGGTCGCAGCCGATCTACAACCTCGTGATCATGGGTTCGCTCCTCACCATCATCCCGATCGTCATCGCCTTCCTGCTGCTGCAGAGGTTCTGGCAGTCAGGTCTCACCGCCGGAAGCGTCAAGCAGTAGCCCCCGGCATCCCTCCGCACCGCACACGTCGGTCCGATGCTGGACCGCACCCCCGAAAGGACACAGCAATGAAGCACCTTCCCTCACCCGCCGCACGGCGCACCCTCACGGTGCTCGCGGCCGGAACCGTGGCAGCGCTCGCGCTGGCCGGCTGCAGCACCGGCGACACCGGCTCAGGCGGCAGCGCTGCCGGCGACGGCTCGTTCGACTCCGTGGAGGCCGCGCTCGAGAAGGGCGGCGAGATCACGTACTGGTCGTGGACCCCTTCGGCCGAAGCCCAGGTCGAGGCCTTCGAGAAGGAGTACCCCAACGTCACGGTGAACGTGGTCAACGCGGGCACCAACAACGAGGAGTACACCAAGCTGCAGAATGCGATCAAGGCGGGCTCCGGCGCCCCCGACGTCGTGCAGATCGAGTACTACGCCTTCCCCCAGTTCGCCCTCACCGATGCGTTCGTCGACCTCTCGCAGTACGGCTTCGCCGACTTCGAGGACGACTACACCGCGTCGACGTGGAACTCCGTCACCGACGGCGACGCCATCTACGGGCTGCCGCAGGACTCCGGCCCCATGGCGCTGTTCTACAACAAGGCCGTGTTCGACGCCGCGGGCGTCACGGTGCCCACCACCTGGGACGAGTACTACGAGGCCGCGAAGGCGATCCACGCCGCGAACCCGAACGCCTACATCACGAACGACACCGGCGACGCCGGCTTCGCGACCTCGATGATCTGGCAGGCCGGCGGCAAGCCGTTCGAGACCTCCGGCACGGATGTCACGATCGACCTGCAGGACGACGGCTCGAAGAAGTGGACCGAGAACTGGAACCGCCTCGTCGAGGAGGATCTGCTCGCCCCCTACGGCAGCTGGAGCGACGAGTGGTTCCGCGCCCTCGGCGACGGCAGCCTCGCCACCCTCGTGATCGGCGCCTGGATGCCCGGCAACCTGATCACCGGCGCTCCCGACGGAGCCGGAGACTGGCGCGTCGCGCCGATGCCGACCTACGACGGCACCCCTGCGACGGCGGAGAACGGCGGCGGCGGCCAGGCCGTGACGACGCAGAGCAAGAACCCGGAGCTCGCAGCCGGATTCCTGTGGTGGCTGAACAACTCGGAGGACAGCATCTCGACCTTCCTCGAGTCGGGCGGCTTCCCGTCGACCACCGCGGAGCTCTCGAGCGAGGAGTTCCTCGCCGACGCTCCCGAGTACTTCGGCGGCCAGAAGATCAACGAGGTCCTCGCGGCCGCGGCCGACGACGTCGTCGAAGGCTGGAGCTACCTGCCCTACCAGGTCTACGGCAACAGCATCTTCGGTGACACCGTGGGCCAGTCGTACCAGAACGGCACCGACCTGAACGAGGGGCTGGTGACCTGGCAGGACGCGCTGGTCGAGTACGGCAACTCGCAGGGCTTCGCCGTCAACAAGTAATCGCACGTCCGGGCCGGACGGGGACTCCCTCCCCGTCCGGCCCTCCCATCGAAAGCACCACATCGTGACCTCCTTCTCCATCGGCGAGACCGACTTCCTCCGCGCGGGGCTCCCCCACCAGGTGATCGCCGGCGCCATCCACTACTTCCGGGTGCACCCCGACCAGTGGCAGGACCGCATCCGCAAGGCCCGCCTGATGGGGCTCAACACGATCGAGACGTACGTGGCCTGGAACGCCCACGAACCCCGCCGGGGCGAGTGGGATGCCACGGGGTGGAACGACCTGGGGCGCTTCCTCGACCTGATCCAGGCAGAGGGCATGGACGCGATCGTCCGCCCCGGCCCCTACATCTGCGCCGAGTGGCACAACGGCGGTCTGCCGAACTGGCTCACCGCCGGCGAGCGCGAGCTGCGCTCCTCCGAACCCGCGTACCTCGCCGACGTGAGCGAGTACCTGCGACGTGTCTACGAGATCGTCGCTCCGCGGCAGATCGACCGCGGTGGCTCGGTCGTGCTCGTGCAGATCGAGAACGAATACGGCGCGTACGGCTCCGACAAGGCCTACCTCCAGGCGCTCGTCGCGCTGACCCGCGAGTCGGGCATCACGGTGCCCCTCACCACCGTCGACCAGCCCACCGACCAGATGCTCGACGACGGCAGCCTTCCCGAGCTGCACAAGACCGGTTCCTTCGGCTCGCGCAGCGCGGAGCGCCTCGCGACCCTGCGCAGCCACCAGCCCACGGGTCCGCTGATGTGCTCGGAGTTCTGGGACGGATGGTTCGACTGGTGGGGCGGCGTGCACCACACCACCGAGGTCACGGCGGCGGCCGCCGACCTCGACGAGCTGCTCGCTGCCGGCGCGTCGGTCAACATCTACATGTTCCACGGCGGCACGAACTTCGGCCTCACGAACGGCGCCAACCACAAGGGTCGCTACCTGCCGATCGTCACGTCGTACGACTACGACGCGCCTCTGGACGAGGCCGGGAACCCGACCGCGAAATTCTTCGCGTTCCGCGACGTCATCGCGAAGTACGCCCCGGTGCCGGATGAGCTTCCGGCCGCGGCCGACCCCGCGCCGGTCTTCTCGGTGCCGCTGAGCGCGGCGGGCGCATGGACGGATGCGGCGGCGAGCGCCCCCGCATCATCAGAGCCCCTCACGTTCGACGAGCTGGAGCACCTGAGCGCCCTGGTCCGCTACGACGTCTCCCTGCCCGAGGGGCAGGGAGGTCAGCTCGTTCTCGAGGAGGTTCGCGACCTCGCCTGGGTGAGCGTCGACGGTCACCCCGTCGGAACGCTCTCGCGCACCCGTCATGACCGTTCTCTGCGGATCCCCGCGGGGCGTACGCTCAGCATCCTCGTCGAAGAGGGCGGCAGGGTGAACTACGACCACCGGCTCGGCGAGCAGAAGGGCCTCATCGGCGCTCCTGCACTCGACGGTGTCGCGCTGACCGGCTGGCACTCGACACCGCTCGACGTCGCGGCCCTGGCTGCGGAGATCGGATCCCGCGCCGCAGAGGCGTCTGCCGCGGCGACGACCGGTCCGTCGGCATGGGTGGCGGACTTCGACCTCGACTCCCCCGCAGACCTGTTCCTCGACACCGCCGCCTGGAGCAAGGGCTACGCGTTCGTCAACGGCTTCTTCCTCGGTCGATACTGGCGAAACGGCCCGCAGCGCACCCTTTTCGTGCCCGCGCCCGCCACGAAGACAGGAGCGAACCGACTCGTCGTCCTCGAACTCGAGCACCTGCTCGACGCGACCGCCGATTTCGTCCCGTCGCTCGACCTCGGCGACACCGAGGAATAGCCCTCCGGGGGCGACTCGACCCGGTACCGTGTGTCTGTGCCGCGTAGAAGGTTCTCCACTCCCTCACCTGCCGCTCGCGCGCGCTACGCCAAGCGGCGCCAGGGCCGCGTGGCGCGGGCGGACAACGACCTCACCGTCGAGCAGTGGGCTTCGCTGCGAGAGGCCTGGGGAGGATGCGCGTATTGCGGAGCGGGCGACATCGCACTGCAACGCGATTGCGTGATGCCGATCTCGCGAGGCGGGCGGTACACCGTCGAGAACGTCGTTCCTGCATGCGGGTCGTGCAACGCGAGCAAGCGCAACGACGAGGTCACGTCGTGGATGCGACGCAAGCGACTCGACGAACGGGCGTTCCTCACCCGATACGACGCGATCGTCCGCGATCTGCGCCAGGCCGACTGAACGGCTCACTGCCGGCTGCGTCGGGACTTCCAGACGGCTGCCGTGAGACGAGCGGCGTCGGCTTGGGTGATGCTCTGCCAGTTGCGACCGCCGCGCGCGAAGGCCTCGTGCACTCCGGGAGGCACCGCGGCCGCCTCGATCGGACGATCGAGCCAGTCGCACGCGCGCACGTGCACGAGGTCGACATCCCACGCGTCGGCTGAGGCGTCGTAGCGCCACGGTCCTGTGATCCGTCCCAGCCAGAGGAGGCCATCGGCGTCGCGCGTCCAGACGAACACGCCCTCGGCGACCGATGCGAACCGCTCGAGTCGGCGTGCCATCCGTTCTCCGTAGACCGCGTCCACCGCGGCGAGCGCATCGGCGATCGAGTGCGGTGCGTCGTCGAGTCTGCCGCCCATTCCGCACACGCCGAGCTCCAGTGCCCGCTCGACAGCCGGGCCGTCGCTCACGTCGTCGTCGCGCGAGCGCATCGGAGCGCGGTACGCCGAGGGCACCTCTGCGTCGTCGCTTCCGCCAGGTGAGGCGTTCATGCGAGCGGCACCAGCGTGGCATCGATCCGCCGCTCGTCGATCGTGACCCGCATCATGGTGCAGACCGGCTGACGGCGCCGGTCGGTCGGCGACCCGGGATTCACCAGGCGCATCCCGGAGGGGGCGACCGTGTCCCACGGGATGTGCGAGTGCCCGAACACGAGCAGATCCACGCCGGGGAACGCGACATCCATCCGCTCCTCGCGCTTCTGCCGCTGGCCGGTCTCATGCACCACCGCGACGTCGACCTGTTCGACGGTGAAGCGAGCGATCTCGGGCAGGCGCTCGCGCAGCTCGGGGCCGTCGTTGTTGCTGTAGACGCCATGCAGGACCCGCGAGCGGGATTCGAGCAGATCCAGCGTCGCGAGGTCGACCCAGTCCCCCGCGTGGATCACGATGTCGGCGTCGTCGACCGCCCGCAGCACGGCGTCGGGGAGCCGCTTGGCCCGCTTCGGAACGTGGGTGTCGGCGATCAGCAGCAGTCTCGTCGTCACGGTCTTCCCCTCGCCCCGGGCATCAGCATCCGTCTCCGACTCTACGCACGCGCGCCCCGCGGACGTCACACGCACCCAGCAAACGTTCAGGAAGGCGTAGGATCTCTCGGTGCCTTGGTATACCGGGCCATGGATCTAAGGAGCAGCATGAGTACGACCACAGCGCCCGCGAATCCGCGCTCGCGCGTCATCACGGCGAGCCTCGTCGGCACCACGATCGAGTTCTACGACTTCTACGCCTATGCGACAGCGGCCGTGCTCGTGTTCCCGGTGCTCTTCTTCCCCACGGGCAACGACACCACTTCGCTGCTGTCGTCGTTCGCGGTGTTCGGTGCGGCGATGGTCGCCCGCCCGATCGGCGCGGTGGTCTTCGGTCACTTCGGCGACAAGTTCGGCCGCAAGGCCACGCTCGTCGCCTCTCTGCTCACGATGGGCATCGCGACGTTCATCATCGGGCTTCTGCCCACGTTCCAGCAGATCGGCTGGTGGGCAGCTCTCCTGCTGCTCATCCTGCGTCTCGCTCAGGGTTTCGCGCTCGGCGGCGAGTGGTCGGGGGCCGCGCTGGTCGCCACCGAGAACGCACCCCGGGGCAAGCGCGCCTGGTACGGCACGTTCCCACAGCTGGGAGCGCCGCTCGGCTTCATCATCGCGAACTTCCTCTTCCTGGGCATCAACTGGCTGCTGCCGCACTCCGAGAACCCCGCGCTCAAGTCCGAAGCCTTCCTGTCGTGGGGCTGGCGCATCCCGTTCCTCTTCTCTGCCGTCATGGTCATCATCGGCCTGTGGGTCCGACTCAAGCTCGTCGAGTCCGACACCTTCAAGAAGGCCGAGAAGAAGGGTGCGATCCGCAAGCTGCCCCTCGCGACCGTGTTCCGCCACCACTGGAAGCAGCTGATCCTCGGCACGTTCATCATGCTGGCGACCTATGTGCTGTTCTACCTGATGACCAACTTCACCCTGGCGTACGGCACCAAGCCGGCCACGCTCGAGACGGCGTCCGCCGCCGCGCAGGCCGCTGCCGAGGCGACGGGCAAGGACTTCGACGCGTCGGCCTTCGCCGCGCAGTTCTATCCGGGTCTCGGGTTCGCCTACACCGACTTCGTGCTGATGCAGATCGTCGGCGTGGTGTTCTTCGGCATCTTCACCTTGCTCTCCGGGCCGATCGCCGATTCGATCGGCCGACGCAAGCTGCTCCTGTGGGTCACCGGGCTCATCATCGTGTTCGGCTTCACGTTCAACGCCTTCCTGCTGCCTGCGATGGACCCGAAGTTCACGGGCGCACTCGCGCAGGCGTTCCTCGTGTTCGGGTTCATGCTCATGGGCGCGACGTTCGGTCCGATGGGCGCGCTGCTTCCCGAGCTGTTCCCGACGAACGTCCGCTACACGGGCTCCGCGATCTCGTACAACGTCTCGTCGATCCTCGGCGCCGCCGTGGCCCCGCTCATCGCGCTGTGGCTCTGGGAACTCGGCGACGGCGCCCCGTGGCTCGTCGGTCTCTACCTGTCGGCGATGGGAGTGCTGACGTTCATCGCGCTGCTCCTGTCGAAGGAGACGAAGGACAACGACTACGAAGAGGACCTCGGAGTCGCGGCAGCCGTCGAACTCTGACACGTCACCTCACGCGAAAGGGCGGCACCTCCTCGGGGGTGCCGCCCTTTCGGGGTGGTCGTCGGGCTCAGTAGGAGGCGGTGATCGTCCGCGTCGACCCGTCGAGCGCCATCGTCCCCCCGTAGGGAACGATCCACTGGGGCCGCGTGTGACCGAACGGCACGCCCACGCAGACGACCGCGTCGGGGTTGTACCGCGAGACCGTCTCGATGACGGCGTCTCGCTGCGCCGCGCGCAGCGCATCGGCCTCTGCCGGCGACGGCAGGAACTCGAAGTCGCTCACCGGCGGACGCGCGACGACCACGCCCGCGACGGCATCGAGGATCCCGCGCTCTCCCAACCCGCGCATCCAGCGTGCCACCCAGCTCGCCGGCGGACGCTCCTCGCTGGTCTCGAGCAGCAGGATGCCGCCGCGCAGGTCGTATGTCGTGGGCAGCCGGTCTGCGAGCGCGAGCTCGTCGATGCTCTCGAGGCACCCGCCCCACGTGCGTCCCTCGACGCGCGATGCCGGCCCGGCCCAGGCCCACTCATCGGTCGCGATCCGGTCGCCGTACTCGGTGAGCGATAGGGGGTCTGTCCAGCGCCTTCCCACGTCCTCCGACTCGCCTGGCTCGGTGATCTCGATCGTGCCGCCGTCGAGCAGCGCAGCGCGCAGTGAGCGCAGATGCACGTCGTCGACCGCCGGCCCAGGCCCCAGGTGCACCGCCGTGGACCCTCCGTAGTAGCCGCGGATGCCGAGCCCCCACAGCCAGTTGAGGATGTTGGTGTTGTCGCTGTAGCCCAGGAACGGCTTGGGATCGGCCTGAGCGAGTGCGGCGTCGAGGTGCGGCAGCACCAGGATCTGGTCATCGCCCCCGATCGTCGCGAGGATCGCGCGGATGCCGGGGTCGGCGAAGGCCGCGTTGACGTCGGCGGCCCGGGCTTCAGGGCTCGCGTCGAGCTGCCTGGTGGTCGGATACTCCACCGGGATCAGTCCGGTCAGCTGCTCGAGTCGTCGGAGAGCCTGCTCGTGGATCTCAGGGGCGACCGCAGGAGCGGCGAAGGCGGGCGACAGGACGGCGACTCGGTCGCCGGGGACGGGTTTCGATGCAGACAGCATCGGTCCAGTCTCGCATCGCACACGCCGCGAGATCCGTCAATTTATGTTGACATCTCTCGAAGCGTCAACCAATATTGACGCAGGAGGTTCACGATGACCATGAAGACCGCGATCGCCCAGGATGACGGCGGCGAGCCACTGTCCGAGCTCCACCGCCTCGCCGCCCTGCGCAGTGAACTGGCCCGCGCCGAAGAGACCCAGGTGAGACGCGCGCGCAATCTCGGGTACTCGTGGCAGGCGATCGCGAGCTCACTCGGTGTCTCGAAGCAGGCGGCGCACCGCCGATTCGGCAAGCACTGAAACGCATACAGCCCATCCACAGAATCCGTCCTCGCACGAAGTACGGTCGAACTACCCCCTTTCAGAACGAGGTTCCGCATGTCCAGCACGGCGACATCACGCCGACGCGGACGCGGCGCGCAGCACGACGGTCCGCGCGCCACCTTCCGCCAGCTCCTCCCCTTCCTCTTCGAGCACAAGCGCACGCTCATCGTCGTCGCGGTGCTCAGCGTCTTCGGAGCCGCCACGTCGCTCGCCCAACCACTGCTGGTGGGTCAGCTCATCGAAGCCGTGCAGTCCGATCAGGGACTCGGCATCCTGGTCTGGGCCCTCGTCGGTCTCGTGATCGTGTCCTCGATCATCTCCGGCTACCAGCACTACCTGCTGCAGCGCACCGGCACCGCGGTCGTGTACTCCAGCAGGCGCAAGCTGATCTCGCGCATCCTGCACCTGCCGATCAGCGAGTTCGACGCCCGACGCACCGGCGACCTGGTGTCGCGCGTCGGCACCGACACGACGCTGCTCTACGCCGTGCTCACGCAGGGACTGGCGGATGCCGTCGGCAGCGCGATCCTGTTCCTCGGCGCTCTCATCGCGATGCTCGTGATCGACCCCGTGCTGCTGCTGCTCATCGTCGTCGTGATCGGAGCCTCGGTCGTCGTCGTCACCGCGCTCAGCGGCCGCATCCGCACGGCATCCACCGCCCAGCAGGAGAAGGTCGGCGAGCTCGCCTCGGGCGTCGAGCGCGCGGTCGGCTCGATCCGCACCGTGCGCGCCTCCGGGGCGACGGAACGCGAGACCGAGACGGTGTCGGCCCTCGCCTCCGAGGCCTACGGCATCGGCGTGCGCATCGCCAAGATCTCCTCGCTCGTGGTTCCGATCGCGGGAGTCGCACTGCAGGTCTCACTGCTCGTCGTGCTCGGCGTCGGCGGCTTCAGGGTCGCGGCCGGCACCATCACCATCGCGTCGCTGATCACGTTCATCCTGTTCCTGTTCATGCTCGTGATGCCGCTCGCGACCACGTTCGGCGCGATCACCTCGGTGAACCAGGCGCTCGGTGCTCTCGGTCGCATCCAGGAAGTGCTGAACCTGCCGATCGAGACCCAGCACGATGCGGAGATCGCCGCGTCCTTCCCGCGCGACACCGCCGACCCCCTCGCCCCCGCGATCGAGTTCCGCGACGTGCGCTTCCGCTACCCCGAGAACGTGGTCGCCGCACGCCTGGCGGCCGCGAAGGAGGCGCAGACGCTTCTCGCCGATGCGCACCTCGAGCCGACGGACGACTCGGCTGTCACGGCAGAGCGTGAGGTCCTCCGCGGAGTCTCGTTCGCAGTGCCTCGCGGTGCTCGCGTCGCGCTCGTCGGCCCCAGCGGTGCAGGCAAGAGCACCATCCTCTCCCTCGTCGAGCGCTTCTACGACCCGACGGGCGGGTCGATCCGCCTCTACGGCCACGACTCGCGCACCTATCCGCGCGACGAGCTGCGCGCGCAGTTCGGCTATGTCGAGCAGGATGCCCCCACGCTCGCCGGGACCCTCGGCGACAACCTGCGTCTCGCCTCGCCGAACGCGTCGGATGAGGACTGCGAGCAGGTGCTTCGCGCCGTGAACCTGGGCGACGTGCTCGAGCGCGACCCGCTGGGACTCGAGGCCGCCGTCGGAGAAGACGGCGTGATGCTCTCGGGCGGAGAACGTCAGCGTCTGGCGATCGCCCGCGCCCTGCTCACCGATGCGCCGATCCTGCTGCTCGACGAGTCGACGTCGTCTCTCGACGGCGTGAACGAGCAGCGCATGCGCGAAGCCATCGACGCGGTGTCGACCGATCGCACGCTCATCGTCATCGCTCACCGGCTGTCGACCGTCATCGACAGCGACCTCATCGTGGTGCTGCAGGACGGCGCCGTGGTCGGTCAGGGCACTCACGCCGAGCTGATCGAGTCGACGCCGCTCTACCGCGATCTGGCGCGGCACCAGCTCCTCGCCTGACCAGGGTCACCTCGCGCACACACATGCGCGAAGGCGGGATGTCAGAGACCACTCAGCCATGGGTTCGCCTCAGCCATCCCGCCTTCGCGGTCTGGGGGTAGGGGGATCTGGGGTATAGAGCGCCGGCTCCCCCGAACCGGCGCCCGGTCTGTCAGGCCTTGTCGAGGCGGTAGCGCAGCGAGGCGAGCTCGGCGCGCAGCGCGGCAGGCACCTTGTCTCCGAAGGTGTCGTAGAACTCCTCGGTGAGGTCGGCCTCGGTCTTCCAGGCTTCGGTGTCGATCGAGAAGAGCTCCTCGAGGTCGGCCTCCGGCACGTCGATGCCGTCGAGATTGAGGTCCTCGATCAGCGGCAGGCGACCGATCGGGCTGTCGACGGTCGACACCTCGCCGGAGACTCGACGGATGATCCAGTCGACGACACGCGAGTTGTCGCCGAACCCGGGCCACAGGAAGCGACCGTCCGAGCCGCGACGGAACCAGTTGACCTGGAAGATGCGGGGTGCGCGGTCGAACCGCAGACCCCGTCCGACCTTCAGCCAGTGGCCGAAGTAGTCGGCCATGTTGTAGCCGCAGAACGGAAGCATCGCGAACGGATCGCGACGCAGTTCGCCGACCGTTCCCTCGGCCGCGGCCGTGCGCTCGGACGAGATGTTGGATCCGAGGAACACGCCATGAGTCCAGTCGGTCGCCTCGACCACGAGCGGAACGTTGGTCGCGCGGCGTCCTCCGAAGAGGATGACATCGAGCGGCACCGCCTCTTCCCAGTCCTCCGAGATCTGCGGGCACTGGGCGGCCGAGACCGTGAAGCGCGAGTTCGGGTGCGCGGCGGGGCGGTCGGAGTCCGGCGTCCAGTCGTTGCCCTCCCAGTCGACGAGGTGCGCGGGGGCCTGATCCGTCAGGCCCTCCCACCACACGTCTCCGTCGGGGCGCAGTGCGACGTTCGTGAAGATCGTGTTGCCCCAGAGCGTCTCGACGGCCGTGACGTTGGTCGACTCGCCCGTGCCGGGTGCGACGCCGAAGAACCCTGCCTCGGGGTTGATCGCCCAGAGACGACCGTCTTCGCCGGGCCGGATCCACGCGATGTCGTCTCCGAGCGTCTCGACGCGCCATCCGGGGATGGTAGGGCGCAGCATGGCGAGATTCGTCTTGCCGCACGCCGACGGGAACGCCGCAGCCACGTGGTAGGCCTTGCCCGCCGGATCGATCACGCGGATGAGCAGCATGTGCTCGGCCAGCCAGCCCTCGTCACGGGCGATGACCGAGGCGATGCGCAATGCGAAGCACTTCTTGGCGAGGATCGCATTGCCGCCGTAGCCGGAGCCGAACGAGTAGACCTCGAGCGTCTCGGGGAAGTGCACGATGTACTTGTCGTCGTTGCAGGGCCACTCGACATCGGGCTCTCCCTCGGCGAGCGGTGCGCCGACCGAGTGCACGGTCTTGACCCAGGGCGCGCCCTCGGCGATCTGACGGGTCACCGCGTCACCGACCCGAGTCATGATGCCGATGGATGCCACTGCGTAGGCGCTGTCGGTGACCTGGACGCCGATGTGCGAGAGCGGCCCGCCGACGGGGCCCATCGAGAACGGCACGACGAACATCGTGCGGCCTCGCATCGAGCCCTCGAAGATCTCGGTCATCTTCTCGCGCATCTGCGCAGGAGGCGCCCAGTTGTTGGTCGGACCGGCATCCTCCTCGTTCTCCGACGAGATGTAGGTGCGGCCCTCGGTGCGGGCGACATCGCTGGGGTGCGAGCGGGCGAGGTACGAACCGGGACGCCACTCGGGGTTGAGCTTGATCAGCTTGCCCTCGTCGACGAGCCCCCGCAGCAGCCAGTCGTTCTCGGCTCGCGAGCCGTCGACCCAGTGGATGGATGCCGGCTGCGTGAGAGCGGCGATCTCATCGACCCAGGCGGCGAGCTCAGCCATCGCAGGGGTGTCATACGTCGGAGCCGTCCCGAAGGTGCGCACAGGTGCGACAGATGATGCTCGGGGGGTGAAGACTTCGGCGATCGCCATGACTACTCCTTTGAAGTGAGGGGCGTTTCCTCCATCTTCCTCTGGTTCACACCCGACTTTTCGTCATCTTGTGCGATAAGAATTGCAGTTCTTTCGATAGGATCAAGGAATGGCTCCTTCCGGCATCCACCTCGCGACCCTTGGCCACCGAATCAGGCACCACCGCCTCGACAAGGGGTTCACGCTCGATGAGCTGGGCGCGCTCGTCGGCGTCGCGGGATCGCAGCTGAGCCTGATCGAGAACGGCAAGCGAGAGCCGAAGCTCTCTCTGCTGCAGGCCATCGCGCTGGCCACGGGCACCGAGGTCACCGATCTCATCTCCGGCGAGCCGCCGAACCGACGCGCCGCTCTCGAGATCGAGCTCGAGCGCGCGCAGGAGAGTCCGGTGTTCCGGCAGCTCGGCATCGCCCCGGTGCGCGTCACGAAGGGGATGAGCGACGAGACGATCGAGTCGCTGCTCGGCCTGCACCGCGAGCTGCAGCGCCGAGAGCGCGAGGCGATCGCGACTCCCGAAGAGGCCAGGCGCGCGAACACCGAACTGCGCCTGCGGATGCGCGCGCAGAACAACTACCTCGCGGACATCGAGAGGCTCGCTGAGAAGCAGCTGCGGTCGGCCGGTCACGTGCAGGGGGCCCTCACCCACCGCACGGTGAGCATCATGGCCGAGAAGCTCGGCTTCGAGCTGATCTACGTCAACGACCTGCCGCACTCGACGCGCTCGGTCACCGACCTCGAGAACGGGCGGATCTACCTGCCTCCGGCGTCGATCCCGGGGGGCCACGGCCTGCGCTCCATGGCGCTGCAGGCCATGGCGCACCGCCTGCTCGGCCACACGCCGCCGACCGACTACGCCGACTTCCTGCAGCAGCGGCTCGAGATCAACTACTTCGCCGCCTCGTGCCTGATGCCCGAGACGGCCTCGGTCGCCTTCCTGCAGCAGGCGAAGAAGGACCGCAACCTCGCAGTCGAGGACTTCCGCGATGCGTTCGGCGTGACCCATGAAGCCGCCGGGATGCGGATGACCAATCTGCTCACGCAGCACCTGGGGATGTCGCTGCACTTCCTCCGCGTCGATGCCACCGGCGCGATCACACGCGTCTACGAGAACGACGATCTGCCCCTGCCGATGGATGTCACCGGCGCCGTCGAGGGGCAGCGGGTGTGTCGCAAGTTCCAGGCACGGGCGGCGTTCACGCAGCAGAACCGCACGAACGAGCACCATCAGTACACCGACACGCCCTCCGGCACGTTCTGGTGCTCGACGCAGACCGGCGCATCGACCGACGGCGAGTTCTCGATCACGGTGGGCGTGCCCTTCGATGACGCCCGCTGGTGGCGCGGGCGCGAGACCGCCGACCGCGCGGTCTCCACCTGCCCTGACGAGGCATGCTGCCGCCGCCCCTCCGCCGACCTCACCGACCGGTGGAACGGCAAGGCCTGGCCCAGCGCCCGCGTGCACACGCACATGTTCTCGCCGCTGCCCCGTGGGGCGTTCCCCGGCGTCGACGACAACGAGGTCTACAACTTCCTCGGGCGCCACGCGAGCGAGTGAGCTGAGCCGCGGCAGGCCGGATCAGCCGTCGAGGAATCGGGTGAATCGCGCGAGAGCGCTGCGCACCGCTTCGTCGTCGGCGTCCGCCACGAAGAGTTCGGGGGCCGAGCCGAGCGAGGCACTCGCGTGCGTCCAGCATCCGATCACCCGACCGTCAGCGATGATCGTCGCCCGCACCATGCCGTTCTTGCCCGGTCCGACCAGCGCGAGATGCTCGGGCGCGCAGACCGCCGTGCGGTCGGCATACGAGATGTAGTACTCGTCGAAGGCTCCGAGCGCGAGCACGTCGGCGACGAAGGGCGAGCGACGGGGGCGAGCGCCCGACACGAACAGGCCCTCCTCGATCTCGACCACCCTGCCCGCGGCTCTGTCGCGCGCTTCTCGCGACCGGCCGAGCGTGAGCCCCGACCACCACGCGAAGTCGGCGACCCCGACCGGCCCGTGCCCGTCGACGTAACGCACGAAGAGCTCGGCGAGTGGGTCGTCCGGCGCCGCGTGCTCGCGGATGTGCTGTTCGACGAGCACGAAGCGCTGCTCGCGGCTCACCCGCTCTCGAGTGACGACCGGTCCCTGGCAGATCAGGCCGTCGAGGGTCAGTTCGCTCAGCAGGTGGATGCCGCGCTGCCCGCTCGGGTCGATGCCGATACCGGAGAAGACCTCGAACATCTCGGCGCGCGTGAGGCCGCCGTCGCTCAGCCGCGGCACCACTGCAGCCACGGCGGCGTCGACCATCGTCCGGTCGATCCCGAGATCGCGTCGCCTGCCTGCCGCCTGCTGGCGCTGTCGGTCGCCGGTCACCGACAGCACCCAGCGCAGATCGCGGGCCGGGATGATGTGCAGGGTTCCGCGCATCGTCCACGCCCGCACCAGGTCTCCCCTGTCGAAGGCGCGATCGACCAGGTGCAGCGAGGGCTCTCTGCGTGTGCGCGCAGCGAGCGCCCAGCGTCCGGCGGTGAAGTCCTGGCTCTGCACCGCGAGCATGTGCGCCGCGGCGTCGGTCACCGAGGCCGCGGGAGCCGTGAGTCGATGCGAGCGCAGACGCTCGGACAGAAGGGATGCGGACTTCATGCCCTCATCATGCCCGGTGCCGCCGACAGCGCCGTCACCCGTGCAGCGTCACCTCTCGGCGCTCGGGGAGCACGATCGGATGCGAGCCGGCCATGACCTCGAGCACGCGGATCACCTGGCACGAGTATCCGTACTCATTGTCGTACCAGACGTAGAGGACGACGTCCGTCTCGTTGGCGATGGTCGCGAGGCCGTCGACGATGCCCGCGCGGTGCGACCCGACGAAGTCCGTCGACACGACCTCCGGGCTCTCGACGTAGTCGATCTGCTGACGCAGCTTCGAGTGCAGAGAGACCCGACGCAGGTAGTCGTTGAGCTCGTCCTTGACCGCAGGGCGCTCGAGGCTCAGGTGCAGCACGGCCAGCGAGACGTCGGGCGTAGGCACCCGGATCGCGGAACCGGTGAGCTTGCCCTCGAGCTCGGGGAGCGCTCGTGCGACGGCCTTCGCTGCTCCGGTCTCGGTGATCACCATGTTCAGCACCGCAGAGCGCCCCCGGCGATCACCGCTGTGGAAGTTGTCGATGAGGTTCTGGTCGTTGGTGAACGAGTGCACCGTCTCGACATGTCCACGGACGATTCCGTACGCCTCGTCGACCGCCTTGAGCACGGGCGTGATCGCGTTCGTGGTGCACGAGGCCGCCGTGATGATGCGGTCGTCGGGCTCGATCGTGCCGTCGTTGATGCCGTGCACGATGTTCTTCAGTGCGCCCTTGCCCGGGGCGGTGAGCAGCACCCGTGCGACGCCCGTGGATTCGAGGTGGCGGCTGAGACCCGCCTCGTCGCGCCAGCGCCCCGTGTTGTCGACGACGATCGCGTCGTGGATGTCGTATGCCGTGTAGTCGATCGTCGCGGGGTCGTCGGAGTAGATCACCTGGATGCGGGTGCCGTTCGCGATGATCTGGTCGGCGTCCTCGTCGACCGTGACGGAACCGGCGAAGCGGCCGTGCACCGAGTCGCGCAGCAGCAGCGATGCGCGCTTGACGAGGTCGTTCTCCGAGCCTCGGCGCACGACGATGGCACGCAGCCGCAGACCGCTGCCGCCGCCGTTGTGCGCGATGAGGATGCGGGCGAGCAGGCGCCCGATGCGTCCGAAGCCGTAGAGCACGACATCGGTGGGCGCCGCGGCGACCGCACCGACCGCGGGCGCGAGGGCGTCGGCCAGATAGACGTCGAGAGGCAGGTCGCTGTCGGCGTGACCTGCGACGAGGCGCGCCAGGTCGAGCGACGATGCACCCGGGGCGAGGTCATGGACACCCTCGAGCACCGCGAGGGTCTCATCCACCGCGAGCCGTTCGTGCCCGAGCTGCGCCACCCTGTCGTGCACCTCGACGATGCCGGTGGCGGAGAGTCCCAGCAGTCGGTGTCCGTGGAGCGACGTGACCACGTCACGCTCGCGCTTGAGTGCGCCGATGAGCGGGATCATCCGCTCGGCCAGCTCTTCTCTCGCCGTCCAGTCGTCATGGGGTGCGGCGGTTACGTTCATCTGCGTCCTTGCATGTGTGAGCGCGCCGAGGTCGCCGGCGCGCGAGATTGCCGGGTGAGCTTCGGGGGATGCCTCCAGGGTACGCGCCACGCTGCGGGGTTCAGAAATCGCGGCCTCCGCCCGCCGTTCACCTGCGCGACAGGGAATCCTGCGAGCATCTGAGGCGTTCTCCCCGGGCATGCCCCGCGTCGAAAGGCTCCAGATGACCGCCCCCTCCCGCCCGTCGGCGTGGCCACCGCTGCTGATCGCCATCGTCCTCGAGGTGACGGCCACACTGTCGCTGCGCGCCGCCGAGGGATTCACTCACCCGCTGTGGCTCATCCCCGTGGTCATCGGCTACACCGGATCCCTCTGGCTGCTGTCGATCGTGCTCGATCGAGGGATGCCGGTAGGCGTGGCATACGGCATCTGGGCGGCGATCGGCGTCGTCCTCACCGCCGTGATGGGCACGGTGCTGTTCGGCGAGCTGCTCGGGCCGGTGCAGATCGTCGGAATCGGCGCGATCGTGGTCGGCGTGCTGCTCGTCGAGCTCGGGTCGCACAAGCGCGAGACATCCGCGGAGGTCGGAGCATGACCTGGCTGCTCCTCGCCCTCGCGATCGCGAGCGAGGTGACCGCGACTCTCAGCTTGCGGGCATCGGAGGGTCTCCGTCGCAGGCGGTGGATCCCCGTGATCGTCGTCGGCTACCTCGCCGCCTTCACCCTGCTCGGAACCATCCTCGCCATGGGCATGCCTGTGGGCGTCGCCTACGGCGTGTGGTCAGCGGCCGGCGTCGCCATCACGGCGATCCTCGGCCGTGTGATCTTCAAGGACCACTTCTCGGTGCTGATGGCGATCGGCGTCGCCCTGATCGCTCTGGGTGTGCTGCTGATCGAATTCGGCGGATCGCACTGACGCTTCCCGCCTGCGGCGTTGCGCGTCAAGACGGCGGTCGATGATCAGGTACCACGTCACGAACACCGCGATGATTCCGAGGAAGACGCCCAGCACCGCAGCCATCAACAGCCCGCTCGCGGTGCCATCGGCGGCAACCGCGAGGATGCCTGTTGCGAATTCTGCAGCGGTGGGCAGCGATCCGTCCATGGTGCGAGGCTAACGGAGCATCTACGACGTCAGAACCCCACGCACATCACGCTGACTCCCGCCGCCATCGCCCACGACTCGACCGTGAGCAGGCGGGCGGTCCGACCCTGATGCACGGGCAGGATCACCCACTCGGATACGACCGTCCAGAGCACCACTCCGATGACCCCGGCCACCACGAGCACCGAGAGGACTCCGTCGAGACCGTGGCCGCCGTGGCCGCCCGACTCGACCAGCGCCTCGCCCGTCGACAGGCTCTCGAACGAGCAGATCGCCATCACAAGCGACACCAGCGCGCGGTGGCAGCAGGTGGCCGCCGCCGGCGTTCCCCGCACGCCTGCCGTGCCGAGCATCGCAGACGCGAGAAGGACGATCCCGAGCACGAGACCGATCATCGCGTCGCCGCCGCTCACTGCGATGACGATCATCGCGCCGGCCATGATCAGCGCGCTCTGCCTCCCCTGCCACGGCACGGCCCGCCAGACCGCGACGCACGCCGCGGCCGAGACGACGGCGGCGAGCGCCATCAGCCACGGTGCTGCGGGGAGGAGGTGATCCACACACGCATCATATTGATCAACTGCTCAAAATAGCGATACCTGCGTCGGATGCGCCAGGATGGGCGTGTGCCCCGCGTCGTAGACCACGATGAGCGCCGCCGGCAGATCGCCGAGGCGCTGCTCGCCGTGGCCGCCCGCGACGGGCACGAGGCGGTGTCGTCTCGCGCCGTGGCCAAGGAGCTCGGTGTCGCGACCGGCTCACTCTGGCACTACTTCGACGGATTCGACGACGTGATCCGCGCGGCGGCGGCGGAGATCACACGGCGCACGGACGAGCGCATCCGATCGGTGACTACGGGGCTCCGCGGGCTGACCAGACTCGACGCCCTGATGCGGGAAGTCCTTCCCGTCGAGGCGGAGACACGCACCGAGGCGCACGTGGTCGTCGGATTCTGGGGACGCCTCGCGACGCTCGCGTCCTCCCCGGACGCCGGCTCCCCCACGCTCGCGACCTGGCAGGACCGCATCAGCGAGGCCATCGATGAGGCGATCGTCGACGGCGAGCTGTCGGATGCCACGCCGAAGCAGGCGGTGATGTCGCTGCTCCGATCGATCACGTACGGGCAGCAGGTGCTCGAGGTCACCGAGCCGCGCGGCGCCGAGGCGCATCTCGCAGTGCTCGACAGCATCCTCTCGCCCTGGCGCGCCTGAACCCCTCGCGCCCACCCCGCGCTCCGCACCCTGCGCAGAGTCGATCGTCAGCAGGCTCTTGTGCACCCCGCCACACCGTCGTACCATCGAGCCAATCCGTTTATTGAGCGCTCGCTCGAAATAGTGAGGTACGACGATGTCCCACCCCCAGCCCGTCTCCATCGACCGGATCCCGGCGCCACACCCGCTCGACCCGCTCACCGGCGCCGAGATCGCCGCAGCCCGCGCCGTGCTCGAATCCGCCGGGCTGCTCGGCGAGATGGTTCGCGTGCCGATGCTCCTGCCGGACGAGCCCACCAAGCAGGAGCTCGCCGCGTGGACGCCCGGCTCCCCCATCGACCGGCGGGTCGACGCGACCCTGCTCGACACCGCGACCGGGGTCGCCACCGAGGTGGTCGTCTCGATCACCCGCGGTGAGGTCCTGCGCAACGAAAGGGTTCCCAACGACGCGCCCCCTTACGGCCAGCCGCAGTACCTCTTCGAGGAGTACGAGCGCGCGGAGGCGATCGCGAAGGCCTCGCCCGAGTGGCAGGCGGCGATGACGCGCCGCGGACTCGCAGATCACATGGAGCTCGCGTTCTGCGGCCCGCTCGCCCCGGGCTACACCGGCCGTGCCGACGAGGTGGGTCGCCGCGTCATCCGCTCCCTCACGTTCCTGAAGTACGACGAGAACGACTCCCCCTGGGCGCATCCGGTCGAAGGCCTCGTGGTGCACATCGATCTGACCGCGGGCAGCGTCATCCGCATCGACGACGAGGGCGATGTGCCGGTGCCCGCGGGTCACGGCAACTACTACCCCGAGGTGCAGGGCGCGGCGCGCACGACGCTCAAGCCCATCGAGATCACCCAGCCGGAGGGTCCGAGCTTCGCCGTCACCGGATCTCTCGTCGAGTGGGAGAACTGGTCGATGAGGGTCAGCTTCAACGCGCGCGAGGGGCTCGTGCTGCACGACGTCGCGTTCGACGGACGCTCGGTGCTCGGCAGAGCGAGCGTGCCCGAGATGGTCGTGCCCTACGGCGACACCGCGCCGGGTCGCTTCTGGATCAGCTACTTCGATGCCGGTGAGTACCTGCTCGGCAAGAACGCGAACCACCTCGAGCTGGGTTGCGACTGCCTGGGCGTGATCCGCTACCTCGACGGCTACGTCGCCGATGATCACGGCCACCCCGTGCGCATCCCCAACGTCGTCTGCATGCACGAGGAGGACTACGGCATCCTCTGGAAGCACACCGACCTCGCGGGACGCTCGGATGTGCGCCGCTCGCGACGCTTCGTGGTGTCGTACTTCTCGACGATCGGCAACTACGACTACGGCTTCTACTGGCACTTCTATCTCGACGGCTCGATCGAGGTCGTGGCCAAGGCGACGGGAATCGTGTTCGCAGGTGCCGGCGAACCCGGCGTGCGGCAGAAGCACGCCACCGAGCTCGCCCCAGGGGTGTTCGCCCCCGTGCACCAGCACCTGTTCTGCGCTCGACTCGACGTCGCGATCGACGGCGACGAGAACCGCCTGTTCGAGATCGACGCTCAGCGCATCCCCATGGGGCCCGACAACCCGTTCGGCAACGCGTTCACCTGGTCGGAGACTCAGCTCTCCACCGAGTCCACCGCTCAGCGCGACGCCGACTCGTCCGTCGCGCGCGCCTGGGAGGTGCAGAGCACGTCGCGCACGAACCACGTCGGACGCCCGACCGCGTACCACCTGATCCCCCAGCCGACCGCACTGCTGATGGCCGACCCCGAGTCATCCGTGGCGGCGCGAGCAGCCTTCGCGACCAGGCACCTGTGGGCGACACAGCACGAGCAGGGGCAGATCTGGCCCGCCGGCCGGTATCCGAACGCGCATCAGGGCGGCTCCGGCCTGCCCGAATACACCGCCGGAGACCGATCGCTCGACGGCGAGGACATCGTGCTGTGGCACACGTTCGGCCTGACGCACTTCCCTCGCCCCGAGGACTGGCCGATCATGCCCGTCGACTACGCCGGATTCTGGTTCAAGCCCAACGGGTTCCTCGATCAGAACCCCGCGATGGACGTCCCGGAGTCGTCTCAGGCGCACGTCTCTGCGGATGCAGGATGCTGCGGAGGCGGCGGATCCTGCACCTGCGACCACTCACCGTCGGCGTCGCTGTCGGAGGTCAGCGCGTCGTCGTCGTAGGTCAGCGCGTCGTCGTCGGAGGTCAGCGCGTCGTCGTCATCCGGCAGCCCCTGGCGGAAGCACGCGGCGAACGTGCCCCTCAAGAGAGTCGGGCGATCGCGACGCGCAGGATTCCGTCGGCCTCGTCGAGCGCCTGAGCCGAGTCATCCGCCGATGCCCCCGTGGAGATCATCAGGATCGCCAGCTTGACGGAGCCGCCGGCCGCGTCCAGCGCGGCCGAGGCTTCGTCGACCCCGGCGCCGGTGAGCTCGGTCACCGTGCGGATCGAGCGCGCGTGCAGCTTCTCGTTCGTGGCCAGCAGGTCGACCATCACGCCGTGGTGCGTCTTGCCGAGCTTGATCATCGACAGGGTGGTGAGCATGTTCACGACGAGCTTCTGCGCGGTTCCCGACTTCAGACGCGTCGACCCCGAGATGAACTCCGGCCCGGTGACGACCTCGATCGCGATCTCGGCGACAGCCCCGATCTCGGATGCCGGGTTCGAGGCGATCGCGACGGTGAGCGCGCCGACTTTCCGCGCGAACTCGAGGCCGCCCACGACGTAGGGGGTGCGACCGGACGCCGAGATGCCGACGACCGTGTCGCGCTCGGTGAGCCCGAGCTCCTGCAGCGAGGCCGCCGCGGCTCCGTCGTCGTCCTCGGCGTTCTCGACCGCAGCGCGGATAGCCGTCTCCCCGCCGGCGATCAACCCCACGACCATCGAGGGGTCCGTACCGAAGGTCGGCGGGCATTCGCTGGCGTCGAGCACTCCGACGCGGCCCGCGGTGCCCGCCCCGAGGTAGATGAGGCGCCCGCCGGCGCGGAAGCGTTCGGTGATGCCGTCGACGGCTGCAGCGATCTCCGCGCTGCGCTCTCCGACCGCGGTCGGGACACTGTGATCCTCGGCGTTCATGCGCCGCACGAGCTCGGCGGTCTCGAGCAGGTCGAGATCGCCCCGCTCCGTCGTCGACGCCTCCGTGCCGAGCGTCGAGAGGACGTCGAGGAGGGCGGTCAGTCTGGCGTGTTCATTCGGCACGATGCACGAACCTTTCATGGGGAAGATCAGTGCGCTCCGCGAGCAGGAGCGCTCCGTCGATGGCGTCACCGGCTGAGGCGGCGACAGCGCGGCCCGCGGCGCCCAGCGCCCGGTCGAGTGCCGAGCGGAACCAGACATGTGCGGTGAGTCCGCCGTGGAGGGCGACATCTCGGCTGCCCGCAGACGCGGCGACCGCCGATGCGACCAGGAGACGGACGCCCTCGGCGACGATCTCCACCGAGACGGGGTCGCCGCTCTCTGCCGCATCGAGCACCAGCGGCGCGAGTGCCGCGAGGCGACGGGGCAGCGGGCCATCGGTCGCGAGCCAGGCGGGGATCGCCGCAGGGCCGCCGATCGTCGCGCCCACGGCATCCGTGAGCACTGTCGTGGGTGCGAGGCCGACCGAGGCACGCAGGACAGCGCGCAGCGCCTCTCGCCCGAACCAGGATCCGCTGCCGAGATCCCCCAGCTCGGGTCCCCACCCGTCGACGAGGGTGGCCACCTCGCCGTCGATGCCGAGGGCCGCTGCGCCGGTCCCGGCGATCAGGAGCACGCCTGCCCCGCCACCGAGCGCTCCTGCGTGGGCGGACACGACGTCAGAGGTCACGGACACCGGCACCTGCATCGCTCGGGCGAGCCTGTGTGCGAACTCGGATGCGGCCTCGGGGGCCGCCCAGGCTCCCGCAGCGCCCACCGAGACGTCTGAGATCGGCTCATCGAGTCGCTCTCTCAGCGGGAGGATCGCGGCGAGTGCTGCGGCGACGCCGTCTGCGGCCGCAAGACCCGGTGCCCCGATGCCGTCGTACACGGGCCGGCGCTGAGGGCGGAGATCGTCCGCGCCCCACGGCCCCGAGATCACCGCACGGCATCGCGATTTGCCGAGGTCGACGGCGACATGGGCTCGCGAAGAAGACATGGAAATAGTCTACGCACCAGCGGCCGGGCATGAAAGAATTGTTCACACGACCGAAACCCGCCCCCCCGCCAGGAGAGCCATGAGCATCCAGACGACCATCGCGACAGCGGCCGAGAAGCTGCCGCCGTCGCTGGCCCGCATCGCTCGGACGATCGCCGACGATCCCACCCTCGTCGTCGACAGCACGATCACCGAGATCGCTGCGAGGTGCGACACCTCGGTGGCCTCGGTCGTCCGCTTCTGCCGCACGATTGGGGTGAACGGCTACGCCGCGTTGAGAATGGCGCTGGCCACCGAGCTCGGCCGCGAGTCGGTGCAGTTCCCTGCGGCATCCGGTTTCGGTTCCGAGATCTCTGCGGCCGACACGCTGCGCGAAGCGACGGCGAAGCTCGCGGCGCTGGAGCTGCTGGCCATCGAGGAGACGATCGCGAACCTCGATTACGACAGCCTCGCCGCTGCGGTCGAGGCGATCGACGACGCCGATCGCGTGCTGCTCTTCGGCATCGGAGCGAGCGGGCAGGCAGCTGCCGACCTCGGCCGCAAGCTGCTCCGCATCGGACACGCGGCGATCGTGCTCACCGACTCTCACGAGGCGAGCGCCGCCGCATCGCTCGGAGCGAGGAAGACGGTCGCCATCGGCTTCTCGCACTCGGGGACGACCCGCGAGACCGTGCACTTCCTGCAGACCGCGCGCGCCGCGGCCGGCGTCACGATCGGTGTCACGGGGGGATCATCATCACCCGTCACCGAGAGCTGTGATCACGCCCTGCTGACTCGTGCCCGCGAGCCGCGACTCCGCGCCGGGGCGATGGTCAGCCGGATCGCGCAGCTCGCCGTCGTGGACTGCCTGTTCGTCGGCGTCGCGCAGCGCCGACATGCGCACACGATCCACGCCCTCCAGCGCACCGCCGACGCCACGCAGCCGTTGCGCTGAACAGGCGGCTCTCAGGCCGGAACCGGCTCGTGCCGACGCTCCGGATCGACCGATCCAGCCGTCCGCAGGAACACGATGATCCAGCTGAAGATCAGCACGGCGGCGATCAGCTCGACCGCTGTGAGGTTGTAGTAGCCGACGGCGAAGAACGACGCGAGCAGGATGATCACCAGCACGTAGGCCCAGCCGAACGCCACGAAGACCCGAGGGATCGTGCGCAGGAACCACGGAAGACCCACCACGACGACCGCGAACACGACGACCATGCCGGTGGCCACCGTGTTGTGCACGAGGAAGAACTCGTCGACGGGGAAGATCCCGACGCACGCGAGGAAGATGCCCATCAGGATCAGACCGCCGCGCACGATGAAGCGGCCGCGCCGATCGATCGGGTCGTCCACCGGCAGCCCCGCCGTGGCGTAGCGCGCGATCGTCGTGACCATGACGCCGGCGATGATCAGTGTGATGTTGAAGGCGGCCGAAGCGCTGTTGGTGCTCATACCGAGCGCCGAGAGGTTGTCCTGCCACCAGTGCACATCGCTGGAGGCGAGCATCGCGGCGAATGCGCCGACCACGAGGAACACCGCGAGCACGAGCGACAGCACTGTCGGCGTCAGCGCCACGGCGCTGAGGAACGTCACATAGGCGGTGAGGGCGAACGCCACAGCCACCAGGACCGCGCCCGGAAACGCGAAGACCGGGGCGTCGGTGAAGCTGCGCTCGAGCAGCTCGGCGATGCCGAGCCACCCCAGGTAGGCGATGGCTGCATGCGCGAAGGCGATCGCGGCCAGGTCGTACCAGCGCAACCGATCCCCCGGAACGCTGAATCCGTCGCGGGTGCCGTCCGGCGCGATCGTCGCGGGCCTGACGACGAGGCGGCCGAGCGCGAAGGCCAGCACCGCGGTGATCGCACCCCCATAAGCTGCGAACGCCCCGATCGAGCCGGTGCCGCTGATCGCCATCTCCTGGCCCCAGAAGACCGGCCACCCGATCGCGAACCCGAGCACGAAGAACACCGCCCCGACGATCAGCGCGGTGGCTTCGAACACCGCATCCGCCGTGTCGGGTCCCCGCAGCTGACGCAGGACCTGCATGACCTTGTCGCCGAGATATCGCATCGCTGGCCTCCGCCCACATCATAGAAGCCTCGCCCTCTGGACGGTGCCAGTGATAACATCACGGCACGGATCGTATACAACGTCGTCGTTCCACCACCCGAGGTGATCAGTCATGAACGGTGCACTCGCCGCCCCCGCCGAATCGGTGTCGACGCTCGTCGCGCGCAACATCAGCGAATTCCGCGCCGCCGTCTCGGAGTCCTTCGTGCCGCTGCAGGTCTCGACCGCCGGGCCCGACCACTTCCGCGGGATCATCCGCGGCGCGTCGGTCGATGAGGTGCACGTGAACGAGGTGCGCGCCACGTCCCACGTCCTGGAGCGGACGCCCGAGCTCATCGCGCGCAGCGACCGGTCGTACTTCAAGCTCAGCCTCATGCTCGCAGGCACCGGGATGCTGATCCAGGACGACCGGGAAGCCGTGCTCCAGGCCGGGGATCTCGCCGTGTACGACACCGATCGTCCCTACTCCCTGGTCTTCGACGACGACTTCCGCACGATGGTCGTCATGTTCCCGAAGCATCTGATCAGCCTCCCCTCCGACATGATCGGGCAGCTCACCGCTGTGCGGATCTCGGGTCAGGGCGGTCTCGGCGGGATGGTCGTGCCCTATCTCACGCAACTCGCCGGCAACCTCGATCAGCTCGCCGGAACGACGGGAGCCCGGCTGGCGCACAGCGCGCTCGACCTCGTCACGATGGTGTTCACCCGCGAACTCGGCCTCGACGAAGTGTCGGCCGATCCTCATCGCGCTCTCGTGCAGCGCATCCGCTCGTACATCGACCGCAACCTCGCCTCGACCGACCTCGGACCTGCGACCATCGCGTCGGCGCATTTCATCTCGACCCGCCACCTGCACGGACTGTTCCAGGAGCAGGGCGTGACCGTCTCGACGTGGATCCGCACGCGCCGCCTCGAGCAGTGTCGTCGTGATCTGCTCGACCCGATGCTCGCCGATCGTCCCGTCGCCGCGATCGCCGCCCGGTGGGGCTTCGTCGATGCGGCGCACTTCAGTCGCGCATTCAAAACCGCCTTCGGCATCTCCCCCAGCGAGTACCGCGCCGCGCACTGACCCGGGACCGTTCGGCCCGTCGAACGGCGCTCGGCGTATGGCCTGTCAGGGAACGTAGACCGGCGGTGCGAACATCGTGCCTCCGTAGAGCAGCTGCACCGCGACGAAACCCGGCAGCGATACCGCAACGACGAGCACCACCGCCAGCGCCAGACTTGCCGGCACTCCGCGCCGTCCACCGTCGTGGACGGCGAAGAACGCTCCGATCGCGACCAGGGCATGGAACACCAGCACCGGCACGAGGCCGACGGTGAATCCCCAGCCCTCCATCGTCGACCCGGCGCTGACGGCCTTGGACTGCTCGCTGAACTGCTCCTCGTAGGACATTCCGCACCACACCCACGCCACGGCGAAGAGGAGCAGAGCGAAGAAGACGGATGCCGTCCAGGCGACTGCCTTGACCGCCGGCGACAGGGCCGGCCGAGGTTCTGTTCGCATGCCTCATCCTGACAGCCGAGAGCGCGGCGAGGACGACGGCACGGCAGACTCCCGCCTCATCCTTGCTCCGCAGGGCACGCCGGTTGACTGTCGGCGCGCGATGGCGCCGCCTCTCTTGAGCGGATGCCGTGCCCGGCCGGAGCATGGGGCAAGCGCACCGCGATGACGCGATGCCCGGAGCGACGATGCTCCGCTGGATGCGACGTCAGGAACCCCATGATCGCCCCTGTCACGACCGATTCCGCCCTCGACGAATGGCGCACCTACGACGAGTTCGCCGCGGGCATCGACACCTTCCGACTGCCGAACGCCTCGCTGTCGGGCACCGCGCTGACGCTCGCCCTCGATGACGGCTCGACGCTCTCGTTGACGTTCGACGCGATCGCCGTCACCTGGTCGGGCCTCGGAGCAGACGGCACCGACCCGTACGACGCCGTGGCCGTGCGCGACGACGTGGTGTTCGTGAACATCCCGCTCGAGAGCCGCGAGCGCGAGGCCATCACCGTCGTGTACTCGACGACGACGCACCGGGCGACCGTCGTGCGGTCGCGGATCGCGGCCGAGGCCGTCGAGGGCATCCCGCAGGTCGGGCAGGACTTCTGGGCGGCGACCACCGACGGCGGCACCGCCACGGGCTCAGTGCCCGGGCCGAGCCGAGACCTCATCGGCAAGCGCAACGTCTACCGATACAGCCCGCACCACCTCTACGAGCACGTGTACATCTCGAGCCGCCGCTATGCATGGCAGTGCCTGGAGGGTGTGCAGCGCGGGCACGGCGACATGGACCTCTCGACGGTCTGGAAGTTCGCCGACGGGCTCTACCTGTTCTGCTTCCGTGAGTTCCGCATCGCGGTCGCGAGTGTCTGGCTGCACGACCTCGGCTACCAGCTGATGACGACCGGGATCTTCCTCGGCCTGAACGGCGACGGCGACGCCGAGCACTCACGAGGCGGCGGCCACATCTATCCGCTCGGGTCCGTCGAGTACCCCGACGCTCAGCCCGTCTGACCGACGACTTTCAGGAAGGACTCCGATGAGCAACGCAGACATCATCACCGCGCACTACGCGGCGAGCGACCGCGGCGACCTCGACGGCATGCTCGCACCGCTCGCCGACGACGTGAGCTGGACCGAGGCCGCCGGCTTCCCCTACGCCGGCACATACCTGGGACCGGATGCGGTGGCTGCGGGTGTCTTCCAGCGCATCCACGACGAGTGGGACGACTACACGGTCGCCATCGACGAGGTCATCGACGGCGGAGACGTGGTCGTGGGCATCGGCACCTACTCGGGTACGTACCGAGCGACCGGCCGATTCTTCGCCGCCCGCGTCGCGCACGTCTGGCGCCTGATCGATCACAAAGTCGTCGCTTTCGAGCAGTTCACCGACACCGAACTGGTCAACCGCGCGCTGCGCGACTGACCGCAGCAGTCCCGAAGCACACGAGAGGCAGGAATCACATGAACAAGCGAGTATCCGGCACTGCGGCGCTCATCGCCGTGGCGGCCCTCACCCTGGCCGGCTGCGCCGGCGGAGACGGCAGCGGGGGCGGCGAAGGCTCCCCCATCGTCGTCGGTTCCGTGAACACGATCAGCGGCCCGGCGACGTTCCCCGAGGCATCCCTCGCGGCCGCCGCCGTGTTCGACGCGTTCAACGAGGCCGGCGGCCTCGACGGACGCACCATCGAGTACAAGACCCTCGATGACAAGGGCGACCCGGCGACCGCCACGGCATCCGCCCGCGAGCTCGTCGGCAGCGACGGGGCCGTCGCCCTGGTCGGATCGGCGAGCCTGATCGAGTGCGAGATCAACGCGAAGTACTACGAGCAGGAGGAGATCCTGTCCCTTCCCGGCGTCGGGGTGGACACCGGCTGCTTCGCCAGCGACAACATCTCGCCCGCGAACGTCGGCCCGTTCAACGACATGACCCTCACCCTGCAGTACGGCTCCGAGGTGCTCGGGCTCGATGACATCTGCATCCTGCTGGAGATCGCAGGATCCACGCGCCCGACCTACCAGGCCGCGATCGACAGATGGACCGAGATCACCGGCAAGGAGCCGAAGTACGTCGACGACACCGTGCCCTACGGCGCATCGGACTACACGCCCTACATCGTGAAGGCCCGCGAGCAGGGGTGCAAGGCACTCGCGATCAATCCGGTCGAACCCGACGCGATCGGCCAGGTCAAGGCTGCGAACGCCCAGGGATGGGACGACGTGACCTGGCTCTACCTGACCAGCGTCTACAGCGAGAACTTCGCCGACGCGATCGACGATGCGGGCGCCGGCATCTACGTCCCCGCCGAGTTCTACCCGTTCACGGACGACGACGAGATCAACGCCGACTGGCGGGAGCTGATGGAAGCGAACGACATCCCCCTCACCTCGTTCAGTCAGGGCGGATACCTCGCGGCGACCTACTTCATCGAGGTGCTCGAGGGCATCGACGGCGACATCACGCGCGAGACCGTCACCGAGGCGCTGCGAGGGATGGAACCGATCGAGAACCCCATGGTCGGAACGCCCTATGCCTTCGGCACGCAGAACACCGCCGGCTGGCCGATCATCCTCGAATCCGGCACGAACGCCTGGGAGAAGGTCGCCGACGACTGGCTCCGCATCGGCGAGTAGCCGCCCCTCGCCTGCCGCCGAGCGCATTCTCGGCGGCAGGTCCTCCTCCCCCTCACACCAGAAAGGACGCCTCATGCTGCAAGGCGCCATCGCCGGTCTCGCCGCCGGCGGTCTCTACGCGGTCCTCGGAGTGTGCCTGACCCTGATGTCACGCCTCGTTCGTGTCGTCAACTTCGCCCAGGCCGCGACCGGGATGTTCGGCGCCTTCAGCGCCGTATGGTTCGTCAGCGAACTGGGGCTGCCGATCTGGCTCGGCTCCGTGCTCGGCGTGCTCATCGGCGGGGTGCTCTCCGCCGCGATCGGATGGATCGCCGCGACCTGGCTCTCCGAGGCCTCCACCACCACCCGATCGGCGATGACCGTCGGTCCCCTGCTGCTGCTGATCTCGATGTCGTTCATCCTGTTCGGCAACAAGCCGCAGCCCTTCACGCCGATCATCGCCGGTCCTGCGTTCTCCTTCGGCGGGGTCGTGATCAGTCAGGTGACGATCGCCACAGTCGTCATGGCGATCGTTACGGCGGTCGCGGTGCGGATCGTCCTGCGCCGAACGAGGGTCGGCACGCAGCTGCGCGCGCTGTCGGAACGCCCGACGACCGCCGAACTCCTCGGCATCCGATCGCGCCCGCTGTCGATCGCCGTGTGGTTCGTCACCGGCGTGATCAGCGCGATCGCGATCATGATCGTCGCGCCGTCGCAGTCGAACGACGCGACCAGCCTCGCGATGCTCATCGTCCCCGCCGCAGCCGCCGCGCTGCTCGGGGGTTTCCGCCGACTCGATCTCGCCGTCGTCGGCGGAGTCGTGCTCGGTGTGCTCGGCGGTCTCGTCGCGCAGATCGACGAGGTCGCGCTCGTGCGCAACTTCCTCCCGTTCCTGTTCATCGTCGTCCTGCTCCTGTGGACGCAGCGCAAGGAGGTGTGGGATGCCGCTCGCTGATCGTCCCTGGTTCCGTCTGTCCTGGCCTCTCGCCGTCGCCGCCGTCGCGGTCGGGGCGGGTGCCGTCCTGAGCACGGCGCTTCCCGGCTACTTCGTCTTCCTCGCGATCAGCGCGGTCGTCGCGGCCATCGCGATCCTGGGACTCGGCATCGTCACCGGGTCTGCCGGAATGATCGCGCTGTGCCAACTCACCTTCGCCGCGGTGGGCGCGTGGATCGTGTCCCTGCTGAACGTCATGCAGGCCCCGGGCGGTTTCGTCGTCTGGCTCGTGGTGGGCGGCATCGCGGCGGGCCTCGTCGGCATCCTCGTCGGTCTTCCGGCGCTGCGGCTGCGCGGTGTCAACCTCGCCGTCGTCACCCTGGGCTTCGCCGCTGCCGCAGACGTCACCCTCGTGCAGATCCAGTTCCCCGGCTCCGCCGACGGCACGGCCGTCGAGCGCCCCACGTTGTTCTCGAACGACCGCGAGTTCTTCTTCCTCTCGGTGGTGGTGCTCGCCGTCTGCGCATTGGGCGTGTTCTTCCTGCAGCGCGGACGCTGGGGCTCGAGCTGGAAGGCCGTCGCCTTCTCGGAACGCGGCACCGCGGCTGCCGGCCAGAGCGTGCAGAGCGCGAAGCTCACCGCGTTCGCCGTCTCGGCCGCACTCGGCGGCATCGCCGGCGGGCTGCTCGCCGGTCAGGTGCAGCTTCCGTTCGCATCGAGCTTCACCCCGCTGCAGTCACTCGCCCTCTACGTGCTCGCCGTCATGTCGGGAGCGCATCTGATCGACATGGCGATCCTCGGTGGCATCCTCTGGGTGCTCGTCCCCGAGCTGCTGAAGCGCTGGGGCGTGCCGCAGGACTGGGCATTCGTCGTCTTCGGAGTGCTCGGTGTACAGGCGATCACCAGCGGAACCAACCTCGGGCAGGGCATCCGCACCCTCCTCTGGAAACGCGCGGATCGCAAGACGGCGTCGGCGACCCTGACGGCGCTGCCTCCGAATGCCGAAGCGGGCGAGACGGTCATCACGACCACGACCACCGCGACCGTCGACGAGCGCGCGCTGGACGGCGCACCCGTGTTGACGGTCGAGGGGCTCACGGTGCAGTTCGGCGCGCTCAAGGCACTCGACGACGTGTCGTTTGAGGTGCCCGCGGCGTCGATCATGGGGCTCATCGGCCCGAACGGAGCGGGCAAGTCGACCTTCGTCGATGCGATCAGCGGATTCCTGCCGAAGCACGGAGGGCGGGTGCTGCTCGGAGATCGAGACCTGGCCGGCCTTTCACCCACGCGTCGCGCACGACTCGGTCTGCGCCGCACCTTCCAGCAGGACAGGGTGCCGCCGGCGCTCACCGTCGGCGCATACGTCAGGTTCGTGGCGCGGCGGCGACTGGCCGCCTCCGACATCGACGAGGTGCTGGAGTTCTTCGGATGCCCCCCGGCGCGTGCGCGTCTCTCGAGCGTCGATGTCGGCACCAGACGGCTCGTCGAGGTGGCGGCGAACGTGATCTCGCGGCCGCGACTGCTGATCCTCGACGAGCCGGCGGCCGGCCTGTCGCACGATGAGCACCTCGCTCTCGCCGCGAGACTGCGTGAGCTGCCCGCTCGCTACGGCGTGGCGCTGATCATCATCGAGCACGATCTGGATCTGGTGCGCTCGGTGTGCCCGACGCTCACCGTGCTCGACTTCGGTCGGGTGCTCGCGAGTGGGCCGCAGGCAGAAGTGCTCGCGAACCCCGAGGTCGTGAAGGCATACATGGGAGAGACGGAGCTGCTGAAGTGAGCGAACTCGTGCTGAATTCGGTGACCGTGAGTCGCGGCGCAGGACCCGTGATCTCGGATGTGAGCCTGACGGTCAGAGGTGGAGAGGTGCTGGCCCTGGTCGGACCGAACGGAGCGGGCAAGACGAGCCTGATCGAATCGGTGTCCGGCGTGACCCCGCACTCCTCGGGGTCGCTGATGCTCGACGGCGAGCCGATCGACAAGCTGTCCCGGGTGTCGAGGGCGCGCCGCGGGATCGTGCACATCGAGCAGGGGCGAGCCGTGTTCCCGTCGCTGACCGTGCGCGAGAACATCTCGCTCACTGCGCGGACGCCTGCGGAACTGGATGCTGCGCTCGCGCAGTTCCCCGAACTCGAGAAGCGCATCGACTCCCCCACCGCTCTGCTGTCCGGTGGCGAGCAGCAGATGGTGGTGCTCGCCCGTGCGTTCGCCGCGAAGCCCCGGATCCTGTTGATCGATGAGATGTCGCTCGGGCTCGCGCCGGTGGTCTTCATGCGACTCATGCCGATCGTGAAGTCGATCGCCGAATCCGGCGTCGGCGTGCTGCTCGTGGAACAGTTCACGCAGCTCGCCCTCGGGCTCGCTCGGGAGGCCGTCGTGGTCGCCGGCGGCCGCGTCTCTTTCCAGGGCACCGCCGAGGAGTTGAAAGAGGACTCGCAGCTGCTGCATCGCGCGTACCTCGGTGGGTGATGGTCGGTCGCCTCGGACTCCGGCTGCTGCGCAGTAGCCTGAGGGGATGACTGAGACCATCAGCGCCCGCGCCGTCCTGCTCGACATGGACGGCACTCTCGTGGATTCGACCGCCGTCGTGGAACGGCTGTGGCTGGAGTGGGCCGCGCCGCACGGAATCGACCCGGCGACGGTGCTGCATGTCGTGCACGGTCGCCAGGGACATCAGAGCATGGCGATCATGCTTCCGGAGCGGGATCACGAGATCAACATCCGAGAGAACGCCGTGATGCTGGCGAACGAGAGCAAAGACGTCGATGGCGTCATCGCGATCGAGGGCGCCGACGTGCTGCTCGAGGCTCTGCGCCCCTATCCGCACGCGATCGTGACGTCCGCCGACGTGACGCTGATGAACGCCCGCATGGGCCAGGCGGGGCTCACGGTGCCGTCGCTGACCGTGACCGCAGAGAGCGTGTCGGCATCGAAGCCGGACCCTGAAGGGTTCCTGCTGGGTGCGAAGCTGCTCGGCATCGACCCCGCCGACTGCGTCGTGTTCGAGGACTCCGGCGCGGGTATCCAGGCCGCCCATGCTGCAGGGATGCGGGTCATCGGCGTGGGCTCTCACGCGACGTCTCACCAGCCGACCTTCCACGTCGACGACCTCACGCAGGTGGCCGTGGTTCCGACCGCTGACGGGTTCGAGCTCACCGTTCGATGATGCGGTGGCGTGGGCACGGCGGTGACGCAGTGACCCGCTGACGCTGCTGCGGCGACTGCAGGACTGCGGGACTGCCGGACTGCGGCGCTGCGGCGCTGCGGCGCTGCGGCGCTGCGGCGCTGCGGCGCTGCGGCGCTGCGGCGAGACCATCGCATCGGGAGATCATCGCATCGGCAGTGCGGCGTGACACCGCTCCGACGACGCGCTGAGACCCGACCCGTCGGAGGCTCGCGAGTAGCCCCTCGGCTGAGCACCGTTGAGGCGTGCTCTGACCGGTCGTGGCGGTGTGGTTGATTTTGCCCATGTCATCCGGTGCGGGCGAGGCGCGCGGGAACTTCGAATTGCGCGGCGCTGAGTCGTGGGGTGCGCCAGTGCTGGGCGGGGTCCCACCATGCCGGGCCGCGCACCTGTGGGAGGCCGTCGTTCATGCGGATCTCCCACCCGGAGGTGCCGAGGGAGCGGTGGTGCCACCAGCACAACGGCACACCGTTATCCGTATGCGTCGGGCCGCCCCTCGCGTGTTCGGTGACGTGGTGGATCTCACACCACGATGCGGGGACGTGGCATCCGGGGATCAGGCACTCCTTGTCGCGGGCGATGATCGCCCGACGCTGGTGCACGGTGAAGATCCGATCCGTGGTCGTGATCCCGATGATCCGACCCTCGTCCATGAGCACGCGCTGAATCGCTCCCGAGCATGCGACCTGCGCCGCGACAGAGACGGGAACATGAGCACCGGAACCGGGGATCGTCGCCCACCCACCATTGCCGCTCGCTCCAGACGCAGCACCGGCACCCCCGAACGCGGCGCCTCCGAACGCGGCGCCTGTGGGGCCGGAGGCATAAGTAGCGTGGGTGGCGAGGTCGTTCGCGTCGACAGTGACGACGACGACCGGTGACGCCCCACCGAGGGTGGGCATGTCCTTGTGCCGGGCCGCGATCCCGAGAGCTGCGGTCAGGGCGTCGTGACGTTTCTGCGCCGCGGTGCGGTCATCGAGCACAGACCGCGGGTCGGAGTTGAACGGGTCCTCCCCAGCATCCGTGTCAGCGTTCGGGCTCGCACCAGCATCAGCATCAGCACCAGCACCAGCATCAGCACCAGCACCAGCACCAGCACCAGCACCAGCACCAGCACCAGCGTGTGAAGAGTCCGTGTCCGAAGAATCAGTGCCCTCACCGGAGCCCCCGGTCGGGGCGAAGAACACCCCGGGCATCGGCGGCCCGTCGCCCTTGGGGTTGAGGATCGCGTCCAGGATGAGCTGCAACTGGGCCGCGGCATCCGGGGTCAGGTAGCCGCGGATCGCATGCATGCCATCCTTCACCCGGCCGATCGTGATCCCCCGACGACGACGCGCGTCCTCGTCTTTCGGTTCCTCACCATCCGGATCGAACATCGACGCGAGATCCTCCGCCAGAGCCTTCAGATCCTGCGCCGTCGGCGACGGACCCGCCGCATGCTCATCCACGTCCGCGTCGT